>CAVZXY010000018.1:0-480865 GCA_963779345.1 uncultured Alphaproteobacteria bacterium | reverse complement strand
ACCATCGTAGGTTCAGGTGACGCCTTTGGCTCGGGGGGAAGGTTCAACACCTGTTTTTTCCTGGAGACGGCGAAGGCTTCGCTGCTGGTCGATTGTGGCGCGTCGGCATTGCCGGCGTTGAAAGGGCAGGGCATCGATCCGAACCGCATCGATGCCATCGTGCTCTCGCATCTGCACGGCGATCATTTCGGCGGCATTCCGTTTTTCCTGCTTGATAGCCAATTTCTGGCACGGCGCGACAAGCCGCTGATGATCGCCGGTCCGCCCGGCACGCGGGCGCGGCTCGACGCAGCGATGGAAGTGTTCTTTCCGAAGTCTCCGGGACGAAGTGGCGCTTTTCCTGGTCGGTCCAAGAAATCCCTGTTGGTATTCCGTCCGACGTGCTCGGACATTCGCTGATCACCGCCGAGGTGATCCACCAATCCGGCGCGCCGTCGACCGCGCTGCGGCTGTCGGACGGCGAGCGGACATTCGCCTATTCCGGCGACACCGAATGGACCGAAGCATTGTTGCCGATCGCGAACGGCGCCGATCTCTTCATCTGCGAATGCTACGGCTACGCCGGCAAGCTCACCGGGCACATGAGCTGGGAAATCCTGCAGACGAAAATTTTAGCGCTCGCGGCAAAACGCCTCATGCTCACGCACATGAACCCGACGATGCTGGCGCGGCTCGACGAGATCAAGCTACCGGCGTGTTGGCGGCCAACGATGGGCTTGTGCTCGAATTCTGAGCAAACCGGCGCATAGCGGCCGTGCATCGATATGCGACCGCATCAAAATTGACGAATATCGACTGCCGATGGCAGCGTGCGTACCGACGAATGCGGTTGGCGCGGGGCGACGCTGGCGCATCGATTTATTCATCAAACGTGCAAGGCGGGGGTATAGTGAAACGTTTAATTCTTGCGGGCATCGCCTTTGCGGCATTGGCTGGCACCCCTGTCTTGGCCGCTCAGCCGCTCCCTCCACCGGCGTTCAATTGGACCGGTTTCTATGCGGGAATCGACGGCGCCTACGCTTGGCAGAACTCGCGTTCGGTGAATTTCACCGGCAATGACGATTTGATGCGAAGCATTATTGCCGGAACCGGCTTTGCCGATCCGTCACAAACGCCGGCCGGCTTGGCGAGCTTGAGCCTCCATGGCTTCGGCGGTGGCGTCTACGCCGGATATAACTGGCAGCTTGCGCCGCGTTGGCTGATCGGCATCGAAGCCGACCTGAGCGCGACCGGCCTCAAGGATACGGGATCGACGACCTTCACGCTTTGTCACGCCGCAGACCGCGACGATCAGCGCGCGCCAGGAGCTTCCCTGGTTTGCGACGATTTCGCGGGCGGCTCGGCTTTCTGGCGACGGACAACGTGCTGTTGTTCGGCACCGCGGGGCTCGCCTTCGGTCAGGTCAAGGAGGAAGCGACCTTCGCGACGAGCCAGCCGGCATTCATCTCGAGCAGCGGCGGCGGCACCTTTGTCTGTGCCGGCGGCGGCGCCACGTGCTTCGACGGCTCGTCGTCGAAAACGGTCGCCGGCGAGGCGTTTGGCGCCGGGCCGAATTTCTCGTCACGCCGCAGCTTCGGCTGAAGGCTGAGTATCTCTACGTCAGCCTCGGCAATGGCAACGCGGTCACCGTCACTGCGCTGAACGGCGGCGGCTCGGCGCCAGCGAGTTTCAACGCCAATTATCCGCGGGTTGCGTTCAGCACCGCGCGGCTCGGCTTGAGCTATCATTTCTGAAGTAGCGACATCTGTGGCGGCGACCGGTCGGCGCTGGCAATTTTGGGCGCGCTATCTTGTTGTTCGGCTGGAGCAGAAGCGAAATCCGGGATAACATTCGCGGATGGTCCAGATACCGGCGCAATTTCGTTCCAGGCGGCACCTATTTCTTCACGGTCACGCTTCGCTCCACCCGGGCTATGACCTAGCCGCCTAGTGCAGATGCCTGAGCTTGTCGGGGTTCCGCACCACATAGATCGCCGCGATCTTTCCGTCCTCGATTTCGAGCGCGGTCGTCTGCAATTCGCCATCGGCCTCCAGCGTGATGAAGCCGGGCAAGCCGTTGACGAAACCGGCACGCACGAATTTCGAGGCGTTCTTGCGGAACAGGGCCGCCAGATTTTCGTGCGCTTCATCACGGCATCGAAGCCGACGATCGGCTTCATGGCCGCCGGACGCTTGCCCCGCCGTCGGCATGGAGCTGACATCGGCCGCCAGCATCGCGCCAAGCGCTTTCATGTCGCCGCTGCGCGAGGCGGCGAAGAAAGCCTCGGCAAGCTCCAGGCCATGTTGCTGTTCCACCTGGAAGCGCGGTCTCGCCTCGCGAACATGGCTGCGCGCGCGGGCGGCGAGCTGGCGGCAGGCCGCCGGGTCGCGCTCGATGGTCGCGGCGACTTCCTCGAATCCCAGCCCGAACACATCGTGCAGCAGAAAGGCCGCCCGCTCGAGCGGGGAAAGACGTTCCAGCGCCAGCATCAGCGGCAAGGTGACGTCCTCCTCCTCCTCCTCTTCCACCACGGGATCGGGAAGCCAGGGGCCGACATAGGTCTCGCGCTGGCGCCGCGCCGACTTGAGCTGATCGAGACAGAGGCGCGTGACCGTGCGGCGCAGAAACGCCTCGGGCTCGCGCACCTCGCCGCGGTCGGCCCCCATCCAGCGGATGAAGGCCTCCTGCACCACGTCCTCGGCATCGGCCACCGAGCCGAGCATGCGGTAGGCGACGCGCATGAGCTTTGGACGCAGCGGCTCGAAACCGGCCGCTGCGTCCTCGGGCGCTGCTGTCCGCCGTCATGCGGCCGCCGCCTTGGCAGCCGCCTTGACGGCCGCCGGATCGGCAAATGCGCCGAAGCCGACCGCGATGCGGTTCCAGCCGTTGATGACATTGATCATCAAGGTGAGCTTGACCTGCTCCTCCTCGGTGAACTGCGCCTTCAGGGCTTTGTAGGCGCTCTCGTGCGCATGTCCTTCGGAGAGCCGCGTCAGCGCCTCGGTCCAGCCGAGCGCGGCGCGTTCGCGGTCGGTATAGCAAGGGGCCTCGCGCCAGGCCGACAGCAGGTAGATGCGCTGCTCGGTTTCGCCATTCTCGCGCGCATCCACTGTATGCATATTGATGCAGTTGGCGCAGCCGTTGATCTGGGAGGCGCGGATCTCCACGAGCTGGGCGAGGGCCGGCTCAAGGCTCGAGGCGATGGCGGTCGATGTGCGGAGCCACGTCTTCATGAGTTCCGGGGCCGCAGCAAAGGGATCAAGTTTGGCGGTCATGGTTCGTCTCCTTCTGTTGGTTCCGACACCATGACGAGCCGGAACCCGTCCGTGTGACATCCGCGCCAGAAAATTTTATACATGCCGCCAGCCGGCCGATAGCTGACATCTACGGCCATTCATTATATCGAGGACCTATCGAGTTGGAGTGGACGCGATGGTCAAAGCAGCCATGAAGAATAACGGCGCGAAGGCCGGAAAAGCGAGAGACTCTCCTCCCAGCTGATCGACGCGCGAATCGCGGCGCTGGGCGATTGGCGGGGCGAGACGCTGGCGCGGGTCCGAAAGCTCATCAAGCAAGCCGACCCCGACGTGGTCGAGGAGGTGAAATGGCGAAAGCCGTCGAACCCGCTGGGCGTTCCGGTGTGGGAGCACGACGGCATCGTCTGCACCGGCGAGACCTACAAGGCCGCCGTGAAGCTGACCTTCGCCAGGGGCGCCGCGCTCAAGGACCCCTCACGCCTCTTCAATTCCAGCCTCGACGGCAACACCCGGCGCGCCATCGATTTCCATGAGGGCGACAAGATCGATGCCAAGGCGTTGCAGGCGCTCATCCGCGCCGCTGTGGCGCTGAACAAGTCCAAAGCCCAAAAAAGCTAATCCACGGATTCAGATATTTTCCGGGAGATTGCCCCCACACTCCGTTCGTTCCCGCGAAAGCGGGAATCCAGAGCGACAAACGCAAAGGCAGATGATTGTTGCCCTGGGTCCCCGCTTTCGCGGGGACGAGCGGGAGGGTATTTCGCGTCAGCGGTCGAGCAGGGCGATCAGGCTCGACGTATCCCAGCGCTTGCCGCCCATCGCCTGGATTTCCGAATAGAACTGGTCGACCAGCGCGGTGACCGGCAAATTGGCGCCGTTGTTGCGCGCCTCGCCGAGGCAAATCCCCAAATCCTTGCGCATCCATTCGACGGCGAAACCGAAGTCGAACTTGCCGGCGGCCATGGTCTTGTAGCGGTTCTCCATCTGCCAGGACTGCGCCGCGCCCTTGGAAATGGTGGCGATCACCTTCTCGATGTCGAGGCCGGCCTTCTTGCCGAAGTGCAGCGCCTCGGCGAGGCCCTGCACCAGGCCGGCGATGCAGATCTGGTTGACCATCTTGGTGAGCTGGCCGGCGCCGGGCGCGCCGATCAGATTGCAGGCGCGCGCGTAAGCCGCAATCACTTTCTCGGCGCGGGCGAAGGGTTCGGCGTCGCCGCCGCACATCACGGTCAGCACGCCGTTCTCGGCGCCGGCCTGGCCGCCCGACACGGGGCCGTCGATGACGTCGAAGCCGGCTTTCTTGCCGGCCGCGTGCAGTTCGCGCGCGATCGTCGCCGACGCCGTGGTGTGGTCGACGAAAATCTTGCCCTTGCCCATGGCCTGGAAGGCGCCGTTGGCGCCCAGCGTGACCTCGCGCAGGTCGTTGTCGTTGCCGACGCAAGCCATGACGAAATCCTGGCCTTCGGCTGCGGCCTTTGGCGTCGGCGCGGATTTGCCGCCGTACTGCGCGACCCATTTCTCGGCCTTGGCGGCGGTGCGGTTATAGACCGTGACCTCGTGCCCGCCTTTGTTCTTGAGGTGTCCGGCCATGGGGTAGCCCATGACGCCCAAGCCCAGAAACGCCACCTTTGCCATCGCCGTTCTCCCTGAAATCTTGTCCTGGGCCTTGGCCGGCCCGGTGTGCCGCCTATCTCTCAAAAGGCAGGCGGGCGCGTCAACCGGTCTTGATCCGGTCCGCATTGACCCGTGGTTTGCCGCGCCTATGGTGGCGGCGCAAAAGGGCAGGCGGGCGAGGCAAGGATATCGATCATGGCGGTGCGCAAGGAACAGATTTTGGCGGCTTTGGCGCTGGTTCCGGCGCCCGGCGGCGGGGCGCTCACCGATGCGAACGTTCTGTCCGACGTTGTCGTCACCGACGGTAAGGTGTTCTTCTCCATGACGGTTGACGCTGCGGCGGTGAAGCAATTGGGAGCCGGTGCGCAAGGCGGCTGAAGAAGCCGTGCGCGCGGTGCCCGGTGTGCAGTCGGCATTGGTCGCATTAACAGCCGAACGCTGCCGGCGCCGCCGCGCGCGGTCCGAACCCTGCGCACGTCGCCCAGCAGCCGCGCGCCGCCGGCGGACATGCCCATGCTCATCCGGCCGACAAAGTGCAGCCAGGCATCCCGGGCGTCGACGCGGTGATCGCCGTCGCCTCCGGCAAAGGCGGCGTCGGCAAATCCACCACCGCGGTCAATCTGGCGCTCGGCTTGCGCGATCTCGGCCTCAAGGTCGGCATGCTCGATGCGGACATTTACGGGCCGTCGTTGCCCAAGCTGCTCGCCATCAAAGAGAAGCCGCAGACCGTCGGCGGCACCAAGCTCAAGCCGATCGACCGATATGGGCTGTCGGTCATGTCGATCGGCTTCCTGATCGAGGAAGAGACGCCGATGATCTGGCGTGGGCCGATGGTGATGTCGGCGATCACGCAAATGCTGCGCGAGGTGGAGTGGGGCAAGCTCGACGTCATGGTGGTCGACATGCCCCCGGGCACCGGCGACGCGCAATTGACCATGGCGCAGCAGGTGCCGCTCAAAGGCGCGGTCATCGTGTCGACGCCGCAAGACCTAGCGTTAATCGATGCGCGGCGCGGCGTTGCCATGTTCAAACGCGTGAACGTACCGGTGCTCGGCATCGTCGAGAACATGAGCTATTTCCTCTGTCCGAGCTGCGGCACGCGTTCGGACATCTTCGGCTATGGCGGCGCGCGCAAGGAAGCCGAGCGGCAGGGGGTGCCGTTCCTCGGCGAAGTGCCGCTGCATATGACCATCCGCGAAAAATCGGATTCCGGCCTGCCGGTGGTCGCCACCGAGCCGGACGGCCCGCACGCCAAGATCTATCGCGACATCGCCGTCAAGGTGCTCGAGCAGATCAAGGGCGGTGCCGCTGCCGGGCGTAGCGCGCCGAAGATCGTGATTGAAGCGTAAGGACGGTATTTGGGCACGCTGCGCGACCGATTGCCTCGGCCTAAATAGGCTCGCGCTTGCGCCCATGTGCGCCCTCCCAATAGCGCCCAACAGCTTGATATGTTACCAATTTGCGCAATGGCGGCTTGCGTAAGAACCGCCCGGGTCGCATTGTGACGCCATAGGGGGAGCGGCGCTTATCGGTGCTCGCTACGCCAAACAAAAGCTAAGCCAATTAACAAATGACGGGAGGTCCCTGATGAAACGACGTAAATTCCTGACCGCACTCGGCGCCGGCGCCGCGGTGGCGACAATCGCCAAGCCGGCGATCGCGCAGTCGATGCCGGAATTGAAGTGGCGCATGACGGCGAGCTGGCCGAAGTCGCTCGACACGCTGTTCGGCGCCTGCACGACCATCGCCAAATTCGTCTCGGAAGCCACCGACGGCAAATTCCAGATCCAGACGTTTGCCGGCGGCGAAATCGTGCCGCCGCTGCAGGCGCTCGACGCGGTGCAGAACGGCACCGTCGAGATGGGCCACACCGCGATGTACTACTACATCGGCAAGGACCCGACCTGGGCTTTGTTCTGTGCCACGCCGTTCAACCTCAATTCGCGCCAGCAGAACGCATGGTTCTACGAGGGCGAAGGCCAGAAGCTGATCGACGAGTTCAGCGCCAAGTACAATTGCAAGGCCCTGCTCGCCGGCAACACCGGCACGCAGATGGGCGGCTGGTTCCGCAAGGAGATCAAAACGGTCGAAGACTTGAAGGGCATCGAAATTCCGCATCGGCGGCTGGGCCGGCAAGACCATGGCCAAGCTCGGCGTCGTTCCGCAGCTGATCGGCGGCGGCGACATCTATCCGGCGCTGGAAAAGGGCGTCATCGATGCCGCCGAATGGGTCGGTCCCTACGACGACGAGAAGCTCGGCTTCTACAAGGTCGCCAAGTACTATTACTATCCGGGCTGGTGGGAAGGCGGCACGACCAACCATCTGTTGGTCAATCTCGGCCAAGTGGAACGAACTGCCGAAGAACTACAAGGCGATCGTCGAGGCGGCTTGCGGCTACGCCAACGTCGAAGAGCAGGCGCGTTACGACGCGCGCAACCCGCAGGCGCTCAAGCGTCTGGTGGCGGGCGGCACGCAATTGCGGCCGTTCAGCCAGGCGATCATGGAAGCCTCTCTGAAGGCATCCAACGAAGTGAACGCGGAAGAGTCGGCGAAGAACCCGAACTACAAAAAGGTTCTGGCGTCGATCGATGCATTCAAGAACGACGAGAACCTGTGGTGGCAGGTCGCTGAGTACACCTTCGAAAGCTTTATGATCCGCAGCCGCACCAAAGGCTGAACAAAACAACATTGGCAACACGAATTTCGGGGCCGGCGCCAAGCCGGCCCCGATTGCGTTTTGCGATGCTGTTCCTGGCCGCCGGGATACTTTCTACGACTTTAGTCGAATGAGGGCACACTGGAACGCATTCGAATGGCTCGGTCATGCTTTCGGGCAAGCCACCAGCGGAAAATGCGGGGGGTGGCGGGGATACCCGCAACAAAAAACAAAGAGGGGAGAGAAACAATGAAACGTCGTCAATTCATCAAGGCCGCGAGCGTCGGTCTGGCTGCGGCCGCGGTTGCTTCACCGGCGATCGCGCAATCGATGCCGGAACTGAAATGGCGTCTGACAGCGAGCTGGCCGAAGTCGCTCGACACTTTGTTTGGCGCCTGCGAGGTGTTCGCGAAAGCAGTAGCCGAGGCGACCGACAACAAATTCCAGATCCAGACATTCGCTGCCGGCGAAGTCGTGCCGGCGTTGCAGGCGCTCGATGCCGCCTCGAACGCGACCGTCGAAATCGCGCACACCGCGTCCTACTATTATTTCGGCAAGGACCCGACCTTCGCCTTTGGCACGTCCGTGGCGTTCGGCCCGAACCAGCGCATCAACCAAGGCTGGTTCATCAACGGCGGCGGCGGCGATGTGCTCAACGAGTTCTACAAAAAATACAACGTCATGATGCTGCTCTGCGGCAATACCGGCTGTCAGATGGGCGGCTGGTTCCGCAAGGAGATCAAAACCGTCGACGATCTCAAAGGCCTCAAATTCCGCATCGGCGGGTTCCCCGGCCGCGTCATCCAGAAGCTCGGCGGCGTGCCGCAGCTGCTCGGCGCACCCGACATCTACCCGGCGCTGGAGAAGGGCGTCATCGACGCGGCCGAGTGGGTCGGTCCCTATGACGACGAGAAACTCGGCTTCTACAAGGTCGCGAAATACTACTACACGCCAGGTTGGTGGGAAGGCGGTTCGATGCTCGGCGCCTTCATCAACATCGACAAATGGAATTCGCTGCCGAAGAACTATCAGGCCATCCTGCGCAACGCCGCGGCCTACGCCAACGATTGGTGCGTGGCGAAGTATGATCAGGTCAATCCGCCGGCGCTGAAGCGGCTGATCGCCAACGGCGCCCAGTTGCGTGCCTTCTCGCCGCAGATCATGGACGCCTGCTGGAAAGCGGCGAAGGAACTGCACGACGACATCGCCAAGACCAACGCCAGCTTCAAGAAGGTTTATGACTCGATGGAGGCATTCCAGGGCGCGGCCTATCCGTGGTTCCGGGTCGCGGAATTTAGCTACGACTCGTTCATGATCCGCCACCTGGCCTAGGCGGCCGGAACGAAAGAGCCCCGCGGCGAAGCTGCGGGGCTTTTTTCATTGGCGTTGCGCAGCGGCTATTTCGCCGGCGGACCGAAATCGATCGGCGGCGGCAGATCGATCTGCGGCAGCTCGATCTTCACCTTGTTGGGATCGACGGTCGACAGGGCTCCCTTGTAGTGCATCACCATGGCCGGGAACATAATGACCAGCAGCACCATGATCACCTGAATGACGACGAAGGGCATTGCGCCCCAGTAGATCTGCCCGGTGGTCACGCCGTCCGTGCGCTTGCCGGTGACCCGGTCGATGATAAGGCTCTTCGCGCGGCGCCACCGAGCGCAAATAGAATAGCGCAAAGCCGAATGGCGGGTGCATGAACGACGTCTGCATGTTGACGCCGAGGATGACGCCGAACCAGATCAAGTCGATGCCGAGATGTTCGGCGGCGGGTCCGAGCAGGGGGATGACGATGAAAGCGAACTCGAAGAAGTCGAGGAAGAAGGCGAGCACGAACACGAAAGCGTTGACGAAAATCAGGAAGCCGATTTGCCCGCCCGGCAGCGAGGTGAGCAGGTTCTCGACCCAGATATGCCCGCTGACGCCGTAGAACGTGAGCGAAAACACGCGCGCGCCGAGCAGGATGAAGACGACAAAGGCTGAAAGTTTGGCCGTCGATTCCGTGGCCTGACGGATCAGGTCGAAACTCAGCCGTCGCTTGGCAGCGCCCAGCAGAAGAGCGCCGGTTGCGCCCATGGCGCCGCCCTCGGTCGGAGTTGCAACGCCGATGAAGATGGTGCCGAGAACCAAAAAGATCAGTGCCAGCGGCGGCACCATGACGAAGATGACTTGCTCGGCCAACGTCGAAATGAACCGAAAGCCTGTGATTTTTCGATCAACGCCGCGACGAGCGCATAGGCGCTGCCCGAGAAAAGCGTGAGCGACAGCAGCGCCCAATTTTCATGGCCGCTGCCGTTGAGCACGTACCAAGCGACGCCCAGCGCCACGGCGACGATGGCGGTGATGTAGAAGCTTCTTCCGGCCGAAATATTTGTTGAGCACGGAACACGTGAAAGCGGAGGAAATGGCAACGCCCATAGTCAATACGACAAAATCCGCGCCGGCCTTCACGTCGGTCTGTTGAATGACGTGATAGCCGACGGTTCCGGAGAACACGACGAGAAGCCCAAGCTGCCAGACACCCCGGCTGCCGCTGGCTTCGCGGAAGCCGACTGCTTCCACCGGCAAGCCCGGCGTCGCCTTCGGGAAAAACAGCGACACCAGGAAAACGTAAAAGGCGTAAAGCATGGCCAGCACGAGGCCGGGAATAAACGCGCCCTCGTACATGTCGCCGACAGATTTGCCGAGTTGGTCGGCCATCACGATGAGCACCAAAGACGGCGGGATGATCTGCGCCAGTGTGCCGGAGGCGGCGATGACGCCGCTCGCCACACGCCGGTCGTAGCCGTAGCGCAACATGATCGGCAGCGAGATCAGGCCCATCGAAATGACCGAGGCCGCGACCACGCCGGTGGTGG
Source organism: uncultured Alphaproteobacteria bacterium (assembly GCA_963779345.1). Lineage (GTDB taxonomy): Bacteria > Pseudomonadota > Alphaproteobacteria > Rhizobiales > Xanthobacteraceae > Pseudolabrys. Next base: position 470,500 of record CAVZXY010000018.1, on the reverse strand, counting down.
CGGCAAGTAGCGCACCAACGAACACCACGGCGTAAGCGAGGCCGCCGCGGATCGTGCCGAACAATTGTCCGATGGTGTCGAGCAAATCCTCCGCCATCCCGGATCGTTCGAGCACCAAGCCCATGAAGGTGAAGAACGGAATCGCCAGCAACGTATCGTTGCTCATCACGCCGTAGACGCGGTCGGGCAACGCTTGCAGAAAATCAGGTTGGAACTGCCCGAGTTCAATCCCGATCAGCGCAAAGATCAAGCCGACGGCGCCGAGCGAAAATGCCGCCGGATACCCGAGCAGCAGAAAAATGACCAAGGCGCCGAACATGATCGGAGCCATATTGGCGACGAAGAATGCTTCCATGCGTGACCCCGGTAACCCCAGAAAACGGCTAATGCTTTTCGATTGCGCTGATGATTTCCTCGGCCTCGACTTCCAGCGAGCTCTTCTGGCCCGCGTGCGGGTCTGGGATAAGGTCGCGCATGATCGCGAGGCGTTTAATCAGTTCGGACAGGCCTTGTACGAACAGCATAATGAACGCGATCATGATCAGTCCCTTCGAAGGCCATTGCGGAAGACCGCCGGCATTCAAGGACTGTTCATTTTGCGAATAAGATACGAGGAAAAAAGGGACGGCGGTGAGGATCATCACCACGGTGAGCGGCAGCAGAAAGAACGCGTGGCCGATTACGTCGATCGTGTTGCGTATCTGACGTGGCAGCAGGTTATTCACGATGTCTATGCGGATGTGCTCGTTCGCCAACAGCGTCCAGGGCGAGCACAACAGGAACACGACGCTGAACAGTACCCATTGCAGTTCAAGAAAGGAGTTCGACGAGGTATCGAAAACTTTGCGGACCGTGGCGTTGACAGCGGAGACCAGCACCGCGGCGATGATCAGCCAGGACAGACGCTTGCCGATCCAGGTGGTGATAGCATCGATGAGCCGCGTCAACGGCAGCAATGCCTTCAAAACTGCGTCGAGAGCGCCCACGTGCACCTCCCCTCTGGCCGGCCAAAACCATCGTCCCGGCCGGTTTTTTATATTTGTTTTATATCCCCACGGCTTGGCCGCGAGACCAAGCCCGTTACCTTAATCCGATGCCGCCATAAGGCGTCAATGGCCAAATTGGTAGCAGATTGCGATGTCCCGGCTGCGGGCGGGCAGCCATGGGGCCCTTTTTGCGTCACAACGGCGGCTGAAATGGGTAGTTAAGGAACTTACAACCCTCGGTTAACCAGGTTGCCGCTACAAGAGCACCGTGCGGCCGCACGGGGCGTTGGACTTTTTCATTCCGACCGTCGGCCGAATTAGGGTGCGCGAGGAAAGAGCATGCGGCAGCTCACGATCGCCGAGCGGCTTACTGCGGCCGTCCTTCTGCCGCTGATCGCCGCGCTGTCCGGTCCATTTTTGACCGCGACGCTACTGCCGTCGCTCGACAAGGCAAACATCACCTACGCCGAGATTTTTTTAGGGTTCGTCGCCGTCGGCATCGCGGGCGCGGTAGTGCTGGTCATCGCGCGGGGAATCGTACGGCCCTTGGCGGAGGTGGCCGATACCATCGACGCCCTTGCCTATGCCGAGTTGGATTCCTCGACCGCATTGCCGCCCAGTCGCGGCGAAATAGCGCGCCTGTTGATCGCGACCGAACGGCTCGCTGAGGTTATCGGCGAGCGCCAGCGTCGCGAGTTGGTTCATAACGATCTCGATCGCAGCTGGCAGGCCGCGCGCCGCAATAATTTGTCCAACCTGGCACGCCAAGTCGAGTCGGCGACCGAAGTTGGAATTCAGCCGATCATCGACGGCGCCTCGACCTTGCATCTCAAGGCAGAAGACATGTCGGCAGCGTTGGAGGCCGTGCGAGCGGCATTCGACGAAACTGTCCAGGCCGCCGAAGGCTCGCACGCCATGAATCTGGCCGCCGGTCAATTGTCCGGTCAGTTGATCAAGGCGATTACGGAGATTTCCGAAAAAGTGCGGCTTGGCAGCGGGCTAGGGCGCGAAGCGGTTGCCCGCGCCAATGCCTCGCGTGCCACCATCGACGCTCTGGCCAAGGCGGCCAATCAGATTGGCGACATCGTCACCGTCATCAACAACATCGCGTCGCAGACCAATCTGCTTGCGCTCAATGCGACCATCGAAGCGGCGCGCGCGGGCGAGGCCGGTCGCGGCTTTTCGGTGGTTGCCTCCGAGGTCAAGACGCTCGCGACGCAGACCGGCAAGTCGACCGGACAGATCGGTGCCAAGGTCGCCGAAATTCAGGCCACCACGCGTGAAGTCGTGGCCGCGCTGTCGAATGTCGCCGAGACCATCAATCAGCTTTCCGACGTCACGGGATCGGTATCCGAAGCGATCGAGCAACAGCGGCACGCCACCGAGAGCTTCGCGGCCAGTGCGCGCGATACCCACGCCGGGACGTCCGATGTCGTGGGACGCATGGCTGGCATCGGCGATATGGTGCATCGTTCGCGCAAAAGCGCGCAGGATGTATTGGCCGTTGCCGAGATGATGCAAGCGACGTCGCAGCTTCTATGCCGCGAAATCCCCGACATCGTGCGCAAAGCAATCAACGCCGATTTGCGCGAATTTCCGCGCTACGATGTGGAACTGACGGCGCGTCTGGACCTAGCCGAGCAAGTGATCGAGGTGACGGTCCTTGATGTCAGCGAAGGTGGCGCCCGCATCGATGCCTCGACAAGGGTTGCGGTCGGCGATCAGGTCGCCTTGACGTTTTCGGGTATGAAATCAATCGCCGCCGAGGTCGTGCGCAAAGCTGGCGACGGATTTGGGCTGTGCTTTACGCGGGCCCGGCTGCGGCTTGAGGAATTGCGCGATTTGGTCGCGTCGCAGGAGCGGGCCGCGTAACCTTTCGGGCATGACCTTATCCGAAAACCGGTGCCCGCCTTTCGAGATCATGCTCTAGCCGCCGGTCATGCTCATGTGGCGCGCCAGCGCCGGACGGCGGTGGCGGCGGTCGATCAAAAAGTCGTGCCCCTTGGGCTTGCGGGTAATCGCCTCGTCAATCGCGGCATGCAAAAGATCGTCGCTTTCGGACGCGCGCAGGGGCGCGCGCAGATCGGCGGCATCGTCCTGGCCGAGGCACATATAAAGCGTACCGGTGCAGGTGATACGCACCCGATTGCACAACTCGCAGAAATTGTGGGTCATCGGCGTTATGAAACCGAGCCGTCCGCCGGTTTCCTTGACGCGCACATAACGCGCCGGTCCTCCGGTCTGATAGTCGGTGTCTTTGAGCGTATAGCGTTCCGCAAGCCTCGCCCGCACCATCGACAAGGGCATGTACTGGTCGAGCCGATCTTCGCCGATCTCACCCAGCGGCATCACCTCGATCACCGTGAGGTCCATGCCGCGCCCGTGTGCCCAAGCGAGCAGGCTTCCGATCTCGTCTTCGTTGACGCCTTTGAGCGCCACTGCGTTGATCTTCACCTGCAGGCCGGCGGCAAGCGCCGCATCGATCCCGGCCAGCACCTTGGCAAGCTCGCCCCAGCGCGTGATCGTACGGAACTTGTCGGCATCGAGCGTATCAAGCGACACGTTGATGCGCTCGACGCCATGTGACTTGAGCTCGGCGGCGTATTTTTCCAATTGCGAGGCGTTGGTGGTGAGCGTGAGCTCCTTGAGCGCGCCGCTTTCGAGATGGCGCGACAGCGAGGAGACCAGCGTCATGATGCCGCGCCGCACCAGCGGCTCGCCGCCGGTCAGGCGCAATTTGGTCACGCCTTTGACAATGAACGCGCTGCACAACCGGTCGAGTTCCTCCAGGCTGAGCAGATCGGCCTTCGGGAGGAACGTCATGTGTTCCGACATGCAGTAGACGCAGCGGAAATCGCAGCGGTCGGTTACCGAAACGCGCAGATAGGTGATGGCGCGCTGAAACGGATCGATCAACGCGCGCGGCCGGGTGGCGGCGCTGTCGAGATCACGTGAGGATGTGCCCGTGGTCGCAACCATGACCCTTCTCCGCGCGGCGATCGGCGCAGTCCGCATATAGGGAGTTTTACCGATATTGGCCATAGCGCGTAGCCAACACGACACCCCCGATCATGCGCGGCAAGCAATATCGCGGCGCATAACATCGGCACGCGGACGCAGCATTACTGTCTTGGCGGCGGCGCCGCCGGCCATGGCGCCGGAGCTTGCTGCGGTGGGGGCGCTGCCGCCGCAGGGGCAGGCGCTGTCGAAGCTTTCGGCTTGGCCTTAGGTTTCACCGCCGGCTTGGCGGCCGACCTCTTCTTCGCGCGCACCGGTTTTTTGACCGGCTTGGGCGGCGGCGGCGCGGGCATCAATTCGACCTGCACCGGGTTGGGGTGAATTTCCGGCACACCGGCACCGGAGGACACCGGTTCGATATCTTCGGAGTCGGGCAGATAGCCGTTGAGCGAGAAGGTTACAGTCAACGGCCCGGTGGTTGGCAAAGCGAGCGCGCAAGGCGTGCGGCAAGTTTGTCCGTTGGAGGTCTTGGCCTCGGCGCCCGGCGGCGTCGACTCGAATCGGACGGTGTCCATGATCGGCGCCGGCTTCAGCGCATCAAGATTCATCCAATCCGGGGTGGAGGAACATGCTGCAAGGGCTAGACCCCCGCATACAATTGCGGTCACTCGATACATAATGTTTCAACCCGTCCGCTCTGGCGGCAGAAAGCGCCAGCCCATTCACAGAATACGGTTGCCGTGATCTGCGTGCAACCTTTCGCACAGCGTTAACCATATCGTATTCACCATTACGGCTACCAGTCGCATCAAATTGCGGGCAAAATTGCGACTATAGCCGATTGTAATTGCGCAAAATGGCTGATTACGCGATCCGGATCGAACTCGGACACCGGACGGTCGCTGTAGCCGAAATCGACGGCGATCACCGGGATACCGGCCGCGCGCGCGGTCCGGATATCGGTGGCGGAATCGCCAATCATGATTGCATCGCTCAGGTCGCCGCCGGCTACCGCGATAGTGCGGCGCAATACTTCCGGGTCCGGTTTCTGCATCCCAAACGTATCCTGCCCGCAGATGGCGGCGAACCGATCGGCCAGTTTGAGTTGCTTGAGCAACAGTACCGACAATCGTTCGAGCTTGTTGGTGCAGACGGCGAGCCGGCAGCCGCGAGACGCGAGCTCATCGAGTGCGTCGGTCAATCCGGGAAAGGGGCGGGAGCGGTCGGCGATGTGCTCGGAATAGTGCGCGATGAAATCGGCGAACAATTGCTCAATCTTCGCCGGCGCGACAGTGACGCCCTCTGCCGCCACACCGCGCGCGATCATCGCCTTGGCGCCACCGCCGATTTGATTGCGCGCGGTCTCATAGGGTACCGGCGGCCATCCTTCCCGTTGGAACACCACGTTGAGGGTGTCGACGAGATCTGGCGCGGTATCGATTAGGGTGCCGTCGAGGTCGAAAACGATGGTCGGAGCGGCCATGGCGGATCGCTAGCGCATGATACCTTCGAGTGGAAGACCCCGGCGAAGCGATTTTCGGCTACCCAGGAGGGACGATCGGGGCTAGATAGGCTTAACATTAAGCCCCTGATCTACACGTCAATTTACAACCGGTCGCGATGAACGCCGAAGCCCAAAAACGCGCAGCCGCCGCTCGCGCCGTCGAATACGTTCGCCCCGGCATGCGGCTCGGGCTAGGTACCGGCTCGACAGCGAAGCAGTTCGTGGAGTTGATCGGGGAGCGCGTGCGCGCGGGCCTAGACATTATTGCCGTGCCGACGTCGGAGGCGACCCGCGCGGATGCCGAGCGCTGCGGCATCGCCCTGACCACGCTCGATGAAACGCCGGAACTCGATCTCACCGTAGACGGCGCCGACGAGATCGCGCCCGATCTCAGTCTGATCAAGGGCGGCGGCGGCGCGCTGCTGCGGGAAAAGATTGTTGCTGCAGCCTCGGCGCGCATGGTGGTGATCGCCGACAGCAGCAAATGGGTAGCGCAGCTCGGGCGCTTTCCATTGCCGATTGAAGTACTGCCTTTCGGGCTCGGCGCGACGATGCGGGCGGTCGAGAAATCCTTTGCCGCGGTCGGCGCAAGCGGTGCGCTGAATCTGCGGCAGGGCAAGGACGGCCATGCTTTCGTCACGGATGGCGGTCACTGGATCGTCGATGCCGTTCTAGGACGGATCGACGACCCGAGAGCGATGTCAGCAGCGCTTTCGGGCATTCCCGGGGTCATGGAGCATGGCTTGTTTATCGGTCTCGCGCAGACCGCCATTCTGGCCGGCCCGGACGGCGTCACGGTGGTCGAGCGGCCGTGATCACGCGAAACGAAAACGGAGTTGAAAAGATGAGCATCATTCAGGCCATTCAACGCGCCGGCCGGCCGGCGGCGGTCGCGTTCGCGCTGGTCGCGTTCTGCCCGGTCGCGTACGCTCAGAAGCCATCGGCGGCAGCGATGGCGACCGCCAAGGAGCTTGTCGCTTCGACGCAGGCGACCACAATTTTTAATCCATTGATCGCCGGCGTGGTCGAGCAGGCAAAACTCCTGTTCCTCCAGCAGAACCCGGCGCTGGCTAAAGATCTCAACGAGATTGCGGAGCAGGTCCGCAATGAGCTTTCCCCGCGTTTTTCTGAATTGAGCGACGAACTGGCTCTGCTCTATGCGACGCACTTCACCGAGCCGGAGCTCAAGGCAATCCTGGTGTTCTACCAGTCTCCGGCCGGCAAGAAATTATTGGTAGAGCAGCCGACGGTGGTGGACGCCAGCATGCGCTTTGCGCAGGATTGGGCGAACAAGCTGTCCGACCAGGTGATCGCGAAGATGCGCGAGGAATTGAAGAAGCGGGGACACAACCTTTAAGCGGCGGAAGCTGGGGTTAAAGCCGGCTGGCCTGACGCATTGGGCGATAATCGTTGATGGCCGATCACGACGTCGATCTTTTTGTCATTGGAGCCGGCTCCGGCGGCGTGCGCGCCGCGCGGATCGCGTCGAGTCACGGCGCGCGGGTGATGATTGCCGAGGAATTTCGGGTTGGCGGCACTTGCGTCATCCGCGGCTGCGTGCCGAAAAAGCTGCTGGTCTACGCCTCGCGCTTCTCTGACGAATTCGAGGACGCGGCCGGGTTCGGCTGGACCGTGCCGGAACGGACGTTCCACTGGCCGACGCTGATCGGCAACGTCCACCGCGAAGTGACGCGGCTGGAAGCCGCCTATACCGCGACGCTCGAACGCTTCAATGTGGCGCTCGTGAAAAGCCGCGCCGTGCTCGAAGACGCTCACACCGTGCGGCTGGCGGATGGCAAACGCGTGCGCGCCGACACGATCCTGATCGCGACCGGCGCCTGGCCGCATTACGGGCCGAAGATTCCGGGCATCGAGCACGCGATTTCCTCGAACGAGGCGTTTCATCTCAAGGATTTGCCCAAGCGCATCGTCGTCCAGGGCGGCGGCTACATCGCCGTGGAGTTCGCCTGCATTTTCGCCGGCCTGGGCAGCGAGGTGGCGCTGGTTTATCGCGGCGAGAATATCCTGCGCGGTTTCGACGACGGCATCCGCGAGCATCTGCGCAACGAGATGCGCGGCCGCGGCATAACCGTCACCTGCGGCCACACCGTTGCCGCGATCGAACAATCGGGCGATGAATTCATCACGCGGCTCTCCGACAACAGCGCGATTGCCGCGGACAAGGTGATGTTCGCTATCGGCCGGCGCCCGAATGTCATGGGGCTAGGAATTGAAAACCTGAACATCAAAATTCATGAGCACGGCGGCATCGCCGTCGATGATTATTCGCGAACGACGGTACCGAACATTTATGCCGTCGGCGACGTCACCAACCGCGTCAACTTGACGCCGGTGGCGATCCGCGAGGGCCACGCTTTTGCCGATACGGTCTACGGTGGCAAACCGACGCCGGTCGATCATTCCAATGTGCCGACCGCAGTATTCTCCGAACCCGAACTCGGCGTCATCGGCCTGACCGAGCAGCAGGCGCGCGAGCGGCTCGCCAAGGTCGACATCTACAAGACCAGCTTCCGACCGATGAAGGCGACGCTATCCGGCCGCGATACCCGGTTGTTCATGAAACTGATTGTCGACGGCGTCACCGACCAGGTGGTCGGCTGCCATATTGCCGGGCCCGACGCGGGCGAACTGGTTCAGGTGCTCGGCATTGCCGTGAGAATGCGCGCAACCAAAGCCGATTTCGACGCCACTATGGCGGTGCATCCGACGGCGGCCGAGGAACTGGTCACGATGCGCGAAAAAGCCGTCAGTTACGGCCGCGCGGCGGCGGAATAGCCCTAAAACTAACCGACTTTTGGGAATATCTGGCATTGGCGGGCCGGCCTCGTGTATAACCCGCGCAAGTCATTGGAGTATTTGTTGATGCCCGAGCGTTGGACGCCCGATAGCTGGCGCAAGAAACCGATCCAGCAGGTGCCGGATTATCCGGACACGCAGGCGCTGGATGACGTGGAAAAGCAATTGGCGACCTTTCCGCCGCTGGTCTTTGCCGGCGAGGCGCGCAGCCTGAAGAAGTCGCTGGCGCGTGTCGCCAATGGCCAGGCTTTCCTGCTGCAGGGCGGCGACTGCGCCGAGAGTTTTGCCGAACACGGCGCCAACAACATCCGCGACTTCTTCCGCGTCTTTCTGCAGATGGCGATCGTGCTCACTTATGCCGGCGCTTTGCCGGTGGTGAAAGTCGGTCGCATCGCCGGCCAGTTCGCCAAGCCGCGCTCTTCGCCGACCGAGAAGCGCGATGGCAAGGAACTGCCGAGCTATCGCGGCGACATCATCAATGACATCGCGTTCACCGAGGAAGCGCGCACGCCAGATCCGCGCCGGCAGATTGAGGCCTACCGCCAGTCGGCAGCGACCCTCAATCTGTTGCGCGCCTTCGCCAAGGGCGGCTACGCCAGCGTCGAGAACGTGCATCAATGGATGCTGCAGTCTGTTTCCGGTTCGCCGCAGTCGAAAGCCTATGCCGATCTCGCCGATCGCGTTTCCGGCGCCCTCGATTTCATGCGCGCTTGCGGACTGACCTTCGCGGTCGATAGCGCGCTTGGCACCACCGATTTCTACACCAGTCACGAGGCGTTGCTGCTCGGCTTCGAGCAGGCCTTCACCCGTGTCGATTCGACCACGGGTGACTGGTATGCGACCTCCGGCCACATGATCTGGATCGGCGATCGCACGCGGCAATACGATCACGCGCATATCGAATATGCGCGCGGCATCAAGAATCCGTTGGGCCTCAAGTGTGGGCCGTCGCTCAAGGCCGACGATCTGCTGCGCCTGATCGATATTCTCAACCCCGACAACGAGGCGGGCCGGCTGACGCTGATCGGCCGCTTCGGCGCCGAGAAGGTCGGCGACCAACTGCCGGCGCTGGTGCGCGCGGTCAAGCGCGAAGGCAAAGTGGTACTGTGGTCGTGCGACCCGATGCACGGCAACACCATCACCTCGGCAAGCGGATACAAGACACGGCCTTTCGATCTGATTCTCAAAGAGGTGCGCGGCTTCTTCGATATCCATCAGGCCGAAGGCACTCATGCAGGCGGCGTGCATCTGGAAATGACCGGGCAGAACGTTACCGAATGCACCGGCGGCGCCCGCGCCATTACCGATGCCGATCTCAACGACCGCTACCACACGGCCTGCGACCCGCGGCTCAATGCGGAGCAGGCGATCGACATGGCGTTCCTGTTGGCCGAGCTCTTGCGGAAAGAGCGCAATGGGCGCGCCAAGCCGATGCCTGCGGTTGCCGGGCTGTGACCCCCGGAAGCTCTGCGTTTGCCGCTGCCCAGGCCCCTGATTGCGGCGCGAAAGCGCAGGCGCTAGATCATCGACATGAACGGGCGACCTTCCGATAGGCTCGCGATCGCGGTCGCGCAGCTCAACTCCATCGTCGGCGACGTGGCCGGCAACGCCGATAAAGTAAGGCGCGCGCGCATGACCGCCGCCGCGCAGGGTGCCGATCTGGTCGTTTTCCCCGAATTGTTCATCGCCGGCTACCCGCCCGAGGACCTGGTGCTCAAGCCGGCCTTCCAGGCCGCCTGCCGCGCAGCCATTGAAGATCTGGCCCGGGAAACCAGATCCGGCGGCCCGGCGCTTCTGGTCGGTACGCCATGGGTGGAGGCGGGCAAACTCCACAACGCGGTGGCGCTGCTCGAAGGCGGCGCGATCGCGGCGCTGCGCTACAAGGTCAATTTGCCGAACTATGGCGTGTTCGACGAGCGCCGCGTGTTCACCCCCGGTCCTGTTCCGGGACCGGTCAACTTCCGCGGTGTGCGCCTCGGCTTACCCGTCTGCGAAGACATCTGGACCGACTGGGGCGATTACGAAAATGTCGTCGAATGTCTTGCCGAGACCGGCGCCGAGATGCTGGTCGTTCCGAACGGCTCGCCGTACTGGCGCAACAAAGGCGACGTCCGCCTCAACGTCGCCGTTGCCCGCGTGACCGAGCAGGGGCTGCCGACGGTCTACGTCAATCAGGTCGGCGGACAGGACGAACTGGTGTTCGATGGCGTCTCATTCGGCCTACATGCCGATTGTTCGCTCGCCTTCCAACTGGCGGCGTTTCAAGAAGCCGTCGTTACCACGCAATGGCAGCGGCGCGGGACGATCTGGCGCTGCGACGGCGGGCCGATGGTTGCCGCCGTCGAATCCGAGCGGGCCGACTACGCGGCCTGCGTGCTGGGTCTGCGCGATTACGTAAACAAGAACGGTTTTCCCGGCGTCGTGCTTGGCCTTTCGGGCGGCGTCGATTCCGCGCTGTGCGCGGCGATGGCGGTCGATGCGCTCGGCGCCGAGCGCGTGCGCTGCGTGATGATGCCCTACAAGTTCACCGCGCAGGAATTGCTCGACGACGCTGCGGCCTGCGCCAAGGCGCTAGGCGTGAGTTATCACATACTGCCGATCGCGCCGGCCGTGGAAGGATTGGAAGCCGCGCTTTCGCCAGCCTTCGCCGGCTTGCAGCGTGACGTCACCGAGGAGAACCTGCAGGCGCGCGCGCGCGGCACCATTCTGATGGCCATTTCTAACAAGTTCAACGTCATGGTGGTGACCACCGGCAACAAGTCGGAAATGTCGGTCGGCTACGCCACGCTCTACGGCGACATGAACGGCGGCTTCAATCCAATCAAGGATTTGTACAAGACCGAGGTGTTTCGCTTGTCGCGGTTGCGCAACAGCTGGAAGCCCGGGGGTGCCATGGGCCCCGACGGGCCGGTTATTCCGGAGAACATCATCACGCGCCCGCCGACCGCGGAATTACGCGAGAATCAGAAGGACGAGGATTCACTGCCGCCTTATGCGGTGCTCGATCCGATCCTGGAGCGACTGGTCGAGCGCGAGGAGCCGATCTCGACAATCGTGGCGGCCGGCTTCGATGAGGCGATGGTGGTGCGCGTCGAGCGCATGCTCAACATCGCCGAGTACAAGCGTCGGCAGGCGGCGCCGGGCGTGAAGGTAACGTTGAAGAATTTCGGGCGCGACCGCCGCTATCCGATCACCAACCGGTTCCGCGATCCCGGCAAGCCATTGCCGGCGCCGGACGCGACGCTGGTTGCGGGCAAGCCGGCAAAGGCCGGGGCGGTCGATTTCTAGTCAGCGAACCGGGAGAAACGTTGGCCCAACCGTGCGCACGGTGCGCTTGGTGCGGTCGGTTTCGCCCGGCGCGTCCACCATCGCCGCCGGCGTCTGCGGAGCTATCGGTTTCACGTCGGCGCGGATCGGCTTGCCGTCGGCGCCGATCCGCGGCTGCGACAACTGTTTGGCGTTCTGATCGGTGACGACCACGTCGCCGGGCGCCACCGTGTCGTCGGGGCCTCCAGCCTTGAGCGCCTCGGCCCAGCTTTCGCCCGGCCGGCGACAACTGCATGCCGGATTGAGCGCCTTGCGGTAACTGAAAGCAGTTGGCAACTCGGTGTAGAGGCGGCCGTTGAGCGAGACCGCCTGCGTCATCTCCTCGCCGGGATTGTGATAGGTGTAGAGTGACACCTCCGCCGCCGGGCACATGCGCTGACAGGTGGCCTCGTCATCCCGGAAGCGATCGGGTGTGGTCTCGAAAGAAATTGGGAAATAAAAGCCGTCGCAGGTGCGCACGCAAACCGTGCGGAAGGTGCCGCCCATTTGGCCCGACGGCGTGGAGAATACGCTGCCATTGCCGCCGAACAGGCGGTCGAAGAATCCGCCTTGCTGACCCTGCAGCGCGGCGGAACGATATTGTGGGCCGCAGCCATTGTTGCCGAGCGCAATCAGCAGCGATTGGCGCTGCGCGGCACGTTCGGTGGTGCCGCCGCTTAGCTGTTCCAATTGGTTTTGCAGGCGATCAAGCGCGTTACGCTGTTGGTCGACTTGCCGGCTCAGGGCGCCGCATTGCGGCGGTGGATTGCTGAAAATCGAGAAAAAGCCGGAACTTTCACAGCCCATACGCCGCGATTGCGCGACCAACCGATCGACCTCGAACTGCTGGCGATGGACCGCATCCTCGGCGTGGCGAATCTGGTCGGCCCGGACGGGATCGTTATTGCCGCGGTCGAGCGAGGCAAGTTGCGCTTCCAGCCGCTGGCAATTTGGATTGGGCGACTGCGCCAGCGCGCCGGCACATGATGCCAGCGCTGTCGCCATCACGACGGCACATTTTAACAAGCGTCTCTTCATGGCCGGTACTCTAACGCTAAAATCATGACGGTGCGAGCCTCGTACTCAGTGCGGCCGTGCGGTTTCTGCGCGCAGATTCCACAACACGCCACCGATGATGATCAGGGCGCCGAACAGTACGAAAATATCGAGCCGCTCGCCATAAAACGCCCAGCCGACGACTGCGATCAACGGAATGCGCATGAAATCGAGTGGAACTACGAGCGTAGCATCGCCGGCGCGGAACGCATTGCTGAGGCAGTAGTGCGACGTCAGCCCGGCAGTGCCGACCCCAATTGCGGGCAAAATATGACGGGCTTCGAGATGGAGAAATACCGCCGGATCGCTGCCGAGCAACGACAGCGGAAACTGGATCACCGCCATCCAGAATATGATGCCGAAGGTGGTTTCGGTCATCGTCAGCTTCTTGGTGGTGATCATGGTGATGGCATAGCCGAATGCGGCCGCCAGCACTAGCAACGCCGCTGGATTGAAGCCGGCGATGCCGGGCCGCAAAATCACAAGGACGCCAATCAGGCCAAACACGACCACGCCGATGCGGCTCGGCGTCATTCGCTCGTGCAGCAACCAGACCGCGAGCAGGGCGGTCCAAGCCGGCATGGTGAATTCGAGCGCAAATACCATCGCAAGCGGCAGCATGGTGATGCTCAGCGCCCAGGCGAATTGCGAGACGTAGTGAACGGTGTTGCGCAGGAAGTTCAGCTTCATGCGCCGCGGCAGCGCGTAAGGACGTAATTCCGGGCGCAGCAACAGCAGCAACAGCAACACCAGCAGTGCGACGCCGCTGCGGATGGCGAGGATCTCGAAAATGCTCAGGTTCGCGCGCGACAGCTCGCGGATCGACACCGCCATGACCGAAAACGAGGTCAGGGCGCCGACCATCCAGCCGACGACGCGGACAAGCTTGTGTGTGGCCACGGATTGATTCGCCAAACGTGAGGGGAGGGAACGCGGGGGCGTGTCTAGCAGGCCGGCCGCCCGCCGTCACTCCGCGTCGGGCTGATTTTCTGGCCGCGCTTTGTCGAAGGCCGGCAACTTCAGACAGGCGGTCTCAACCGCCACGATTTTTGGAAACTGGTCGAGCGGAACCTTCAGCCGCCGCGCATTGAAGACCTGCGGCACCAGGCAAACGTCGGCAAGCGTCACGTGGGCGCCGCAGGCATAGGGACCCCGCGCGATCATCGCTTCAACCGCTTTAAAACCCTCGATCACCCAATGATGATACCAGGTATCGATCTCCGGCTGCTCGTGCTTGAGTTGACGCTTGAGATATTGCAGCACGACCAGATTGTTGAGCGGGTGAATGTCGCAGGCGACCACTTGTGCGACGGCCCGCACCTTGGCGCGTTCGAGCGCATCGGCCGGCAGCAGCGGCGGCTCGGGGTTGATCTCGTCAAGGTACTCGATGATCGCCAGCGATTGGGTCAACACCTCGCCGCTGGAGAGTGCGAGTGCCGGGACTCGCATTTGCGGGTTGACGGCGCGGAATTCAGGCGCGCGCTGGCGGCCGCCGTCTTTGATCAGATGGATGGGGACCGTCTCATAGGGCAGACCCTTGAGATTGAGCGCAATCCGCACCCGATAGGCGGCCGATGATCGAAAATAGGTGTAGAGCTTCATGATTATTTCCCGGGACGGAGCCGACGTCACAGGCAATTTACCTGCGGCGAGGCCGGTTGGCGATATCGTTCCGGTGGCCGCGGTTGCGATGCCGCCGTGGTAGCCTTTACGCGAAACCGAGCTGGGACGACAATGCAACACTGCCGCAATTGCTCATTCCGGCGTTCGGCGCCCGCCATCGCGATCGGCCGGGAATCGTGATGCCATGACCGGCAAGGCCTTCGCATCCACCGAAGACGCGGCCGAGAAGAAAATCTCGTTCGACCAGATCGGTCCCGGGCTTTACGCCTGGACCGCCGAGGGCGATCCCAATTCCGGCATCATCGTCGGCGATGATGCTGTAATGGTGATCGATGCGCAGCCGACTCCGGCAATGGCCAATGAGCTGATCGCGCGCGTTGCCAAGGTCACCGACAGGCCGATCAAATATGTCCTGCTCACTCACCATCACGCGGTGCGCACACTCGGCGCTTCGGCGTACCGGGGCGCCGAAATTCTCGCCTCCGACGCGACACGCGGTCTGATTGCCGAGCGCGGCAAGCAGGATATGGAATCCGAGGTCGCCCGCTTTCCCCGGCTGTTTCGCGCGGCCGAGTCGATTCCCGGCCTGACTTGGCCGACGATAACATTTCCCGACCAGATCTCGGTCTGGCTCGGCCGGCGCGAGGTGCGCATCATGCATGTCGGACGCGGCCACACCGCCGGCGATGTGATCGCCGTTGTGCCTGACGCCGGCGTCGTCTTTGCCGGCGATCTGGTGGAATATAAAACCGCCTGCTATTGCGGCGACGCGCATTTCACCGATTGGCTGGCGACGCTCGATCATCTCGCCGAAATGCGGCCGGTCGCGCTGTTGCCCGGCCGCGGCGCCGCACTCGTAACCGCCGAAATGATCGCGGAAGGTCTCGCGCTCACCAGCGACTTCATCTCGACGCTCTATGGCTCGGTGAGCGAGAGCGTGACCAAGGGGCGATCGTTGAAAGAGGCCTTCGATTTCATACGGCTGGCCATGGACCCGAAGTTCAAGACCTTCGCGCTCAACGAGCACTGTCTGCCGTTCAGCGTCGCGCGTGCCTACGACGAAGCGCGCGGCATCGAATGGCCGGTAATATGGACCGTCGAGCGCGACCGCGAAATGTGGGCCGCCCTACAGGGCTAAGCATCGGCGCGTGCGTCGTTGACCGTTCGTCCCTACCGCCTACGCTCACTTTAGGAGCTTCGGCGGCTTTGAAGTCCGCCGAAGCGCAGAGCGCGAAGGCGAAAGCGGGGACCCAGGGCCAATCAATCGGTGTTGCGGTCTTGGCTGTGGATTCCCGCTTGCGCGGGAATGAGCGGAGTTTGGAACTGCGCGAGCGAAGCCTGTTCTAACGCGAGCAGACGATGGCGACGACGTCGCAGTTGCCGTTCCGGCAGCCGCCGGAGCCGCCGGCCGGGATCGCACCGGTGATATCGCCGCGGTCGACCTTGCGGTAGGACGCGGCCGAGGCGAACTGACGCGTCCGGCAATAGGCATTGGCTGCCGCCGCGCCGCATTTCTCGCCGGACGAGAGGCAGCGATCGATGCCGTAGCCGTCGCCGTCATTGGCGATGATGAACATGCGCCGTTCGGCCTGCGCGGACGTGGCGACGCAGAGGACGGCAGCGATTCCGGCGAAGAATGTACGCATGAGAAAGCCCGTATTTGTAGAAGGCGCCCGCTCCGGCGCCGGTCGCTAGAATGGGAAGAAAATTGCTAAGGGTTTCTTAACCGTGCCGGCGCCGGATCGGCGGGTCTTGACGCTGTGGGCCCGAAGCAGCATTGTGCGCCCCGATGACCGGCCTTAACCATAGCTGCGGCATTAGCCGCGCGATTATTAGCTAGCGCACCCCGCTGGCTGCGGCCGTCTTTTCTCGAATCGAGATACAAAGGGACGCCCGGCCAGCGGGAACGCCGGCTATCGGTGACCCATGGAACTGCGCCTCTACGATACGCTGACGCGCGAAAAGCGGGTGTTTAAGCCCATCGATCCCAAGCGCGTGCGCATGTATGTGTGCGGGCCGACGGTTTACGACTTCGCCCACATCGGCAATGCGCGGCCGGTGATCGTGTTCGACGTGCTGTTCCGCCTGGTGCGGCATTTGTACGGACCGGAGCACGTCACTTATGTGCGCAACGTCACCGACGTCGACGACAAGATCAACGCGCGCGGGGCCGAGCGCGGCGTTTCCATCCGCGAGCTGACCGAAGAGACCTACAAGAATTTCAGCGAAGACGTCAAAGCGCTCGGCTGCCTGCCACCGACCTTTGAGCCGCGCGCGACCGAGTATGTCCACAAGCCCGACGCGCCCACGGACATGGTCCGGCTGATCGAGCGCCTTGTGAAAAACGGCTGCGCCTATACCGCCGAAGGGCATGTGCTGTTTCACGTCGCGTCGATGAAGGACTACGGCAGGCTCTCGAACCGCTCGCTCGACGAGATGGTGGCGGGGGCTCGCGTCGAGGTCGCGCCGTACAAAAAAGATCCGATGGACTTCGTGCTGTGGAAGCCGTCGCCGCCGGACCTGCCGGGCTGGGACAGTCCGTGGGGCAGGGGCCGCCCGGGCTGGCATATCGAGTGTTCGGCGATGTCGGCGGCGCTGTTGGGCGAGACCTTCGACATCCACGGCGGGGGCATCGATCTCGTCTTTCCGCACCACGAGAACGAGATCGCGCAATCGCGCTGCGCCTTCCACACCAAGGTGATGGCGAATTACTGGATGCACAACGGCTTCCTGCAGGTCGAAGGCGAGAAGATGTCGAAGAGCGTCGGCAACTTTGTCACCATTCACGAATTGCTGAAGGATTGGCCGGGTGAGGTCATCCGTTTCACGATGTTGCAAACGCACTACCGGCAGCCGATCAATTGGACGGTCGTCGGCTTACGCGAAGCGCAGAAGAATCTCGATCACTGGTACGCGCTCACGGTCGGCGCACAGCCCGGCTATCTTTGCGCCGACGCGCTCGACGCGCTGCTCGACGATCTCAACACGCCGAAGGCTTTCGCCGCGCTGCATGAATTGCGCGGTGAAGCCGCCAAAGGAACCAAGCCAGCCGCCGCCTGCCTGAAGGCAAGCGCGCAATTGCTCGGTCTGTTGCAGATGCCGGCGGCCGTGTGGACGGCATTCCGTCCGGCATCGCTCGCGATCGACGAAAGCAAGGTCGTGAGCCTGATCGACGCCCGCGCCGCCGCGCGCAAGGCCAAGGACTTCAAGGAATCCGACCGCATCCGCGATGAACTTGCCGCCATGGGAGTCGTGCTCAAGGACAGCAAGGACGGCACCACCTGGGAGATCGCGCGATGAGTCTCCTTCGTCATGGCCGGGCTGGTCACAGCAAGTCGGGTATACCCGACTTGCTGCTCGTTAAAATGCGGAAGTCGGGCAAGCCCGACTTCCGATGCCCTCCACGCCTTGCTTCGCGGATGTACCGAAAAGACGTGGATGCCCGGCACAAGGCCGGGCATGACGGTGTGTCATGATGGCGATGGCGCACCCGAAGCTTGGCTTGCGGCCGTTCCTGCCGGCGGACACGCCGCTGCTGCGCGAGATATTTCGCGATTCGATCGAAGGTCTCACCGCCGACGACTACACCGAGGCGCAGCAAGAGGCCTGGGCCTCCGCCGCCGATGACGAAAAGGAATTCGGCAAGAAGCTCGCCAGCGAATTGACCCTGGTCGCGACGCTCGAAGGCTCGCCGGTCGGCTTTGCCGCGCTCGAAGGCAAGGACAAGATCGACATGCTCTACGTGCATCCGGCGGCGGCCGGGCAGGGCGTCGGCGCCATGCTCATCGACGCGCTGGAAAAGCTCGCCGGCTCGCGCGGCACGGCCAAGCTCATCGTCGACGCCAGCGACAGCGGGCGCGGCTTCTTCGAGAAGCGCGGCTACGTGGCCCAGCAGCGCAATACTGTTTCGGTCGGCGACGAGTGGCTCGCCAACACCACGCTCACCAAGCAGCTTGATAAATCTATTGCCGCCGAACGGGAGGCCTCATGAGCAAGCCCGATACCCCGTTCCCGCGCCATTGGCTTTACTACCTCATCCTCAAATTCGCCGTGCTCGCTGCCGCGGTGTTGCTCGCGCTCTATTACTTCGGCGTGATCTGAGGGCGCCATGGGCAAAGAACGCCTCTATCTGTTCGACACCACGCTGCGCGACGGCGCGCAGACCAACGGCGTCGATTTCACGCTCGCCGACAAGCTGGCCATCGCCAGCATGCTCGACGAGCTCGGCATCGACTATGTCGAAGGCGGCTACCCGGGCGCCAATCCGACCGACACCGAATTGTTCGGCAAGGACCACGGACTGAAGACAAAATTAACCGCCTTCGGCATGACGCGCCGGCCCGGCCGCTCGGCGTCGAACGATCCGGGGCTGGCCGCGCTGCTCGAGGCCAAAGCCGACGCCATCTGCTTTGTCGCCAAGAGCTGGGACTATCACGTGCGCGTGGCGCTGGAGACGACCGAGGAGGAAAACCTCGCCTCGATCCGCGACAGCGTGCAGGCCGCCAAAGTTAAGGGGCGGGAAGTCCTGCTCGATTGCGAGCATTTCTTCGACGGCTACAAGGCCAATCCGACATACGCGCTTAGCTGCGCCAAGGCAGCTTATGACGCCGGCGCGCGCTGGGTCGTGCTGTGCGACACCAATGGCGGCACGTTGCCACACGAAGTCGAGGAGATCGTCGGCGCGGTGTGCAAGGCGATCCCCGGCGACCACGTCGGCATCCACGCCCACAACGATACCGAGCAGGCGGTCGCGAATTCCTTCGCCGCGGTGCGCGCCGGCGTGCGGCAGATCCAGGGCACGCTCAACGGGCTGGGCGAGCGCTGCGGCAACGCCAATCTGGTGTCGATCATTCCGACGCTGAAACTGAAGCCGGAATACGCCGACGCTTTCGACATCGGAGTCAATGACGCCGCGCTGAAGAAACTCGCGCACATCTCGCACGCGCTGGACGAGCGGCTCAACCGCGGCTCCAATCGGCATGCGCCTTATGTCGGCGAGAGCGCTTTTGCCACCAAGGCCGGCATCCATGCCTCCGCCATCGCCAAAGACCCGGTGACCTATGAGCACGTGGCGCCCGACAGCGTCGGCAACAAGCGCAAGGTGCTGGTTTCGGAGCAGGCCGGCAAATCGAACATCTTGGCCGAACTCGAACGCATCGGTCTCAAAGTGGACAAGGACGATCCGCGCATCAGCCGCTTGCTGGAGATTGTCAAGGAGCGCGAAGCGATCGGCTACGCCTACGAAGCGGCAGATGCCTCGTTCGAAATGCTGGCGCGCCGCACGCTCGGCACGGTGCCGGATTATTTCGACGTCACCCAGTTCGACGTCAATGTCGAGCAGCGCAACAATGCCAAAGGCGAGCGCGTGACTGTCACGCTCGCGGTCGTGAAGGTGAAAGTCGGCGACGACAACATGATTTCGGCGGCAGAAGGCAATGGCCCCGTCAACGCGCTCGATCGCGCCCTGCGCAAGGACCTTGGCCAGTACCAGAAATATATTGATGGATTGAAGCTGACCGATTACCGCGTGCGGATCCTCAATTCCGGCACCGAGGCGGTGACGCGGGTGCTGATCGAGAGCGAGGATGAAAATGGTGATCGCTGGACCACCATCGGCGTCTCGCCCAACATCATCGATGCCTCGTTCCAGGCGCTGATGGATTCCATCATTTATAAACTAGTGAAATCCGGCGCCACGGCGTGAGATAATCCCACCATGATCGACCATGTTTCCGTGGCGGTACGGGATCTTAAAGCAGGTGCGAGCTTCTACGAACCGCTGCTCGCCACGCTCGGCATGATCAAGTTGCGCGAATGGCCGGACGCCGCGATCGGCTACGGCAAGAAATATCCGGAATTCTGGATCAACCGCCGCAAGGATATGGCGCCGATCGCGACGGACAGCGGCGTTCACATTTGCCTGCGCGCGTCGTCGACCGGAGCGGTCGATGCCTTCCACGCCGCCGCGCTTGCCGGCGGCGGCGCGTCCGATGGCGCGCCGGGATATCGCGCGCAATATCATGAGAACTATTACGCCGCCTTCATTCGCGATCCCGACGGCAACCGCATCGAAGCGGTAACGTTCGTCGGCAAGCAATGACTAAAGCCGGTCGGCGTCGGCCGCGGTCATTTTCTTGGCGGCGTCGGGCAGCGTCTGCGCCGCATTCCGCAGCATCGGCAGAATGTCCTCGACCTTGTCGGCGACCAACAGATCGAAATTGAGATCGCCGCGGATGAACTCCAGCGCTTTCATGTGATCGAGCAGGGCGCAGAGCGGCTGCCAAAAGCCTTCGATATTGGCCAGCAGGATCGGCTTCTTGTGGCGGCCGAGCTGCGCCCAGGTCATCTGCTCGACGATCTCCTCCAGCGTGCCGACGCCGCCGGGCAGCGCGACAAAAGCGTCGGCCATCTCGAACATCTTGCGTTTGCGCTCGTGCATGTCGCGGGTCACGATCAGGCCATGCTCGCCGCGTTTGGCGTGCTCGCGCGCCACCAGGAAGTCGGGGATGATGCCGGTGACCTCGCCGCCCTGCGCGTGCACGGCGTCGGCCAGTTCGCCCATGATGCCGACGGCGCCGCCGCCGAATACGAGGCCGATGCGGTTCTGCGCCAGGATCGCGCCGAAGGCGCGGGCGGCTTCCGCAAAGGCCGGATCGGTGCCCGGCCCGGAGCCGCAATAGACGCAGATTTTTTTGATTTTCGTTGTGTTCTCGATTCGGGTCATGCCTCCCTGCATGTGCGCTGTGCCTATGGCAGCGTCAAGGCGTCGGTAGGCGACATTTATCGGTGGCCGGGGCCGGCCGGCGGGGTGATTACGCCCGCGAAACCGCCTATATGAAAACCCTGCATGAGCGACCACCACCATCATCATACCGGTCCCAGCGCCGCCCCGGTCTCCAGCGAGCGCGGCGCGCTGCTGCGCACCGTCGTGCATCTTTGGCCCTATATTTGGCCGTCCGACCGCTCCGACCTCAAGCTGCGCGTGCTTGGCGCCATGGTGCTGCTGCTCGCCGCCAAGCTCGCGACCATCGCGGTGCCATTCACCTACAAGTGGGCGACCGATGCGCTCGCCGGCCACGGCTCGGCGCCCGTTGCAGCCTCCGATTGGCTGGTTTGGGCCCTGGCAGCGCCGGTCGCCATGACCATCGCCTACGGCGGCATGCGCATCCTGATGGCGGCGCTCACGCAGTTGCGCGACGGCGTCTTTGCCAAGGTGGCGATGCACGCGGTGCGCCGGCTTGCCTTCCGCACCTTTGTGCACATGCACGAACTCTCCCTGCGCTTCCATCTCGAACGCAAGACCGGCGGGCTCACCCGCGTGCTCGAGCGCGGCCGCAACGCCATCGAGACCATCGTGCGCATGGTGATCCTGCAGCTTGCGCCTACCATCATCGAGCTTTCCTTGATCGTCGGCGTGCTGATGTGGAAATTCGACTGGCGCTACGTGCTGGCGATCATGATCACCGTCGCCGTCTACATGACCTATACCTATCACGCCACCGAATGGCGCATCGGCATTCGCCGCCGCATGAATGAGAGCGACACCGACGCCAACGTCAAGGCGATCGAACTCGCTGCTCAACTACGAGACGGTGAAATATTTCGGCGCCGAACAACGCGAAGCCGAGCGTTATGACAAATCGATGGCGCGCTACGAAGACGCCAGCACCATGGCTTATACTTCGCTGGCGGTGCTCAATGCCGGGCAGGCGGTGATCTTCACCTTCGGGCTTGCCGCCGCCATGGTGATGTGCGCCTACGAGGTGCGCGCCGGCACCAAGACGGTGGGCGATTTCGTGCTGGTCAACGCCATGATGATCCAGCTCTACCAGCCGCTCAATTTCATGGGCATGGTCTATCGCGAGATCAAGCAGGCGGTGACCGACATCGAGTTGATGTTTTCGATCCTGGCGCGCGAGCCGGAAATCAAGGACATTCCCGGCGCCCCGCCGCTGCAGGTGACCAGCGGCATGATCCGCTTCGAGGATGTACGCTTCGCCTACGAACCGGGCCGCCGGATTCTGAAAGGCATCAGCTTCGAGGTGCCGGCCGGCAGGACGGTGGCGGTGGTCGGCCCCTCCGGCGCCGGCAAGTCGACCATCTCGCGGCTCCTGTTCCGCTTCTACGATCTGGCCGGCGGCCGCATCCTGATCGACGGCCAGGACATCGCCAAGGTCACGCAAGCCTCGCTGCGCAACGCCATCGGCATGGTGCCGCAGGACACCGTGCTGTTCAACGACACCATCCGTTACAATATCCGCTACGGCCGCTGGGAGGCGAGCGACGCTGAGGTGGAAGAGGCGGCCAAGCTCGCGCAGATCGACCCGCTCATTCGCCTGGCGCCGAAAGGCTACGAAACGGAAGTCGGCGAGCGCGGCCTCAAGCTCTCCGGCGGCGAGAAGCAGCGGGTGGCGATCGCCCGCACCATTCTCAAAGCTCCGCCGATCCTGCTGCTTGACGAGGCAACTTCGGCGCTCGACAGCCACACCGAAAAGGAAATCCAGGACGCGCTGGAGCGCGTCTCCAAGGGCCGCACCACGCTGGTGATTGCGCACCGGCTCTCAACAATCGTCGGCGCCGACGAGATCATCGTGCTGGACCAGGGCGAGATCGTCGAGCGCGGCACGCATTTCGCGCTGCTCGCCAAGAACGGGCTTTATGCCAGCATGTGGAATCGCCAGCGCGAGGCGGAGGAGGCGCGCGAGAAGCTCGCCCGCGTGGCCGAAGACGACGCCGCGCCCAACCGCAATCCGCCGCCGGTCGCCGACGCGATTTCGGCCGCCGCCGCAACTCCGGCCGAGGCGCCCGCCGCCGCGGCGGAGTAGGATAGGACATGTCGATCTACGATTCGATTCGCGCGCAGGTCGTGCCGATCACACCGGAGGGTTATCCCTTCATCGGCGCTTTTGCGTTCGCCAGTCTGGTGCTGTTCTGGCTATGGAGCCCTCTCGGCTGGCTCGGCACCATATTGACGCTGTGGTGCGCCTATTTTTTCCGCGACCCGCCGCGCGTCACGCCGGTGCGCGATGGCCTGGTGGTGGCGCCGGCCGACGGCCGGGTCAGCCAGATCACGACCGTGCCACCGCCGCACGAGCTTGGCCTCGGCGACACGCCGCTCTTGCGCATCTCGATCTTCATGAGCGTGTTCGATTGCCACGTGAATCGCAGCCCCGTCACCGGCCAGATTGAGAAGATCGTTTATCAGCCAGGCAAGTTCGTCAGCGCCGATCTCGACAAGGCGAGCGCCGATAACGAGCGCAATTCGCTGGTGATCGCCGCCGCCGGCGCCCGCGTGGCGGTGGTGCAGATCGCCGGTCTGGTGGCGCGCCGTATCGTTTGCTTCGTGCGCGAGCGCCAGCCGCTCGGTGCCGGAGAGCGGTTTGGCATGATCCGCTTCGGCTCGCGCCTCGATGTTTATCTTCCCGGACGGCACGCTGCCGTTGGTGGCGGTGGGGCAGACCTCGCTCGCCGGTGAAACCGTGCTCGCCGATCTGCACGCGACAGGTGAGACGAGAGCCTACCGGGCAGGCTGAACGATCGCGGCCCGGCAGGTCGGTCGGACGGTCACGCTGCGGCGAAGCTTTCCCGCAGTGGCTTGAGCGCGACCAAGGCGAGAATGCCAGTCAATGCATCCATGGTGACGACGATCGCGAACACCGGCAACCAGCTTCCGGTCTTGTCGTGCAGCAACGCCGCCAGCGGTCCGCCCAGCACCGAGCCCACGCCCTGCGCCATATAAAGGAAGCCGTAATTGGTGGTGCTGAACTTGGTGCCGAAGGTATCTGTCAGGGTCGACGGGAACAACGAGAAGATCTCTCCCCAACCAAAGAACACCACGCCCGAGAGCAGCACGAACAGCAACGTATTGTCGCGCAACAGTACCATGGTTGTGACCGCTGCGGCCTCCATCAGGAAAGCGATGGCCATGGTGTTTTCACGGCCGATGCGGTCCGAGATCCAGCCGAAGAACGGTCGTGTCAGGCCATTGGTGATGCGGTCGATAGTAAGCGCTAAGGGCAGTGCGGCGAGGCCGAACACCAGCACTTTGGTCACGCCGAAGTCGCGAGAGAACGAGGCAAACTGAGAAATAATCATCAGTCCGCCGGTCGACATCATGGTCATCATGAGGAACATCAGCCAGAAGACTTTCGTCTTCAGCATCTCTCGCGGCGCGACTTCCTTCGCCGATGTCGCGACGGGGGCTGCCGGTAGTTTCTCGTCCGGCCGCGGCGTGCGCATAGCAAGTGCCGCCAGGGCGCCGACAATGCCCAGAATAAGTCCGAACACCACCAGCGTATGCTGGGAACCAGCGCTCTTGAGCATCGAATCGATCGGATAAGTCGTGAGAATGGCGCCAAACCCGTAACCGGCGCGCGACTCCGTGGCGAAGCCGCGCCGTCAGGGAACCAGCGTATATTAGGCCGATGATGCCGACATAGACGATGCCGGTGCCGACGCCGCAGAACAAGCCATACGTCAAATACAAGCCTATCAGGCTCTTGACGTAAGCCGACGCGATCCACCCCGCACCCGACAAGGCGCAGCCGAAGGCGATCAGCACGCGCGGCCCGAATTTATCGACCAGATAGCCCTGCAGCGGCGACAGCCATGTTTGCAGGACGATCAGAATCGAAAATGTAATCTGAATTGCCGGCAGCGTCGCACCCAGACCGTCCTGAAAGGACTTGGTGAACAGCGTCCAAACGTATTGCGGGCTGGAAATCGCCATCATCGCGATCAGACCCAGCACCAGCTGAATCCAGCGGGTGGATGATGTAGCTGACATTGCCACCGGTTGCGCTAAAACGGACATCGCTCACTCCTGTTGCTCGGCATGTTTGGTGTCGATAGCGATGCAAATTGTAGACCACGCAGGTTGTTCCACTATCTTATTGATATCACTGGTGGAAATGTGACGTGGCTGGATGAACTGCACGGTTTAGCGGCGGGGCGCGGCGTTCATTGCACAATTGGTTGGCGTCCGAATTTACCATCGGCCGGCTGCCACATCTTCAGCAGGCGCTGCTGTGCTATAAGGACCCTATGGTATTCCCGCCCTTCGACCCTGCTCCGCCGCCCCGGCACCGCCGCTTCAAGGCGATCCCGGTGCGCACATTGTTGCCCAATCTGATCACACTCCTGGCGATGTGCGCGGGGCTGACGGCGATCCGCATGGCTGTCGAAAGCCGACTCGATCTGGCGCTGGCGGCAATTGTCCTTGCGGCGACTCTCGACGGCATCGACGGGCGCGTCGCGCGCATGCTCAAAGGTACCTCGCGCTTCGGCGCGGAGCTCGACAGCCTCGCCGATTTCGTGAATTTCGGCGTGGCGCCAGCGCTGATCCTGTATTTCTGGGGCCTGCACGAACTCAAATCCGCGGGCTGGATCGCGGCGCTGGTATTCGCGATTTGCGCGGCGCTGCGGCTCGCGCGCTTCAACGTGATGATTGACGACCCCAACAAGCCGGCCTGGGCGGCGAATTTCTTTACCGGGATTCCGGCGCCGGCAGGCGCCATCACCGTGCTGCTGCCTATCTATCTCAATTTCCTCGGGGTCTCCAACGGACTGGTCACGGTGTGGCTGACGTTCTTGTACACCTTGGCCATTGCGCTGCTGATGGTGTCGCGTTTGCCGGTGTTTTCCGGCAAACGGGTCGGCAAGCGCGTGCCGCCCGACATGGTGCTGCCGGTCTTCGTTGTAGTGGTGTTGTTCTTTGCCCTGCTCATAAGCTATCCGTGGGAGGTCCTTACCATCGGCTCGCTCGCATATCTCGGTTGCCTGCCGTTTGGATGGTTGGCTTATCGCAACTATCAGCGCAAGGATGCCGAGGCTGCTGCCGCTTTTGCGGTCGATGAAGCACCGGTAGCGATGCCGGGCCATACGGCTGACCCCGATAACGATCGCCCCGCACGTTTGAACTGATCGGCCCCGTTTATTCAGCCCATGATGCGCGCCACGAGCGTCCTTGCCGCCGCCGACCGCCGCGACCGCGAGGTGGTCGATACCGTCATCCTCGACTACGCCCGGCGCAGCAGCGCGCAGAAAATCGCCGTCACCGGCGTCAAGGGAGGCGCCTTCGAAATCGAATTGCATGAGCCCGCACGCCTGCGCACCGATGACCTGCTGTTGCTCGACAGCGGCGGACTGGTGGAGGTCGTGGCCGCGCCGGAGCCGTTGATCGAGGTGCGCGCCGCCGACGCCGCCGCGCTATCGCGGCTGGCCTGGCATCTCGGCGACCGCCACGTGCCGGTGCAGATCCTTCCCAACCGCATTCGCGCGCGCCGCGATGCCGCGGTCGAAGACCTGCTCAAGGCGCTCGGCGCAAAAACGGCCTTGCTCGAGGCGCCGTTCGAGCCGGAAGGCGGCGCTTATGCTTCATCGCACGGCCACGCGCATGACGATCATCACCATGGGCATGACCACCGCGGCCATCATCACGATCACTAGCTGATCGCGAAAAACAGGTTCATTTATTGCGGTAGCCCTGCGTGCCGAACGGATAGCCGGGCATCAGGTCGTAAGGATGGCCCCAGCCGGGCAGGGCCTTCATCCGCTCGAGCCAGGCGCCGATTGCCGGATAATCTTTGGCGATGTCGAAGCCGAACTCTTCCGCTGGGTAATACAGATAGCCGGTCATCGAAACGTCGGCGATGGTCGGTTTGTCGCCCACCAGAAATTGCCGCCCGGTCAGCCGCTTGTTGACGATCGCGAGATTGCCCTGCGCGCGCCCTTGCAGGAAGGCTAGTACCGCCGGATCGCCGGCCGGCTTGGCGAAATTCTTGAGAAAGCGGAACGGCCCGAGGAAGCCGTTGACCTTTTGATTGTCAAATATAATCCAGCGTAGCGACTCTAGTTCCTCGTCCTCGCCCTGCGGCTTGAACTTGCCGTTATGATTGGCGAGGTAAGTGAGGATCACGCCCGACTGGCTGAGTTTCTTCTTGCCTTGCACCAGCACCGGCGCTTCGCCCATTTCATTGATGGTCTCGCGAAACTCCGGCGTACGCTGCGGCGCCGTGCCGAAGAAGTCGTACCAGACCGGCTCCCAGTCGGCGCCGATTAAGTTGAGCATCAGCGCGGCGCGATAGGCGTTGCCGGACTGGGCGAAGCAGTAGAGCTTGTATTCGGCCATTGCGATCCTGTTTGGCGAGGGGCTGGCAAGACAACTCAGCGCTTCCTCACTTCATGGTCGGGATCACGAATTCGGCGCCTTCTTTGGTGCCGGTCGGCCAGCGCGAGGTGACGGTCTTGGTCTTGGTGTAGAAGCGGATCGAATCTGGTCCATGCTGGTTGAGATCGCCGAAGCCGGAGCGTTTCCAGCCGCCGAAGGTGTAATAGGCGAGCGGCACCGGAATGGCGAAATTGACGCCGACCATGCCGACCTGCACGCGGTTGACGAAATCGCGCGCGGTGTCGCCGTCGCGGGTGAAAATGGCGACGCCGTTGCCGTATTCATGCTCGGAGGGCAGCCGCACCGCCTCTTCGTAGTCCTTGGCGCGCACCACCGAGAGCACCGGCCCGAAAATTTCCTCTTTGTAGATTTTCATGTTCGGCTTGACGTCGTCGAACAGACAGCCGCCGAGGAAATTGCCGTTCTCGTAGCCCTGCAGCTTGAAGCCGCGTCCATCCACGACCAGCTTGGCGCCTTCCTTGACGCCGGTATCGATGTAGCCGCGCACTTTGTTGAGCAGGTCGCGCGTCACCATCGGACCGTAGTCGGCCTTGTCGTCGCTGGACGGGCCGATCTTCAGGCTCTCGACGCGCGGGATCAGCTTGCCAAGCAGAGTGTCGGCGGTCTTCTTGCCGACCGGCACCGCCACCGAAACCGCCATGCAGCGTTCGCCGGCCGAGCCGTAGCCGGCGCCGATCAATGCATCGACCGCCTGGTCCATGTCGGCGTCCGGCATGACGATCATGTGGTTCTTGGCGCCGCCGAAGCACTGCACGCGCTTGCCGTTGGCGCAGCCGGTCGAATAAATGTACTCGGCGATCGCCGAAGAGCCGACGAAGCCGATTGCCTTGATGCGCGAATCGTTGAGCAGCGTGTCGACCGCTTCCTTGTCGCCGTTGACGACGTTGAGCACGCCTTCCGGCAGGCCGGCTTCCAGGAACAGTTCGGCGATGCGCATCGGCACCGACGGGTCGCGCTCCGACGGTTTGAGGATGAAGGCGTTGCCGCAGGCCAGCGCCGGGGCCGCCTTCCACAAGGGGATCATCGCCGGGAAATTGAAGGGCGTGATGCCGGCGACGACACCGAGCGCCTGCCGCACCGAATAAAGGTCGATGCCGGGGCCGGCGCCTTCGGTGTATTCGCCCTTCAGCAAGTGCGGAATGCCGCAGGCGAACTCCACCACCTCGAGCCCGCGCTGGATGTCGCCGCGCGCGTCGGGCAGGGTTTTGCCGTGCTCGGAGGACAAGAGCCTGGCGAGGCTGTCGTATTCCTTCTGGACCAGCTCGAGAAACTTGAACATGACGCGGGCGCGCCGCTGCGGATTGGTCGCCGCCCAGGCCGGCTGCGCGGCCTGCGCATTGGCGATGGCGTGCTCGACCTCGGAATGCTTGGCGAGCGCCACTTTGGCCTGTACCTCGCCGGTGTTGGGATCGAAGACGTCGCCGAATCGTCCGGAGGACCCTTTTACCGTCTTGCCGCCGATGAAGTGGCCGATCTCGCGCATATCGCTCTCCTCCGATTCTTAACAAGTCCTTGGTCGGGACTTTGGGGCTTTAGCGCCCATCTGCTGCGATTTTTGCAGCTTTTTGCAGGCCGGTCACGGGCAGGATCCGTTAACGCGGGAGTTTTTATTTCACTAACAGTTAGCCTTTACTGCCTCTTAACAGCGCCAGTCTAGGGTCCTTGGTAGCGGCCGCCACATCGCTTTGTGCTGCATGACGTGCGCGTCGGTAGGGAAGTCATGGATATTGCAACGAGTTTAGGCCTGCTGTGCGGCGTCGGCGTCGTGACCCTCGTGATTTTGATGGGCGGCGACCTGCACATGTTCGTCAGCGAGCATGCGTTCATCGTCATTTTCGGCGGTTCCTTCGCCGCCACGCTCATTCGTTTTCCATTCGCCTCCATCATACATGGCCTGCCGCTCGGCGCTAAATTCGCCTTTTCGATGCGGCGCATGACGCAGCGCGAATTAGTGGACGAACTGGCCGGGATCGCCGAAATCGCGCGCAAACAGGGTCCCTTAGGTCTTGAAAAAGTCGAGAGCGAGGACCCGTTCATGGCCAAGGGTATCCGCTTCGTCGCCGACGGCTACGACACGAATTTCATCCGCGACAATCTCGAACGCGACCGCGACAATTTCCTCACGCATCTCGACGAGGGCCAGAAGATCTACCGCGCCGTCGGCGACTGCGCGCCGGCCTTCGGCATGATCGGCACTCTGATCGGCATGGTGCAGATGTTCGCCAACATGACCGATCCGTCCAAGCTCGGCCCGTACATGG
Organism: uncultured Alphaproteobacteria bacterium; assembly: GCA_963779345.1. GTDB lineage: Bacteria > Pseudomonadota > Alphaproteobacteria > Rhizobiales > Xanthobacteraceae > Pseudolabrys. The sequence continues at coordinate 440,800 of CAVZXY010000018.1, read as the reverse complement.
CGGGCGCATTGCTCGCCACTTTCTATGGCGCCGCGCTCGCCAATCTGTTCTGCCTGCCGATCGCGGACAAACTGCATCTCAAACTGGTCGACGAGGAAGTCAACCGCACATTGATCATCGACGGGATCTTGATGATCCGCGAAGCAAAGAGTCCGACTCTTGTGCGCGAAATGTTACTCGCCTATCTGCCCGAGAAACATCGCCACAGCGATTCCGACGACGAAGACGAAGACAAAGAGGCGGAGGCGGTCGCCGCCTAAGGCGGCGCGTCCGAACGGCAGCAACAATGGCCCGACGCAAGGAAGCGGCGCATGGCGGTCACGGCTGGTTCGTGACATTCGCCGATCTGATGGGGTTGCTGGTCAGCTTCTTCGTGATGCTGGTCGCGTTTTCCTCGCAAGACCAAGAGAAACTCAAGATGGTCGCCGGCTCGATGCGCGACGCCTTTGGCGTGCAGGATGCCGCGCGTTTTTCCGGTATCATCGAGGTGCTGGGCTTGCCGACGCGTCCGAAACTCAAGAACGCCGCCCAAATCGATCCTTCCGAGGCGTCCTCGATGCCGGCCCCGGATGACCAAAATCGGCAACGCACCGACAAGCAACTCTTCAAGAGGAATCAAAAGTTCACGATGGCGACGGCCTCGTTGCGCCAAGCCTTGCAGGACATGCCGGAAATCGCCGAAGCCTCCAAACAAATCATGATCGAGGAGACCAAGCAGGGCCTCAACATCGAAATCGTCGACCAGGACGGCCGCTCGATGTTCCCGGATGGCGCGAAGGAGCCCTACGAGCGCACCCGCAAGCTGATCCAGAGGATCGCGCCGGCGCTCAAGGCGATGCCTTATCGCATCTCCATCACCGGTCATACCGCGTCGAGCAAAGTTCCCGATAAGCCTGGCTACGGAGCATGGGAACTCTCTGCCGATCGCGCCAATGCGGTGCGCGAAATTCTGGCGGCCGAAGGCGTGCCGCCCGGCCACATCTTCATGGTGGCCGGCAAGGCGGACACCGATCCGCTGTTTCCCGACAACCCGTATCTGTCGCCGAATCGGCGCGTCACCATTACTCTGATGCGGGAAGAGCCGCCGATCCCAGCCGATTTGGCCCCTTGACGGCCCATAAATCCCGGGGTCAGCCTAAGGTCCGTGGCTCTGCGAATGACGCATGGCTCGCTTTCCAGGCTTAGCGCAAACGACTATGCAGAAGTGGGGTTACGGCGCTATAAGCCGCGTCCCACACTTTTTGCATTGCAATAATCGATCCAGGCCAACAGAGCATGTCATCCAGCAAGGCCGCCCCCGGTGGCTCGGTCGCAGCCCATGATGGCAGCGAAGCGCCAGCCAAGGCCGGCTTTTGGGCGCTGACGATCGGCTGCATTGGCGTCGTCTACGGCGATATCGGCACCAGCCCGCTCTATGCCTTGCGCGAATCGGTGCTGGCGGCGGTAGGCTCGGGCCACCCAGCGAATGAGCCGGTGGTGCTTGGCATCCTGTCGCTGATCATCTGGGCGCTATTCCTGGTGGTTACCGCCAAATACGTGCTGATCCTGCTGCGCGCCGACAACCACGGCGAGGGCGGCACGCTGGCGTTGATGGCGCTTGCCTCGCGCGCCTTGGGGGGCAGCCGCGGCGGCGCGGTCGTCATCCTGCTCGGCATCATCAGCGGCGCGCTGTTCTACGGCGACGCCATCATCACGCCGGCGCTTTCGGTGCTCTCCGCGATCGAGGGCTTGAAGGTCGTGACCCCTGCGTTCGACGATTTCGTGGTGCCGCTCACCGTGGTGATTCTGATTGCGCTGTTTGCCGTACAGTCGCGCGGCACGGCGAGGGTCGCCACATTTTTCGGGCCGATCACGTTGATCTGGTTTGCCGCCATCGCCGTCGGCGGTCTTTGGCATATCGGGCAGAATTTCGAGGTCTTATATTCGTTTAATCCGTATTACGGCGTTCACTTCCTCCTGCATCACGGCATCATTGCCTTCTACACCCTCGGCGCCGTGTTCCTGGTGGTCACCGGCGCGGAAGCGCTCTACGCCGATCTCGGCCATTTCGGCCGCGGGCCGATCCGCTTTGCCTGGCTCGTCATTGTGCTGCCGTCGCTGTTGGTCAACTATCTCGGACAGGGCGCACTGGTGCTGTCCAACCCGAAGGCGATCGAAAATCCATTCTTCCTGCTCTTCCCACAATGGGCGCTGCTGCCGATGGTTGTCTTGGCGACCGCCGCCACTGTCATTGCCAGCCAGGCGGTGATCACGGGTGCTTATTCGTTGACGCAGCAGGCGATCCAACTCGGGCTGCTGCCTCGTCTGGAAATACGCCACACCTCGGAATCGCTGTTCGGGCAGATCTTCATGCCGCGGGTGAACGCGCTGCTGCTGACCGGCGTCCTGCTGCTGGTCGCCTTGTTCCGCTCGTCCGGCGCACTCGCTTCGGCCTATGGCATCGCCGTGACCGGCACCATGGTGGTCACCGGCATGATGGCGATCATCGTGATCCGTCGTGTATGGGGATGGCCGCTGATCGGCGCGCTCGGTTTGATGGTGCCGTTCCTGTTCATCGACTTGACCTTCCTGTCTGCCAACCTGCTCAAGGTGGTAGAGGGCGGCTGGATGCCACTCGCGCTCGGCGCAGTGGTGATGATTATGATGTACACGTGGCGGCGCGGCAGTCGGTTGCTGTTTGAAAAGACGAGACGGCAGGAAATACCCCTGGAGGGGTTGGTGGCCAACCTGGAAAAGAAGCCGCCGACGCGCGTTCCCGGCACCGCGGTCTTCTTCACCAGCGATCCGCAGAGCGCGCCGACCGCGCTGCTGCATAGTCTCAAACACTACAAGGTGCTGCACGAGAAGAACGTCATCCTCACCATCGAAACGGCGGACACGCCGCGCGTCAATCCGGTCGAGCGGGTGCGCATCGAGCCGGTCGGCCAGACATTCACGCGCGTCATGCTGCGTTTCGGGTTCATGGAGACGCCGAACGTGCCGAAGGCGCTGGCGATTGCGCGCAAGCTCGGCTGGCAGTTCGACATCATGTCGACGTCGTTCTTCCTGTCGCGCCGCTCGCTCAAGCCGGCCGCCCATTCCGGCATGCCGCGCTGGCAGGACCGGCTGTTTATCGGACTCACCCGCGTCGCGAACGACGCCACCGACTATTTCCAGATTCCGACCGGACGGGTGGTGGAGGTCGGTACCCAGGTGACCGTCTGACAAAATCCGGCTAAGAAGCGGGCCTCAGGGACCCGGAGTTGTGTCATGGCCGATGGGATGGCGCGCGCCAACGAAGTGGAGAATCTAACACCCGAGCAGGTGGCGCGGGGCTTGACCGAAGGCCGCATGCTGCTGGTCGATGTGCGGGAGCTGAACGAGACGGCGGCGGAAAGCTATCCTGACGCGGTGATCGTGCCGCTCTCCGCCTTCGATCCGGCCGCGATTCCCGACCCGCAAGGCAAACAGGTGGTGTTCGCCTGCCGATCCGGCCGCCGCTCGGTGACGGCATCGCTCGCCGCGCAGGACGGCGGCTTTCCCTATAAGTCGCATCTTGCCGGCGGCATCATCGCCTGGAAGGCGGCTGGTCTTCCGACGAGCATCGGCTAATGTCACCCCTGCGCGCATTTTGCGTCTCGATGCTGCTGGCGATCGGCTTGGCGCCCGTGTCAAGCGCGCGAGAATTGCGCGATCCAACGTAGTCTTGACGACGCCGGCCGCGTGCAGGCCCGCCGCATCGGCAATGAATTCCGCAAGCACGGCATCGCGCACGTGCGCCTGATCTCCAGTCAATTTTGCAGCGCGCCGGAGGCCGCCAAGCTCACCGGTCTTGGCCCTGTCGTGGAACTGCCGACCCTCAATCAGGTATTTCTAGCCGACGTTAGCGGCATGCGCGAGGCCGGTGAAAAGACCGCTAAATTCATAAAGACCGTTCCGGCTAAGCAACTCATGATGCTGGTTTCGCATATGACCAATATCCAGGCGATCGCCGGCGTTAATCTGTCGTCGGGAGAGGTGGCGGTCTCGCATATTGACGCGGCTGGCGCCGTCGTGGTCGATGGCCGCATCATGGTTCCCTGATTAGGGCAGCGCTTCGGCGGGCTTGCGGTCTTCCGGCCGCCAACGCCGGTGCAGCCAGAGCCACTGTTCCGGATATTCGCGGATCCAGCCTTCGACCACGCCGGTGATGATTTGCATGGTGCCGGCGATGTCGATTTTGCCTTCCGCATCGCGGATGGGCTTGATCTCGTCGGTCAATTCGCCGCGGAAGCGGTGACCTGGCAGCCGAACAATGCGGGCGCCGCGGATCGGGCATTCGAAGTGGCGCGCTAGCCGCGCCAGCAGCGGATTGGCCATGGTGCGCTGGCCGAAAAAAGTCACTTCGACGCCGCGCACGTAATACTGGTCGACCAGCATGCCGACATGGGCGCCGCGCCCGAGCGCGTCGGCGAGCTTCATCGGCGCGAACAGCCCGGTCGAAATCAGCTCGCCCATGATGGCGCCGCGTGTTTTGGTGATCCATTCATCGAGACGCGCGATGTTGGGCCGGCGGTAGAGCACCGCGCTGTCGAGCTTGTAGGTCGGCGCGGAAATCGCCGGCAATTCCCAATTGGCGAGATGGGCGGCGAAGATCAACGCCGGTTTGCCGTCCTCCGCCAATGTGCGGAAGCGCTCGACATCGCTTGGGTCGACTTGGATGCGCCCGCGCTCGGGATGCTCGACGTTGAAATCCCACAGCCGGTCGAGATTGGCGAATTCCGCGCCGACGCGGCCGAGATTGTCCCAGACGCCGCTCAGGATCGCTTCTATTTCGGCGGGTGTCTTCTCGGGGAACGCCGCTGCAAGATTGGCGCGGCCGATCTTGTTTTCGGGCAGCAGGGGGCCGAGCTTGCGCATCACCGCTCCGGCGGTATTCGCCATGCGGTCGGGATCGACAAGCCGCAACGATCTGATCAGGCCGATCGCCAGCGTGCCGATGACGGCGTCGCCGATGCGCTTTGCCGCGCGGCGCGTGCGCCTGATCGTTCGCTTGAACGGATTAGGCATCAGAAATGCACGATCACCTTGCCGAACACCTGCCGGCTTTCGATCCGCGCCAGGCCCTGTTCGACATCGGCGAGCGCGACCTCGGTATCGATGATGGGCGTCATGCCGGTCGCCATCTTAGACAGACTGTCGCGGATGTTGCGCATGGAGGCGCCGAACGAACCGAAAATCTTATACTGCTGCTGGAACAGCTGCATCAAATTGATGGTGACGCTCGGGCCGGCGGTCGATCCGCAGGTCACCAGGCGACCGCCGCGCTTGAGGCAGAGCAGGGAGGCGTTGAAGGCTTCGCCGCCGACGTGCTCGAATACGACGTCGACGCCCTTTTTGGCGGTGAGCTTGCGGGTAACGCCCTCGAAGCGGTCGGTCTTATAGTTGATGACATGATCGGCGCCAAGCGCCTTGGCCTTTTCCGCTTTGGCGTCGTCGCCGACCGTCGTGATGACCGTGCAGCCGATTGCCTTGGCCATCTTGATGGCGACCGAGCCGATACCCGAGCCGCCGGCATGCACCAGGATGGTCTCGCCCGGCTTGAGCTTGGCGTTGTCGAACAGCATGTGCTCGACGGTGCCGAAAGCGATCGGCGCGCAGGCCGCATCGCGCAGCGGTACGCCGGCCGGCACCGGGATCACCAGCCGCGCCGGCAGATTGATCAATTCGCGCGCAAAGCCGTCGATGTGAAATCCCATGATGCCGCCGACGTTCTCGCACAGATTGTCGCGGCCCTCGCGGCAGGCGGTGCATTGTCCGCAGGTCATTGCGCCGTACATTACAACCTTGTCGCCCGGTTTGAAGTTGGAAACGCCCGGGCCTGCCGCGGTGATCTCACCGGAGGCTTCCGCGCCGACCACTAAAGGCAATTTCCGCTTGGCGAAGGCCATGCCGCGGAAGCCCCAGAGGTCGAGATGATTGAGCGCGACCGCCGCAATGCGGATTTGCACCTCGCCGTCGCCGGGCGGCGGCGGCGGCGGCACGTCGGCAAGTTCGAGCTTGCGATCGGCGATGAGTTTTAAGGCGTGCATGGCGGGGTTGAGCGGGCGCGATCAGGCCGGCTCGAGGCCCATCACCAGCGAGACGTTCTGTCCGCCGAAACCGAATGAATTGGAAATGGCGTGCCTGACGCGCGCGTCGCGCGCCTTGTTCGGCACCACGTCGAGCGGGATCGCCGGATCCGGCATGTTGTAGTTGATGGTGGGCGGGATGCGCTGGTGTTCCAGCGTGAGCAGCGAGAACACCGCCTCGATCGCGCCGGCCGCCGACAAAGTATGCCCGATCATCGATTTGTTGGAGGAGACCGGCACGTTCTTGATGCGCTCGCCGAACACGGCGGCGCAGCCGAGATATTCCATCTTGTCGTTTTCCGGCGTCGAGGTGCCGTGCGCGTTGACGTAGTCGACGTCGTCCGGTGTCAGGCCGGCATCCTTGATCGCATTGGCGATGCAGCCGATGATCGGCTTGCCGTCGGGGCTCGAGCGCGTGCGGTGGAACGCGTCGGTCATCTCCCCGCAGCCTTCCAGCACGCCGAGGATCGTGGCGCCGCGCGCCTTGGCCGACTCGTAACTTTCGAGCACCAGCGCGCCGGCGCCTTCCGCCATCACGAAGCCGTCGCGGTTCTTCGAGAACGGCCTCACTGCTGCCTGCGGCACGTCGTTGCTGGTCGATAACGCCGACAGCAAGGAAAATCGGATGAGCGCTTCCGCGCTGATCGAGCCGTCGGTGCCGACACAAAGCGCGGCATCGGTCTCGCCGCGCCGGATCGCCTCGACGCCGAGCTGGATGGCGGTCGCGCCTGAGGCGCAAGCGGTCGATAGAGAGATCGGCGATCCTTTGCTGCCGAATTTGTCGGCCAGATAGTCGGCGACCGAACCGATCATGAAACGATCGTGATAGGCGGCGAAATTCGGGCTCGCCCGCAATAAGTCGTTATAGGTCACCTTGTCGTTGGCGCCGGCTTTCGCTGCGATCTCAATCCGCTGCGTCCACTCGACTTCGATCGGCGGCACGGCGATGAACAGCGGCCCGGGAAAATCGCCTGCGGTGCCGATCCCGGCTTCCGCGATCGCTTCTTCGGCGGCGATTTCGGCAAAGCGTTCGGTCAGCGCCGCCGTCGAAGTCTGCGGCGGCAGGAAGTCGACGGTGCCGGCGATGCGGGTGCGCAGGCCGTCGGTCGGGAAACGGGAGATAGCGCGAATGCCGGATTCGCCGGCGGTGAGCTTGGCCCAATTGTCGGTCTTGCCGGCACTGAGCGAGGTGATCACGCCGCGCCCGGTCACGACGACGGTCGGCCGGCCCTGTTTGTCCATCGATGGCATATCTTGCCCTCCCTCAGCCGGCCCGTTCGACCAAGGCGAGGCCTTCGCCCCGCCAATGTCCGACCCCGGTCACCACGACCTGCTGCAAATCGCCGTTCATCGGCTTCTCCAGCCCGGTCGCGTCGCAGGGCGGAAACAGACTACCATGATCGAGGGCGAGGGCCGCCAGCGCTACGTTCATGACGAATTGCGGCTCCGCCGCGTGTCCGAGATAAGTGCCGGTAGCGCGCACGGCAAGGTCGGGATGGCCGGCCAAAAATGCTCGTTCTTCGGCGGTGGCGGCGGCGGCCCCGCTGGCGCCGGAGAGCGCCGCGGCGTGGCCGGGTTTGATCCGGTCCTTGATCTTGTCCCAAAACTGCGCGAGCGCCTTGGTGATATCGGCAGGGGCGCGTTTGCAGCGGTCGGAATAGACCGCCGACAGCCGCGCCAGGGGCTTGGCGCCGCGCGCTTCGGCATGGCCGCGCTCTTCGATCACCAGAAACGCGCCGAGCGAGCCGAGCGCGACGCCGCCTTTGTCGCGCTCCCATATTGGTGCAAATCGATCTTTCAGCGCGGAACCGGAAAACTCGTAAAGCATCAGCAGATCGGGACGTTCGCCGTTGTACGACCCGCCGACCAAGGCGATGTCGCTTTGCCCCGCGGCGATGCGCGCGAGCGCGACGCGCACGGCGTCGATGCCGGACGATTCCTCGCCCATGAAGGTGCGCGAGGAGCCGGTGACGCCGTGCACGATGGAAATATTGCCCGCGAGCAGATTGGACAGCTGCGCCAGGAACAGCGTCGGCCGCAGGTCGCTCATCAGTCGCTCGTTGAGAAAAGCGGCCGGATTTGTCGCGCCCGGTAGGCCGGACAGAATTGTGGTGTCGACGGCAAGATCGCGTTCGCCGCCGCCGGCAGCGACGATCATGTCCATGTGGGACAGGATGTCGGGCTTGCCTTTGACGCCGGCTGAATCGAGCGCGAGCCCGGCCGCATAGGTGCCGATGCGCTGCCAAGCCTCCATCTGCCGCTGATCGCCTTTTTTCGGGATCTGGGCGTCGAAATTCACCGGCGCCAGCGGATGCACGACAAAGGGCGCGAACGTTGTCGTGTCCGCGCTTGGCTGCGCCTGCATCAGCTTTTGCCAGTGCGCCTGCGCGCCTTCGCCGAGGCAGGAGAGAATGCCGATGCCAGTGATCCAGACTTCGCGCGCCGCCTCAGCCATCGGCCCGCGCCTCGTTGGTCAGCAAGCCGACCGCATCGGCGCGCTTGCGCATTTCGGCCGCGAATTCGGGACTGGGGAACGGCACCAAGCGGAAGGTGAGGGTGGTGTTGCTGACAAGCCTGCCGTCGCAGGAAATGCTGGCTTCGGTCATCGCAAAGCCCGAGCCGTCATGCGTGACTTTCGCCTCGACCGTCAGCCGCTGGCCCGGTCGCACGAAGGTGCGAAGCTTGGCCTCCCTGACCGAGGCCAGAAACGGCATGCGCTCAAACTTGTTGATCGCGACCAGAAGCCAGCCAGAGGTCTGCGCCATGGTTTCGATCAGCAGGACGCCCGGCATCAGCGGAAAGCCGGGAAAGTGTCCCTCGAAGATCGTGCTCTCGATCGGCACCGCGGCCTCGCAGTTGATCGTACGCGCGGCGAGATCGAGATTGAGGACCCGGTCGACCAGCAGAAAATACTCAAGGCGCATCGGCGTCGCCGGCTCAAGCGCTCTTGGCAGCGACGAGCTCGTCGATGCGGGCGGCGAGGTTCTTGAGCACGAAATACTGGTCGGTGGTGGCCTTGCCGTCGTTGACTTCCTGCGTCCATTGCTCGAGCGGCATCTTGATGCCGAACGCCTTGTCGATGGCAAATGCAATGTCGAGGAAATCCAGGCTGTCGATGCCGAGATCGTTGATGGCGTGGCTCTCGGGCGTAATGGTGTCGCGCGGGATATCGCAGGTCTCGGCGATAATATTGGCGATGGTGTCAAACGTCGAAGACATCGGTAACTCTCTGATTAATTTGGAGTTCTGGCGATCGGATGGCCGGACCCGCGCGCAAGCCCCCGACACGGCCATTACCGGCATGCGGTAGTCAGCCCGTATAGCGAAGCGCCGCCTCAAGTTCAATGGCGGCCGGCATTTGCTGCGAAAAGAGGCAAACGGGCTGGGTGCCTGCGCCTGGTGCCGGATGGCCCTTCGCGCCCGCGTTACCAGCGGTGCGTGTTCACTTCGATGGGCGCGCAACCACGCCGCCCCGACAATACGCAGTCCTCGTTCTTGCGCAGCTCGGCCATGGTGTCGGCGAGCCATAGGCCCGCCCCTATCAAAGCAAGCACGAACACGAAGGCGGCGATATTGACGGTCATGCGGTGGCGATAATCGTCGGCGCCTTCGCCGCGCTCGAATTTGGCAAGATCATCCACCGGCGACGGCTTGCTCGCTCGCCACCGCACGGATGTCCGGCCGCGCGGGAATCGCACCACGCGCGAGTCGCGGTCGGCGGACGATGATCGATCACCGGTCATGATGCGGCAGTCTAGCAGAACGGGAGCCGCTGTTCGACCGCGTCGGAATGCCGAGGAATCCTCAGTTAAGTGGACGCCAATAAGCGGTCCGCGTAGACTTGGCGCGATGAGCAAATCCATCCGACCCCGGCGGATCATCGCGCTGATCGCGGCTTATGTGGTCGCGCTGCAGGCCTTGCTGTTGCCGCTGTCGATGGCGGCCGCGAGCCCCTTCGCGACCAGCCTGTGCGCCGCCGCCTCGGACGGCAGCTCGCACGCGCCGGTGGGCCACGACAGCGGCTGCCCCTGCGCCGCCGGCTGCGGAATGCAATGCTGCGCGCAGACGTTGGCCGGCCCGCCGCAAGCTATTTCGGTCAGGCTGGGCGTGACGCGCACTACTACGATGCTGCCGGCGCTTGCGCTCGAGCCGGTTGCCCGCTCGGTCGATCGCGGTCCGCAAATACCGCGCGCGCCGCCGACGGTCTGATTTTTTAACTCCCATCACATCGCCCATCAGCAGGCCGCGCTTGAGCAAAGCGGGTACTGCCTCGTCAGGAGACAACAATGATCCGGATAACATCTATAGTCGCTGTCGTTTTCGCCGCATTGGCAATACAGCCGGCGCAGGCCGCAGACGTCACCGTCGGCAGCTTGACAATCTCGGCGCCCTGGGCGCGCGCGACGCCGAAAGGCGCCAGCGTCGGCGGCGGCTACATGACGATTACCAACACCGGCCCTGCGCCCGACCGGTTGGTCGGCGGCTCGACCGATATTGCGAAGAGTTTTGAAGTCCATGAGATGAAGATGGAGGGCGGGGTGATGAAAATGCGCCCCGTCGCCAGCGGCCTCGAAATCAAGCCGGGCCAGACCGTCACCCTTGATCCCAGCGGCTACCACGTCATGCTGGTCGGGCTGAAGGACCAACTCAAGCAGGGCAGCCATTTCAAGGCGACGCTGGAATTCGCCAAGGCCGGCAAGGTCGACGTCGACTTCGTGGTCGAAGGTATCGGTGCCAAGACCGGCGGCGACGATCACGCAATGCCCGGCATAGGCGGCATGCAAATGAAGTGACAGCCATGGCTACCGCTCGGCGAAGGCCAACTCGGTGTCCGCCGGCGGCATCATGCGGAACACATTGAGCGTCATCGAGATCATCACGTAATAGCCGAGGATGCCGACCAGTTCGACGGTTCCGCCATCGCCGAGAAATGCGTGCACGCGCTTGTAGGTGCGGTCGCTGATGCGGCTCGTCTTGTATAGCTCGCGCACAAAGGCATAGATCGCGCGTTCGTCCTTGGGCGCCGATTTTGGCTCGCGCCCGGCGCGCAGGTCCGCGATCGTCTTCGGCTTCACGCCGGCCTTTTCGGCCATGGGCGCGTGGGCGAACCATTCGTACTGCGCCTTCCATAGGCGCGCCGTGCACAGAATGGCGAATTCCGACAGCCGCGGTTCAAGGGTGGTCTTGTAGCGGCAATGGCCGCCGAGCGCCTGCGCCAGATGGCCGAATTCCGGCGCATGCAGCCAGACCGCGAACGGCCCGCGCGGGGTAACAGACTTGCCACGCGGCCCGGAGCGGATCGCCTCCAAAAGCGAGCGCTGGGCCTCGCTCATCTGCGTTTCGTCGAGGATGGGCAGGCGGGGCGACGGCCGCTTCGCGGGCATGGGAATTGTCCTTTTGAGGCAGGGAGCGGAGGGGTGAGGCGTGACGGGGGATGCGAGCTTTCAAGTAATATAGCGCAAAATCGGCCAGCCATTCACAACCTGCGGGGGGCGCAAGCCATGGTCGGCCATCGCCTTCAGAATCCCAGCGCCACACTCGGCCTGAGATTGCTCGCCGTCGGTCAACTCCCCCGGAATATTGGAACTGCCGTAATTCGGCTAATGCACCGCCGCCGTCACCCGGATCAGACCGCGATCGAGCATATGCAACTGTTTGGCGGCGGCCATCGACAGGTCGATGACGCGGCCTTTGTTGAACGGCCCGCGATCATTGACCGTAACCACCACGCTGCGGTGCGTTCTGCTGTCGGTGACGAGTATGCGCGTGCCGAACGGCAGCGAGCGGTGCGCGCAGGTAAATTTGTTCGGATCGTAACGTTCGCCCGAGGCAGTCAAGCCGTGGTAATCTTTGCTGTAGTAAGCGGCGACACCGGAAATTTGTTTGACGCCCGCCGCGTGCGCCGGCGCGGCGGCAAGCAGCAACGCTGCCGCCGTCCCGGCCGTCATCCAATCGCTGCGGAACATCCACCCCTCCGCGAATTAGTCCGCATCCATTTCTCACACGCGCGGCAGAAATATGACCTCGCGCGTCAATCCTCCGCTTTCGCCGTCCGCCGCGCTGATTTGGCGCGGTGGGCGGCGGCGCGCGGCTTGCTAGGGCTTACGCTGCGCCGCTGATCGAGATGTTGCCCGGTCATTTCGGCGCGCGTCCGGCACTCCTCGTGCAATTCGGCGAGTTCCTCGTCGCTGAGATCCTCGATCGAGGCAAATTTGTTCTCGGCGCCCTTCATCGCCAGCACAAGTTCCGACAACTTGAGCTGGATCGCCAGGGTATCGCGATTTTGGGTATTTTGGATCAGGAACACCATCAGGAAGGTGATGATGGTAGTTCCGGTGTTGATCACCAGTTGCCAAGTATCGCTGTAGTCGAATATCGGCCCGGTGATGATCCACACCAGCACGATGGTCATCGCGAGCAAAAAGGTGATCGGATGGCCGGTCCACAGCGCGGTCGCCTGCGCGAATTTGGCAAAGCGGCCGGCGAGGGCGGACGAGCCGTTCGTCCGCGCGTGCGGGGCGATATGGGTCGATGTCTGAGTCATAAGTCCCCAAAGGCGGCGCACCGGCCGCGATGCGCGGAGGTGCACGCCGGTCAACGCGCGGTCCGGTTCCGCGGTTCCATGGCGCGGCGGCGGTCGGCACGAAAACTGTGGCCGACAGGCAAGCCGCTGAAAACCCCGGATATTTCCGCTTGGTGCGGCTAACCCGCAAAAACATATTGCAATTATTAGATGTGTTGTGACTTGATCGCATGGTCGGCCAATGCGCCGGCTCGATTTCGGCGCCGCTTGGGCGCTCGACAAGAAGCAAGCCAGGGGGAAATGACCTATGCCGAACGGGCACCAACATCATCAGATCGTCATCATAGGCGGCGGCACCGCCGGCATTACGGTTGCCGCGATTCTGCGCCGCCGCGCACGCGGCCTCGATATCGCCGTCGTCGAGCCGCAAAAGGAACATTACTACCAGCCGTCGCTCACCTTGGTCGGGGCGGGCGTTTATTCGCTGGCGAAGACGCATCGCCCGCAAGCAAGCGTGATGCCGTCCGGCGTCACCTGGATCAACACCGCGGCGAAAACGTTCGAGCCAGAGCGCAACACGGTGCGTCTGTCCAACGGGGACACGCTCACTTACGACTACCTGGTGGTTTGCACGGGCGTAAAGCTCGACTGGAACAAAATCGCTGGCTTGAGCGATACGCTCGGGCGCAATGGCGTGTGCAGCAACTATTCTCCGGCAACGGCGAGCTACACCTGGGAATGCGTGCAGGCGCTCAAGACCGGCGACAAGGTCGTCTGCACGCAGCCGCCGCTGCCGTTCAAGTGTCCGGGCGCGCCGCAGAAGATCGTCTATTTGATCGCCGATCGCCTGCGCCGCCGCGGCATCCTCAAGGACTGCAAGCTCGACCTGTTCACGCATGCCCCGGCCATCTTCGGCGTGCCGTATTTCGCGCGCGCGCTGGTCAAGGTCGCCGCGCGTTACGGTATCAACGTGCACTATCAGCAGAACCTGGTGGCGGTGGATGGGCCCGCCAAGCTCGCGACCTTCGAATTCGTCGACGACGCCCGCAAGGGGGAACGCGAAACCGTTCCCTTCGATCTGCTGCACGTTTCGCCGCCGCAAAGCCCGCACGACGAGATCAAATCGAGCCCGTTGGCCAATGCCGCCGGTTGGGTCGAGGTCAACCAGACGACGCTGCAGCACGTGCGCTATAACAATGTCTATTCGCTGGGCGACGTGTGCTCGGCGCCGAATTCGAAGACCGCCGCGGCGGTGCGCAAGCAGGCGCCGGTCGTCGCCAACGAGATTCGGTCGGCTATCGCCGGCAAGCTCGTTCCGGGCGTTTACGATGGCTACGCGTCGTGCCCACTGACCACCGCCATCGGCAAGACTATCCTCGCCGAGTTCTGCTACGGCGGCAAAGTCACGCCGACGCTGCCGCTGACGCCGTCCAAGGAACGCTGGGTCGGCTGGTGGATCAAGCTCACCGGCCTGCCGCTGATGTATTGGCACTATATGCTCAAGGGCTACGTCTGGTTCCCCCGGCACAACACCGAGTTCAAGGAGGAAGCGCCCTAATCGAGCGACGCCGGCAGGCGCACCACCCTCGGCTGGGAACTATTCGGCGGCCGTCGCGTTTTCCCGACACGCGAATTCATCCGAACAGATGAAAGGTGCCACCATGTTCGGTTGGGCCGTTACGTTTCTCATCATCGCTTTGATCGCCGCCGTGCTCGGTTTCGGCGGTATCGCCGGCGTGGCCGTCGAGGCCGCGAAATTGGTGTTCTTCGTGGCGATCGTTCTGTTCGCCATTTCTGCAATTGCGGGCATGGTGCGCGGTCGGACGCCGACTGTACCGTAGCGTAAGCGTAACCGTTCGAACGACGAGGCCCCGCGCGGTCGTCGCCGCACGGGGCCTTGGTTTGTTATGCGCTCCGCTCAATAGCGCGGATCGTACATCTGCGATTCGACGATGGCGCGCAGGTCGTTCGGCGTCGGCCCGTCGGCGAGGCCACGCTGATAGGCGACAGCGGCTACCGCGGTGCCGATGCGCGCCGACACCTCGCGGATGCGCGGCAGTGACGGATAGAGGCTGCCCTGCTTGAGGTCCTCGTCGCTCACCATATCGGCCAATGTGTGCGCCGCCGCCATGAACATCTCGTCGGTGACGAGCTTGGTGGCGCTGGCGATGGCGCCCAAGCCCACGCCGGGGAAGATGTAGGAGTTGTTGCCCTGACGCGGCACGAAGGTCTTGCCGTTGAGCGTCACCGGGTCGTAGGGGCTGCCGCAGGCAAACAGCGCGCTGCCGTTGGTGTGCCGGTAGGCTTCCTCGGCTGAGCATTCCGCCTTCGACGTCGGGTTGGAGAGGGCGAATATGATCGGCCGCTTGTTGATCTCGGCCATGGTCTTGAGCACCTCCGGAGTGAAAGTGCCGCCGACCGCGGCGACGCCGATAATCGCCGTCGGCTTGAGGGCCTTGATCGCCGAGAGGAAATCGCCGGCCGGCGCGTGCGGATGGGCGTAACGCTGTTTTTCAGCGTTGAGCCCGGCGCGATGCTTGACCACGAGGCCCTTGGAGTCGACCAGCCAGATGCGCCCGCGCGCTTCGGCCTCGCCGGCCCCCTCGGCCATCATCGCAGTCGCCGTCAGATCGGCGATGCCGGTCGCCGCTTCGCCGGCGCCGAGAAACAGGATGGTCTGATCCTTGAGTTTGCCGCCCTTGACGCGCAGCGCCGTGAACAGTCCGGCGAGCGCGACCGAAGCCGTGCCCTGAATGTCGTCGTTGAAGGTCGGAATCTTGTCGCGGTATTTGTGCAGCAGATGGAACGCCGTGTGGTTGGCGAAGTCTTCGAACTGGATCAACACGCCAGGAAACACCTGGCGCGCGGCGGTGACGAACTCGTCCACGAAGTCGTCGTAAGCCTGGCCGGTGAGCCGCTTCTGGCGGATGCCGATATAGTAGGGGTCTTTAAGGAAGGCTTCGTTGTTGGTGCCGACGTCGAGCATCACCGGCAGGCAGAGCTTCGGATGAATGCCCGCGCAGGCCGAGTAGAGCGACAGCTTGCCGACCGGAATGCCCATGCCGTTGGCGCCGAGATCGCCGAGGCCAAGGATGCGCTCGCCGTCGGAGACGACGATCAGCTTCGGCGAGTAAGGCCAGTTGCGCAGCACCGAAGCGATGCGGCCTTTGTCGTTGGCGCTGACGAACAGGCCGCGCGGGCGCTGGAAGATGTCGCCGAATTTCTGGCAGGCGAGGCCGACGGTCGGTGTGTAGATGAGCGGCTGAATCTCGTCGATATTGTCGGCGACGACGCGGAAGAACAGCGCCTCGTTGCGGTCATGCAGCGCGTTGAGCGCGACGTAGCGTTCGAGGTCGTTCGGTAGCTTGCGGATGTTGGTGAGGATGCGTTCGGCTTGCGCCTTCATCGACTGCACGTGCGCCGGCAATAGGCCGCGGAGGCTGTAGCGGTCGCGCTCCTCATCGGTGAAGGCCGTGCCTTTGTTGAGCAGCGGATCGCGCAGCAGCGCCATTCCACGGGGCATTTCGCTGGTGCTCGGAGAAACAGCCGCCAAGTTCGGTTTGTTCATGAAAAGTACCCCAGCAAGATCAAATGATGTCGGGCGGCCATCGGCCGGATGTGAAGGTAAGCAGGTGCGCATAGTGGTTTGCGGCCAGGAGCGCGCGAAGAGTCTAGCGACATCCGGCGCCGCTTCCCAGCAATTGGTGGCGAGGGCTTCGCATGAAGCTGGTAGCGGGTTGTTGAGCTAGGTCAAGCCGCGGCCGCGGCATATCAGGCCTGCACGCGTTGCTGTTGCGCAATAACTTGCTCGGCTGCGGCGGTTCCGGTGAACCAGCCGCCATGTGCGGTCGAGAAATCGCCCTCGGAACAGGCCTCGCCAGCGAAGAACAGGCGGCCGTCGACCGGGGTGGCAAGCGCCGCCCGGCAATCGGCCTTGCCGGGCTGGGCATAGGAATAAGAGCCCCGCGCGAAAGGATCGGCGCCCCAGCGATGCATGGCGCTCGGCTTGAGCCGTGCGGCGAAGCCGCCGCCGAACAGTGATGTCAATTCCGTGACGGCGAAATCGAAGAAAGCGCGCTCGCCGCCGGCCTCGAGCGTCGCGGCATGGCTGCCGCCGAAATAGGCCTCGATCATCGGCCGGCCGAACGGGCGGATCTGGTAACTGGCGGTGGCGACACGGTCGATTTGTCCGAATACGCGGCTATTCGGTTCGAACTCTTCGGCATCGGCGAGCGCGATGAATAGTTTGTCGGCAAGTCCGAGCGGCAGGCCGCGCGCCGCGTTTATCTTATCGGGCAGAGCGGGGAAGAACAGCGCCTCGTTGCCGGCGAGCACGGCTGTCGGCAGCGTCACGATCGCCTGATCGGCGGCAATCGTGCCCTTCGCCGTTTCGATTTTGATCTTGCGCCCGCTGTGATCGATGCGCGTCACCGGACAATCGAATGCCGCGCGCAAGCCGCTGCCTGCCGCGGCGATGATCGCGCCGTAGCCTTCGACCACGCTCCAGTTCACTCCCGTGTCCTGATAGTTGACGAAATCGCGCCCCGATACGCGGCCGAGCTCGGCGCCGCTGATGTAAGTGCCGACGGCGGTGATTAAATTGTTCCAACGGCCGCCGCGCGGCAGCGCCTCGCTGGCCGGCACGTCGCCGCCGTTCGCCAGCATCGCCTCGAGCCGGTCGTAGAGTGCATCCATCGCCTGGCGGAAGTCGTGCTGCTCGTCGAGCGGGAAGCGGATCGGTAGCGAGGGCCGGCCCCAGGGCGGACGGGTCTTGTCGATGGTGCGGCCTTGGCTCTCGGCAATTTTCACCCACGGATTGCGGTCGGCCGAATGCAGCCAGCCGCAGCCGAGATCGAGCGCGTAGCCGGACGCATCGGATATCGTCCATGCCCGTCCGCCCAGGCGGGCTCGCGCTTCGATCACCAGGCAATCGACGCCGGCTGCATGCAGCCGCCGCCCGGCGGCGATGCCGGCCGCGCCGCCGCCGATGATCGCGACTTCAGTTTCATTGTTACTCATGGCGGCCAATGTACTCGCTGAGGCGGTGATCACAATGACAATGCTCAATGGCCGCCTAGGTGTTACGGTGCCGGGTGCGTTATATTAAGCTCCAATTGCCATGGCGCTCGCGGGACGCCTCTATAATGCGGCTCTTACGGAAACATTTTTCGGGCGCTGAGACCGCCAAGGCGCTGGCGATGGCGGTTGCCGCGATATTCCTGCTCGCCGGCGCGGCGTTCGCGCAACCGGCGATCGAAGCGCGCAGCGAGCCGCCAAATCTTGGCGAACTCAAACAACAGATACTCGTCTATCGGAATTCTGGCGACTATGAGCGCCAGCTCGCGGCGGTGGCGGCGAAGGCACAAGCCTATATCGGACAGCGCGCGGTCAAGGCGCTGCGTCCGGCCCTCGTGCTCGATATCGACGAAACCTCGCTGTCCAATTGGCCGCAAATCATGGCCAATGATTTCGGCTACATTGCGAGCGGTGCGTGCGACCGCTTGCCGAAAGGCCCGTGCGGCGCCAGGGCATGGGATCGCAAAGCGACGGCGCCCGCCATCAAATCGACGTTGATGCTGTTCAATGCTGCGCGAGCCAAAGGCGTCAGCGTGTTCTTCATCACCGGCCGCAACGAAGGCGAACGCGCCGCGACAATCCGGAATCTCTACCGCGCCGGATATCGCGGCTGGACGAAACTGATCATGAAGCCGGCTGGTCTGAGCGTGAAATCGGCGGCCGATTTCAAGGCGCCGGAGCGGGCGAAGATTGCGGCCGCCGGTTACACGATCATCGCCAACATGGGCGATCAGCCGAGCGATCTTGCCGGCGGCAACCCGGACGACGGTGCAGCGCAGTTCCTGCTGCCCAATCCGTTTTATCGGCTACCGTAGCCAGCGGAATGAGGCGAGGGGATCACTTCCCGCCGCCGGCCATCACCGCGCGTGTCTGTTGGTCCGGCCCGAATTCGTCGGTGCCTTCGATCGCCATCAGTTCGGCCAGCCGTGTGCGTGCGCGATTGACGCGCGACTTGATGGTGCCGACCGCGCAGCCGCAGATATTGGCGGCTTCTTCGTAGGAAAACCCCGACGCGCCGACCAGGATAAGGGCTTCGCGTTGGTCGGCGGGTAATTGCGTCAGCGCCTCGCGGAATTCGCGGAATTCGACGCGGCCGTATTGTTCGGGCTGAGATTTCAGCGTCTCAGCATAGCGGCCTTCGCCGTCCTCGACCTCGCGCCGGCGCTTGCGATATTCGGAGCGGAAATGGTTGCGCAGGATGGTGAATAGCCAAGCCGACATATTGGTGCCGGGCTGGAACGAGTCGATATTGGCGATTGCGCGCAACATCGTCTCCTGCACCAGGTCGTCCGCACGATCGACATTCCCGCACAGCGAGATGGCGAATGCGCGGAGACTTGGCACCGCACCCAGAACGGCTTTGCGGACCTGCTCATCCATGCGTTACTGCCCATCCTTATTGCCGTCGCCATTGATGCGATTGATCAGTTCGGCGAACCGGTCGGGCACGCCTTGGTTCACCACGTCGTCGTACATCGACCGCAGCTGCTGCCCGAGCCGCGCCTGCACCTCGCGGCTGAGCTTGGCCGGCTTGGACCCGGGTTTACGGTTGCGGGTTTCCGCGGTTTCCATTGGTTTTTGTTGTCCCACGGGTTTGCGTTCAGTCATCGATCAACCCCAAATCCCCTTGCCGAAGCAGGCGCAGGCCCCCATGCGTCCAAGCGAAACCCGTGAATTGGCAGATGGTTCCACGGAAACGGAACTTTTTTCCAGTGTGTAAGTTGTAACAGCCAGATACGCTTGAACGGAACGTTGGGGGCCTTGCCCGCCACGCCCAGGGCACATTGGTTCGGGAGGGATTATTGTCGACATCTCAGACAGTTGCGCAGCACGTGCCTTATCTCCGCCGGTACGCCCGGGCACTTTCGGGCAGCCAAGCCTCGGGCGACGCCTATGTGGCGGCGACCCTGGAGGCGCTGATCCAGGACCCCAAAATTCTGGACGCCACCGCTTCGACCCGCATCGCGCTCTATCGGTTATTCACCAAGATCTGGAATTCAGTCGCAATCAACGGCAAATCCGGTGTCTCGGACACTAACCAGCCGGTCGAACGGCATCTCGCTCAGATCGCGCCGATGCCGCGCCAAGCCTTTTTGCTGGTGGCTCTGGAGGGGTTGTCGGAAGACGATGCCGCCAAAGTGCTCGATATCGACGTGCCCAAGCTTCGGGAGTTGGTCGAGGACTCGGGCCGCGAACTCGCCGCCGAGATTGCCACCGACGTCCTGATCATCGAGGACGAAACTTTCATCGCACTCGATCTTGAGGGCCTGGTGGAAGGGCTTGGCCATCGCGTGCTCGGTGTCGCGCGCACGCACGCCGAAGCGCTGGCGCTGGCCAAGGCCAAGCGGCCGGGTATCATCCTCGCCGACATCCAATTGGCCGACGGCTCCTCCGGGCTCGACGCCGTGAACGAGATGCTGCGGTCGTTCGAGGTGCCGGTGATCTTCATCACCGCCTATCCGGAGCGCTTCCTCACCGGCGAGCGGCCGGAGCCGGCCTTCCTGATCGCCAAGCCGTTCCAGCCGGCGACGGTGTCGGCGGTGCTGAGCCAGGCGCTGTTCTTTGAGCGTAACGCGCGGCGGCGAGAGCGGAAGGCAAGTTAGCTTGCTCTGCTGGGGCCTTTACGGGCCAGAGCATAGCCGAGCATTACCGCTTCGACGAGCATGGCGATCTGCAGGTCGCGCTGGCCACTGAGCGCCGGCGCACTAGAGTTCGCGGGTTTGCCGAGCGCGGCCCACACCACCACGGAGACAATGGCTGCGGCGGCATAAATCGAACCTATGATTATATGTGCGTCCAGCGCGCCGTATCGCGTTTCCAGGGCAATCGTTCCGGCGACGGTGAAGAAATAAAGCGCCACAACGGCCAGGGCTGCAATGATTACCGCGAGCAGGACGCGGCGCAAAATGCGTCCGAATATATGGCCGAACGCAACGCCGGCGACGTCCTCGATCCGCATGGGTCTACCTGCGGTTG
Source organism: uncultured Alphaproteobacteria bacterium (assembly GCA_963779345.1). Classification (GTDB taxonomy): domain Bacteria; phylum Pseudomonadota; class Alphaproteobacteria; order Rhizobiales; family Xanthobacteraceae; genus Pseudolabrys. Next base: position 420,136 of record CAVZXY010000018.1, on the reverse strand, counting down.
GCCAGGCCGGCGAGAAATCCGATGCCGGCGGCGGCGGCCAACATGAGCAGCGGACGTTGCTCAACCTCGTCGGTGAGCTTCTTGAACGCGTCGCTGCCGAAACGAGTCGCTTCATCGGCTAACGACTTGCTCGCCTCGGATGCAGTGTCCCGCACGCGGTCCTTGATGCGCGCGAGCGCTTCGCTGACAAAATCGCCGACGTCGCCAGACGCGCCCGACACCTCGCGGCCGGCGCTCGCAGTCAAGCGGTGCAGCCGCTTCTCAAGATCGCTGACCAGATCTTCGATGGCGGCGATTTCCTCGGCGGTCGCAGACTTGGTGGCGCGCGTGGTCATCTTCAATCCTACTTTACTGTTCATGGAACCCACCTGTGGCTAACGTCGACCCCGCCACGATGGTTCCAAACTGCGAGTGGTCAACCAGAATCGTGATCGGAAGCGCCCGGAAGTAAGACAGTTCGTCGGGCAGGCGCGAAACTCTTCGACATGCTCGGCGTTATCGTATTCTGCCGTGGTCAATCGGCGGCTCGTACGCCGGGCAAAGGTCGAGGTGCGACGAAGTGCGACGTGGCCTCTTCGATTGACAGAGCCGGCGCCGTCCGTGTTCATTACCGCTGTCGATTCCGATCTTGCTGGTCTCGACGACAAGCTGCGATCACCCTACCGATGTGAACAGATTGACCGACATGGCACAGGAATTGTCGGGGGCGGCGGAAACCGAACTGGCCAGGCTACGCCAGCAATGCCAGCAGCTTGAAGCGCAGGTAAGTGCGCAAGGCTCGGAACTCGGTCTGCTGCGGGCCCGCTTTGCGCGTTATGAAACGGCGCTGCGCGGCTCGCAGGTCACGGTGTACACCCAAGACCGCGACCTGCGGTACACTTCGATCAGCAACCCCATGCTGGGACACGCGATTGACGCTATTCTCGGCCGCACCGATGATGAGATCTTGCCGCCCGACAGCGGCGCGGCCGTGATTGCCTTGAAACGCGAAGCGCTGACGAGCGGCCAGCCGCAGCGCGCCGAATTTACGTACGAAAACGGCTCGGGCCTGAGCTGGAACGATCTGCATATAGAACCACTGCGCAATGAAGCCGGCGACATCGTCGGCTTGACCTGCGCGTCGGTCGACGTCACAGAGCGCAAGGAGGGCGAAGCGCATTTGCGTATGCTGATGCGCGAGCTGACCCATCGTTCGAAAAACTTGCTGGCTGTGATTCAGGCGATGGCGCGCCAGACCGCGCGTCACACCGGTTCGGTCGAGGGGTTTCTCAATCAGTTCTCCGCGCGATTGCAGGCCTTGGCTGCATCGCACGATTTGCTGGTGCGCGAAAGCTGGCATGGCGCATCCTTGCGTGAACTCATTCAATCGCAGTTGGCCGCCTATATCGGCAGCGGCGGGGATCAGCTTGCGGTCAACGGCGAGCCCGTCGCGCTCAAGCCGGAAGCGGCGCAAAATCTCGGGCTGGCGCTGCACGAGCTCGCGGTCAACGCCGCAAAGTTCGGTGCCCTTTCGGTGCCCGATGGCCGCGTCTCGATTGTTTGGTCGCTGCAGCGACAATGCCATCGATCTGAATTGGCGCGAGCAAAACGGTCCGAAGGTGAAGGCGAGACGGAAAAAAGGGTTTGGCAGCATGGTGATCGAGCGCAATCTTGCGCGGGCGCTCGATGCTCAGGTCGACATGACGTTTGAGCCGGACGGCCTGCACTGTCATATTGTGATTCCAGCTAGCCAGATTCTCGCCGCGCGCTGAACGCGGATGGAACGTTTTTTGCCGTCGGCAATTATCCTTCCGTCCCTTGCAAAGTGTCACCGCTACAAAACTCACGAGCCGAGGGGCGCGGGAGATTGTCGATGCGCGGTCTTGTTTCATGTCTGTTGGCAGGCATCCTGGTGGTGCTGGCGATGGAGTTTTTCGCGCCGCCGGTGGGTTTCGGGGTCGTGGTTCGCGCAACGCCCGCAGCGGAACCGAATGCAATAACGCAATTCGTCGACCGGACCCATAAGGGTGACCGCTTGAGTTTGCCGACGTCTTTCGGCGAGCAGCGGGCGCCCGAGCCGCCGCTGCCAGCCATGTTTGGATGCGATCCGCCGTTCAGCCGGTTATTGGCGTCGGCGCGCACCAATGTTTCCGGCCGCTGCGTTGCGGAAATAGCGCGTTCGCTGACAGGGTGAAAATTGCGCCGTCGGGCGTGTGTGGAACCTTTCGCGGCGCTTCACGTTGTTGGACAATCTCAATCACAATGGGAGTTTGACATGCACAAGCGTCTCAGCGCTTTCGCCGCCTTGGCAACGGTCGCGGCGTTGGCCGCGCCGACATCGTCGATGGCGCGGGTCCCGGAGCGGACCAAGGCCGGCACGTTGACCTGCGATATTTCCGCAGGCATCGGCCTGATCATCACGTCGAAAAAGCACCTGACCTGCATGTTCACGCCCTCGCAGCCGGGACCGCGTGAGGTTTACACCGGGTCGATCACCAAATTCGGTCTCGATCTCGGCGCGACCTCGGGTGGCGAGATGGTCTGGGCGGTCTATGCACCGTCCAATCGCCGCTTCGGCGCGCTGGCCGGGCATTATGGCGGCGCGACAGCCGAAGCGACGGTCGGCGCCGGTGTCGGCGCCAACGTTCTGGTCGGCGGCTCGAACCACACCGTGACCTTGCAGCCGGTCTCGGTGCAGGGGCAGGCGGGCCTCAACGTGGCGGCGGGCGTCGCCGGAATCGATCTGCGGCCGGCGCGGTAAGCACGCCGTCTGCGTCGATACCAAACGTTCAATACAAAAGCGGCCGCCTCACGGGCGGCCGCTGTTGTTTATGCGCCGTCAGCCGAAGGTGAAGGCGTCGTGGTAGGCGCCTTGCACCTGACCGCCGGGCACTGGGCCGCCGCCCGGCACATGCACCATGTTGCCGATCACCGCGCAGGTCGCACCGTGCAAGCCGTGGCGCGGGATCGCCATCGGGGTGCCGGCTTCCCAGGTATCGGTCTTCGGGTCGTAGATTTCATTGGTGCCGAACACCTTGCCGGTCGCTTCGCCGCCGAACACGACGATCTTGCCGCCGATATAGACGCAAGAAGGGCCTGAGCGCGGCGTCGGCAGCGGCGCGCGGAACGACCATGAATCGGTCTTGGGATCGTAGACGGCGTTCAAGCCGGTATTGAAGTCATAAGAGTCCATACGTCCCGCGATGGCGTGGATTTTGCCATCGACCACGGCGACGCCCATATGGTCGCGCTGGCCGACGAAAGGCTGCGTGCCGGTCGAGCCGCGCATGCTGGCGCGGTCGGAATATTTGTCGGCCGCCGGATCGTAGACCTCGTGCCATTCGACCGAGCGCACGTCGCGCCCGCCAAGCAGATGGATCTTGCCGTCGAGGACGATGGCGGAGATCGCGCCACGCGGGCGTGAGATCGGCGCGATCGGCGCCCATTGGTCGGTCGCGGTGTCATAGACGAAGCACTTGGAATGCGGGCAGCGGTTCTGCTCGACGAAGCCGCCGAAAGTGTAGACCTTCGTGCCGATCGAGACGCCGGCCACGTGGTTGCACGGGTGCGGGAAGGGCGCCTTCAGCGACCAGGTCTTGCTCGCCGGATCATAGACCTGATGGAACGGCTGATCGACGCGGTGTTTGGCATAGCCGGCAATGGAATGGATTTTGCCGCCGCATTCGATCACGGCGTGCTCGCCGGTCGGAATCGGCATGCGCGGCTGCTCGACCCATTTGCCCGGGTTGGCGGCCTTGGGCGCGACACTGCTCATGAAGCGTTGCTTCTCGACCGTCTTGGGGATGTCGGTGACGGTCTTGTCGTTCAGCCCGAGAAAGAGTGGGAGTTCTTCTGCCATGATCGACTCCTTAACCTTGGTAATTCGGGACGGCGTCCCGCAATAGTTTCTTGGTGAGTTCGACGCCCTCGCGCGCGACGTCATAGGGCGAGCGCGCCCATTGCTCGGGATTCGGCGCCTCGTAGGAGAGATAGCCGGTATAGCCTTTCTCCGCCAGCAGCCCGAGCATCTCGCGCCATTTGACCACGCCCTTGCCGGGCGGCAGCCGGTCGGTCGGCCGCCGCACGCCGGTCACCGGATTGGGCGACAGGTCGGAATACTGGAAGCAGAAGATCTTGTCGGCCGGCACGCTCTCGAAGCCGCGGCCGCCGGCGCCGCTGCGGGTGAAGTGATAGGCGTCGATCAGGTAACCGCAGTTCGGCTTATTGGCGCGCTCGATCAGTTCGGTGAGCACGGCGAGGCTGTTGAGCACGTCGTGCTGCGAATTGAACTCGATCGCCAGCTTCAATTTGTATTCGGCGGCGATGTCGCCGGCGTCCTTGAGAAACTTGATCGCGTCCTTGATCGGGCCCTGCACCTGGCCCGGCGCGCTCATCAGCGTGTCGCAGCCCATCGCCACCGCGTTTTCGCAACTTTCGCGGAACACCTTGAACAGCCGCTTGCTCTCCTCGCCGGTGGCGAACAGCCAGCCATATTCGACGCCGAGCACGCCGCACGGGATGCCGCTCTTCTTGACGATATCGAGCACCTGCGCGTTCGACATTCCGGCGTCGAAGCAGCGCTTGAAATCGGTGCGGCGCAATTCGACCGCATCGAAGCCGCCTTGCTTTGCGGCGTCGAGCGCGGTGGCGAGCGGCGTGGTGTCGATGGTCCACATATGCAGGGCGAGCCGCCCGAATTTGTCCGGCATGATCGGTCAGTGTCCCTCGTACTGGAGAATATAAAGTCCGGCGTTGGTGTCCGTCAGATACATCAATCCGTCCGCTGCGACAAAGATGTCGCAGGACTGGATGACCCTGGCCGGGTTCGGACGCTGATCGACGATACGCTCGGGCGGCGGCGGCACGAAATAGGCGACTTCCTTCGGTTCGAACGCGTTGCGGATGTCGTACACGCGCAAGCCGGCATTGTGATAGGTGGCGAAGACCGTGTCTTCTGTTTGCATCGCACCGGGCCGGTTCTCATGCAGATTGTGCGGCCCGAATTTCGCGCCCTTGGCGCAGAAATCCTCTTCCGTCGGCGTCGGCAGGGTGGCGATCGACACCGGATTTGCCGGCTCGCGCACGTCGATCACCCAGGTATAGGCGAGGCCATTGGCGCAATTGGCCGCGGTCGCCTCGTCGGCGAGCACCATGAGCTTGCGGCCGGGCAAGGGCAGGGGCGTGTGCGCGCCGCCGCCGAAAGGCGGCGCATAGTTGCGATGGCTGAGCAGTTTTGGACTGGCTGGATCGCTCAAATCGTGAATCGTGTAGCCGCCATCGCGCCAGGCGGCGTAGCCGATATCGCCCGCGCTGATGAGATGATGCAGCGCAGTGCGCTTGCCGAACGCGGCGGGTTTTTCCTCGCCGCCGGCCCGGTGCATCCCTGGCAGCCACCAGCGTCCGGCGAGCGTGGGCTTGGTCGGGTCCGACACGTCGACCACCGCCAGCACGTGATCGATGAAGCCCTCGAAATGCACCGACACATAGGCGTAGCGGCCGCCGACCCACCAGATGCGATGGGCGCCTAGCCCAGCGGTGTTGAGAAAGCCAATCTCCCGCGGGCTCGCCGGCTGCGACACGTCGAAAACGCGGATACCCGCGCCGAACGGCTGCTCGGTCTGCACGGAATCGGCCAGCGACTTGCCGTAGTAGTCGGACTGGCTGGCATATTGCTGCATCGCCCAGATGTTCGGGCCGTTGACGGCGAGCAGGATGTCGCCGTGGATTTGCAGATGGTGCGAGCGGGTGTTTTTCGGCGCGGCGATGAAGTTGACCGTTTTCGGGTGCAGCGGATCGCGCACGTCGACGACGGAAAAGCCGTCGCTGAACATATGGCCGATGAAGGCGTGGCCCTTGTGCAGGATTACCTGCACGCCGTCCGGCCGCCCGCCTTGATCGCAGCGCGATACGTAGCGGATGTTCTTGGCGGAGGCGCCGGGAGGGATCATGGCGGGGAGACTATCAAATTTAGGGTCTGAATGGGCGGGGCCCGGCCCGGCATTGCGCCGGACCGGGCCCCTTCAGCTTTGCGCCGCGCGGACTAGCCGGTCGGCGGGGCGATTTCGTCGAGGCCCTTCTGTTTCGCCTCCGGGCCAAGCAACGTCACGCAGAACGCGGCGATGATCAGCAAGGCGGCGATCGACCCGAACACCGCGTTGAGACCATAGCCCTTCTGCAGCCACGGGATGGTCGATGAAGATGCCCGCCGTCGACAGCCGGCCGACGCCCGCCGCCCAGCCGAAGCCGGAGGCGCGCGCGTTGGTCGGGAACACCTCGGAGGCGAAGATCTGCATCGAGTTGCCGGCGACCTGGATGAAGAACACCATGATGAAGCCGAAGATCAGCAACTGAGCCTCGCTGCCGGCGTTGGCGAAGACGATCGCCATGATGCCGGCGCCGATGAAGGCGCTGATCGACGTGATTTTGCGGCCGAAGTTGTCGAGCGCGTACATCATGAACAAGCTCGCCAGGGTACCGCGAAGTTCATCACCAGCGTGAATTGCAGCGATTTGGTGATGCTGAATCCCTTGTCGTGCATGATGTTCGGCAACCAGCCGCCGAGGCCGATGGCGACGCCGAAGAACGCCGAGAAGCAGATCATGCCGGCGATGACGCGGACCGGGAACTGAGAGAAGACGATAGCGAAGGGATCGCTTTTGGTGTTGCTGGCGGCGTCGGTCGTACAACGGCTCTTTCGGCCCGGCAATGCCCATCCGCGCCGAGAACATCGAGCGCTTCCTTGCCGCGGCCGTGCGTCGCCAGATAGCGCGGCGATTCCGGCAACACGAAGCGCAGCACCCAGACGATGAGCGCGCCGACGCCGATCATCATCCAGACGTTCGCCAGCGAGCCAGCCGAATGACTCTGCGCCGAAGTAGAGCGCGAACAGCCGTCCAGATCGGCCACACGCAAGCGCCGCCGATGAAATGCACGAGCGCCAGGATGCGGCCGCGGATGCGCTTGGGCGAATATTCGCCGGCATAGGCGAAAGCGAGCGGCTGCTCGGCGCCGAGGCCAATGCCCGCAATGAAGCGCGCCGCGACCAGCCACATCACCGGTCGGCGCGAGCGCACCGAGGATCGTGAAGACGCCGAACATCAACAGGTTGAACTGGTAGACCGTCTTGCGGCCGAAGCGGTCGCTGAATTCGCCTTGGCCGATGCCGTGCCGAGGAACATGCCGAACACGGTGGCGCTGCCGATCGCACGCGGCTTCGGGCCCCGGTCGCGAATTTGGATTGGATCATGTCCGGGATCGAGTGCGCCGCAGACGGTCAAGTCGATGACGTCGAAGAAGTATCCGGCGGCGATGAGTGCGATCACCTTGACGATGCAGCGGCGATATTTTTGCATCGTCCAACGCGTTGCCGACGAATCCCTCAATTGTTTGAGCCACGGCGAATTCCCCCTATCCCGTTTATAATTCGTGCTTATGAGCACCCCCGAAGAATGATATACTATTGTACTGTTGCCTAGCCCCGTCTCCAGGCAAACGTAAAATGGATGTTGATGGCGATGGCGCGATTTCGGTTTGTGAAAACGAACGAACTTTGCTTCGAATTTCCGCCGTAAATAGCTCACTATTTGGAATTGCTGCATTGCGAGCCATCGGGCCGCCCTGAGCAGTGCAGTGACCGGTGAGACGGTCCCCTCCGCCCCTCGCGGAGGCCCGGTTCGTTTTTATATTCGGCTGCCGATAGCCGCCTGGGCGATCTTCGATCGATAATCGGGCTGCGGCGGCGAATACGCCGGGCACGGCGCGACTCCGCCGCGTCCTGTGCAATAGGATGATATTCAAATGCCGCGGCGCTAGCGTATGCCGGCGTAAAAATCCGGCACGCGACCGCCATGTCGGCGCTTTCCTCTCGACAACAATTTGCGCGCAAAACTTTCAAAAGCCCAGTGTTCAAAACGGACCAGCGCGATTCCGGGGGGTTGCTAGTCAGATTCCCCATTCTCACGCTCGATTTTGCTCCGAAATCGAGGTAAATTCTCCGCACAATTCGCAATGCTCACAAAATCGCAATGCACATTTGTCTGATTTGCAACTTGGCCACATTGAGATCGTTGACCCGAAGGACCGTAGAGGAGAAACGGCTACTGAGCGCGGGGCGGGGATAGGTCATGGTGTTGTTTGCCGGATTGGACACATGACGGGGTACGTTGAGTCATGACAGGAGATAAAAAGAACGAGCCGTTCGATTACCGCGCCTTCGTTGCCAAGCATGGCGGAGGCATAGTATCGAAGTACGCCGACAAGCAGACGATCTATGCGCAGGGCGACACCGCCGACGCGCTTTTTTATATCGTCGGCGGCGCGGTCAAGGTCACCATCTTTTCCGAATACGGCAAGGAAGCCGTGATCGGAATTCTCGGCCCCGGCGATTTTTTTGGCGAGGGCTGTCTGGACGGACAGCTCGCGCGAAACTCGACCATCGCGGCCACAGCCGCCAGCGAGATCGTCCGGCTCGACCGCTCGGTCGTCGTGGCCGCTCTGAATAACGATCCGACATTCGCACAAAGTTTCATGCACTTTATGCTGGATCGAAATCAAAAACTGCAGGCGGACTTGATCGACCAGCTTTTCAATTCGAGCGAGAAGCGCTTGGCGCGAATTCTTCTGACGCTGGCGAATACCGGACTGGGCACGCAGTCCAATACCATCACTATGGCGATCAATCAGGAAATGCTGGCGACCATGGTCGGCACCACGCGCTCGCGCATCAACCAGTTCATGAACAAATTCCGCAAGCTGGGTTACATCGACTACAACGGCCACATAGAAGTGAATAACTCGCTGTTGAATTTGATCCTGCACGACCAGCAGCAAAATGATCGCGCATAAGGGCGCACTGCTAAGCCGGTGTTTGGCTCTATCCGAATGGTGGGTTGATTCAATCGGAACCTGAAAAGAGGCATTGCGCTACCTGTTCTTATTTTTTTTACATTGTGCAATATAGTACAGCAAGCATCTGATTTTAGTACAAAACGTTGTATGTAAATTCGTAGAGTGTGGCGCGTTAGTCGTACGAATTTTGCGTGATGCGACATGTAGGCGGGATTCGCATTGTAATCGAAATCCCGAGACAGGCCGACCTGTAGAGCCTTTGCGCAATGGCGCCGAGACGGCCATCAGTCGTGAGCCCATAACGAGTGAGGGGAAGGAACTCGGTCGTCGTTTTTTGGGGCACTACTTTTGCAATAGGGAGCGTCTATGAATTGGCAACAGGGAAGGAACGCATATGAACTCGCCAATCATCAAACGATCCATCGTCATCGGTGGACATAAAACCAGCGTCAGCCTCGAGAATGCCTTCTGGCAGGGACTGAAGGAGATCGCGTCGGGCCAGCATGTAACCTTGTCGGATATGGTTGCCGGCATCGACCGCAGCCGCCAGCAGAGCAATCTTTCCTCTGCCATCCGGCTGTTCGTGCTCGATCAGTTGCGCACGCCCGCGACGAAATCGTCCGCCAATCGGATGGATGGAATCGGCGCCGACAATATTCGAAAGCATCGCGAGGCGCGCCTGAAATCCTTCGGGGCCGGGATATTGCGAAATACCCATTGAGGCGGCGCTCGCGCTGGCAATCTATCGGCACGCGGCCGAAATCCCGATGCCTGACGAACTTGGCCGCGAGCATGCCTGCCGGCCTAAAGGAATTGTGCGCCATCCCCGCGCACGGGTCTGACGGCGCCGAACAAGCGGTTCCAGGCTGGCAGCTTCGGATGCAAGGCTTGTAAGCCGGAATAGACGCGGCCTACATCGGCGCGAATAGCCTTTTCCCCGCATGGCTTTTTTGTTTTAAGTATTTGCTAATGCAGATGTTTTCAGCAGCCTTATTTACCTGGTCGGGTCACAGGTCTTGATCCGCTATCGCATCCTTCGAGCGGCTGAAACCGCAGTGTTTCTAAGCCTTTGCCGAATTAGCGGGGAGGTTTCGGGATGGCGCGCGACATTCTGGCTACCATCTTCAACCGCCGGTAGAAATTCGGGGAGCCAAATGCTAGGTCGTTCCCCGGTGCTGGCTTTAGCTCGGTGCAGTGCCGTGTCGAACTTATGCACTTGTTTGCCCGGGACTAGTAGCCGATCCTGTTGACTTAGCAGAGTTAACAGTCGATGTTTTCCGCGTGGCGCGAATTAAAAGCTAGAGGTTGGGAATGCGACTCTCTGCTTTGCCGATAGCACTCGGGGCCTTGGCCTTGGGTATTATCGTCTCTACTCCGTCGGCGAAGGCGAGCACCTATACCTTCACGCTTACTGGCGCGGACAACTTCACCTTTCAACTTCCGAGCAACCCGACGCCCGACGGGCATCGACCCTATCAACGGACTATACTTCTTATATCGCTAACCCGCCGGGCCTTTCTGCGAATTTTATCACGTTTTATGCGTCTGGGAGCTGGAGGCGGTATGAGCGCGGGAGACGGTCAAACGTCGATATAGAATCTCTAGCACTGCTCTTTGATCTTAGCGGACCGCAGCTTTACTACCGGAGATGAGAGTTCGCCGATGTTTGTGCTTGGCACGTATACCTTGACCAACATTGATCAACAAAGACCCATATACCGATACGCTCACAATCTCAGCCACACCGCTTCCCGCCGCGTTGCCGCTCTTTGCTTCAGGTGCTGCAGGACTAGGTCTGCTTGGCTGGAAGCGTCGGCGGAAAAAAGCCGCAACAATCGCCGCGTAGCGGAAATACTATATTCAGGTCCGAACGTACTGGCCAGCTACAGCGGGCACAGGTCACGCGCTCGCTGTGCAAATATCAACCGAATAGCGGGAACACATTCGGCCGACAAACGAATTTGGCGGGGGTGGTCGCTTTGCGAGTTCGCGCAATTTTGAATTCCACATGTGAACTGTAATTGTGCTGTCTGCGATCAACTGGTCGACAGCATCAGATTGATCGTACAGTTTTTTAGCGTCTTGGTATCGAACGGGGTAGAAGGCCTCGCGTGGCTGCGCCAGATGTTCAATACCGTGCGCCTTAACGAGGTAGGTGATCAGTTCGGGACCGACCGCGCCCCACGGAAGATCTTCCAAATAAACGGGGCCGAATGCTCGATTGAGCAAATACTGAAATGTTCTCCTTGGTCCAAAATAAGGAGGCAGCCAATTTTTTTCCGGAATTTTTCTAAGGGTATCGAGAAGAGCGCCATTCGGTAAAGCTAAAACAGCACCGTTGATCGAATATTCGCTTTCCCACCCGAACAGATATTCACACGGGGGCAATTGGCGCAAAAAGATTAAATCGAGGTCAATCCAGCAACCAAGCCGTTTTGCAAGAATCTCATATCGGAAGAAATCAGATGCGAGCGCGAAGTGTCCTTCCTTGAGCAGTCGCGTTCGACGCGGATCTGACATGACATTGTTTGCGTCGTCGACATTGACGCCGGCTGGCAGGTCAATCAAAGAGGTTGGATTGTAGGAAAATAAGGTGACGGCGTGCCCGACAGAAACGGCCGATGCTAAGCTGAGCTTTTCCAGGTAGCCCAAAGGGCCACCTGACCAGAGGCTGCATAATCGCATGGGCGAAGTCGGTAAGGCAAAATTGCTCAGGGCGAAACCTTATAAAGTCGCTCTTCGAGCGGGGTCATTCGACGGTATAACCAGACCCCGGCAATGAAGCGCCTCATCATTGGCGCCAAGCCAAACTCCTTGCAAAGGAGGATCTGCCAGAACGTCGGTGAATGTGGCTCCCAATCGTCAACAATCGCGGGAGCCGTCTCTATCTGCTTGAGATTTTGGTTGGTCAGATTACGCATCTCATCGCCCTTAGTTTGATTACATGAGTAATATTGTGGGCTCGGGCGTAGACGTTTCAAGTATTGGCCGGCGTTAACCTTATTCTGCTCCGAGAAATGGAACAAACCTAGTGGATCGAATCTAACACTTGGTGCCCGCGTCTGACAGCCTGGATAATTTTGTCGGGATCGGCAGTCCAAGTGAAGGGTTTCGGTTCAGTATTGTGTTCGACGACGAAGCGATTGATTGCTGCCTGCAAGTCGACGACCGATAGGAAGGTACCGCGCTTTAATCGCCGCTTCGTGAGCTTGGCGAAGAAGCCCTCGACGGCGTTGAGCCATGACGCCGATGTGGGCGTGAAGTGGAACGTCCAGCGGGGATGCCGGGCCAGCCATTGGCGCACCTTTGGATGCTTGTGGGTTGCGTAGTTGTCGACGATGGCGTGAATTTCCTTCCGCCGCGGCACCTGCGCCTCAATGGCATTGAGGAATCGGATGAACTCCTGATGGCGATGATGCTGCATATTGCGTCCGATGACGGTGCCGTCGAGAACGTTGAGAGCGGCGAACAGCGTGGTCGTGCCGTGACGCTTATAGTCGTGGGTTATCGTCCCGGCGCGGCCCTTCTTCATCGGCAAGCCGGGCTGAGTGCGGTCGAGCGCCTGGATCTGGCTTTTCTCATCGACCGAGAGGACGACGGCATGAGCGGGCGGATCGACATAGAGACCGACGATGTCGCGCAGCTTGCCTACAAATTGCGGGTCAGTAGACAGCTTGAACTGTTTCACCCGGTGCGGTTGAAGGCCGTGCGCACGCCAGATGCGCTGGACGGAACTCGCGCTGATATCGACGAGCTTCGCCATCATGGCGGAGGTCCAGTGGGTCGCCTCCGCTGGCGGGTCGGTCTGGGTGAGCATCACGACACGCTCGGTGATGTTCGATCCCAGCGGCGGGATGCGCGATGGCCGCGTCTTGTCGCGCAGGAGACCGTCATAACCTTCCTGCATGAAGCGTTCCTGCCAGCGCCAAACACAGGTCTTCGACTTGCCGGTCCGCCGCATGATCTCATTGGTGCCAACACCGTCCGCGCTGAACAGGACGATCTCGGCGCGCCAGACATGCTTGTGCGGGGCGTTGCGGTCCCCCGCAAGCGCCTTCAGACGGCGGCGATCAGAGGGCTTGAGAGTGATGGAGATTCCGGTTCGCATGCGCCAAACTCGCATGCATCGAGTCCGCTGGGAATCCCCTCAGGGATTCAAATGTCAGACGTAATCCACTAGGAGCACTTATAGTTGGAGTATTCCAATATTATACTCCCCACTTTTTGCTGCCAGTACATAACTACATTTGAAATTGATCGCGCCGCCTGGGTTTTTCCTGCGACCGGACTATTGACATAAAAGCATTAACTAGATGACCATGCCACTGTGGCGTTCAAATGGGGGGCATCCCATGAAAAGGATTATCCCTGGTGCCTTGGCACTAGGACTATTATCCGCAATATCGTGGCCAGCATCAGCATCGACGACTACCTGCGGAGGCGGCGCGGGCGTGTCTATTGCGGTGACGGTTGCCACCGGCTCGCCAACCTGTGTCGCGTCAGGCAATGGAACGGTTCTCAATACAGGTTCAGATACGTTCCTGTCTCAAGTACTTGATACGACCCAGATTGGGGTGAACAACACGCCGGCTCTAAACGTGAGCTTTTCGCTAAATCCGCTGCTCTCGCATTCAGACGGAACTTTCTCCTTTCTGACAACTGGCTTTGACAGTTTCATGATTGGTTTTCAGCTGAATGATACCAGAGCTAACGGTAATCCGGGCGATATTGTTAACCCCGATTGGTTCATAATCGGCCTTCCGGATCCAGCAGGGTCAGGAACGTTCGATGGGGATCTCTTTTTTGGCTTGTTGCCGAGCGACGCAATCAAGTACGCGGTGCTTTACGGCGTGGCTGCTGGCCCGTCGCCGAACAGTACACCGCTGCCTGGTACAATTTGGCTCCTAGGGACGGTGCTAGCCGGGGCAGCGGGCTTCAAAAAGTTTGGCAAACGCAAGATGAGCTTCGCGGCGGCCTAAATCTTTAAGCAAAGTGGCACTGAAGGGCCACCGAAAGGTGGCCCTTTTTCATTACTGAAGAGTGTGACAAAGGGACGATGGTTCGCACACAATTTTTTCAATCATTAGAGTTCAACCGTTAGGCCGGCTGCGGATAAGAATGCACCGGCCAATTTCAATGCGAAGAAAATAAGGGATAAAGACCAGCCGCAAGTCGCAACGAGCCCTAAAACGACAGCGGCGCGACAAAGCTTGGAACGGATCGTCGTGCGGGCATTGGCCATGACTGGGAATTTCACTGAGATAGGTGCCGAAGCGGGGCCGAACTGTGGCGTTGGTTCGGCCCCACCTGGCAGCCCGTGTTCCACTCGAACAGGCGGACCAAACGCAGAGTTGGAACTATCTAGAAGCAAGGTCTCACCCTCAGACGACAGACTTATGAAAGCCATTTGAAATTTCGGAGCGTGCCTCACCGAACCTCCCCTGATCAGTAGCGGGGTGCACGCTTAACGGCTTCTGGAATTCGCGTATATAAACTTTGACATATTGGGGAAGTTTTCCGCCAACGGTACTCAATGCATAAACCACCAGCGCGAGCATGATTTCGGTCATGTCCCGCGTCGTATCACTGGACCGGAATGAACGTTCCAGCAGATCTCCATCGTGCTTTGTCGTAGCAGAATGAGAATTCATCTCGACGAGTTCCGTTTGGCAAAGATATTTGCACCACGAACCATAACAGGATCGTCGATTGGCAGAAGCGCGCTAGCGCAATACGATTAAAGGGTAAGGCTAATTTTGCGGCGTGCATCCTTTTTGCGAACGACGACCACTAGGATTGCCTCGTTCGCCTGAAGACGCCCCACGTCTTAACCCTAATTGCAGTACCTGAGACAAGTGAGTGCCTCTCAAAACAATCCATGAGTATCTAGGGCTTTAGCACACGGTCCGCTCGGGGCTTTGTGCTCTGCAGTTTGTTTGGCGTGAATTTCGAATAGTATGCGGACATCTTCGCTACTTACTGCTTGTAATTAGTCTTTCCTGCTGAGCGGTTGTCACCCGCCGGCCCCGGCGCAGCTGGCCGGCAGAAAGCAAGGACGGCGCGTTAGAAATATCACTAGATGGAGCCATCGGGGGGCGCTACGAATTGGTCTAACCTGCATCCGACCAGTGGGATGACACTTGCGATCATCGAAACCTAACATTGCGATGGCTGCTTTTATCTAGGCCACGGAGACGCTGTGCTACACTTTGCTGTTGGCGATATTCACGGTAGCGATAAGAAGCTGGTTAGGCTTATTGAACGCTGCCGAGTTTATGCGAGCGGTCGACCGTATCGCTTTATCTTCTTAGGGGATTATGTTGACCGCGGAGATGCGAGCCGCCGGGTTGTAGATATGCTTATCGGAATGCAGACGGATCAGGCGCCTCCTGTTTTTCTAAAAGGCAACCATGAACAAATGCTCCTCAATGCCGTTGGTTCGCCTGAAGCGGAATTGACTTGGTTCGCAAACGGAGGAGCCGCAACTCTTGAAAGTTATGGCGTTGTCAACGCCTTCGAGTTGCCAGAAGCCCACCTTACTTGGTTCCGCCAGCTGATCCTCCGTTTCGATGACGGCCAGAGACTCTATGTGCATGCGGGCGTCGACCCCTCGCGAGCGCTGGAAAAGCAGCAGCCAAACCATCTCCTTTGGATACGCGAGCCATTTCTGAGCTCAGAACTCGATTTTGGACGCCTAATAGTGCATGGGCACACGCCGACGAAAAATCAGCGACCAGATCTACGCAGCAACCGACTCAATATTGATACGGGCGCGGTATATGGTGGTCCGCTAACGGCAGCTGTATTTGATGATAAACAGCGGATGCCACTCGACTTTGTAACGTCGGACACCGATTAGGTTCTTCGCTTTTCGGACGTTGCGGCCCCCGGCAGGGCAGCGGGGCATCGAGATACAGCGTATCCGAAGACCCCGCTGGCGTCCTGGGCTTGTGGCGATGTCCAAAACGCATTGACTTTTTAACGCGAGTTGCAACGCGCGCGTAGCACAAACCAAAATTAAGCTGACTGTTTAACCTAAACGTCGACCGTTTGTTATCGTCATAAATACGTCATGAAGACCAAGCAGCCGCCATAGTTCCGAAAGTCGTCAAAAAAATATTTCTATTGCTTATGCGACTGACGGTTTGTTCCTACACCGAACATTACCCTCGTCCGGCGGCCGCGTTAATTTAAGCGGCGGGGTCCATCCACACCATGAGGCGTAATTCGCGATTGCATGGAGCACAGCGGTAGGTTCTTGTCTCCGCCTCCGATTGGCCGCCCACTCTCTTTCTGCCGATAAGACGCATTTCTCTGCCGCAGGTGCAGTCAGGAAGGTCTTCAGATCCGGGAACGAGAACGCGGTCTAAACTGGACATATGGAGTGACCTCAAGACGGAAATGTTACAAATTGAAACTGAGTTGCCCCATAGGTGTGACCACCGAAGCTAATACGCGTTTTCGCCTCGAATAATTTCGATCACAGTCATAAACATAATTTTGAAATCTAAGGCGAGATTCCAATTGTCGATATAGAATAGGTCGAGCTCAAGACGGCGTTCGATATCACCGAGTGTCTTGGTTTCGCCGCGACAACCGTTCACTTGTGCCCAACCTGTAATTCCCGGCTTGACGTGATGGCGAAAGGCGTAGTTTGCCACGACCCGCATGAATTCATCGTCGTGGGCAAGAGCGTGCGGTCGCGGACCGATAATGGACATATCGCCTCTGAGTACATTGAAAAGCTGGGGAAGTTCATCGATGCTCGTGCGGCGCAGAAAAGAGCCAAGCTTGGTGATGCGATTGTCGTTGCGCTTCGCTTGGACGACTCGGTCGCCGTCTTCCAATACAATCATGGTCCGAAATTTAAAGATCTCAAATAGACGCCCATTAAATCCACATCGTCGCTGACGGAAGATTATCGGACCTGGCGAATCCAGCTTTATCGCGGCGGCTGTCATCAGAAAAAGCGGAAACAAGAGAGTGAGACAGCTCGCGGAAATCAGGACATCCAGAACCCGCTTTATGGCCCTCTGCATCGGTGTGCGTGGGGCGCTTTGAAGTTCGATGGTGATCGAATCCCCAATCGTGTGATGGGGGAGGTTGAACAGGTCGGTCCCGTCGCCGACAGGGACTAAATTCACCGGGAGTGGCAAAACCCGGAATTCGGCAACAACCTGCTTGAGAAATGTCCAATTATGCAAGGTCGTGCAAACGACGATTTCTTCAGCGGTCGAGCCGCGAATCGCAGAGATTGCGCGAGCGACCGCGGAGCGCCGCTCTGCGAGGCTCGCTCGACCGGACGGTAGCAAGAAATGATGAACCGGCTGAAGACCGTGTCGTGCCAGTGCTTCAAAAACGCCCGCCTCACTTGCGCTAGCGCCATCTGCAATGACGGCAACCTTCCGACTTGAAAACTTTCGGACACCGTTCATTAGGAATAGCCGCCAGCCAACACGCGAGCAAATAAGAAACGAGATTCCAACCAGCCCGAAGGAAATCGTCGCGCCGCGCGAAAATATACTTCCCACTTTCATGGCGAACGCCGCAGCCGTGAGAAAAAGGAGAACCGCGGACCAACGCGCGGCGATGCGTCTAATCTGCAGTTTTAGATTGAGGAGTTCCGCCAGATCGTAGGTGCCAGAGTTCTTCCCCAGCGCAAGAAACAAGACTGCGGTCAGTGAGGCTAGGCCGAAGTATGGTTCTAGGTCGCCGATATTTCCCATCGTCACCAAATCGTATGCAGCCGTACTCAAGACACAGGCAACGCCGATCATCACGGCATCGAGCGCCATCGCTAGGGGGGCGATCAATCGGTGCGAAATTGTCCAGCCCAAGCGTTCCTGGTTCGGCAGCGCGCCGATCGCGAGGGCTTTGGTCTGGATACGCTTTTGCGAATTCATGGCACTTTTCTGCAACTGCGGAACGCGGAATTAATCGTCTACTAACCACATGATGCAGAGTGGGATGGTCCTAGTCCATCTCTACTTCTTGTTAATTTTAATACGAATACGACATGTTCCGTAAATGCTACAGCTCGCCGAAGCCATTTTTTGTAAAGCAGGAAAAGTGCTGTTTTTCCCGTGGGTTGCGTTCCTCGGCGGTGAATAACGCGGAAATAATACCTATCTTGTCACACGTATAAACGATGGCGGCACGGGGAACTCCGGCGTTGCTGTTGCCTCCAAGCCTGCCGCCTGTGTTGGTAAAGGCTTCCACGCCTGGCCGCAGCTTAGTATTAACGCTCACAATTTGTTGCCACATCGATCAGTAGCTGTAAGAAACCAATTCGTAGAGGGAAAATTGCGATGCCAAGCTTTAACGAAATTTGGGCGTGGGTTTTTCATATCCCGAGCACGTACGAGTTGCTGTGGTGGATCATGCTTGTCGTCGTTTGGTATGGCTTTGTCATCGATCGCCGTACGAAGATTATCCAGCAACAACTGGAAGAACTCGCGGTTTCAATGCCTGGTGCCGGCGAAGTCGTGCCGGGTGCTGAAGCCGACAAGAAATGATCTGAGTTTTTGAAAAACTGGGAGCACGTCTCCATCGACATGCTCCCAGCCTCTCG
The DNA here is from genome assembly GCA_963779345.1 of uncultured Alphaproteobacteria bacterium. Classification (GTDB taxonomy): domain Bacteria; phylum Pseudomonadota; class Alphaproteobacteria; order Rhizobiales; family Xanthobacteraceae; genus Pseudolabrys. The sequence goes on along the minus strand of CAVZXY010000018.1, from coordinate 401,739 downwards.
TTAGACCTAACGGTTCCGGGCTTTTCTTTTTCGACGCCAGCCAAAAGCGCCGATTACGCCGGCTCCGCTCGCCAGAAGGGGCAATGCTCCGGGAAGGGGCGTAGTGCCCGGGGACGGCCCGTTTGCGGGTGTCACATTGTCACTGAAGACAAATGACGTGGTATTCCGAATATAACGATCATAATCGCCGCATCGGATGAAATCGTCCCAACTATTGTACTCGGATTTGTGCAGGTTGTAGTAGTCCTGTTGACTAAGATAGGTCAGGAAATTGAAATCAGTGAAATTGGGGTCGTTATGCTCGCCATCTGGACTTGAGGTCAGCTTGATTCCAGTGACGAGGCCCTCAGTAAAGCTGATCGCGGGCGGGACTAGGTCACCCAAGCTATGGGTCACGTTATCGCCGGTCGATGACCATTGAAGAAGCGTCGTCCAATGGCTGTTTAGGTCGATCTGGAGAGTGAAGTTGGTCGCTCCAGTGCGGCAGCAGGCTTCATACAGGCCCGAACCGTAGATATCATCGAGCTGGTTCGCTTGAAAGCCGCTGAATGTGATCTGAGAGTCGTTGAAGCTGTTGGATCCCGTCCAGTTAACGGTCGTCGTGGCCGAGGCCGCAGTCGTGGTCACGACAAAGGCTGTGAAGCCGGCGGCTAGGGTTCGCAAGACGTTTTGATAGGGGGTGGCGGAATGCTCGAAGGCCATTTTGTACATCCACATTTTCGCCACGCAGCGACACAATCTGCAACCATGTAGGTTGTCAATTACAGCCTCGCGTAAAGCAGGTGGTATGGTGAATGCTATATCGAAACGCCGACTGTTCATGGCGCTTGCTCAGCCAAACGCGATCCTTGTGGATCGACAATCGTGTATCCGTTGATTGATATCACATGGTCGCGGGTCAAACCGCCGCCGGAATTGCCGTCATGGACAAGCCAGTCATTGCCCGCGACGGGGCTGATCAGGACCATTACATGGTGATTACGCACTGCCGCCATTCTCGGAGCCGGCGAAGTGCGCGGAAATTTCCTGGCCCAATTGGACGCTAAATTGAGATCGGGATAGATTTTTCCGAACAAATATAGCGATGCCTCGCAACCGCAAAATGCATGCGGGCAGCCGTCCGGCCTACGGCCAACGACATTGCCATTGGCGTCGAACTGTGAGGAAGATTTTGTTCTCGTTTTTGCGGCCTGATCGGAACAGCCGAATTGGGTACAGACAATCGGCGGCTGATTGAGCCGCTCATGTCGGGAATGTGCTGGTCTGGGCGTTGCACTAGTGCTCGCGGCTGTTATGACAAAAAAAGTAACGGCCATGAAATTCGTCAAAATCTTGAGCAATGGATTTCTCCAATGGTTGCTCGCGGTTCGCTACCGCAGAATTAATTTCTCCAAGACGCGAGATCAGCTGAAGACTGATTGTAATTTATTGGTTGCGGCAAGAGTGCCAATCGAAATCCTACAATGTCAGTGCTCGGTCCTCGACGTAAGTTCGACAAATGTAAAACGACGACCTCTATATGCCACGATCATCGATTATATTTCTTGTAGATCCAGCGGCCGTCGTCGAGGCGACGCAAAACGGTGCCCCAGACTAACCGACCGGTAATGGAGCGTCTTGGCATGATGACGTTCCAAAGGTGCCATAATTGCCAGACCTCGCGGGCCGGGCTTCGTCTTGGTGCCAAGAAACGCATTACGAGCTGAGTGTGAGTGACTATGTTCGGCATCACCAAACCCCACATCGTGCAATTCGCAGTTGATGTATAGGCAAGCTCACCACGAGTGCAATTGTGATCTGGCAGTAAGGTGACGAATAAACCTTAATTTAGGCGTCTGAACCAAACTATTGATATACAATAACAAATTGATCTAGCGGGGGCCGTGCCGTGATGCCTAAGGGCAGGTGCCAGCCTTACAACTACGGCGCGACTGAATGATCATCGCGAGCCAAAAGATCCGAGGAGCAAAAACAAATAGCCTTATGTCATCGATGTCATTCACGCATCCTTTACACGAGCGGTGCACATTCCGCGGTGGCAATCAGCCGATTTGGGAGGTGAATTTCATGGCAGAGCAGGCCTCGCAACCGGTCTCCTTGACTTATATAGATAACCCCCAGCTCACAGAAATCTTTGCCGACAATATCCGAGCCGTCCATGCTGACGGCACTGGTCTTCGCATTGAGTTCTGCGTCACGCGCTTGGATCCTTTCAAGACTGGGGAAACCATTAATGCCAAAAATCATCCGGTCTGCCGCCTTGTGCTCGCAGGTCCAGCGGCAGCGGATCTTGTCAATAAGATGCAACAGGTTGGAGCCACTATGGCTCAGCAGGGCATCATGAAGGCCCAGGACCCAACAAAAAACACCAGCAAATGAACTAAATGAGGGCTGCGCCCCTGGCGCGCGTTTGGCGCGTCGTATTTCCCGATGGGAGAAGCTAGAAGCAGTGCTCAGACTTTGGCTTGCGGCCGGGCTGTCGTAAGGCGGCGAGCTTTAGTCCACCTATTATTTCTCTCGGAATGCTCGAGCAATTTGGTCTGACAAGGGCTTCATCAAGTAGGCTATGACCGTTCGATCGCCCGTCTGAACAAAGGCATCGACGGGCATGCCTGGCACGAGGTGGACATCTCCGAGTGTTGCAACCTCTTTAGCTGGCATAGTCACCCTGATGGTGTAGTAGCTTGCGCCGGTACGCTGGTCGACGGTTGTATCGGCGGAGACCCTGGAAACTTTGCCAAAAATTTCGGGTGTGGTCCTTGAATCAAGCGCTGTGAAGCGCAGCGCCGCTTTCTGGCCTAACTGGACCTTATCGATGTCTTGCGGATTGATGCGCGCCTCAACAAGAAGTTTATCGGCATCAGGCACGATGACCATGATAGTCTCCCCGGGCGGGATCACCCCTCCCACGGTATGAATAATCGACTGGAAAACCGTGCCATCCTGGGGTGCACGGATCTCGGTGCGCTTCAGTTGGTCGAGACCAGTGACTTTGCGCTCGACATATTCACCGATCTTGGAGTTGATTTCGCGCATCTCTTTTGCGACGTCACTTGCGAGATCTTGATCGATTTGAATAATCTGGAGCTGAAGCTCCGCGATTTTTCCCTTGGCCTGCGCCATAGATGCGAAAATCTGACCGCGCTCGCCGCTCAGCCGCGCGGCTTCGCGTTCCAACGATGTCATCCGCGTCAGTGGAATAAGATTTTTGGCGTAAAGATCGCGGACACCCTGTAACTCACGCTGGATCAGGGCGATCTCGTTCTCCTTTGCGCTCTGCTGCGATTCCAAGCCCGATATCTCTTGCCCGAGCTGGTCGATTCTCTCACGCAACTGAGCTTTTTGCCCTGCACGTGCCTTCCGCCGCAGGTCGAACAGCTTTCGTTCTCCGCCGACGGCCTCGGCGACTTCCAAATCCGACATGCGCGTAAGGAGGTCGTCTGGGAAGTGAACCTCTTTTAGGCCGTCGCGTTCGGCTTCGAGGCGTGCCTTTCGGGCTTCGAGCTCGGTCAGGCCTTTCGTGACGATTGCGAGGTTGGCGCGGGTGACAGTGTCATCAAGGCGCACGAGTATGTCACCGGCCTTCACGTGATCACCGTCGTGGACAAGGAGTTGGCCGACCACGCCGCCGGTCGGATGCTGGACTTTTTTGACGTTGGATTCCACAACGATCGTTCCAGGCGCTATCAATGCGCCGGAGATCTCGGTCGTGGCAGCCCACCCGCCAACGCCGCAGGTCAATAAAGATGTCACCACGACGCCGGCTATGATGTAACGTCGGATGGAGTCCTTTGCGGGTTGCGGGTTGGTCATGCCGACATGCCGCTCGCTTCTGGAACAACCTTCAACGCGGCGGCCGGAATTGGGCGTTTCAGAATTTTCGCTAGCGTCGACTCCTTCGGGCCGAATTCAACTTGGCGGCCTGCGTTCATGACGAGCACAAGATCCAACCCGGCGATCGCGCTCGGCCGGTGGGCAACCACGATCACGATGCCCTTGCGCGCGCGGACAGACAGGATTGCTTCCAGCAAGGCTTCATCGCCATCGGCATCGAGATTGGAATTCGGCTCATCGAGCACGACCAGAAATGGATCGCCGTAGAGCGCGCGCGCAAGCGCTATCCGCTGCGCCTGGCCGGCCGAAAGACCGACCCCGTTTTCTCCAAGCGGCGTATCGTAGCCTTGGGGTAGATTGATGATGAGGTCGTGAACGCCGGCGGCTCGCGCCGCTGCCAAGATCTTCTGGGGATCGGGTTTTTCCGTGAACCGTGCAATATTCTGGGCTACCGAACCCTCGAGTAACTCTACATCCTGCGGCACATAGCCAATATGCTGGCCAAGCGCCGCCCCATCCCATTGGTCATAGGCTGCGCCATCAAGGCGAACCTTTCCCCGCGCCGGCTGCCATGCGCCGACAAGCATACGCGCCAGGCAAGATTTGCCAGAGCCGCTCTGGCCAATTATGGCAAGCCCATCGCCGGCCTCCAGATTGAAGTTTATGTCATAAGCGGTCAGTTTTTGGGTCCCTGGAGGAGCCACTGAGGCCATTTCTACCTGGAAGTTATTGGCGGGTGGTTCGAGCGCCGTCGGCTTTGCTTTGATCGGGAATAACGCCAGGAGTTGGTTCAAACGAGTCCAGCTTTGTCGTGCTGCAACAAAGCCCTTCCAATTGGCAATCGCAAGATCAACAGGCGCCAGCGCTCGTCCACTGAGAATAGAGCTCGCGATAATGATGCCAGCCGTTGCCTGCTGATTGATGACCAGATAAGCACCGACCGCCAAAACAGCCGACTGCAGCAACATTCGAAACACTTTGGAAGTCGATGCGAAGCTGCTTGCCGCATCGCTCGCGGCCTGCTGGCACGCCATGTATTTAAGGTTTATGGACCACCATTTCTTGCTAAGGCGGGCGGCCATTCCCATGACCATCAACACTTCAGCGTTACGGCGGCTTGATTCGGCCAAATTCGCGCGCGCGCGAGCGAGTTCTGCAGTTTCTTTGCTCGGTGCCCGAGTATATTTCTCGGTCATCCAAGTGAGGATGCAGAGAATGATTGCTCCCGCGAGGGCCGCAAGCCCAATGAGCACATGAAATGCGAAGCAAATGATGAGATAGAGCGGTATCCATGGCAGATCGAATAATGCGATTGGGCCCAATCCTGAAAGGAAGCTTCGGACCGCATCGAGGTCGCGCAACGGCTGCGATCCTTCGCTCCGTGCCCCGGTCTTTGTTTGAAGACTCACCATCGCGTCGTACACGCGGCCGCTAATCATCTCGTCGAGACGGGCGCTGATACGAACAAGAAGACGCGTTCGTATGTGATCGAGCAGGCCGAGTCCGACGTACAAGATACCGGCGAGGATCACCAAACCGATCAGCGTTGGCACGCTCCTACTTGGGAGCACGCGGTCGTAGACCTCCAACATGAAGATCGAGCCGGTCAGCATCAAAACGTTTGACACGCCACTGAAAACGGCAATGGAGATGAAAGCTCGTCGGCAAGAGTCGAGCACCATCCCAAGTTCTGAGCGGGTTCCTGCGGGTCGCTGCATTTTCCGAGTTTTTCCCCTGGGAATTCACTGCGACTCGGCCATGGCGAGCCGGCAATTAAAATAGGGTCTAATAAAATAAGGATTTGTTAATGAAAGCATTCCACTCAAAATTAGTAATATAACGATGGTTATTAGAAGCTTTAGTAGGTATCTAGCGCTGATTTCATCAGTATTTTTGGAGGCCCTATAAATGCTTAACTCTGACACTTAGAGTTTTCTCAAACATAGACTCAGAATCGAATCACCGAAGTCTCACTAGCTTTACTTCCGGCCCGTACCCTCTCGGTCAAAAGCGGAGAGGTGCAAACGTAATGCCGCCTCTCGAATAAAATACGAGAGGTGCAAACGTGACCGCGATTTCAACCGTTACTCCGACTGGGAATGCCTATGTCGACGGAATTCTCAGCGGCACCAAATGGGCCGTTACTTCGCTAACGTACAGCTTTCCGACCTCCGCTTCGCTTTACACTGATCCGACATTCTTTGGGCGGGTATGGCTCGGGCGAAGAAAATAACGGCTTTAAGGCGTTCAATTCGGTTCAGCAGGCCGCCGTCACGTCGATCCTGGGGGAGTACTCCAGCGTCGCCAATCTGACGTTCACGCAGATCACCGAAACATCGACGCAGAGCGCGACGTTACGATTCGCGGAGTTGAACACTCCGAGCACCGCTTGGACCTATTACCCGTCCACCTCTGCAGAGGCTGGCGATTCCTGGTTCAATAACTCCAGCGGCTGGTACAACAATCCAGTGGTGGGCAACTATGCTTGGCTCACCATCATGCATGAGATCGGTCACGGTCTTGGGTTGAAGCATCCGCAAGACACGATGGGCTCGTTCAGCCCGATGCCGTTTGACGGCACCGCCACGAGCGGCGACCATGACTCGTTGGAATATACGGTCATGAGCTACCGCTCTTACCTTGGTGCTTCGGTCACCGCCGGTCTCACGAACGCGTCTGACAGCTTTCCACAGTCGCTGATGATGTACGACATCGCGGCCATTCAGTCGTTGTACGGTGCAAATTACAACACAAACAGTGGCAACACTGTCTATAGCTGGAGCGCAACGACAGGTCAGGAATTCATCAACGGCGTCGCTCAGGCGATGCCCGCTGGCAACAAGATCTTTTTGACCATCTGGGATGGCGGCGGTAACGATACTTACGATTTTTCCAACTATACGACCAATCTTTCGGTCAACCTGCAGCCTGGTGGATGGACAACCGCGTCAACCGCGCAGCTCGCCAACCTCGGAGCTGGCCATGTTGCGATCGGTAACATCGCCAATGCGCTAGAATACCAGGGCAATCCTGCATCGTTGATTGAAAATGTGGTCGGCGGATCCGGCAACGATACGATCGTCGGTAATGCCGCCAACAACACGTTTACCGGCGGTGCGGGTAACGATCACATCGATGGCGTTTCGGGCATCAATACTTCGGTCTACTCGGGTAAATCGACGGATTACTCCGTCACCCTGAATTCCGACGGCAGCTATACTGTCACGGACCTTCGGGCCGGCAGCCCGGACGGCACCGATACGCTGAAGAACATCGAGTTCCTGAAATTCAGCGATACCACGCTAGCGATTGGCTCGACGCCTCCGCCTCCGGTAGTTCAAGCGCCGTCTATCGCTGGCTTCTCGCCGGATTCCGGGACTGTGGGCGATGGCATCACCAATGCCAATGTTGTGACATTGACTGGCACGGGCCCGGCCAGCGAGACGATCAAGATCTATGACGGCACCACACTTATCGGGTCGGCGACCACGAACACGAGCGGGGCCTGGACCTTTTCGACCGCCACTTTGCCGGACGGCACGCACAATTTCACCGCGACCGCGACGGACTCTCAGCGGAAATACCAGCGCAGCTTCGTCTGCGCTGAACGTGATTGTCGATACTGTCGCTCCGGTTACTCCGACCGTGAGCATGCAGTCGGTAGACAGCAATATTGTTGGTGACCACGTCACGAATGTGAACGTCATTTCTCTGACCGGAACCGCTGAGATCAATAGCCAAATCCGCGTCTATGACGGTTCAACATTGCTCGGGTCGGCGGTTGCAAACGCACAGGGCGTTTGGGGTTTCGTTCCGAATCTTTCAGACGACCAGGCGGCGGCCCAGACTTCGTCGGCCACGATTACCCACGTTTTGAATAACGCCAGAGGCCTTGCCAAAGTCGAAGGTACAGCGGCAGCGAACTCCACTGTCTCGATACTTGATGCCAACACACATGCCGTTCTCGGCCACGCCACTGCCGACGCTAACGGGAAATGGACCTACACTCAGACTAAGGCGACCGGCATTAACTTCGCGGTTGAATCGGATACCACCAATTCAACGCTGACTACCGGCGCGGCAACCACGACGAATACGACCCAGGCCTACTCTTTCACCACACCACCGCTTTCCGACGGGGTACATAACCTTACGGTCACTTCGACCGACGCGGCCGGCAACGTCAGCAGCGCCTCGACGGTATTCTCGGTGACGGTCGACACCGTGGCGCCGACCGCCCCGACCATCACGGCGTTCTCGCCGGATAGCGGCACCGTGGGCGATGGCATCACCAGCGCCAATGTGGTGACCGTGACCGGCGCGGCCGAGGCGGGCAGCACGGTCAAGGTCTACGACGGCACCACACTGCTTGGATCGACAACCGCGAGCTCGACCGGCGCGTGGAGCTTTACAACGGCGGCTCTTGCCAACGGCACTCATGCGCTGACCGCGACGGCGATGGACCTGGCCGGCAACGTCAGCGGCGCCTCGAGCGCGCTCAACGTCACCGTCGACACCGTTGCGCCGAACACGCCGACGATCGCCTCCTTCTCGCCTGACTTCTGCGACTGTCGGGGATGGCATCACAAACGCGAACCATCTCACTCTTGCCGGTGCTGCGGAAGCAAACAGCACGGTCAAGGTCTACGACGGCACCACGCTGCTGGGCACGGCGACGGCCAATGGTACCGGGGCCTGGAGCTTCACCACCGGCCAGCTGGCCAACGGCACGCACAGCCTGACGACGACCGCCACCGATGCGGCTGGCAACGTCAGCGGCACCTCGAGCGCGCTGAACGTCACGGTCGATACTGTTGCGCCGACCGTCCCGACCATCACGGCGTTCTCGCCGGATAGCGGCACCGTGGGCGATGGCATCACCAGCGCCAATGTGGTGACCGTGACCGGCGCGGCCGAGGCGGGCAGCACGGTCAAGGTCTATGACGGCACCACGCTGCTGGGCACGGCGACGGCCAATGGCACCGGGGCCTGGAGCTTCACCACCGGCCAGCTGGCCAATGGCACGCACAGCCTGACGACGACCGCCACCGACGCGGCCGGCAACGTCAGCGGCACCTCGAGCGCGCTCAACGTCACGGTCGATACTGTTGCGCCGACCGCTCCGACCATCACGGCGTTCTCGCCGGATAGCGGCACCGTGGGCGATGGCATCACCAGCGCCAATGTGGTGACCGTGACCGGCGCGGCCGAGGCGGGCAGCACGGTCAAGGTCTACGACGGCACCACACTGCTTGGATCGACAACCGCGAGCTCGACCGGCGCGTGGAGCTTTACAACGGCGGCTCTTGCCAATGGCACTCATGCGCTGACCGCGACGGCGATGGACCTGGCCGGCAACGTCAGCGGCGCCTCGAGCGCGCTCAACGTCACCGTCGATACGTCGCGCCGAACACGCCGACGATCGCCTCCTTCTCGCCTGACTCTGCGACTGTCGGGGATGGCATCACAAACGCGAACCATCTCACTCTTGCCGGTGCTGCGGAAGCAAACAGCACGGTCAAGGTCTACGACGGCACCACGCTGTTGGGCACGGCGACGGCCAATGGCACCGGGGCCTGGAGCTTCACCACCGGCCAGCTGGCCAATGGCACGCATAGCCTGACGGCGACCGCCACCGATGCGGCCGGCAATGTCAGCGGCACCTCGAGCGCGCTGAACGTCACGGTCGATACTGTTGCGCCGACCGTCCCGACCATCACGGCGTTCTCGCCGGATAGCGGCACCGTGGGCGATGGCATCACCAGCGCCAATGTGGTGACCGTGACCGGCGCGGCCGAGGCGGGCAGCACGGTCAAGGTCTATGACGGCACCACGCTGCTGGGCACGGCGACGGCCAATGGCACCGGGGCCTGGAGCTTCACCACCGGCCAGCTGGCCAATGGCACGCACAGCCTGACGACGACCGCCACCGATGCGGCCGGCAACGTCAGCGGCACCTCGAGCGCGCTCAACGTCACGGTTGACACCGTTGCGCCGACCGCTCCGACCATCACGGCGTTCTCGCCGGATAGCGGCACCGTGGGCGATGGCATCACCAGCGCCAACGTGGTGACCGTGACCGGCGCGGCCGAGGCGGGCAGCACGGTCAAGGTCTACGACGGCACCACACTGCTTGGATCGACAACCGCGAGCTCGACCGGCGCGTGGAGCTTTACAACGGCGGCTCTTGCCAACGGCACTCATGCGCTGGCCGCGACGGCGATGGACCTGGCTGGCAACGTCAGCGGCGCCTCGAGCGCGCTCAACGTCACGGTCGACACCGTGGCACCGAATACGCCGACCATTACGGCCTTTACCCCGGATACCGGCGTTGTGGGCGATGGCATCACCAGCGCCAATGTGGTGACCGTGACCGGCGCGGCCGAGGCGGGCAGCACGGTCAAGGTCTACGACGGCACCACGCTGCTCGGGTCCGTGCTGGCGAGTACCTCAGGTACGTGGAACTTCACGACTGCGACGCTCGCCAACGGGACACACAACTTTACTGCGACGGCGACGGACGCAGCGGGCAATGTGAGCTCGGCATCGGCGACCACGAATGTCACCATCCAGGGTACACCGGGCACGCCCGCGATTACGTCTGTGTCTCCGGATACCGGTATCTCCAATGATGGGATTACTGACGCGAGCGTCCTGACGGTCACCGGCGCGGCCGAGGCGGGCAGTTCGGTCAAGGTCTACGACGGCACGACCTTGCTCGGGTCCGTGGTTGCAAGCAGCACGGGGGCGTGGAGCTTCACGACCACGGCGCTCGCCAACGGGGCACACAGCTTTACTGTGACCGCGACAGATATCGCTGGTACGACAAGCTCTGCCTCGAACGCAGTCAATATGACCGTTGATACCGTTGCGCCGACCGTCCCGACCATCACGGCCTTTACCCCGGATACTGGCGTTGTGGGCGATGGCATCACCAGCGCCAACGTGGTGACCGTGACCGGCGCGGCCGAGGCGGGCAGCACGGTCAAGGTCTACGACGGCACCACGCTGTTGGGCACGGCGACGGCCAATGGCACCGGGGCCTGGAGCTTCACCACCAGCCAGCTGGCCAATGGCACGCACAGCCTGACGACGACCGCCACCGACGCGGCCGGCAATGTCAGCGGCACCTCGAGCGCGCTGAACGTCACGGTTGACACCGTGGCGCCGACCGTCCCGACCATCACGGCGTTCTCGCCGGATAGCGGCACCGTGGGCGATGGCATCACCAGCGCCAATGTGGTGACCGTGACCGGCGCGGCCGAGGCGGGCAGCACGGTCAAGGTCTATGACGGCACCACGCTGCTGGGCACGGCGACGGCCAATGGCACCGGGGCCTGGAGCTTCACCACCGGCCAGCTGGCCAATGGCACGCACAGCCTTTCGGCGACCGCCACCGATGCGGCCGGCAACGTCAGCGGCACCTCGAGCGCGCTCAACGTCACGGTTGACACCGTTGCGCCGACCGCTCCGACCATCACGGCGTTCTCGCCGGATAGCGGCACCGTGGGCGATGGCATCACCAGCGCCAACGTGGTGACCGTGACCGGCGCGGCCGAGGCGGGCAGCACGGTCAAGGTCTACGACGGCACCACACTGCTTGGATCGACAACCGCGAGCTCGACCGGCGCGTGGAGCTTTACAACGGCGGCTCTTGCCAATGGCACTCATGCGCTGACCGCGACGGCGATGGACCTGGCCGGCAACGTCAGCGGCGCCTCGAGCGCGCTCAACGTCACCGTCGATACGATCGCGCCGAACACGCCGACGATCGCCTCCTTCTCGCCTGACTCTGCGACTGTCGGGGATGGCATCACAAACGCGAACCATCTCACTCTTGCCGGTGCTGCGGAAGCAAACAGCACGGTCAAGGTCTACGACGGCACCACGCTGTTGGGCACGGCGACGGCCAATGGTACCGGGGCCTGGAGCTTCACCACCGGCCAGCTGACCAACGGCGGGCATAGCCTGACGGCGACCGCCACCGATGCGGCTGGCAACGTCAGCGGCACCTCGAGCGCGCTCAACGTCACGGTCGATACTGTTGCGCCGACCGTCCCGACCATCACGGCGTTCTCGCCGGATAGCGGCACCGTGGGCGATGGCATCACCAGCGCCAATGTGGTGACCGTGACCGGCGCGGCCGAGGCGGGCAGCACGGTCAAGGTCTATGACGGCACCACGCTGTTGGGCACGGCGACGGCCAATGGCACCGGGGCCTGGAGCTTCACCACCGGCCAGCTGGCCAATGGCACGCACAGCCTGACGACGACCGCCACCGACGCGGCCGGCAACGTCAGCGGCACCTCGAGCGCGCTCAACGTCACGGTTGACACCGTGGCGCCGACCGCTCCGACCATCACGGCGTTCTCGCCGGATAGCGGCACCGTGGGCGATGGCATCACCAGCGCCAATGTGGTGACCGTGACCGGCGCGGCCGAGGCGGGCAGCACGGTCAAGGTCTACGACGGCACCACACTGCTTGGATCGACAACCGCGAGCTCGACCGGCGCGTGGAGCTTTACAACGGCGGCTCTTGCCAACGGCACTCATGCGCTGGCCGCGACGGCGATGGACCTGGCTGGCAACGTCAGCGGCGCCTCGAGCGCGCTCAACGTCACGGTCGACACCGTGGCACCGAATACGCCGACCATTACGGCCTTTACCCCGGATACCGGCGTTGTGGGCGATGGCATCACCAGCGCCAATGTGGTGACCGTGACCGGCGCGGCCGAGGCGGGCAGCACGGTCAAGGTCTACGACGGCACCACGCTGCTCGGGTCCGTGCTGGCGAGTACCTCAGGTACGTGGAACTTCACGACTGCGACGCTCGCCAACGGGACACACAACTTTACTGCGACGGCGACGGACGCAGCGGGCAATGTGAGCTCGGCATCGGCGACCACGAATGTCACCATCCAGGGTACACCGGGCACGCCCGCGATTACGTCCGTGTCTCCGGATACCGGTATCTCCAATGATGGGATTACCGACGCGAGCGTCCTGACGATCACCGGCGCGGCCGAGGCGGGCAGCTCGGTCAAGGTCTATGACGGCACGACCTTGCTCGGGTCCGTGGTTGCAAGCAGCACGGGGGCGTGGAGCTTCACGACCACGGCGCTCGCCAACGGGGCACACAGCTTTACTGTGACCGCGACAGATATCGCTGGTACGACAAGCTCTGCCTCGAACGCAGTCAATATGACCGTTGATACCGTTGCGCCGACCGTCCCGACCATCACGGCCTTTACCCCGGATAGCGGCACTGTGGGCGATGGCATCACCAGCGCCAATGTGGTGACCGTGACCGGCGCGGCCGAGGCGGGCAGCACGGTCAAGGTCTACGACGGCACCACGCTGTTGGGCACGGCGACGGCCAATGGCACCGGGGCCTGGAGCTTCACCACCAGCCAGCTGGCCAATGGCACGCACAGCCTGACGACGACCGCCACCGACGCGGCCGGCAATGTCAGCGGCACCTCGAGCGCGCTGAACGTCACGGTTGACACCGTGGCGCCGACCGCCCCGACCATCACGGCCTTTACCCCGGATACGGGGGTCGCCGGCGACGGCGTGACCAGCGCCAACATCATCACGATCTCTGGTGCTGCGGAAGCCGGCAGCACGGTCAAGGTCTATGACGGCACCACGCTGCTGGGCACGGCGACGGCCAATGGCACCGGGGCCTGGAGCTTCACCACCGGCCAGCTGGCCAATGGCACGCACAGCCTTTCGGCCACCGCCACCGACGCGGCCGGCAATGTCAGCGGCACCTCGACCGTGCTCACGGGTGCCGGCAATGGCTCATCGACGTCGCTAATGATCACAGTCGATACGATTGCTCCTGCAACTCCGATCATCACGTCCTATTCGCCGGACAGCGGCGTGATGGGCGATGGCATTACCAATGCCAGCATCCTGTTGATTAACGGCTCTGCAGAGGCGGGCAGCACGGTCAAGGTCTACGACGGCATCACGTTGCTCGGGTCCGTGCTGGCGAGCAGCACAGGTGCGTGGAGCTTTACAACGGCGGCGCTGGCCAATGGCACTCACACGCTGGCCGCGACGGCAATGGACCTCGCGGGCAACGTCAGCGGCACCTCGAGCGCGCTGCACGTCACCGTCGATACTGTTGCGCCGAATACGCCGACGATTGCATCCTTCTCGCCTGACTCCGCGACTGTCGGGGATGGCATCACAAACGTGAACCATCTCACTCTCGCCGGTGCTGCGGAAGCAAACAGCACGGTCAATGTCTATGACGGCACCACGCTGTTGGGTACGGCGACAGCCAACGGCACCGGGGCCTGGAGCTTACGCGACCGGTACGCTCGCTGATGGAACGCATAACCTGACTGCAACGGATACTGATGCCGCGGGCAACACGAGCGCAAGCTCGGCCGTCATGCACGTCACCGTTGACACCGCCGCACCGCATGCGCCGACCATCACCTCCTTCTCGCCGGATTCAGCAGTTGTTGGCGATGGCAATACGAATGCGAACGTGTTGACTCTCGCGGGAGTGGGCGAAGCTGGCACCACGGTCAAGGTCTATGATGGTGCATCGCTGCTTGGCAACGCTGCGGTAGGGACCGATGGCGCGTGGCACTTCACAACGAGCACGCTCAGCGATGGCGCCCACACGTTCACGTCCACGGATACGGATCTTGCGGGTAATACCAGTGCTGGCTCAACCGCCCTGCATGTGAACGTCGATACCGTTGCGCCGAGTGTTCCGAGTATCCTGGGCCTCGCCGGCACCGCCGGCGATATCACGACCGCGAGCGTCCTCACGGTCACGGGCTCTGGCGAAGCTAACAGCACGATCAAGCTCTACGATGGCTCATCCTTGCTCGGCAGTGCCGCTGTTGATGGCACGGGTGCGTGGTCCTTTACGACGCAGTCGCTGCACGTCGGTACCCACAGCCTTACCGCAACGGACACTGACCTGGCGGGAAATACAAGTGGCGTCTCCAATGCCCTCGATGTCACCGTCGATGACCCTCCGATAACGATCAATGCCACGAGCTTCCTGACGAACGTACGCGGCCTTGGTTTGCTGTCCGGGACCACTGAGGCGAACAGCTCACTTATGATCAGCGACTCGCTGAGCGGCAAAACCTTGGCTCAAGTTACTGCCAGCTCGACGGGAACCTTCAGTGGCCTGATGTCCGGCCTCACGAATACCGTGCACAGCTTCGACTTGGTGGCGAAAGATGCGCTGGGCAATACGGGTATCGACCACGTGATCTATGGCACTACCGGCAACGACGTCCTGTCGGGCACGTCGGCGAATGAAGTGTTCGCCGGACGCGGCGGAAACGACACGTTCGTGTTCTCTGGGAATTTCGGCAACGACACAATCGCCGACTTCAATCCGAGCACCAACACCATCCAGCTTGACCATAATGTCTTTACAGACTTTGCGAGCGTGCTTGCACACGCCTCGCAGGCGGGCAGCGATGTGATGATCGCGCAGGATGCTCACGATACGATCACCCTGCACAATACGGTGTTGTCGCAACTCACCGCCAACAACGTCCACCTCGTGTAACAAAGCTTTGGAAACTGACTTCCGGACTATTGACGCCCGACGCACCAAGGTGCGCCGGGCGTTCTTCTGCCGGCCAACAAGACCCCCATTGCCGATCGCTGCCGCGTAACGGCGCACGCTAGGTCGCTGAATTTACGGATTTTTTCGGTCTCGCTGCTAAGGCGATTGTAGCTCGGCGTGGCCGAATCAGGCATATGTCCGCCTGGGCGGCGCCCGCGCAATGAGCCGGTCGACCAGGGGACCCGAGATGAAAAGATCACTGTTGTGGGGCATTGTGCTTTGGCTTGCATTCGGTGCGAGTGCGGCCTGGGCAGGCGGGCCGTGGACCGGGTTCTATCTTGGCGGCAATGTCGGCTACGCATGGGGAAGCGCCGAGAATTCACTCGGAATAATCGACGGCGCAAGTTGCCACTTTAGTTGCCCAGGCGGTAGCGATGCGGCCATTGCCGCAGCGGCTGGTTCGCCATCATTGAATCCCGGCGGGATCACTGGCGGAATTCAGCTTGGCTACAACTGGCAGCCGTCTAATTGGGTATTTGGTCTTGAAACGGATTTTGGCGCGTTCTCGCTCAATCAGTCGATGAACACGAGCGCGGGGCTGCCGGCAAACACGGCCGGACTGGACTGCAATTTGGGCGACCCATGTGTCGGCAATTTTTCCACATCAGTGAAAGCCGATTGGCTGTTCACGTTGCGCCCGCGCCTCGGCTACGATTGGCAGGGAACGCTGGTCTATGTCACGGGCGGCCTCGCCGTGAGCAAAATCTCGGTGGCACAGAGTTATTCCGACAATAACCCGTCCGCCGCACCACTTGCGGCTGTTAGTTATTCCAGCTCGCAGACCAAAGCCGGATGGGTTGTCGGAGGCGGCCTTGAACACTCGTTTGGGGACCAGTGGTCCCTCAAGGCCGAATACCTCTACGTCCGCTTCGATGATATCAGCGCTGGTGGCCGCTTGACCGACAGTTTAAGCGGGTACGCTGACTTTTCGGATAGTGTGCGGCTTTCATCAAACATCGCGCGCGTCGGCTTCAATTACCGGTTCGGTAACGCGCCATAACTCTATTGGGCTCAGGCGATCGCGCTTGGCCGGAGCTTGGCTACTCAGGCCGCGGTGTAACGCGAGTAGTACGCGTGCGAGCTTTCCGTCGCCTTGTTTAGCACCATGCGGACGACCGGCGCACCCTCCAGGTGCCGTACGCATTGCTTGACCTGAGCAGGGGTCGACATCCCTGCAGCTGCGACGAATAGGACGCAGTCCATCTGGGGAAGAATGGAAATGACGTCGTCGCCGGCCAATACGGGCGGCAGATCTACAATAACCGTCCAATTCTTGAATGCCTGCTTTATCTCCTTAAGGAGGCCAGCCATCGCTTTCGAGGCGATGAGCTCCGACGAACGCAACGTCGAGGTCTCGCAGGGCAGAACCGCAAATTGAGAATCGGCGACCCGAGCGTTGACGACGACGTCGCGGAATTTCGCCCGCCCCTCGAGGAGGCTCAAGACACCCTGTTTGGCCTTGAGACCGAGATAATTGCCGATCTGAGGCCGTTGCAGGTCGAAGTCGATCAGCAGCACGGGCTTGTCGGGCTGCCGCGCGATGCTCAAAGCGAGATTGATTGCCGTAACCGTCTTGCCGCAACCGGGCGACGGCGAGGTCACCGCCATCATGTGCCAGGAGTGCAAGGCCATGGTCTGCAGCACTTGGGTACGCAGCATGTCGAATGCGCGCCCGCGATGGTCGGACACGTCGTATGCGATAATCCGCTTTGCCTCGAGAGAGTTCGGATTGAGCACGACGAAGTCGCCGAAAGAGGGCGGTGCGGCAAACGCAGGATCCATTATTGCCCCAGGAGGAAGGGGGAATGGATGAGTCGGCGGAGACGGCGGTTGAGCCGGCTGGGCTTCTTTCGCTCGTTCGACAGCTTGTCTGATCTGTTCCATACGCGAGAACTTCCGACTTTTGGGGAACGGGGTTAGCCCAGCAGCGCCTTGAGCGCCTTGTCCAGCAGGATTTCGGGATCAGGCACGTAGAAGTACGCAAACGCAATCGCCCCGGCGGCCAAAGCACCAGCTGTTCCTAGCTTGAGGATGCGTGAGCGGCGGCGATTACGCGTCTCTTTGCGAGTCGCGATGTAGGGGAGGGCGACGATCATTCGGGAGTCGATGATCGATGCAAGATCCGAACTGCGGCGGATCGACTTGTCAAAGAACTCGCTGCCCGCAGCCGCTGCACCGCCGGCCATTAGCGACAATGCCACAGCGAAGGCAAAGAGCTTTAGCCTGTTTGGTTTGGTCGACTTGGTTGGAAAGGTAGCCTGTTCAAGCACCTGAAGGCGCTCGGAGTGCTGGCCCCGTTCGAGATTTTCACCGAGGCGGGCGGCGGCGAGTTTTTGAGAGGACTCATCGAGCTCCTTCTTGACGCTGGCGCGCTTGGTTTCGAGGGCGTCAAGGCTAAGGTCCTTGGGCTTCGCTGGATCAACAACGATCCCGTCGGCCGTTGCGGCCTGTGTTTTCTCGGTCTCGTCGGCGGTGCGGATCTCACCCTTTTCGAGCATTTCGATCTGGCGCTTGAGCGCCCGGACGACCGGATGCGAATCGGAAAACACGGCGCGCTTGAGCAGCAGCTGGGCTTTGAGGTTTGCGAGCTCCTTGGCCGCATCCGAACCCGTGATGTTGGTCAGGGAGCTTGGCGAGCGAGCCCTCACCGCGGCGACCTGACTGTCGAGCGACGCAAGTTGGGCTTCCAGTCGCAGAACGTTGTCTTGGAGGAATTTGGTGGTTTCACTGGCATTGGCGTTTCGCGACTTGGCATCCTCGCCCAAGATCATCGTCATGAATTCGTTAGCGACTTTCATGGCGGTGAGCGGATTCTCGTATTCGAATCCGACCGTAAACGCGATCGCCTCTTTTCTGTCGTTCGATGTTCCGGCCACGACCGGGATAATCACCGTCCGTTCGCGAATGAAGTCGACGATTTCCGTGCCGGAAATCAGCGTGCGCCAGCCAGCCGAAATATTGTACTTCTTGGCGACTTCGATCAGGTTATCGCGGGTCATAATCCGCTGCTGGAGAACTTGGATGCGCTCATTCGCGAGGCTGACAACCGTCGGTCGCACCAAATCGGTCGGGATTTCCGGAGACTGAACGAGGATCTTGCCGGCCGACAGGTATTCAGCCGGCCACTTTAAGGCGACGAACGAGCCGATCACAAACAGGATCAGAAACGGCACGGCAAAATAAACCGAGCGCCGTTTGATGAGCTCCCAGATGTAGGTCGGGGTGATTTCGAGGCCGGACTCCTCGTCAACCTCACGATCCGTGAACGTCTGCCTGTCTAGCATGGGCGCCCTCAGTCCAATCCCGTAATGGGTCGAAAGCTACGCTGGAGGTTTTAATATACCTCCAGATTTTAAGCATAATTACAACAAAAGAGGGGCCCGATTTAGGCCCCTCTTCAGAATACCGATTGTTCAGGTTAATTAGGCCTTCACGGCCTTGCGGCGTCTACGCCACACGCCGGCAACAAAGCCACCGCCCAGGACAGAGCCGAACAGCGGAAGTGCCGCCGGAAGAGGCGTGAATTGCGACCGGGCCGCATCCCGCCTCACCACACGCGATGACCTGCGCGAAGCCGACGAAGTCGTCGTGGTTATCGTCGGGACCGCCGTTGTCGTTCAGAGCGAAGGCGAACCAGTCGCCTGCCGTCGTCGTGAGAGTGGCTAATCCCAAGCTCGGCATACGTGCTCGGGTCGAGGTACGAGAAGATCAGGTTTGCCGTGCCGGAGCCTGGCAGACTCTGCGTACCAGTGTTGCTGACCGTATTGCCCGGTCCGCCACCATTCCACGCGAGCGAGAAGTTGATCAGGCCAGGGCCCGTTCCGAGCTGACGTTCCGAGGAATTGATAGGCACCGCCATCCCGTCAGCGGCGGGCCGCCAGCATAGGCGCTATTGTTCTGGTTTCCTTCAGTGAAGGGCGTCACGCCCGGCGCGCTGAAGGTGATGTTGTAGCCCGACTCCGAACCGGTGAAGTACCAGCCGACGGCGTAATTGCCAGTGACATTGGCAGACACGCCACCCTGCATAACCCAAGGGGTCGCACCCGTCAGGGTCGGACCCGTGGTATCTAAAAGAACCGATCCGGTCGCCGGAGCGCCCGGCGAGTTGACGACGTTATTCGAGCTTACTGCTGATCCGTACAACGGGTTCGGACCAATAGTGAGCATATTGCCCGTGATGGACACGGTAGCTGCGAGGGCCGGGTGGCTAACAGCCGTCAGAG
Organism: uncultured Alphaproteobacteria bacterium; assembly: GCA_963779345.1. Lineage (GTDB taxonomy): Bacteria > Pseudomonadota > Alphaproteobacteria > Rhizobiales > Xanthobacteraceae > Pseudolabrys. Next base: position 382,068 of record CAVZXY010000018.1, on the reverse strand, counting down.
CTGTTGCGCACAAAGCGGCCAATGCAACTTTGGCGAAGACGGTTTTCATCATGAACTCCTGATATGCTACGCGTCGCAACGCGTCCTTCCAGCTGTAAATCCGCCACGTACAAAGTCTTTCAGGTTTGTTAATCCAAGTAAAGGTCTGCGTCGATTTTTCAGCTTGACAATAATTTTTGGTGAATTTCCGCAACGCCTCTACCACCCTAGGTTATGTCATTGGTAACTCAGCGGAATTCGCCCTACCGCAGTACCGCCAGCGGTATTTTCACCATACGAGCAATTTAAGCGGGCCACTTTTTTTTCGCATTTTGGCCGGAAAGACACACAGGGGCAGGGTCGTACGACCATCAGGAATTAAGTCTGCCTGTCGGGGTAACCTAAACACGACGAAGTCTTCGGGGCGGCTTGGCAATTGGTAGAATTTCGCCGCGCGGCCCAGCCGAAGATGTTATCTAAAGGGCGAGTTTGATCGATAAATCCCGAAGGCCGGTTCCTGTGAACTGAGGTCCGTATGTACGAAGCGTTTTACAGTCTACGCGAAAAGCCTTTTTCGATTCTGCCGGATCCCGACCTCATTTACTGGGGTCGGGCACATCGTATGGCGTTCGCCATGCTTGAATTTGGTGTGATGAATAACGCCGGATTTACCGTTGTTACAGGCGAAATCGGCTCCGGCAAAACGACCTTGGTGCGCCACCTTCTGCGCAAAATCGATCCGCGGACGATCAACGTCGGGCTCATTACGAACACGCCGCAGACCCGCGATGAATTGCTGCAGTGGGTGCTTTACTCGTTCAACCAGCCCTTCGAAGGATCCTTTACGACAATGCTGCGTAGCTTCCAAAGCTACGCTTACTCGGAACACCAGCAGGGCCGGCGTCTGATTTTGATTGTCGACGAAGCGCAAAATCTGCGCGACGACGCGCTTGAAGTCCTTGCGCATGCTCTCGAACATGAACGTCGATAAGACACAATTCCTACAATTGATTTTGGTCGGACAGCCGCAACTCAAGCACATTTTGAGCAAGCCCGAACTCCTGCAGTTCGCGCAGCGGGTCTCGTCAGACTTTCATCTGCGGCCGCTCTCACAACCAGAAGTAATTAGGTATATCCAATTCAGGCTGTCGGCGGTCGGTGGGCCCATCAACCTGTTTTCCGACCAGGCTGCGGGCCTGATCGCCCAGGCGAGCGGCGGGGTCCCCCGAGTCATCAATATTCTCTGCGACACTGCCTTAATTTACGGGTTTTCGCTGGCCGTGCCACAGGTAACCCCAGAAATCGTTGCAGAAGTGATACAGGATAAGCGCAATTACGGTATTTTCCCAGTTAATCATATGGCAAGCGCAAATCCGATCAGCTAAAGTCCGCCTGCATCGAAATCGTATGTCGCGGGGGAATCCGATGTTGCGGGTCATACTAGCATTGGTTGCAGTCGTTTGGGCGATGACGGGGAGCGCATGGGCGCAGACTGTCCATACCGGCGACATGCTCGAAATTTCAGTGTTTCAGGATCCTAAGCTCGATCGGCGCGTCATCGTCGGGCCAGACGGAACGATCGGCATGCCCCTTGTCGGCCACATGAAGGCTGCCGGGCTTACGCTGCAGGCGATTGAAAACCAACTTAAGAGCCGCTTGCAAAAGAACTACACAGAGCCGCTCAACATCACTGTTTCGATTGCGGCGGTAAACCCCGATCAGGAAGAGGCCTCGAAGCCCCGCATCTATGTGAACGGCGAAGTAGGGCACCCGGGTCCGTTTACGATCCTGCGGCGCACGAACGTCGCCCAGGCGCTCGCGCTCGCAGGCGGAGTAGGGCCCTTCGCGGCGACTCGCCGGATCCAGATCCATCGGCGCATCAACGGTGCAGATTCGATATTCCTGTTTGACTACAAGGCTTATCAGGCCGGGACCGATCCCACGGAAAATATCACCCTCAGCTCGGGGGACATCGTCATCGTACCGGAGCGCGGCCTCTTCGAGTAGCACCATTGGTTGCGCGCTGCTGAAAGGCTTTGTGCCAACGTGAAAAAACCGGTCTATGCGAGCTTATTGCTCCTTGGCTTTGCCGCATCCACGGCTTACGCGGCAAAGCTGACCATTACCGGAGACGTGAGCCAAACGCTGAGCGCAAGCGACAATTACTTCCTCAATAATCATCCAGCCGGGCCCACTTACGACTCCATCACCGCTCTCGCGCTGCATTTTCTTGCCCGCACGCCGCTTACGGATTTTCACCTCGATACGTCACGCCAGTTATTTCACCTACTTTGGCGAAGGCGCGGCCGATACCAGTCAGAAAACTGGCGCGCCGATGGGTGTGAATTTCAATGTCAACCATCGGTCAGATCCGCTGACGCGCTGGAATTTTGGCACAGCGTGGGAGCGTGTCGATGTTGCCGGCACGCAGCTTTTGCAAACCGGGACGGCCACTGGAACCGGGTTTCCAAGACACGACCACCGCGCACGCAAGCGTCGAACACGACCTCACCAATCTAGACACGGTTTCGCTGCTGGCGATGGCAAGCAACGCCACTTACACGGTTCCTGGCCAGACGCCATACAAAGACGCCAACGCGACCGCGTCATGGATCCATCACTTCAGTAGGCTGCTGACGTGGAACAATTCGTTGTATTTCGATAATTTCTTCGCGCAGGACACTGCCGAAACGCAACGACTGTTCTGGCGAGCAAATTCCGGGCTTGAGATGATCGTCAGCCCCAGGCTGAAAACGCATGCCGCGTTTGGCTGGGTCTTTGCGAATTCGTACGCCACTGCAGCGGATGTTTCCGCGGCGCCGCTTAGTTCAGGCCTCTTTCAAACAGGGTCGGGCAACCTCCCGGTTTTGGATGTTGGGTTGACCTACGAATTAACAAAGACCGCCAGCGCGGCGCTAAGCTTTAATCGAGCGGTCACCCCGACCATTACCGGCCAACTCCAAGAAGGAACAGGGGTGCAAGGCGGGATTACAAATCAAGTGAACGCGTACAGCTCCTACAGTCTGACGTCGTCGTTCTCACATCTGAACGGCGGAATCGGCTCAGGGGCGTCCGACCTTGTCACTGCGACTGCCGGGTATTCCTATCGCTTCACCAAAGAGCTCAGAGGCACCGCAAGTTACACGTTCACCACGCGTCACGATGAAACGGGCGTGGCGCGCTCGAATACGTTTTTGGTTTCATTATCCCAAGCCTTTACCCTTCTGCCCTGAACTGTCGGATCCATGCACGATCAGGGCAGAGAATAAAAATCAGCCGACGACAATTTGACCTTGCACAGAATTCGTCGACCGGTCCTGAACGAAGCGTTGGTCGCTGTGACCTCCAACGAATCGCAGCCTTCCTGGAGGCAAGACGCGATGCTGTTACCCAGCTCGCGTCAGCTTTTTTCCTTGGTTGTGGCCTTGCGAATGGCCTGGTCGATCTTACTGGCAAGATCGGTGTCCCAAGGAGCGAGTTCTTTCACTTTTTTGAATTCGCTATTTGCCTTGTCTTGATCGCCGGCGGCCAAATAGCTCATCCCCAAATGGTAATGGACCAGAGGAAGGTTCGGCAGCTTTTGTGCGGCCGGCTCAAGCGATGCTAGGGCGGCTGCGTAGTTGCCGCTCTGGTACTCGACCCATCCCAACGTGTCTTGAAACTGGGGAACCTGGCTGCTCTTTAGCGCAACAGCGAGATTGTGGGCGCGCTGCAAGCTGTCCTTATCTGTCTTGTGGTCAGCAAGGAGACTCGCCAGGTTGTTGATGACGATGAGCGATCCTGGGCTGTCCTTGAGCATGGAATTGTACTCAGCTATGGCTGCGTCGAAGTCGTTTTTGTATTCCATTAGACTAGCCAAAGTCAGACGCAGGGAAAAGTTCTTCGGCAGCTCCTTAAGTCCTGATCTGACGATTTCGATGGCTTGGTCTGGTTTGCGCTGTTGGAGATAAAGATTAGCCAGCGCCGAATAACCGACCGGGCTTTGTGCTTGTTCGCTGATGGCGCGCTTAAAGTCTTCTTCAGCGCTTGCGGCGTCGCCTTTTGCAAGAGCGATCGAGCCCAAAAGGGTGATCGCCTCGGCGTTCTTCGGATTTGCTTTAATCGCCGATTGGACAAGGGCTTCTGCCTTGTCCGGCTGTTTTGCTCGCAGATAGGTGCCAACCAGAGCCGCAAGCGGCTGAATGGCGTTCGGGGAAGCCTCATAAGCGTTTTTGAGTGAGGATAGACTGTCTGCCAACTTATTCTGACCAGCGAAAGCGGCGCCGTCTATTTGATCGGCAACAACATCGTTGTTCCCGATGCGCCGAATCTCGTCTGCGATTTCATGTGCGCCCGCCCAGTCATGGCGCGCGATCCGATCTCTCGCGAGGGCGGAAAGTATGGCCACGTCTTTGGGATGACGAGTTATAAGGTCGCCGAGGACTGCCTCAGCCTGTGTGGTAAATCCTCTCCTTTGCAAGAAAGCAATATAGTTTAGACCATAAGTGGTGCTGTATCCGGATGCCTTCATTGCGTCTTGGAAGGATTTATCGGCGAGCTCGATGGCGCCGCTCCGCTCGTAAGCGATTGCAAGACTCGCGAGAAGCTCGGGTGAGCGCGGTTGGTCATTCAGGGCGCGCCGCAGATCTGAAATAGCATCGTCGGTTTGGCCCCGAGCAAGCCGAATGGCAGCGCGAAGCCGGAGCGCTTCGATGTTCCTGCTATCCTTTTCGAGCACCTCCGCGATGAGAGGCTCTGCGGAAGCCGCATCGTTGCGGTCGAGATAGAGCTGCGCGAGCGTGTCCCGCGCCACAAGGGCATCATTGGGGGCCGCGGGTGGTTAATTAGCTCCGTCAGGAGAGCCTTACTATCGTCGAACTTACCTTGGGTGAAATCGAGCTTCGCGAGTGCGATCTGGTAAGGAAATTTGTTCCCGCCCTGACTGATGCGCCTGACTAATTCTGCTCGCGCTTCTGGTATTCCGCGAATTTGGCCAAGGAAACGAACGAGCGATAGTTCAGCCTGCTGATCGTCGGGATGTGTCTCGACGAACTTACGCAATTCCTTCTCTGCGTCGTCTTTTCGATCATTGGCGACATAGAACGAAATCAACCGTTGCCGGAAAGCAGCATTCTCCGGATGTAGTGAAACGAGCCGGCGGAGAACGCCTTCGACTTCCTTTAGTTCACCAAGCCTTTGATAAATATCAGCCTTGAGGAACAGGACGCCAACATCGTCTTGAGCTTCGGCGTTGACGTCCGACAGCGTCTCAAGGGCCTGTTTGGAATCGCCACCTCGGAACTGGATGGCTGCAAGAACGGTTATCGCATCCTTGTTATGTGGCTCGATCTCGAGCGCCTTTCTGGCTTGTTGTGTCGCGGCGTCCATATTGTTGAGCCGGAAAAGGATTGCCGCTTTCAACGCGTACACGTTCGCGTCCTGCGGGACTAAGATTGGCCGCCTCGTTCACGAGCTTCAGAGCCCGCCGGGGTGCGCCGCCCATCGACAACAAACGGGCCAAGCGCAGTCGCGCCGACGCGTCCTTGTCGTCGAGTTCGGTGACGCGGCCGAGGTCCTGCACTAAACCTTGCAAATTCTGATCGTGCTCGTCGACCTCCGCGAGGCCACGCCAGGCGTCTACTTGATCTGACTTGAGTTGAAGCGCATTACGGAATTCAATGCGTGCTTTGGCAAAGTTCTTTTGCTTTAGGTATTCCATCCCATGCTGATAATAATTTTGGGCCTTTTCCGCGCGTGAGCTGCAGCCCGCGACGACCAAACAGGCGACGATAGCGAGCGCGGGAATTCCGAGTCGCTTGAGTTGGTTGCACTTTGTAACTCGGATTAGCATTGACGTCTCCAATTGCCGACGACCTCGGTGGGCTTCCCAATCATCTTGACGCTGTCGCCGAAGGCAGGAAGCCATTCAGATGCGGAATTAATGTGACGACGAATTTATGAAGTCGTGCGTCCGCGGCGGCTTCGTCTTCTCCGGGATAGATTGGCGCTATAACGCGAACCAGCGCTCCATCTGTACGGTTTTTGAAAATCGCATCTCTGAGTAGGTAGAGCTTGGATAGCCATTCGTTCGCAATTTTCATTCCTCGCTCGTCGTACCAGTAGTACACGATTTGCCGGTTCGGCCCGTTGGCAATGATCGCTCGGTTGATCGGAAATCGCAGACTGCCGTCGACGAATTCTGTTCTATCCAGTTGCAGTATCTGCCAGCCATTTCCAGGGATGCAGACGCTGGGCGAATGTGGTGAAGCCCGCTGCGTTGAGATGCATAGTACGCGATATAGAGATTTACGTTATGGCCGTCAGCCTGAGCGTAGTCCGACACGATGTAATCGGTTAGGCCAAGAAATTCTGCGGTCGATGCATCAAGCGAGCCCAGGCGCCCCTGCCAAGTGTCCAATTTGGTCGGAAACAAAGCAAACAGCTTTCGCTCTGGAACTACTTCGTGGCGCGTTGATACTGTTGCGGAACCCACGCCGTAACTAACAGAAGAGCAAGGCAACTCACGAGCGGTGCGCTAAAGAGTGAGCCTGTCTGGAAATCCTTTCACTCTTTCGACTTGAATGCTCGGCGCATTAAAGACCTCCCAGAAATTCCGACGCAGTAAAAATTTCGACATCAATGTCATTTCGAGGACGAGCAGTCCCGAGCAGGCAAGAAATATGATCCAGCCTTCGAACATGTGCAGGAAGCCGTCGGCATCCTGCGGGCCCCAATAATTCACCAGCACGCCGACCATACCAATACGGAAGCTGTTCATGACGATCGTGATGGGGATTGTGGAGAGAAAGACGATGGCCCGCTGCCAGAATGGTGCCTGATAGAGGTACGCAGCGAGAAAGCCCAAGCTCATGAGCGGATAGAGATATCGCAGTCCGCTGCATGCCTCGACGACCTGCAGCTTGTAAACTCCAAGATCGATCAGATTGCCTTCGAGGAAGACAGGAATGCCGAGAGCTCTGATGAAAAGTGTCCCCAGTTCGGAGGAAATTAGCTGCAATCGGAACGATAAAAGCGCGTCCACGAAGTAGGGCATTGGGATCGCGAAAACGAGGAGCACCAGAGGGATAAAAACCACCTTAAGCAAGGATTTGCCGCCAAGCCCAAGGCAATCCCCATCAGAGCAATGATGAAGCCGATTTGCGACAGCACCCAGATTGCGCTGAGTTCGCCGATGACGTGTAGCCCCGCTGCGATCAAGATAAGCGCTGGGCCGGCGAACGAAGGGCGACCAATGCTGCGGGCGATGGCGTGTCGACGCGACCAAATCAACCAAGCTGCAATGACGGGGATGAGAAAGCCGTGGCTATATTCTTCTTGAACCTGCCAGCGATGAACCAGTTCTTTCAAAGGCGCGAAGAAGGCGGCGATCGTGATCAAGACGCAAAGAGCCGCAAAAGCGCCGAGATAGGATAGCGTCGACGCGGGTAGCGCGTCCGGCTCGAGATTTGCCGCTTCAGTTTTTACCAACATTGCTACGCCTGATATTGTTTGAGCAAAAAGCCAAACCCGTTGAGCCTAAGTCGCCGCTTGATATGAATTGGAACGTCTACGAGCCGCAGCTTCAAATGGCGTTCCATTAGCAGTTTATTTAGCATGAGCAGCAACCCCAGGAAACGGGTGTCGAGACACCGCGTCGTGGCGAGGTTAATCGTGACGTTTTTGTGGCGGTCTGCGATGACCTGAAAATGTTCCGCCGCCAGAGCGACATTACCGCTGTTTGCCGGCCCGGATAGATGAACGACGACTTCGCGATCCGAAGCCTGGTCAGTGATCTTGAACCCTGCGGATGCGCCACGGCCGCGCAGACGGTCGATTATCTGGAGACAGAGCAGGGGCGCCGCATGAAAAGTAAGGATTTTGGCTAGCGCAAGTCCGTCTCGAAAATATCGTTGCCACAGGTGCGGCTCTTCGGTAATTCGCCAAAGCCATTCGAAGCCGGCCTTTCGCCAACGGGTTGGCGCGCGTTTGATGGTTCCGGCTTCAAAGTTAATAGCTGCGCCGAGGTGGACCCGAACCGGTATTGTGATTCTGTCTTGATTTCGGAGAAGCCAGGCCTGTCCCTTAGTGGCACCAAGCGCCACCGCTAGGAATTGAGCCTGGCTGGCATTAACCTCATTTATAATCGCGTCCGTGCTCATTGCCGCAAGGTCGCCGAAACCGGGAAAAAGCCAACCAGCGCAGCGCACGCCACCCTTTTCGCGGTTGAGCTGGCTGCAAAGCCGAGCGGCCACGCCGTCCGGCCCCCCAAAAATGAATACGGAAATAGGATTGCTTGAGGACGTGCGTCTTAACGACTCGAACATGTCCGATCCTGCAACCCGTTCTCGCACTGGAATCCCGAGCAGGCGCGCCAGCCAAACCACCGGCATTCCGTCCGCAACGCTCAAATCGCTCACAAGGACTGTGCTTCGGAACTCTGCGTCTGAGATGCTTGTGATCAAGAAATTCAAATTGACGGTGGATATTAAGAACCGCTTGTTTGAAGTGGCCGCCGCGCGAACCCGTTGGATGGCGGCACCCATTCCGACGGCGTCGATCGGAAGCCCGAGTACGCCGTAAACCTCTCGATGCAGGTCATTTGGCGGAGGCGAGGGGAGTCCGCCCGGAACCGCACGCAATGGCGACTGATCGATCGACAATTGGTAAATCCCGCTGAATTTAGGCAAATCTTATATTCGCCCCAGAGGCGCCTTCAACTTCGGCGGTCATACATGGTTAGTCTCTGGCGGATAAACTTGAAGTCGTGACTGATTAACTCTGGCCGGTGATAGGTTAATTTCAGCCGGAAAGGACGACTGATATGGTGGCAGATTGGGTTGATATCTCAAAGTGGCACGAATGTGCAGCGATGGAGCGACCGGGAATTGTGTTCGAGCTCCGCAATTCTGAGGGACAAAGCCTGTTTGCGCCTTGCAGCCCGGATCTGCCTCCGCTGCCATTCGACTGGAAATCGCCTCCTGTCGTATTTCTTGAATTCGCTATTCGCCTTGTCTTGATCTCCGGCGGCCAAATAGCTCATTCCCAAGTGGTAATGGACAAGAGGAAGGTTTGGCAGCTTTTGTGCGGCCGGTTCAAGCGACGCTATGGCTGCTGCGTAGTTGCCGCTCTGGTACTCGACCCATCCCAGTGTGTCTTGAAACTGCGGAACCTGGCTGCTCTTTAGCGCAACAGCGAGATTGTGGGCGCGCTGCAGGCTGTCCTTATCTGTCTTATGGTCAGCGAGGAAACTCGCCAGGTTATTGATGACAATGAGTGATCCTGGGCTGTCCTTGAGCATGGATTCGTACTCAGCTATGGCGAGTCGAAGTCCTTTTTGTATTCCATTAGACCAGCCAAAGTCAGACGAAGGGAAAAATTCTTCGGTAGCTCCTTAAGTCCTGATCTGACGATTTCGATGGCTTGATCTGGTTTGCTTTGTTGGAGATAAAGGTTAGCCAGCGCCGAATAACCGACCGGGTTTTGTGCTTGTTCGCTGATGGCGCGCTTAAAATCCTCTTCAGCGCTTGCGGCGTCGCCTTTTGCAAGGGCGATCGAGCCCAAAAGTGTGATCGCCTCGGCGTTCTTCGGATTTGCTTTAATCGCCGATTGTACAAGGGCTTCCGCCTTTTCCGGCTGTTTTGCTCGCAGATAGGTGCCAACCAGAGCCGCGAGTGGCTGAATGGCGTTCGGGGAAGCCTCATAAGCGTTCTTGAGCGAGGATAGACTGTCTGCCAACTTGTTCTGACCAGCGAAAGCGGCGCCGTCTATTTGATCGGCAACAACATCGTTGTTCCCGAGGCGCCGAATCTCGTCTGCGATTTCATGTGCGCCCGCCCAGTCTTGGCGCGCGATTCGATCTCTTGCGAGGGCGGAAAGTATGGCGACGTCTTTGGGATGACGAGTTATAAGGTCGCCGAGGACTGCCTCAGCCTGTGTCGTAAATCCTCTCCTTTGCAAGAAAGCAATATAGTTCAGACCATAAGTGGTGCTGTATCCGGATGCCTTCATTGCGTCTTGGAAGGACTTGTCGGCAAGCTCGATGGCGCCGCTTCGCTCGTAAGCGATTGCAAGGCTCGCGAGAAGTTCAGGTGAGCGCGGTTGGTCATTCAGTGCGCGCCGCAGATCTGAAATAGCATCGTCGGTTTGGCCCCGGCGAGCCGAATGGCAGCGCGAAGCCGGAGCGCTTCGGTGTTTCTGCTATCCTTTTCGAGTACCTCCGCGATGAGAGGCTCTGCGGAAGCCGGATCGTTGCGGTCGAGATAGAGCTGCGCAAGTGTGTCCCGCGCCACAAGCGCATCATTGGGGGCCGCAGGGTGGTTTATTAGCTCCGTCAGGAGAGCCTTACTATCGTCGAACTTACCCTGGGTGAAATCGAGCTTCGCGAGTGCGATCTGGTAAGGAAATTTGTTTCCTCCCTGACTGATGCGCCTGACTAGTTCTGCTCGCGCTTCTGGTATTCCGCGAATTTGGCCAAGGAAACGAACGAGCGATAGTTCAGCCTGCTGATCGTCGGGATGTGTCTCGACGAACTTACGCAGTTCCTTCTCTGCGTCGTCTTTTCGATCATTGGCGACATAGAACGAAATCAACCGTTGCCGGAAAGCAGCATTCTCCGGATGCAGTGAAACGAGCCGGCGGAGAACGCCTTCGACTTCCTTTAGTTCACCAAGTCTTTGATAAATATCAGCCTTGAGGAACAGGACGCCAACATCGTCTTGAGCCTCGGCGTTGACGTCCGACAGCGTCTCAAGGGCCTGTTTGGAATCGCCACCTCGGAACTGGATGGCCGCAAGAACGGTTATCGCATCCTTGTTATGTGGCTCGATCTCGAGCGCCTTTCTGGCTTGTTGTGTCGCGGCGTCCATATTGTTGAGCCGGAAAAGGATTGCCGCTTTCAACGCGTACACGTTCGCGTCTTGGGGACTAAGGTTGGCCGCCTCGTTCACGAGCTTCAGAGCCCGCTGGGGTGCGCCGCCCATCGACAACAAACGGGCCAAGCGCAGTCGCGCCGACGCGTCCTTGTCGTCGAGCTCGGTAATACGGCCGAGGTCCTGCACTAAACCTTGCAAATTCTGATCGTGCTCGTCGACTTCCGCCAGGCCACGCCATGCGTCTAGTTGATCTGACTTGAGCTGCAGCGCATTCCGGAATTCAATGCGTGCTTTGGCAAAGTTCTTTTGCTTTAGGTATTCCATCCCATGCTGATAATAATTTTCGGCCTTTTCCGCGCGTGAGCTGCAGCCCGCGACGACCAAACAGGCGACGATAGCGAGCGCGGGAATTCCAAGTCGCTTGAGTTGGTTGCACTTTGTAACTCGGATTAGCATAGACGTCTCCAATTGCCGACGACCTCGGTGGGCTTCCCAATCATCTTGACGCTGTCGCCGAAGGCAGGAAGCCATTCAGATGCGGAATTAATGTGATTACGAACTTATGAAGACGTGCGTCCGCGGCGGCTTCGTCTTCTCCGGGATAGATTGGCGCTATAACGCGAACCAGCGCTCCATCTGTACGGTTTTTGAAAATCGCATCTCTGAGTAGGTAGAGCTTGGATAGCCATTCATTCGCAATTTTCATTCCTCGCTCGTCGTACCAGTAGTACACGATTTGCCGGTTCGTCCCGTTAGCAATGATCGCTCGGTTGATCGGAAATCGCAGACTGCCGTCGACGAATTCTGTTCTATCCAGTTGCAGTATCTGCCAGCCGTTTCCAGGGATGCAGACGCTGGGCGAATGCGGTGACAGACCCGCTGCGTTGAGACGCATAGTACGCAATATAGAGGTTTACGTCACGGCCGTCAGTCTGAGCATAGTCCGACACAATGTAGTCGGTCAGGCCAAGAAATTCCGCAGTCGATGCATCAAGCGAGCACAGACGTCCCTGCCAGGTGTCCAGTTTGGTCGGAAACAGAGCAAAGAGCTTTCGCTCCGGAAGAACTTCGTGGCGTGTTGATACTGTTGCGGAACCCCACGCCGTAACCAAAAGAAGAGTAAGGCAGCTCACGAGCGGTGCGCTAAAGAGCGAGCCTGTCTTGGAATCCTTTCACTCTTTCGACTTGAATGCTCGGCGCATTAAAGACCTCCCAGAAATTTCGACGCAGAAAAAATTTCGACATCAATGTCATTTCGAGGACGAGCAGTCCCGAGCAGGCAAGAAATATGATCCAGCCTTCGAACATGTGCAGGAAGCCGTCTGCATCCTGCGGTCCCCAATAATTGACCAGAACTCCGACCATCCCAATACGGAAGCTGTTCATGACAATGGTAATGGGGATTGTGGAGAGAAAGACGATGGCGCGCTGCCAGAAGGGTGCCTGATAGAGGTACGCAGCGAGAAAGCCCAAGCTCATGAGCGGATAGAGATAACGCAGTCCGCTGCATGCCTCGACGACCTGCAGCTTGTAAACTCCAAGATCGATCAGATTGCCTTCGAGGAAAACAGGAATGCCGAGAGCTCTGATGAAAAGCGTCCCCAGTTCGGAGGAAATTAGCTGTAATCGGAACGATAAAAGCGCGTCCACAAAGTAAGGCATTGGGATCGCGAAAACGAGGAGCACCAGAGGGATGAAGACCACCTTAAGCAAGGATTTGCCGCCAAGCCCAAGAGCAATCCCCATAAGCGCAAGAATGAAGCCGATTTGCGACAGCACAAAGATTGCGCTGAGTTCGCCGATAACGCGTAGTCCCGCTGCGATTATGATAAGGGCTGGGCCGGCGAACGAAGGGCGACCAATGCTGCGGGCGATGGCGTGTCGACGCGACCAAATCAACCAAGCTGCAATGACGGGGATGAGAAAGCCGTGGCTATATTCTTCTTGAACCTGCCAGCGATGGACCAGTTCTTTCAACGGCGCGAAGAAGGCGGCGACCGTGATCAAGACGCAAAGAGCCGCAAACGCGCCGAGATAGGATAGCGTCGACGCGGGTAGCGCGTCCGGCTCGAGATTTGCCGCTTCAGTTTTTACCAACATTGCTACGCCTGACTATTGTTTGAGCAAAAAGCCAAACCCGTTGAGCCTAAGTCTTCGCTTAATCGAATCTGGAACGTCTACGAGCCGCAGCTTCAAATGGCGTTCCATTAGCAGTTTATTTAGCATGAGCAGCAACCCCAGGAAACGGGTGTCGAGACACCGCGTCGTGGCGAGGTTAATCGTGACGTTTTTGTGGCGGTCTGCGATGACCTGAAAATGTTCCGCCGCCAGAGCGACATTACCGCTGTTTGCTGGCCCGGATAGATGAACGACAACTTCGCGATCCGAAGCCTGGTCAGTGATCTTGAACCCTGCGGATGCGCCACGGCCGCGCAGACGGTCGATTATCTGGAGACAGAGCAGGGGCGCCGCATGAAAAGTAAGGATTTTGGCTAGCGCAAGTCCGTCGCGAAAATATCGTTGCCACAGGTGCGGCTCTTCGGTAATCCGCCAAAGCCATTCGAAGCCGGCCTTTCGCCAACGGGTTGGCGCGCGTTTGATGGTTCCGGCTTCAAAGTTAATGGATGCGCCGAGGTGTACCCGAACCGGTATCGTGATTCTGTCTTGATTTCGGAGAAGCCAGGCCTGTCCCTTAGTGGCACCGAGCGCCACCGCTAGGAATTGAGCCTGGCTGGCATTAACCTCATTTATAATCGCGTCCGTGCTCATTGCCGCAAGGTCGCCGAAACCGGGAAAAAGCCAACCAGCGCAGCGCACGCCACCCTTTTCGCGGTTGAGCTGGCCGCAAAGCCGAGCGGCCACGCCGTCCGGCCCCCCAAAAATGAATACGGAAATAGGATTGCTTGAGGACGTGCGTCTTAACGACTCGAACATGTCCGATCCTGCAACCCGTTCTCGCACTGGAATCCCGAGCAGGCGCGCCAGCCAAACCACCGGCATTCCGTCCGCAACGCTCAAATCGCTCACAAGGACTGTGCTTCGGAACTCTGCGTCTGAGATGCTTGTGATCAAGAAATTCAAGTTGACGGTGGATATGAGGAACCGCTTGTTTGAAGTGGCCGCCGCGCGAACCCGTTGGATGGCGGCACCCATTCCGACGGCGTCGATCGGAAGCCCGAGTACGCCGTAAACCTCTCGATGCAGGTCATTTGGCGGAGGCGAGGGGAGTCCGCCCGGAACCGCACGCAATGGCGACTGATCGATCGACAATTGGTAAATCCCGCTGAATTTAGGCAAATCTTATATTCGCCCAAGAGGCGCCTTCAACTTCGGCGGTCATACATGGTTAGTCTCTGGCGGATAAACTTGAAGTCGTGACTGATTAACTCTGGCCGGTGATAGGTTAATTTCAGCCGGAAAGGACGACTGATATGGTGGCAGATTGGGTTGATATCTCAAAGTGGCACGAATGTGCAGCGATGGAGCGACCGGGAATTGTGTTCGAACTCCGCAATTCTGAGGGACAAAGCCTGTTTGCGCCTTGCAGCCCGGATCTGCCTCCGCTGCCATTCGACTGGAAATCGCCTCCTGTCGTATTTCGAGCGGTCGTCACTCAGAAACCCCAGCACTCGGGTCCTATGCCGGAGCATAATCCGAAGCCATAGATCCTCTTAACGGCGCCAAACACGGGCGACACCGCCCTGTTCGAAAGTTTCCCGAGATTTTTCCTCGGGGGCGAGTAAACTTTCGCCCTTTGCCCCAGCCCCGTCGTGCATTTGCCATATCGCCATAAGACTTTCGCGCCCGCCATTTAGGGATGGTATGGCTAAACGGGTCAGGTGGACGACGCTGTTTACCTCGAGGAGTGGGCTGGACAGGAGAACGGTCCGGCCATTCACTATAAGTTTTATCGGCTGGTGAATTCGATGCGCCTGCTCTCAGTCCAATACTTAAGAGGCGTCGCCGCGCTGATGATCGTATTCTATCACGAATTCGTTCAGTTGGATCGATTTGGCTACAATGGTCCGACGCCTCAAATCTTAAACGCTGGTGTAGACATTTTCTTCGTCATCAGCGGCTTCATCATGTGGCATACGACGTTCGGGAAGGGTGTCGACCAGGCCACCTTCCTGAAGCATCGTATCAGAAGAATTGTGCCACTCTACTGGATCGTCACGACGTTCTATCTTGTGGTGCTTCTATCCAAGCCTTCTTGGATGCAGTCTGGCCAATTCAGTCTGTATCACGTTATAGCCTCGTATCTGTTCATCCCAGCCGCCCACCCGGCCAATCCGCTTGAGATGTGGCCGCTTGTCGTTCCGGGTTGGAGTTTGAACTGCGAGATGTTTTTTTATCTTTTGTTCAGCTTCAGCTTGGTCTTGTCGTCGCAGCTGCGGATAATCGCCCTTCAAGCTATGATAATCGGCCTAGTTGCTATTCACTACATTTTTGACTTGCCGGAAAATTCTATCCTAGGCTTTTACACCTCGAACATAATGCTCGAATTTGCGTTTGGCGTTGCGCTTGGCTATTTGTGTTCGACGGCGAGGCCGGTAGGATTTCGGGCTGCAGCAGCTGTCTTTGTCATCGGCATCATAAGTTTCGGAGTTGTGGCAATAGCGCCCGACGCTTTACCAAACATTCGCTGCATCACTTTCGGACTTCCATCGCTTTTAGTGGTTGCTGGAGCCGTGCTTTACGAGCGCTCGCGCCCAATTCCGCGCATTCCTCTTCTTGAGCTGGTGGGTAACTCATCGTACTCGCTGTATCTAATTCACGGTTCTGTTTTATCGTTTCTGGCTCAATTGTGGAGGCATTCGAATTCGCTGAGCCCCAATTCACTGCCCGGCATGGTCTCGTTTATGGCTGTTGGTGTCGTTTTAGCCGTCATCGCCGGAATTATTGTTTATCGAACGATCGAGAAGCCAATGCTGCGCGCATTTTCGCGCAACGAGATGGTTTCTGAGCGTCGTGAGATCGCAACCTGGTAGCAGCTAATTGTGCGGTGTTGGCAGGTCAGACGTGCAAAAGAGACGCCGTGCTCCTTGATCAGACGAACGGCCTAAATCTGCGACTTCGCTACGTTGAAAACAGGGAAAGATTCCGCGAATGCCTGCATGCCAGAACGGTCAAATTGACAGTGTCGGTCGCCTTTACCTCGATCTGCTCAAACGAAGCCTGACCAATACTATCTTCGGTGTCGAACCGGATCCGTCCGACGATACGGCCCGCTACGTTCTAGCCGCCGTTGAGCACTATCAACAAAGCGCGGCGGTCTCGATGCTTCCTGTGACGCGTCTCGACAATTTGGAACGCTGCATCGTCGACGTTATCGCACACCGCGTGCCTGGCGACCTGGTTGAAACCGGGGTTTGGCGTGGCGGTGCAACTATCTTCATGCGCGCTGTCCTGAAGGTTCTCGGTGCTGTCGACCGCATCGTCTGGGCTGCCAATTCTTTCGAGGGGTTGCCCGAACCGGACCCGGAGAAATACCCGCTTGAAGCAAAAGCCTTCAAAAGCGACGCCATGACCAAATACTACAATCACCTTGCGGTGGGCTCGACGAAGTTAAGCGCAACTTCGAGGCTTACGACATGCTTGACGGCCAGGTGCGCTTTCTTAAAGGCTGGTTTAAAGACACCCTGCCGACCGCACCGATCGACAAAATTGCAGTTTTGCGCCTTGATGGAGATTATTACGAATTAACCCGCGATGCTTTGATGCACTTTATGACAAAGTTTCGCCAGGTGGCTATATCATCATCGACGACTATGGCGAAGACGACTGGACCTATTGCCGGCGCGCGGTCGAGGAATTCCGCGCCTCTCGTGGCATAGCTGATCCGCTGCAATACGTGGATCCGCCTTGCCGGTTTTGGCAAAAGTCAAAACCAGCAAGCGGGTAATTGGGCCGCTCAGAAGTTAAAGTAAATGAACTGAGCTGGAGCGTTTGACCATCCCATGAGCAGAAGAGTGAAAAGCAAAGCATAAAGGGCACCACGTGCGGGAGGCGGCCACGTATCGAAAAACCGCTCCTTACCTGTATGAAAAGCGAGGTAATCCAGAATAAGGAATACCGGAATTCCAAGTAGCGTTACGGCCGAGGGCGGCACAACATGCAGTCTGAAACCGCCGAAATTCGTGAAAACAGTTTTGAGAAATTCGCCCACTTGGTGGAGGGAATTTGCTCGGAAAATGAGCATGCAGCCGACCGTGACTTGGAAATAAAGCAAAATCGAAAATGCTCGAGGAATTCGAGTGCGCAAGCCCTGCAAATAACGCGGCCACTTCAGCGCGCTCCACAAGACGAGCATAATCCCATTGTACAAGCCCCATAAAATATAAGTCCATGCTGCTCCGTGCCACAGTCCCATGAGCAGCATGGCATACATGGGGGGTTTGTATTCGTTGCCAATGCCGCGCGTTAATCGCAAGTAGCGCAACGCGAGCGGCAAATACACATAATCTTTCACCCAGCTGGACAAGCTAATGTGCCAACGCGTCCAAAAGTCGCTAGGTGAATCGGCATAAAATGGCGTACGAAAGTTCTCCATTATCGAAAAACCCATTAGTTGGGACACGCCGCGCGCAATGTCGGTGTAACCCGAAAAATCGCAATACAATTGTAAAGCAAATACGTAAGTAGCTATGAGGATGTCGAATCCGGAATACCCAGTATTGGCGTTGAAAACCGGATCGACGAGCCTCGGCAAGCCGTCCGCAATCGCTACTTTCTTGAACAAGCCAAATAGAATCAACCATGAGCCATTCGTGACCTGATCGAGAGTCACATTGCGTGGCGATTGGATTTGCGGCAGCAAGCGGTTTGCACGCTCGATTGGCCCCGAAAGCAGCAGCGGAAAGAACCCCACGAACAGGGCAAAATCGAGCGGCTTCCGACAGGCCTTGACCGCGCCTCGATAGACTTCAATCGTGTAGCCGAGCGCCTGGAACGTGTAGAACGAAATCCCGATCGGTAGCACTAAGTGTAGCTCAGGCCAATTCGCGCGCATACCAAATAGCGCGAGTAATTCAACGAAAAAGTCGGAAAAGAAATTGTAGTATTTGAAAAGTCCAAGCATACCAAGGGCGAAGACCACGGCCGCCAAAAGGTACAAGCGCCGCTCCCGGTCTGTCCTTGCGTCTTCTATCTTGATTGCCGTTAAGTAAGAAACTGCAGTCGAGATAACGATCAGGCCTAAAAACCGCCAGTTTGCCCAGCCGTAAAAGAAATAGCTCGCCGCCAGTAGCAATACATTCTGCGGCCTATGCTTCAGCACTAGGTACAGTAAATACGTGATTGTCATAAAATAAAGAAACGATAGGCTATTAAACAACATTGGAAGTTAACCTCGATACGTCGGAATAGAATTCCATTTTGGTATATGTATATTTTCTGAGGTTCAGGTTTCCGGTGGCGGAGCAGCAATATGGATTCACTAACAGACCATAAAATTCAATCTCAGGTGCAAGAACATTTGCGTGCTGGTAAATATGAACGGGCGCTGGAACTTATTCAAGCGGTCGCACCCGGTGAAGAACTCGAAATAGTTCAACACGCTTCAAGCGCGCTTGAGGAAATTCCCGACGAGGTAATCGCAGCGAAAGTGCCGCTGCGCAAGCGGCTGGCGGTGTTGGGCGGCGCAACAACTCAATTTCTAATCCCCTTCGTTCGTCTATTTGCGTTGCGTCGAGGTGTCTCACTATCGTTTTACGAAAGTGATTTTGCGCTGTTTGAACAAGAGGTATGGTCGAATTCTCCAGCGTTGCTCCAGTTTGATCCTGATGTAATACATTTTCATGTCTGTAGCCGCAATCTCGCTCTAGGTGCCAGCGAGGGTGCAGGTGATCAGCAAGTTGAGGCCGAGGTTCAGCGGTTCGTTCAGCTCTACCGCGCCGCTTCCGAGCGGTTTTCTTGCCCTGTAATAGGCAACAATTTCGAGACTTCAGTCGATCGGCCTTACGGGAGCCTAGATGGTATTGCACCAGGCTCGCGTACGGCGATGATCCGCATGCTTAATGCGCGACTTGCTTCGCTGTTACCGAAACAGGTTTTCCTGCATGACATCGAGTGGCTTTCCGCCAAGCATGGCAAATCGCGCTGGTTTGATCCACGATTGTGGCATGTTGCCAAATCCGCAGTAAGCTTCGAATGTCAGCCATTCTACGCTGATAGCCTGGCCGCCCAGATCGCTGCGCTTTTCGGAAAGTCCAAAAAGTGCATAGTGCTCGATCTCGACAATACGCTATGGGGCGGCGTGATTGGTGATGAAGGATTAGGAGGAATTCAGCTGGGCGCTGGTCATCCGAACGGCGAAGCGTTCCAGGACTTTCAGCGGTACCTAAAAGCACTTAAGGACCGCGGCGTATTGATTGCGGTCGCCAGTAAGAATGAAATGGAGAACGCGCTAGCTCCGTTCCGTGAACACGAAGACATGGTGCTAAAGGAGTCGGACATTAGCTGTTTCATCGCTAATTGGGAGACTAAAGATAGAAGTCTTGTCCAAATTGCTAAGCAGCTAAACATTGGTCTCAATTCACTAGTATTCTTCGATGATAACCCAGCGGAGCGGGCACTCGTGCGCGCAAGCCTTCCTGCTGTGACCGTGCTCGAGGTTCCCGAAGATCCAGCCTACTTCGTGCAGTGCCTCGACGATGCGAACTTGTTCGATACGCTAAGCATTACGGAAGAGGATCGCCGTCGCACAGGCTTTTTCAAGAATGAGAGTGCTCGAGCACAGCTCGAGAGTGCAACGTTGAACTACGACGACTATTTACGGCAACTACAAATGCGGGCCATAGTTGAGCCGATCCATGAAGGTAATCTTGCGCGTGTTACGCAGCTTATAAATAAAACAAACCAGTTTAATCTAACCACACGCCGCATGACCGAAACGGAGGTGTGTCATGTTGCGAGCGGCCCGCAATCTTATACAGCGACGACGCGCCTTGAAGACAAGTTCGGCGATAACGGCCTTATCAGCGTGGTGATAGGACACATATCGGATGAGACGCTTGAGATTGACAATTGGTTAATGAGCTGCCGGGTGCTTAAACGCGGTGTTGAACAGCTGGAGTTCGATCGTCTGCTTGCCTTCTGCAGCAACCGATCGCTAAAAAGAATCTGTGGTTACTATGTCCCGACCGCAAAAAACAAATTGGTCGAAGGTCACTATGCCACGCTTGGATTTCAACCGGCTCCGAGTGATGGAAAACGCGCAAAATGGATTTTCAACATGAATCAAGACAAACGACCCGCCTATCACATTGAAATCCGAAAAGGTGACTGATGCAAAATGTCAGAACACAGCTTCAACAAATCATGCGCGATCTTTTCAACGACCAATCTATCGTGATCGACGACAATACAACAGCTGCTGATATCAAAGGTTGGGACTCGCTCAACAATATTAAGCTGATGATACAAGTCGAAAGGAAGTTCGGTTTTCGATTTAAGACCAGTGAAGTTGCGGGATTGAAGAACGTCGGAGAACTTCTTAGAATTTTACAACAGCGGGTCTCTTGATTTTCAATTGGTTCTGTTAAATAGCCCGGGTTTGTCGGGGTCGCAATTGGTCTTCACTGAGACCCGTCGTCCAATGGCTTTAAAAGCGATGGCGCTAACCACCGAGTGCCCCATTCCCGAGAATGATGGCAAGCAAACGGAGGTTCTGGGTGCTAGTAGGAAATGAGCGATGAGCCA
This sequence comes from uncultured Alphaproteobacteria bacterium, assembly GCA_963779345.1. Taxonomy (GTDB): domain Bacteria; phylum Pseudomonadota; class Alphaproteobacteria; order Rhizobiales; family Xanthobacteraceae; genus Pseudolabrys. The sequence goes on along the minus strand of CAVZXY010000018.1, from coordinate 361,537 downwards.
AGCTAACTCAACAATATCCGATTTTGGCCACAGAGGTTTTCGACAATATCGATCTGCTTTTCAAGTCGGCGTTTGGTTTGTTGTTACCCTCGTTGTGATCGATCTGGCTATAAACGTTTTGTTTTCTTACCCTCAAAATCTGAGGATGCGGCCGTCGCAATTTCAAGCGTACTTTGAATACGGTCGGTCGACCGAGGGACAAATTCGCCGGATGACCAGGCCGGAGAAAGATGAGACCGCGCCAATAACGTTAGCGGGCTGGTACAATCCTCTAGTCGTAAAGGAATTTACTCCGAAAAAACCGGAAAATCCGATCATTACTTTTTACGGAAGTTCACAGGCGGTAGAACTTGCATTCGCTGTGAGCCGCGTATCTGAAGCATTTACTCCGAGGAGCGTTGGGGCGCCAGGCGCCACAGCCAACTGGGCTTATGGCGCATATCTTCGTGACCGAGGCGGTGGCAAAAGTCGTGCCGTGGTGCTCGCATTTCAGTCTTTAAATTTGGCGATGATCACGTCCTTTTCGCCAATGATTTGGGCCGTTGATGCACCGATGCCCTATATGGCTGACCGTTTTTTTCTTAACGAAGGAAAACTCGGGGTGATTCACCCGCCATATACGTCATATGACGGCTATGTGGCGACCTTGAGCGATCCCGAAAAATGGGCGGAGGCGCGTAGCTTCTTCGCAAGACAGGATCCGCTTTATAATCCATTGAGTTTTCGGGAGACTGTTCTCGATCACTCGTCGTTGTTTCGGTTGGCTCATCGGGCGTATGGACAGCACTTTATCAGGAGTGTTCGGCATGCGGTACTTGACCAATCCGGATACCGAATTGACAGCGAAGCGATTAAAATCGCCAAGGCGATTATTCACGAATTTGCAATTCGGGCCAGGCGCGATGGAGTTATTCCGGTAATATACTTGGTGAACGACCTCGGCTATTCGAATTACTTGACGCAAGCGCTCAGCCCGACTTTGCGTGCTGAGAGTATTCCATACTTAAGTTCAGATAAAATTGTTCCCCCCAATGACCCCCGCGGGTTTTTGCCGGATGGTCACTTTACAAATGAACTCGATGACAAGCTTGCTCGAGCATTAGAAGGGCTCATTGCAAAGGGAGATAATATACAGTCGCGATCTAGTGATCAGTAGCTCGGAAGGCGGGAAGAGAAAAGGAATTGAGCGATGAAATGGCTGATTTTTGCAATCGGAATGGCGGGAGTGTTGCCCTTAACGGTCTGGCTCCGGCAAAATCGTTCCGCGCGACACTATGCGATCGCCGTCCTAGTTGCGCTGCCATTTCTGAGGGGCTTAATGCACAGATTGCGCTTTATGAGACCCGTTGTGGCCGGTTACGCGGAGTTTGACGTATCAATTATGGATCTGTTGCGCTGCGATTTTTTCTAGCGTTTGCCGCTGTCGCTGTCGGAAAGGAATTCCGTTCAAGATTCCGTCGTTGTATCTTGGTGCGATTGCCTTATCGGCCATGCACGCTCATTTGTTGCAAGTATATGCTTCGAGGCGGCGCTTGTGCTGTGGCAGAGGTTTGTCATTTACAATCCGCACGCTCCGGGTTCATTTTTCCATCAAAACGCTTTAGGGTTTGCACTTCACCTCGCGATATTGCCGATTTTCGGCCTAGCCTTGAGTAGCCGGAATGATTGGAGGCTGCTGCTCGTTACGTTTCTCGGCGTCATTGCTGATGTGTTCACCGCGTCACGCGCATCGCTCGGCCTTGCATCGGCTTGGTGGTGGTCCTTGCTATCTCGATATTCCGAAGATGGACGGCACAAAAAGCCCGAATTCTCGCGGCTGGGCTAGTTGCACACTTATTCTCGTGCCCGTGGCGATCAGGACGTTTGAGATCCGGGCTCAAGCGTTCGGTATCGAAGCGGATGATGGCAGAACGCAGATGAACAATGCTGCGAGTATGATGGCCAAAGCATATCCGTTTGGAGTTGGAGCGAACAACTTCGTGCTAGTTGCTCAACGTGAAGGTTATTACGCGACCGGGAGTTATGTATCCGAACTACAATATCTCTCCTCATAATGCCTATTGGAAACTCTTGCCGAGACAGGTTACGTTGGTCTTTTCGGCGTTGTTTTTGTTATCTGTCCCCACTGGTGACAGCTATCTTGTGCTTGGTCCAATCGGATGGACGGGCGAAGTGACGTGCTGATAGGTCTTTCGGTTGGGCTTGTTTTGGTGATGGTTCATTCCGAATATGAGTGGCTTCTGCTTTCGTCTGCAATTCAATACATACTCGCAATAGGTATCGGTCTAATAGCGGGCCTTGCCTACCAGCTTGGCTACTGGTCTCCAAAGCAGAAAAAACGCCCGTGATATTAAGAGAAGCCATATCGCCGAAAATAAAGTCATCGGCCGTGAATCCATTTAGTTCGAAAGTGCGGAGATTATGATCTTATCCAGAATAAACTCTATAAGCGTAGAAAGAACGCACCAACCGCAATTAAAAAGGCAATAAGGAGATGCCGTTTCCGTCGTGTTTTGGTCATCTGAATGACTCGCAGGCGCTACATAGTTCGCTGAGAACATAATAGTCTGAAACGTTCTTGAAGCCGACTTTTGAATGCTTGCGCCTTCTCGTAAAATATTTTTGCGGCCGGTTTCTCGAATAATCATCAGGGAGTTCCGCCAGAAGTGGTGCAACCCACTTTCCGAAGTTAGTGTCAGCCCGCCGGACCTCACCAGGCGTGAGGTTTTCAAGGTACTTCGACCAAGACAGTGACTCCCAGAAATGGCGGGTGTATGCCGGCTCGCGCACAGGCCGGTCAGATTCAAAGATCCATTTCAAGTGGTCTCTATAGTGCAAAGGCCAAGCGAAGGACGTGTGGGGAAGCACGGTAACTTCCGCCGGGTGATCGGTTGCAAGAAGTTTTGGTAATTGTACCGAATATTCTGTCCAATTTTTATCGGAGAACGTCGAGTACTTGTTGTACCAACGCTTTGCGAATGTTGCTCCAGGCGAGGACAAGAGGACCGCGTTGGAAAGACCGTGGCTGCCGCCAGGTCCTTCTTCAGAGATAACGAAGTCATTCTCAAGCAAATCGTCGAAGTCGCGCAGCACCACAATATCTGAGTCGAGGTAGATACCTCCGTGTTCGATCAATTTTTCCAACCGAAGCACGTCGGCGCGATGTTGCACCATGTCGCAACGGCCGTCCGAAGATTGTTCTAGGCGCAGCTACCTTAACCGGTTTGATGAACGGAAGGGTTATATCCCACCATGGACCTTTTGGTTCATATTCAAAATAGAAAAAAATTGCGTCCGGCTTGATGCGTTCGTATGCGCTTCTTACTGACGCGTAATGTACGAGGCTCCAGGGTCTGAAGCCAAAATCCGCGCTTAACCCGAAGCAAAAGTGGACAATCTTTGGAATCTTTGCCAAGCAGCCCCACACAGCGCGAGCAGATTAGCTATTGATGGGCTATATCGCACCGCCGCCAGGAGTCGTCAAACTCGCCTCTTGCATAGGGTTAGCGAACAGGGCCCACAGCAAGTGTTAATGTAAATTAATGCGCTAGTTACGCTCGGTTGGTCCAATTTCGGCTTACTTTCGATCCGTTCGGACCCAACGTGATGCGCCGCCATGCAACAAAAAATCGATATACATGACGATTTTGCCGCCCAAGTAGCGAAGTATGAGATGAAGTGATCCGAGGGGCAAAAGCTCTCGCCCGTACCGCCACCATGCGACAATCAATGCAGTAAGAAGTTCTACGCAGCCAACGATACTTATTGTGGCTGGAAGCAAACCTTGCCCGGCTAGCGCGACAACCGAAGAGAAGACAAGTCCGAAAAAAAGTAACGCTGCCAAAACCGAAAGCGGAGGGACCAGCAAATCGAGTGCAATTGCTAATAGGTCTACTCTTCGATGGAGAGCTGCCTTCGCGAGCAACCGCGGGGCGGACCTTACTATTGTATGTAGATGTCCTTGCTCCCAACGTTGCCGCTGTTGCCGCGCCGCTTCTGCATCGATAGGAAATGTGCTGGTGACGATTGCGGAAGGGCAAAAGAGGGCAGGGTAGCCAGCTTCAGCAAGGTCTACTCCGAGCTTAAGATCCTCAACAATGTGACCGCTTGCAATGTCGGCTGCGTTGATTGCCGTCCAGGGAAAGGCCATCCCGGTTCCCATAAGTTGGCAGGGCAATCCGAGGGCTTTCAATCCTAACGGTCGTACTTGATTTTTCAGTCGCCAGGCAAACTCCGAAACCTTCAGAATGGGTGAGGCGCCGTCTGGCGCGATCATCAGGTCAAGGGCCTGTGTCGGTCTACCGCTTTGATGGCAATTGATCGCTAGGATGCTGATTGCCCGTTCTGAAATTGTACAATCGGCATCAATGATAAGTAGGACAGCGGGGGCGGAGCTCTGAAGATGGCGAATGCCGTAGTCGAGAGCATAGCCCTTTCCAATTCTGTTCTGATCAAAACGCTCAACGACTTCGGCACCAGCTTGCTTTGCGACTGCAGCTGTATCATCGGTGCAATTGTCGGCTACCACGAGGCAACGATCTTCTTTTCGAAGCTGCGCACTTATACCCGCCAACGTGGGCAAGATTCCCGAGCTCTCATTATGGGCGGGTACCAAGACAGCGACGCTCGGGTATTCTTTTGAAGCGACATGCGGCTGCTCTTTAAGCAAGCTCGCGATGACCTCGATCAAGAATACCGCGGCTGCGACAGCTCCGATACCGGATAGAAGCACAGACAAAGCGATAAAAAGGAACTGCGCAATTGACATCATCAGTTACCCGTTAGAACTTTGTCCTTCGTCATATTTGGCCACCTGGCTTCGGCGCGGTCAGTGTGAGACTCAAACAAAATCTCTCTGAAAAAATCACGATACTGGGACGCAATCTTATCCCAGGAAAATGCAATAGCCCTTTTTGTGCGTCGTGCAATGCATTCGGCAGAGTTGAATGTACTCGCACGTCGAATGGCGTCTGCGACTGCGGCCAAATCCGATGTGTCGACAAGAAACTCGTCTTGTCCGACAATCCACCTTACCCGAGGAGTGTCGTGAGCAACCACCGGCAAGCCAGATGCTAGCGCCTCGAGGAACACGTTTCCGAATGCCTCTTCCTTGGAAAGGTGCAGGAACACATCAGCCGAGCGATAAAGGTCAGGCATCTCGGATGCAGGTACGGAGACACGAGTGAAACGTCCGCGGAGCAGCTTATCCCCTAATTCGTCTACGTTGCTTCGAAGGGGGCCATCTCCCGCGACAATGAGATGTGCTTGCGGAATTTGAGCCACGGCCTCGATACCTTCGAGCACTCGTTTGGTAGGCATCAATGCGCTGACCATTAGCACCCGCAAAGGGTCAGTTAGCAGACGACTGTTTTGATCAATTTCTCGGGGGGCGAATCGACTGCAATCTATGCCATTTGGAATTAGCTTAGAGGGCCACCGAGCTTTGTTTCGGTCATAGAAGTCGGGATTGGTGCAAATGAGGCCGTCGCAAGAGAAGAATCGGAACTCGCCGGACGTCGCCTGTGCTGGCCAATCACCATTTTCAGTTACGAACACATGCCGTGATTGCCCAGATCGCCTTCGGCCGCTTTGGAGAACCCAGTTGGTGAAAGGATAATTGCAGGTCACAGTGATGTCGTATTTCTTGGGCCGATAGAGCCGCAGTAGTGCAAGAGAAAAAGTGAAGTCTTCGTACGCGTACTCGTTTCTAAAAACAGGGAAACGAGGAAAGCCCTCAAAGTGCTCTCTTGAAATGCTCGGAACATGCAAGAATCTGTAAGGCTCCCCAGAGGCCTCGTTCCCTGAGCCAACGAGCGTTACATCTTCTCCAAGCTTGGCGAGCTCACGGGCGACGGAAATAAATGCTACCTCAGCTCCGCGGCTATATTTATGAAGTCCCGGAAGGGCTATTAGGATTTTCATCAGCTCGAGATTACTTTAATTCGCGTTAACATCCATAGTTTAACAAGAAGAGATAAGACGCCGTCTCACCAAATAGCAAGAGAGTTAAGTCCTTTCGTACGCAAGATTAACTGCTAGGGCGAGCCAGGAGGGGAAGGAAGTTGTCGCAAGTCCACGCCTCGAAGCGGAAGATGCTCTTCAGAGGCATCGGATGGACCGTTGGGTCGTTCGGGCTCGGACAAGGGTTTCGGCTGGCTTGCAGCATTGCTCTTGCTCGGATGTTAAGCCCAGAAGTGATAGGGCTCATGACCCTCATTAACAGCATCAAAACCGGCGTCGATTTGATTTCGGATGTCGGTATTACGCAGTCAATAATTCAGAACAAAGACGCCGAAAAACCCGAATTCTATAACACTGCGTGGACGTTGAAAGTAATTAGAGGAAGCATCCTTTTCGTTGTTTTTCTGGCCGCCTCTCCATTTTTTGCTCACCTGTTTGACTCGCAGGTATTGTTGTTCATCCTCCCCGTTTTTGCTTTCTCATTTATTTTTGACGGTATCAGCTCAATCAGTCCCTCTTTAATGCAGAAGAGGATGAAGATAGCTGAACTCAACATAGTCGCTTTTGCATTCGAGGTTTTCCCTGGGGCGATATTGGTCATTTTCGCATATCTGCATCGATCGATATGGTCCATCATATTTGGATTGCTTCTGTCGACGGCAATTAAGGCCTTGATTACACATTTTTTGCTTGATGACGTTCGAGTACGGTTTCGACTCTCAACTTTGTACGCCAAAGAAATAACTCGGTTCGGTCGATGGATATTTGTTTCCTCGATCGTCTATTTCTTCGCGACCAACCTTGACCGACTCTACCTTGGCAAGATTGCTTCCTTCGGAATGTTGGGTGTCTACGGGATCGCTCGGAGTTTTTCTGATCTGATCGTGCTGCTGGTTAGTCGGATATGTGGCCTTCTGGTATTTCCTTTGATTGCGGCTGCTGCACATCAACCAAGAAATGTTTTGCGTGATAAAATACAATCTATTCGCTTCCACTTTATCCTGTTGACAGCGGTTGCGATCGCCGTTTTTGCGGTTGCCGCGGATCTGCCAATCCACATTCTCTATGATAATCGCTACCAGGCGGCGGCCGGTATGTTGCCGATAATGGCATTGGGCGCGTGGTTTTCGATTTTGTGCAGTATTAACGAGAACATCATTCTTGGTCTGGCTGGTACGCAATACATTGCTGCGGGAAATGTAGTCAGGTTCATATGGTTCGCGGTTGGCCTGCCGTTCGGGTACGAAGCTTTTGGCTTCCTCGGAGTGGTTGTAGTATTTGCGAGCAGCGATTTTTTTAGGTACTTCGCTCTTCTTTTTGGGCAAATTCGCATGGACGTCTCATTTCTACGCCATGACATGTTGGCTACGGGTTTGATGGCCACTTTATTTGCGGCGTTAGCATGGATGCGTTGGTATTGGGGGTTTGGACTTCCATTTAAATCGCTACTTAATCCGCTCACTTTCCATCCGTAGGTTATCTCCGATACCGATAGGGGACGCTAAATCGCTCGATGTTATCGGTGCCGTTAACTTTGATTGGGCGCGAACGCCTTTGGCAGGCTATAATAGGTTAAAATACCTATGGATTACGTCAAACTCGGTTGGTCATTAATCACTCTGGAATCATTTATTTATTAAAGGTCTTACGAAGTGCTAATAGACCGTCGTTAGGGTTGTTGGTGACATCCGCGACCGCACACGTGGTGGCTCGAAGTCGGCTCAAGTGTACAGCCTCTGATGGCTTCATGGGCGGCTCATGTAGATGTTGTTATGCAGAAACTAATCGAACATTTCAGTGCTGCGTACGTCATCAACCTTCCAGAACGGAAAGATAGGTTGAGGTCGTTCCGGAAAGAGCTCGCAAGGGCAGGCTGGGAACTGGGCGATAGCGGCGTTCGGCTTTTCACGGCATTTCGGTTTAACGAGCGGCAGACTTTTCCGACGGCACAAATTCGCGGCTGCTTCCATTCTCATATGGGTTGTCTGCTTGATGCACAGAAATCCGCAAGCGGGCATGTTTTGGTCATGGAGGATGATATTGCTCTGTCTGCTGTTATGGAGGAGATAACACCCCAGATCGTGCAGCAAATGGAAGCCGTGCCGTGGGACTTCATTTACTTTGGCCACGACGATACTGGCGATATCCCAGTGCTCAAGGCAGGCCGCGAGAAGACGATTAAATTTCATGAATACGAGGGCGCTATAAAGGGCGCTCACTTCTATGCCGTCAATCAACGGATACTAGAGCGGCTTGTGCAGCATCTGGACAGGGTCGTAAGGGGAAGGGAGGGTGACCAGGAGTTTGGGCCGATGCCTATCGACGGCGCGTTCAACATTTTCCGATGGAAGAATCCTGACGTCCGCACCTTCATCGCAGCCCCGAAGCTCGGCTGGCAACTCCCATCGCGAAGCGATATCACGCCTCGTGGATTCGACAGCATTAAACTGCTTAGGCCGTTGGTCGCTGTCTACCGAGGCTTAAAAAGTATGGCTATGCGTGGGTAGCTTTTGTTCGACAAGCATCCGGAATCAACATGGACGAAAGTGCGGGTAACAAGTCATTGCGGGAGGTGCATCAGCTGCTCGAGAAGCGGCTCCCCCTCAGGCCGCGGATATACGAAGCTGGAGGTGGATCCGCTTCTGCGCTACCACCCCAACTTTTGACAGCTGCCCGCGTGACTGTCGTTGACATTGACGAGACGCAGGTCAAGACAAATCAATATGCGGACGAAAAGTTGTTGGGCGACATTCAGACGCACTCATTTCCGCCCGGAAGCTTTGATTTGGTGGTCTGCTACAATGTCATCGAGCATCTGGACAATCCAGAGAAGGCGATACGTCTCTTTTATGACGCGCTGGCCCCAGGGGGGCTTATTTTCATTGGCGCGCCAGTCCCCGAGTCATTCTCGGGATGGGTCACGAGAGTGACGCCTCACTGGTTTCACGTTCAGTACTACCGCAAGGTTCTAAAATACCGCAGCGCCGGGCGCCCTGGTTCGGTACCGTTTCCGACGGTTTTTCATCCCGTTGTGCGTCCGCAAAAACTTATCGATTTCTGCTGTCGGCTCGGTTGTGAGGTCGTGTACTTCCGCGAGTACAAAGGAATGATCTACGAAAACATGGCGCAAAGGCGGCCGTGGCTTGGGAAGCTTCTAAATGCGGCAGTAGCTTTGGCCAATCTCGCCACGCTCGGCCGGAGAGACTTGCGCAATGGTGACTTTCATTTGGTCGTAACAAGACCTTCCTAGCCTGCCAATCGGCCGCCGAAACGAGTTCTGTTTGCAGGTTCGATGACCAAATTGACAGCAATCATAATTGGGTGTGGCGCAATTGCGCGCGAACACCTTAGCGCTCTCCGCAATATCCCGGAGGTAAATGTCGCAGCTGTCTGTGACCTCTCGCCCGCACGCGCGGAATCCACTGCGGAGAGATTCAAAGTTGAAAGATGGGATACCGACTATAAGAAATTACTCAGCGAGCTCCGTCCGGACCTCGTACACATTGCTACGCCTCCGCTGTCGCATTTTGCGATTGCATCGGAGTGTCTTGAGAAAGGCCTGAATGTTTTTTGTGAGAAGCCGATTACGCCGAGCTATAGCGAGTATAAATCATTACAATCACTTGCGGAAAAAAACGGCGCCGTCCTGATCGAAAATCAGAACCTGCGTTGTCATTCGTCAGTTCTTAGAATTCAGGAACTAATAAACTCTGGACAATTTGGCGATATCGTCGATGTTCAGATTTTGTTTTCGCTGCCGCTTACTGCTGTTGGCAGCCCCTATATTGACGAGAATGCACCACACTTTGGAGCCGCTCTGCCGGGGGGCGTAATCGGAGATTTTTTACCCCACATTGCTTATTTGACGCTCATGTTCGCCGGACCAGTTATTGAGTGCCGTTCGATCTGGCGCAAGAAATCGAATTCTTCCCTTAAGGCTGATGATTTCCGCGCCTTAGTGAAAGGGCAACGAGCCTCAGGCTTTGTCGGATTTAGTGGTACGTCGAATGTAACCGGCTATTGGCTTCGTGTGACAGGAACGGAGATGTATGCCGAGGCTAATTTGCTTGAACCACCGCGTATAACTTTGAGAAGGCACCGGTCCGGCGAGGCGGCTTTGATGAGTGTCGTCGACGGTGTGGTCGAATCCCGAGATGTTTTCTTTGGTACGCTTCAGAGCGCTTTCCCGTAAGCTCGCGGGATCGAGCAGTTATGACGGTTTGGAGGAATTCATCCGCCGCATTTACGCTGCTCTTTCCGATAAACGCGAACTACCCGTTTCCATGCAAGAAATGCCGAATCTGTGCGACTTGTGGAAACGCTAACGTCTGAAGGTCTCCGGATATGAATGTTCTTGTCACCGGAGCCGGGGGCTTTCTTGGACAAGAGGTAGTTGCGCGGCTTCTCGATCGCGGCCATTGGGTTCGCGCTATGGTAAGGGCGAACGCGTCGAATCTGCCGTGGGCAGATAAAGTCGACCTTGTTCGGGCGGATCTGAGAGTTGTCGCGGATTTCAGTCCGTTGTTGGATAATATCGACATAGTCGTGCACTTGGCCTCTGCAACAAGCGGCAATGAAGACGTCCAGTTCGCATCCACAGTTGTTGGTACGGAGCGGCTTATTTCAGCGATGGCGAAGTCGAAGGTGCGAAAATTAGTACTCGCAAGCAGTTTCGTCGTTTATGATTGGGCGCAAGCCAAAGGGACCATGGATGAACGCACACCACTGCTGGCGCAACCATACGATATGGGCGGATACACGATCGCGAAGGTCTGGCAGGAACGCATCGTTCGCAGGGCAGCACAACTTCATGACTGGGACCTGCGAGTTGTCCGGCCGGGCTTCATATGGGGACCGTCGCACACGAACATAGCCGGAATGGGTCGGAGGGCGGGGCCATTCCATTTCGCTTTTGCTCCGTTTGCTCAGCTTCCGCTCACCCACGTTGTAAATTGCGCGGACTGTATTGTGGCAGTTACGGAATTGCCCGCAGCGGCAGGCGAGACGTTCAATATTGTGGACAGCGATAAGGTTCGCATTTGGCGCTACGCGCGCGAATATTCAAGAAGATCAGGCCAACGCAGACTACTGATCCCGATCCCTTATTATCTGGGGCTTTTAACTGCGAAAATGGCGGCTCTCGTAAGCAGGCTTCTTTTCGGAAAAAACGGCAAATTGCCGTCTCTGTTGACACCTCGGCGCTACGAAGCGCAATTCAAGCCAATTCGCTACAGCACAGAAAAACTTAGGCGTGCTTTAAATTGGACATCGCCATTGAGCTTCAAGGAGTGTTTAGCCAAGAGCTATCGCGCGGAGGATTGAGTGCCAATTCGCGCGCCGTATAAAATATTGGTTGCGCGGAAACTGACTTGGACTTTCCGCATCTCGGTCTCGTTAAGGCTACATTGAAATGACAAGAATAGCATACTTGCTTCATAATTTTCCGGGGAAAACAGATACGTTTATCAAACGAGAGATTCGTAGTCTGCAAAAGCGCGGCGCGGATGTGTCCGTCATATCGGTTTGGCGCCCAAACGAGCGCGAGACCACGTCCGAAATCATGGCAGAGTGGAAGTCCGATACACAGTTTCTTCTCCCTCGGTCCACCGTGCGAGTCTTATTCACAGCAATAAAAGTGTTTTTTAGGAACCCTCTAGTTTTCATCAAGACGTTTTTATTCTGCGGCTGCGACCGCAAGACCGGGGATTCGCGGAGCGTTATACCAGCTCTTTTATTTCGCTGAGGCGTTGCTCGCGTCTGAGGCTCTACGAGCCGGCAAGATCTCGCACATCCACAACCATATTGGAGATCAAAGTGGCACCGTCACAATGCTTGCCGGAATGCTGACGGGAATCGGGTACAGCATCACATTCCATGGATGGCCCGTTTTCTTTGATGCGAAGGACTCCAGAATCAAGGAAAAAGTGCAGCGTGCCGAATTCGTGAGAGCAATTAGTTACTTCTGTCGAAGTCAATTGATGATGTTTTCAGATAGCGATGACCCAAAACCGTTCAAAGTTGTGCATTGCGGACTTGAAATTGACAAATACACATTTCGTGCGCCATCGCCGGCTGTTCGGACGGTTTTTTGTGCTGCGAGGCTATCTCCAGAAAAGGGCTTAACGTTTTTGTTGCGGGCGGTCGCGCAGCTTATTGCGAGAGGGCATGATCTGCGGCTTCGCCTTGCGGGTAACGGGCCAAGCCACGAACGACTCGTGAATCTTGCTTCGGATTTGAGCATTCAGAATCGCGTCGAATTCTTGGGCTTTCTCGATGAAGACAGGGTTATTGAGGAGCTGCAAAATTCTGATTTGTTTGTGTTGCCGAGCTTCGTAGAGGGAGTGCCGGTGTCGGCTATGGAAGCGATGGCAATCGGGGTGCCTGTGATCGCAACCAATATCGCAGGAACGAGTGAGTTAGTAGAAAATGGATCAACGGGCACTCTTGTGCGTCCGGCAGATGTCGACGAACTTGTGGCGACAATTGAGACCGTGATCAAAGACTATGAGTTCCGGCTCCGCTCCACAGAGCTTGCGCGGAAGAAAGTAGTAACGGAATTCGATGTAGACGTAGAAACGGCGAAACTTCATTCATACCTGACTGAGGTATCTCCAGACGGGCCATTATTGCACTGACTTCAAGGTAGGAGGAATCTTTGCCGCGCCTTTATGAATCGCGTAAGCGAATACTTGTCACCGGTGGCGCCGGATTTCTGGGCTCTCATCTAATCGATCGTCTCCTAGAGCGAGGAGATGAAGTCATTTGTGTCGATAACCTGTTTACAGGCACAAAGAGGAACATCGAGCACCTTCATGGAAATGCGCGCTTTGAATTCATGCGCCACGATGTGACGTTTCCGTTGTATGTCGAGGTAGATCAGATCTACAACTTGGCGTGTCCTGCATCACCGATCCACTATCAACACGATCCTGTACAAACGACAAAAACGTCGGTTCATGGTGCGATCAACATGCTTGGCCTTGCCAAGCGCGTAAAATGCCGAATTCTTCAAGCATCGACCAGCGAGGTCTATGGTGACCCGGCGGTCCATCCGCAGACCGAGGACTATTGGGGGAATGTAAACCCGATAGGTCCTCGTTCGTGTTACGATGAAGGTAAGCGTTGCGCCGAAACTCTATTTTTTGATTATCATCGGCAGCATGAGCTTGAGATCAAGGTTGCAAGAATATTCAATACCTACGGGCCTCGCATGCATCCCAGCGATGGCCGCGTCGTTTCCAACTTCATCATGCAGGCACTTCGAGGCGAGCCCATCACGATTTATGGTGACGGAGGCCAAACGCGCTCGTTCTGCTACGTCGACGATCTCATAAAGGGCCTTATGCTGTTGATGGATTCACCCGCCGGGTTTACCGGACCAGTAAACTTAGGAAATCCAGTGGAATTCACGATTCGCGAGCTAGCCGAGCTGGTGATTCAAAAAACGAACTCACACTCGAAGCTTAACTTTCTACCGTTGCCCCAGGACGATCCCAAACAGCGCAAGCCCAATATCAGTCTGGCGATGGAAAAGCTTGGGTGGAAACCATCTGTGGCATTGAAGGATGGCTTGATGCCAACGATATCGTACTTTTCATCGCGCCCGGAGTTGGCAAAATCTGAGTCTGTCCGTTGATGCCGAATAAGAATACTGCAGGGATGGCACATTACGACGCACACTTCATCAAGTGACATGACCGACAGTGTAGGCGGGATGCCGGATTTGGCGGTGGTTGTAATCGGCCGCAATGAAGGCGCTCGTTTGGTTGAGTGCCTCAAGTCAATTCGCTACATCGGCGGTAAGATTGTTTATGTCGACTCTGGATCGGTCGATGGAAGCACTGAACTTGCGCGGCAATATGTTGATCTCGTCATCCAACTAGACAGCTCTCGTCCATTTACCGCGGCGCGGGCAAGAAACGCCGGAGCATTTGCTGCCCTTGAGGCGTGGCCGACTGTCCAGAATTTGCAGTTTGTCGATGGCGACTGTGTTCTCGACAAGAATTGGATTCCAACTGCGATCAAGTTCTTAGCTGAAAATCCGGACGTAGCCGTCGTATGCGGAAGGCGGCGAGAGCGGTTTCCGCAACGCTCGATCTACAACCGTCTCTGCGATTTGGAATGGGATACACCGGTAGGTCCTGCTGCTGCCTGCGGTGGGGACGCAATGGTACGAAGCGCGGCATTTCGTCAGGTAAACGGCTATCAAGCTGACTTAATTGCGGGTGAAGAGCCGGAAATGTGCGGTCGTATTCGAACGTTTGGTTGGAAAGTGTGGCGCCTTGATGCAGAAATGACGCAACATGATGCTGCAATGTTGCATTTCTCCCAGTGGTGGCGAAGATCGGTTCGTTCTGGTTACGCCGAATTTGACATATACCTCCGATCACGCGTGCAGGGGGCAGCTTCGCATGAACGGAGGCAAGTGATTCGCACAGTGTTTTGGGGCCTTCTCTGGCCGATCATGACAATTGGTGGAACGCTACTTTATTCTTGGATCATTTTGGGCGCTCTTATGCTGTATCCGCTGCAAATAATCCGAATTTCTTACTCGCGCGGAATGTTTGTCAAAATGTCATGGGTTTATGCGTTATTCGTGATGATTGCGAAGTTTGCAGGCGCACAAGGCATATTGACTTTTCTGTGGCGTCGCCTGCGGGACAGGCCGTCACAGTTGATTGAGTACAAAGCACATTAGCTGTTAGTGTAGTTGCGTTCAGAAGCGCAGATAACAGCAGCGGTCGCTGTCATCGTGCTAAGTGAGGATCGCTCAAGATGAAGACGTTCACTAGACGAAATGTTCTGGTTACTTCGGCCGCGGCGATTTGCTTCGGCGCGGTGCCTGAATTTGTTACTTCTGGAGCGGCACAAACGCAAAAGGGCTGGCATACACTGCCGCTTGGGTGCGGCGGGCTCATCACCGGCTTTGATATTGCTCCTGACGGAACAATGGTTTGCCGCACAGACGTAGGAAATGCCTACCGCTTCACCGGGACTACCGCGACGGTAACAGATCCGTCGAAACGCTGGGTTCCGCTGATGACCTTCAGCAGCATGGGTTCAACCTACTCTGGCGCAGGCGGGACTTACAATGGTGCTTATGAGCTAGTCATCGCTCCCAACCGGACTTCTCGAATGTTCGGAATTTTTCCCGATAGCGGTCGCACGGCCGCAACATGGGCCCTTTATTACTCGAATAATTCTGGAGAAACCTGGGAAAAAACGTCAGTCGTGATGCAAATTCCAAATGGGGGCAGCAACGGCCCTTGGAAGACGTCGACCAGGAAGATAGCGATCGACCCAAATAATGCGGACATAATTTATTGCGGTGTGCCGAATAAATTGGCTCACCCAAACAGTGTCTACGTTGCATTGGATGGAAAAACGTTTAGTCCAATTCAGTCGATCGGTGCCACAACATCAGATCCCGGCGTATGTGGAATTTTATTCGACAAAAGCCACGGCACGGTCAATGTAAACGGTCAGACTCGGACGGCGCGCATTATTATTCCTGTCGGTGGTGTTGGCATATTCGAGTTGCTTGATGGCGGCCAGAGCTTCAAGGAAGTAGCGATTTCAGCGACCGACCGCTCCGATATCTCCGTGCACAAGGCCCAGATGGACTATGATGGGGTGTACTATTGCATCATGATTTATGGTGGTACGCCAAACAAAGGATATGTTTGGCGCTACTCGGGGCCGAGTGGGACTTGGGCACAGCTTGACGCGCAACCTGGCTGGCCTCTCGGGAGCGGGGGGATCGGGGGCAATAGCAGCGGTCTGATCGTCGACCCACGGAAAGGGCATCAAGGCTATTTGTCTTTATATGGCCCGAATGGCATTGGTACGGGTTTTACTTCCACCAATGCTAATGCCTCAAACCCTTTAATGATTATTTGGGGCGGTGGGACTGGCGGGCAATCTTCATCACTTTCTGCACCATCCTATGACGTTCCGTGGCTAAATCACGTCACGCGAAATGGCTCTGGAGCATTTGTGTATGGCCCGGATGCGGTCATAGACGATCACGGGACGTGTTGGTGGTGCGGAAATCAAGGAGCGCTATGGCGCTTTACTGAGTCCGATCTGACTACACCCTCAATCCCTAACTACGCAGTTTCGCGAAAGCTATTTGCAGTCTCAACTAGCCGCGGAACAGAAGTGACTGTGGCGCAAGATGTTCTGCGACCTCCAGGAGGGCCATTTCCAATACTTGGAGCACAAGATGTGGGCGTGTTCCAGTCGTCGTTTGATCCAACTAAATATCCAACGGACTATTACCCGAGCCCAGCTCGGTTAGATTGCGCTTCACTCACTTGGGCGGTCAATGAACCAAGCTGCGTGGCAGCGCGCGTTAGCGTTGAGGTATCTGAAGTAGCCTCGGGCGCTAAGTCAGCATACTCGTCAAAGCATGGAGAAACCGGATCATGGGTGTCCTATGCAAAGCAAGCAGACCTTATGTACCAGGCTGTCTTTACTGGCTCGATCTCCAATGGAGCTGGCGCACCTGGAAATATTTTGAACGTGACCGAAGTTTCTGGTCACATAATGCCTGGACAACAAGTCTTTGTGGGTAGAAGCGAGAAGGGGACAATTACTGGATATGGCAGCGGTACCGGCGGACTGGGTACGTACATCAGTCGACAAGCCCACTTATTACGTGCCGTTTCTGCCACTCACATCCTTAAAGGCTGTTCTCGCGACTCAAGGTGGCCAAGTCGTAGCGATCGATCGCGATCGCCACATCGTTGTTCCCTCGGGCTACAATGGCAGTTTTGTGCCGGTTTACACTCTCAATGCAACGTCGCCTTCTTGTGTGTGGGACTTCTGCAAGGGTCTTCCGCAGATTAAGTGGACGAACCGTTCTTTTGTTTACGGTGCAACAGCTAAGCCACTAGCTTTAGACTTTGTAAATATTGGCACTTCGTATGCCTGTGCATGGAGTGCCAGCACTACATCAACGATATATAGATCGACCGATAGCGGCGCGAACTGGACGGCCGTCGGAAAGCTCCAGATTGGTGATCGAGGTAACTACACCTCTGTGTTCCTAAATGCCGCACGCTGGATTTGCCGGTCACCTATGGCTAACTGCTCAGTTTACTGGCGGTCGAGGCAGCGGACTTTGGTTCTCGCAAGACGGTGGTGAGAAATGGATTTCAGTAGCAATGCCGCCAAGTCCGTTTAACGTCTCTAAAAATATATGTCTCGGAGCGCCGGAGAAAACTGGCGGGTACCCGACAATTTACCTCCAGGCCTGGGGAGGTTGGGGTACCCCCCCAAAGCTATTTTATTCCATAGATCAAGGAAGGAGATGGGAAATATTCGGAGAAACCGGAACGACATTAGACCTGCCCCCCAGTTGTCAAATTGCTGGAATCCAGTCTTTTACCGCAGACTGGGATGTTTTTGGACAGCTCTACGTTTGCAGCGGTCAGTCCGGTTTTGCTTACTACCGACCATGACCTCAAGTAACAGAATTGCGATGGGCGCGCGGCTAACAAATGAAAACAGAAAAGCCAGAATTAGTCGTCGGCACTTGGCCCGGTGTAGGTCAAGAGTATATTTCTCGTTTTTGTGAAAGTCTTGAAATGGCTCAAATCGAAGTCAAGCGCATAGAAGATCCCTGGCGCGCGCTATTTCTTAGATTAGATGTATTTCATATTCATTGGCCGGAAAAAATATTATGGGATGGTAAGCTACCAATAAAAATCTTTAGAGCTTTTGCGACAGTTGTAAGCTTACTCATTTTAAAGGTTCGCGGAGTGCTCTTAGTCTGGTGCGTACACAATGATCAGCCCCATGACGCATCCAGGCACTTGCTTTTCTTTTGGCGATTTTACATTTGGATCATCTCTGGCCTTGTCGATGGCTTCCTCACGCTTAGCCCTTCTACTGTTGAGGTTGTGCGGCAAAGGGTGCCAAAGCTGGCCAGCAAACCTGGCACCTTCGTATGGCATCCGACATATCGGCTACCTGTTGGTCCTCACGAAATTGTCGCAACGCGTCGCCGAATTGGAGTACAAGAGTCCGACTTACTGCTTTGCTCTTTCGGCTTTCAAAAGCGATATAAGGGCGTCGACGATCTGATCGCCTGCTTCTTGGATGTTAAAATTCAAAAATGCTTTCTGGGCATCTGCGGCGTGGCAGACGAGGGGGCCTCAGTGTGGCTTAACGAAGTCGCCAGACGCGATCCTCGAATTCATCCTCAATCTAAAATGGCTGCCCGAGACGGAATTATTTGAATTCGTATCCGCGTCCGATGTTGTGGTTCTACCATTTAAGTCAATACTTCATTCCGGTTCCTTAATTTATGCGCTTAGTTGCGGTAGGCCCGTTATTACGCCGGCGACGCCGTATGCATTGGATGTTCAACGCATGGTGGGACCGGAATGGGTTCGGACATATACGTCGCCGCTATCGGATGAACACCTGGCGCACATGAGCGGCAAGCAAGAGGGCACACCAAATCTCGACTTCCTTTCAATCGTTGAAGGCGGTCAGAAATTGAAGTATTTTTACAATCGTCTCTTGCACAAAAAGCCGATTTAATATTTGCAAAAATGCAGTTAAGAGGCCATGCGGCGATGCCTCTCCAAATTGCTTCTAAATTAAGAGGGCTTCTAAATAGAATAGCGCACACCAGATTGCGCGACACTAGATATCTCTATCAATGGCAGGAGGTATCTGTTTTAGCTAAGGTGTTTAATACGTTTTATGTCGACTGCGTATTCGATATAGGTGCCAATAGAGGGCAGTATGTACGGATGCTTCGAAAGAAAGTGAAGTTTCATGGATCAATTCTCTCAGCAGAGCCGAATCTCCGATGCATTTGAAACACTGAAGAGAAATGCATCCGCAGATAAAAATTGGCATATTAAGAACGTTGCTATTGGCGAAGTAGGCGGTCCAAAGGAATTCTCGGTTATGATCGGCGAGCAATTTTCCAGTTTGAGCGAACCGATATCGACCGATATATCTATTTTAGCTAATCTTAACTCGGTCCGCAAACATGTAACGGTTCAAGTTGAAACTCCTCAGAGGTTTTTCGACGACGCAAAAGAATGTATCAATTTTGAGCGGCCATTTCTAAAAATGGATACGCAAGGATATGACGCGATCATCGCTAGAGCCAGT
This sequence comes from uncultured Alphaproteobacteria bacterium, assembly GCA_963779345.1. GTDB lineage: Bacteria > Pseudomonadota > Alphaproteobacteria > Rhizobiales > Xanthobacteraceae > Pseudolabrys. Next base: position 342,439 of record CAVZXY010000018.1, on the reverse strand, counting down.
CGAGAAATTATACACAAGTTTGTAGGAGTACAATCTGAGCTATCTTTTAAAAGACTTTATGCTATTTCTATGAAGTTTGAAGATATGGTTTGCTTATATAAAAGTCTCGGTTTTTCTCTCTGCGCTATAGTGCCTAATAACGAAGGCCATTTCCCGTATTTGATCGAGCAAGATGGCATATTCATCAACGACGATTATCTCGATGGAGTTTCAAGAGAAGGATAGGAACACGAGTGGTTTGACGCTGAAGGATCAATGGCGTTTTTAAAACCCGCCTTGATCTACTGGACATAGTCGATAGCCTGAGGCTCGGATCTTACATGCCAGTGAGTAAAAAAGCGTTGAGACGTTAAGCGGCTTCCGGCTTTACACCGAATTTCTTGCACGCTCTGGCGAGATATGATCCGTCTGGAGGCACGCGTCCTTTCAGTTGCCCCAGCAGCGCAGAGCGGTAGAGGTGGATTGCCACGGTATTTTTATGCTCGGTTTTTTGACGAGCAATATCCGTGGCTTCCAAAAACAATCCGACCTGATCATATGGAACTGGATAAAAGACCGACTGTGGCTGGGCGGCATGATACACACCAGATTTTCTCGCAGCATAAGTCACCAGTTGGGGACCGAAGGTTCCCCACGGGAGATCTTCGACGCCGATGGGGCCATTTTTAATTCTTTGCGCGTAGTAGATTAGCGTTCGTTTCGGTCCGTACCACGGCGGTCGCTTGTTTGGCCGGATTTGCAATAGTATAGTTTCTAACATCTTCGAGTTTGCGGGGATCTTCAATAGCGCATTATTTATGGAGTCCCGCCGCTCGAAGCCGAAAACATAAGCCTCGGTAAATTTGAGTGGCTTTAGGATATAGAAGTCCATGTCAACCCAATATCCCAATGATTTCTTCAATAGGTGGTAGCGAAAAAGATTAGATCCGAGTTGGATAGCCCCGGAATTGGCGTACCGTAGCAGCATGTTCTCCGGCATCACTTCCCGCGCGTCGGCGAGATCGATTCCAGGAGGCAAGCCAATGAGTTTATCTGGTGTGTAGGAATACACTGTGAATGGATGGCCTGCAGCAATGGCCGACCGAAGACAGAGGTTCTCGATCCACCCGATTTTGTTTCCGACCCATAAAGAGTTCAAACGCGACAACATACACTGACTTCCATTGTTTGCATCGATTCGAATTTATGTACGAGGACAGCTGCAGACGCTGCACGGCGGGTGGTCGCGACTGACTATAATGAAAAATATTAATCTCAAGAAGAGCTGTCGTCGATCTATTCGGAGATACTTTGACGAAAAAGTTGTGCTGTTTATCTGCAGGCCCTGAATAGCTGCTGCTCAACTAATCGCGATAACGCTTGTTTGGGTGCGCATTACTGCGGTGCCGTCGCTACAATGGCGAACTCCGCCTTGATATTGAAAAGTAGCTTATTCAAAGGCCGGCATTGGATTTTATTTAAAAGTTGAAGTGGTTGGCGCCGGAACGAATGATAAACCTTGGCTTTGAGACCCCGCTCGTTGAGCATATTGGCGAGTTGATATGGGTCGAAGAGGCGCTCGGCATACTCACCTGTGTCTGGGTTTCTGCACCAATCGAGTAAAGCGCGTTTTGGCAATCGATCACCTGGCTTGTAGTTGCGGGCGAGATGCTCAATTTCCGACCTCAACATTCCGGCCGAGCAGTAAACAATTTCGGCAATTTGCCGCTCGGTAAGGTTTGAATTGGCTGCTTCGACGATTTCTCGGCGCATAACTTTGAATGGTCTTGCGTCCGCGTGCTCAACAGGACGAATGCTCTTGAGGTAGGACGCCCATTCCCATGAGTTTTCTCGCTTATCGAATGTTATTTCCAGCGCGTCCCTGGTCGATCGGCTGAGAATATTGCAGTCATTGAAAAGCAATACTCGGCCACCTGGAACCAGAAGTCTGGCGCAGCTATCAAACATGCGCCCCATATCATGAACATGCTCAATGGCTTCAAACGAGTAGATGGCGTCAAACGAGTGACTTGGCAAATCCAGATCGCATATGTCGCCCAACAATGGCGTGATGCTAAAGTTGAATGTGTCTTTGCTCTTAAGCGAAGCGATGCAATCTTTCATGCCATCAACCATCGACGGCAAGATGTCATTGGCGGTGACTTGGTTGCCGCCAATCATGGATATGGCAAGGGCTTGCCAACCGAAACCACAGCCGACATCAAGTACTTTTGCGTTCTGCATGTGAGCCAACGTGCATGCGCGTCTCATGCTCCACATAAAGATGTGCTTATAGGCTAAGTCGCGTTCCAGACTTTGGGCTCTGTATTCGATTAAATCTGGATGTTCAGAACCGTACATGTAGGCATGCACGGCGTCGAGAATTTCAGCATCTGTGTAATTCATAATCTTACCCACGGAATGACGACGGTTCGAACCTGCTGCGCAGGTTGCGGTCATCTGGATGGAAGGCCTAGACCTATCTAAAGTAAAAGAAGCCTCGTCTTAGCGGAATTGTTCGCGAACGAAGAGGGCGTCTATTTGAACGAAATGTACTCCTGTTGGCCGAACCAATCCGCCTATATCAAACGTTTTAAATCCGCAAGCGTTCATGAAAGAGATTGAATTGTGGAAATCCGGAGCTCCTTTGTTATATTGCCCCGACTAATAGCGCATAATAACGTCTCCTCAATTCATTCATAATTTCCAGACTAGTGCCCTGAGTATCACGGTCGAGGCGCTGATGCCTAAATTAATCTGAGTATATGGCGATATCCAAGCACCCGCTCTCCTATAATAATAAGACGCTCGGCGCTTAGAGGTCTGTCGACATTACACCCAATCTTTTACACGCGGCGGCTAGATAAGAGCCGGCGGAGGTGGGCCTGATTTCAGAAGGCGCACGATCGCAGATCGATACAAATGGATCGCCACTGGTGCCTTCGTGCTCAATTTTTTCACGCGCGCTGTCGGCCGGTTCCAAAAATAATTGAACCTGATCGTAGGCCACTGGGTAGAACACAGATTGTTCCTGCGCGAACTGATGGGCGCCAGATCTTCGCGCCGCGTAAGTCACAAGCTGCGGTCCGAATGTTCCCCAGGGCAGGTCCTCGATTTTAATCGGTGCCATTCATAATTCGTCGGCTGTAATAGAGCAGTGTTCGTTTTGGTCCGTACCACGGCGGCCGAACATTTGGCTGCATTTGTTGGAATACGATTTGTAGCATTTCCGAATTCGCCGGGATTTTCAATATTGCCGAGTTGATGGAATCTTGACGTTCGTAGCCAAAAATATAATCATCAGTGAAAGTCAGCGGCTTGAGAAAATAGAAATCCATATCGACCCAATATCCCAATGATTTCTTGCAAGAGATGGTAGCGGAAAAGATTGGAGCCGAGCTGCACTGCGCCGGAATCGGCATACCGCAACAACAGATTCTCGGGCATGACGTCTCGTGCGTCGGCGAGGTCGACCCCGGGAGGCAAACCGACGAGCTCATCGGGCGTGTAAGAATATACGGTGAATGAATGGCCTGTAGCGACGGCCGACCGCAGGCAGAGCTCCTCAATCCATCCAATTGTGTTGCCAACCCACAAAGAATTTAAGCGCGACATGCTTCGACTATTGTTTCTGAAATTTGGTGTCATCTGCGTATGCAGTATTTCGACGTTTATATTTTAAGACTTTTTGAATTCAAAGAAATCCGGTCTTAGCGACGAATTTTCACGGACGAAGAGTGCATCAATCTGGACAAGATGTGTCCCTGTTGGTCGAACGAACCCGGCGATATCATACATTTTAAATCCGCGTTCGTTCATGAACAAGACAACATCTGCGAAATCGGGGGCTCCTTCGTTGTACTTTAAGAAGGCGACTTCCATCTGTACGACTTCGCAGTGCTCAAGTGTATGCGTGCCGCCTTTTAATATTTCCAGTTCAGCGCCTTGGACATCGAGCTTTAGGAACAGTGGGTCTTCGAGTTGGTGGCTCGCAAGGACGTCGTCTAGTGATTTCGTTCTCACGACTGCGAGTTGGCGAGGTGCGTTGCTGCGCTCTGAATAAAGGGATGACCCTGTGCCGCTAATGGAGAAATTTCTCTCATGGCCCGGTTTCTCAGCGAGCACACAAATTTCATGAATGAACTGTGGCGCGTTCAATTTCTCGAGATGTGGGCGGTTTTCTTCCAGGGCGTCGAACATAAAGAAGCGAGCGTCGGGAAAAATGGTGGCGACAGATGCAGACCAATGGCCGTGCGATGCGCCAATATCTATTATTGTTTTTGGTTTAAAACCGAACTCGCGTAGGCGTTGATAAGTGACTTCTGGAAGTTTAGCGAGGCCCCGCTCGAGAAAATCTCGATCCGACCAGAAAATCGGCGGCATAATCTTTTTAAACATTACCGGCCTCTAAGAATGAGCCGCTTGAGCAGGTGTTTATTGAGGCGGTTATACAAGTCGCCAGTCAGCCCAAAAGATTGGTTCGGACGGTATGGTTAATAGCGTGCTCGGTTGGAAGGATGCGGCGCTTCAGTGCGAGGGCGGTTGTGAGGAGACGCGAGTTCGGAAATGACGCCGAGCCAAGTATGATTGCTTCGCCAAATTGCTACGTTCTTCAACGCTCAAAAATAGTTGTTGTCTCTTTTTGGGACAAGGTTAAGGAACAAAAATACTTGTGGCAGATTATTGTCGCGGCTATACTTTTGCGTGGAAGGGATCTTACATGAAATTTCTGGGAATTAAACGACCGTCGCTTCTTATTGGTTTGGCATTTTTGCTGAGCGGAGGCGCCGCACAGGCAAGTACGCTGGATTTTGGAGGCGCGCCCCTATCAGCTGGCATTACGCCGTTTTATGGCTCGGCAGCAATCGAGAACAATGTCATCAACTCTCCCGGCTCGCCGGCTACTGGATCGGTTCTTTTCGATCCAACGGGCCCGAATGTCGGATCCAACACGCCATGGATTATGGGTGGTTCGCCGACGACGGCACTGTCACAATATTCCGTGAGCTGGTTCTACGCGGGTTCTGAATCTGGCTACAACATCACGTTTAATGCGCCGGGTCTCACTGGCGGCGCCGGGCCCTATACCGAGACAGACAGCAACAACAACTGTGTGAGCTGCGGCGCCCATAGCGTAATTTCCCCCGTTTTCTTGGGAACGACGCAGAACTCGCTCGCGTTCACGCTCAGTTGGATCGACGGTTCAGTTGGCAGTCAAACGCCTAACTCTAATCTGATTTACTCCTATCTTCAGCCAGAGAACTCCGGCACTTCTTTTACGCTGACAACGGATCCGACCAACTGGTTCGCCTTTGGATTGAATGATAGCGGGAGCAGTGACAGCGATTACGATGATTTTGTTGGCTTCGCACAAATCGTCTCATCGCCAGGCCAAGGCCCCGGCGAGACACCGCTGCCTGGGTCACTGCCACTCCTAGCGACCGGTCTTTCCGTAGGTGCTCTCTTGTTCCGGAGACGCCGCCAACAGATCTTGTTTCGTGGCACCTAGACGGTTCTGGGCGCGTACGCCTCGAGCGGCCGGATTAAGACTGTTAAGTCGAACGGGCATTTTTCGAAGTTAATTTGAATGGCGTTTAAGCAGTCGGAAGTACAAAGCCACGCTCGCTCAACTTCCACTTTTGGCCAAGCAACCTATCCCAAGACGGCGGTTTAAATAGTAGATGGCCGGCTAGCGGCGTAAACGTCATCTCTCCAAAATAGACCTTACCGTAAATATTATAAAGATCGACTCTGACAAAATCGAAGTTGGATGATAATTTAGAGGCGATAGAGATCATCTCAGAAAGGTTGGTAGGAATCGCTACGTCGCACTCGGTCCTCTGCTCTCGATAGTGCAGCGTGAGCTTATTCCAACCGACGTCATAGAACGGGTTGATCGTGTGCGTATTATTGTCGACTTGGATTACCTCGGGGCGCCCATTAAAACACCAAAATCTAAAATCAAGCGGACCATTTGGGTGGCCATCATCTAAAAGTTCTTCGACTAATATGCGCGGCGTGATTTCGTAGTATTGGAACTCGCGAGCATGCCAGTAATAGTTCTCACTTAGCCAATGTTTTAGGGTGTCGATGACACGGCTCCGATCGATGTTTTTGCTAAGGACAATGTTGCCACCTGAGCCGTGATTTGTCTTTGCCATACATTTCGACGGTAGATCGTCAAACGGTAAGTCGGAAGGATTGAGCCCACTCCAAAGCAGAGTAGTAAGGTATTTCTCGCCTATAGTTCTGCGGATGTAATCTCTGGCACGATACTTGTCAGAAATCTGAGTGACTGCTGGGTTCCCAAATCGGTTCAATGCGATCAGTCGATGAAATATTTTTTCGGAAAAGGTCTCAGCATTTTCGACATCAATTAAGTTCTTCCCGTGAATGTGTTTGTAAAGCCGCTTTAGTTTCATTTCACCGACTTGTCGCCGAAACAGTTGGCGCTTTAGTGCGTTAAGTCGGCCCGGCAAACGCATCGTAAGATCCCGATCTACTTGGTACAGGTTTAATTTGGCTTCGACTTAGGATGCAATAATTCGTAATGTCCGTTCAACCGGAGAGATTAGCAAGAGTCGTCTTACGGCGCACAGCACTCAATAACTTTTGGAAGGGTCGCCACGTTGTGAAGTCCGCTTAGGCCCTTAGCGAACAAAACTATATGCATTCAAACATATGGTGCGAGTTCATTCCGAAACGAGACGATTGAATGAGAATGGAAAACGCGAATGCTTCGGCTGTGGTTTGCGCCGCTTCAACGACTCCAATGTGGACACAAGCTGGCGCGTTTGCCGCCAGAGAAGGTATTCATAGCGGCTGAGACGATCCAGCGGGAACGTAGGCAGGGCGGCGAGGCGCAGGAAACAGTCGCCAATATTGTTGGTCATATCGGGAGTTTTGTTGGTGTCAGAGCCGAATTCGCTTTGAGCCGCCGCGTTATACCCCTGTGTTGTGGCCAAGTGTAATTGGGCTTGCGCCGGCGGGTCATCTGTTGGCCCAGGAACAAGTGTCGGGACCAAGGAGCCACGTTGCACCTTGCCGTTCTCCGCGATCACCGCCTCGAATAGTGCCATCTCAACGCCTGTGGCCCGGCGCAGCCGCCAGCGGACACTCGCCAGGCGCAGGACGAGCTCGCGCTCAATGGCCGTTTCAGCATCATAGTCGGCCGTTACTGCAGCTTCGAAGGCCTGATAGTCGTCGGCGTCCTCCAGTGCGGCAATGACGGTCTCGGCAGTGAGACCGTGACGCAGGGCGTTGCGCCGTGAGCGCTCTTTGCCTTCGGGGGTTATCGGCCCGGTGCTCTTGAGCGCATTGCGCCGGTTGGCTTCGATCTGCTTGGGCGAACTCATTACTGACCCACAGGTAGAATTGGCTTCGTTTTGACGTGGGCTGCCGTCCGAGTGGTGCTGATACCGCGAACTCGACCTGGCGCTAATCAGCCGGCGCACACTTCGGGTTACTATTGGTCCTCGATCGTCGTCCCGCGGCCATTGCCATTTAGTTTTCCGGCATGGCTTTGACCATCTCGTCGTTGGGTTGCGGCGTATCGGTGCCGCGGATTTTGGATGGGTCTGCTCCCAGAGGCCTCTGGCGATCTCCAGCGGTTTGATCTTGAGGTTTTCCCACCATGGCACCTCATTGCCGGCCTGATGCAGCTGCCGGTGATGACCACGGCACAGAGGAACGGTGAACTCGTCGCTGACTTTAAGGCCGATGGCTCTGGGCTGGGCAAACCGCAGGTGATGCGGGTCGCTAGGCTGCCGGCCGCAGACGAGACAGGGCTGTGAGGCAACGAACCTGAGATGCGCCTTGTCGCGCAGCCGCTTGGGCTCGGCGATGGTGAGGAGGCTCTTGTCGATGCGACCGGGGGCGAGCTCAGACTGGGCCCCAGGCGCCAGCGGTGGAGCCGGCGATAAAGGCGTTCGCGCGGACGGTTCTATCGACCGCTCGGCTTGGCGTCGCTCATCGCTGAAATGCCGGGCGATGGGGTTTTGGTGCCGGCGGCCGTAATAGTGCGATGGCCTCGGGATCGGCGTGGTGTCGTCCGGGTGAAAGCCGACACGCTCAACGGCGGTATCTAGGGATGGCTGATGCCGATGGAGACGGCGAGGGCAGGGGCGTCTGCTGTGCCGTGGTCTTGTGTGCTGTGGCCTTGCCGCCCCGGTAGAGCTCAAGACCAAACGGCCTGCCGAAGGTGGCGAGTGCCCGCTTGGTGGCGTCGGTCTCGGCAGCCTTGAGGGCGATGTCGTGCACCTCGCCGGGGGAGGTGCCGCGGCCTTCCCCGGTGCCATGGCCTTCCCGGATAATGGTTGCCCCATCCGCCTGCACCGTGACGCGGACCCGGGCGATATAGACGGCGAGGAAGGTGCCGCGGTTCTCGCGGGCAAGGACGCATTTGGATTCAATGGTCTCCCGGCTCCAGCCGTCAAAGCCGAAGATCCGGTTGGCCTCCGAGATGGCGTACCAGCCCTCGAGATAAGTGAGCTCGCGGCCATGGGCCTCGCGGGTGCGGATGCAGGAACGGTTGGGTTGACGCCGCAGCGCCTGCAGCTGTTTTGCCGAGAAGCCCATTACCGTGTCCTCACGCTCAAAACCGGTTCCGGATTGGAGAGGGTGGCGCCGGCAACCTCGGCACCCCTTTGAGGTCGCTCGCCAGGACCTGGCGCCTCAGGCGGGGCTCGCCTGGCTCCCAATAGGTCTTGGGGACGGCATCCTCGTTGAGCACCACCAGAGCGGGCAGGCCGGGCCGAATAGACACGGTAAAATCCGGAGCCGCCAGCTTCTTCAGATCCAGCTCGACCATCACGTCCTTGGCGATCTGGCGGCGTTTGGCGGCCCGATCCTGCAACCGGTCCAGCCGGCCCTGCATATCGGAGATCCGGCACTTGAGCCCTGTGGCCATGGCCTCGTCGGCCAGCGCCGCCCGGACTACAGCGGCCAGGATCTCATGCAGGTCGGTCAGTCCCTCGACCGTATCGGCCAGCGTCTGCTCGTCGATCTGGGGGTCGTGGGCGCGGATGCGGTCGCGCAGGGCGCGGTAGGTGGTGGTGGCAAAATTCAGTTGGGCCATTGTGATACTCGCTCTAACAACATCGATACCTCTGGTATTATGCCGCAATGGGTCCAATGTCAATACCTCAGGTATCATTTAATACTCAGAGTATCGATAAATGAGCCGGAATGCGCTCACGAGTGAGCTTATTCGGGCAGCCAGGGCGCTCGTGCGCTGGGAACAGCGTCATTTGGCCGAGGCCTCCTCGATTTCACTTCCAACCGTGAAGCGGCTTGAAGCCAGGCGGGGACCTTTGTTGGCGCATGCTTCAACCGTCGCGGCTCTTATGCGCGCTTTGGAGGCAGCCGGCGTCGAATTCATCGACGAGAACGGCGGCGGGGCCGGGGTGCGGCTCAAGGAGCGTTCCGCAAAACGAAAGTGATCAGGTTCCGTCTAGTGATCGCGGCCGAGATTAAGTGACATCGCCACGTCTTCCATAGGTCTGGGAAATCGCGATAGCTTGGCGGGGGCCATAACCGACAATTCGAGGTCTCCGCGCCAATATGCTCACGGGTTCGACAAAAGTAATGACCACAAGCTGGCGAACCGACCTATTTAGGTGGCTAGCTCAGATTTCTCGCCGTGCTCCGAGAGGTAGATTTCGCCTTGCCAGCTTATTCTTGAATCTTGCTTCGACCTCAAGCGCCACGCCTTCCATCTACGGACCGTGGTTGCAGTCCAAGTGGCATGACCTCACATTCCGCTTTTGCGTTACGGGATACTACGGTCACTACTTCAGTGATTTCTTGCGGAACGATTTCTTATTCTTATTCTTTTGTTGATATTGGAGCCAATTATGGAATTTACAGCCTCGTCGCGGCCGGCAATTCACATTGCAAGAACTGCTACGCATTTGAACCTAATGCGAATGTATTCGAGGCACTGAAAACCAATGTGAAATTGAATGACGCGACTCAAATTCAAGCTTTCAATGTCGCTATTTCTGATCGGACCGGGCTATTCCCATTCGCAGCAAGCGAAGCGCACTCAGGGGCCGGAGGTCTCTCCACCGAGCAGCATTCAGGACAAATGGTGCCCACCCGAGACAAGGCGTTTTTCGATAAGATTGAATCTGTCGATAAACTTTCGAAGGTGGTGAAGATTGATGTAGAAGGCCATGAGCCCGTCGTTATTCATGAATTGATGAAGTCGACAATGTGGAAGAACGTGCGCCACTTGTACTTCGAGGCCAGTCCGGCCCGATACGATGTGGGAAGATTGACAGAAGAATTGGAGGCCCAAGGTTTCAAAAATATTTTTTGCGTTGCGCAGGGCACTGACTCAAATCTCATGTTTGAAAGGCGCTAAGGCGGTCGCGCAATTAAGAATCATAATTGAAACTCCGCAATACTTTGTTCTTGAGCGACTCTGCGCTTTGAGAATCCATTTTTAAAAAATTGAGTAATATTGCAGAACGCGTTTAAACGTTCGCAACAACAACACAGCGCGTTAAAGAGGTTAATATTTTCATCAAAAACAGAGCGCGTTTAAACGCGCGCAAAAAACAGTGTTGGTAGGAATTCTTTGTTGTTGAATTTGTTTTGGCTGAGGAGTTCTTATTAAGGAGGAAGTAGGCCCTGATTCGGCCTACGCGTTAGTAGCGGGAGTACCGAATGAACAAATCGACGCCATACATCGCCAACATCGCCAACTATCGCCAACAAACCAACACCAAACACATCACCATCACCATCACCATCACCAACATCTACTCATCTACATCATTAACGGCATCATCTGCCGTATCCAGGATCACTAGCCCAAGCCGAGTATCATATTTCGGCCCGCCGCCGCTCGTCGATGGAGAGGATGAGGGGGCCTATAATGAGTTGCTACTTCAAATTTCTAGCGCTGTCGGGCCGTCCGATTTTATCGAAGAGATGTGGGTCCGTGACGTTCTTGATCTCACTTGGGAAATTCACCGGTGGCGTCAGCTAAAGGCAAATCTAATATCAATCGGGGTGGCCGCCTTGCTAAAACCCAAATTGGCAAAAGTTATTAAGACAGATCAAGAGGTGAATGACCTCATTGCCTTATGGGTAGCACGAGATCCGAGCGCGATTAGTCGCGTCAACGAATGCCTGGCTTTAACAGGAGACAAGTTGGAGTGTTTAGCCACGAATGTGGTTGGAGAAAGACTCGGTTATTTTCGGCGCTTGGAGGAGCTTACCACCCAGGCAGAGTGGCGCCGTAATGCGACTTTACGCGAAATCGACCGCCACCGTGCAGTCCTTGCGCAGAGGCTGCGCGACGCTGTCCAACAAGCAGAGGATGCGAAATTCAAAACGATCGAGCAGAAAGCCATTCCGCAATCAGAATTCGACAGCTAAGAATGCCGCATGACCAGTGCCAGAAAGATTCAAGCTAATAGGGCAAACGCGCGGGCTAGCACTGGTCCGAGAACGGCACGGGGTAAAACTCGCGCGGCACAAAATGCGCGCCGTCACGGATTAAACCTGCTTGTTTCTTCGGATCCGGTCTTATCGGAGCAAGCTGAATTGATGGCGCAACAAATCGTTGGTGAGACGGGCGACAAAGAACTATACCAACTTGCGTGTAATGTGGCGGAGGCGCAGGTCGACCTCAATCGGATCCGGTATGAACGGCGAAGGTACGTGTCGGCCAGCCTCAGCATTGAGGGACGCGGGAGCGTTGAAGTTTCCAATGAATGGGTGCGAGCGGCCAAGGAAAGGGAAGCGCAATTTTCGCCGCGATTGTTCCGTATGCTGAAGATGACGTCAGCCTCGAAACTTAGCTTAGAAGTTTTCGACAACATGTTACGATCCTTGAAGGTGATAGACCGATATGAACGGCGGGCGCTTTCACGGCGCAAGTTTGCCATCCGTGCGCTGGATCTTGCGCGCCGACCTGCCAACACGCCCCAAAACGCGGCATCATAGACCTGGCTGTTTGAGCCACGCATGTGTGGAATCGAAAACGCCACGTGTGCGCGCGTACGAAGAAACAAAGATCAATTCCGATGCTAGGCAATTGGTGCAGCGGGGAGGCGACGGAACCGTCATAGCCATCATAACCTCATCTATTGTTGCGTGTGTTGCTATCAAGAGCAATCAAGGAGTGCATCGCGGGCCATTTTGGCAAAACGAAGCCAAAATATGGGGAGACCTCAAAGGATCGAATTCATCAACGAGAACGGCGGCGGTGCGGGTGTCCGCCTCTGCAAACGTTCGTCATCAAACAAGGTTAACTAGCCACTGGCGCGTACCGCTTTTTGTATAGGTCGCGGACCTGAAGCCACTGCCGCAACTAAATCAAAAGCCAAACGGAGGCTTCACAGCTTCCGCGAGCGCCCGCCGCACCTTTTGCAATAGCCATTTCCGGGCGCATTTGCTTCGCCGCTAATACTATGCTCCGTTGCCGAAGTGGCGTCTGATTTGCTGGGGGTGGATGTGAAATTAACGCATTCGTATGTTGCGTCGGTTGTTTTGCAATCAATCGTTTTAATATTCAGTGCTGGAAGCAGTGGTGCAACGCCCGTAACGCCATTACTCGATGCGACTTGGGACGGAGAAGTTGCTACTGGAAATGCGAACGAGGGCTTCAATCCCACATACACCAGTAGTCCCGGAACATATTCATCCCAATTTAGTAGCTCTCTCGGGCTCGGAACATCAGAAGCTACACTAAATGCGTTTTCCCTGCCAAATCCTTCATTAACTGCCAGCATCACGCTGTCAACGCCGGGCCCATATAGCCAATCGCATGCTCAGGCATTTATGCGTTTAGATTATTATTTGACTGTCAATGGAACAGGTACTGGCCTTGTGCCGGTTGATGTTTCTTCGTTTGGCAATGTGAGCATGTCGGCAGTTCCAGCTGGGGACATTTTCAGTGCAGCGTTCGCGACTTTTCAACTCACCGGTCCCAATCCCAGCGCTCCGGCGCTAGCTGCCCAAGTGCTTAGCCTCAATGATCCTGGGGGTGGCGCAGCGAACCCCGGCGGTACGAGCAATTACTCCCTTGCCCAATTAGTTAGTCTCCAGGTAGGAACAACTTATAGTATAGATATGTACGTCAATGTGGCTGCGGAAATTGGCGGCGCGGCGACCAGTCAAGTGGTCACCGCCTTCATTGATCCCGTATTTACGATCGACCCAGGATTTGCGGATGCGAACAGCTTTTCTCTTCAATTTAGTGACGGTATTGGGGACTCTCCAGACGCTCCCGCCACTACGCCTCTGCCTTCAACTTGGCTAATGCTACTCAGCGGCATCGTTGGCCTAAGTCTCTTTGCCTCTCGCGGGAAAAAGAAGAACGCCGTCGCACTTGCGGCCGGCTGATCACAACGCATGATCAATATCAGAGAAGCCGCGCGGCTCCCTGCGATTACTTCAAAAGAGCAGGGCCGATTTCATCGACGAGAAAGGGGCGGCCCATTCAGCTGCAAGATCGGCTTGGCGTATTAAGCACCAGTGATCGCTTCTGAGCCACTTCAAGCCGCGGCCAATGTGCCGGTGTCACTGTTTGATAATTTAGCCGCTTATAATGCCCCCGAGTCTATCTTTCAGTTCAAGGATGCGCATCGCGATCATGCTTTCTTCCGGCTCGACAGCGCGGGACATTTTCGCGTTACGCTCTCCCTTTTCTTTATCGGCAATTGCAGCAGTAAATTTGGTGCGCGGCGCTATCCGCAAAACGGATTCAGTTACACAAACAGGTCTGGCGATAAACTCGGCATAGAGCCTTTCGAGTGCATCGAGCGCGGCCTTACTCGGAATTTTCCCCATATGTCATTCATACAATGACACTGTTCCTTTCAAACTACGAACTCGAACAATCCACAAAATCCACAATACCTAGCGAGGGTAAAACCGACCGGGGGCGAGCTCGGACCAGGCGCCATGCCGCCTAAATGCACTTGTTTCAATCGCGCGAAACAAATTGAAAACGCCGTTAGATTATCGGTTCGTGCAACTGCCGGATGTGGAGTACGCCCATACTGGGAAGGCTTCCTCAAGCTTTCCCTCGTCTCATGTCTAATTTTAAATCAGTCGCGATGTCTTTAACCCAGCTCATTGTTTGAAGTTGTTTCATCGATGAAAAGGCTTCCTTTTGTCGCGCTATAAACTCTGCTTCTGATCGCGACTGATAGTCTCGTAAGATGAATTCGTATATTTCGTTCAAGGAGTCATACGGCACCCTGACTGAAAGACGATCCCAATTTATTTCCTTGGGTAAAACGGTATCGGTATCGATGATTACAGGAATTCTCCCGCGACCAAGTGTCTCGTAGATTCTAAAGCTGTAGTTTTCAGTTCCCCTCGGACACACAATGTAGGTGTTTCTTTCCAGGTGACTGATGAATTCGCTCAATTCTAGTTCTGATCCACCAAAGCGCTGCTTTTCAACAATATCTAACTGAACGTCAGAAAAATTATGTGCGTTTGCTTTGAGAGCGCTCATGGTTTCGATTCGAGCAAACGTATTGATCGCCCCGGCAGAAATTCCGCATCTATTCATTCCGATCATGAGGCTTACGTGACGGAGATAAAAACCGCGCAACAGCCATTGCTTCAATCGTGACGGGAACTTCAAGACAATGTTCGAAAACCTGGAATTAGTATAGTCGCGCCCCATGAAGCCGACCCGGAGCGGAGGCTTACTCGTCCAGGTTAGATAGTCGACATTCTGCGGCGGCTGGATTGGCGTCCAAAGGTGCGGGATGACTCGCATTTTCCGCTCATCGAACCAGCTGCGGTAAGCGGAATAAACAATTGCAAAATCGGGCTCTTCTAAATGCAATTCTGTAGATTGGGGGCTGAAAATCAAAAAACCGTCTCGCGATTTCTCCTTGAGCAGCGCCCTCAATTCATTCACATACTCTCTATCAAGCAAATGAATCTCACGGTAAGGGACCCTTACTGTTTCAACTGAAAAACCAGATTCCTTGAAAGCTTGCTCGAAGACAGGTGAGCAATCGAAGTTTTCGGTGACCAGGAATACGAGGTAAAGTTTTTGCATGCCAAAAGGTTTCTGTCGGATTCACGGCAGATCATTGCTACTGCAAATACTCGGCATGCTGGCGCCTCAGCCACTTCGCACTAAGCATTCGCATCTCTGACAATGGAGATTGTGCTAATTCTTAACTTCAAATTGCGCGCTCAAGTACAAAGATCTTGTCTTCTCGCGGTGACTCCCAATCAATAAACCGGAGCCGTTGATTTACGACCGTACGACCCAAACTCGAAATGACGAGCAATCTGCCATCGGGAGAAAATTTTGCCCCATGTGGCGTAGCATTACCGAAGTTTACGGTATGGAATGGATGGGTCAAATTTGGGTCCTTGTTCAAATCATATAGAAACAAAAAGTGGTTCACCGTGTCTGTAACGACACATTTGCCGTCAAATAGATCTATGTTTTCTAGCCGACAAACGTCTTTGCGCACGATGACATGTTCGGCGACGGCGAGAAATTTTGCCTTCGGCATTTATTGAGAATGTGGCTATCCCATTTTTGGTCTGCGTCACGTGCTGGAGATTAGGTTCTTCTAATTCAGAAGACGCCTCGCTGCGAAATTCTCTCAGCGAGTTATTAAAATCTCGGCCGCTTTGCCAAATTGTATTTCTGAGCTTCCTGGGTAGCTTTGTTTGAGAGTTTTATCAATCGAGCTGGTACCGACAAGCCATCATCCGACGCGAACGATCGAAATATCTTTTCGACTATTGAAAACTGTTTGTCAGATTCAAACGTTACAAATATTTTGGTGCCATCTGAATTGAAACATATCCCTTTAGGGTCGCCGCACCCAGAAAACCAGGATTTAGTTTTGTCCAATAGGCCGGTTATTTCTCCCGTTTCTTCGTTGAACCCATAGGAAACGATCGCCCCGCTTGGTGCGACGTTCTCGGCGTAGGTCACGACCAATCTGCCGTTGCGTATCGCTAAACTATGGGGCTCGCGAAGGTGATTGAACGGGGTTTGGAATTTCTGTATCGGCTTTTTTATTGCGCTGTCATTTCGGTATACATTTATGGTGCCAGGCTTAGTGAAATTGTGCGAATTTGAAACCAGTAGGTATTTGTCGGTGAACAACAATCCATGTGGAGTTTCAAATTCTGACTCAGGGTTCTTCAAAACCTGCAACAATTTTCGAGTTTGCGAATCAAAAATACGAACCTCATTGAGGTGTTCGTAGGTGGCTGCGAAATAAGAGCCGGTCGGATGAAACGATATTTCGGCGACGTGACTGAGCGTCCGGTCGTTCTCTATAATCTCAGCGACGAGATACATTTTACGCCCTCAACTGGTTTAACGAACAATAAGTCCAGCTTTTCAGGCTCGCCAAGGCATAATGGACGTGTAGTTAAGACCAGGGCTGGGGGATAGGCCGAGCCAAATACCTTTGTAAAATCGGATACTTACCTAGGATGCCGTTTGCGTCTTTCTAATCAGAAGGCGCACTTCGGGTACATTGAGCACGTTTTGCCCTTTAGGGCGCTCGACCTTTCGCCCAGCTTAAAGTAAAGACGCCAATAGTTCATCGCTTGTGGCGGCGGATGAACAGTACATCTTGGAGGGCGACATGTTGAAGTTTAAACGCCACAGTGGCAGCGCGTTAAGCGCGACCATCGTTGCGAGCGCAGCGTTTTTTGCTTTGGCCGGTGTGGGGCAGGCGGGAACTTGTAACGTTAGTGGAGCGGGCGCCTGTGTGCTCACACAAGGTCTATTTACCGGGAATGTCGCCCAAAATCCTACCGGCAGCTTGAATTACATTATTCCTTCGATCTCAAACCTTGGGACTTTTACGACGAGCCCTGTCGCGTTTGAATGGGGCTATTCCGTGGGTGCCAATCCAACTCCGCAAGACGCTAGCTCGATACAGACGTTGATTGCGACCTGGACAGGATTGACGGTAGGCTCTGTCATTGACGCAAATGACAAGACTGGCACGACATCGACATTTGGCGGGTCTGGATTCTCTACTACTACATTGGCCGATGCTTATGCTGTGCATTACGGCAACGGCGAATTGCTCTTCCTCTTCCAGACGGCAACTGCCTTCTCACTAAGTAACTGGTCGCTAGCCAACCTGAGCAATTTCCGCTCGTACGATGTTACCTGGCCAGGACCTGGACCTGGACCTGGTCAGGCGCCTATTCCCGGTGCCCTATGGTTATTCGGAACGGTACTTGCGGGTGGCGCTGGCTTTGGTTCTTGGCGCAACAAGCGGAAGGCTATTGCGGTGGCTTGAGTGGAACAACAGAACAACGTTTGGAGAGACCGCCGCAAGTAGGCTGTGTGAGATCTAGACGAGTCAGCGAAGATGGGCCGCATCGACAACGATGCGGCCTTTTCCATGAGCCACGTTCGGGGTGAGAATCGTGGTCAGAGCTCTGCTGCCGGCGGCGATTGAGGACTATGTAGCGGCTGATGCGCCGGTTCGGGTGATCGACGTATTTGTGTCAACCATCGATGCTTGTTGTTTTGGCGATGACTGGTTGCTGCTCACCAGCGTTGTCGCGGATTTTGGATGGGTCTGTTCCCAGAGGTCTCTGGCGATTGCCAGCGGTTTGATCTTGAGGTTTTCCCACCACGGCACCTCGTTGCCGGCCTGATGCAGCTGCCGGTGATGACCACGGCAGAGAGGAACGGTGAACTCGTCGCTCACTTTGAGGCCGATGGCTCTGGGCTGGGCAAACCGCAGGTGATGCGGGTCGCAGGGCTGCCGCCCGCAGACGAGACAGGGCTGTGAGGCAACGAACTTGAGATGCGCCTTGTCGCGCAGACGTTTGGGTTCGGCGATGGTGAGTAGACTCTTGTCGATGCGACCGGGGGCGAGCTCAGACTGCGCCCCAGGCGCCAGAGGTGGAGCCGGCGATAAAGGCGTGCGCGCGGACGGTTCTATCGACCGCTCGGCTTGGCGTCGTTCATCGCTGAAATGCCGAGCGATGGGGTTTTGATGCCGGCGGCCGTAATAATGCGATGGCCTCGGGATCGGCGTGGTGTCATCGGGGTGAAAGCCGACACGTTCACCGGCCGCATTAGAGATGGCTGATGGCGATGGAGACGAAGACGGCGAGGGCAGGGGCGTCTGCTGTGCCGTGGTCTTGTGGGCTGTGGCCTTGCCGCCCCGGTAGAGCTCAAGACCAAACGGCCTGCCGAAGGTAGCGAGCGCCCGCTTGGTGGCGTCGGTCTCGGCAGCTTTAAGGGCGATGTCGTGCACTTCGCCGGGCGAGGTGCCGCGGCCTTCGCCGGTGCCATGGCCCTCCCGGATAATGGTTGCCCCATCCGCCTGCACGGTGACGCGAACCCGGGCGATATAGACGGCGAGGAAAGTGCCGCGGTTCTCGCGGGCCAGGACGCATTTGGATTCAATCGTCTCGCGGCTCCAGCCGTCAAAGCCGAAGATCCGGTTGGCCTCCGAGATGGCGTACCAGCCCTCGAGGTAGGTGAGTTCGCGGCCATGGGCCTCGCGGGTGCGGATGCAGGAACGGTTGGGTTGACGCCGCAGTGCCTGCAGTTGTTTTGCCGAGAAGCCCATCACCGTACCCTCACGCTCAATACTGGTTCCGGATTGGAGAGGGTGGCGCCGGCAACCTCGGCACCCTGTTTGAGGTCGCTCGCCAGGACCTGGCGCCGCAGGCGCGGCTCGCCTGGCTCCCAATAGGTCTTGGGGACGGCATCCTCGTTGAGCACCACCAAAGCGGGCATTCCGGGCCGTATGGACACGGTAAAATCCGGGGCAGTCAGTTTCTTCAGATCCAAGCTCGACCATCACGTCCTTGGCGATCTGGCGGCGTTTGGCGGCTCGATCCTGCAACCGGTCCAGCCGACCCTGCATATCGGAGATCCGGCACTTGAGCCCTGTGGCCATGGCCTCATCGGCCAGAGCCGCCCGGACTAACAGCGGCCAGGATCTCATGCAGGTCAGTGAGGCCCTCGACCGTATCGGCCAGCGTCTGCTCGTCGATTTGGGGGTCGTGGGCCCGAATGCGGTCGCGCAGGGCGCGGTAGGTGGCGGCGGCGAATTCGAGATTCATGATGCAACTCCCTCAAGGAAGCTATCTAATAACGACATAAATGATTATAATAGTCATTTTCGACGTGTCAATCGTTTTTCGATGGAATTGATGGAATCGAACTAACTGAACATAGTGTGTGGAATGGTCACCCCCGAACAATGCAGGGCAGCGCGGGCCCTTCTCGATTGGAACCAGCAAGATCTCGCCGGTCATGCTGGCATTGGCATTGTGACCGTTCGACAAGTAGAGGGGGGTGAAACTGAACCTCGCCGTGCGACGCTGGCCGTCCTACGACAGGCATTCGAAAAGGCCGGCGTCGAATTCATCGACGAGAATGGCGGTGGTCCTGGTGTGCGGTTACGCGAGCGTCAGCGACCGAAAAAGTCCAAGTAGCCGTGCGGCCTCAGCAGCCCATTTCTGGGTGGCGATCGTCAAAACGAACGCAATTGCCGGCGCGAATTCATTGGGAGACGAGCCCATTGTTCCCCGGGAGACGGGCAACGAGTTGAGGGTGAAAATACAGTGAGGAGTAGTGAACATTGCCCGACCGATGCCGAACTCAACGGAGTCTTTCGATTTGCTGCTGGATTGGGTGCCGGATCACGACGACCGGACACGCATTTTGGTAGATATTCCCGCGCGCGTGTATGGCTTCTAGGAGGCGGCATCTTGTGGGAATGAGCTGCGTCCTTATGTTTTCGACACATCACGGCTCGAAGCGTCAATGGACGAAAGCGACACTAATGCACTTCGCAATGCCGTTCGGTTGCTCGACGCGAGCCTACGCATGCCGTCAGACGCCGCCTGTTAGCAGTCGAGCCCGAAGATCTGCTGAGTTTGCGTTCTGTGTCAGCAATCAGTTGACACACGTCAGCAGATAGCTTACACAATTTTATGATCAAAACCTTTCGAAGCAAAGCGCTTTTCGAATTGTGGTCCAAAGGCCGCACGGCAAAGATTGATGCTGTTCTGCATAAGCGAATCTTAATTCGCCTTGATCGCTTGAATGCCTCTACCGCGCCTGAGCAAATGAATCTGCCTGGTTTTAATTTTCATGCTCTAAGAGGTTTTGTTCCAACTCGCTACACGGTCCACGTCAATGGACCGTGGTGTATCACCTTTGAATTCGATGCCGGAGATGCTCTCCGTGTCGATTTCGAGCAATACCATTGAGGAGCTATATCATGGTCGAGTATGTTGCCAAGCGCGATCCGAAGCGGTGCCCGACTCACCCTGGCGAATTGTTGCGCGAGGTCGTGATCCCCGCAACCGGCAAGACCCGAAGCGAGATCGCCGCTCTGCTTGGTATCTCCCGCCAGCATCTCTACGATATTGTCAACGAGCGCAAACCGGTTTCCCCGACTGTTGCCGTCCGCCTCGGTAAGCTGTTCGGCGATGGCGCTGGAGTCTGGGCTCGAATGCAGAGCGCATATGATACTTGGAATGCAGAGCGCGAACTTGCAGGTGAGATCAGGAGAATACCCACGATCAAGACGAAGGTGGCGTGAAAAATCTGAGCGGGCCCTGCGGGCACACCTCCGATGTCAGGCGACGGCGATCTTCGTGGTTTTTACCCTGCGCCGCCGGGGCGACGACATTCTCGTACGTCCGACCAGCGCGCGTTACATGCATGACAAAGAGGTTGAGAGCTATGAAAAAGAAAATCCCAACCTATAAAAGTGACAAAGAAGCAGAAGTATTCGTCGCGACAGCCGATCTGGCGAATTACGATTTGTCTGGCGCGAAGCTCGTACGCTTTGAACTCAAGCGTAAGGACAAGTCCATCAATCTTCGGCTTCCCAAGCAGTTGTTAGACGCCGTGCGCAGCCGGGCTGAAAAAGAGAAAGTTCCCTATCAGCGCTTTATTCGCATGGCACTTGAGCACGCCCTGCAGCGCGGCAAACCCTAATCGGCGAAGCGACTGTTGATGCTCATTCGGTCCGGCGGCCTCATTTTGCAAAACGAACCCAATGGGGTTGGCGCGGCAGCCGGCGTCGAATTCATCGACGAGAATGGCGGCGGTCCCGGTGTGCGGTTGCGCAAACGTCAGCGGCCAAAACAACCCCAATAATTGTTCCCGCTGTTCGCTGTGCTCCGTGTTTTGATCTGATGTGCAAACAGGCTTTGTATCGGTTTCCTTACTGGCGACTGGGATATTTGTTATTGCGGCCGGACCAGCACGCCCAATGATTGCGGCCGCGATCGCCGCCATCTCATATCGAAATCATTTGACATCAACGCATCAAGTATATTATGCTTTGATGTATGAGAACCACATTGACGCTCGATGATGATGTTGCTGTCACGCTCAAGCGTCTGCAGCGGGTCCGCGATGCAAGCCTAAAGGACATTGTCAATGACGCGCTGCGTCGGGGCCTGAATGAGCTGAACACTCGACCCAAACGGCGCGAGCCTTTTCAAACCCAAAGCGTAGCATTGGGGCGGTTGCGATTAGCGAGCATCGATAACATCAGTGAAAGCCTTGCGATTGCCGAAGGTGAAGCGTTCAAGTGATTCTGATCGATGCAAATATTCTCGTGTACGCGCACGTAGAGTCGTTCGCGCAGCACAAAGCCGCACGCGAATGGCTCGATCAGCAGCTCAGCGGATCTACTCGCGTTGGGCTCCCTTGGGTAAGCTTGCTGGCTTTTTTGCGGCTAGTCACCAACTCGCGAGTATTCGAACGACCCGAATCGATGATTGATGCATGGCGGCAGGTGCGAGCCTGGCTAGCATGCGGAATGGCGTGGGTACCGCAACCGACTGAGCGCCATGCCGATGTATTAGATGAGCTCCTTGCGCTGCCTGGTGTGCATGCCAATCTCGTGCCTGATGCGCATTTGGCCGCGCTAGCATTGGAGCATGGACTTACTTTGTATTCGACAGATGGAGACTTCGCGCGATTTCCGGCGTTGCA
Organism: uncultured Alphaproteobacteria bacterium; assembly: GCA_963779345.1. GTDB lineage: Bacteria > Pseudomonadota > Alphaproteobacteria > Rhizobiales > Xanthobacteraceae > Pseudolabrys. The sequence goes on along the minus strand of CAVZXY010000018.1, from coordinate 320,499 downwards.
CTGGGTAAATCCGCTCAGTTTGCGTTAGCGCTTTTCAAGCATTGAAATCTTTCCGCCCCGAGCGTGCTTGACGATTATCCAGTGCTGCGATTTTACAAAACGAAGCCAAAATTGTTGACTCGAGTTCCAACAACTTTAGCCGATGGCGAAACACCAGCCGGCCGCTAATGAACTGGCGGTTCGGCGTGCTTGAGGCAACCGGCGTCGAATTCATCGACGAGAACGCCGGCGGGGCCGGGGTGCGGCTCGAGAAGCTTTCCGCAAAACGAAAGTGATCAGGAAAGCGGTTCGGGTGAGGGTCTGACAGCAGCGGTTACCAAAGCCGTTCGAGAGCGTTTGGACCGCGTGCGCCAGGCGCAGGGCATTAGCCTTGGGGATCAGCTTCTAGCGATTGGCAAAGACTGCGCGGCGCATCTCAAAAAGCCGTTCCGCACCATCGATCACGGCAAGATGCTCTACGACGAGCGCGGACTGCCAAAATGATCATCGACACCTCGGCGATCATCGCCATTCTGCGTGACGAACAAGAGGCCGCTTTCTTTGCCCGAGCGATTGCAGACGATAGCAACCGCCGTGTCAGCGCCGTCAATTATGTCGAAGCTGCGGTTGTCATCGATGCAAGCGGTGATCCGATCGCCAGCAGGCGCGTCGATGATTTTTTTAAAACCGCCCAAATTACAATCGAGGCGGTCACTGAAACCCACGCACAAATCGCACGCGAAGCCTATCGAGATTTTGGCAAAGACAGCGGGCATCCCGCAAAGTTGAATTTCGGCGATTGTTTTGCTTACGCGCTTGCAAAATCCAGCCGTGAGCCGCTGTTATTCAAAGGCAGTGATTTCATCCACACGGATATTATTTCCATTTCGCCACAGTAGCGATCTGGCGCATGTTGGAGGGTTCACAAGAAAAATAGCGGATGTGAGCCGGTACGTCGCTCTTGCCAAGTACGGTGAATTGCCGTACAAGGGCTAAGGAGAGTGATTATGCCATCCGCGCGGAAGAAATCAGCATCGCCAAAGCGGGAATACAAATCCCAACGGCTCGAATTGCGCTTAGCGCCATCGGCAAAAAAGGTGATTCAGCAGGCGATGTCGCTTACCGGTCTTGCCGCCGGCGACCTCGCCTATGAGGGCGCGCGCCGGCTTCTCGACGAGCATCAGCGGATGGTGTTGTCGGGCGCGGATCGTGATGTCTTCCTCGCGGCGATTGACCGAACACCAGATCCGTCTCGCCGCCTTGTCGAGGCTTTGAAGCGGCACCGCCATCTCTTCGGCTGATCGTGAATGATCAAGGCGATAGAGCCGCTAGGCAAGCATGATCGTGCGGAATTTTCGTGCGGTGTGGCTGCGCTCGATGATTGGTTCCATACTCGTGCTGGACAGGACGAAAAACGTAATGTGGCGCGTGTTTTTGTCGCCGTCGACGATCAACGTGGGATTGTCGGTTTCTACAGCTTGAGTTCTTTCACGCTTGCCATCACCGACCTGCCGCGCGAATACGCCAAACGTCTGCCGCGGTACGACCTTATTCCAGCCGCTCTTATTGGACGTCTCGCGCGTGATGAGAGAGTTCGTGGGGAAGGGGTCGGCGATCTTTTGCTCGCCGACGCGGTTCGTAGGGTTATTGGTGCGTCGCATACGCTCGCGGTTTTCGCCATCATAGTCGAAGCTAGGAATTTAGAAGCGGCGGCCTTCTATCGCGATTTTGGATTTGCTCCATTTCCGAGCCGTCCGCTCAGACTGTTCATGCCCATCTCGGAAGCAGCGGAAGCTATTTCCCGCGCACTTTCTCATTAGCCATTGCTTGATAGTACCGCCGCGTCGAGCCGTCCGGTGGCGCGACGTCCGTGACGGTGGTGAATGGCCGTCCTAAGACAGGCTTTCGAGAAAGCGGGCGTCGAATTCATCGACGAGAACGGCGGCGGGGGCCGGGGTGCGGCTCAAGAAGCCTTCCGCAAAACGAAAGTGATCGGGAAAGCGGTCGTGCTTGGCCATAATGCTTGGGCACAGGTTAAAGCGCCCAAATGACAATCGAGGCGGTCACTGAAACCCACGCCCAAATCGCACGCGAAGCCTATCGAGATTTTGGCAAAGGCAGCGAGCATCCCGCAAAGTTGAATTTCGGCGATTGTTTTGCTTACGCGCTTGCAAAATACAGCCGTGAGCCGCTGTTATTCAAAGGCGACGATTTCATACACACGGATATTATTTCCATTTCGCCACGGTAGCGATCTGTCGCATGTTGGAACTGACCTGCGTCGAAACTATCGACGAGAGTCGCGACGATCTCGCAATTAGAAACGAAAGACATCTCAAGAATCACAATTGAAATGCGCAGGCTCAATTATTGAGTGACTCTGCGCTTTCAAAATCAATCTTTAAAAGATTGAGCGTTGTCGCAGAGTGCGTTTAAACATTTTCGCAACAACAATACAGCGCGTTAAAAATATTTCAGCAACAACACAGCGCGTTTAAACGCGCTGCGACAACAGTGTTGGGCGAAATACTTTGTTGTTGAATTTATCTTGGCTGAGGGGTCTTTATTAAAGAGGAAGTAGGCCCTGATTCGCCCTACGCGTTAGTTGTGGGAGTACCGAATGAACAATTCAACACCATCTGCATCAACTACGGCATCATCGGCATCACCGCCGACAACATCTCTCCTACCCAAGCCGAGTAGTCCAAGCCGAATATCATATTTCGGACCGCCGCCGCTCGTCGATGGAGAGGATGAAGCGGCCTATAACGAGTTGCTGCTTCAAATTTCTAGCGCCGTGGGGCCATCGGATTTTATCGAAGAGATGTGGGTGCGTGATGTTTGTGATCTCACCTGGGAAATTCACCGGTGGCGCCAGCTGAAGACAAATCTAATATCAATCGGGGTTGCCGCCTTGCTAAAATCTAGATTGGGAAAAGTTATTAAGACAGATCAAGAAGTGAATGACCTCATTGCCTTATGGGTGGCACGAGATCCGAGTGCGATTAGTCGCGTCAAAGAATGTCTGGCTTTAACAGGAGACACGTTGGAGTCGTTAGCCACGAATGTGGTTGTGGAAAGGCTCGGTTATTTTCGGCGCTTGGAGGAGCTTACCACCAAGGCAGAGTGGCGCCGTAACGCGACTTTACGCGAAGTCGATCGCCACCGTGCTGTCCTTGCACAAAGGCTACGCGATAGGGTTCAAGAGATTGAGAATGCGGAGTTAAAAACGATCGACCAGAAAGCCATTTCGCAATCGGAGTCGACGACTAGGAGCGCCGCATGACCAGTGCCGGAAAGATTAAAGCTAATAGGGCGAACGCGCAGGCCAGCACTGGTCCGCGAACGGCGCGGGGTAAAACTCGCGCGGCACAAAATGCGCGCCGTCACGGATTAAACTTACTCGTTTCTTCTGATCCGGCCTTATCGGAGCAAGCTGAATTGCTGGCGCAAGAAATTATTGGTGAGGCGGACGACAAAGAACTGTACAAACTTGCATGTAATGTGGCGGAGGCGCAGGTCGACCTCATTCGGATTCGGCATGAACGGCGAAGGTTCATGTTGGCCAACCTCAGCGTTGAGGGACGCGGGAGCGTTGAAGTTTCCAATGAATGGGTGCGAGCGGCCAAGGAAAGGGAAGCGCTTTTTTCGCCGCGATTGTTCCGTATGTTGAAGATGACGTCAGCCTCGAAACTCATCTCAGAGACTTCTTGACTGCCTGTTACCTTCTTTGATGGTGATAGACCGATATGAACGGCGGGCGCTTTCACGGCGCAAGTTTGCGATCCGTGCGTTAGATCTTGCGCGCCGGCGTGCCCAAGCGACCCGAAAGGCGACACCAGAGGCAGCGGGGAGGCGACCGAACAGTCAAAACCTCAGTCTCTAGTATTGAGTGTGTTTATAAAAAGAGCAATCATTGAGTGTATAGCGGGCGATTTTGGCAGAACGAACCCAAAATATGCGATGACTTCAAAAGAGCGGCATGAATTCATCGACGAGAACGGCGGCGGGGGCCGGGGTGCGGCTCAAGAAGCCTTCCGCAAAACGAAAGTGATCGGGAAAGCGGTCGTGCTTGGCCATTGCTTGGGCACAGGTTAAAGCGCCCAAATTACAATCGAGTCACTGAAATCCATGCCCAAATCGCACGCGAAGCCTATCGAGATTTTGGCAAAGGTAGCGGACATCCCGCAAAGTTGAATTTCGGCGATTGTTTTGCTTATGCGCTTGCTAAATACAGCCGTGAGCCGCTGTTATTCAAAGGCGACGATTTCGTTGGCGCAAAGCGGGCAAGCGAATCAAGCAGTACAATGGGCGCTGTCGAGGTAAAGCGGCCAAACATGTGCGCCGCCTCAATCAGCTAGGCCGCTAATGACCTGACCCAGAGCGACATTGCAGAGCCGCAGGGGGGATTTCAGGGAAGTGCCCTTTTAGGTGCTTTGAACGCCTCGCACTTTCGTGGACGGGCCACGAGCAATCCGTTTCATTTTCCGTCCCTAATTCGGACGGGTCCAAATTTAATGTGGCGACTATTTCCACTTTTACTTTTTGTAAAATATGCGGTGTACAATGACGCTGTTAGGGACAAGCGAAGCGCGAGGAATTCCGGTTCCATGCGGGCGCTATTGTTAGCTGTCGGGTTATTGGCTCTGGCAACCTCGCTTGATGCCTCGCTTTATCGCGGGCGCTATACCCAAGCGATGAGCCAAATGATTTCCGACATCGCGACGAATTTTCGCTAAGCGCCTTCCAGATGGCGGACAAACAAGGTCAGCTAGCCTTACCTGACTCCGCCTCGACACCGTTAGGGCCTGAAGCGCCACAAATAGTCCACGTCCGCAGGCGCGGCTTGCCTCACCGGACAATCGACTGTTTTGCATCGGAAGTTTCGGCTTTAATCCTCAAGAATTCCAAGAATGCCTTTCGCCGTCGCGACTATGCGCGCTTCTCGTATCGATTTGCACGCTTGGCCTGCACCCGGTTCCGAAGACACCGAGTTAGGTGTTTTAATGGAACGGGAGGTGCGTCATGGAGCGGCGGAAGTTCACGCGAGAGTTCAAGCTTGAGGCGGTTCGGCTGATCAAGGAGCGTGGCGTCTCGTAAACGAACCCGGGCCGAAGACGCTTGAGTAGAGCTGCCCAGCTTGAATGACTCGACGGCGTTGAGGCCGAATGCAAATCTGTTTCGAGCTGACGCACAGTCACGTTTCACTGAACTAACATTCGACCCCTATAGAGGTAGCCACAAAGTAAGAGGCGGTCGCATCCCAGCTGACCGAAAAATTCCGTTATTGGGGCCGGAAATTCACGGCATTCCGATTGGATACCGCAATAAGGTTTCCGACTAAGGGGCAGGGGCCTCTATAAAATCTGCCGGTAACGAGCACATACTGGGCGGTGTGCGTTGTTTAAAGCGATTTTCTGATCAATATTGAGTTTCGGGGGAAGCTTCTTGCACGGATTAGCGGTGTCCGAAAAATTTCGCATCACCGGTATGATTTTCGATTGGGAGAGGCCACGAGAAAGGTCCCGTAGGTTCTCCGGATTCAGCGGTCTCCGGCGCCTACCGCCGGCGTCGAATTCATCGACGAAAACGGCGGCGGGGCTAGGGTGCGGCTCAAGAAGGCCCCAATTGCAATAAAAATTAGAACGGAAATTCTAGCGGTATAAATTTGGCGATCGTGGACGCCGGTCTTAACCGCGGCAAACGACCGATCGATCCGGCGGTTGTAGCACTTCGCGGACAAACTATCCCAACGGTGGAATGGTCGTTATTGGACTGATATTGTTGAAAAAAGGGCTCGCACTGAATGCGCAAAATTCCCCCTAAATCGGGGGTCATCTAGGCGGCTAACATAGCATCTTGACTTCGGCTAAGTTGCGTATGATCAGCTTTGGTCGGGGCGGCATAGAACTCGTGGGGGTTCTTATGCGCAAAGGGCAATATTTTTTTGCGAGCGCTTTGGTTGGTCTAATCTGTGCGGGCGCTACCGGACCTGCTAAAGCTAACACTATATCGATTTCAAACCCGTTCATTTTTCTAACGAATGTATCTGACAATCCAATCAGCGGATTTGTCGGCACCGGAATCTTTTATGGCGCGGACGCTACCCCGAACCCAAGTACTCCCGACACGGGCACTACTGCGATAGCCGTGACAAGGAATACTGCTACAAACGCACTCGTCACAAAACAATTGCCCTATGTCGGCAATCTAGATCTGCCGGACCGATTTTATCATGCCATTACGGATAACCCGGATCTGCATGGGCTTTGGACGTTAGAATTTACAAACACGACAAACACGACAAATACAGCCAATGCGCAGGTGACGGTTGCGGCTGGTGCCCAACAAATACCTTTTGTGAATAGCGTCACAGTGACCGGAGGGAGCGGCTTAAATCCAACCATTTCATGGACGGCCCCCTTAAACACTACGGTCAATGGCTATCGTGTTAACATATATGATGGTTCTCACCTAAATGCTATCGGTCAGCCCACGCAAATTTTTACGACAAATCTAGCTCCTACGGTTACAGCATTTACCGTTCCAAATACCGGCAATCATGCCGCGGGCGATGTACAGATTGCACCGAATTCGAATTATTATTTCGAGATTGACGCGCTGCAGACGCGTGATGGCTCGACCGCCCACCTTGGGAATCCGAATATTGCAGATTTGTCGCGTGTCTTCCTGGATTTTCGTACGACATCGAGTAGTAGCCCGCCGACGGTCTATCTTCCCGTTGCAACAGCAAATGGCAGCTACGCATTCAATATGCAGGTGACAGTTGGTCAGACGTATTACATAGATCCTGCGGTAGCCACCGGTTATGTTTACAAAGTGGGCGCCAACGATCCAAACTTTGCGTCGGTCACGCTTCCTACGTTGCAGGCTGCGAAATACGATCTCTCATATATTTGGAGTAACACGCTCTTCAACGTCCAGCTTGCTGGGGGCGTAAAATATGATTTCCAATCCGGCGGCGTTGATCAGTTCACCGTTACTGGCATTGATCCAACGCTCGGGCTTGATCCTACAAATCCAACTGCCTTCGTAACCGGTCTGACCTTCGTCAGTGATGGGACTTTCACGGGAACCCAAACGCCTATTACGTCAGAAACGCCTCTCCCGACTACGCTCCCACTTTTCGCTGCGGGGCTCGGCGTGTTGGGTCTGCTCGGCTGCCGCAGGAAGCGGAAGAACGCCGCTGTCGCAGCCTGATCAAAAATTGATCGGACTTTGAAGGACCGCCCTACCGCCGGCGTCGAATTCATCGACGAGAACGGCGGCAGGGCCGGGGTGCGCAAAACGAAAGCGATCAGCAATGCGGTCGTGCTTGACCCAGTTGCCTGAGCACCCATAAATTCCGCCCGCGCCTGATATCATCGGGACCATCAATCTGGTCGGTGCCGCCACCCCCAGGGGCAAGCTTTGCGTGAGGCATGAAAAAAGAGGCTTCGGAAAACGAAGCCTCTTACTTTTTCACGCTGCCTGCGCGAGGCGGTCTCTCATTGGATTTCAATCGATGGAGAGACCGAGATCGCACGGCAGATTTTCGTTTGCTCGCCCAACAGAGGCGCTCAATAGTTAGTTTATGCGGCCAACTTGGGGGCCGCGTGTTTTTTTCTGCGTCGGCGGCCCCAGGACACGAGGCCACCAGCGCCAATGACTGAGCCAAACAATGGCAAGGCCGCTGGTAAGGGAGATGCAGAGACATCGAACGTCCCACTGCCTGACACCAAGTCGTTTGGCCCCAAGTCGAGCGAGTACGTTCCAGTGAAGGTAAACGGCGACGTAATTTGCGCCGTTGCGGCGTCAATAGCAGCTTGCTGTTGCGCGATTGTGCAACTGGTGCAGTAGGCGTCGAGTGAGTTACCTGACCCGCGTCCGACGAGGCCATCGACTAACTGCGTGTTCGGACCGCTAGTAATGTACACGTCATCGGCAGTCCATAACTGGCCATCGGCGCCTGCAAGAACACCTACATAGCCACTGCTGTAATCATAACTGCCTCCGGGAAAGCCAAAGTTCAGCAACTGCCCGGGGTCCGAACTTACCGCATTGAAGACCATCTGGGATATCGAGAATGCCGTTCCTTGGCCATCAATTCGGAGGGCAAAGTGCATCCGATTGCCATATTCATTGGCAAATCCCGACCCAAAGACTGTGCCCGGATCAGCCTGGCCAAGCCACGAGGGGAACCCCGTGACAATGGTTTCTTTCAGCGTCACGATGGATTGCGGTTGGAAATACGTTGGCGTTCCTGCCGTACCAGTTGCTATACCACCACTGAGTTCACCGGAAACAGCATTGGCCTGCCAACCCGCCCACGACGGCGAGCCAAAGACATTCGGTGCCAATGTCGGGGTAACCGAGATGGTTATTGCGTTGGCCGGCGTCACCAACGCGAGCGCCAGTGCCGCTGCCGCGGCAAAGGACCCCAAGACGTTTGCCTTCATATGGGATTTCCTTTCTCCTAGTACTGGGGAAATGCGTTCAAATAGCAATGTCAGCGCGGGTACCGCGCCACGAGGTTTGCCATCATATAAATTTCCCCAAGCGCCACGTAATAAGCGTAACAACAGTCAGGCATGTATTTCAACTTGAAATTGAATTTCGCCTGCGCGTTCCAGAAAGAATTTGTGGAAGCATTGTCTGGGTGCATGAAAATGATTGTTACTAGTGGCTCTTAGCGAAATGGCTTTCTGGCGGCGTTACTGCGTTCAGATGCGGAAGCTACGTCGAATTTACTAGCCCCCACCTGCAAAGATCTGGAAAGTCCGTGCGTTTATTTTGGCCCTGGGGCGCATTCGTTCGGTAAATATCCTTTGATCAAGCACGTATATGCATTTGCGCTAATTGTCGCCATAGCTGGGATCTTGGCTCTGGCCGTTGCCTTCTATATCAAACACCCAATTTAAGTACTCGAGGTGCTCTTTGTACGTTTTTCCGTCGGATCTATGACGTTTATGAGTTCTCATCTCTCCAACCCATGTTTACGGTCGCATCTCGGATAGCGCGCTTTTATGGCCGTCGCTGGGCCTAGCACCCATCAGGCTCGCCGCGGCAAGTATCGTAAATGCGGATTAGCAGTAGGACTACTTCTGCTCAAAAGCCGGCGGCAGTGGTGGTGATGGAAGCATGTCCCGCATTCGTCTTTCAATTTCATCGTTGGAGACTGGTGTCGCTGGCATGCGGCTGTTGTCAGCGGCGTTCTCACCGAAATGCACTAGTTTTGGCACCATCAGCACGACAATGAGCAGCATCCATTGCGCCAGGAGGAAGGGCACCAGCGCCCGGACGAACGGGCGGAACGGGCCCGGATTTTTTGCTGCACCCCGGACCATCATCAGCGCGTAGCCGAATGGTGGCAGCAGAAAGCTAGACTGCAAAGTCAGCAGCACTAGGACCGACACCCAGCGCGCATCGGCAACGCGCACCAGTAGCGGTGGAATGACGATCGGGATGATCACGAAAATAATTTCAAATGCGTCGAGTACAAAGGCGCACAGGCCTATGACTGCGAGGACCATCGCCGTTGCCGGAATGTCGCCTCCCGGAATACCGGCGACCAGATTGCTCACCAGCCGGTCGGTGCCGAGTAGCCGCAGGATCAAGGTGAACGTGGTTGCTGCAATTAGGAGTGAAAATAGGGCGCCAGTGATGGCGATGGCGTCGTGCAAGAGTTCGCGCAATACCTTGTGGTGAAGCCGCCCGGTGACGAATCCGGTGCATAGCAAAATAAATGCGCCGACAGCGGCTGCTTCGACCGCGTAGAAATATCCAGTTGCGACGCCGCCGAGCAGCACAAGTAGGGCGATCAGCGCGGCAGCAGCGAGGACGGCGTCCTGCGAGGTCAGGCGTTGACGATTGCCGGGTGGCAGTGGTTGACCGCGGCCCGCGCGCCACGCGAGCGCAATGCACAGTACAATAAAGATCAGAGCTGGTGCGAGTGCAGCATGGAACACGTCCTGCGTGTTGATAACGCGGTCGGTGCGGCCAGTGGCGGTGACCGCGTACGTATGGGCGTTCAACATTGCGTCGCTAAGTAGGATGAGCACGAGCGAAGGTGGCACCAGGACGCCAAGTGTCGAGGCAACAGCAATGATGGCGTCGCGCGTTGCCGCAGGAACGCCCTCGGTAGTTAGCCGAGGCGCGACCACACGCGACAAGCCCAGCACGCTGGCGCCGACCGAGCCGTTCATGGGCCCGAGCAGGGCACCGAGCAACATGCCGGAAACCAACGGTGCCGATGCTTTCTTCGGCAGAATGGCATTGCTAGTGCGATAGAGTGCTTCGGCCACCGGCAAGCGGCCGAGCAGCAGACCCATGGTTACATAGAGTGGCAGCGCTTGCAGAAGGTCATTTTCAAACAGATTGATCAGCCGTCCGGGCAAGGCCCATAGCAGTGAAACCGGGATTGTATCGGTGGCGACTCCGAAAATAGCGCCAAGCGTCGCAACTATGATCAAAATAAATGCGGCTGGCAAACCTGTGGAGATGATGCCAATACCGACCAGGATCAACAGCGCAAAGCCGCTCCATTCCATCAAACGTCATCCGCGGGCAAAGGGCGGGAGATATCCACGACCGCCTGCGCGATGATCGTGATGGCCATGAGCCAAAGTACGCACTTAATGAGGAAATAGCCGGGATTGCCCGTTTCAGCAAACGACTCTAATTCAAGGACTGACGGCACGACGAAGATTTTGCCAGCAATGAAGACGAACAGCGCCCAGGGTAGTAGTCCGACGCCTGCGCCGAGGCGCTTGAGCCAGCCGCGCGTGCGTGCCGTATAGTGCTGCGCTATCGTGTCGGAGGCCAAATGCATGCCGGCTCGCGTTGCCGCACTGATGCTTACCGCCACATAGAGCGCGAAAACAATCTGGCCGAGATCGTTCGCTTGGCTCGAATAGGCGTGTACAATGTCACGTAGCGGCCATTGTAGAAACAACAGCAAGATGAGCGGCAGAGCCAGCCATTGTGCGACGGCGATAATGAAGGCGATCAGACGATCTAGCCAATGCAGCCAGCCCACGACTGCCCCCCTTGCATTCGCGATCCTCGCCCCCTGTTGATATTGCCTATACATCAGAGTCTTGGCAAATGCGCAGGCAACTTCAATGAAGATCGAATAATTTCCAGGCCAAAGCGGCGCCGCAATTGAGCGAAAAGCTCGTGCCCAATTGTCACACTAGCCACCCCGTTGTAACCCCAACAAGGATGACGATGCCAAGCCCGAATCGATAGGCGACGAAAGGCCAAGTCGAGAACTGTTCGAGGACGCGCATTAGGCCCCAAATCGCGAAAAACGCCGAAATCGACGCCACGATCAAGCCGAAGGTCAGCACCGACCAGCCGTGCCCGTCGAGGTGAATTTTGTGGAGCTCCCATATTTCCTTCACGCCGGCCAAGGCGATTGCCGGCAGCCCGAGAAGAAACGACAGCCGCGCCGCCTCTTCCCGCTTGAAACCGAGAGCGAGCGCCGCAGTCAGGGTCGAACCGGAGCGGGAAACGCCGGGAATGAGGGCGCCGACTTGGGCGATGCCGACAAGCATCGCGTCAGTTAACGAAGCGCCGTCCATCGTGCGTCGGTGACGAGCGCGAACCTCTGCGATCCCTAAAAGGAGTGCCATCCCGACGCATGCCCAGCCAATAATGCTGACGCTGCGAAGCGGAGAACTGCAGGTGTTCAATACGTTCGCTAGCAATAGACCGGCGATGCCGATCGGGATCGTCGCAAGGCCAATCCAAAGGGAAAATCGCAAGTCGTGGTCTTGAAATTGACCTTGGGCAACCGCCCGAAGGGAATTTGTGGCTAAGTCTCGCACATCAGGCCAGAAGTAGCTCACGACTGCAGCCAGGGCCGCGAGCTGCATCGCAGCTGAAAATGCCGAGCCGGGGTCTTGCCAGCCGAGCACAGCGGGCACCAGACGCATATGCGCGGTGGAAGAAATTGGCAGCAACTCAGTGATGCCTTGGACGACGCCCAAGACGGCGACTTTGGAATATCCCAACGCGACGAAACCAGTGTCGACCCCGCGCATACAGACTTCGGCCATCGCTAAGAACCCTCTTTGTGCAGAAAATCTGCCACAAGCCGCATGTTTGCCATGTGTGACTCCCGATATTTTTACGACGTTTTTATGCGAATCGATCGATCACCGAGACATATTAGGCAAGCGGGCGCGACGAAGCGCGCCTATTTTATTATCAAGCACAAGGATCGTTTCTGGCGATGCTTATGAAAATTGTTGCGGGCTATTCATTGATAGCTGTCAGTTCACACGCCGCACTGGCAGCAGATTGGCAATACTGCCTCGCCCCGTCGCAAGCCGAGCACAAGATCTATATATCGGACGCATTTCTAGTGCGCGGCGCATTGTCTGACGCGATCGACGCCTTCGAGCGGACGCTCGGTGAAGCTGGGTTGCGCCACGGTGCGATACAATGTCCGCGCGCCGATGACGAACGTTCGATCGTTATGATGGAGCAATATGCAATCAGCTTTAATCAAAAAGTGGGAAACACAATCGTTCGTCTGCCCATAGACCAGATGAGATAAATTAGGCTGCTAGCAGCCGTGAGTCTTATAGGTCCCGCACTAACACCGTTGCCCAGAGCACTATTAAACCGGCGAGCCCTAGCATCCAATTGTGGATGTTGACCCCAAATATCAGTTAGGCCACCACCGATGGCCGCCGCTTGTGCTGCCTAAGCGTTACGGTTGCCAGTGCTACTGCCTTAAGGGCCCCTCCGCCAAATGGAGCGGGCGCAGCAGACGGCTTAAAGACATCGAGACGGTCGCCTCATTCTTCCCATCGTCGACTTCTGCAACAAAATCGACCCATAACCGACATGCGCTCGCTAGCGCTGACTTACATCCACTGCCTGAAGTCACCGCTGACACTGAGTATCTGTTCGATGCTATCAATCATTTTGTAAAGGGTGCCCGGTGACTGACCGGCTTGAAGGTGTTTTTTCAGCTCTACAAGACCTCTGTCGGCGGCGACAAGACGCCGCGCCAAAATCCTCGCGACGTGGAACATCATGGTCGGGTCTTTCCCCAACATGGCCGCGTCTGCGACTTGAAATACAGAGTCCTTTGATGCTCGAACCTCGGCCGTATGCGGCAAATCTAACAACGCGGACAGTTCACCGAAGACGGTGCCAAGCTCATCAACTCTACCGATCTCTATGGCGTCCTTGAGAATTACTACTGCGCCGCGTTTGAGGATCAGTAGCCGACCTGTCTTTGATCCCGCATTCAAAACGGTTTCGCCAGCGCGATAAGATGCCAATGGAAGCGCCGCAAGAATTTTATCGAACGCGGCACCTTCTAGGCCCACGGCATACTCGTTCGCGCTGTTCTGCATTTCCACTGGCTGCCTCGTACTTCGGTTGTGAGATCCAACGTACACACGATACTTTGTCTTTTTACATATGACAATTCGGAGCCGATAGCTGGCTGCGCATACGCCTTTAGAGCGCGTTCGGCGGGCAGTCGTGGACAATCCCGCATGAAGAACAAAGGGAGCTTGAAGACTCTGCTCAGTTTAAGAATTGCATCCAGGCCTGGAGGTGCGGACGCGGGGCATAAAGGTCGTTGTGCTCACCGGACCATTGGCTGTTTTGCATTAGAAGTTTCGGCTTTAATCCTCAAAAATTCCAGGAATGCCTTTCGCCGTCGCGACCATGCGCGCTTCTCGTATCGATTTGCGCGCTTGAGATCGGGTAGTGCGACGAGTATTGCAGCGCCCTCATCACGATCAGCCTCGTAACTAAAGTAAGCGGTCCACAACCGATTTAATTCGGTAGAGTCGGTCTTACCCCCATTATTCACGTCATCGTAAGAGGCTTCGACCGCGTCACTCTTTTTGAAGAGCTCGTACAATGCCTCGCGTCTTTGTTTCAGCTCACTGCGCCACTTTGTGGTTGGGAGCGCAGTTGTATCCTTCACACTCGCGATTAGTTCGCCCGAATAGGCGCGCACGCGTGAAATCAGAATATCGCACTCCGCTATTACGAGAGCCTGTTCGCAAAGGAGCGCGTTTTTTTCATCTCCGCACAGTCTTCGAGCGATTTCTTCAATTTCGCTGGCAAAGCTCCGTGGACTCGCCGTTCTTTTCCAGCACCCTCGCAACACCACGATCGGCAATATCGGTTCCGTGGCGGTGCCAACTTCCACTCCTTTGCCGGCCGCTCTGCCACTGTTCTCCAGCGGGCTGTTAGCGCTAGGCCTGTTATCTCGGCGTAAAAAGAATGGGCGCAGGGAAAATAGACCGCAGCTCCCAGCTTGAAGTGACCGTCCAGAACAGCCGTCGCCGGCAGCCGTCGGCGACGGACATGGCGTTTGGAAGACGGCCATCAGGTTGTTTTATTAGACAATAATCCGACGACATTAATGCCTGAAGCAGACACAGAGACTGTTCTGCCGGCACGGCGGCGCGCGGGTCGACTTGGGCCGGTCCTTTTAGTCGCTCTCGGCTTAGTCCTTACCGCAGCATGGGCTGGGACTTTAGGCAGTGAGCTTGCGTCTATCTGTGGACGATCAGTTGTTTATCTCGTCGGCTGGGTAATCTAGAAAAGTTATAGGTTTTGAGTCCGTCCGTTAGCGCATTATTGGGGCCGCGGGCTGAAATAACTTTGCCACCGAGGTTATAAACCCTGATCGTGCGCAGTTAGGCCGCTTGGCGATTTTCGACCTCGCCATCGAGCTTGAAGAACGAAACCCGCTCGTCCATGGCCATGGCCTGATGCTCGAGCGTCTTGGCGGTGGCCGCGTTCTCCTCGACCAGCGCCGAGTTCTGCTGCGTCACCTCGTCCATCTGCGTCAGTGCCTTGTTGACCTGCTCGATGCCGGTCGACTGCTCGTTGCTGGCACTGGCGATGTCGGCGACGATGTCGGCCACCTTCTTGATCGACTCGACGATCTCGGTCAGCGCCGTGCCGGCCCGGTTGACCAGTTCGACGCCGCCTTTGACCTGGTCGTTCGAGTTGGTGATCAGGTCCTTGATGTCCTTGGCAGCTTGCGACGAACGCTGCGCCAGGCTGCGCACTTCGGAGGCAACGACCGCGAAGCCGCGGCCGGCTTCGCCGGCGCGGGCGGCTTCCACCGCGGCGTTCAAAGCGAGCAGGTTGGTCTGCCGGGCGATCTCGTCGATGACGCCGATGATGTCGGAGATCTTGCGCGAGGATTCTTCGATCGCGGCCATGGCCTGCACCGCCTGGGCAACCACCTGCCCGCCGCGGTCGGCGACGTCGCGGGTGGCGCTGGCCGATGCATTGGCCTGCTGCGCGTACTCCGCGTTCTTCTTCACTGTGCTGGCGATTTCTTCCATCGAGGCGGAGGTCTGTTCCAGGCTGGCGGCCTGTTCTTCAGTGCGCTGCGACAAATCGGTCGTGCTGGTGGATATCTCCGCCGACGCATTTGTGACTTCGGCCGCAGAAGCCTTGATTTCAGCAACCGTAGCCCCGATCCGCTCCGCCGTCCTATTTGCGTTGTCTTTCAAGATAGCAAAGCTTCCCTGGTAGTCGGCTGAAATGCGCCGCGTTAGATCACCTTGAGCAAGCGCGTTGAGCATGTTGATAAGGTCACTTAGCGCATGGGAAACATTTTCGCACAGCGAATTAAGTGCGGTGCCAAAACTCAGCAGGAGCCCAAACTTGCCCCGGAGATCGACACGCTGCGTGAAGTCGCCGGCCATCGCGGCCTTAACGATGCCGCCCACCGCTGCTCCGAATTCGCCGAGCGCTTTTTCTTTCTCCGCTTCGCGTTCCGCGGCCGTTCGGGACTCATTTTCCTTCTGCTCAGCCTCCATTCTCTCAATGCGCAGAAGATTTTCCTTAAAAGTCATAGCCGCGCGCGCGTTATCGCCTATCTCGTCACCTCGATCGGTATATGGAATCTCGACGGCTTTGTTGCCGTTCGCGAGTTCGTTGAGAATATTCGATATTTTGCCAATCGGCCGCGAAATGCCTAGCTGAACCAGGGCGAACGCCAGGCCAAGCACGGTGGCCATCCCTACACTCATCCCGATCAAAGTCATTGTGATGGTATATTTGGTTTCGGCTGCGGCTTGCTTTGAATTGGCGCGCAAGTCTTGGTCCAGCGCCGCATTAACTTGGGACAAGGCGTTGCGCGTTGCGTCCAGTTTCAAATCAATCGCTTCGGCGAGACCGAGCGCATCAGAGTTGCGATTCGCCACCGATGCCTTTTCGACCGCTAGGTATGCCTTGTAATTGTCTTGGGTCGTCCGCGCGATATCCTCGTACTCCGCCGCATATTTCGGAGCGAAGTTCTTGGCCGCTCCTAAAAAGGCGGTGGTGAGTTGCATCTTGTTCGAAACTTCATCGGCAATTGTTTTCATTTCGGTGCGGCCTGATTTAGCGACCATGAGCCACATAAGTCGACCTTGGTCCATCAGCTGCGTTTGCGCGTCTAGACCGGCAGTCAATGCCGTAACGTCGTGTCCAATAATATTGGAATACCGTGCATCTATTTCCTTCATATTCGATGTCGCGAACCAAATCGCACCGCCGGCCGCCATACCAAGTAGAGCAAAGCACGCAAGAATTCTGTAGAGAATTTTTAAGTTTGAGAATCTCATTTTAGTGGCCCCTATTTTAAATAGTTACCTTTGAGGCGGACACGCGGTTATTCGCTGCGGGCCGAATAAGATGACTTGCGCCCAAGCACACAGATGGGCTGGCCACGAAAGTATCTCGACCCTTTGCGAACGGAAGAAAAACCGGTTGAAACGTGAACAATACGAATTTCAAAATGTTTAATTTTAAAAGCCGAGCAGAAAATAGTTTTGGCAATATGGATTAATATGCGAATCGATCGCACCATCCGATCCAAATCCGAATTCGGTATCGGGCTACGTACACTCACATATGATGTAAGTTCATTCTGAAGCCACACGATTGATGAGAATGAAAAACGCGAGCGCTTCGGCTGTTTCTTCCGCCGCTCCAACGACTCCAATGTGAACACAAGCTGGCGGGTTTGCCGCCAGAGAAGGTGCTCGTAGCGGCTGAGACGATCCAGCGTGAACGTCGGCAGGGTGGCGAGGCGCAGGAAACAGTCGCTAATATTGTTGGTCGTAACGGAATCCTTGTTGGTGTCGGAGCCTCGTTCGCGTTGGACCGCCGCGTCAGACCCCGGTATTGCGTCCAAGCGTAAATGAGTGTCGGCCGGCAGGTCGGCTGCTGGCCCAGGGGCAGGTGTCGGGACAGAGGCGCCGGGGTTCACTTTGCCGTTCTCCGCGATCACCGTCTCGAATGGCGCATCTCGATGCCTGTCGCCCGGCGCAGCCGCCAGAGCACGCTCGCCAGGCGCAGGACGAGCTCGCGCTCGACGGCCGATTCAGCGTCATAGTCGGCGATCACTGTGGCTTCGAAGGTCTGGTAGTCCTCAGTAGCGATCTGCACCTCGCGTCCGTCTTGCAGGAAAGCCGTAAAAGCACCAATATTCACCTCAGCTCGGAAGTCATCCGGGGAATTCCGAATAAGATCATGTATTGCCAAATCAAATCGAGATTGTCGGTTCTGGGATGCTAGTGGATTACGTCTGACATTTAAATCCCTGAGGGGATTCCCAGCGGACTCGATGCATGCGAGTCTGGCGCATGCGAACCGGAATCTCCATCACTCTCAAGCCCTCTGATCGCCGCCGTCTGAAGGCGCTTGCGGGGGACCGCAACGCCCCGCACAAGCATGTCTGGCGCGCCGAGATCGTCCTGTTCAGCGCGGACGGTGTTGGCACCAATGAGATCATGCGGCGGACCGGCAAGTCGAAGACCTGTGTTTGGCGCTGGCAGGAACGCTTCATGCAGGAAGGTTATGACGGTCTCCTGCGCGACAAGACGCGGCCATCGCGCATCCCGCCGCTGGGATCGAACATCACCGAGCGTGTCGTGATGCTCACCCAGACCGACCCGCCAGCGGAGGCGACCCACTGGACCTCCGCCATGATGGCGAAGCTCGTCGATATCAGCGCGAGTTCCGTCCAGCGCATCTGGCGTGCGCACGGCCTTCAACCGCACCGGGTGAAACAGTTCAAGCTGTCTACTGACCCGCAATTTGTAGGCAAGCTGCGCGACATCGTCGGTCTCTATGTCGATCCGCCCGCTCATGCCGTCGTCCTCTCGGTCGATGAGAAAAGCCAGATCCAGGCGCTCGACCGCACTCAGCCCGGCTTGCCGATGAAGAAGGGCCGCGCCGGGACGATAACCCACGACTATAAGCGTCACGGCACGACCACGCTGTTCGCCGCTCTCAACGTTCTCGACGGCACCGTCATCGGACGCAATATGCAGCATCATCGCCATCAGGAGTTCATCCGATTCCTCAATGCCATTGAGGCGCAGGTGCCGCGGCGGAAGGAAATTCACGCCATCGTCGACAACTACGCAACCCACAAGCATCCAAAGGTGCGCCAATGGCTGGCCCGGCATCCCCGCTGGACGTTCCACTTCACGCCCACATCGGCGTCATGGCTCAACGCCGTCGAGGGCTTCTTCGCCAAGCTCACGAAGCGGCGATTAAAGCGCGGTACCTTCCTATCGGTCGTCGACTTGCAGGCAGCAATCAATCGCTTCGTCGTTGAACACAATACTGAACCGAAACCCTTCACTTGGACTGCCGATCCCGACAAAATTATCCAGGCTGTCAGACGCGGGCACCAAGTGTTAAATTCGATCCACTAGGTTCGGTTACAGGGGACGTTAATGCTTGACGTAGAGGAGTCTGTTAGCACCAGCCGAGGAGATGAGGATTCCCGACCGGCGACCTTTTGCGACATTTTGCAAATGCATGCGGCCCAACAGCCGCATAAACAAGCTTTCGTCTTCCTTGGCCCCGACGGAGTCGTTACTGACGAAACCAACTATTCCGCCCTTGACCTTCGTGCTCGCGCGATTGCCAACGAGTTGATTGTAAATGGTCTTGGCGGTAAACGGGTTCTGCTTATTTTTCCGCCTGGCCTAGACTTTATTGCTGCTTTATTCGGATGCTTTTATGCTGGAGCAGTGGCTGTGCCGGTCTCTTTTTTGCCGGGTAAATATGTTGTCGATCGGATGTCCTCAATCCTTCGCGATGCCGACCCGGCTGGGGTCCTCACACTGGAGAGGCTAAGGAAAGAACCTCAGGTTTGCGAAGCATCATTCGCAACCGCTCAAAATCTGGTTTGGATTCAGGTCGATACAATTTCTCTCGAGTTTCGACATGTATCTTTGCCTGCATCTCGTTTAGAAGCGCTTGCGCTTATTCAATATACATCTGGATCTACCGGCTCACCAAAGGGAGTGATGCTTACCCATGCCAATCTAATCGCCAATAGTGCGATGATTGCCGAGACTTTCGAGCACGATAGAACATGTAGCGGCGTCAGCTGGCTACCGCTATTCCATGATATGGGATTAGTGGGTCACGTACTGCAGCCGGTCTACGGTGGTGCTCTCTCTGTGCTTATGTCACCACTTTTATTTCTGCAGCGGCCTGTTCTATGGTTGCAGGCAATTTCAAGATGGAAAGCAACCACAAGCGGCGGACCGACTTACGCCTTCGAATACTGCTTGAGAGCTGTCCTCGACGAACAGCTTAAAGGCGTGGATCTGAGTTCTTGGCAGGTAGCATATTGTGGTGCTGAGAAGGTACGTGCTGATGTTCTCGACCGATTTAGTTCGCGTTTTGCAAAGTACGGTTTCCGACGGCAGTCATTTCTGCCTTGCTTTGGTTTAGCGGAAGCCACTTTACTAGTGACGGGCGCACGATTGGCACCGAGGTCGGCGTCTTCCAGCAACACCAGAAACCATTTGGCACCAAACGTAAGTTGCGGGCGCGCTCCACTCGGGTCGACCGTCGTTATTGCGGATCCTGAGACAAAGGTGAAGCTCAATGACGGTGCCGTTGGCGAAATTTGGGTTCAAGGACCGCACATCGGGCAGGGATATTGGCAGCTGCCGGCCAATGCCGACGATCCGTTTCGCGTTACCTTGGCTGACGGCAATGGTCCATATTTAAGAACAGGAGATCTTGGCTATCTTGAAGCCGGCGAGCTTTTCGTGACTGGAAGAATAAAAGATACGATCATCATCAACGGAGTTAAGCACAATGCCGAAGATATTGAATTTTGTGTGGCGCAGAGCCACGAACTTTTTACCGGCTTTACCGGCGCGGCATTTGGCATTGAATGGGATGGACAGGAAAGAGCTGTATTAATACAAGAGATCGAACGGACCCAACTAAATTCCGACGTACTGGCCAAGGCTGTCACGGACGCATTTGCGTCGGTGACGGGCAAACTTGGATTACGTCTGTTCGATCTCCAGGTTATCCGTGTCGGCTCGCTCCCGCGTACGTCCAGCGGAAAAGTGCGCCGGTCGCATGCGCACGAAATGTATCTCATGAATAGTTTTAAACGTCTCAATCGGTCCGATATGTTATTTTCCGTGAGCCCGATGCTCAATACAGCCCAACATTAATGGAAACGATGGTAAGCGCGATAACCGAGAGTGCCTCGAACGATCTCTTCGATCCGTTCGACGAGAATCTTATCGTTGAGCCATACGCGCGCTATCATAGACTACGGTCGGAGGATCCTGTTCACTGGAGCCCGCTGCTGCGTGTGTGGGTCTTGAGTTCGAATGGAAGATGTTAAAAACGTGCTCAATGATCGCAATTTTGAAGCTATAGAAGCCGCAAAGTATATTTCAGAGCTGGCCCGTCGTGCTGGTCGCGACTATAGCTCTCTCATTCGGGTTCTAGACGCAACTCTCTTCTACAAAGAAGGACCGGTTCATCAGCAAACGCGACGAACAATTTCAAAAATCATAACCCGGATACCTTTAAGCCAGATTAAGTCAATCATCAATGATATTGCCACATCGTTGTCGGTCAAGCTTTCGACCCTTTTGGAATATGATGCCATTGCGGAGTTTGCGGAACCTCTGCCGCATTACGTTATGGCCCATATCTTGGGTCTTCAGAAATCCGACGTCCGCACTCTGAACGATCTGCTTACGCAATTAACACTGATGTTGGATGGCTGCACACTGGACGTTTATGACAATATTAACGCCAAGGCCGGCATCGCGCTTGACCTCTTGCAATCCAGAATTGCTGAAGCGGCAAATAGCAGCGCAGAGAGTGGGTTGTCGGATATTTATAAGGGCACGTCTGGTTCCGAATCCCAGAGGCTGGCACATGCTGCCGCGACCGCACTATTCACTTATAGAGTAGGTGCCGAAACGACGATGGCACTGATTGGCTTTCTGATCTGGGCGTTGATTGAGCGCCCGTGGCTTCGTCAAACGATACGCGACAATCCGACCTTTGCACAAACGGCCGTATCTGAAGTTCTTCGTCTCGAAAGTATGGTTCAGCGGGCCCTGCGAGTTTGTACGCAAGCCCGGGTTATCGGTGGCAAGACAATTCAACCAGGCGATCGTGTGATGCTGCTTCTGGGTTCGGCGAATCGCGACCCTGCGGCATTTGCCGCGCCGAATGATCTCAACATCAAACAGCAGGAGAAACCGCATGTTGCGTTTGGTGAGGGACATCATTATTGCGTCGGCGCAAGTCTTGCCCAGCTTGAGGGTTGCATCGCACTGGAGCATTTGGTGAAGTTGCCCCCGATCGAACGCGCAGGCGATGAGAAATGGTATGCGGGACGGTCAATTCGGCGCCTAACTTATCTTCCTGTACGCGTCGCCCAGAATCTTTGAGCGGTTCTTGATGATGACCAATAAGCTAACGCGTGCGGTGGAGTTGACTGCAGCTAAATTTGATAGACTGCCGGTTCACCAAAAGGGTGATCTTCAAAAGGTACTGATCGATGCGCTAGCAGGTGTGCTTAAAGTTAAGCCGACTGAAATCGACATTGCTAAGAACTTTGATGAATATGGACTCGATTCAATTGATGCTGTGATTGCGACAGAGTGGATCGGCAACCGGCTTGGGGTAGTACTCCCACCGGAGTTTTTGTTGGTATTTCGCAACATTGATGCAGTAACGAATGCTTTATTGGAGGGCAAGTACAGGCAAGCATCGTCCGGCAGTCGGCCCTTAACGCAAACTCCGGTTTTTTTGTTCCCGGGCGGCGGGGGCGCCGACGAACCCGCACTAATCCGCTTTCGAGAGCAGGCGACACCACGCTTGACATTTGAAGTCGTCCAAATCGGCAAGTGGCATCATTGGATTGACCAGGAATTCAAATTCGAAGATTTGGCAAAGCAGGTGGCTCAGCACATTAATGCGAAATCGCCTCAAGGTAGACTCAGGCTTGCTGGCTATTCGCAAGGTGGTCAGCTTGCCTATGTTACTGGGCTCGCACTGGAAAATATGGGTCGCGCTGTAGAGTTGGTCTGTTTGCTCGATACCAGCACAGACGTGTTTTATCGAACGTCAGACTCTAAGCCCAGTATCTTTTCGGGTGCGCTCATTCTTTGTCACGACTACATCGCTACAAAGTTTCGAGGTGGAACCTTGTTTCCACCTGGACGCAAATGGATACATTTTATCAGCTGGCTTTGGGACAGACGCGGCGGGCCGGAATTGGTCATGATGGTTGTGCGATTCGGACGCACCATTTTGCCAGGGCGAGCCAGAGTACGAGGCGACACTTTTATCCAAATGCGAGTCTTCGCAAAAATGTGGGGTGATTGGGCTGAGAAAAACAAAGCACCCATTTTGCAAAAGACACCAGTCGCTCTCTTTCGCTCGGAAGATCCGGGTTCTCCTGATTTGGGGTGGGGAGTATATTGTTCAAATGTAACGATTATTCCGGTTAAGGGCGATCATTATTCAATGCTGACTTCGGAAGGCTTGGTTGGTCAATTCATTGCCGAAGTTGACCATTTGGAACCTCAGTAACGATTAGGGTCTAGACTCGCATTCCATCTTATCTGAACTCGTCTAGTTCTCACACTGCCTGCGCGAGGCCGTCTTTCTTTTTGTGCTAATCATTTTGCAACCCGTTTGGTCGCGATGGCACATAGGCATCGTCCGCTGCGATGCAGCCAAAATGGTCGCTATCGGCGTCGGGCGCGGGTAGGATGTACCCGGCATTTGCGAGCATCGGCTCGACGAGTATATGGGAACATGCGCTTGGAAAGGAGCTCGGGTCATGCCGGGAAAAGTAATCCAGCGCGAAGCAAAGTCGATGGCTATAACTCGCCATCCCGCTGCCGGTGTGCTCGGCGATCTTCCCGACCGACTGTTAGCGCGGCTTCTGGCAGATGCGAAGCCGATTGATCTGCCGGCTCATGAGGTCCTGTTTCTTGACGGCGACCCGGGTAATGGTTGTTATCGGCTAAACAAGGGCCTCGTGAAAATCAGCATAACATCGCCGAACGGCTCTGAACTTATACTTGCCATATTAGGTCCTGGCTCGATCTTTGGCGACATGGCGATGATCGACGGACGGTCAAGATCTGCTTCAGCAACAGCGTTGCGTGATTCCAATTTGAGCTTCGTGAGTCGTGCGGCTTTCGACAGAGCAGCCGCGCTGAACCCGGAAATCTACAAGTATCTTTTTATCCTCCTCGCGGAGCGCTTGCGTAGGACCGATCAACTCGTGGCGGCTGCGAGTTTTTTGCCGCTTAAGGGCCGGGTAGCGCGTGCGCTGCTCGACTTAGCGAAAGCGTTTGGCCGGGATGTCGGCAATGGGCGTATTGTCATCCAACAAAAGGTCAACCAAAGCGACGTTGCTGCCATGTGCGGCATCGCCAGGGAAAACGTGAGCCGGATTCTTAATGAGTGGATGCGCTCGAAATTAATTACGCGCTCATCCGGCTACTATTGTGTCGAAAATCTACCGAAACTTGAGAAGCAGGTTGATCTTTAGCTTTTTAATCTGGATTACGTTCTATCAATCGCTTTCGCCGTTTCGTTCCTATTTTGGAGCCTTTGCTTCCCGACTAAAAGGCCTAACGGCTGCACCGCCGTCTGCAGATTTTAGTTTGAAAAGCCTTCTCGCTGCTAATGCAATGTCGTTTAATGGGTCAAACGCTCCTTAGCAATCTAGCACCAAATTCGGCCTTTGTCCGCTGTTGCCCAATCGCGCGATAAATGGTGTGTTCGCGGCGAACGCATCGAAGTGCCATGAACGGACAAACGTACCATCGCATGATCCCATAAAAAGAAAGACCGCCAGTGCGGCGGCCCTTCAGTGCCACAACAAAGATACCGATCAGGCTATGCGTGCAGTAGCTTTCCGCTTCCTGCGCCATCGGAGCAAACCCAATCCTCCAAGGCCTGATGCAAACAGCGGCAACGCCGCCGGCAGAGGTGTTGGGGCAGGACCGTTTGCGGAACCGAAAGCGCTCGCAAAGCCGCCGGTGACGAAGCGCATATCTGTGTCGGTGCAACTCCAGCCTTCGCATTCATAGGAAGGACCACCAATCCCTCCCACAATTGGGTTGTTCGCGACAGCAACTAACAAGCTGTATTCGAACGTCAGTTGGAGAGTCGAGCTGTACGCCGGGTTGGGCGCGAAAAACTGGACAGTGACAGTGTTTGGATCCGACGCGTTAATCGTCGACGTGTAATGCTGGCTGTAGTTGCTGGTTCCGCCAGCGGTCGTCAGATCGAACGGATTTCCGTTGATAAAGCCCGAGTTGTCGTAAATTCCGAAATACCCGTTCAAAGTTCCTCCGTCTGACAGAGGAACATTTGAAGATAGCGTCCAGGTGATTGTGGCAGCCGATGCCGGTGCGGCTGGGACGCCAAATAGCAGAACCAAAGCAACGCTGACCGAAGCGAATTTCATCGCTATCCCCGTGATAACACGCGCCACGACGAGATAGTATTAGAACACATCCCAATACGTCAATAAGCACCGTGTATTCTCTGCATCGCTTAGGTTCAGAAAAGCGCAGGGAACTTTTCCAGTCCGTCTGAGGTGCTCTCTATGGGCGGACAAAGGTCGGTTCTGACGCTGGATAGATATGCAGCGACCTATGCGGCCCTGAGTTGCTCTATTTCCGATGTAACTAGTCAGTGGGGAATTCCTCGTTGCGAAGACGAAGCTCCGCTCCTGCGTCATCCATATCGCGAAGGTGAGGCCCAATCTTCAGTCTTACGAACTGCCGAAATGCTTCGGCCCATACTTCATTCAGCTGATGAAGTCTCAGCCTCTCAAAGCGCCGATCCCGTGTGAGGTATTCTCTGGTCTGTTCGAGCAATTCATTTTGAAGCCAAACTTCGGGCAGAGCTTCAATATGCTCGGCTAATTTGTCTATGAAGGCCTTCTGTTCGGTCATCAGCTTCGCGGCCATATGAGAGTTACGTATCTTTAGGCTTGAACACTAGCGCGACCTCAAGCGAGAAAGTCGAGGTTCCGGTTCGAGCGATAATCTCGCTCTTGCGTTTCGGAATCGGTGTCCTCATCCAAGTCCCCGGGGGCATTCCGTCTCCCATAAGGCTTCTTCAAGCGGTCTTTTTGTTGCTGCGCGGCTTTGGTCAACTCCTCGGCTTGCATTTGCAACTGGAAGACAGTTGGAAGTGGTTTTGGCGGGGGTGCGGGCAGCAGAGGTGGAAGTGGTGGCCGCATATAAATTTTCATCGCAACAGCCTCCCAACATCCTTCATGGCGTGACAAAACACGCGGGCGCTATTCGGACAATCACCCTCGAGCAAGAAGCGAGCCAAATTACTCTGATGATTTTTCTGATGAATTTAATACGCGCCCTCGGATCAACGGTCTCTTATTTCCGGTAGGAAAAATCTGCCGACACCTGAGAGGGCGTGGACGACCTCCGATCCCGTCTGTAGCCCTTGGCTCTTATTACCCGTAACCCGTTGCGAGCAGGACAGGAATATCAGGCCATTTGTTTCGAATGTTCGTATCGGGCGGGGACACCACCCGTTTTTGATCGCAAGCGGTCTCTTTTGAATTTGCGGGTTGCCGCTTTTTTGAATTGGGGGCTGTATTGTGTCAGGGGCGGAAAGCACCTATGATTTATTTGTGGCGTTCGACCCTGATGCGGGAGTAGGCAGATGGGAAAAATTCAGAATACCACGGTGCCCAATGAGCTTTACGCCGAGTTTTTGGCCGCAATTTCCGATTTGACTAAATCGATGGCTATTGCCGTGGCGCGGATGGCGCTCCGCGCCCAATGCTCCGCGGCGATTGCCGATGCGGAAAAAGCAGAGCGCGCTGCGGAAGCGCTCTATTTCGCCACAGCACACTCGACCGAAATGGCAGAGCAAGAGCAAATGTGCGACGTGGCGCAAACGGCAACGACTGGGCAACAGGACAGGTCATCCATGTGATGTGCCCATAAGTACGATTGGTTCGCTGGATGACCTTCACGCGGCTTGCAGCTGGCTAAACGCCGCCTGCAATCGGCTAGAAAAGGCTCAGGTCCCCCGCGCCGAGCCAAAAGGCGAAATTCATTCGACAGAAAGTATGATCGCGATGCGTATGGTTCAGCTGCAAGATCGGCTTGGCGGCTTTATTAAGCACTAGTGATCGCTTCCGAGCCACTTTAAGCCCCGGCCAATGTGCCGGTCTTTCTGTTTGATAATTAGGCTCTTATAAGGCCCCCGAGTCTATCTCTCAGTTCAAGGATGCGCATCGCGATTATGCTTTCTTCTGGCTCGACAGTGCGGAGCACTTTCGCGCTACGCTCCGCATTTCCTTTATCGGCAATTGCAGCACTAAATTTGGCGGGCGGCGCTATCCGCAAAACGGATTCAGTCACACAAACAGGTCTGGCGACAAACTCGGCATAGAGCCTTTCGAGCGCATCGAGAGCGGCTTTATTCGGAACTTTCCCCATATGTCATTCATACAATGACGCTGCTCCTTTCCAACTGCGAACTCGAACAGTCCACAGAATTCACAGTACCTAGCGAAGTGAAACCGACCGGGGACGAGCTCGGACTGGGCGCCCTGCCACCTGAATGTTCTTGTTTCGATCGCATGAAACAAATTGAGAACGCCGTTAGATGTCGGTTCGCGCAGCTCCCGACGATGGGGTATCCTGCCGTCAGGTCAGTTGCGTTGGAGTTTGTCATGGCACCGCGTCCATACTGGAAGGGCTTCCTCAAGCTTTCCCTCGTCTCGTGTCCTATTGCACTCTATCCCGCGACGTCAGAGCGCGAGAAAATTCGCTTCAACCAGATAAACAAAAATACGGGCAACCGGATCAGGTATCTCAAAGTTGATACAGAGACGGGAGACGAGGTTCAGAATGACGACATCATCAAAGGCTACGAGGTCGACAAGGGGCGCTACATTGAAATTGAGCCAGATGAGTTTGAAGCAATAGCGATAGAAAGCAGGCGAACAATCGAAATTGATCAGTTTGTGTCCAGAACCGAAATCGACGACCTTTACTTCAACAATCCCTACTACATCGTCCCAGACGGGGAGGTTGGGCAGCAGGCCTTTGCTGTCATTCGAGAAGCGATCAAGTCCGAAGGCATGGTCGCGGTTGGCACGGTGGTGTTCACGACACGGGAGCACATCATCGCGCTCGAAGCGCGCGGCAAGGGCTTACTGGGTGTGACTCTGCGGTATCCGTACGAAGTTCGGAACGAGGGCGAGTATTTCGATGATATTCCGAATGAAAAAGTCCCGAAGGACATGCTGGAGCTTGCGACCCACATTGTGGAAACCAAGACGAAACGCTTTGAGCCAGAGAAATTTCAGGACCATTATGAGAATGCGTTGACGGAATTGTTAAAAACAAAACAAGCGGGCCAGAAAGTGGTCCGAGGAGAGACCCGCGAGCCGCCAAGGGTCATCAACTTAATGGATGCGCTCCGCAATAGTGTGCGGTCCGAAAAGGGTACGAAAGGTCGCTCCAAGCGAGGGTCCAAACGCATATCCGGGCAGACCGAAATGCTCTTCCCGATACAGGGGAAGAAGCAGCCCCAAGCAGTGTCGAAAAAAGGGACACGGCCGAGCGGTCGCAGAAAATCGGCAAGCTAAAAGTTAGGTCCGCTATCGAGGAATAAAACCTTGATCGTGCGCAGTTATGCCGCTTGGCGATTTTCGACCTCGCGATCGAGCTTGAAGAACGATGAGCGACTGCATAAACATCAACGGCCACGCTATATGTACGAAGCCCAGCGGCGGGATCAGCCAGTTAGTTCAAGGGTAGTCACTCCATGCGCGTTGCCATGATCGGCGCCGGCTATGTCGGCCTCGTTTCCGGGGCCTGCTTTGCCGATTTCGGCCACGACGTGACCTGCGTCGACAAGGATACCGCCAAGATCGCCGCGCTGACGCACGGCGAAGTGCCGATCTTCGAGCCGGGCTTGACCGACCTGGTCGCTGCCAATACGCGCGCTGGGCGGCTGAAATTCACCAACAAGCTCGTCGACGCGGTGAAGACCGCCGACGCGGTGTTCATTGCCGTCGGCACGCCGTCGCGCCGCGGCGATGGTCATGCCGACTTGAGTTTCGTCTACGACGCCGCGCGCGAAATCGCTGCCGCAATCGATGGCTTCACCGTGGTGATCACCAAATCGACCGTGCCGGTTGGCACCGGCGACGAGGTCGAGCGCATTGTGCGCGAAACGCGCGCCGACGCTGAATTTGCCGTGGTATCCAATCCGGAATTCCTGCGCGAAGGCGCCGCCATCCGCGATTTCAAGCTTCCCGACCGCATCGTGGTCGGAACTGAGGATGCGCGCGCGCGCGAGGTGATGAGCGAGCTTTATCGCCCGCTCTATCTCAACCGTTCGCCGATCATGTTCACCGACCGGCGCACGGCGGAACTGATCAAATACGCCGCCAATGCCTTTCTCGCCACCAAGATCACCTTCATCAACGAGATCGCGGACCTTGCCGAAAAAGTCGGCGCCGACGTGCAGGAAATCGCCCGCGGCATCGGGCTCGACAACCGCATCGGTTCGAAGTTCCTGCACGCCGGGCCGGGCTTCGGCGGCTCGTGCTTCCCGAAGGATACGGTGGCGCTGCTTAAAACCGGTCTGGATCACGGCGCACCGCTGCGCATCGTCGAGGCAGTGGTGGCGGTCAACGATGCGCGCAAGCGTGCGATGGCGCGCAAGGTGGCCAACGCCCTTGGGGGCGAACTGCGCGGTAAGACCATCGCCGTGCTCGGACTGACATTCAAGCCGAACACTGACGACATGCGCGATTCGCCGTCGATCCCGCTAGTCACCGCGCTGCAGGACATGGGCGCCAAGGTGCGCGCCTACGACCCGACCGGCATGGAGCAGGCCAAGCCGCTCATGTCCAACGTCGTGTTCTGCAGGGACGCCTACGACTGTGCCGAGGGCGCGTCCGCGCTGGTGATCGTCACCGAATGGGAGCAGTTTCGCGCGCTCGATTTCGCGCGGCTGAAGAAAGCCATGGAGCGCCCGGTGCTGGTCGACTTGCGCAATATTTACCGGCCCGAGGAAGTCGCGCGCCATGGGTTCGTCTATGAAAGTGTAGGGAGGAAGCGTGGGGAGGAGTGAAAGGTGACGCACAAACGCATTAAATGATTTTCATCTCTATATTTTCTCAGCAATTGAATTCAAATCAGAAAAGACCGCAAAACCCGGCGCGGTCGGCTTGTCCGTTACGTGCCGATTTTGTTGCAAAAGTCGGCGAGAGGAAGAATGAGGCGACCATCTCGATGTCTTTAGCCCGTCTGCGGCGCCCGCTCCATTTGGCGGCGGGGCCTTGAAGTGAGGGGACTGACGACCGCAACGCTTAGGCGGTACAAGCGGCGGCCATCGGTGGTGGCCGAACGACCAGTTTGGCGAGCCGGCGTAGGTTCTGTGCGATTGCCGCAAGCGTAAACTCATCTTGTGCGCCGCACGGGCCACGAAGCCTAAGGCGACCAAGCTTCAGGATGCGCTTGAGATGGGCGAACAGCATCTCGACGCGTTTGCGATCACAGCGTGATTGTTCGAAGGCCTCGGTCTTGGCCAGTGCGCGGGCAACGTCGCGCGCCTCTTCATAGATGCTGCGCGGAATCCTGCGGAAGGACGCCTTTGGACAGCATCGTACCTTGAGCGGGCATCCCCGACAGTCGGATGTGCTGGCGAGATAACGAAGGGTCTCGCCATCATCGATCAGCGTTCCTGTCGTGGTTAGAAGCTTGCCCGCTGGGCAGACATAAACGTCGCGCTCTTTGTCAAACCTGAAGTCTTCCCGACTGAAGGTTCCGTCATCACGCCTCGACTTGTCGATCACCGGGATGTGGGGCGCGATGTCCTTGTCTTTGACGAGCCAGTTGAGGTTCGGGCCTGAACCGTAGGCCGTATCGGCCGCGAGCCACCTGGGTTTGATATCAAATCGCTCTTCGGTGCGCTCAATCATGGTCTTCCCCGCGCCAACTTCGGCCTGGCGGATGGCGCGCGAGGCCTCCACGTCCATGATGACGCCGAACTTCACATCAATGAGATAGTTGTCGGCATAGGCAAAGAACGCCGGCCCTCGCATCGCGCCGGTCCATTGCGCGGCAGGATCGGATGGCGAGACGAACTTCGGCGTGACATCACTCGCCGCACCGAAAGCCGCATCATCAAGTGTTGCCAGATATTCCTTCACGGCCCGGCTCGCCGTCTCGGGATCACATCTCTTTTGCCATTCTGAGCCCGGGGTTGAGCGCTGCTTGTTGGCGTCAGCCGCAATCAGGCTCGCATCCACCGCAAACCCTTCTCCGCCAACGAGATCGGCTGCGATACAGGCCTCGACCACACGCTCAAATACCTGGCGAAAGATGCCGCTGTCGCGGAAGCGTTCATTGCGTGCACGCGAGAATGCCGAATGATCAGGGATCTTGTGCTCAATGCCCAGCTTGCAGAACCAGCGATAGGCGAGGCTCACATGCAGTTCGCGACACAGTAACCGCTCGGATCGCAACGCAAAGACATAACCGATGATCAGCATCCGGATCATAAGTACCGGATCAACCGACGGCCGGCCGAGGGCTGGATAGTGCGGTGCGAGCTCTGCGTGCACCCACGATAGATCGAGAACGGCGTCGATATTGCGCACCAGATGATCATCAGGAACCGCCTCATCGAGGCGGAACTCATAGAATAAAGGACCATGGTCGTTGTTCTGGCGTCCCATCATTGCTCGCCTCCGACACAAAATGTCGTCAGAAGACGGAATCACTGTTCGCCAAAGCCTTCAAATCACTTCTGCAACAAAATCTGCCATTCGCGGCCAATGCGCCGCAGCATGATCGGCGCAAAAAGAAAGACCGCCAACTGCGGCGGTCTCTCCAAGATCCAATCCGTGTTTTGATCAGGCAGTTGTGACTGCCACTGCATTCTTCCTCTTCCTGCGCCAGCCGAGCAGACCTAATGCGCCGAGGCCTGAAGCGAAGAGTGGGAGGGCGGCTGGCAATGGAGTTAGTCCCGGTCCGGCCGCAAAATTTTCGCTCACAACCGCGCTGAAATTGCTGTTCTGGTCGTAATTTCCCAAGAACAAATAATACCATCCGGCCGAGTTCGATGGATACGCAGCAGAGAGATACCCAGTAAGGTCATGACTCTGCGTACCGTCAACAGCAATCAGAAATCCCACGCCACCATCGTATGTGAGATGGGGATCTGTTGATAACCATACGTTGTCTATTGGAAAGTTCGCCCCGCCGGAGTTCGCCGGGTTCTGGACAGTGAACAGGTTGGAAGGAGGAACCTGCCCCTGATTCGGATTAACATAAAGACCAGAACTGATTACATCGCTATTATTAGGCCAAGTTCCTGAATAGGGATCAACGCTTCCGTAGCCCGAAATCGATCCGGTGATCGCCGTGATATCGTAGCCGCCTGTGTTGTTGTTCAACGTATTTGAGCTGGTGATGAACAAATCTACCGTGCTGCTGTTTACGTTGCCAGTGATTTCATAGGTTGCTGCTTTGGCAGATGGCCCAAATATCAACAGCGCCCCACCGATAACCAGTGATGTAGCCAACGACACTTTAGCAGCGCTAACCCCTAAGCTCTTCAGACTTTTAACGCGACCCCCTCCATGCGCTGCGACTACTAGTGCCGCCAATAGCGATTTCCGTGTCATGTCTAATCCCTTCTAAAGCGCCTACGCAGGCCGCCTCGAACGTGCGCTATCCGCGCTGCGTCAGCATCCGCCACAAAATCAGTGAGATCGCCTAGATCGCTAAGTGCATTGATCTAGGTCAAACTGTCTTTGCGACAAGGCGCCCTAATCGTCTGCGATGCAAGGGCGCCATTGTATTTATTGGGGCTTTCGTCAAAAAAATCGAAGGTGCTGAATAAAACCTACCGGGATTGCAGCAATGCCGTTCTGGAATTGTCGCTTTTGGGTCGATTTTGTTGCAAAAGTCGGCGAGAGGAAGAATGAGGCGATCATCTCGATGTCTTTAGCCCGTCTGCGGCGCCCGCTCCATTTGGCGGCGCTTGAGATGGGCGAACAGCATCTCGACGCGTTTGCGATCACAGCGTGATTGTTCGAAGGCCTCGGTCTTGGCCAGTGCGCGGGCAACGTCGCGCGCCTCTTCATAGATGCTGCGCGGAATCCTGCGGAAGGACGCCTTTGGACAGCATCGTACCTTGAGCGGGCATCCCCGACAGTCGGATGTGCTGGCGAGATAACGAAGGGTCTCGCCATCATCGATCAGCGTTCCTGTCGTGGTTAGAAGCTTGCCCGCTGGGCAGACATAAACGTCGCGCTCTTTGTCAAACCTGAAGTCTTCCCGACTGAAGGTTCCGTCATCACGCCTCGACTTGTCGATCACCGGGATGTGGGGCGCGATGTCCTTGTCTTTGACGAGCCAGTTGAGGTTCGGGCCTGAACCGTAGGCCGTATCGGCCGCGAGCCACCTGGGTTTGATATCAAATCGCTCTTCGGTGCGCTCAATCATGGTCTTCCCCGCGCCAACTTCGGCCTGGCGGATGGCGCGCGAGGCCTCCACGTCCATGATGACGCCGAACTTCACATCAATGAGATAGTTGTCGGCATAGGCAAAGAACGCCGGCCCTCGCATCGCGCCGGTCCATTGCGCGGCAGGATCGGATGGCGAGACGAACTTCGGCGTGACATCACTCGCCGCACCGAAAGCCGCATCATCAAGTGTTGCCAGATATTCCTTCACGGCCCGGCTCGCCGTCTCGGGATCACATCTCTTTTGCCATTCTGAGCCCGGGGTTGAGCGCTGCTTGTTGGCGTCAGCCGCAATCAGGCTCGCATCCACCGCAAACCCTTCTCCGCCAACGAGATCGGCTGCGATACAGGCCTCGACCACACGCTCAAATACCTGGCGAAAGATGCCGCTGTCGCGGAAGCGTTCATTGCGTGCACGCGAGAATGCCGAATGATCAGGGATCTTGTGCTCAATGCCCAGCTTGCAGAACCAGCGATAGGCGAGGCTCACATGCAGTTCGCGACACAGTAACCGCTCGGATCGCAACGCAAAGACATAACCGATGATCAGCATCCGGATCATAAGTACCGGATCAACCGACGGCCGGCCGAGGGCTGGATAGTGCGGTGCGAGCTCTGCGTGCACCCACGATAGATCGAGAACGGCGTCGATATTGCGCACCAGATGATCATCAGGAACCGCCTCATCGAGGCGGAACTCATAGAATAAAGGACCATGGTCGTTGTTCTGGCGTCCCATCATTGCTCGCCTCCGACACAAAATGTCGTCAGAAGACGGAATCACTGTTCGCCAAAGCCTTCAAATCACTTCTGCAACAAAATCGGACCAATAGCGTCATTAGCGGCACAATGCAGCGAAGGTCGCGATGTGCCAATCGCACCAACGCACTTGCAGCAAGTTGCACAAAAGGAAAGACCGCCAACTGGGGCGGTCCTTCCGAAATCCTATTAGGCGTTTTAATCAGGCTGCTGCTTGCGTCTTCCGCTTCCTGCGCCAGCCGAGCAGGCCCATCGCACCGAGACCGCTCGCGAAGAGCGGCAGTGCGGCCGGCAGCGGCGTCGGAGAGACATCCGAGTTCGTCAGATTGTCCCAATAGACCGTCCGGTCGATGCCATCCTGCGTGTTGTACATCTGCAGGATGGTCGAGTCGAAGTGTGTAGTGCCGTAGGCGCTGACGGTCGTAAACAACTGGCCGTCAACCGTGTAGTCGATCAGGTTGTTAGCCGTGTCGAGACCCATCGCCAGAGTGACCCACTGGTTGCCGGTCAGTCCGCTTGGAAGGCCCATCGAGACCCAAGAGCCGGCGCTGTCCCACCCTTGGAACGTGCCGCCCGCAAGTTCGACAATGGGGTAGGATTGGATGACATTGCTTGCATCCGTCCCGACGCCCCAAAAGCCGGCGACCCGGTTGGGGTCGCTGAGCATCGCCGTCGATACGTACAGCTGGATCGAACTCGTAGATAGTGCCAGCGAGGTTGGAATGCGCCATGCCCTGCGTATTGTAGAAACTACTCGAATAGATCGAGGGGCGATTGTTGCCGCCGTCAGCGCTTGAAATTGTTTCTTGGAGCCGGTTGTCGCCATCGAATAAAACAGGCGAAGTGAAGCCGGACGGAGCGTAGCGGTCGACCGTCCAACCCGACGGCGGAGCATCGAATGTCTGCGTCACTGTCGTGGCGTTTGCAGGGACCGCCGACCCGGCAATCAGCAACAAGGCCCCCATAAGCCCCGATATTGTGATTTTATTCATATTTATCCCCAATTTACTGGTTGCCACCAAAACTTAATACGCTCGCGCCGGTTGCGGAGCAATCTTTGTTCGTTACAAATACCCACATTATGCGGGTGGCAGATGACGCGAAGGGTCAATAGCGCCTAGCAACTCAGCGTCCGAGCCACCGTTTGTCTGCTATTGGTCGATTTTGTTGCAGAAGTCGGCGATGGGAAGAATGAGGCGACCGTCTTGATGTCTTTAGCCCGTCTGCGGCGCCCGCTCCATTTGGCGGCGGGGCCTTGAAGTGAGGGGACTGACGACCGCAACGCTTAGGCGGTACAAGCGGCGGCCATCGGTGGTGGCCGAACGACCAGTTTGGCGAGCCGGCGTAGGTTCTGTGCGATTGCCGCAAGCGTAAACTCATCTTGTGCGCCGCACGGGCCACGAAGCCTAAGGCGACCAAGCTTCAGGATGCGCTTGAGATGGGCGAACAGCATCTCGACGCGTTTGCGATCACAGCGTGATTGTTCGAAGGCCTCGGTCTTGGCCAGTGCGCGGGCAACGCCGCGCGCCTCTTCATAGATGCTGCGCGGGATCGGTCACCGTCAAGGCGACAAAGGCCCGGCGCGGTTAGCTTGTCTGCTAATCGCCGTTTGCGACGAACGCAGCGCAAAACGAAAGACCGCCAACGGGGCGGTCTCTCCAAATCCGATCTGATGACTTGATCAGGCTGCGAGTGCAGCCGCGTTCCGCTTCCTGCGACGCGCAAAAAATCCAATCATGCCTGCGCCGCTTGCGAACAGCGGTAGGGCAGCCGGTAGCGGCGTTGCTCCTGCGCCCGCGATGACAGTCTCCTGCACCGTACCTATAGTTGCGCCGGTCGAGTTCACAGTGCCCGACAGTGTGAAGATATAGGTGTCGTTGGCAAGCGGATCGAAACCAAAATTGCTGTCGATGATCGGCACGTAAAAGAAGCCTAGATTCTGGCTGTTCTGCTCACCAAAATCCGTCGAAGTGGCCGCATGGAACGAGTAGTTTGGCGAAGTGCCACTGTAGCCGGTATTATCCAGCAACGTTATCGGCACTGTGAAGGTATCATTGTTGGCGACATTGAGCACCGAGAGCGAGGGTGTGATGTCGCCGAGGGTGAGGCCCGAGCTGGCGAGATTGATCGAGTATTCGTAATTCCACAGCGAGCAGGTCCCGATGCAATTGGTCGTCGAAATACCAGTGTTGACGCGATAGGTGCTGGTGCCAGCGTCCGGTGTCACTTGCGGACCGGTGTAGCGGTACTGCACGCCGAGACCAAGCTCGACGCCGCCACCGGTAGTGATAGTCGTGAAGTGGTCGCTTGAATTGCCGGTACCGTTGTAGAAGCCCGGCGGGGCAAGTGTCGCGTCATAAGCTAATGAAACTGGCACGGCGTGCGCGCTGCCAGCGATTGCCGTGGCGGCAAAGGCCGTCGCGGCATATTTCCAGATTTTCATGCGAACCTCCTCAGACTTTCGCCACGGCTCTCATAATAATGAGGAGCAACGCCCGGGCAAGAAAAATCACTTGGAACCAATAAGTTGGAACTTTTCTTGTGAACTTCTCGATTGTGCAAAGAATCCAAACGAAACGAGCGTGATTTGATCGATAAATGACTTCGGAGAGACCGCCGCAATTGGCGGTCTTTCTTTGTGTGCCGAGCATGATCGACAGCTTGGAGGTGTGAGTCCTCTATCCAACCTGATGGTGGTGAAGGATTAGCGAAGCGCAAGGGCGTCGTCGCGAGACGGGGTCTGAAAGAAGCGTGGAGCAAAGCCGCGGCTCGATGGACAAGAACCGGATAACGAGGCCTACCCGGCCGGACGAGCGAGCAAAGGATCGCGAAGTCCACGGCCATCAAGCGTCGGGGTGGTAAATCCGGCGGGCGTGCGGTGAAGGCGGTCGATCTTACCTCGGGAGATCTCCGGCGTGTCCGGTAAACCGGACTGAGCGGGTCGCAAGGTCCGTGATCGCGGCGGAGAAGTCAGCAGAGGGCATATTAGGCGGAGAGATCTGTCGAAGGCCCAAACGGTGGAATGGCAAGTAGAACGGCGATCTCGCACGGGTCATGCGGCAGAAAACTGAGATAGAGATCACCTTGCACGGCGGAGCGACGGGTGAAACCCGAAGTGCCGACGCGGAAGGGACCGAAGCCCGAGCGGCGACAACCGAAATCGAAAGCCGGGCGGCTGCTGAGCCGTCGATGGAAGCGATTGTCGAACGAGACAATCTGAGGAAGGCGCTTGCGCAAGTTAAGCGCAACAAAGGAGCTGCTGGCGTCGATGGCATGAGCCTCGGCACACTGGCTTCTTACCTGAAGGAACACTGGCTCGCGATCCGGGCACAGTTGCTTGACGGCACCTACAAACCGCAGCCGGTACGGCGTGTGGAAATATCGAAGGCGACGGGCGGCACACGGCTGCTCGGCATTCCGACGGTGCTCGACCGCTTTATCCAGCAGGCGGTACTGCAGGTGCTGCAAGTCAATTGGGACCGAACGTTCTCTGAGCATAGCTTCGGCTTTCGGCCGAAGCGCTCGGCGCATCAGGCGGTGAAGCGGGCGCAAGAATTGATCGTGTCCGGTCACGGCGTTGTGGTGGACATCGACCTGGAGAAATTCTTTGACCGGGTCAACCATGACATCCTAATGGGGCTGGTGGCAAAACGGGTGACTGACAAGCAAATCCTGGGGTTGATCCGCAGTTTTCTGGCCGCGGGAGCACTAGCAGATGGGCTGGTCAGCACGACGGAGGAGGGTACACCGCAAGGTGGACCGCTCTCGCCGCTGTTGTCGAACCTGATGCTTGATGTGCTGGACAGGGAACTTGAAACACGCAAGCTCAACTTCGTACGCTATGCCGATGACTGCAACATCTACGTGCGCAGCCAGCGAGCCGGCGAACGGGTGATGGCGAGCGTCGAAAGATTCTTGATCAAGCATCTCAAACTCAGGGTCAACAAGGCGAAAAGTGCGGTCTCTCGCCCGAGCAAGCGTAAGTTCCTAGGCTTCAGCTTCACGAACGGGAAACAGCCTCGGCGATGCATTGCACCGCAGTCGCTTTCCCGGTTCCGAAGTCGAGTGCGGGAACTGACGCGTCGTAATCGAGGCAGGAGCCTTCCGCAGATCGTCAAAGAGCTGTCTGTCTATCTTATTGGATGGCGCGGCTACTTCGGATTCTGCGAAACCCCGTTGGAGTTGCGCGACCTCGACAAGTGGATCAGACGACGGCATCGCGCCATCGTCTGGAAGCAATGGAAACGCGGGTCTGTCCGTTTTGTTGAGCTGCGACGCCGCGGCGTCGGCCGGGACCTGGCGGCGCGTAGCGCCGGCAGCCCACATGGCCCATGGCAACTCAGCATGAGCCCCGCGCTCACCATCGCCTTATCCAATGCCTTCTTCACCTCGCTCGGCCTAGCTTCTCTCGCGCACCCTCAGCCGGCTTAATCCATCGAACCGCCGTGTACGGACCCGTACGCACGGTGGTGTGGGAGGGGAGGAGTCGTGAGGCTCCCCCCTATCCCAATTCACGGTGCCGCGCGGCTCCGATGGAGGTTGTTCGACTAAGTCGTGACGACGGCGTTCTTCTTCGTCCCGCTATAAGCAAATAAAGCCGAGGCCGACGAAGCCGCCGAGCAGTGATCTGTCATCCCATCCACCGTATTTAGAACTGCGCGATCAATCGTCGCGGCTCGTCGCGTTACGCTCGAAATAATTTGCTTCGGACCCGGGAACAAAAGCTTGTTGTGTGGCATTATTTTACTGGATTCCCGTGAGCCCGGAACGCCCCCAAGTCCCATCGTGGGCGATCCATATTACGATGCATTGCGTGCACGGGGGCGGGTCGCGCGACATGTTCATAGCACGCGGCCCGCCCCAAGCCTGTCGGACTGAAGAGGGCGCCCATGAGCCGACCCCATCGCACCTCTCTAGACGACAATGTTCTAGCCGATCTCATTCTGCTGGTAGTTTGCGCTTTTACTATCGTTGGCGTGGCTTATCTGATAGCGCCGATTTTGGGCGATTAAATGATATAGAAATTGCTGAAATTCACGGGCCCCTCAAGGTCATACCGACTTCCTTCCTGTATCGTAGGCGTTGTGATGGCGATTCGAGATTATCGAGCCCGGCTTGGGTGCGCCTTTCGCGGACGACCACCTAGGAGAAGACTTAATGAAATTGGACAGACCAAAAGTAATCAAGACCACTAGGGAGCCGCTGACCGCGCCCAGCAATGGCAAAAATACTGAAACACAACAATCTGACGAGGTGCCAAAGGCTGACCAGCAACGCCCAACGCTCGAGCGCTTCAAGTTGCGAGTTGACCGACAGCTGAAGTCCAGTTTTGCCTCGTTTGAGGAAGCAGAAAAAGCTGGGGCGGCAATCAAAAAGAAATACCCAGCCGTCGAAGTTTCAATTTATGACTCGCAAGAAAGTCAACAAACGATATTAGCTTAGAACTTTCAGTTTCTCGCTGACGTCAATCCACATATTTTAAGGGTCACGGCTCGCGCTCCCACGCCGTCTTTAATTCCGCCATCGCATCCGCCCGTGTTGCCGCGTAGCCCCGCTCGGTAAGCTTTTGCGGCACCCGCACCGTGATCGTCCAGAACCAGCGGCGATCTTCCGGCGCCGCGCACGTCCACAGGATGCGCCCTACGTGCCGGTCGCCGTCGAACACGTCGTAGTCGTCGTCATGCCCCGGGCCACCAGGGCGGGATTTCGAGGCGCGTTTGAGGGTAAGCATGGGTTAAACCAGTGTCCGCAGATGGGCTGAGAGCGTCTATCGCTCGGCCTTGATGAATTTTTTATGGCGCCTCGCTGCGGCGCAGCATCGCCGGAATAGTCATCAGGTTAACTCATTCTTATGCCTTTTATGGGAAGCAGTCGGACGGATCAGCAATCAAAAAAAATCGGGAGGCGTTCATGGGCGAAAAGAAGCCAGTATATTTTGATCTTGAAACTGTTTCCCTTTTGAGAGACGCGCTCGAAGATGCGTGGGCCTGCCTTCGACCGCAGGAGCGAGCGACGATGAGCCGAACCCAACTGGCGGAAGGCATCCTCGCGCTGGCGGCAGAAGGCGAGCGCAATCCTGACCGCTTGATCGACGCCGCGTTGATGGCGGCTAGTAGTCTGCGTCAAGCCGGCGCCGTCGCGTAGCGTGGCGCGCGCTAGTGGGGAACACAAGACCAGCGCCTCGAGATGGCGCGCATGTTGCCGAGAGTCACGGGCTGCATCGACCGCTTCAATTAGCGTCGCGTCGTCGCCGTCCGCGCGCGCTATTTGAAGTACATACCGTCTGGGAGTAGCGGTGGCATTGACAAGCTCTTCTCCCAGTTCGACACCAACTGTCTTGTCTATTTGGACAGATGGGTAGCTGGACGTAATGGCTGCAATGGTAGAGCCCAGCAATCCTGCTAAGTCGATTTAGCAATCTATCCAGACGCCTAAATATCACATAAACCGGAATCCTGATTATGTTCCTATTCCAAAGTGACCTGCCTACCCGATGTGCATGAATCGCTGCCAGCAGAGTCCGCGGGTGACCCTCGCATTTTTGACACAGAATTTCGGTTTGAATTTCCAGCAGCCAGGCTAAGCTGTAATCGACCATTAATTGGAACTCGATTCAATCCCTGAAAGGGTTCGCGGATGATGCGCAAGACCACACTCGTTCTACTCAGCGCGGCGGCCGGAACGGCAATAACGCTGTTTGCCACGGAACCGCGCATAGAGCTGTTCGGCGCGACCGCCAACGCAGCAGCGGCGGATACCTACAGGGACCTTAATCTATTTGGCGAGGTCTTCGAGCGCGTGCGCGCCGATTACGTCGAGAAGCCGGATGACAGCAAGCTGATCGAATCCGCCATAAAGGGCATGGTGACGGGGCTCGATCCGCATTCCGACTACATGGATCCGAAGAGCTTCCGCGACATGCAGGTGCAAACTCGCGGCGAATTCGGCGGCCTCGGCATCGAGGTCACCATGGAAGATGGCCTGATCAAGGTCGTGGCGCCGATCGACGACACGCCCGCCGCCAAGGCCGGCATCATGGCCAACGATCTCATCACCCAGCTCGACGGCGAGCAAGTGCAGGGTCTTACTCTGAACCAGGCAGTCGATAAAATGCGCGGCCCGGTGAACACCAAGGTCAAGCTCACCATCATGCGCAAGGGCCAGGATAAACCAATCGAAATGTCACTGACCCGTGAAGTCATTCGCGTGCGTTCAGTCCGCTCGCAGGTGGAAGGCGACGACGTCGGATATGTTCGCATGACGCAATTCACCGAGCAGACTACCGACGGCCTGAAGAAAGCATTCGCCGATATCACTGCCAAAGTGAGCAACGACAAACTCAAGGGCTATATCCTCGATCTGCGCAACAATCCGGGCGGCCTGCTCGATCAGGCCATCTCGGTTTCGAGCGCGTTCATCCAAAGGGGCGAGATCGTCTCCACACGCGGTCGCAACCCGGAAGAAGATCAGCGCTTCACTGCCCATGGCGGGGATCTCATTAAAGGCAAGCCGCTGATCGTGCTGATCAACGGCGGCTCTGCGTCGGCATCGGAAATCGTCGCTGGCGCCTTGCAGGATCAGAAACGCGCGACCATTCTAGGCACGCGTTCGTTCGGTAAGGGCTCGGTGCAGACGATCATTCCGCTTGGCACCGGCAAGGGCGCGCTACGGCTGACCACGGCGCGCTACTTCACGCCGTCGGGACGCTCGATTCAGGCCAAGGGCATCGTGCCCGACATTGAGGTCATGCAAGACGTGCCTCCTGAAATTCTGGCGAAGTCTGACACTAGCACCAAGGGCGAGGCTTCACTGCGCGGCCACCTCCAAGGCGACGCCGGCAAGGAGCAGACCGGCTCGCAGTCCTACGTTCCGCCGGACCCCAAGAACGACAAGGCACTCATCATGGCGGAGGAGTTGCTGCGCGGGACCAAGACCAATCCCGCCTTTCCCCCAAACGTAAAAAACGCTTCGAATCAGAATTGAAGGTATTTTACGATGACATTCGCGCCCCTTGACGTGCATTGGGCTGATTCGATTAGGCGCGCTTGTCATGAATGGGGCGACTTGGATGACGACTTTCCAGCTGCATATGCCCGACTGAATTTGTCACTGCCGATGGGAACGTATTTGCAATCACAGAGATCTCGGGTGCATTGGGCAAGTGGCAGGTGAGGCACGGCGTTGCCTGAATAATCGACGCCGAACTGTGCCACTGCCGCTTCGCAAGCGTTCCGCCCGGGCAGAATGCGGACACCGCGCAATAAGCCAAGTCGATGCGCGTTCTTAAATGCGCGTAACGAGCGGGAGACTTGCGACAGGGTCTTGCGCATCCCGCAATATAATCATGCGGCCCGGACAATTACCCTCGAATACTCTATTTCAGCCTAATCGTTAGCCTTAATGTACCGCTCCGGACAGATGCAATGGCGGATTTCAAGGCACATCTCTGGTAACAGGAAGGCGCCGGACAAATGATTGTCAAATGCCCGCATTGTCCGGCTGTAGTAGACATTGACGCAAACGGGACCGATGCCCTCGCGGGCGGGTATAAGCTTTCCTGTCCTGTAATTAGGGAAGTAGTATTGAAGATTAGAACGGCGCTGCTCCGTGATCTGGAATGCCCATACATGCGTGATGTGAAAGACGCTGAAGTCCAGAAATTGAGGCAACAGTTGCCCCCTGTCCGGTAGCATCGTCGCCAAGCTCGCGCTCACGGCGGAGGGTGAATTCGGCGCGATTTTGAATCGCATATTGCCACAGTTTTAAATCATTATTTCGCCGCTTAATTTAAATGGTTGCAGCTAATCACCATTCAAATGCGGAATGTCGACTTGCGGTCGATTTTGTTGCAGAAGTGATTTGAAGGCTTTGGCGAACAGTGATTCCGTCTTCTGACGACATTTTGTGTCGGAGGCGAGCAATGATGGGACGCCAGAACAACGACCAGGGTCCTTTATTCTATGAGTTCCGCCTCGATGAGGCGGTTCCTGATGATCATCTGGTGCGCAATATCGACGCCGTTCTCGATCTATCGTGGGTGCACGCAGAGCTCGCACCGCACTATCCAGCCCTCGGCCGGCCGTCGGTTGATCCGGTACTTATGATCCGGATGCTGATCATCGGTTATGTCTTTGCGTTGCGATCCGAGCGGTTACTGTGTCGCGAACTGCATGTGAACCTCGCCTATCGCTGGTTCTGCAAGCTGGGCATTGAGCACAAGATCCCTGATCATTCGGCATTCTCGCGTGCACGCAATGAACGCTTCCGCGACAGCGGCATCTTTCGCCAGGTATTTGAGCGTGTGGTCGAGGCCTGTATCGCAGCCGATCTCGTTGGCGGAGAAGGGTTTGCGGTGGATGCGAGCCTGATTGCGGCTGACGCCAACAAGCAGCGCTCAACCCCGGGCTCAGAATGGCAAAAGAGATGTGATCCCGAGACGGCGAGCCGGGCCGTGAAGGAATATCTGGCAACACTTGATGATGCGGCTTTCGGTGCGGCGAGTGATGTCACGCCGAAGTTCGTCTCGCCATCCGATCCTGCCGCGCAATGGACCGGCGCGATGCGAGGGCCGGCGTTCTTTGCCTATGCCGACAACTATCTCATTGATGTGAAGTTCGGCGTCATCATGGACGTGGAGGCCTCGCGCGCCATCCGCCAGGCCGAAGTTGGCGCGGGGAAGACCATGATTGAGCGCACCGAAGAGCGATTTGATATCAAACCCAGGTGGCTCGCGGCCGATACGGCCTACGGTTCAG
This sequence comes from uncultured Alphaproteobacteria bacterium, assembly GCA_963779345.1. GTDB lineage: Bacteria > Pseudomonadota > Alphaproteobacteria > Rhizobiales > Xanthobacteraceae > Pseudolabrys. Next base: position 277,161 of record CAVZXY010000018.1, on the reverse strand, counting down.
GCCCGAACCTCAACTGGCTCGTCAAAGACAAGGACATCGCGCCCCACATCCCGGTGATCGACAAGTCGAGGCGTGATGACGGAACCTTCAGTCGGGAAGACTTCAGGTTTGACAAAGAGCGCGACGTTTATGTCTGCCCAGCGGGCAAGCTTCTAACCACGACAGGAACGCTGATCGATGATGGCGAGACCCTTCGTTATCTCGCCAGCACATCCGACTGTCGGGGATGCCCGCTCAAGGTACGATGCTGTCCAAAGGCGTCCTTCCGCAGGATTCCGCGCAGCATCTATGAAGAGGCGCGCGACGTTGCCCGCGCACTGGCCAAGACCGAGGCCTTCGAACAATCACGCTGTGATCGCAAACGCGTCTGCGCAATTTCCGACACTACTTTGTGGTAACGAATTGCAGGCAACAGCAAATGCAGTATCGAGGTTGAAAATGCCGGCTGCACCGACTGTTAGCGCGAACACGCATGCTGCAACAAAATAATTCAAGCGATACATCTTCCGCCCCCTATAAAAATACTGGCCGTTCGATGATCGAATCTAGCCAGTAATCTCACGCCACTTTGTGACCCTGCGCTATATTGAAGGCGGTGCATAGAGCCTGCCGGCAGCATTGACCGAACTTCTGCGACACAATCTCAACGGCCGGTTTGTTTGTCCGCGAATTGCAATTGCGAACATTTGCGAAAAACGCTATGAGCCGTCAGACAGGCCGATACGAGAAAACGGGATGCGTTTTCTATTAGACGGTAGGCCGACGGGCGATGTTCGCAGTCTTCGCCTGACGCCTGTGCGGCCCGTTATCGAGATGGTGCTGCTGGAGCCCGAAGAGGCGGTCCACCGCGTCGATGCGCTGGGTTCTGGGCATCGTCGGTGTCATTCTGGTCGGCGGCGCAACAGCGCTCGGTGTGGCAGCCTCCCCGGTAGAGCAAGTTTTGGTTATTCCGCTTTCGGTCGTCGGCGCTGGCGCCTTATATGTATCAGTTGCAGATCCGCCGATTGCCCCAGTAGACATGCCATCGCTTGGCAGCAAAACGTCGCTTAGCATCAGTAGATGACATTGCTCGCTCGTTTGAGAATTAAAAGGGCGACCACGGACAGCTTAGTTTCTAGACGTTGCGTGAGAGGTAGTGGGTAGCGACTGCGCGCGTTTTAGAGTTTCTAGCGTAAAAACTACAAGATTTTTATTTGGTGCGCGATGTACAAGCTTGCTCATGGATGCATTCCTAAGACTGATGACGGCCGACACTACGATATTTGATTTTAGCATCCACAACTGGATACTTGCGCTCGCCGGTGTCATAGTGCTGTGGGCAACGGTCATAGTGCGTGACCTATAAGAATTGCAACTGTAGCGGTTGCAATTTACCTCGTCTGTACGAGTGGTAGACATTAGCCCACGTTTACTCGGAATCGCTTCCTTCGAACGGGCGCTGCCATTACTGGCATGATCGGCTGCGTAGTGAGCGCCGCATCAAACAAATCGCTAATCGTCCAAACTCTATCAATAACGCCAAGCGCCATTGCATGAGACCGCCAACCGAGGCGGCTTAGGAATAGGTCGCACACAGCAGAGATAAGCAGAAGAGAAATGTTTGTTTTAGATTGAAGGAACATTCGAACATGTTTACGCGTTGTGTGTCGCCAAGGCTTTGCGCAGGGGGACGAGATGAAGGGCTCAATTGAGATAGCGGTGCTCGCGTTGGGGGTGACGCTGTCCGCCGCGCCAGTGGCGGCGCTACCTGTTGCGGGATTGCCGCAAGTTACCGGCGATATCCAAAACGTTCAGTTCTTATTTGGGGGTTCTAAAAATTGCCGGCATGATTATGGTCGGCGTGTCCACAATGATGGACACCTCGAACGTCGTTCGCACCATCGGCACAGACACGGCACCCGAGGATCTGTTCGGCCCGCTGGACCTCCTGGACCCGCTGGCGCAGCTGGACCCATTGGGCCAGTTGGACCTCCAGGATCTGCCGGCGCTGCGGGGCCTCCTGGACCTCCTGGGCCGGCTGGACCTCCAGGGCCCGCCGGCGCAGCAGGACCCATTGGACCGGCTGGACCTCCGGGATCTGCCGGCGCTGTGGGGCCTCCTGGACCTCCTGGGCCTGCCGGCGCAGCCGGACCTATTGGACCAGCTGGTCCTCCGGGACCGGCTGGGGCTGCGGGACATGTTGGACCGGCGGGACCTCCGGGACCTGTCGGCGGTTCGGGAGCTGTTGGACCGGCCGGACCTCCAGGACCTGCCGGCACTGCGGGACCTGCTGGGTCGGCTGCACCTGCTCCCGAAAACAAACCCTGAGGGAGGTTTTCTGATTTAGGTCACGTATGGACGGCGCCTTGGCGAGGAGCGCCACCGCGGCAACCTTCGTTGGTCTACGCTCCATTATTCGTGCGAGCCATGGCCGGTTCTTCGTCCCGCGCCAATGAGTCCACGCCCTAACACTACTTTGGCAGATTCATTCATACGGCGGCTCGGTGCCAATCCATCTTCTGCAGTGCGGGCAGCGCTGAGGTGGCAATCGACCGATGATCTCGACGATGGCGTGACGCACGGCCGGTAAGCTTGGTTGGGGCGGTGGCCCGTTGATTCTTTTCTTCCCGCTTCGCTTTTGCGAGGCGGCGATGCTGGAGGAAGGCATAAGCGATCATCGTCATGAGCGCGTGACGATGAAGGCCTTGCCAGGATCGTCCCTCGAAGTGGTCGAGGCCGAGTTCCTCTTTCAGTTGCTGATGGGCCTGTTCGCAGATCCATCGCGCCTTGATCGTGGCAGCTAATGTGCGCAGGCCTGTTTTTGCCGATAGATTGGCCAGATAGTATTTCTTCTCTCCCGACATCCGCTGTTCGCCGATCAGCCAGGCCTCTTCGCCCGGCATGTGTTGTTGACCCATGTCCCTGATCCGCTGCGGAGGGCCGTCGGCGGTACGCACACGGACGGCGGCAAAGCGAGCTTTCAGCGGGCCCTTCGTGCCGTTTCGCCAGCTCACCGTTTGCCACTTGGCTTCGGCCAGCATGTCTTCGGCTGGCACGGACAGAATATCCGGGATGTGCCGCATACGGGGACGGCCGCGCGCGGCTTTTGGCCAGATAAGCTTCACCCCAACAGGGTAGACCTTGAGGTGACGCGGGATGCCAACCGCCCAGGCAAGGCTGCGAGCTGTGAGCGCCTGGCGGAACGGTGCGCTCAGTCCATAGCCGGCATCCGCCAGCACACAGCCGAAGCGCACACCGGCCGCCATCATGCGATCGATCTCGGCCAGAGCAATCTCCGGTTTTGTTCGTGCAGTTCGACGTTCGACCGGAACGCCCGCGCGTGCCAAACGCGCCGGATCGCTCGTCCAGTTATCGGGAAGGAACAGGCGTAGCGCTACCATCACCGGCACTTCGCCTCGCGCAAGCGTCAGCGACACCAGCGTTTGGCAGTTGGCGGTCTTGCCCAAGGCCGAAGCGTATTGCGGAGCGACACCGACCGAGTGCGTGCCCTTCTTCGGCATCGCCGTGTCGTCGATCACCAGCACGGCATCGTTGCCGCCGACGAGCCTGTCGGCCTGAACCAGCAACTCCGCCTCCAACGGCGCCGCATCCCAGACGCCAGCAGCAACGAAATGATGCAACTGATCATAATCGCCAGGTGCAAACCGTTCCGCCATCGGCTGAACGCTCTTGCGATCGCCGGGACCAATAAGTCCCGCCACGTATAATGGACACATCAGGCGTCGTGCCTTGTGACCCAGCTTCTCGAGAAACGGAGACAGCCAAGTCCGTAATTCCGCATTCCAATTCTCGATCCGCGCCATGATCGTCACTCCGATTCAGTCGAACCGAAGCTCAAACCTAAATCCTTAACGCTTTATTAATCTGCCAAAGTAGTGCTAAGAGGTATATCCAAAACCCGGTGAGCACTAACGCAAGGACTATTATCCCTGAAGAACAAATTTGTTGAACAACCAGACTACGCGGGCCGCAACAACCCTTGTTGATCGGTATTTAGAGGTTCCGTAAAATCTGGTGTGGAGTTTTAGGCTTTTGCCTGAGAGATGGTCATGCGTGTCAGAGCTTGGACTTATTAGCACGCCGCCAAATTTGGATTGAAGCGAACTTTAGATTTTTCTGAGGGAACGAGTGCCGCTGGTTCTGCCTCCTGATCTTTCTACGAACCAAGTCGCCATTTGGCTTGACCAACAGCTATTTACTGGCAAGCCGATCTACAACACAGGTCAGGTTCTTGCAATCCGCGGCAAGCTGCGGGTTGATCTATTCAAGAGGTCGTTGCGCCAGACGATCGCCGAAAGCCCCGGCCTCCGGCTGCCGCAGCGTTCTCGCCCGGCGCAGCTTAATCTTTCGGTTCTCGATTTCCGCAAAGAGAGCAATCCACGCGCCATGGCCGAGCAATGGATGCGAACCGAGATGCGCCGGCCGATACCGCTGGACGACCTCGCGCTGTTTCGTTTCGCGCTGATCCGGATCAGCGACGATCACTCGCTGTGGTTTCAGAAATATCACCACATCATCATTGATGCGACGGGCCGGCGGTTGCTTAGTGAGCGCGTCGCGCGCCGCTACCGCGCCCTGCGGTTTGGCGAACCGTTGGTTGCGCTCGACGCGGCCACGCCCGAAGAACTGCTGGATGCCGAGCGGCGCTACATGAGTTCAGCCAGTCACGACGCCGACCGCAGTTACTGGCTGGAGCAATTCGCGCAATGGCCGGGGCCGCTTCTTGAGTTGGACCGCCGAAACACCGAACGCGCTAGGTCCGGAAGTCATGAGCGTATCGGCTTCGTGCTCAAACGCGCCGATTTCACGCGGCTGGAGACTGCGGCGCGAAAGTTGGGGTCATCTGGCATTCCGTGCAATCATCGCGCTGAGCTACGCTGCATTTGCACGTCTGTACGATCGCTACGACATCGTGCTGGGTCTCGAGCTCGGGAACCGTCCCGACGCGAGAGCAAGGCAGGCGGTGGGGTTGATGGCGTGGCCCACGCCGATGCTCCTGACGCTCGATCACGCGACGACGATCGCAGATACCGTGCGCCATATCGAGGCAATACGGGCGCGAAACTATCCGCACCGGCGCTTTCCGGTTCAGGAACTCGCCCGCGATCTTGGAATCACGCGAAAAGGCCATCACGGTCTGTTCGACATCATCATCAACTACGTCCCGGCCGAATACGATTTCGCGTTTGAGGACTCCACTGTCGAATTGACCAATTTGTCCTACGGCTTCACGTCGCCCTGGATGGTGACGATCGCCGATGCCGGGCCGCCGCGCGATCTCGCCGTCACCGTCGATTTCGATCCCGGCCTGATCCCTGCGGACATGGCGGCTCGCCTGGCCGCCGGCATGGAAACCTTGCTGCTGCGGGGCCTGGACAATCCGGCTTTTCCGCTGGCCTCGTTGCCGGTCATGTCGGAGGAGACGCGGGACCAAGTTCTGGCGCTCGCCGTTGGCAAGACCGTCGCAGTGCCCGAAAACGCAACGGTTGTTTCGCTCTGCAGCCGCACAGGCTGAACGGACACCGAGCGCCATCGCGCTGATATCCGGTAGGCAGCAACTGAGCTATGCCGAACTCCACGTTCAGGCGACGCACATGGCGCGGCGGCTCGCGGCTCTTGGCGTCAGGCCTGGCATCGTCGTCGGCGTCGCGCTGCCTCGCTCGCCTGCTCTGGTCATTGCGGTGCTTGCCGTCCACAAGGCGGGCGGAGCCTATCTCGCCCTCGATCCGAATTATCCCACTGAGCGGATTCGCTTCATCCTCGCAGACTCGGCCGTCCCCATCATCGTGACCAACGCGGCGCTCGCGCCCACCTTTGCTGATACCGGTGCTCGGCTGGTGTTGGGCACCGAGCCCGCCGGCAACGGAACTGAGATGGGCGAGCTTGTGCCAGCAGGCCCCGGCGATCTCGCTTATGTGCTGTATACGTCTGGTTCGACCGGCCGTCCCAAGGCGGCCGGCATCGAGCATCGCAATCTGGTCAACCTGATTTCATGGGGCCGCTCGATCGTTTCCGACAAAGAACTGCGTGGCCTGCTGTTTTCCACTTCGCTCAATTTCGATCTTTCAGCCTTTGAGATGTTCGTGCCGCTGGCCTTTGGCGGCTGCGTCATCCTGACGGAAAATCTCCTCGCGCTCCAGTTGGCACCGCAGCGTGACAAGGTCCGCCTCATCAACAGCGGTCCGTCGTTGCTTAATGCACTTTTGCGCACGGGCAATCTGCCACCCCGGGTCACGACCGTTATTCTGGCCGGCGAGAAGCTTACACGCCGTATGGCTGACGCCGTGTTTGAGGCAGCGCCCGGAGTGAGACTGCTCAACTGCTACGGCCCGACGGAGACGACGGTTTATTCGAGCTCGGCCCGTATCGACCCGGCAGAGCGGTCGGAGCCCGCGATCGGGCGGCCGATTTGGAACACTGCTCTGCATGTGCTGGATACCGCCTGCACCTTGGTACCACCTGGAGTCGCGGGCGAATTGTTCATTGGTGGCGCGGGAGTGGCGCGGGGCTATCTCGGCCGCTCCGAATTGACTGCCGCGCGCTTCCTGCCCAATCCCTATGGTCCGGGACGACTTTATCGCACTGGCGACCGCGTACGCTGGCGGGCGGATGGCGAGCTTGAGTATCTAGGCAGGACCGACGATCAGATAAAGATTCACGGCGTCCGCGTCGAGCCGGGCGAGATCGAGGCGGCGCTGTTGACGCTGCCCGGCATCGCCGCCGCAGTTGTTACACTCCACGAGGATAGTGCCGGCGTGCCCCGCTTGGTCGCGTATCTCGTGCGTTTGCCCGGCGCAGAGCCAGCGACGTCAGATGTGCGCGCGGCTTTGGAGCGGCAATTGCCCCGCAACATGGTGCCCGCGTACTTCGTCTGGGTCGACGCGATGCCACTAACGCCCAATGGAAAGCTTGACCGGAAGGCGCTTCCGCCGCCCACGTTGGAAAAGACGCAACCTCCTGCCAACCACCCGCCAGAGACTGAATTGGAGCGCGAGATCGCCGAAATCTGGCAGGAGATATTGCAGGTATCTTCGATCGCCGTGCGCTCCGACTTTTTCGATCTCGGAGGCGATTCTCTCGCTCTTGTCAGCCTGTTCGCCAGCATCGAAGCAAAGTTTGGCCGATCTCTCACCGTCGACGTGCTCGCCGGCGGCCTGACCGTCGCCGGCCTCGCGCAAGTGCTTTCAGAAGAAAAAGCGATTCCACGGGAGATGGATATTGTGGTCGCGCTTCAGCCACACGGTAATTTTCCACCCTTCTTCTGCGTTCCGGGTATCGGCGGCGACCTCATACAATTGCACCGCCTTGCAATGCTAATGGGCACGCAGCGGCCATTTCTCGGCCTACGCCGCAGCTCGGATGCTCCGGTCACCGAAAGCTTCAATCAAATCGCCGCACGTTACGTTGAAGCAATATTGGCCCATCAACCAGCCGGCCCGTATTATCTTGGCGGTCACTCCTTCGGTGCAGTGGTCGCCTACGAGGTGGCTCGCCAGATCGAGGAAAAGGGCCATGAAATCGGCTTGCTCGCAATCCTCGACCAGCGCAGGCCGGGATGGCGGTTTACCCTCGGCAAAGCGGTTCCGGTATTGCACCACATCCTCGGCGCAATCCGTCTGCGCGAGGAGTTGGCCAAGGCTCCGCGGGGCGCCCGCTTGCGACAATTGCTGAGAATAGCGCTGCGATGGTCTAAGGCAGCTGTCGGCTATCGTGAGCGGGCAGTTTCGATGTTCAATCTTAGCGGCTATGAGCCAGAAGTAATCGAGCGGTCCGAGGCGAATCTTCGGGCGTTCCGAGCTTATCGGCCCGGGCGTCTGCGCGCGTCACTGACGCTTTTCCGCGCTGAATCGCAACCGCTATCCCATCTGGCTTTGGACTCCACGCTTGGTTGGAGCTATCTCGTCGAAGGTAAAATACGCGTCCGTATTGTGCCCGGCAATCATCACACCATAAGGACAGAGCCGTTGGTTCGACACCTTGCCGAGGCACTATTGGCCGAGCTTGATGCGGCTCAAGGAGTCCGCGCGACTGACGGAGACGGGAAAAACATAGCCACACAAATCATCGGCTGACTATCAAGCTATTCGTGGCTTAAGGTCGGGCAAACTGCTGGCGCTCGCTATCTTTAGACGTCCGCCACCAGTCTCGTCGAAGAGCTAGAGCGGATTCCGATCATGTAGAGGCATAGCCGGAGTTTGCGAAGTAATTCTGGCATTCTTTAGCGGTGAAAGCGCCAAGCAGTTTCCCGATCCTGCGGCAGAGACCAGGGATGGTGCGCTCAGCAGCCTTGCGTAGCAGCGCCTTCAATTTGCTGAAGGCCTGCTCGATAGGATTTAGATCGGGCGAATATTTCGGCAAGTAAAGTAGGTTTGCTCGCGCCGTCTTGATGGCCTGCTGCACCGCGTTGCCCTTGTGGGCCGGCAGATTGTCGATAATGACGATATCGCCGCGCTTGAGCGTTGGCCGCAGACATTGCTCGATGTAGGCGAGGAAGTTGGCCCTGGTCATCGGTCCATCCACAACAAAGGGCGCGACCATTTTGTTATTGCGAAGCCCAGCTACGAAAGTGACAGTCTTCCAATGCCCTTGCGGAACATAGCCGATCAATCGCTCGCCGCGTGGGCAGCGGCCCCGCAGCCGTACCATATTGGTGCTGGTTGCGGTTTCATCGATGAACACCAGTCGGGCCGGGTCAAACAGGCCTTGATCCCGCATCCAGCGCCGACGTGCCCGCGCCACGTCCGCTCGCTCTTGTTCCGCCGCGTGCAGGGTTTTTTTTAAAGGTGATCTTGCGTCGATTGAAGAACCGCCAGACTGCGCTGCGGCTACCCGCAATGCGCCGCTTGCGCATTGCAATTACGATTTCGTCCAACGTTAAGTCCGGCTTGTCGGCAACCAAGGCAAGCAGCCATTGCGCGTGCTTCTCCAATGGCGAGCTTCTTCCGCCGCTCGGCTTTGCCGCGACGCTTCCTGTTGTGCACCAGCGCTGCATCCATCTGACACCTGAACTGGCGCTCACATCGAGGCTTTCGGCCGCTTCACGTCGTGACGCGCCAGATTCTACGGCTTCGATCAAGCGCACGCGCAGATCCTGGGAACATGGCTTCGGCATCGTTCGCCTCCATAAACGAATCGATGCGCGCAGACTCGCCCATCCAAAAAGTCTTGGGAATCCCCCGATTCAACTCAGCCGAAATGTGCTCTAGGCAGCTTTGTTCAAGCGTTTTCGGCCTGGTTCGTTTTGCCAAGACGCAACCATCGACTGCAAATACACAAAAGATTCTCTTTACACGCGAGAGGAAATATTCCGTTAACCAGAATCCGTTTGGAGTCGGATTGGGACGGGACTGCCAACAAGGTATTGAAACATGGCTGCAATCCTTGCCGCACTACCCGATCTTAAGCGCGCAAATCGATACGAGAAGCGCGCATAGTCGCGACGGCGAAAGGCATTCTTGGAATTCTTGAGGATTAAAGCCGAAACTTCCGGTGCAAAACAGTCGATTGGCCGGTAAGCACGATGATCTTTGACTCTCTTGCGCGATGTTAGCCTATGCTGTCCTGCGTCCGCATCTTCTAAGCCTGGATGCGGGTCTTGGGAACCAAGCAGAATCACCAAACGCCCCGCACCGATTCCATTGGCTTGGACCTGAGTGCAAGCGGCAAGGCTGACATCGTGTCCGCATCAACCCTCTGCTTCCTGGTAGAGAGGTAGCGCAGTTTGTCAGTCATTAGCACTACTTTGGCAGATTAATAAAGCGTTAAGGATTTAGGTTTGAGCTTCGGTTCGACTGAATCGGAGTGACGATCATGGCGCGGATCGAGAATTGGAATGCGGAATTACGGACTTGGCTGTCTCCGTTTCTCGAGAAGCTGGGTCACAAGGCACGACGCCTGATGTGTCCATTATACGTGGCGGGACTTATTGGTCCCGGCGATCGCAAGAGCGTTCAGCCGATGGCGGAACGGTTTGCACCTGGCGATTATGATCAGTTGCATCATTTCGTTGCTGCTGGCGTCTGGGATGCGGCGCCGTTGGAGGCGGAGTTGCTGGTTCAGGCCGACAGGCTCGTCGGCGGCAACGATGCCGTGCTGGTGATCGACGACACGGCGATGCCGAAGAAGGGCACGCACTCGGTCGGTGTCGCTCCGCAATACGCTTCGGCCTTGGGCAAGACCGCCAACTGCCAAACGCTGGTGTCGCTGACGCTTGCGCGAGGCGAAGTGCCGGTGATGGTAGCGCTACGCCTGTTCCTTCCCGATAACTGGACGAGCGATCCGGCGCGTTTGGCACGCGCGGGCGTTCCGGTCGAACGTCGAACTGCACGAACAAAACCGGAGATTGCTCTGGCCGAGATCGATCGCATGATGGCGGCCGGTGTGCGCTTCGGCTGTGTGCTGGCGGATGCCGGCTATGGACTGAGCGCACCGTTCCGCCAGGCGCTCACAGCTCGCAGCCTTGCCTGGGCGGTTGGCATCCCGCGTCACCTCAAGGTCTACCCTGTTGGGGTGAAGCTTATCTGGCCAAAAGCCGCGCGCGGCCGTCCCCGTATGCGGCACATCCCGGATATTCTGTCCGTGCCAGCCGAAGACATGCTGGCCGAAGCCAAGTGGCAAACGGTGAGCTGGCGAAACGGCACGAAGGGCCCGCTGAAAGCTCGCTTTGCCGCCGTCCGTGTGCGTACCGCCGACGGCCCTCCGCAGCGGATCAGGGACATGGGTCAACAACACATGCCGGGCGAAGAGGCCTGGCTGATCGGCGAACAGCGGATGTCGGGAGAGAAGAAATACTATCTGGCCAATCTATCGGCAAAAACAGGCCTGCGCACATTAGCTGCCACGATCAAGGCGCGATGGATCTGCGAACAGGCCCATCAGCAACTGAAAGAGGAACTCGGCCTCGACCACTTCGAGGGACGATCCTGGCAAGGCCTTCATCGTCACGCGCTCATGACGATGATCGCTTATGCCTTCCTCCAGCATCGCCGCCTCGCAAAAGCGAAGCGGGAAAAAAAAATCAACGGGCCACCGCCCCAACCAAGCTTACCGGCCGTGCGTCACGCCATCGTCGAGATCATCGGTCGATTGCCACCTCAGCGCTGCCCGCACTGCAGAAGATGGATTGGCACCGAGCCGCCGTATGAATGAATCTGCCAAAGTAGTGTTAGCATACGGGTTTCTGATACTAATCGAATTAGTAATTTAGGATACAGGCTGCGGCCCGCAGCGACGCAACGCCCGTTGACCTTGTTTGCCCGATCGACAAACCATCCCTTGGCCAAAACCCGACTTCGTCCGTTGTTGTCCGATTGTGTTGCGAAACTATTTTCGCGACCAAACCCCGCAACATTGATTCAACGGCGAACGCAAACGCGCAATATTAATTCAAGGAGCCGTTCGGGCGGATTCGATTATTGCGCTATCGCAATGCAGCGAAGAGTTTTGCAACACAATCGACCGGAAGCAGACAAACTCGTGCGCTGTTGCAATGTCTACCGTGAGCCAAAGGCAAAATATGAGGGACGAGGCCGCTAGGTTAGGCGATCAATTGTTTATATTTGGTACGGGGTATCGCGCGAGCCGCTGGATCAAATCGATAAAGGGTTGAGTTTTCCGAGTGGGCTCAATGAACGGCCCCGAAGGCGTCACGCCAGAATTCATCCTAGCAAGGACAGTATCCACCGATTTGAGAACCTTTAGATATGGATGCGCAGCTTCGAGAGGTCCTTGGCAAGCGGAAAGCTTTGACGTTGCCCACTCGCGAATATGATTGAGGTCAGCTCGGCTCATATATTATGAGTGAACTGATATGGTTAAAAAACTCTTTCAATCAGGCGCTCCTCGGAGACCGCAGGTGCGGGCGGCATAACTGAGCCTGGGACGGGGACTGAGCGATGAACGACGAAAGGAAAGAGCAAGATGGAAAAATGGCGCAATGCCCGGCATGTAACGGGCGGGGCAAAACCGGAATAATCACATGGTTCAAATGTGCCTATTGCGAAGGCACCGGTACGGTTACGGAAAGACGCTATGACGCGTGGCATGAGCGGCGTGCTAAATATTCAGGCTCAGCCGCTTGAAGGCGAGGCGGGCCCATTCGCCAGACCGCCACAAGGAACTATGACCCAAGCGCTTCAAGAGCTTTTGGCGCGATCAGAGAACGACGGGTTTAGGCTTTCGTAACCGATTCAAGCCATCCTAATTTGGCGTTTCTGGTCTTGCGTCGCGCAATTAAGAGCTTCGGCCTTTGGGACAAACTGGCCGAGGCTCTTTCTGTTTCCACTGCCCGCTCATGCGGCGGATCTAGCCGCTGGCCCCTCATGCTCTGCGCGGATCCCGTCCCAATCGTTTACACGCACTTTTAGAGCAGTGCGATGACGCTCGATCCCACAGCAGTCCGTAGAAATAAGAAAGGCCGCATTGGATAGTGGTCGTGGCGACGAGTTAAATCGTGCCTTCCTATCGTCAAGCCATTGAAGATCCAGATGTTTCTTTGGGCGTAATTTTTTTATCCACTGTTGCGCGGCAGCCATAGTGGCAAACGACAGTAGACGATAAGCAACATGGTGAAGTCACTCTTCTTGTCTTGGGGCAGCTGCCTAAAGCTGCACTTGCAGATGATGTTCGGAAAACATGCATTCTTTGCGTGATCGCCGCATGACTGAGTTGGCCGAAGCGGAGCTGCGGGTGGGAGAGTTCCATTCGCTCATCGAGCGCCAGCGCCAAGTAATTGAAGACCTGCGGCAAGGTGGGGACAATCTCACGTCTGCGTGGACCGTGTACGAAAGTTTGTTGATAAGTCTCTCCTTGTCTCTACGAGATCGGCATAGGCTTCGACCCATGCTGGGGCTTGAAATTGTCGAGACCATTGCTGCGTGAGGATAAGCGACAAAACGCGCGGCAACATGAGCGACGCAAAATGAAAGACCGCCGAGTGCGGCGATCCTTCCGAAATAAGGTCGGTTTTTTTGATCTGCCAGCTGCGAGAGCAGCGGCAGGCTGTGAATAGTATCGAACTGTTTGAGGCGGGAACAATTTTCATTATTGAGATAGTTTAATGTTCCATCGCCGATTAGTGATCGCGGCCGGGCTCACTATGAGCGCGCGCAGTGCTATCTATCGGTTTGGCGGTGGTGCGGCGCGTTTCTGCCATCGCTCTGGTGACAGCAGAGCTGGGACGCCACACAGAACTCCCCCCAGTTCATTTACGTCTGCGCCATCGCCACACATCCTCCTGTCAATTTGTGAGCCGTATCACAAAGGGGAAAACCCCGAGACATTTCAACGCATAGCTTGCATTTCAATCCAAGCATGCCAAAAGTATCGCTCGTTCTGCGTACCAATGTCGCAGTATATGGCGACCCGGTACCGACCATTCCGCGAATATCGATTAAAGCCGCGGCGTAAACCCTGGGCTCGGCGGTCGCGAGTTCCAGAGTTCGTGCTGTGACATGGGTTCGATCTGCCGGCCTCAATGCACCCCAATAGTGTTCATGCGCACTCGACGCCGGAGCTTTGGGTTATTCGCGACCGAGTCACTGAGCGCCAGCGCCGGCAGATGTCTGTTGGTACTCGAATAGCAGCCCGCAACGTTGCAACGCTGCGAACGCAGCGGAGCAACGGACTCATGCACTGCAACATGATGGGCGCAAAACGAAAGATTGCCAAACGCGGCGGTCTCTCCAAAATCAGATCTGATCTGATGCTTTGATCGGCGGCAGCCAGCCGTTTCGTGCCACGCATACCAAATCTTAATAGTAAACTATGTATACTGCGCGTTAGGCCCCACTTGGGAGCTGCGCCACACGTTGCCTCCCACTACCAAGGGGACGGGGCCGGGCCGCGCAATAATTTGCGCGGCCTTTTTCTTGCTGCTCGTGAGAAAAATTAAGCGATAGCCGTCCGCTTCGGGCGCCAGCTGAGCAGATCCAGCACGCTGAGGCCGCTCGAGAGAAGCGCGAGGCATCTCGCCATCGAGGTTGATGATGCCATTGCCATTGCGGAGCAAGTGGACATTTGAACCGCTCCCGGAAAAAGTGGAACTCACACTTGATTTGCTTTAGTTGGCACAGGCGCGAAATTTTGCCGACTTTAGCCATCCGACCTATCGCCTTGGCCCTGGGCAACCGGTCTCCATAGGTAGTGTCTCACGACATTAGTTTTGTGGCGGGGAACGGTCAGAAATTGGAAAGAGGAACCGCTGCCTGTGGCAGAAACAGCGGCCCCTCCTACGTACAGCCGAATCTGGGGCTCGTGGGGACATGGGGAAGTTCGGCGGTTCGTGCCATGAAATTAAGCATGTGCGGCCAAGTCATTCTGTGATGCCGATCACGCAGCCCCCGATATATGCGTCTTTCTTTGATCCAAAGTGTCCCGCTAGCGAGCACTCGAAGGTGCTGACATTGAGTTTTTTGAAGAGAACGATGGGAGCTCGGGGGCGCGATTGCGGCAGCGACCAAAAAAGCGCAAGTGGGCGCGCCCCGTCTCGCCAGCCCATTTATTGCCGCTGGGAGCCGGAAACTTGTTGCGCAGCGCCTAGGTTGCGCCAGGGTCGATCGCCAGCACAAAGGCCTGTTAGGGTTAGTTGCTCACGTTAATTATCGAATGAAATATTAGCGTCGGCATTTGACGCTATGGATACTTCGCGTTTGGGTTGAGCCACAAAATCTGAACGCCGGCGGGTTTTCAGAAACCTTTGGTGGCTGAGGATCCGCCGCAACCTAATTCGTTCGGAGGTGAACCGATGCGAATTGACATGAGAGAAGCGCGAATTGCGTTCAGCTATTTTTGTTATGCTCTAGTCGCTACGACACTCCTTATTGCGTTGTTTGGCGCGCTGGTTCTGAATCGCGCCAATAAGCCCATAGATTGCCATTGGCTAAATCAATCAAGGATCTCTAGCTCTCAAGCGCCCGGTGTCGATTGGCATTGCGCTGACAGGAATTATATCGCTACACGCCCCTAGGGCTACAATCGCAGCTGATCGAATTTCGGAAGGACCGCTATGAGGCGCTCTTTCTGTATGCGTTATTTGGCGCGCAGCGTTTGTCGTGATGGCACGTGACTAGCGCCTCGACAGTAAGCAGATACATCGTATTGCCGTTTCTCTTATTTTATTTTTTTAACGTCTTGAGCGATGTGCGCGCCCTAAATTCGAAAATCGTGGCTCTCATTACGTGCTTTGCACCGAGTTGCTATTGAATGAGGAGGGAACCGCGCCGATATCGCCACCATTTGTTCTGCCCCCGCTTTGACGTCCGGGCGTCCACGCGTGCCAAGTAGATCGCTTTGGAGGGCCTTCACGGTGCTTGAAATTCTTCATACCGCTAAAAGCACATCATCGGCGTTCCTAGTGGATCGAATTTAACACTTGGTGCCCGCGTCTGACAGCCTGGATAATTTTGTCGGGATCGGCAGTCCAAGTGAAGGGTTTCGGTTCAGTATTGTGTTCAACGACGAAGCGATTGATTGCTGCCTGCAAGTCGACGACCGATAGGAAGGTACCGCGCTTTAATCGCCGCTTCGTGAGCTTGGCGAAGAAGCCCTCGACGGCGTTGAGCCATGACGCCGATGTGGGCGTGAAGTGGAACGTCCAGCGGGGATGCCGGGCCAGCCATTGGCGCACCTTTGGATGCTTGTGGGTTGCGTAGTTGTCGACGATGGCGTGAATTTCCTTCCGCCGCGGCACCTGCGCCTCAATGGCATTGAGGAATTGGATGAACTCCTGATGGCGATGATGCTGCATATTGCGTCCGATGACGGTGCCGTCGAGAACGTTGAGAGCGGCGAACAGCGTGGTCGTGCCGTGACGCTTATAGTCGTGGGTTATCGTCCCGGCGCGGCCCTTCTTCATCGGCAAGCCGGGCTGAGTGCGGTCGAGCGCCTGGATCTGGCTTTTCTCATCGACCGAGAGGACGACGGCATGAGCGGGCGGATCGACATAGAGACCGACGATGTCGCGCAGCTTGCCTACAAATTGCGGGTCAGTAGACAGCTTGAACTGTTTCACCCGGTGCGGTTGAAGGCCGTGCGCACGCCAGATGCGCTGGACGGAACTCGCGCTGATATCGACGAGCTTCGCCATCATGGCGGAGGTCCAGTGGGTCGCCTCCGCTGGCGGGTCGGTCTGGGTGAGCATCACGACACGCTCGGTGATGTTCGATCCCAGCGGCGGGATGCGCGATGGCCGCGTCTTGTCGCGCAGGAGACCGTCATAACCTTCCTGCATGAAGCGTTCCTGCCAGCGCCAAACACAGGTCTTCGACTTGCCGGTCCGCCGCATGATCTCATTGGTGCCAACACCGTCCGCGCTGAACAGGACGATCTCGGCGCGCCAGACATGCTTGTGCGGGGCGTTGCGGTCCCCCGCAAGCGCCTTCAGACGGCGGCGATCAGAGGGCTTGAGAGTGATGGAGATTCCGGTTCGCATGCGCCAGACTCGCATGCATCGAGTCCGCTGGGAATCCCCTCAGGGATTCAAATGTCAGACGTAATCCACTAGTTCGCCACAACAAAAAGCAACGCCGTCGAGACAATTACAAGGCCGATTGCAAATAGAGGTGAGGAAAGAATATCGCTAAGCATTGCGAACGGGCCCGATTGTTGACACTGAGAGCGAGCGGGGACCGCCGTGTGGCGTAGCGGCGGCCCCGCAGGGATAACGGCGCACCACGCGTGCCCATGTTCCCTACAGCTTAGGACGTCTTTGGATCGCAAAAGGTTCAAGGTTCATTTCATTTTTGCAGCTAGGTGTAATGCTATTCAGGCGCCCGTTGCAGTACCGTTCATTGACTTTGTCGGGCTTATGCGAGCTCTCGAGAAACAGGGTTTTGCAAACGTTTCGTAAAAAATTCTCGGTTACGTCAGGTGATTGGATTTTTTTCAATCCAAACCGATCAGCCTTGAGGGGCGCCATATTCTTTGGTGATGGCCTGCATGGGGGCGTGAGAGTGTCTTGCCGAGCTCCGTAGCGAGTGCCGAAACTTCCTCTCCCGCGGTCCTCTACAGAACATGTGCTGAGAGACCAATTCTGTTTCAGACTCTAATGAAAAACCTCTGATATCCGGCACTTCGGCAAGTTTCGGCACTCTGGGCGAGTTTTCCTGTTTGTGATCCACGACACAGACAGCACAGATGTTGTGCGCTTAGTTGAGAAAATCCCTACGAAAGATGGGGAGTAAACAAAACAGGGATCCTTATGCCAAAGACGATCATCGCCATACTTATCGCTGCAACGGTTGCGGGAGCGCTGACGCTGCCGTGGACACCGCAGGTGGGACTTGATGCCGGCTCAGCAAGGCCAGCGGCGACTGTATCCAAAGTTTGCACCCAGATGCCGTGGCCCTATCTGCACTGTATTGGCACCCCGCTCGGAAACCCACGTATTCGGTTGGTGACCACTGACCACCCGGCAACGTAATGCGTCAAGGTACAAACGACTGGGCAAAACAGGAACCCCATCAATCATTGAGAGCTTTTGCTCCTTGGCCGTTGGCATTGATTGGATGGGGAGTCCTTCTGACGCTTTTTTGGATGGCCCTGCTGCTTTGGTTACCGCTGCACTTTTTTCAAATGTTGTGAAGTGCAGGGCGACAATCACCCACTGTACCCGGCTTCTCGCCACTACGACTGGGTAGTGGGTATGGTCGGCCGGGGGACGGGTATAACCCCGTTTTCCGGCCGATCTTCGGCCTTTGACTAGGTCGTCGGTTTCAGTCTGGCCATTCCCTCAAGGACTATACACCAGCCCGTATTAATCGCCGCGGGCAACGTCAGATCAGTGGCGTCCGCATTTTTGCTCTTTACAATTATATGTTGAATTGAGAAAATTAGTGGTGTGGCGGACTTGTGGGGTCTGCAATGAAAGCCGCAATTTTGGCGATTGGGATAGCCTGTCTTCTCGTATCACAGGCTTCTGCAAGCACGTTTGATGCATATTACGGGTTCGGCGACAGCACTTTAGACAGTGGCTGGTGGGGTGGGGCGCTGAACGGGCAGTGTGGCGCGGTTTCGCCATCATGCACCACTGGAAGTCCCACAAAAGATGCAAAAATTTCGGCGGCTATTTCCAACGGCGGGAGCGGCGCACCTGTCGGCGTTGGTCAAATGAGCAGTCAAATTTTGGCAGCGGATTTCGGTCTGACAGCAATCCCCGCGAACCAGACGAACGGTACGAACTATGCGATTAGCGGAGCGCTGTCCGCTAGAGTTGCGGGGTTTGGCAACTTGAATCCTAATGCGAATTTGCCGTCGACCGCTGAACAAATTCAGACCTACCTAGGATCGCACTTTAATACAGCAGATCCCAACGCAATTTATGAAGTCAGTTCGGGTGGAAACGATAGAACGTATGCGCAGGATAATTATTCTACTCTTGCAGCCAAAGAAACGTTCCTCTCTTCGCAAGCTTCAGCCCTTGCAACCGCCATCCAGAGCCTCGCGGCGGCTGGTGCCAACACAATCCTTGTTCGTGGAGCGCCTGCGACTGGGACACTGGCCAGTTTTTGGACGAATGCCCTATTTTCAGATTTAGCGGTCCTAAACGTGAACTTCATTCAGGTGGATATGGCGGACTTGGTGCAGACAGTTGAAAGCAATCCGACACTGTACGGGTTCACCAGTTCAACTGTGCTTCCCGGCGTGGCGGGAGACAGCAACCCAAGCTCGGCGTGTGCTGCAGGGGCGGGCGCAAGCGGTTGGGGCCAATGGTGCGCGGACACCACTACGCCGGACCCAAATCACGAATATTCGCATCTGAGATCGACCGACGCTGAACAAACAAGTTTCTTTTCAGACGATCAACATTTTTCCGTTGCCGGACAGGCAATCGTAGCGAATTACGAATTTGGGCTACTCAACCCAGCGCCACTGCCGACAGCGTTGCCTCTTTTTGCCTCAAGCATTGCTGCACTAGGCCTGCTCGGCTGGCGCCAAAATAAGAAACGTTCCTTAACCCGCGCGATTGCATAAGTCTAACAGACGAATGTCAAACGGCTTCGCTCAACTTGTCTTGTCGCACGAATTGACTGAGACGGAGGCGCAGGAAAAGTCACTCACAACATGATCGAAATTAGTTGATCCCTAATCGGAGCGATGATGGCCGATTGCTTAGGTGAAAAATTGCCATTTTCGGCTACCCGTCAGGTGCGAGATGCGATTTACGCGCTATGCCGAACGGAAGACATCAGGTTTTCACCAAGCAACCGTCGCTTGGCGATTGCACAGTTTAATGACAATAAGGTTGCTGTTTTCGACATTTCTATAAGTGTCTTCGAGGGCCAAAAACGCATCGCATTTACTGGCTCGGCCGAAATCGTTTCCTCTCATCTGAAAGGCCCCCACGGACTCGATTTTCTGAACGAGCAACAGATTTTTGTTGCAAATCGATACGGGAGGGCGTGCGTCTTTGAGCTCCCTCTGGGTGCGGCAGGCACTTGTGAACTGACTCCACTTGCGATCATTGGCTCAGGTGAGCGTGGGCCAGGTGCAGTTGCGATCGCGAGAAAGGGAGAAGGTATCTATGAAGCGTTGGTCTGCAACAATTTCTCTAACGATATTACTAAGCACGTGCTTCGCTCTGACCCGACGCTTTCAAGTCCATACAGCGAGGTTTTGCTAAAAAAATGGCTAGATATTCCAGACGGCATTTGCATTAGCAATGGAGATGAGTTGATTGCCGTTAGTAATCACAGCACCCACTCCGTTTTATTATTTCGGTATGGTCCAGGGCTCACCACAGACTGCGATCCGGTCGGCGTCCTTCAGGAGATCAACTACCCGCATGGGCTGCGTTTCACGCGTGACAATCGCTGCATCCTCGTAGCCAGTGCCGGATCTCCTTATGTGAACATTTATGAACGTGGCAACTCAGACTGGCAGGGTACCCACAAAGCCGCTCTGTCAGTCAGAGTGATGACCGATAGCGAGTTCTCGCGTAACCGGTCGAATCGTCAAGAAGGCGGTCCGAAGGGCATCGATATCGACAACTCAATGGGTGTGTTTGTTACGACCTCCGAAGGTCAACCCATCTCGTTCTTTGATTTGGATGCTATTTTGGCCGGTCCGCGTCGCATAGCCAGTGCGAGGAATGGGTTGCTGCGAAATAACAAGACGTTAGGGGTAAAAATTGCATTGCACCGAGGGCGAATTTCTGCTGCCGCATTTGCCATGTTGAAGTCGTCGCGAGACAGCGTGCGGGACGCCCTAAAGCGCAGGTCTTTGACTGCGAATTAGAGAGAAAGGCAACTTGAGAGTGCCTTGTCAGGCGTCAAACGACTTGAATTGCGCCGATTCCGGCGGCAATTTGGAGCGTTGCCTAGTTGCGTCTAAAAAGTGCGCAATCTAAAGTGCGCGTCTTAAGCTACGTGGCCCTGTTATTTCGGCGCCGTGAAGCTCGGCGAAGAAATTATGTAGGATAGCTAATGAGAGTAAGATCTTGTGCGGTTGTAGCAACGCTGACGCTGTTGTTAAGCGCGAGCGTCGGCAAGGCAACGACTTACGCAATTCGAAGCCCTTTGAATATGGTGGAAGACATTTGGCTTCCAAAATTCATTTTCCAAAACATCGGAAATGACGGCAAAGGTAGGATCGGTGGTGTTGTTGATGGCAACCGGGTGCTGCTGCCTCCGGAAAACCTCGTAGAATTTCAGATCGGTGTCAGTGAGCTCAATTCCTCCGACTTTGGGCAATCGGATATGTTGGCCACAGCCCGACGTGAAAATGAATTTATGCTCATCGCCAAGAAAGCGACCGCAACCGGGCTGTTTGTCGAAGTTGAAAGTGAATCCATCTCTTACGCGAAGTCCAAACACAATTCGGCGAAGCCGAAAGCTGTTTATTGCCGGGATGCTGAAAACTCAGAATGTGGAGGCGATGTTCAGCGCAACTCTGCAGCTGCTCTTCTGTTCTCGAGCAGACCGAATTGGAGTGTTTACATGGTCGGGTCAGATTGTTGTAGCGCCAAAGTGTGGCAGGGTCTCCTGGTAGAGAGGTTCCTTTCGCCTTTCTCGATTAGTTTTCAAGGGCGAACCCTATCATCCGGTCGCGTTCTTATGTTACGAACCTCGCCGCGCTAAAATGCTCTGTCAGTAAAGCGCTTGTGATCGGTGGTCGGATTTATTATTAGTAGAAGCCTTTTTGACACCCGTCTTTTTCCTCGACCCGAATTTGCACCCGAAGGGGCGACGTCGATCAGAATAATTCGATATGCGCGTCGGGAACAACAGCACCGGGCGCAAACAGAAAGGTCGACTTGCGGCGGTCTCCCGGAATTTGAAGTTCATAAACGTAAGGCCTTCGATATGAATTCAATAATCGCTGGCGTCGGCACAAAATATCCTGCGAAATTTGTTCGTTTCGCTCCTGAAAAAGTTTTTTCAACCTCTTTGCTGACAATGCCGAAAAGACACTTTGTCCGACCGTTGAACACTCCGGATCCCGAGCCCTCGGGTTCGTTGATGAGTGTATTGAATCGCGAACGATAGGCCGGGTCAATTTGAAGCGGAGAGATAAGTTTTGAACGAACCGCGCGTTCGGGGTAGACGATAATAACGTCTGCGCCAGCCTTCAGGGGTGCCTTGCATATTGGGTTCCTGCGCAATCTGAGACTGTAGGGCAATCGTGATTTGTCGACAGATAGGAGCGCTAGATCAATCGTTTCCTTTGAGCCTTCTCTAATTACTGTGGCGGGAAGGTCCATCCCGGCAATCAACACCCTTGGGTGGGTGAAGAACGGCACGCGCCCGACAATATGGGCGGCCGTGAGTACCATCCCCTGGCCAAGATACACACCGTAACCGACGAGTGGGTTCCGGAATGGAAGAGTAGTATGAATAACGTTGACTGCGTATATGCGTAAATTATTATCAGGGTTGTCGTTGTTTAAGGGCGCAAGAACATTTTGTGCCGTAATTTGCACGCGCTTTTGAATTTCTCTCGAGCTCAGTTCACGTTGCGGAAGAACGAATACTTGCAATCCCAGAAAGCTGCATAGGGCGAAAAATGCCAGGAAAGATCCTACGGTAAGGACGCGCGAGCGGCGCAAACGAAGACCTCTCTGAATGGGGCACCCGCAGAGGAACTTTATTAAATGATTTTCATATGCTTTCGCCGATATTTGGCTAGGCCAAATAGTCGTCCCTTTCGCGTCTTTTCCACCGAAGGCGTAATAGAGCGTAAGTTGTTATTCCGGCCAACGGAGAAACCATAATTGCCAGAATCGACGCCAAATGGGGCACCATGGCAAACATCTCACACGTCAACTCATTAATCGATATCAATTATAAGCTGGGAATATTTGGGGCCGGCAGCCGATTCTCCGTAGGCTGTGGAAAACTGGTGGGGATCGTGGACGGCAGGAGCTCGCCCGCCATTCAATATGGTCGGTATGGCGCTTCATGGGGAGGTGTAGAATCTCTCGCGCGTCATGAACATCATGGCACCAAACCGCTCATGGCGGCGGTGAGGGCTTAGTCGTAGAGCCGACATGCGGCCGCTGCAGGACCACCCAAGACGCCTGATATCCGCAGCAGCAGCAGCTACAGTCGGAAAAGCTGGCAAACATGGGAAAATGATAACGCCCGGTTACCTCGGCGTGGTTACCGCGCGTCAATGCTTATGCCAAGGCGATTTTACACGATTAAGATCTTTTGGTGAGCTTGCATTGGTTAAAAATCTATCGTCCACGTACCCCACAAATAGAGCAGCAAAACAAACAATACATAATTGTTGCGAGGTAAAACGCGCTGCTGCCGAAGGAGGTTGCGATGGAACAGAGACGTCAATCTCGAAGATTTGCCGTGCAAAAGAAAGCAAGGATTCTTTTCAACGAAGGCAAACCGCCGCTCGATTGTCTTGTGTTTGATTTGACGAATTGCGGCGTAGGACTTCTGCTGCCGCTCAATATATACGCGCCGAAATGGTTCGATCTGACTTTCGATAATTTTCGGTCAAGGCGCCAATGCCGTCTAGCATGGCAACACAATGATAAATTGGGCGTATGGTTTTCCTGATTGGAAAAACAAGCCAGTTGTTAACACAGAAGAATGCATCGTTCGCGTCGCGGTCGCGAAGAATCCAAAAGAACCGTGCCGTGGCGCCCATAAATGCTGACATCAACCAGATTTTCTGAGACCAAATAGATTCGCCTCGGCACGAGGTCGCGTGAATTGAACTTCGTGCAATCTAGCTCGAATTAATTTGGCAATTGAACGCCAATCCGCCTTTGTCTGTGCCGAGTAAGCAATCCAAGGCACCCAAGTGTGATCCCCAATAGGGGGAGAGATCCGGGCAGGGGCGTTGGTGTCACCGGCGGCGCGGCGTCGTTATTTGACCCGAATTGAATGTCGTTATGCGGAGCCCCGCCGCCGCCACCACCACCGGCACTAAATCCCGTCCCGCCTCCATTTCCGCCGCCCAGCAGCCAACTGTTCAGGTAAGCAAAGTCATCTGCGTCCCAACCGCCTGATTTACCGCCCCGCGCTGTTTCATGCGTTTCCCGAAACCGCGGTTGCAGCAAGTCAACGAGATAATTGATAGACGGGTCAGAGCCGTGAGTGATTAGAAATTTAATCTCTGCATCGGTAAATAGGCCAAACACATCCGATGCGCTGGCATAACGGTACCCTACAAATGGCTCAGCCGCGGTCAGAAAATCTGACCAATGGTCTCCAAAGTTGTGATTTGAAGTAAAGCCCAAGTCCAACCACACAAGTCCGTTGTCGGGCTCATGCGACGTGTGGTGCTGGTCGAAGAGAGGGAATCGATCGGCTAAAGCAGGGTTGGCCCACGTCAAAATCAATCCGACGACCAGCGCAACGGTGCCGCGACGAGAACGTACGCTAGTTGCCCTTTCAGAAACCATCGTAGGATCGACCGAGTGAATGTGAATGCATGATCAAGATTGCTCCTGAATAGCAACGCTGCAACCGGTAAAGTCAAATATAGTGAAGACGCACGGCGTATGCCGTCTCGACTCAAATGCGAATAATCTTTTTCGCCGGATGCTGTTCAATTGTGAAACCGAAGAAAATTAAATGCCCCGTCACGCGTTGGGGACGGCGCGACGGGGCGGGCGCTGTGTGGCAAATGCCGTTCCCAATTGAACGGTAAAAGCTACGCTATCACAGATAGTGAAAAGTGAGATGTGTTATTCGTTTGTAGTTAGCCGGTAAGATTAATGTCATCACGGGAGCGAAAGCGCATTCGCTTATTCGAAACGAAGGTCGTCCGTCGCCGGCGCTGAGCAGCAGCTGATCCATCCTGCGTTAATCATTGTGACAACCGATCATGCGATAACCCTATTGGACTTTCCGGTACAATTATAGCCGGCGACCTTATGGAGCGTCCTCAGTCCGATTTTATCGCGCTATTGCCGATCTGGCCCAGCCGATTTTTTGGGGCCAAGCAATATGAGAAAATGCGCGTGGAAAGGAGCCGTGGTCACGCTGACGAAGCGGTTCATCGTGGAGAAGATCGTGACAGTGCTTCGCCAGATTGAAGTGTGGATGGCGCAGGGTAAGTCTGTCTCGGAGGCCCGCCGCGAGGCCGGGGTATCGCAGCAGAACTACGCGACGGCCTGCTGAACAATGAAATCTTCTACAGCCTAAAGGAAGCACGGCTCGTCATCGAGCAATGGCGAATGCACACAACACGATCAGACCACAATCCGCGCTCAACGTCCCGCTGATTTAAAAAAATCCGTCAGGTGACACAGTATTACCCCTCGCCGGCGCTCTAACAAAAAACTGGAAGAACGCGTGTCTTCTGCCTAACCTTACACCCAACTGATTCGCAGAAACTTAGCCAGGATGTTGGATGCAGAGAGCTATGATGGTTCTGACCTCGGCCTTATTGCTAGCCGGGTGCAGTAGTCTGTCGTGCGATTTGCCGGAAGCCAATTCGGCCAGTAGTGTTAGATCGAGTTCACATTATTCATCAGTCCAGCCCGAAGGGAGCCTGGGTTCTTCTGCGCGAGCGCACGCGGAAGCCGACGACGTCGTCGGAAGTATATCGCCCGATTCTGAACAGGCGGTGACAGAACTTGGGGCCCCAAATCGGAACTCCGTGTTCGTCCTTAAGAATCCGAAATTATTCTCTGCTACAGAAGATCATCGGCCTTGGCCCCTCGTTGGTTCTCCCGAAGCCAAAACGCAGGAAGAGGAAGACGAGCGACACGAGCGCGAAGTAAAGAAGGTCGTTGAGATATGTCGGTGCTGACACAATTCTCTTTACGCGCTTCTCGCAGGCCTCCTGAACATTCTAATTCAGTGCGACCGTCTAATGCGCGGCCAAAAAGATTTAAGGGTGCGTGTTCGCTCTGGAGGGCGAACACACCGAAATTACTTCAGAAAGCCACCCAGCCTGTTTTGTAGTTGTACCAGCCGATTGGCAAACATCGGTTCTTCAGTCGTGCCCACTTCCTCAAACACTTTCATCGAATTGTTAGAGGTCGCGGCGCCAGTCTCTTCGAAGTGTCGCTGGCTCGACAATGCGAATTCGAATTGATCGAATCCCGCGTCTAAGTTATCTACCGGTACACACGATGGTACAAATTCCAGCTTTAATTGGCCGGCTTCCGGCTGGTAAACAATACTGGGAGAGAGTTTCACCTCTGCCGCCTTGATAAGGTGATCTATCGCGGTGCACAGGTTGTCGAGTGCAGCCATGAGTTCCGCACGCCCAGTAGAATTGCTTTCTCTATCCTCCATGACAGCCGCTCCCTAAATGTAAGACCGATTTGCCACGAGTGCCGGTGCGCGTAGTCGAAGTAAAGATAGTATAATTTAACGGTATCAGGATATACAATGATATTCTTCGCCTTATTTGGCGGTGATTTTTCGCTCAAAGAGCATTTCGAAGTCCGGAACTTTTGCGGGATTACCGTTAGCTGCCGGTTTCCGGGGTGCTAATTTCGGAACTGATGGTTTATGTCCTCTTAGTAAGTATAGGTCGGACTCGAAGGCGTCAGCCGATAGGAGTAGAATACAAAAAAATTGGGTGACTGTCGGAGGCTGCAAATGAAGAGAACAAATAGTGCTTTGGCAATTGCGCCGCTGACGTTGGCGCTCGTATCAATATCTGGCGCGTGCTTTGCGGGCGATTATGACCGCAACTCAAATATAAACGGTTACTATTCGGGGACCCCACTCGGATCTGCTGCCGCCGATCCTTACGGTCAGAATCATTTTTACGTCCCCGGATATGCTCTATCTCCGGGCATGCGATCTTACCAATACGGGACGGGCCTGCCCGCCTATGGGCAGCCGTATGCACCAACTCAACAATTGAGACGTTCGACACCCGAGGCGGGCCCGCTGCATCCATATGGCACAGGTGACAGCGATGAAAACTCGAAGAGCGATCCATACCGGTAGGTGCCGCGGCGGCAATCGCGCACGCTCCCTTTAGAGCAACGGACATAAGTCAAGTCTCATTAGAACTACTTTGGGAGATTCATTCATACGGCGGCTCGGTGCCAATCCATCTTTTGCAGTGCGGGCAGCGCTGAGGTGGCAATCGACCGATGATCTCGACGATGGCGTGACGCACGGCCGGTAAGCTTGGTTGGGGCGGTGGCCCGTTGATTTCTTTTTTCCCGCTTCGCTTTTGCGAGGCGGCGATGCTGGAGGAAGGCATAAGCGATCATCGTCATGAGCGCGTGACGATGAAGGCCTTGCCAGGATCGTCCCTCGAAGTGGTCGAGGCCGAGTTCCTCTTTCAGTTGCTGATGGCGGCAAAGCGACTCCCAATATCAATTCACGCTCTGCAGCGCCGACATTGATGAACTAAACCAATGGGAGCCGCGTGTCCTTGCGCGCATTAAGGCGCTTCCCGGCATCCTCGATGTCGGTACTGACCGAGATGATGGCGGGTTTCAAGCCAACATCAGGATTAACCGTGATGCCGCAGCTCGGCTTGGCGTCCGCATCCAGGATATTGATAACGCCCTCGACGACTCGTTCTCGCAACGTCAAATCTCAACCATCTACAGTTCGCGCAACCAATACCGGGTCATTCTGGAAGTTGATCGCAAGTACCAACGCGATCCAACCGACCTCACTCGCATCTACGTTGTCGGCGCGGGCAACATCCATATGCCACTGTCTGCGGTGGCTCATATTGATCGTGGTATGGCTCCCGTAGCCGTCAATCACCAAGGCCAGTTTCCTTCGGTGACGATTTCATACAACCTTGCGCCTAGAGCGGATTCCGATCATGTAGAGGCATAGCCGGAGTTTGCGAAGTAATTCTGGCATTCTTTAGCGGTGAAAGCGCCAAGCAGTTTCCCGATCCTGCGGCAGAGACCAGGGATGGTGCGCTCAGCAGCCTTGCGTAGCAGCGCCTTCAATTTGCTGAAGGCCTGCTCGATAGGATTTAGATCGGGCGAATATTTCGGCAAGTAAAGTAGGTTTGCTCGCGCCGTCTTGATGGCCTGCTGCACCGCGTTGCCCTTGTGGGCCGGCAGATTGTCGATGATGACGATATCGCCGCGCTTGAGCGTTGGCCGCAGACATTGCTCGATGTAGGCGAGGAAGTTGGCCCTGGTCATCGGTCCATCCACAACAAAGGGCGCGACCATTTTGTTATTGCGAAGCCCAGCTACGAAAGTGACAGTCTTCCAATGCCCTTGCGGAACATAGCCGATCAATCGCTCGCCGCGTGGGCAGCGGCCCCGCAGCCGTACCATATTGGTGCTGGTTGCGGTTTCATCGATGAACACCAGTCGGGCCGGGTCAAACAGGCCTTGATCTCTAATACGCTGATTGAGAACGCTACGGCGGAAATAGAGCAGGCGGTCGCTGAAATGCATATACCTGGCACAGTCGATGTTGATTTCGCCGGTGACGTTCAGGCATTTAGACGGTCGGCCGGCGTGCAGTCGATGGTGCTGATAGTAGCCATACTCGCGGTCTATATCGTGCTCGGCGTATTGTATGAAAGCCTCGTGCATCCCCTCACAATTATCTCGACGCTGCCGTCGGCTGGCCTGGGCGCACTATTGACTCTACGGTTGTTCAACGTGGAGCTCACAGTAATCGCCTTCATCGGCATTATTCTGCTGATTGGCATTGTCAAAAAGAATGGCATCATGATGGTCGACTTTGCTCTCGATGATGAGCGACGACGTGGCTTGTCACCGCGCGAGGCTATCCACGAAGCCTGCCTCGCACGTTTCCGTCCGATCTTGATGACCACGATCGCCGCAGCACTCGGCGCGTTACCGCTCGTCATCGCGACTGGCCCGAGCTGGGAACTGCGCAGACCACTTGGAATTACCATCATTGGCGGCCTGTTGGTGTCGCAGGCTCTTACGCTCTACACAACGCCGGTGATCTATATGTTACTCGAGTGTCTGCACCGGCGGTTCGGCGGCAAAAGCTTCACCTTCCTCCGCCGCCTTCGCGCCGTATAGTCGCTGGTTTTGCGGGATCTCTTCGAGATGGTCGGTCTGCACTCAAAAAAGAGCGACCTTAGACCCCTTTCAAGGGACAGTTGTTTGTTGGCAACACTTCGGCTGAATTAGCACTTCTTTTTTTCCAGACGCGCCTTTCACCAGCTTGCGCTGACATAAAAGATTTTCACGGCGCGCGGTGCGTTCCCGCTTTGGCGGTGCGATCCAGCGAGCGCCCGACGGTCAGCCGCGCAACGAGACCGCCCGCGTAGCCGACTTGGATTGCCACTATATTGGCGAGCACCCCGATCGCAAAATAACTGCTGTGGAGATACGCCGCACCAATCAGTTCCGCGGCCACGCAAATAAGAAGAAGAAGCAGAGTCTTAACTTTGAATAAGGACCCGGTCAGGAGCCCCGCGATCAAGTGCAAGATGAACGCGTAAAGCAAGCTGATGTCCCATCTCTTTGCGACTTGCTTACGCTAAGACCCAAGCGTAAAGCGTTTCTTAAGACCGACAATCAGCCACTCAGCGAGTTTTCCCCCGCTTTGAGGCGCCCTTATTGTGCGTTGCGGTAGGTTCACATGTGCAGTGAGCCACCTTCATTGAAGTGGTCCGACTCGAGCTATGTCTTCGGGCATCAAGGAGACCGATATGCCAATGAGACGCCGGCGAGCCGGTGCCGTGCTCGACAATCTGCCGACCGGGTTTGGCTTCCTGGTGCCGGGCAAGGCGCCCTTCGTCGGCGGCTCGACCGGCGACCGCAAACTGTTCGAAGAGACCATTGCGCGCCACCGCGTCGACGCGATCATCCACTCCGCCGCCTCGATCGTTATGTCGGACTCGGTCAGGGATCCGCTCGGCTATTACAGCAACAACACCATGAATACCTGCGCGCTGCTCGACGTCGCCATAAAGGCGGGCCTGCGCCAGTTCATCGTCTCCTCGACGGCCGCCGTCTATGGCAATGCTTAGACGGTGGTGCTGCGCGACGACGCACCGACGGTGCCGATCTCGCCCTACGGCACTTCGAAGCTGATGTCAGAGATCATGCTGCGCGATGCCGTGCCGAGAAGGACGGTCCGCTGCTGTGCCAACCACTGTTTGCGATCGGCGTTCATGCAGTCTTCATTTCCTGGCGCAATACACACCGAGCGCACATCTCATGGGAAGCTTAGCCACTTTAACTGCCGGTAGCGTAACTCAATTTGACTTACCACTATCTCAAATTGGGCGAGATTGCGTCGAGCTAAATTCCATTCGTTCCCGCGAAAGCGAGAATCGAGAAGCAGGCGGGCAAAGCCAGTGGATTTTGGCCTTAGGTCCCCGCTTTCGCGGGAACGCTGCTGTGCCAACCACTGTTTGCGATCGGCGTTCATGTAGTCTTCATTTCCTGGCGCACATCTCATGGGAAGCTTAGCCGCTTTAACTGCCGGTAGCGTAACTCAATTTGACTTACCACTATCTCAAATTGGGCGAGATTGTGTTGAGCTAAACTCCATTCGTTCCCGCGAAAGCGAGAATCGAGAAGGAGGCGGGCAAAGCCAGTGGATTTTGGCTTTAGGTCCCCGCTTTCGCGGGAACGAACGGGTAGTCCCAGTCTCGCCCCCCGCCGCCGGCTCGGATACCCTCCGCGCATGGCAGAGCACAGAGAGGCCGTCGTCGTCGGTGCGCTCGGCGTCATCGGGCGCTACATCGTCTCGCGGCTGCTTGGGGCGGGCGAATGGTCAGTCGTCGGCCTGTCGCGCCGCACCGCCCAGCCGGCGCCACGCTACCGCCACATCGCGGTGGACCTTCTCAAAAAGGAAGAGACGGCGGACAAGCTTGCCGGCTTGCGCGACGCCACGCACGTTTTCTACGCGGCGTTTCAGGGCGCAGCCGGCGCCGCCGCGGGCTATGCCGAAAACGTCGCGCCGAACCGCGCCATGTTGGTCAACGCCGTCACGGCGATCGATCTGGCCTCGCTGCGCTTGAACCGCGTCGTGCTGGTTACCGGCACGAAATACTACGGTTCGCATCTCGGGCCCTATAGGACGCCGGCGCGCGAGAGCGAACCGCGCCACGCCGGCTCAAATTACTATTTCGACCAGATCGACTGGCTCTCAGCCTTCCGGCGCGGCAAGCGCTGGGACGTCGTGGAGCTGCGGCCGCAGACGCTGTGCGGCTTTGCGCCCGGCACGCCGATGAGCCTGGCGCCGGCCATCGCGGTTTACGCCGCGATCAGCAAGGAGCTTGGCCGGCCGTTGCATTTTCCGGGCAAGCCCGGGGCATATGCTGCGATCTATCAAGTCACCGAGTCGGAGCACTTCGCCAAGGCCGCGCTGTGGGCGGCGAGCGAGCCGCGCTGCGGCGGCGAGGCCTTCAACATCACCAACGGCGATTATTTCCGCTGGCAGAACCTGTGGCCGAGGCTCGCCGCCGCGTTCGACATGGCCGCAGGCGAGGTGCGCACAACCAGCCTGATGGCGGACATGGCGGACAAGGCGCCGTTGTGGCGCGCCATGACGGAGAAACACGCGCTTAAGCCCTATGCCTACGACGAGCTGGTGGCGTGGCCCTTTGCCGATTACGTCTTCGGCTGCGACTGGGACGTGATGTCGAACGTCACCAAATCGCGCCGCTTCGGCTTTCACGACGTGGTCGACAGCGAGGCGATGTTCGTGCGGCTGATGCGGCAGTTCCGCGCGGAGCGGATCGTGCCGTGACGGGGGGAACGCGCTGGCGTAGGGGTTGAAGGAGGAGTAGGGA
This sequence comes from uncultured Alphaproteobacteria bacterium, assembly GCA_963779345.1. GTDB lineage: Bacteria > Pseudomonadota > Alphaproteobacteria > Rhizobiales > Xanthobacteraceae > Pseudolabrys. The sequence continues at coordinate 246,021 of CAVZXY010000018.1, read as the reverse complement.
CGCGAGGCGGGCACCTCCATCTCAGCAATGTAGTGTGGGTTAGCCCTACGCGCTGTGCGTTTATGGGCCCATGCCATAGTGACAACGCTGCCCGTCTGTCTCGGACGTGCTGATTTCACCCAGCCCGAAGCGGTATTGCCAGTCTTGCGGATCGAATAAATGAGAGAGGACCACGCGTCGTTTGATCGCGCATACGCAATCAATTCATCATTCGGGATGACGAAAACGCCCATCATCACGCAGCGTGGGTCGGGCGCTGAATAGAACTGGAGTCCCGCGCCGGTAACGACTTCGCTGAGCGGCGGCGAGAATACCGGGATGTGTTTGTGCCTGTCTCCGGCTCCCGGCAGGCCGCAAACGCAGCGCTGGAGAGGAATGATAGGAAGGCGACAAGGGTTGTTGTTCCCTTTCCGTTATTGCACCGGCGGGACGGCTAGGCACTCGATCGTCTACGCGTGGGACGGGTTAGCCGAAGGCGTAACCCGCCATCATCTTGGTACAAGGAAATTGACAGATTAAGCTCCGCTAATCCGCCCGATGCGAGCTATTCTCTCAAACGCGCTTGCCATCGCTGGTCTGCTTCCCAATAATTGGTCCATCCGCAGGGCAATTTTTTCGGGCCGCCGAGGCGCTCGGTGCGGACGGCGCCTATTTCCGGGTGCACCACGTCGCGCGCCAGCTCGGCTCGCCGTTCCCGCTGCTCGCCGCGTGCGGCGCGCGCACCAAGGCGATCGAGATCGGCACCGCGGTCATCGACATGCGCTACGAGAACCCGCTCTACATGGCGGAGGACGCAGGCGCCGCCGACCTCATCGCCGGCGGCCGCCTGCAGCTCGGCATTTCGCGCGGCTCGCCCGAGCAGGTGCTCGACGGCTTCAACTACTTCGGCTACGCGCCGGCCGAGGGGCAGACCGACGCCGACATGGCGCGGCGCCACGCGGAAGTGTTCCTCGAGGTCATCCGCGGCGAGGGCTTCGCCAAGCCAAATCCGAGCCCCATGTTCCCGAACCCTCCGGGCCTCTTACGCGTCGAGCCTTATTCTGAGGGCCTGCGCGAGCGCACGCCACGGCGGAATGGGCGGCCAAGTTGGCCATGAACCTGCAGTTTTCGACGCTCAAGATCGACGAGAGCGGCAAGCCGTTCCATGTGCAGCGGGCCGAGCAGATCAGGCTCTACAAGGCGGCGTGGAAGGAAGCCGGGGACGCGCGGACGCCGCGGGTGTCGGTCAGCCGCAGCATCTTCGCGCTGGTCAACGATCAGGACCGCAATGTATTTCGGGCGCGACCGCAGCGAGGACCAGATCGGCTTCCTCGACGGCAGCGAACGCGCGATCTTCGGCCGCTCTTACGCCGCCGAGCCGGACAAGCTGATCGATGAGCTGAAGCAGGACGAGGCGATCGCGGAAGCCGACACGTTGCTGCTCACGGTGCCGAACCAGCTCGGCGTCGACTACAACGCCCACGTCACCGAGGCGATCCTCAAGCACGTCGCGCCGGGCTGGGCGGTGATTACCGACCTAAGCCACTGAATAAATAGTTGCTATTTGCATTTTCAAGCAGGACAGGATCGCAGTAGTACGTCAGTGGTATGTCAGTGGCACGTCAGTGGTATTTCAAGTTGCGACCATATGCATACCGATCGGGGTCTACAGCGTTTCCAATTTCCAACCATTCGTTTCTTTTCGTGTGCAACTTGTTTCCAATTTCAAATCATTAGTTTCTAGATTTGATCTTTTCGCATTATTTTCAACGACTTACGGATTTTCCGGCTTCGCTCTTCTATAAAAATTTTGTTTCCACTCCTGCCGTGACTGGGGGGGGCGCCGTTTGCCACGTTGCGCCGGCAAAACGGCTGTTTCCGGCGTCCGCCTGCCAGAGACACCCGCCCCCCACGGCCCGGCGAGGGTCGGATCACCACCCAAAAACCTTCGCGGAAGGCGTAAAACCGCGTTTTGGGGCTCCGCCCGTCCCCGGCGGTTGCGCCGCCGTCACCATCCTTGCGGCCGCGCCCGGCCGCGCCCCGGCATGTGATTCGAGAGGCGTAGCTGCATCGCCGCGTTCGCCATGGCGGCGTCCGGGCAGCTTCCGGCTACGCGTTTTCAAGGATTCGAGGTAACGTAAGATTTGAAATCAGAAACTAGTTACAAATGGCGTGGCCCGAAAAGTTATTCTTCATTTTTCCCATAAAAAAAGTGTTTCCTATTGCCCAATGAAGCGTTTCCTTTTGGGGGTAGTAACGGGGGGAGAACCAGCCAACCCGCCCGCACGACGGATTAAGGCAGCGACGCCTAAGTGAATCTAAAAAAGTCAGTTTTCGGCGGCCGGGCGCGGCGAGCGTTGGCGGCTTTTTGACGCTCCGCGGCGGGCTGGCATCATTGGAAATGCGATCGCCATTCGGATCTGGCTCCGCCGGAATACTCTGCAGCCAGGCAGAATAGGTCTGCCAGCCACACTCGTCTTCCGTCCGAATAGGCTGACGACGGCCCGTTCCTGCCGATTCGGCGTCGCGCCGCCTAGCCACCCGGCATCAGTTGCGTATGGCGGACTTTTCCCGAGTCCGCAGGATGACCTCGACGACACGGCGCAACTGGCGGACCGAACCGCCGTGCCAGTGGCCGGCGACAAGGCCGCGCTCTTGCCCGGTCAATGGTTCGATCCAGCGGCTATCGAGGCCGCACTCGGCGGCAAGATCGGCGATTACCGGGCGAAGCAAGGCGTCGAGATGTTCGGGGCCCGGTTTGGGGAAGCTGACGACCCTGAAGCGGTCGCGCAGCGGAGCGGGCAACGGATCGAGTGCGTTGGCCGTAGCGATATAGCTGACATGGCTAAGATCGAGCGGCACCTGCAGCGCCGGGTCGGGATAACGAGCCGCAGTCTCAGGCTCCAAAAATCCTAGGAGGCAATCCCAGAAGCGGCCATAATCGTTGCGGGTGCCGGCTTTTTCGATCTCGTCAATAAGCACGATGGGGTTGGCGTGTTTGGCACGCGCGATTGCCAGGAAGGGATGGCAGGGTTCGGCGGAATACCAGCGTTTGTCGGTGCCGGCGAAGACTGCGCCGTCGCTGCGGCTGGCGTCCGTTGGCCACCATGCGACGTTGAGGACCTCCGATAGCCGCCGCACGAACCTCGACTTGCCGCCGCCGGGCTCGCCCCAAAAAACGATTGGGCGCAGTTTAACGGTCCTATGCCCGACCAGATCCGCCAAGACGAAGTCGATGACGTCGGCGGCGTAAGGGAACTCGAACAGAAGTTGGTTACGCACCTCATGCAGGGGCGGCACCGGCGCCAGCGGCAGCGCGACGTTGATCGCCGCCTTCAACGGCGCGAGGATCTCGCGCGTCTTCGGGTTCTTCATGTCGCTTTCGGCCATGGAGCAGACGAGGACATGATCCTCAGTCATTTTGATTGCTTCTGCCGATAAGCCCGGTTGATCCGCGGCCTTCGCTGCCGCTTTCTCCTGTGCCTGCCTTTCCTCGGCGAATTCCTTGCGCAGTGTCGCCTCGGTGAGCGCGATCCGCCATTGCATTACATGCCGGCCGGCATGATAGGCGGCGGTGATCGCAAGATCTTCGCGCAGCCGGGTCACGGCGTCCATCGACGTCGGCAGGACGGCCCAGCCAAGGCTGATGGTTTCGACCTCGGCGGCAAGCTCAACGTCGATTGTCGGAGGAAGCTGGCTCGCCGCCTGCGCGAGCGCCTTTGCCACCCGGCGATGATCGTGGTCATAGGCTGGGGCGTCGGGCAGCGGCAGGCTCAGCAGCCGCACGCAGTCGGCGAGGCTGCGCAGATCCGGACGGTCGCGCGTAACCGCCCGTTGATCAAGCTCGGCAGCAAGCGCTGTCCCTTGACCGGGATCGTCATCGTACACCCAGCGCACTGTCTGCATCAGGCCCGGGGCGAGTTCGGCAATCTCGGCGACCAAACGTTCGCGCAGATATGTTTTCCGGCGCTTGCCCAGGGCCGCATAACGTAGGATGCGCGGCAACTGTTGGAGTTTTGGATCCCATTCGGCGCTTTCGGCGGCGGCGCCAGAGGAAGCAACGTCGTCCTCCGCCGGCAGCTCAAGATCATCAACGTCATCGGCGTCTGCGGTCATGACCCGACCTCCAGCGCCAAGCCGGGGTCGAACCTCGGGTTCTCGGTGCTATAGCCGTGCGGATTGCAGACCACCCGCGTCGCGCCGACACGATAATCGAAGCTTTCGTGGACGTGCCCGTGCAGCCACAGGCTCGGCTGCCCAGCCTCGATGACTGCCGTCAGGTCGGAGACATAGGCCGCCGACAAAAGATCGGATCCGTAACGAGAATGCATCGAGCACGGGTGCGGCGCATGGTGGGTCACCACCACGGTCGCGGTCGCGCCCTGGAGCGGCTTTGCTAGCTCGCCTTCAAGGAAGCTGCGGGATCGCTTGTGCAGCATCAAGGCCTCGGCGGCACGGAAGCGGCGCCAATCCGGCTTTTTGGCCCAGGCGATCTTGCGATGATCGTTGAGGCCGTCGGAGGCCACGCGCATGGCGCGGGCGATGTTCGCCTCGCCGAAAATGGCGTAGTCGGTCCACAGCGTGCAGGCGATGAAGCGTACGCCGCCGAGCACGACGACGTTGTCTTCGAGGAGATGGACGCCATAAAGCGGCGCGACGCGACGCGCTTCGCCGAGCTCGTCGGGCAGACAGGAACAACGATAATATTCGTGGTTGCCCATGACTGCGACGATGGGGATCTGCATCGGCACGATCTGGCGCAGCAACGCAAAGCCGCGTTCGGCGCCCTCGCAGGTGTCGCCGGCCACGACTACGGCATCGACGCAAGGGGCGACCTCGATGTACTTAGGCGGCCTCACGTCGGCATGCAGATCGGAGAAGACTTGGAGCCGCATCTCATGCACCCTTCGGCACACGATGGGGCGTGGGCGCGACGGTGACGGTCCGCCACGACGCAGCGACCGCTGCACACGCAGGATCGTTGGCGGCCATGCAGCCGAGCGCGTGTTCTAGGACGAGAGCGGCGGTATGGCTGCCTACTATGGCGCAGCGCAACAGCGCCGACATCACGAGGTCGCCGCCGGGGCTCGGCCACTCGCGGCTCTTAATTCCCCGCAAAGCCACGCCAACCGCCGCCACCGGATCGCCCTTCTCGGCGGCCGGCCAGTTCGGCTCGTCGGCGATAATGATGCCGGCAATGGCTTTGCGCAGAACCGCCACGTGCGCGGTGGTGAAGGCCGGCGCCGGCAGCCGACGCCACCAATACAGCGGCGGTATCGAATGACCAGCCAAGTGCAAGACCGATACCCTGTTACGGCGTGTCGAGGATTGGCCCCGGCCGCGAGGCGCCCTAGGCGAGGGGATGCGATTGAACTGCTTGGATGACACGACACAAACTCCACTGAGTACGCGGTGATGTTTTGAAGGAGAGGCGAGGACGGCGCCCCAGGGCGCCGCCCTCCGCTTGCCTGGCCCTAATGGCGGATCTGGTGGCTCTTGGGCTGGCGCTTGCCGGGGCCGACCGGCGCCGCCGTCGTGACCTGCAACGCAGTTGCGGCCGTCGCCACGAACTTGCCCGCCGTCGAAGTGCCGGGGTTCGGCAATGCCGGCACACGCTCCTCAGGCTGCGTCATCTGCTCGAAGACCGGCTCGAACAGCGCCGGCAGCTCGACCTCCAGGGCGTCGCGGGCCGCCTTGGTCATGGCGTCGACCATAGCCACGACGGGCACAGCGAAGTGCTCGTCGATCTGGTCGCGCGTGATCGTGAAGTGCGGGTCGAAGCCCGACGCCCCATAGAAGTCGATCACGGCGCTGGTCGCGGTCTTGATCGGCCCGTAGCCAAGCTGGTCGACGAAGGAGGCGAGCACCAGGCGGACCGCGCGAAGCCTGCGCATGATCGGACGGCGCTTGCCGTGCTCCGTCGCCCCGTTGCCGCGCTTGATCTCGTAGGCGCCGGTCCAGCCGGCCTCGGGGTCGACAACGACCAGGTCCACGTTCACGATGCCCGAGGCTTCCGAATCAGCCGAGAGCTTGATCTTGGAAAGGGTCACGTCGGTGTTTTTGGCGTCGAGCAACTGCAGCGCGGCCTTCGTCAACGGGATGTTGACATTGGGCAGCACGATGAAGCGGTCGCTGGCGACCAGCGCCCCGGCGACGCCGAGCTCGATCAGGGTGCCATGGCGTTTCACCACGCTGCCGATACAGGAAAGGGCGCGCGACAGGTCCTTGCCGATCAGCGGATCGATCGGAAAGTCGCCGGCCAGCGCCGCGGCCACTGCCTCGCGGGCGGCACGCGTCAGCGCCGCCTCCGTGACGTCGTTATTCAAGTCATTGCACTTCTTCATGGTCTTCGGCCTCCTCGGCCGTGGGTTGTCCCGTCCGAAGGCCATTATGTCCCATGGTAACCCTTTTGTCCCTAGGTATCCCTTAACATGCTTAACAAGAAGCTACTAACAAAAGAGCAGTGCCGCGCAGCGCGCAGCTGGCTTGGTTTGACCCAGGAAGAACTCGCTTCACTTACAGGCGTGGTGCAAAAGACGATCGCGCGGTTTGAAACCGGCGTCGTCGTTCCGCGTGATCGAACACTGATGGATCTTCAGCGCGCGCTAGAAGAAATGGGGATCGAATTCGTGTTTGAGGGAGCAGTCGGCGTCGGAATCCATGCTCAGCGTTCGGTTGTGGGGACGAATAAGCCACCGAGGAGAAAAAAGAGACGGTGAGCCGCTGCGCTTTGAATCAATCCGCGGGCGCTCGCTTCGGCAAAAGTTGGAATGGCGACTAGTGAAGCGGATGTAGACACGCTCATTCGAATGGCCGCCCTCGAACATGTTCGACGGCTGGCTGAGGTCCACGATCACCTCACCGCAACCGAACTGAAGCCAGGATTTATTTTCGGCGGCGAACGAATCCCGCTCGTCAATCCACAACGCGGCATATTAAACCGCAGCAGATGCAGTTTTTGTTGTCGATCAAGACCGTGTTCCCCAATCCGGGCGGCCGAATTTGGATGATCGCAGCGTTAGACGGTAGTCGCCGGTCCCGAGGCGAACAATAAGCTCGCCCGAGACCCAGCTCGCGCCGCCGACCCACGGGGTAACCATGTATGACGGCGCCGCCGCAGGTATTGACCGGACGCCATCCGCGCCTCGCCGTCGACCATCGTTGTGGACCACCGCGGAAGGTTGAAAAGCTGTGGGCTGAAGGTTTGGATCGACGGGACAATTCGGAGTCTGGCTGGGGGACTAGGATACGATCAACCTAGCAGCCAACACCCTGAAATCGGGGACTTTTTCACTCGGCTTGGCGACTTGTGGGAGCATTGTGGGAGCGCGTCAAGGGCGGTTTGTGGCCGAGCAATCGCCACGAGGGTTTACTCGGGTTTTACGAAACGCTGACCGCAGAAATCCATTGGGAAAATGACGCGACCGGAGGCTCATTTCGGGTGGTGCGGCAATGGTAGCTGCGCGCAATCAAAGTCCGCGTTGCGTCAGTCTGTTCCGGGCTGTCTGGCGGTCGCTTTCGGGTGCATAGCGGACAAAGGTGGACATTGGCGCACGTTGGATATGACGCGAATGACCCATCATCAACAATTGCAGAGGGAAATTCCTGCGCCGCGGTAGGCCCGATGCAGCGCTTGCGAAGCTAAAAGCCAGCCCCGTTTTCATAAAAAGTTCGCGCACATCTGTTGCGTGTATGTTATGTTTCTTCCCGTGGCGGCCAGGGTTGGGGGCTCTCGTGGGAAATTGGAACCTCGGGCTGATCGAACAGGCGTTTGCTGACGCCGCAGTAGACCCGTCGCGCTGGAACGCAGCGATGGAAGTTGTATCGGACGTCACGGCCAGCGTGGGCGCAGCCCTGTTCCCAAGTCCGATTATGCCGATGGCCAATAGCCTTCCGTTTGTGCCCCAAAGCCGCTCGATGGCGGCAGCATTCGAAAGTTACCTACGCGACGGATGGGTGGAGCACGATGAGCGGTATCGCGGCTGGCCTACCGCAATTAAGCGAGGCGTTGCCACGGATTTTGACTTTACGACGTCGGAGGAAATGGCGAGGCATCCCTATTACCAGGAGTTCCTCGCACCGCATGGATTTCAATGTTTTGCCGGTGTTGTAGTTGCGGCTGGCAGCGACCAATGGGCCTTATCAATTCAGCGGTCTATCAAACAGGGGCCTTTCTCGCCGCAAGAACTAAAGCAGCTTGCAAAGCTATCGCCCCGTCTTGGAAGCGCCGCCGCTTTGGCGCGCGCAGTCGGATTTTCGGCGGCAATCACAGCGCTTGAAGCATATGAGTTAAGTGGGACGGCGGTCGTGATGATCAACCGTCTAGGCGAGGTGATTAGGTTGAATCGACAGGCTGAGAATTTACTTGGCCACGGCGTCTATGTCCGCAAGAAACGCTTGGTGTCCGATCACACCGATGCGACTGAAGCGCTGGATCTCGTATTGCATGACCTGATTTGGGCCAACCGGGGCTCGTCGCTGATGCCGCCCGTTAGTTTACCGCGGACGGGCCGTTTACCATTGCTCGCATATCCATTGAAGCTGTCAGCTATGGCAGCAAACGTATTTTCGGAATGCCAAGCGCTTCTAGTTTTGATTGATCCTGGAAAACGTAACCGTCCGCCCGAGGCAGTCCTAAAATCAGCGTTTGGATTTACAACCGCGGAAGCCCGGCTGGCGTCGCGGCTAGCGACCGGCGAAACGATCGAAACAGCATCGGACGCGCTTGGCATTGCCAAGGATACCGCGCGCAATCAGTTGAAAAGCGTTTTCGCCAAAACCTCCACCCACCGGCAAGCCGAGTTGGTCGCAAAGATAGCGTCTTTACTTGGCCAGCTATTTTTGGGCGCATAGCCCAAATGGGTCATGCGCAGGTTGAACTGATCCGCCTAATCTTTAATAGCGGTGAAGTAAGAATGTTGACCCGCAGGAGGCGAAAGAACGGCGCTGCTCTCGCAGCCTGATCAAGTCAAGTGATCGGATTGTATGAAAAGCTGCGCAAAAAAGTTGCGAGACGGCATGCTCGCCAGGAAAATGCAACATGAATTGTACCAAGAAGTGCCATTAAGAATGTAACTTTGGCAAATTTGCAATGGATGGGGGCGTCGCATGAAATTCCCGTTTAAGTCTATAGTCACTTCCGTTGTTTTCAGTATCGCTGCGACTGGTGTGGCATTTTCTCAAACTGCGCCCACGCTCTTTAACCCGTCAGCGACAATTGAAAATGACAGCGCCAACAACGGCAACTTTGCGACTGGTATTGTTCTGGACGTTAGGGGTGAGGTAAGCCCGAACCCAACGACTTCAGCCATTTACGGCTTTATAAAACAGGGAACGACCTCCACGTCTCTTATCACGCGCCCAGATAGTATCCATCCCGATTGGGTTCAGGCCAGCGTTCCGTATAGCAGCACGCTCACGGGACCTTGGACTCTTCATGTTTCGAGCACAACAAATTTTGCACCCGGAACCGTTACGCTATTGAACACGCCGAGCGTGGGTTCTGTGGGCGTTATGCCGTTCGTTCAACAAATGACGATTACTGCGGGTTCTACGGGACTGAACCCGACGATTAACTGGGTGTTGCCGACATCGCCGTACCCAAACGATCCGACGGGAAATGTGCTGATGCCGTCGATCGATGGAGTTTCAATATCGGTGCAAAATATTAGCAGCCCAATTACGCGAACCTACATCAGTCCGTCCTCACCAAGATTTGGCCACACGTTTCAACAAGCGGACGTGATCTACGGCTCGGGACAACTTTCCCCGACGACAACCAGTTTTACGATGCCGGGCTCAAACAATAATCAATATAATGCCAACTATGGCGCGCCGTTGCTTCAATACGGGCAAACCTATTCGATTTCAGTCCAACTAGATAATTTTAATGGAGGAACTCCTGTTCCGGGCTGCGCGCTGTGTACCGTCGACAGTCGCTCCAATTCCTTTTTTGACTATACACCCATTGATACCAGCCACATGGCAGGACTTCTCGGAGCCGAAATCTATTTGCCGACCGTCACGCCCATTCCGACGACAAGCGGAGGTGTCTCGCCTGTTCTATACCACTTCAATGTTGCTACGGTCGGGCCTTCTTCCGTCACATTTATTGATCCTGTCGTCGCGACTGGCTTCATCTATACCGTCGGAGCTAGCGATCCGTTATTCGCCAGCGTCGATCCGATCACGAATGTTGGAAGCGGAATTTACAAGCTGTCTGTTTGGGACAGCGTGACGTCGGTTTTCGATCTTGTCGATGGTGCCCTAGCGGCTGGAACAACTTTCGACTTTTTGACGCACGGATACGCGGATGGCGTATCAAAATTCGAAATAACTGGCATCGACCCCAATGCAGGGCTGGATCCAACAGACATTACCGCGTTTATCGCTGGACTAACATTCGTTTCAGACGGCTCGTTCACTGGAACGATGGAGGCGATTACCGAAAACACAACTCCTTTGCCTGCCGCCTGGGTTTTGATGCTATCCGGCATCGGTGTGTTGGGGTGGTTTGGGGCCAACCGTCGCAAAAATGTGTTTGTCGCATCCGCCGCCTAGTTGGTTGACTTGAAAGAGGCGGTTGATGGAAGCGGTTCTTCGTTTTTCGCGAATTGCGCGTGTCTAAGTTTGGTCAGGATAGATGCCCGGCCGACATCAACATCGTAGGCGTGCCGGTATCTATCTGAGAGTTACTCTGGCGTTCGTATGCGGTTGCATGGCATCATCTTCCAAAGCTGCAACGCTGCCACCTATCGAACAGCCTTCACCGCAACCTTTGGGCGGGCAGCATCCAATTAGCGACCATTGGACAAAGATCTGTCGCAAAAAGTCTTCGGCGAATATATCGCCGAGTTGCGTCACCGGCGAAAGCAATCATATCGGCGGAAGCATGTTAGCCGCTATGGTAATTGCCCCGGCCGGTGAGCGCACCGAAGGGATTTTGAGGGTCAGTGTGCCGCTCGGCGTTGCACTCTCGTCAGGTACCACAGTGACCATCGACCATGATTGGCCGATGAGCGCTCCTTACACCCTGTGCTTGAATAGTGGCTGCATTGCAGATTTCGAAGCCGCTCCCGAGTTAATTGACAAGTTAAGGCGAGGCCGCAGTCTTGAGGTCAAGGCCATCACCAGCAAAGGCCAGGAATTTACACTGTCTCTACCGCTTGTTGGATTTGGCAAAGCCTACGACAGTCCGCCAATCGGCGAAAAATCGAAATGACGATGAACGTCGCCTGCGCCCGCTCTTCAATTGGTACCCTAGTGCAGCGGGTAGACGGTGAATTCACGGAGGGGGATCATGAAGAAGTATCTACCATTGGTTGGATTGGCTGTCGGCGCATTCCTAGTTTCCGGCACGATAGCATCATTCGCCAAAGACGGAGGTCATGGCCAACACTCAGGCAAAAACTCCCCAGAAAAATGCCTCGAAGGCCATCAACTCGGTAGGGCTGGACACAAACATTGGTCTGAGAATCATTGTGTGTATTGTCCCGCCGGAGAATGCGTTCCGGGCGGGGGGACGTTTGCTCGAAACGCCTGGCGCTGCTCACCCGCTAATTGTCGCCACCACTAGCGGGCTGCGGCTCCTTCGAGGCCGCGCATGTCGCGCTCGGCGCGCCTCGAACACTTGCCGCCGCGGCGAGAGGCGTCATCCCTGCGGCGTGCCGGCCTCGCAAGCTTAACCGACACAGCTTCAGGCGCATGCTGCGCGGGTCGGTCTCTAGGCCTTCCATGTGCGATTACGTGATTGTGGACGGCTCTTCCACTGGCAGGTGAGCGCACTTCGCGTCATTCGCACTCTTGCCTTGCTTGGTCGCTTTCGGATGCGTGGCGAACATTGCACCTACTCGAGCAGCCCCGGCGAGCAGTCGACCGTCGGTGGTGGCCCGGTCGATGGGAACGCCGATATCGCGTCCGGCGGCATCGATAATCCCGGCATAGGCCTCCAGTCCGGGTCCGGTGGCGCCGAGCGCACGGGCAATCCCGGCCTTCTCATCGGCGAGATGCTTTCGACCGGCGAACTGGAGCAGGGCGTCGAGCTCGGTGGCATCCTGGCGGCCCATTTTTTCGATCTCGGCCGTGTCGAGCAGGGCGATGCCGCCGGTCTCGGCGCAATGCGCCTCATGCCGCCACAGGCAGCGGTCGATCCAGCCGCGGACCGCCGTTTCGGCTTCGGCCTTGGTCGTCGTCGGGGTGAAGCGCGCCATGATGCATTCCGCCTGCAGCCGCAGGAGGCGGGCGCGGTGCAGCGCCAGATGGTAGTCGCCGGTCCCGAGGCTGATAATAAGCTCGCCCGAGATCCGGCAAGCGGCAAGCGCTGCCGGCCAACGGAAACGAAAAAACCATGTATAGCCTCGCCGCCGCAGGTATCGACCGGACGCCATTTAAGCCTCGCTGTGGACCATCGTTGTGGACCACCGCGGCTTTTCGAAAAGATGCGGGTCAGAAGTTTTTGATCTGCGAAGGTAATTCGGAGTCTGGCTGGGGGACTAGGATTCGAACCTAGATTGACGGAGTCAGAGTCCGCAGTTCTACCGTTGAACTATCCCCCAGCAGGGCCGGGTGCTTGGCGGTCGAAATAGCCCGCCGCCGCTGTGCCGGAAGCCCCTGACATGGGGCAATTCGGCTGATTTGACAAGCCCGATCCAGCGACCGGGCTACTTGGGATCATGCGCCGGCTTAGGCCGTGTCACGACCGTCAGGATGGCGAGCAGGCTGAACGCAGCCACCAGTAGGAACACCAGCCGCGGGCTGCCATGATCCATGATGGCGCCGAAAATCAGCGGCGAAACGATGCCGCCGATATTAAAGCCGGTCGTGACGAAGCCGAACACCTTGCCGAACGAGCCGGGCGGAGTGACCTCGCGCACGATCATGTCGCGGGAAGGCATGATGATGCCCGAGCACAGGCCCGCCGCCGACATCGCAGCGATCAGCGCCAACGAGCCAATGTCGACCTCGGCGATCAGGGCGATGAACAGCGCGATCCCCGCTAAACCGGCGGCGGCCACCAGTCCGTGGCGGGTGGTGCGGCCGACCAGCACGCCGCCGATCAGCACGCCAAACGACGACAGCAGCAGGTTGCCTGTCAGCGCGGCGTTAGCCGTTGTCACCGGTGTGCCATAGAGCGCGCCGAAGGCAACCACCGAATAATTGTACAGGCCGCCGCTCATCATCGCGAGCAGCACAAAGAACAGGAGATTGAGCAGGATCGCCGGCGCCAGCAGCAGCCGCCAGCCAACCGCGGTGGCGGCATCCGCCGCGCGCGGAGCCGGCGCGGCCGTTACCTCCGCACTGTCGCGCATCGCCAGCAGCAGCGCGGCGACCGCAAAGCCGAGCACGCCGGCGCCGACGAAGGCGCCGCGCCAGCCCCACAGGCTCTGCATCATCAGCAGACTTGCCGGCGCCACCGCCGAACCCAACATGCCAGCGAACGTGTGCACTGAGAAGGCCTGGCCGATGCGGTCGGCCGGCACGTGGTGCGACAGCATGGCGTAGTCGGCCGGGTGGTAGACCGTGTTGCCGACGCCGGCGAGCGCGAACATCGCCACCATCATCCAGAACGAGTGGGTCAAGCCCGCGACCGTGAACGCGCCGGCGCCGATGACCAGCCCGCCGATCAGCAGGATGCGCGCGCCCAGCCAATCGACCAAAAACCCGGCCGGCGTCTGCAGCGCGGCGGAAACGATATTGAAGGCGGCGAAGGCAAAGCCGATCTCGGTGTAGCTCACGCCATAGTCCGCGCGCACGAAGGGCAGCAGCGGCGCCAGGAGGATGATGTAGTAATGCGAGACGAAATGCGCCGCGCTTACCGCGCCAACGATGCGCGTGTGCGGCGCTCGGCTCATTGCCAGGATTTCGGTCGCTTGACTCATCGTGTGGGGGTTCCTGGCCGGGGCCGGACTATGGCCCGGCAAGTTGCATCAATCCAGTACGTTTCCAGTAGGTTGGCCATGTGCGAGGGGTAGGGCCCGGATCGAAAACCACGGGGTCGCCGGTAACGGCGACCCTGTTTGCTATTTGGCGGGTTGCTTGCCTTTGGCGTCCTCGATCGCGTGCCAAATGCGCGCCGGCGTCATCGGCATTTCCAGATGCCGAATGCCGAAGTCCGACAGCGCGTCGATCACCGCATTGGCGACGGCCGGCAACCCGCCGGACGTGCCCGCTTCGCCGCAGCCTTTGGCGCCGATGGCGTTGGTCTTGGTCGGCACGGGGCGATTGGCGACGTCGATCATTGGCGCATCGTGCGCGTGCGGCATGGCGTAATCCATGAACGAGCCGGTGACCAACTGGCCATCGGCATCGTAGACCGCGCCTTCCAGCAGCACTTGGCCGAGCCCTTGCACCACGCCGCCCTGGATCTGGCCTTCGACCAGCATCGGATTGACGACAGTGCCGAAATCGTTGATCGCGGTGTACTTCACCGTGCGCGTCAGGCCGGTATCCGGGTCGATCTCCACTTCGGCGACATGAACGCCGTTCGGATAGGTGCCGGCGATCTGCTCGGTGACATGCGTGACGTCGAGGGTAGTGGGGACGCCTTCGGGCAGGCTCAGCCCGCCGCGCAAACGCTCCGCCAGCGTCATGATGTCGATCGCATGGTCGGTGCCGGCGACGGTGAAGCGCCCGCCGCTGAATTCGATGTCGCCGGCGGATGCTTCGAGCACCTGCGCCGCGATCTGCTTGCCGTTTGCGATCACCTTTTCCGAAGCCTGCGCGATCGCCGTGCCGCTCAACATGACCGAGCGTGAGCCGCCGGTGCCGCCGCCGGTGACCAGTTGATCGCTGTCGCCCTGCACCAGGCGGATGCGGTCGAAGGGAACGCCGAGCTTTTCGGTGAGAACCTGCGCAAAGGTCGAGGCATGGCCTTGCCCGTAATCGAGCGTGCCGGTGACGATCGTCACCGTGCCGTCGGCGTTGAAGCGGATCGCGCCTTGTTCGACGGTCATTGCCGCGGTGGTTTCGACGTAACAGGCGAGCCCAAGTCCGCGCAGTTTGCCGGCGCGCTTGCTCGCACGCTTGCGCTGCTTGAAGCCTTTGACGTCGGCGCGCGCCAGCGTGTCCTTGAACAGGCCCGGAAAATCGCCGCAGTCGTAGGCCATGCCCGAGGCCGCCTTGAACGGCATCTCGCGCGCCTTGATGAAATTGCGCCGCCGCAGTTCGAAGCGGTCGATGCCGAGCTGGGCCGCGGCGTAGTCCATCGTGCGTTCCATGCAGAACGCGCCTTCCGGCCGCCCGGCGCCGCGGTAGGCCGACACCAGCGTGGTGTTGGTGAACACGCATTGGGTCGCCACTTCGAGCAACGGCGTGCGGTACATGCTAACGATGTTCTTGACGATGTTGAGGGTCGGCAGCAGCGGACCGAACGCCGAGCAATAGCCGCCCAGATTGCCGTAACCGGTGAGCCGGACCGCCTGGATCATCCCATCTATGTCGAAGGCCACTTCGATCGCCATGTCGTGGTCGCGGCCGTGATGGTCCGACATGAAGCTGCCGGAACGCTCATCGGTCCATTTGACCGGCCGGCCGAGCGCGCGGGCGCCGTGCAGGATGCAGACATATTCCGGATAGGACGCCGCCTTCATGCCGAACGAACCGCCGACATTGCCGGTGAGCACGCGCATTTTGGCGGGCGGGACGCCAAGGATGTCCGCCATCATGTTCTTGAGCCCGAACACGCCCTGGCTGCACGAATGCAACGTCCATTTTTCGGCCGTGGCGTCGAACTCGCCGATGGCCGAGCGCGGCTCGATCGTATTCACCACCAGGCGCTGATTGACCAGCGGCAATTTCACCACATGCGCCGCCTTGGCGAGGGCCTCGGCGACCTTGTCCTTGTCGCCATAGTGATAGTCGAGCGCCAGATTGTGCGGCACGCTATCCCAGAGCTGCGGGGCGCTGGGCTTTATGGCGTCGCGCGCCGTCATCACCGCGGGCAGCGGCTCGATGTTAAGCGCAATCGTCTTCGGCCGCATCCTTGGCCTCCGCCACCGTCTCCGCGATCACGCAGGCGACGGGGTCGCCGACGTAGCGCACTTTGTCGCCGGCGAGCGCCGGCCGCGGTGTATAGCGGATCGGCGAGCCATCGCGGCTCTTGAGCGGCAGATTGCATTTGAGCCCGCCATAGGCGGAAAGATCGGCCGCGGTCAAAACCGCGAGCACGCCCGGCATGGCTTTGGCTGAAGCGGTGTCGATGCCGCGGATGACACCATGCGCGTCGCGGCTGCGTACCATCACCGCATAGGCCTGGCCCGGCCGGTTGATATCGTCCGTGTAGCGGCCTTGCCCGCGCACCAGCGTCGGATCCTCGGTGCGCAGCACAGGCTGCCCAATGCCGAATTTCATCAACGAAAGCGCGTTTTCGGAGGTTTGATCGTCCATGCCGGGTCTTTTGCGGGCCGTTACCGGGGTCATCATCAAATAAAGCAGGCAGGCCGCTTCGACAAGAATAGCTTTCGGGCAGGAGGGTTGCGTGGGCTACCGGCGCTGTTAGACTTTTTGCGATCGAGGGAACAATTGCTGCGCCCGAAGCGCTGGGAGGCGGCGCGGGGGCGGCAGGAAGGCTTGGAGATTATGAGCGGCGAGGCCGGGGATATCCCGGGCCTCGACCCCGCTGTAGATCGGGCGCCGCTTGAGCGGTCCCGATGGGGTCGGCGGTCGCCTGGAGGATTCGACGGCGGCGTGGGCAGCGATCGCGGTGGGGCAAGCTATGCCGCACTCGATCTTGGCACCAATAATTGCCGCCTGCTGGTGGCGCGTCCGGCTGGCGACAGCTTTCGCGTGGTCGATGCATTTTCCCGCATCATACGGCTCGGCGAAGGTGTCTCCAGTTCGCGCCGCATCAGCGAAGCCGCCATTGAACGCGCCGTCGAAGCCCTCACGATCTGCCGCAACAAGATGAAGAACAAAGGCGTTACCCGCGCCCGCCTGATCGCCACCGAAGCCTGCCGCCTGGCCGAAAACGGTGACGAATTCCGGGCGCGCGTCGCGCAGGATGTCGGAATCGAGCTCGAGGTGATCGACCGTGAAACCGAGGCCCGGCTCGCCGCAACCGGCTGCACCACGCTGGTCGATCCGAACGCTGCCGGCGCGGTGCTGTTCGATATCGGTGGCGGCTCTTCGGAATTGGTGCGGCTCAGCCGGCCGCACAAGAGCCACGGCGGACCGCCGCTGCCGCAGATCAGCGGCTGGATCTCGTTGCCGCACGGCGTGGTGACGTTGGCCGAGCGCCATGGCGGCGTCTCGGTTTCCCCGGAGAGTTACGAGGCGATGGTGGAAGAAGTAACGGAAACGATTGCGCCGTTCGCGCGCGAACACGCCATCGATGGCTTGCACGGCGTCCACATGCTCGGCACCTCCGGCACGGTGACGACGATCGCCGGCGTTCATCTCAATCTCAAGCGCTACGACCGCAACCGAGTGGACGGCTGCTGGATGAGCTCACAGCAGATTACCGCGGTGATCGACGGGCTGCGAGCGATGAGTTACGAGGAGCGCTGCGCCAGTCCCTGCATCGGCCCCGAACGCGCCGATCTGGTGCTCGCCGGCTGCGCCATCCTGGAAGCGATCCGCCGCGCGTTCCCGTGTCCGCAATTGCGCGTTGCCGACCGGGGTCTGCGCGAAGGCATGCTGGTGCAGATGATGCGCGAGGACGGTGTGTGGGACGGCGGCAGTCAGGCGGCGCTATCGTGACGACGAGCAAAGGTGGCGGCCCGCGCGCCTTGAAGGTCCGCGTCAAGACCAGCAAGCGCCGCAAGCAATCCTCCAACATCTGGCTGGAGCGCCAGCTCAACGATCCTTACGTTGCACGCGCCAAGCGCGAAGGCTTTCGCTCGCGCGCCGCGTTCAAGCTGATCGAGATCGACGACAAGGCGCGCATTCTCAAGAAGGGTGCGCGGGTGATCGATCTCGGCGCCACGCCCGGCGGCTGGAGTCAGGTCGCGGCCAAGCGCGTCGGCGCCCCGCAACAGGGCCGCGTCGTCGCCATCGACATTCAGGCGATGGACCCGGTCGCCGGAGTCGAATTCGCACAATTGGACTTCCTCGACCCCTCGGCCCCGGACAAACTGAAAGCCATGCTCGGCGGGCCGGCCGATGTGGTTTTGTCCGACATGGCGGCGAACGCCACCGGCCATGCCAAGACCGATCACCTGAAGATCATGGCCTTGGTGGAAACGGCCGCCGACTTTGCCCGCGAAGTGCTCAGCCCCGGCGGTTTGTTCCTCGCCAAGGTGCTGCAAGGCGGCACCGAAGCGGCGCTGCTCGCCACGCTCAAGCGCGATTTTACCAGCGTCAAACACGTGAAGCCGGCGGCGAGCCGTTCGGACTCGGCCGAGCTTTATCTATTGGCGACGGGTTACCGCCGCTCGTCTTGATGCCACGAGCCTTCGGGCCAGACGTCGGTGAAGAACAGGCCGCGCGGCCGCGGTCAGATCGCGGCGGCGCAGTTCCTCTTCGTAATAGGCGCGGCGGCGCGCCTGCTCGAGGCGTGAGTAACGGCGGCGTTCGGCCTCGCGCAGCGCGCGGCGGCTGCGGTCGTGCGGGCCGGCGGCGTGCTTCTCGTGCCGTTCGACGGCGAGTTCGGCGGTTTTAGGTTCCTGCGGCGCCACCGCGGCCTGCTTGACCTCGGGCGCCGGCGGCGTCGCGGCCTCGGCCGGAGCGGCGGCGGGCTTGTTCGGCTGCTTCGCGGCTTCGGCGCCCGCGGCAACGGAACCGACGCCGGCCGGCGGAACGGCCGACCTGGCAGCCACCTTGGCGGCTTCTTTGGCGGCGGCTTCGGCCTGAAGCTTTTTTTGCTCAGCCAGCTTCTGTTCTTCCTGCTGCTGCTTCAGCGCGATTAACTTTTGTTCTTCCTGCTGCTTCTTCAGTTCGGCCTGCTTTTGCTCTTCCTGCTTTTTCAAGTCGGCTTGCCGTTGTTCCTCCTGTTGCTTTTTCAGCGCTGCTTGCTTTTCCGCTTCCTGCTGCTTCTCCTGCTCGGCAAGCCGCAGGTCCTCTTGTTTCTTTTTCTCCTCGGCCAGCTTCTCTTCCTGTTTCTTCTTCTGTTCGGCGAGCTTCAACTCTTGCTGTTTTTTCTCCTCGGCCAGTTGCGCGGCTTCGCGCTTGGCGAGTTCAATCGCTTCCTGCTGCTGCTTTTTCTGCTCGGCCTTCTGCTTGGCGATCTCGTCCGCGGCCTGCTGCTTCTTCTTGGCGTCGGCCAGCTTCTGTTCTTCCTGTTGCTTTTGCGCTTCGGCCGCCTGGACCTCCCGCTGCTTCTTCTGCTGCTCGGCGAGTTGCTGGTCTTGCTGCTTACGCTCCTCGGCGGCAGTCCGCGCCAGCGCTTCGCGCGCGGCGGTGGCGTCGGCGTCGCGCGCGATCGCCTTGTTGTAGTCGTCGACGGCCTTGGCGCGTTGACCCTGCTGTTCGTAGGCGAAGCCGCGCTGGTAATAGGCCTGCGCGTTCTTGGGATCGATCTGGATGACACGATCGAGGTCGGCGATCGCCTGCTCGAATTTGCCGGAGCGGATCAGCGCCGCGGCGCGGGCGCCGAGCGCGGTGACGTTTTTCGGATCGTGCGTCAGTACGGCGTCGAAATCGGCCATGGCGGCGGCGGTCTCGCCGCGGGCCTGCTTGATCTGCGCGCGGTCGATCAAGCTGCCTATGTCAGCCGGCTCGCGCGACAGCGCCGCGTTGAGGTCGGCGAGCGCCAGGTCGGTATCGCCCTTGGCGGTGTAGAGCGCGGCGCGCGCGCGATAGAGCGCGGCGCCCGTCGAGCCGAGCGCAATGGCGTGGCTGAGATCGGCTAGCGCGTGGTCATTGTCGGATTTCGCCAGATAGACCTGCGCGCGTTCACGATAAGCCAGCGCGGTCTTGGGATCGCGCTTGATCGCGCGGTCGAGATCGGCGAGCGCGCGATCGTATTGTTTCTTGCGGGCAAACGCCGACCCGCGCAGCGCCAAGGCCGCCGCGTTGTTGCCATCGCCCTTGAGCACGGCCTCGGCGTCGCGCAGCGCGGCATCGACGTCGCCGTCCTGCAGCTTCAGCGTGCCGCGCAATTGCAGGAAAGCGGCCTGCGGCGACAGTTTGATCGCGCGGTTGATATCGGCCAAGGCGCGCTTGCGGTCGCCTTTCTGATCGTAGGCATGTGCGCGTAGGGCGTAAGTCGCGGCCCGCGTCTGGTCGGCGGCGATGGCGCGGTCATAGGCCGCGATGGCCCTGTCGAAGTCGTCCTTCATTGTCCAGATCGTCGCCTGCGCGGTATAGGCGCCGACATTTTTCGGATCGAGCCGCGCCGCTTCCGCGTAATCGGCGAGCGCGCCGTCGAAGTCGCCATTGTCCTGTTTGGCGTGGGCGCGGGCCATGTAATTCGGCGCGCTCGGCTCCAGCTTCAGGGCGTGGTCGAAATCGGCAAGCGCATGGGCGTAATCGCGCTGGCGCAAATAGAGTTGGGCGCGGCCGCCGTAGAGGCGAGCGCTGTCGCCGCCGAGACCGATCGCCTTTTGGTAATCCTCCAGCGCACCGTCGACATAGCCGAGATCGCGCCGCACGGTGGCGCGGTTGACGTAAGGCGCCGGCGCCGTGGGGTCGAGCTTGATAGCGGTGTCGTAGTCGGCGATGGCCTGGCCGTAATTGCCGCGCGCGTACCACGCGTTGCCGCGGTTCTGGTAGGCGGGTGCGAAATCGGGGGCGAGCGTGATCGCCTGGTTGAGGTCCGCTATGGCGTGAGCGATGTCGCCGCGATCCAGATAAGCAAGCCCGCGCAGTTCATAGGCGATGCCTTCCTGCTTGCCGTGCAGGCGTCCCGAATTGAGCATGCTGGTGCAGGCGGCGATGCGCTGGTCGGCTTGGCTTTCGCTTTGGGTGGCGCACAGCTGCGCCTCGCGCGACGGCGCCTGGGCGGCTGCGCCGAGTGGCAAAGCGGCGGCGATCACGGCGAGCGAAGCGGCTGCAAATAGCTTTGCCGACCCAGTCCCCTGCATGAGCCTTACCCCTCCACGAAGGTCCAAGCGCGCGGAAAATACCTGATGCGCCAGCGGCTTGTCCAAGAGTTAGGGGTAAACCATTAATTTGTAGCGAATAGGTGGCGCTAGCCGGTCCGCTGATCGGGAGTATCGCTCGGAGCGGGGAGACGGTCCGTCATTTCCGCCCCGGCATCCGGTGAAAGGCGCAGGAATATGAGCACGGAGAGGACCGAAATCGCCGCGACCGCCAGAAACGCCGGCGGAAAATCGCTCGCCTGCAAAGCCCCGCCGCCTTTGAAGTGCTGGGTAAGTTCGACCACTGAAGCTCCGAGTGCAACCCCGCTCGATACCGCCAGTTGCTGGGCGACGCTGACCAGCGCGGTCGCCCGGCTGACCCGGTCGGGCTCAACGTCGGCATAGGCCATGGTGTTGATGCTGGTGAATTGCAGCGAGCGGAAAAAGCCGCCGACAAACAGCAGCAGCACGATGACGAGGATCGGCGTCGCCTGGGTGAAGGCGGCGCAGACCGCGAGAAAGGCCGAACTGATCACGGCGTTGGTCACCAGGATGGTGCGGAAACCGAAGCGGCGCAGGATCGTTGTTGTCGCCCATTTCATGCCCATGGCGCCGAGTGCCGTCGCAAATGTGATCATGCCGGACTCGAACGGCGTCATGCCGAAGCCGACTTGCAGCATCAGTGGCAGCAGGAAGGGCAACGCGCCGAGGCCGAGGCGGAAAATAAACCCGCCGGTCACGCTGGCGAAGAAGGTCGGCACGCGAAACAGCGTCAGGTCGAGCGCGGGGTTCTTGGTGTGCCGCGCGTGCACCAGATAAGCGCCGATGAAGCAGGCGCCGCCGACGATCAGCGCCGCCACCACCGTCCAGGGCAGGAAGTTCAGGCCGAGCACCGACAGCCCGAAGGCGACGCCGGCGATGCCGAGGCCGGCCAGCGCCATGCCGAATATGTCGAAACGCTCGCGCTTTTCCGCCCGCAGGTCCTCGATATAGCGGGTGGCGAGTACGATGCCGAGGAGGCCGATCGGCACGTTGATCAGGAAGATCCAATGCCAGGTCGCGTACGTCGTGATGAATCCGCCGACCGGCGGACCGAGCACCGGGCCGATGAGCGCCGGCGTCGTCACCCAGGCCATGGCGGCGATCAGTTCGCGCCGGCTGATCGAGCGCACCAGCACCATGCGTCCGACCGGCGTCATCATCGCCCCGCCCATACCCTGCACAATGCGGGCGATGACAAAATCGGTGAGCGAACCGGACATCGCGCAGCCGATCGAGCCGAGCACGAACACGGCGATGGCGGCGCGGAACACGGTGCGCGCGCCGAAGCGGTCGGCGGTCCAGCCACTCGCCGGGATGAAGATCGCCAGCGACAGAAGGTAAGAGGTGATCGCCAGCTTGAGCGCCAGCGGATTGGTGCCGATATCGGCCGCGACGGCCGGCAAAGCCGTCGCGATCACGGTCGAATCCAGGTTTTCCATGAACAGCGCGACCGCGACGATCAGCGGAACGATGCGGTCAGGGCGCATGGGAAAATAGGCTTAGTGTCCGGCTCAAGGCCTGCGTCTTGAACAGCAAAGCGGTGGCGGAAGGAAGGCCGATTTCGCGAGGTCATAACAGCCATCCGCGAATGCGCATGAAGGCCGCGCGGCGCGCTATCCACTTCGCCGGATATTGCCCTAGGAATTGGGTTCATCCCGTGCTAACGACCACCGCCAACCCAAAAGCGGGCCGTGACGTCGCGCGAGGAGCCCCTCGCGGCAGGCATTTTATCAGCCTTCGGCAGCCGGCCTTGTTCTCCTTTTCGGGTGTGACGGAGTTGGCGATGGCTGCAATAAACAACGGAAGCCCGCGCGAAGGGCTCACTTTCGACGACGTGCTGATCCGGCCCGGCCTGTCCGAAGTGCTGCCCGCCGACGTCGATATCCGCTCGCACATTACCCGCTCGATCGCGGTGAATATTCCGATCGTTGCCTCCGCCATGGACACGGTGACCGAGGTGCAGATGGCCATCGCCATGGCGCAGGCCGGCGGCATCGGCGTCATCCACCGCAATCTCGACCCTGAAGCGCAGGCGGCGCAGGTCCGCCAAGTCAAGAAGTTCGAATCCGGCATGGTGGTCAATCCGCTCACCATCGAGCCCGGCGCGACGCTGCAGGAAGCGCTCGACCTGATGAAGGAGAACCGCATCTCCGGCATCCCGGTGGTCGAGCGCGTGCGCGACCACGAGCCGGGCAAGCTGGTCGGCATCCTGACCAACCGCGACGTGCGCTTCGCCACCGATCCGCGCCAGCGCGTCGCCGAACTGATGACCAAGGACAAGCTCGTCACCGTGCGCGAAGGCGTCGGCCAGGACGAGGCCAAGCGGCTCTTGCACCAGCACCGCATCGAAAAGCTCCTGGTGGTCGACAGCCAATACCGCTGCGTCGGTCTGATCACGGTCAAGGACATGGAAAAGGCGGTGACCAATCCGAACGCCTGCAAGGACGAGCAGGGCCGCCTGCGCGTCGCCGCCGCCACCACGGTCGGGGACAGGGGCTTCGCGCGCACCGAAGCGCTGATCGCGGCCGGCGTCGATCTTGTCGTGGTCGATACCGCGCACGGCCATTCGCGTCTGGTGCTCGACGCGGTCAATCGCATCAAGAAGTTATCGAACGCGGTGCAGGTGGTCGCCGGCAATGTTGCCACGACCGAAGGCGCCAAGGCGCTGATCGATTGTGGCGCTGACGCCATCAAGGTCGGCATCGGCCCCGGCTCGATCTGCACCACGCGCATTGTCGCGGGCGTCGGCGTGCCGCAGCTCACCGCCATCATGGACTCGGTCGAGGCGGCCAAGAAGGCCGGCATCCCGGTGATCGCCGACGGCGGCATCAAATATTCCGGCGATCTCGCCAAAGCGCTCGCCGCCGGCGCCGACGTCGCCATGGTCGGCTCATTGCTCGCCGGCACCGACGAGACGCCTGGCGAGGTGTTTCTCTATCAGGGCCGCTCCTACAAGAGCTATCGCGGCATGGGCTCGGTCGCCGCCATGGCGCGCGGCTCGGCCGACCGCTATTTCCAGCAGGACATCAAGGACGCGCTCAAGCTGGTGCCGGAGGGCGTCGAGGGCCAGGTCGGCTACAAGGGACCGGTCGCCAATGTGCTGCATCAGCTCGCCGGCGGCCTGCGCGCCGCCATGGGCTATGTCGGCGCCAAGACGCTCGACGATTTCCACGGCAAGGCGGAGTTCATGCGCATCTCGGGGGCTGGGCTTCGCGAAAGCCATGTGCACGATGTGACCATCACGCGCGAGAGCCCGAATTATCCGGGCGCGGGCTGAACATCGAATGTCCATCCAATTCGTTTTACTGCCGCTGTTCGTCCAGGTCGCGTTGACCTTCGCGGTGTTGGTCTGGACGGCGCGTTCGCGCATCCGCGCACTCAAGAGCGGCCGAGTGAAAATGGCCGATGTTGCGCTCGGGCAGTTCAACTGGCCGGCGAAGGCGCAACAGATATCGAACAGCTTTAATAGCCAATTCCAGCTTCCGGTTCTGTTTTACATTCTGACGGTGCTGGCGATTGTCCTGCACCAGGCGGACCTTTTGTTCGTCGTGCTCGCCTGGTTGTTCGTGCTGTCGCGTCTGGTGCACGCCTATGTTCATACCGGCACGAACTATGTCCGGCATCGCTTCAATGCTTTCGCCGCCGGTGTATTTATCCTGCTGGCAATGTGGATCATCTTCGCGGTGCGTATCCTGCTGGCGCTGCCATGACGCCGGCAGCAAGGCTCGCCGCCGCCATCGAGGTGTTCGGAAATCTGGAGAGCGAGCGGCGCCCGGCGGCCGACGCGCTCAAGGGCTGGGGGCTGGCGCATCGCTTCGCCGGCTCCGGCGACCGTGCCGCGATTGCCGGACTGGTCTACGACGCACTGCGCCGGCGCGCGTCGAGCGCGTTTCTGATGGGCGCCGACACGCCGCGCGCGATTTTGCTCGGCATGCTCAAGCGCGAGCGCGGACTCGACAGCGACGCGATCGCCAAGCTTGCGAGCGGCGAGAAATACGCGACGGAGGCGCTGAGCGCCGGCGAGCGCCAGTGTCTCGATGCCGCCGATATGACGGCGGCGCCCGCTTATGTCGCCGGCGATTACCCGGAATGGCTGGAGCCGCATTTTGCCCGCGCCTTCGGCGACGCGCGAACGGAGGAGGGCGCGGCGTTGGCGTCGCGCGCGCCGCTCGACTTGCGGGTGAACACGTTGAAGGCAGATTGCGAAAAGGCCGCCGCCATGCTGTCGGACTTGAAGCCGCAGCCCGCTCGCTGGTCGCCGTGGGGTTTGCGGATCGCATTAGCTGCCGACGCGAAATCCCCGCCAATTCATGCCGAGCCGGCCTTTCTTAAAGGTCTAGTGGAAGTTCAAGACGAGGGCTCCCAGCTTGCGTCCTTGTTGAGCGGCGCCAAGCCGGGCGAGCAGGTGGTCGATCTTTGCGCCGGGGCGGGCGGCAAGACTTTGGCGCTGGCGGCCATGATGGAGAACAAGGGGCAGATCTTTGCCACCGACGACGACAAACGGCGGCTGGCGCCAATCCACGACCGCCTCAAACGCTCCGGCGCACGCAACGTGCAGGTGCGCACGCCGAAGTCGGTCGGCGGCGAGATCGCCGACTTGGCCGGCCGCTGCGATCTGGTGCTCATCGACGCGCCCTGCACCGGCACCGGCTCCTGGCGGCGCAACCCGGACGCCAAGTGGCGCATGCGGCCAGGGGCGCTTGAGCAACGGCAAAAGGAACAGGCGGAGATCCTCGACCGCGCCGTGCCGCTGCTCAAGGCCGGCGGCCGCATCGCCTATGTGACGTGCTCGGTGCTGGACGAGGAAAACGGCGCGCAGGTGCGATCGTTCCTCGCGCGTCATCCGGAGTTTTCCGTGCAGCCGCCCACCGAGGTCGTGGATGCCCTGGGCGAGCGTGCCTTCATGTTCACCAAGGCGGCGCGGCTGTCGGCCGAGGGCCTGTTGATGACGCCGCGCACCACCGAGACGGATGGATTTTTCGTCAGCGTGCTCCGCCGCGCCTAAGCGCCGGTGCCGGATTAACGCTTCTATTACGCGATTACCCCGTTTGCGCCGCAATCCCGGCCCAATTTCTCCGCGAAAGTTTCGTCACTGACACGTTCGATTCCCCGCAAGCGAGGTTCCACGACATGTTGGTGGCGAGGCGCGATCCCTTTCATCATGGCGCGCACGATGCTCCCTTTGCGCAGGACGCCGCCGGCGGTACTCCGCGGCTCGTACGCACCGTGGGCATGCTGCAGGTGATCGGCTCGCTGCTGGCTATCCCGGTGGGTCTCGGCAGCGCCTATTCGATCTACCGCGCCAATTTCTCCGTCGAGACGACCTGTCAGAGCCTGCGCGCCGACATCATTTCGATGATCGACAAGCGCGTCGATGCCGGCACCCGGCGCATATTGGCGCGGCGCGACGTCGAGAAGTTCGAGCAAAGCTGCGACGCAATCGACCCCGATGCCACGGCGGCGTTCAAGACGCTGCTGGCGAATGACAAGCCGGCAACAGCGGCGGCCGCGCCGGTCGCCGCGCCGATTCCGGCAGCACCGGCGAAAGACGTGGCCCGCAAAGTCGAGCCGCACCCGCGCACAGCCGGCAAAATGCCTGACGCTGCGTGGCCAGGTACCGAGCGGACTCACCGTGAGGCCGGCGTCAGCGATACGCAATGGCTCGACGCGGTCCGCCAGGCTTTGGTGACGCATGAAGCGAGCGCGGCTCCGGCCGAGGCCATCAAGGCGCCAGTTGCTCCTGCCGCGGCGCCTGTGTTGCGGCCGGCCCTGCGGGAAGCCGCAGCGCCAGCGAATACGCCGGTTGTCACCGCGCCCGCTCCCGTGCAGGCCGCTCCGCCGATGGCGCCGGCTTTGCCGCCTGCGGCTGCGGTGTCAGCGCCCGCGGCCGCCGTTGCGGCGCCGCCAGCGCCGCAAGCCGACGCCGATCATCCGGTACCGCCAAGTGCCATACCGGATCCGGCCGAGGTGGCCGCTACCGAAGCGAACGACCACCGGTCTCGCGTCCGCCGCTGGATCGCGAAAATTCCGCTGATGGGCAACGTGATCGATAACGGCCTGCCGTAAGCGGGCCGGGTCAGCCCGGCTGCCAGCGCGACACGGTTTCCATGTCCGCCTCGACCTGCCAGCGGCCGCTCTCGCCCGGCGCCTTGATCGCACGCGGCGAGCAGCGCCAAAAATTCGTGCCGCGCCACGTCGCGGAAGCCCATGTTTTCCCACAACGGCCCGATCAGCTTGCCGTCGTTGTAGCGGTAGCCCCAGCGATTGAGATGCCAGTTGAGCACGGTCATGCCCATGCGCGAGGCGTTCGACTCGTGCGTGAACTGCGACTCGGCGGTGAAGCTGCCGCCGATCGCCAGGCCGTAGCCGCCGGCGACCAGTTCGCCCGCCTTGTTCCAGACCTCGAACGAATGCGCGAAGCCGGCATCGAAAGCCTCGGCATAGGCGCGCATGATGCGCGGCGTAATCCAGGTGAGGTGCCAGCGGCCCTCCCGGCGTCCGGCGCAGGCGGCGATCACGGCCTCGAAATCGCGGTCGAAGGTGACGCTGTAGCGGTCCTGGCGCATCAGCCGCGCCAGATTGTTCGAGATGTGGAAATTCTTGAAGAACAGCACCGAGCGCTGCGGCGGCGACCACCATTTCAGCGGCGCGATATGCGCGAGCGGATAGAGCCCGCGTTGGTAGGCGGCGAGCAGCGTCGGCAGCGACAGATCGTGCACGATGCCGGCCAGGCCCGGCGGGTTGGCGAGCGCGTGCTCGGGATCGGGCAGGGCGTAATCGGGGGCGAGCAGTTCCTGAAAGCAGAGCCGGGCGAGATGGGGCAGACCCGCAATGCGCCCCGGCATCAGTGCCCAAGCCGTGCCCAGGGTCCAGCGCACAACCTTGTCGCCAAGGCTCTCGCGGAATAGCGCCGCCCGGCGGTCGGCCGCGGGCCGCGCGGAAAGCGCCATATGGTCGGCGTGGTAGGCCAAACCCGGTCCCCAAACGTGTGGAAATGGCGAATTTATTCGCTCTCTATCTCTCACGGCGCGGGCTAATGGAGGGTTATCTGAATGTGTCGAAATCTGGCGTAGTTAACCGGAGCCTGACGCCGCCTTGACCGCAGCCCAGCCCAATCCCACAAAGCCGCTCCGAACGGAGCCGATTCCGGCGCCGTTCGCGGCCAAGGCGGCTATGCACGACAAAGTCCTCATCGTCGATTTCGGCTCGCAGGTGACCCAGCTCATTGCGCGGCGGGTGCGCGAGGAAAAGGTCTATTGCGAGATCGTGCCCTACCAGAAGGCCGAGGCTGCCTTCCGCGACATGAAACCGAAGGCGGTGATCCTGTCGGGCGGGCCGGCCTCGGTGCTCGACAAGGACGCGCCGCTCGCGCCCAAGGCGATCTATGAGGCCGGCGTGCCGCTGCTCGGCATCTGCTACGGCGAGCAGGCGATGGCGGCAGCAGCTCGGCGGCAAAGTCGAGGGCGGGCACCATCGCGAATTTGGCCGCGCCGAAGTAGAAGTGATCGCCGACAGCCCGATCTTTGAAGGCGTCTGGAAGAAGGGCGAAAAATACCCGGTGTGGATGAGCCACGGCGATCGGGTGACCAAGCTGCCGGAAGGTTTCAAGGTGCTCGGCGTCTCGCCCAACGCGCCGATCGCCATCATCGGCGACGACGCGCGCAAGTTCTACGCCACGCAATTCCATCTCGAGGTGATGCACACGCCGCACGGTGCGGCGTTGCTGCGCAATTTCGTGCGCAAGGTCGCGGGACTTTCCGGCGACTGGACCATGCGCGCCTTCAAGGACGAAGCGATCGAGAAAATCCGCCGCCAAGTCGGCAAGGGCCGCGTCATCTGCGGTCTGTCCGGCGGCGTCGACTCGGCGGTCGCTGCGGTACTGATCCACGAGGCGATCGGCGAGCAGCTCACCTGCGTCTTCGTCGATCATGGCCTGTTGCGGTTGGCCGAGGCCGAGAAGGTCGTGACGCTGTTCCGCGACAGTTACAATATCCCGCTGGTGCATGTCGACGACAGCGAGGTGTTCCTGAAGGCGCTCGCCGGCGTCGAGGATCCAGAGCAGAAGCGCAAGACCATCGGCAAATTGTTCATCGACGTGTTCGACGCCGAGGCGAAGAAAATCGGCGGCGCCGACTTCCTGGCGCAAGGCACGCTCTACCCCGACGTGATCGAGAGCGTGTCGTTCACCGGCGGCCCTTCGGTGACCATCAAGTCGCATCACAATGTCGGCGGCCTGCCCGAGCGCATGAAGATGAAGCTGGTCGAGCCGTTGCGCGAACTATTCAAGGACGAGGTGAGGGCGCTCGGCCGCGAACTCGGCCTGCCGCAAGCTTTCGTCGGCCGCCATCCGTTCCCCGGGCCGGGGCTCGCTATCCGCGTGCCCGGCGCGATCACGCGCGAGAAGCTCGATATCCTGCGGCTGGCCGACGAGATCTACATCGAGGAAATTCGCCGCACCGGGCAATACGACAACATCTGGCAGGCCTTCGCCGTGCTGCTGCCGGTCAAGACCGTCGGCGTCATGGGCGACGGCCGCACCTACGATTACGTCATCGGCCTGCGCGCGGTGACCTCGACCGACGGCATGACGGCGGACTTCTATCCCTTCGACATGAAATTTTTGGGAATGGTGGCGACGCGCATCATCAACGAGGTGAAGGGCGTCAACCGAGTGGTTTATGACGTGACCTCAAAGCCGCCGGGGACGATTGAGTGGGAGTGAGCGGATCTAAAGCGGGGCATAGATTGTCCGCGATTAGGGACAAAGCGCTTCCTCTTTTCATCGCGGCCCCGTCGAAGACTGAAAATAGGCTGAGGACTACATAGGGTGTTCAGATTTTGTGCGACGAAGTCGGTTCGTCGTCATCCTTCGGCTTCCTCTCCCATGCTTCGATGAAGGCGGTGATTTCCGCGTCGAACTTAGGAAACGCTTCCTTGAGAAGCGTCAGGTTCTCATTGACCGCAGCTTCCGAAAGCACGTGCCGGTAATTGACACGTTCGCGATGTCGGAATGCCCGCAGCCGGTCAAGCTTGCCGTAGAGTTCGCCACCGATGATCTCGGATCTTTTGGCAGTCGCCTCAGCAGACTGCGCCAGTAACTGCGCGTGATAGCTCTCCGCGTCGGCGATCACTCCGCCGTCAGTGACGCCCAAGATTGTTTTCAGCACATTTTCGATGCCGGTATAGACGCCCTCAATCCCGCTCGCGCGCGCCACAACACGAACCCATTCCGCCGAAGCGTCGCTATCTATTTCAAGAAGCGTCAAGGTCTTGTCGCTGGCCTGAAGGAAAGTGTCGAATTCCCGTCGCGTGTCACCCAGCCGGGTGCGCGTAAGGGCGAATGCTGGATGCACCTGCAGCCTCCTCCATCATCACGTTTCTCGTCGTCTCATCCAGATCGGCTGATGCAGTAAAATGGAAAGGAAAGTCCTTCATTTCAGCCTCGATGATGCGGAAGGCGGCATGCTTTTCGCCCGGGCCGCAGTCCACCAGAAAGTCGACGTCCGAGTGAAAGCCGAACGTGCGGCGCGCCAACGACCCAACCACCCATGCGGAAATTCCGGCGGCTTCCAAAGCAGCCAAGGCGGCAGCGGCCCGCGCGGAAGCCAAGGTCAGCCGATGACCCTTCCTCTCCGCCATCAATGCTTCAATACGCGATGTCGTCATGATCTTCTCAAGTGCCAAGCGGCTCCGCCGCGTACCATGCTTAATACTTAGTACTTATGCCTCAGGGCGGCAATTCGGAAGGCGTACAAAGTTGCCGCAAGCATGACTCTCCGAACGTGGTTATCCATGGCTTTCTCACCTTCCGCTTCGCCAGCCAGTCTGTCTCTGCCTCCGTTAGGCGTCGCAAGCAACAGACATTCCAAACCCACTCAAATGGTCATCGACGGGGAAAGCCCGACCCTACGGGCGGTTTCGGACACACTATGCCCCTAGTCACGGGCACGCTTTGGCCGGACCCGATTTTCGTATCGAATGACTTCAAAGGTTTGTATAATCGGTCGCGGACAGACTATGCCCAGCTTTAGAATAAACTCATGCTGAGGAGCGCTCCATAGGAGCGCGCCTCGAAGCGGGCGCTGCGGACTGACTTCGAATTACTCCGTCAAAATCTTGAGCTTGGTCGCGCCGGCATAACCGTAGACGTCGTACAAGATCTTCAAGAGCTCGCTGGCGATGGCTGTGTCGCTGAATTTATCGAATGGGTAGCTTTTCCAATAGTTCGGAGCGCGGCCGGGATCGGCGTAGCCGGCATTGTGCAGCCGAGACACCCGGTCAGGTGTGAGGATCGTCGCCAGTGCCGCCCAGCTTTCCGCCGACTGCGCCTCGCAATCGAGCGCGGGCGACGAAGTCTCCGGCATACATTGGACGTAACCGATGCCTGCGTCGAAGACGACATGAACCCGGCGTGTAAAATTAATCCGCAGCCGCTGGATTTCGGTGGTTACGGTTGCGCCATAGAGAGCGACGAGTTCCGCAGCCGAGCCAACCGTCTGCGGAGTTTTCGGGATTCGCTAATATCGGTGAAAACGAATAATGCCCATCACCATCTACGGCATCAAGAATTGCGACACCATGAAGAAGGCGCGCGCCTGGCTCGACAAGCATAAAGTCGATTACGCCTTCCATGACTACAAGACCGCCGGCATCGAACGGGCCAAGCTGGAAGGCTGGGCCAAGAAGGCCGGCTGGGAGACGCTGCTCAACCGCGCCGGCACGACGTTCAAGAAATTGCCCGACAAGGACAAAGAGGGCGTCACCGAAAAGAAAGCCATCACGCTGATGCTGGCGCAGCCGCCGATGATCAAGCGCCCGGTGCTGGAATTGGGCGGCGGCAAAGTGTTGGTCGGGTTTAAGCCGGATGAATACGCGGCCTCCATAAAGTAATCGTCAAGGCCGGGCTTGTCATCGAAAGTGGGGTATACCCGACTTTCGACACCCAAACGCGCGAAACTCGGGCAAGCCCGAGTTTCGTTGCCATCCACGTCTTTCTTAATGAGCTACAAAGACGTGGATGCCCGGCATAAAGCCGGGCATAACAGCGGAGGGAAGTCGGCCGTCATGAAACGTTACAAAAAGCGCGACTTCCCCGTTTCCGACATCCGCCGCTTTCTTGAGCCGGGACCGGTGGTGCTGGTCTCGTCGGCTTACAAAGGCGAGCGCAATATCATGACCATGGGCTGGCACATGGTGATGGAATTCGTACCGTCGCTGGTCGGCTGCCTGATCTCCAGCGGCAACCACAGCTACGAACTCATCAGCCGCAGCAAGGAGTGTGTGATCAATGTCCCGACCTTGGAGCTTGCGCCCATCGTCGCCAAGATCGGCAATTGCTCGGGTGCCGACGTCGACAAATTCGCCAAGTTCAAGCTCACCGCGGTGCCTGCCGAACAGGGCCAGGCGCCGCTGATCGCCGAGTGCTACGCCAGTCTCGAATGCAAGCTCATCGACGGCAGCCTGCGCGATAAATACAACGTCTTCATCTTCGAGGTAGTAAAGGCGCACGCGCCCATCACGCCGAAATACCCCAAGACCATGCATTACCGCGGCGATGGCATGTTCATGGTGGCCGGCCGCTCGCTCAATCTGCGCCGCTATTTCCGCCCGGGGATGCTCTGAACTCTTGATTACCCGCGCTTTCTTTGCCACATGCGCCCCATGAACAAGCCGCTCGCTGCCGCCGATTCGATTCCCGCAACGCCGCTCGCGGCGGAAGTCGAGCGGCGGCGCACCTTTGCCATCATCTCCCACCCGGACGCCGGCAAGACGACGTTGACCGAGAAGCTGCTGCTGTTCGGCGGCGCCATCAATCTCGCCGGCCAGGTCAAGGCCAAGCGCGACCGCCGCTCGACCCGCTCGGACTGGATGGCGATCGAGCGCGAGCGCGGTATCTCGGTGGTCACCTCGGTGATGACCTTCGACTACGACGGCCGCGTCTTCAACCTGCTCGACACACCTGGCCACGAGGACTTCTCCGAGGACACCTACCGCACGCTGACGGCCGTCGACTCCGCGGTGATGGTGATCGATGCCGCCAAGGGCATCGAGGCGCGCACCCGCAAGCTGTTCGAGGTCTGCCGGCTGCGCGACATTCCGATTATCACCTTCATTAACAAAATGGACCGCGAGAGCCGCGACCCGTTCGAGATCCTGGACGAGATCGAGAAGACGCTGGCGCTCGACACCACGCCGATGACCTGGCCGATCGGGCAGGGCCGCGACTTCGCCGGCACCTATGACATCGCCTCGGGCGACATGCGGCTGATCAACGACGACGGCAAGACCGCGGACCTCAGGCCGCTCGATCTCGCCGCGCTCGCTGCGAAAAATCCGATGCTCGATGCCAAGGCGATCGCCGAAGAGCTGGCGCTGATAAAGGAGGCTTGCCGGCCGTTCGATTTCGACGCATTCCGCGAGGGGCATCTGACGCCGGTGTTCTTCGGCTCGGCCTTGAAGAATTTCGGCGTCAAGGATTTGCTCGACGCGCTCGCGAAGTTCGCGCCGGCGCCGCGCGCGCAAGTGTCGAACAAGCGCATCATCGACGCGCACGAGGGCGCTATGACCGCCTTCGTGTTCAAGATCCAGGCCAACATGGACCCCAACCATCGCGACCGCATCGCCTTCGCGCGGCTGTGCTCGGGCAAGCTGCGCCGCGGCATGAAGGCCAAGCTGGTGCGCACCGACAAACCGATCACGCTGTCGGCGCCGCAATTCTTTTTCGCGCAGGACCGCGCGCTCGCCGACGAGGCCTATGCCGGCGACGTGGTCGGCATCCCCAACCACGGCACGCTGCGCATCGGCGACACGCTGACCGAGGGCGAGGATATCGCCTTCCTCGGCGTGCCGAACTTCGCGCCGGAAATCCTTCGGCGGGTGAAGCTCGGCGATCCGATGAAGGCCAAGAAGTTGAAAGAGGCGCTGCAGCAGATGGCGGAGGAGGGCGTGGTGCAGGTGTTCCGCCCGCTCGACGGCGCGCCGGCGATGGTCGGCGTCGTTGGCCCGCTGCAGCTGGACGTGCTCAAAGTTCGCCTTGCCGATGAATACGGTCTCGACATCGGCTATGAGGCGCCGGAATTCCAGCTCGCGCGCTGGATTACTTGTCCCGACGCCAAAAAGATCGACGACTTCGTGCAGGCCAATTATTCGAGCGTTGCCGAAGACCTCGACGGCGACCGCGTCTTCATGGCGCGGAACCAGTTCATTCTCGACTACACCGCCGAACGCGCGCCGGGAATTGTCTTCAGTGACATCAAGGACGTGAAGAAGGCGGCAGCCTAGTTCCCGAGTGTCATCACCGGTCCGCATTTACGCCCCATTCCGAGCCGATTGAGGTTGGGTACACGACACAATCGAAGGAAAAGTCATGAAAAAGTTTGTATTGCTAACGCTGACCGCAACTTTATTGGGGATGGCTTTCGTGGCGCCGATGCCGGCGCGCGCGGACGTCGAAGCCGGCATGCTGACCTGCCACAGCGAGCATCCATCGCATTTCGTCGTCGTGTCGGCGCAGACATTCGATTGCGTCTTCGCGCCGGCGGCGGGCGGTCCGGCGCAGCATTATGAAGCCACGATCCATCGCTTCGGCGCTCAAATCGGTGTCAGCGAAGATGCTTCGCTGGGCTGGGCTGTGTTCGCGGCGACGCCGCGCGTGCGTCCGGGTGCGCTTGCCGGCGGATACGGCGGCGTGTCCGCCGGAGCTACGGTGGGGGTTGGAGGCAACGCCAATGGCTTGGTGGGCGGGCTCGACAATTCATTCGCGCTTCAGCCGGTGAGTCTTGAAGGCCAGACCGGCCTCAACGTCGTCGCTACCGTTACTTCGCTTGATCTGCAGTCGGTCGCTCCGACGCGCCATTATCGGCATCGTCGCCACCACCGGCGATAAGACGTCCAATCGAAATAAAAGAATATCGCACCGCCCGGCTCGACCGGGCGGTTTGATTTTCCGCGGCAAATTCGGCCTGTCGAATGCCGCGCTAGTTGATCTTGATATTCGCCGCCTTGATCACCGGCGCCCAGCGCGCGATTTCGCTGTTCATGCGGGCGCGGAATTCTTCCGGCGTGGAGCCCACCGGCTCCATCAATTGCGCGGCGAGCTTGTCGCGCACCGCCGGCTGCTTGATGATCGCCACTACGTCCTTGTTGATCTTGTCGACCATCGCCTTGGCCATGCCGCCGGGCGCGATCAGCCCCATCCAGGCGTCGGCTTCGACGTCGATGCCGCTCTCCTTCAGCGTCGGCACGTCGGGCAGATAGGGCGAGCGCTTGGCGGTCGACACCGCGAGCATCTTCACCTTACCGGCCTTGGCCTGCGTCTCAACCGAAATCGCCGGCAAGCAGGCCATCTGCGCGTCGCCGCGGATCACCGCGGTGATGGCCTGCGGCGAACTCGGATACGGCACGTGCACCATCTTCGTGCCGGACTTGATGGCGAGCGCCTCCATGGCGAGCTGCGACAGCGAGCCGGTGCCGATGGAGGCGAAATTGTACTTGCCGGGGTCTTTCTTGAGCAGCGCCACCAGCTCGGCGACCGAGTTGACGTTGAGGGCCGGGTTGACCGCGAGCGCGCTCGGCTGGGTGATAAGCTGGGTCACCGGCGCGATGTCCTTCTGCGGATTGTAGGGCAGGTTGGAGAACAGCAGTGTGTTGATGGCGAGCGGGCCGCCGATGCTGATGCCGATAGTCGAGCCGTCGGGCGCGGCCTTGGCCACCGCGTCGGTGCCGAGATTGCCGCTGGCGCCCGGCTTGTTCTCGACCAGGAAGACGCTGCCCGGATATTTCTGTCCCAGTTGATCGGCGATGATGCGCGCGACCACGTCGGGCGTCGAGCCAGCGCCGAACGGCACCACGATCTTGACGGTCTTGGCCGGCCATTCCTGCGCCATTGCCGGCGCGGCGGCGGCGAGTATGAGGCAAAAAGTCAGCGCGATGCGCTTGAGCATAAGTTCTCCTCCCGACGTTTCTCGTCCGCTATTCGACGTCGCGTCCGAGATAGGCGCCGTCGCGTTGCAGCGTTTGTTGCAGCAAGTCGACCGGAATATCCACATTGCCGGCGTTGCCGGCAAGCGAAAGATGCGCCGCGGTTCCCGCCGCCTGGCCCATGACGAAGCAGGGCCCGCTGACGCGCGCCGCCGCCTGGCCTTCATGCGTCATCGACGCGCAGCGCCCGGCGACCCACAGGTTGTCGAGCCGGCGCGGCACCAGCATGCGATAGGGAAGCTGGTTGAAGCCGCGCGAGGCCGGAATGTCCGGCCAGCGCCAGACCACGTCGCCAGCGACGTGGCTCTCGACCGGCCAGCCGTTGACGCCGACGGTATCGGCAAAGCTCGCACATGACAGCACGTCCTCGGCGCAGAGTTGGTAATGGCCGGCGATGCGCCGCGTCTCGCGCACGCCGAGCTGCGGCGGGATATCGACGACATAGGACTTGGCGAAACCGGGCGCCTCGCGGCGCAGGAAATCGAAGAACGCCATCGCCTGGCGGCGCCCCTCGATCTCGCCAGCGCTGAGTTCGCGCGCGTTTGTGCCGTCGACGGCGCGCCCTTGCGCGGTCTTGACCTGCGTGACGTTGACGCGCCATTCGGAGGAATGCTTCTGCGGGCGCACCACCGCGCCCTTGCGCGGGAACGTCACGCCGCGTTTTTCCGCCGCGTCCATCATTTCGGGAATGGTACGCCAGGCCTCGCCGGCGATCGCCGCATCGACGCCGCTCAAGCGGAACATCATAGTCGGATAGAGCAGGTGGCCCTCGGCGTCGCCTTTCTCGTAGTCGGCGCCGGCGAAAGCGGCGAGATCGCCGTCCCCCGAGCAATCGATGAAAGCGCGGCCGAGAAACGCGCGGCGGCCGGATTTGCTCTCGATGAGCAGCGCCTTGACGCGCGTCTCGCTCTCCATCGCGACGCCGGTCGCCAGCGCATGAAACAAAATATCGACGCCGGCCGACTGCATGAGATCGTCGGCGGCGCATTTGTACGCCGCGGTGTCATAGGCCTGCGCGAAAATCTTGCCGAGTACGAGATGCGGCGCGTTCAAGCCGCCGAGCCGCTCGATGCGCGCCAAGAGATCGCCGACGACGCCATGCACGACTTGTTTGATCTCGCCGTGCACATTGGCATGCAGGCCGCAGAAATTGGTCACGCCCGCAGCCGTGCCCATGCCGCCGAGAAAGCCGTAGCGCTCGATCAGCACCACCTTGCGGCCGAGCCTTCCGGCGGCGGCCGCCGCGGCGATGCCGGCGGGGCCGCCGCCGAGTACGATCACATCGTAGTCGCCGCCGATCTCAGTCCTGCGCTCCGGCTCGGTCAGGTGGGAAGGCGTTGCGGCCATTGGAGATTACCCATGCGGCGGGACGGCTTGCATTGCGCGCCGCCATCGCTTCTACTGCGCCGCCTACAAAAGAGGCAATGCGGAGCGAGTGTACCATGGGTCTTGTGGTTCTCATTATCGGCTTGGCAGTGTTCATGGCGTCCCATGTGTTCGTGTCTTTTCGCGGCGCGCGCGCCGACGCGATCGCGAAGCTTGGGTTGAACGGCTATCGCACGCTGTTCGCGTTGGTGTCGATCGTCGGCCTCGTCGTGATCGTCTGGGGTTTCGGGCAGTATCATCCGCATGCGCCGCAAATCTGGTCGCCGCCTGCGTTCATGCGGCACATCACGATTGGTTTGATGTTGTTTGCGGTAATTTTCTTCACCGCGGCCTTCATCCCCAGCCACATCAAAGTCAAGCTCAAGCATCCGATGCTCGCCAGCGTGAAAACCTGGGCCCTTGCGCATCTGTTGTCGAACGGCGACCTCGCCTCGATCCTGTTGTTCGGGTCGTTTTTGGCGTGGGGTGTCTATGCCCGCATCGCCGCCAAACGGCGCGGCGATCTCGGCGCGACCACGGCTCCCGCCGGCTGGACCAACGATGTCATTGTCGTAGTCGTCGGCATCGTCATCTATCTCGCCTTGGGCTACGCCTTCCACCCGATGGTCATCGGCGCGCCGGTGTTCGGGAGCTAGAGGTCCGTGTCGGTACAAGACCAGATCAGGCGGATCACCGCCCCGGAAATTTTCGCCCGCAAGGGCGCCGTACCGATCGTGTGTCTCACGTCGTATCACGCCCATACCGCGCGCCTCGTCGACAAATATTGCGACGTCATCTTGGTCGGCGATTCGCTCGGCATGGTGATGCACGGGTTGGAGACCACCGTCCCGGTGACGCTCGAGATGATGATCCTGCAGGGCCACGCGGTGATGCGCGGCTCGAAGCGCGCGCTGGTCGTGGTCGACATGCCGTTCGCCTCCTACGAGGCGTCGAAGGAACAAGCCTTCATGAACGCCGCGCGCGTCTTGAAGGAAACCGGCTGCGGCGCCATCAAGGTCGAGGGCGGCAAGCGCATGGCCGAGACGATCGCCTTTTTGGTTGAGCGCGGCGTGCCGGTGATGGGCCATGTCGGCCTGACGCCGCAGTCGATCAACACTATCGGTTCGTTCCGCGCCCAAGGGCGCGAGGAGGCCGACTGGGCGCGCATTGAGCAGGACACCATCGCGGTGGCCGAGGCCGGCGCCTTCGCGGTGGTGATCGAGGCGGTGGCCGAGCCGCTGGCGCGCAAGCTCACGGCCGCGGTGCGCGCGCCGACCATCGGCATCGGCGCGAGCCCAGCCTGCGACGGGCAGATCCTGGTGCTGGAGGACATGCTCGGGCTGTCGCCGCGGGTGCCGAAATTCGTCAAGCGCTATGGCGACCTCGGTCCCGGCATCGAAAAAGCGGTGGCTGACTACGCGGCCGATGTACGCTCGCGCGCCTTCCCGGGCCCCGAGCACGTCTATCCGATGAAGGGCAAAAAGGCTTAGGGAATCGGCGCTAAATCCCTGAATCTTAAGGATTGTCGGGGACAAGCTTTGCCTTGGACCCGCCACATCGCTAGGTTACGTCGCCATCGGCCCGGGGGATGGGCGTAAACGGGGTTGGAGCAGTTCGTGGCCGATATTTTTCATGAAGTCGACGAGGAAGTACGCCGCGAGCGGCTGCAGAAGCTGTGGGACCGCTACAGCCTCTATATCATCGGCGTCGCCGTCCTGATCGTGGCATCGATCGGTGCCTGGCAGGGCTATCAATGGTGGGAAGGCAAAAAAGCCGCCGCCGCCGGCGCCGCGTTCGAGTCCGCGCTGAATCTGAGCGATGCGGGCAAGCACGGCGAAGCGGAGGCCGCCTTCGCCAAGATCGCCGCCGAGGCGCCGGCCGGCTATCGCGTATTGGCGCGCCTGCGCGCTGCCGGTGAGCTTGCGCAAACCAAACCGGCCGACGCCGTGAAGGCCTATGATGAACTCGCCGCCGACGCCTCGCTCGGCTCTACGTTGCAGGATCTCGCCGCCGTGCGCGCCGGAATGCTGATGGTGGATACCGCCTCGCTCGCCGAAATGCAGCGCCGGCTTGATCCCGTGGCCAAGCCGGCCCACGCTTTCCGCCACAACGCCCGCGAACTGCTGGCGCTATCAGCATGGCGCAACCACGATTTCACCGCCGCGCGTCGTTACATCGACATGATCGCGGCCGACGGCGAAACGCCGCCCGGTGCGCGCGCGCGCGCCGATATGCTCTCGGCGCTGATCGCCGCCGGCGGCGGCAAGAGCTGAGGGTTAGTTCATGCGTCGCAAATATCGTACCGTGTTGATGGTCGGCTTGATGGTGCTGGCGCCAGTGCTCGCCGGCTGCGCCGACTTCGACATGGACAGTCTCGATATTTTTCACCTCAACGAAAAGAAGAAGCTGCCCGGCGAGCGCAAGGAGGTGTTCCCGGGCGGCGTGCCGGGCGTGACGCAGGGCATTCCGCCGGAATACCTGAAGGGCAACCAGCAGCAGGCGGACACGGCGCAAGCACCGCCACCGGATGGCGCTGCCGCGCCGGCGCCCGGCGACAAAGCCGCGCCACCCGCGGCAGCGGCAAAGACCGCCGCGATCGAGCCGGCGCAGCAGCCGAAGGTCAAACCGAAACCGAAGCGCAAGCCGAAGCCGGCTGCGGCAAAACGGCCATCTACTCGGGTTACCGTACAGCCGGCCGCGCAAAGCCAAGGCGATGGCGGGCAGAAACTCGAGCCGTGGCCGGGTACGGCGCCGCAACAGCAACCCGCGCCCGCGCAAGGCAGCGATCCCTGGCTGTCGGCCCC
Organism: uncultured Alphaproteobacteria bacterium; assembly: GCA_963779345.1. Lineage (GTDB taxonomy): Bacteria > Pseudomonadota > Alphaproteobacteria > Rhizobiales > Xanthobacteraceae > Pseudolabrys. Next base: position 205,898 of record CAVZXY010000018.1, on the reverse strand, counting down.
GCCGCCTCCCAGCACTATGTCACGCTGATCTTTTCTTACCCGCTCTCGCAAAGCGAGAGGGGACAGAAAGAACCATGAGCTTCACCGTCGCCATCGTCGGCCGTCCCAATGTCGGCAAATCGACCCTGTTCAACCGGCTGGTCGGCCGCCGCGTCGCGCTGGTCGACGACCGGCCGGGCGTGACGCGCGACCGCCGCGAAGGCGAGGCCCGGCTCGGCGACCTCGAATTCACGGTGATCGACACGGCGGGCCTCGAGGAGTCCGCGCCGGAAAGCCTCACCGGCCGCATGCGGGCGCAGACCGAGACAGCCATCGGACAAGCCGACGCGATCTTTTTCATGATCGACGCGCGTGCCGGCCCGACCGGGGTCGACCGCGTATTCGCCGAACTGGTCCGTAAGTCGGGAAAACCGGCCGTGCTGATCGCCAATAAAATGGAAGGCACCGCCGGCGAGGCTGGCAGGCTCGATGCCTATGCGCTCGGCCTCGGCGACCCGGTCGCGATTTCCGCCGAGCACAACGAGGGCTTGGTGGATCTCTATGATGCCTTGCGGGAAGCGCTGCCGGAGCGCACCGCCAAGCAGATCGAAGCGTCGGGCGGGCCGTCCGGTCCGCATCCCATTCGCGTCGCCATTGTCGGCCGGCCGAATGCCGGCAAGTCGACGCTGGTCAACCGGCTGCTCGGCGAGGAACGCCTGCTCACCGCGCCGGAGGCCGGCACCACGCGTGACTCCATCGCGGTCGATCTCGATTGGCGCGGACAGAAGTTTCGCATTCACGACACCGCCGGCCTGCGCCGCCGCTCGCGAGTCGACGAGAAGCTGGAAAAGCTGTCGGTCGCCGACGCACTCAACGCCGTGCGCTTTGCCGAGGTGGTGGTCGTGCTGCTCGACGTCGAGAACGCCTTCGAAGAGCAGGACCAGCGCATCGCCGATCTGGTCGAGCAGGAGGGCCGCGCCATCGTCATCGCGGTCAACAAATGGGACCTGAAGGAAAAGACCGTCGGCGCCATCGGCAAACTGCGCGAGCAGGCCGACGAAAAGCTGAAACAGATGAAGGGCGTGCCGTTGGTGGCCGTCTCCGCCATGACCGGCGAGGGCCTCGACCGGCTGATGCAGGCGATCGTCGACGCTTTCGCTGTGTGGAACAAGCGCGTGCCGACGTCGGCGCTTAACCGCTGGTTCGAGACGACGGTCGAATCGCATCCGCCGCCGGCGGTGTCGGGCCGCAGGCTGCGGCTCAATTACATCACGCAGGCGAAAAGCCGTCCGCCGAGCTTCGTCGTGTTCTGCACCCGCGCCGACGCGCTACCCGACGCCTACAAGCGTTATCTGTTGAACTCGCTGCGCGAGTTGTTCGATCTTCCCGGCACGCCGATCCGCCTGACGCTGCGCGAGAAGGACAACCCGTTCAAGGGCCGCGCCAAGCGTAAACATTGACGGCCGTTATTTGGCGTTTGCGGGGCCGCCCGCAGGCGGCCGCGTCAATGCGCCGGCGTCACTTACGGGCGCAGATCGCGTTCATGCCCGTCGCGCGTCCGCATTTGGCTGAGGCGGTCTGCACCACCGGCTGCAGCGGTGTCGCGGCGACGCATACCGCAGACGCGATAACTTCGTCGGCATTGCAGGTCACGCTGCAGCCCGCGGCACTGCAATCGGAGGCCCCGAGCGTGACCACACGCAGTCCTGCTGCCTGACCCGGCACGCCTTGCTCCCCCTTCGGACCGGGATCGCCCTTCGGCCCCGCAACCCCGGCCTCACCCTTGGGTCCGGCGGGCCCTCGCGGACCGGCTGGGCCCGCCGGACCCTGGTCGCCGGTGGCGCCTTGCTCGCCGCGCAATCCGGGCGTCCCCGGAGGTCCCTCGAAGCAGCCGGCCAGCAGAAATGCGGCGGCAACCAATGCCAGCGTGGTCAGAAGTCGCATGGTGTTCCTCCCCCTAGACGGACAGGGCAGTCCTTCGGTTCGAACCGAGCGGGCGCCTGCCTAAGACGATTCTTGTCGCGAATTGCATTAAATCTAACGCGGATCGCGCTGAGACGAAACCCGGATCGCCATCAGGTCGCAGTTTGGCGTATTTTTCCGGAAACGCGCGGAACATTGTTCTAACGAGGGCACTTTGTTGCTATCGTCTCGCGTAACTCGGGGGTGGCGCATGCGGCAACAGCCTGCGGTCGCCGGGCTATACGGCCTCTGGGATAACGCCATGAAGATGAGCAAGTTTGGCTATTTTTCCGAGTTTTTGCTTTTCCCGCCCCTCGTTCTTGTCGCCATGCTGGTGGTGTTCCGCGGTTCGACGCCGCCGCAACCCTTGCTATGGGCGACCGTCTATGGCGCCGGTTTGATAGCCTGGACGTTGTTCGAATATCTACTGCATCGTGTGTTGTTTCATCATGCGCCGCTTCTGGCGTCCATCCACGACCGTCATCACAAATCGCCAAACGACTTTATTGGCACGCCGGCATGGGTGAGCGTTTTGGTTGGCTTGGTCGCGATTGCAGCCCCAGCCTGGGCGACGCTTGGATTTGGCCTCGGCACCGCAGCGACGGCCGGCCTCGTCACCGGCTATCTTTGGTATGTCTTCGTCCACTATGCGACACATCATTGGCGGCCGCGCCGGGGCACCTACATCTACCGCGCGCGGCTGCGCCATGCCCGTCACCATCACTTGCCAGATAGCGGAAATTTCGGCGTGACGACGGCCTTTTGGGACTATGTCTTCGGCACCGCGCTCGAGGAGCGCGCGCCGAAACACGGCCGCAAGCAGACTTAAGCTGGCGCTCTGAACTCCAGGAACTTTCCCGCTCGGAAATTATAGATTTTTCCGCTCTCGGCGCATGCGGGCAGGCACAACGGTACGATCGCCTTCGCCACGTCTTCCGGCGTCGGCAGCGTCTCCGGATCGATACCGGGAAACGCCGTCGCCATCATCCGCGTGCGGGTCTGGCCCGGGCTGAACAGGTTGACCCGCACTTTGGTGTTCTCGCATTCGGCGGCGTAGGTGCGCACCAGTTGATCGAGCGCCGCTTTGGATGCGGCGTAGAGCGCAAAATAAGGGCGCGCGAAATAGGCGACCGCGGAGGTGATAAAAACGGCGCGGCCGGCCGCCGCTGCCTTGAGCAGAGGATCGAACGCGCGGATCAGATGCCAATTGGCCGTGAGGTTGACGGCGATGACGTTGTCCCAGTCTTTCGGCTCGACGTGTCCGACCGGCGAGGGTACGGTGAGCAGGCCGGCATTGCCGATCAGCGCATCCACGCGGCCGTAGCGTTCGTTGAGCGCAAGCGCGAGCCGGGCGATGCCTCCGCTGTCCTTCATATCGAGCGGCACCAGTGTGGCCGAGCCGCCGGCGGCCTTGATCTTGTCGTCGAGTTCCTCCAGGCCGCCAACCGTGCGGGCCACTGCCACCACATGGGCACCAGCCTCGGCGAGCTGCAAGGCGAGCGCCGCGCCAATGCCGCGCGAAGCGCCGGTGACGAGCGCGATACGGTCGGCGAGGGGTTTGGGATTGTCGGTCATATTCACCGTCGTGGCCGTGCTTGTCCCGGCCATCCACGTCTTCCTTTTTGTAGCCTCTAAAAGACGTGGCTGCCCGGCACAAGGCCGGGCATAACGAATTTTGATGTTCGATCAGATCGCTTCCGCCAGCAGCGACAACTGTCGCGGGCTTGCTTCGCTGGCGCCGAGATCGGTGAGCGGGGTCGGATAGTCGCCGGTGAAGCAGTGGTCGGTGAATTGCGGTCGGACCGGATCGCGGCCCGGCAGGCCCATGGCGCGGTAAATGCCGTCGACCGAGAGGAAGGCCAGCGAATCGGCCCCGATGAACTGGCGCATGCCTTCGAGATCGTGGGTTGCGGCGAGCAGCTTGTCGCGTTCCGGCGTGTCGATGCCGTAATAGTCGGGATGCGTAATCGGCGGCGAGGCGATGCGGAAATGCACCTCCTTGGCGCCAGCATCGCGCATCATCTGCACGATCTTGCGCGACGTGGTGCCGCGAACGATTGAATCGTCCACCAGTACGATGCGTTTGCCGGCGACCACCGCGCGGTTGGCCGCGTGCTTCATGCGCACACCCTGGTCGCGAATCGCCTGAGTCGGCTGGATGAAGGTGCGGCCGACATAGTGGTTGCGGATGATGCCGAGCTCGTAGGGAATGCCGGACTCCTGGGCGAAGCCGATCGCGGCCGGCACGCCGGAATCCGGCACCGGCACGATCACATCGACGGCGGCCGGCGCCTCGCGCGCCAATTCGGCGCCCATGGTCTTGCGCACATCGTAGACGTGGCGGCCGCCGACAATGGAATCCGGCCGCGAGAAATAGATGTATTCGAAGATGCACGGGCGCGGCGTCATCGGCGGGAACGGCTTGTGCGATTGGGCGCCGTCCTCGTCGAACACCACCACTTCGCCGTTCTCGACATCGCGCACGTATTGCGCGCCGATCATATCGAGCGCGCAGGTCTCCGAGGCGAGAATCGGACAGCCATCGAGCTTGCCGATGACCAGCGGACGGATGCCGAGCGGGTCGCGCGCGCCGACCAGCTTTTTGTTGGTGAGGCCGACAAAGGCATAGGCGCCTTCGAGTTGGCGCAGGCCCTCGATGAAACGGTCGACGAAGCGGTTGCGCCGCGCGCGCGCCACCAAATGCAGGATCACCTCGGTGTCGGTGGTCGACTGCATCATGGCGCCTTCGTGCACCAACTGTTTGCGCAGCGCGATGCCGTTGGTGAGATTGCCGTTGTGGCCGACGGCGAAGCCGCCGCCTTCAAGTTCGGCGAACAGCGGCTGCACGTTGCGCAGGATCGTCTCGCCGGTGGTCGAATAGCGCACGTGGCCGACCGCCGAGGTGCCGGGCAACCGCTCGATCACTTCGCGGCGGGAAAAGTTGTCGCCGACCAGGCCGAGGCGCCGTTCGGAATGGAAACGCTTGCCGTCGAAAGAGACGATGCCGGCGGCTTCCTGGCCGCGGTGCTGGAGCGCGTGCAGGCCGAGCGCGGTGATGGCGGCGGCGTCGGGGTGGCCGAAGATGCCGAACACGCCGCATTCTTCGCGGAGCCGGTCGGCGTCCGGGTCGAAGTCGGCGCCTGTCGTCTGCACGAGGTCTTGCGGCTGTTGCTGCATCGCTATGGCGTTCCCGTCCGTGGGGTGAGCTCCGACTTTCGATCGGGAGCGCTGTCTGGCGGCTCCTGGTCTTCGGGTTTCGGGCGCTTCAACCGCTTCAAGATGGTGCTTTCGGGGTCGTCCGGCAACATGGACATCAGCCATTGTCCCGTACTTTGCAACACGACCTTCGACTTGGCGCCGCGCACCCATTCCGGCTGGCTGCGGTCGGGCACCAGCCAGGCGAAGAACAGGAAGGCGACCACCACGATAATCAGCCCGCGGCCGAGCCCGAACAGGAAGCCGAGCGTGCGGTCGAGCGCGCCGACGCGGCTGTCGAGCACCATGTCGGAGATGCGCACGGTGATGATCGAGACCACCAGCAGCGTTAGCAGGAACACCGCGCCGACGCTGGCGCCGGTCGCCACCATGTCGCTGGCAATGTACTGCTTCGCGATCGGCAGCACGCGCGAATAGGAATAAAGCGTGACCAGCGCGGCGACGCCCCAGGCACCGATCGACAGAATCTCGCGCATGAAGCCGCGGATCATGGCGAGCAGGCCGGAGATCAACATGACCACCAGGAGGATGATGTCGAGCAACGTGATCGGCATCGCGGCCTCGTCAGCTTGCCGGCCGGGCGCGGCGGCGGCCGCGCACCAAGGCACGGCGGCGAGGCGAATCCGCCTGTGCCGCGGCGGCTGTGAAACAGGGCGGCGCTGTGGGCCTTAAGTGTCTAATTTGACGCCTATTTCTGCTCGCCTCGGCGCCGGCTTGAGGAGCCTGCGAAAGGCGGTTTCGACGCCCCGTGTATAGCGGGGCATCACGGTGCCGTCACCCGTCTTGTCCACGGGTTTTACCGCCATTGGCCCGGCTGCCGCGGGCGGCGATGTCGGCAACCAAACTGGCAAGGCTCGCCATATCGGTAACCTTGAGGCCGGGCTCCCTGGCTTCCGCGCGCGCGGCTTCCGGAACGACGGCGCGGGTAAAGCCAAGCTTTGCGGCTTCTTTGAGCCGGGCGGGCGCTTGCGCCACCGGACGGATTGCTCCCGACAATGACACTTCGCCGAAATAAACCGCATCGGCCGGCAGCGGCGCATTGGCGAGCGAAGAGACCAGCGCGGCGGCGGCGGCGAGATCGGCCGCTGGCTCCTGGATGCGCAGGCCGCCGGCGACGTTAAGGTAAACATCATGGCCGCCGAGCTTGACGCCGCAATGGGCCTCCAGCACCGCCAGCAGCATCGACAGCCGGCTCGGATCCCAGCCGACCACAGCGCGCCGCGGCGTGCCGAGCGACGTCGGCGCCACCAGGGCCTGGATCTCGACCAGCAGCGGCCGCGTCCCTTCGATGCCGGCAAACACCGCGGTGCCAGGCGAGCCGAGATCGCGCGCCGACAGGAACAGCTCGGACGGGTTGGCAACTTCGCGCAGGCCTGAGCCGGTCATCTCGAACACGCCGATCTCGTCGGTCGGGCCGAAGCGATTCTTCACGGCGCGTAAGATTCGGAATTGGTGCGAGCCTTCGCCCTCGAAGGAGAGCACGGCATCGACCATGTGCTCGACCACGCGGGGGCCCGCGATCTGGCCGTCCTTGGTGACATGGCCGACCAGGATGATGGCGGCACCGGAGCGCTTGGCGTAGCGGATCAGCGCCTGCGCGCTGCCGCGCACCTGGGTGACCGTGCCGGGCGCCGAGTTCGACCAGCTCGGTCCACATGGTCTGGATCGAATCGATGACGATCAGCCGCGGCGTCTTGCCCTCGGACAGAGTGGCGATGATGTCCTCGACCGAGGTCTCCGCCGCGAGTTCAACTTTGGCATCGCTCAAAGACAGCCGCTCGGCGCGAAGCCGCACCTGGGCGACCGCTTCCTCGCCGGAGATATAGACGGCGCGCTCGCCGCGGCGCGCCATGGCGGCGGTGGCCTGCAATAACAAAGTCGATTTGCCGATGCCGGGGTCGCCCGCCATCAGCAGCACCGAGCCGCGCACGAAACCGCCGCCGGTGACGCGGTCGAGTTCGGCGACGCCGGAGGGCAGGCGCGGCGCCTCGTGCGCTTCTCCGGTCAGCGGCTCGAGCGCGAACAGACGGCCCTTGCCGGGCTTACGGCCCGGACCGGCGGGGCGCTCGGCGCCTTCTTCGGCCAGCGAATTCCACTCGCCGCAAGCCTCGCACTTGCCCTGCCAGCGGGAAAAGGCGGCGCCGCAGTTCTGGCAGACAAAGCTGAGACTGCGCTTGGACATTGAGGGAATCGTCCTTGGAATGCTCTCATACAGACTAAAACGGCTGCGAGAACATTACAAGAACAATATTTAACAAAGTGCTGATTTCTGGGGCTTATTAGCCCCTATAAACCCGATGATAGCGGCGCCCCAGACTGGTGAGCACCTGGTAACCGATGGTGCCGGCAGCGTTAGCCACCGCATCGACGGTCATCTCGCCGCCGATCAGCGTGACCAGATCGCCGCGCCGGGCTGCGTTGTCGGGCAGGTCGGTGATGTCGATCGCCAGCAGGTCCATGGAGACGCGGCCGGCCAGCGGACAACGCTCGCCGGCAACGATGGCGTCGCCACCCGGTGCCGCGTCCGAGGCGCTGGCGGAGCGCGGATAGCCGTCGGCATAGCCGACTGCGACGACGGCAATACGGGTGGTGCGCTTGGCGGTCCAAGCGGCGTTGTAGCCGACGGTCTCGCCGCGCGGCACGGTGCGCAGCTGCACGATATGCGCCTGCAATTCGATCGCCGGCTGCATCGGATTGTTCTGCCCGGGAGTCGGGTTGACGCCGTAGAGCGCGACGCCGGGGCGCACCATGTCGCAATGCGCCTTGTCGCCGAGAAAGATGCCGGACGAATTGGCGAGCGAGGCGGGGATGCCGCGGTAAAGGATGCGCACCTCGCGGAACGCCTCGATCTGGCGCGCGTTGAGCGGATGCTCGGGCTCTTCGGAGCTGACCAGGTGGCTCATCAACAGCGTGATGCCGTGGTTTTCGGAACGGATGCGGTGCGCCAGCGCGGCAGCGTCATTCGCCGAAATGCCAAGCCGGTTCATGCCGGTGTCGACGTGCAGCGCGGCGCCGCCGCGCCAAGCATGGGCGTTGCAGAAGATATCCCATTCCGCCAGTTCGACCATGCTGCCGATCACCGGCCGTGCGCGGATATCGGCGTAAGCCGACGCCGTGTTTGGGAGCATGGCGTTGAGGACATAGATCGTCTGTTCCGGCGCGACCGCGCGCACCCGGCCGGCCTCGGCGAGATCGGCGACGAAGAACGTCTTGCAGCCGGCTTTGGCGAGCGCGGCCGCGACCTGCTCGATGCCGCAGCCATAGCCGTCGGCCTTGATCACGGCGGCGCATTCCGCCGGCATGGCGTGCCGGCCGAGCGCGCGCCAGTTGGCTTCGATGGCGGCAAGATCGACGGTGAGAATGCCGCCCGCCTGCGCCGCCGGCGGGCCGATCGTAACGAGCTTTTCCGCCGGAGCCTCGTCCGGCGGGCTGACTTCCTGGTGAATCGCGGTTTCTGCCTCGGCCATGGGCAAGGGTTTAGCGGCACCGAGCGGGTGCGTCCATGCGGGGGGTAGCGGGCGCTAGCCGATGCGCTCCGGCAGGTGGTCGGCCTTGGCCAAGGTCGAGAATTTCGTGATCGAGCCTTCGAACTGCATTTCGACCGTGCCGGTGGGGCCGTGGCGCTGCTTGCCGATGATCACCTCGGCGCGACCGTGCACCTTTTCGCCCTCGGCCAGCCATTCCGCGAATTTCTCGCGGTTGGTTTCCAAGGGCTTGCGCATCTGGTGATAATATTCATCACGGAAAACAAAGAGCACCACGTCGGCATCCTGCTCGATCGATCCCGATTCACGCAGGTCGGACAGTTGCGGCCGCTTGTCGTCGCGGCTTTCCACCTGGCGCGAGAGCTGCGACAGCGCCATGATCGGCACGTTGAGTTCTTTCGCCAGCGCTTTGAGCTTGGTGGTGATCTCGGTGATTTCCTGCACGCGATTTTCCGCCGAGCGGCGGGTCGAGCCCTGCAGCAGCTGCAGATAGTCGATGATCAGGAGGTCGAGGCCGCGCTGGCGTTTGAGCCGCCGGGCGCGGGCAGCGAGCTGGGCCACCGACAGGCCGCCGGTCTCGTCGACGAAAAACGGCAGGTTCTGCAATTCGATCGAGTGGTCCTTGATACGCTCGAACTCGGCCTCGGTGATGCCGCCGCGCCGGATCTGGTTTGAGGGAATGCCGGTCTGTTCGGCGATGATGCGGGTGGCAAGCTGCTCGGCCGACATTTCCAGCGAGAAGAAGCCGACGATACCGCCATTCGCGGTCACCGTGTGGCCGTCGGCCCGCACGTCGCCGCGCCAGGCGCGCGCGACGTTGTAGCCGATATTGGTAGCGAGCGCGCTTTTGCCCATGCCGGGACGTCCGGCGAGGATGATCAGGTCGGACGGCTGCAGTCCGCCCATCATGCGGTCGAGATCGTCGAGCCCCGTGGCGACGCCGGACAGCTTGCCGTCGCGCTGGAAGGCGTGCGCCGCCATGTCGATAGCCGTGGTCAGCGACTGGGCGAAGCGTTGGAAGCCGCCGTCGTAGCGCCCGGTCTCGGCCAGCTCGTATAGGCGGCGCTCGGCGTCCTCGATCTGATTGCGCGGCGAAAAATCGACCGGGGCGTCGAAGGCGACGTTGACCATGTCCTCGCCGACGATGATCAGCGCGCGGCGGATCGACAGATCGTAGATGGTGTGGCCGTAATCCTCGGCATTGATGATGGTGGTCGCTTCGGCGGCAAGCCGCGCCAGGTACTGGCTCACGGTCATGCCGCCGATATCGATGTCGGCGCCGATAAAGGTCTTCAGCGTGACCGGGGTCGCCACCTTGCCGGCGCGGATCAGATCGCGCGCAAGCTGATAGATTTTCTGGTGAATCGGCTCGAAGAAATGCTCCGGATTGAGGAAGTCGGAGACCCGGTAAAAGGCCTCGTTGTTGACCAGGATGGCGCCCAATAGCGCTTGCTCCGCTTCGATATTGTGCGGAGCGGAACGGAAATTCTGGGCAGGTTCTGCAACCTGCTTGCGTAGAGCCGAATCGAGGGGGGCCATGGATTTCTATGCTTACCCGGAAATTGTGGCATAGCACGCGCATTTGTGGCGGCAGTGTGAAGTGCGCGCTTGCACACGCAATCCACAATGAATCACATGATGCGATTCTGCGGTGGGAAACGGCGAATTTTCTTGACCATGCCGCCGCGCGCGCGACGGTTTCCGTCCGCTACTCGCCGGCGAGCCGTAGCGGCGGGTGTTGCTCGCCCTCGGCGTCTCGCAGCCAGCGCTCCTCGCGCGCGATATAGTCTCGCGTCATCGGCGTCACGCCCTGCTTCTTGGTGATCTGGATTTGGAAGTTCATCATGTTCTGCTCGCGGAACGACATTTCGGACGCGGCCAGATAGAACTCCCACATGCGCACAAAGCGCCGGTCGTAGATACGCTCAACCTCCTCGCGGTGGGCAAGGAAGCGTTCGCGCCACGCTTTCAGGGTTTCGGCGTAGTGCAGGCGCAGGATCTCGATGTCGGTGACCAGCAGGCCCGCCTTCTCGACACACGGCAACACCTCGGACAGGGCAGGGATGTAGCCGCCCGGGAAAATGTACTTGGCGATCCAAGGATTGGTAATGCCGGGCCCTTCCGAGCGGCCGATCGAGTGCAGCACCATCACGCCGTCGTCGGCGAGCAATTGTGCGCTCTTGCGGAAGAATGTGTCATAGTGGTTGACGCCGACGTGCTCGAACATGCCGACCGAGACGATGCGGTCGAACGGCCCGGCGACGTCGCGGTAGTCCTGCAAATTGAAGTGGGCGCGCTCGGTCAGGCCCTTTTCCACCGACCGCTCGTTGGCGATGGCGTGCTGTTCCTGCGACAGCGTGATGCCAGTCACGTCGGCGTCGGCGACCTCGGCAAGGTACAAGCCCAGCCCGCCCCAGCCGCAGCCAATATCGAGCACGCGTAAGTCGCGGTCATCGCGCAGCATCAGCTTGGCGGCGAGGTGGCGCTTCTTGGCGAGTTGGGCGTCGTCCAGCGATTGCTCGGGGCTTTCGAAATAGCCGCAGCTGTATTGCCGGTCGGCGTCCAGGAACAGTGAATAGAGCCGGCCATCGAGATCGTAGTGGTGCGCGACGTTGTGACGCGCGCGCCGGCGCGGATTAAACTGCGCAAAGCGGCGTTTCAGGTAGCGCAGCAGCGCCTGCGGTCGCGCCCAGTGCGGAACCTCGGACTTCTGGCCGAGCATGATGGCGAGCACGTCGGCGATCGAGCCTTGCTCGACCACGAACGTGCCGTTCATGTAGGACTCGCCGAATTTAAGTTCGGGATCGAGGAGGATTCCCCATTCGGCCTCGCGGGTGGCAAAACGAACCGATACCGGCTGGCCGGTCCCGTCGCCGAAGGTTAAAACTGTCCCGCGCGAGGTGGTAACTCGGAACATACCCCGCCGGATAAAGGTCTTCAGCAGAAATTGAAGCAACCGGTCCATCGGCCGCCCCCGTCACCCTGACTATTGCCGTTACTGGCTTCCGATCTCCCACACCCAACTACCATGATGGGTGCTCTAATGCCTAACGGAGGCATTCAATCAAAGTTCCCTTGGCGCAGCAATGCCACAAATTGGATGCATCCAGACGATCCCAAGGGTCACAACCCCGCAATAATCCGCTATCAACACGGCGGCTGGCACCCTCAGCGGGTTTAACGGTATGCTACAACCTATTGAAAGGTCTACGATAATGACAGGGTTCAATCGCGGCATCGGGCTGGCGATGGCGGTATTGGTATTCGCCGTAGCGCCGGCGGGGGCGCAGGAAAACCTGGATTCTGGCAAGACCGGCGCCCAGCTATACGCCGCCGATTGTGCCATTTGTCACAAGAGCCCCCAGGCTCTGAATAAATCCGGCGGGATTCTCGGCTTGTCCAGCTTCCTGCGCGAACACTACACCGCGAGCAAAGAATCGGCTGCTTCGATAGCGGCCTACCTGCAATCGACCGGCAACGCGCCGGCATCGGGCAAGCGGGCGGCCAAACGCCCGGCCAAGGACGACGAAAAGGCCAAGGTCGACGAAGAAAAGAATGCCAAGCCGAAGTCTGGCGAGGCCAAGTCCAAGGAGAAGACCGAGGAAAAGGCCAAGATCGGCGAGGAGAAGAAGGACAAAGAGAAATCCGGTGACGTAAAGGGCGAGAAGAAGACCAAGGCAGGAGAAGACAAGAAGGACGGCACAAAAGCCGGCGAGGCGAAGGACAAGGAAAAGCCCAAGGAAAAGGCCAAAGGCGAAGAGAAGGCCAAAGTCGACGAAGAGAAAAAGACCAAGCCGAAAACCGACGAGGCCAAATCCAAAAAGTCCGATAAGACCCACAAGCCCGACGAGGCCAAGACCGCCGAGCCGAAGGCCAAAATCAAGTCCGAACAAAAGTCCGAGCAGAAGACCGACCGAAAGACCGGCACCAAGACGGCCGAACCTAAAGAGGGCGCGGCGAAGTCGGCGCAATCGAAGATGAAGGACGCCAAGACTTCGCCGCCGAAGGAAAAAACGAGCAAGCCGAAAACCGACGACGTGCCGGCCGCCAAGCCGGACAAGCCGGAGAAATCCGACTAGCTCGCGCCTCAGGCTTCCTCGTCTTTCTTGCGAGACTTTTTAGCGGGCTTGGCCTCTTCGGTGGCTTCGGCCTCGACTTCCGGTTCCTCGCCCTCGCGCAAGGCCTTGGCCGCTTCCGGCTCGAAGAAGGCTTCCGCGGCCTCCAGGGCCGCCGCCGCGTCTTCTTCGGCTTCCGTGCGCTGCACCGTGACGTCCTCGCCGCGCGAGACCCGTTCGGCTTCGCCGGCGCTGCGCGCGACGATCACGGTGATGAGGGTTTCGACGTCAGGATGCAGCGTCAGCGGCACCTTGTACTGGCCGATGGTCTTGATTGGCGCGTTGAGGGCTACCTGCGAGCGGTTGACCTCGGCGCCATCGGCGTTGAGCAGGCTGGCGATATCGCGTGGCGATACCGAGCCGAACAACTGGCCGGCTTCGCTCGCCTGGCGGATCACGACGACGGTCTTGCCATCGAGCTTGGCGGCGACCTTTTCCGCGCCACCCTTGAGTTCGATGTTGCGCGCCTGCAGTTCGGCCTTCATTTCCTCGAAGCGCGCCTTGTTGTCGGCGGTCGCGCGCAAGGCCTTGCCGCGCGGCAGCAGGAAATTGCGGGCGAAACCGTCCTTCACGCGCACGACGTCGCCCATTTGGCCGAGCTTGCCGACGCGCTCGAGCAGGATCACATCCATTGTCGTCTCTCCTTGATTTGAACTTGGTTGGTCTGAATTCTCGTCACTGGTGAATGTCTCGTTGTCAGGTGCGGGCCGGGGGACCGCGCTTTGCGGCAATGCGCGCGCGCAGGTCGATGACGGCCTCGATCAGGCCGAGCAGGCAGAGCGCCAGCACCGGCCAGCCCAGGACCAGTACCGCGATGTAGATGCCGGCGAGCAGGAACATACGGCTCGCCATGCCGCGGGTAATGGCGTGCAGCACCGCAAAACCGAGGATGCCATAGGCCATCAGCAGGCTGGCCGAGAACACGCCCGCGGCGATGCCAATAAGGCTGCCGACGAAGCTCAAGACCACGGCGATCGCCAGCGCCGCGATCACCGCGCGCGGGAAGGTCATGGCTGCGAGCTGCGGCCACGGCCGATTGAGGCGGCCGGAAAACTTCACGATTATGCCGCCAAGCCACAGATTGAGCACGTTGGTGATGGTGGCGAGCACGGCCGCCGTGGGCGGGATGGCGGCCACCAGGAAATCGATCAACCGGTCAGCTTTGCCCACGCCCGGCACGTCAGGCGGCGCGCCGGCCGGGGTAGCGGTATCCACGCTCAGGATGTGGGTCAGTGCGTGGCGCAGGCCAGCGCGGAAACTCTCGGCATCGAGGCCGAAATTAGGGATAGCGGCAATCACCATCAGTCCGCCGAGCAGAGCCGCCCACACCACCAAGCGGCCGGGCGGATACCATTCGAGCGCCGCGGCGCCGTTGCCTGCGGGGCGCCCGAGCATCGCGAGATAGCCGAGCCACCAGGCCGGCGCCCCGGCGACGGCGAGAAACGAGAAAAAGAACACCGGGCCAAATGCAATTCCGAGCGCCAGCGCGCCGACGAGCGCGGCGGCCATGGCCGACCAATGGCTCCAACCTAGCCCGGCGATCATGATCGGCAGCGGCGCGAGATAGAACAATGGGATCGACAGCCATACGCCCGAAGTCACCGAGGCGAACAGCAAAGCCGCCGCGACACCGGCACCAATACCGATCAATCCGAATTGCATCATCACGAGCTGTCCCGCTCCGTTCGAGCGGTTAGAGACGGAACGATTCCGCCCCAACCATCGGCTCGCGGGTGTCCACGCAAGCCTCGTTGCGTTTGCGTCTTACTGAATCACGTAGGGCAGCAGACCGAGGAAGCGCGAGCGTTTGATCGCCTGCGCCAGCTCGCGCTGCTTCTTGGCCGACACCGCGGTGATGCGGCTCGGCACGATCTTGCCGCGCTCCGATACGTAGCGCTGCAGCAGCTTGACGTCCTTGTAGTCGATCTTGGGCGCGTTGGCGCCGGAGAACGGGCAGGTCTTGCGCCGGCGGAAGAACGGACGGCGGGCGCCGCCGCCGCCACCACCGCCAAAACCGGAACCTTGGGATGATCCGAATGCCATGGTCTATTCCTCCACCGCTGCGACATCGGCGTCGTCATCGCGACGCGGACGGCGTGGGCGATCGCCACGGTCACCACGATCTCCGCGGTCGCCACGCTCGCCGCGATCCTCGCGGTCGGACTTGCGCATCATCGCCGAGGGGCCATCCTCGTGCGCTTCGACGCGAATGGTGAGATAGCGCAGGATGTCTTCGTTGATCCGCTCCTGGCGTTCGATCTCGCTGAGCACGGCCGGCGGCGCGTCGACGTTGAGCAGCGTCATGTGCGCCTTGCGATTCTTGCGGATGCGGTAGTTGAGGGACTTCATCCCCCAATATTCGGTCTTGGTGATTTTGCCTCCGGCTTCGGTGATGACGCCGGAAAGCTTCGCGGTCAATTCCTCGACCTGCTGCGCGGACAGATCCTGGCGCGCAAGATAGACGTGTTCATAGAGCGGCATGAAAAGCCTTTCCTTGTGTTACCCATGTCCTCGATCCTGGCGCCTAGCCCCTCGAGCCCTTCGGGAAAGGCTCGAATGCTCTGAAGGCGGGAACACGGGACGCCGGGTCCACTGACCCTACCGTTCATGACCGAAGGTCATGAAACGGCCGTCCGTTCAGCTCCCAACCAGGATCGACGGAGCGGGCAGGTTATAGGCGGATTGGCCGCAAAAAGGCAAGCAAAAGCGCCCGTGCGATGGGTGGGTTGTTCTGCCGTCTGAGAGGCCGTTTTCGCTGCCGAAGGGCAGTTCGGAATGGTCATACCGGCAATAAATAGCTGCCCTAGCCCGGTACACCATTTCGCTTGGTTGCTGGTCCCCGCCTAACTTGACAGGACACGTGCTGCGGTGTCTCTCGGCTCAATTCAGGGAAAAGACGAGTTGTGAGGGGGTATGGCGGTCGCTTTTGTGTTTCCAGGCCAGGGCAGCCAGGCGGTAGGTATGGGCAAGGCGCTGGCTACGAATTTCGCGCCAGCCCGCCAGGTGTTCGACGAAGTCGACGAAGCGCTTGGCACCAAGCTCTCGGCGATCGTGTTCGAGGGCCCGGCCGAGACGCTCACGCTCACCGAAAACGCCCAGCCGGCGCTGATGGCAGTCTCGCTCGCGACGATGCGCGTGCTGGAAGCCGAAGCCGGTCTCGATCTCAAACGCGACGCGCAATTCGTTGCCGGCCATTCGCTCGGCGAATACTCCGCGCTCGCCGCAGCGGGCGCGTTCACCATCGCCGACGCCGCGCGGCTTTTGCGCACGCGCGGTCAGGCGATGCAAAGGGCGGTGCCAGTCGGCGTCGGCGCCATGGCGGCGCTGCTTGGGCTCGACTACGACGCGGCCGTGGCGGTCGCCGCGGAAGCCGCGCAAGGACAGATTTGTCAGGCGGCCAACGACAACGGCGCGGGGCAGGTGGTGGTGTCGGGTGACAAGGCGGCGGTCGAACGCGCGGTCGAGGTCGCCAAAGCCAAGGGCGCCAAGCGCGCCATGCTGCTGCAAGTATCCGCCCCCTTCCATTGCGCGCTGATGCAGCCCGCCGCCGATGTGATGGCGCAGGCGCTGGCGCAGGTAACCGTCAAGCCGCCGGTGGTGCCGGTCGTGGCGAATGTGCTGGCCAAGCCGATCAGCGATCCGGCCGAAATCGTGCGCGCCTTGGTGCACCAAGTCACCGGTACGGTGCGCTGGCGCGAATGCGTCGACACGATGGCGGCAGCCGGTGTCGCGACGTTCTACGAAGTGGGGGCGGGCAAGGTGCTGAGCGGTCTCATCAAGCGCATCGCCGAGGGCGCTGCCGCAACCGCGATCAATAACCCTGACGATGTCGCCGCGTTCAAGGCGAGAAGGAGTTTTTGATGTTCGATCTCAGCGGCAAGACCGCGCTGGTGACCGGCGCAACCGGCGCCATCGGCGGCGCCATCGCCCGCGCCTTGCACGCGCAGGGCGCGGTGGTCGCGCTTTCCGGCACGCGCCGCGAGGTGCTTGATGCGCTCGCCGGCGAACTGAAGGATCGCGTGCACATGCTGCCCTGCGATCTCGCCGACAAGGACGCGGTCGAGGCTCTGGTGCCGAGCGCGGAAGAAAAGATGACCAAGCTCGACATCCTTGTCGCCAATGCCGGCGTCAATCAGGACAACTTGTTCGTGAGTTTGACCGATGAAGCTTGGGACAAGGTGATTGCGGTGAACCTGACCGCTACCTTCCGGCTCACCCGCGCGGCGGTGAAGGCCATGATGCGCCGGCGTTGGGGCCGCGTGATCGGTATCTCGTCGATCGTCGGCTATACCGGCAATCCGGGGCAGGGCAACTATGCCGCCGCCAAGGCGGGCCTGGTGGGCATGTTGAAATCGGTTGCCGCCGAATATGCCAAGCGCAACGTCACCGCCAACTGCATCGCTCCCGGCATCATCGCCAGCGCCATGATCGATCGGCTCAATGACAAGCAGCGCGAGGCGATTGTTGCCCGAGTGCCCTCCGGGCGGCTCGGGGCGCCGGCCGATGTAGCGGCGGCGGCGGTCTATCTGGCCTCGGAAGAGGCCGGCTATGTCACTGGGCAAACCATCCACGTCAACGGTGGTATGGCGATGATTTAGTGCGCGATCCCGAAAAGTGGCCAGAGCCATTTGGTTGAGACTATGCGCAAACAAGGGACGGAAATGCTTGGCTTTTCAGGGCGCATCGGGCTACGCTCGCACGCGCTAGTCAACGGATTTGAAGTGTGGTAACCGAAATTCGGCCCGGCTGGGGCGGCCGATGGCGGACGTCGCAAGTGATGCTCTGCGATCGAAGGTCGTCACGCCGCCGTCAACCACGACGAGGCCATTCCGCGATGGTTGCGATCGGGTCCCGGCCGCAGCCCAATCTAAAAAGCACGAGGTTGGAACGATGAGTGATATTGGCGAGCGGGTAAAAAAGATCGTCGTGGAGCACCTCGGGGTTGAACCCGACAAGGTGACCGAACAAGCGAGTTTCATCGACGATCTTGGCGCCGATAGTCTCGACACCGTCGAACTCGTGATGGCGTTCGAGGAAGAGTTCGGCTGCGAGATTCCCGACGATGCCGCCGAAACGATTCTGACTGTCGGCGATGCCGTCAAGTTTCTTGAAAAGAACGCCAAAAGTTGAGTGCAAGCCGCTCCGGCTATTCGGTAGCTCCATTCGTCACAAATTTATGGGCTATGGCCGGTAAAGCGGCGCATGGGAGCGCTTGACTTGATTCGGAGCTTGGCATGAGGCGTGTCGTCATCACCGGGATGGGGATGGTCACTCCGCTTGGCTGCGGCGTCGAGACGACATGGCAACGCCTGCTCAAAGGTGAAAGCGGCGCCAAGAAGATCGACACCTTCGACGTCTCCGATATCTCCTGCAGGATCGCCTGTGTGGTGCCGCGCGGCGACGGCAGCGGCGGCACCTTCAATGCCGACCAGTGGATGGAGCCGAAGGAGCAGCGCAAGGTCGACAACTTCATTCTGTTCGGGATGTCCGCGGCCAAGCAGGCGCTCGATGATGCCGGCTGGCGTCCGCAGAGCTATGAGGAGCAGACCAGCACCGGCGTGCTGATCGGCTCCGGCATTGGCGGCATCGAGGGCATCGCCGCCAACGCCGTTATTCTGCACGAGAAGGGACCGCGCCGGGTGTCGCCGTTCTTCATTCCCGGTCGCATCATTAATCTCGCCTCCGGCTACGTCTCGATCGAATTCGGCCTGAAGGGGCCGAACCACGCGGTGGTCACCGCTTGTTCGACCGGCGCGCACGCGATCGGCGATGCCGCGCGCATGGTGGCACTCGGTGACGCCGAGGTCATGGTGGCAGGCGGCACAGAATTGCCGGTCAACCGCATTTCGCTTGCCGGCTTTGCCGCATTGCGCGCGCTGTCCACCGGCTTCAACGAGGATCCCACACACGCATCGCGTCCCTACGACAAGGATCGCGACGGCTTCGTCATGGGCGAGGGGGCCGGTGCAGTAGTGGTCGAAGCGCTCGAGCACGCGCAGGCGCGCGGCGCCAAAATTTATGCAGAACTGGTCGGTTACGGCATGTCGGGCGACGCTTATCATATTACCGCTCCATCGCCGGACGGCGACGGCGCGTTCCGCTGCATGAGCATGGCCCTCAAGCGCGCAGGGATCTCCGCCGGCGATGTCGATTACATCAACGCACACGGCACCTCGACGCCGCTCGGCGACGAAATCGAGCTCGGCGCGGTGCAGCGCCTCGTCGGCACTGCCGCCGGCCGCGTGTCGATGTCATCGACCAAATCCTGTATCGGCCATCTGCTCGGCGCCGCCGGCGCGGTTGAGGCGATCTTCTCGATTCTGGCGATTCGCGACGGGATTGCCCCGCCGACCATCAATCTCGACAATCCGTCGGTCGAGACGCCGATCGATCTGGTGCCGCATAAGGCGCGCAAGCGCGACATCAACATCGCTCTGTCGAATTCGTTCGGTTTCGGCGGGACCAATGCCTCGCTCATCTTCTCCCGCTATGTCGGCTAGCCTGCCTTGCCGCGTCCCCAGCTTTCGCCACAATTCTTCCTAACGTGTGAAGGCTGCTCGTGATTTCTAATTCAGCCGCGGCCGGTCGCCGAACGGGAGTGTATCGAAGGTGAACTTGCAGGTCGCCATAGCGGGAGCGCGCGCGTGAGTTCCGATCCGCCCCATGGCGGCGAGGGCCGCCGGGCCGCGAGCAAGCCGGGGCCGGTGCCGGTGCCGCCACCTCCGGCGAGCGCGCCCAAGCCGCCGCGCAGCCCGCGCGCCGCGCTCGAGCCGGAACGCGTACCGTTACCCAATCGCCGTTCGCAACGGGTGCGCCACCCGCTGGTGATCGCCGGCAATGCCATCTTCACCGTGCTGGTTCTGATCTCGGTGGTTGTCGGTGGCGCGCTTTACGCCGGCCGGCAGCGTTTCGAAACGCCGGGGCCGCTCACCGCCGACAAGGTGGTCAATATTCCGCGCGGGCTCGGCATTCGCGATATTGCCGATCTGTTGCAGCGCGAGGGCGTGATCGACCAGCCCTGGGTATTCATCGGCGGGGTGATGGCGCTCAAGGCGCGCGGCGACCTCAAGCATGGCGAATACCAGTTCACCAAGGGCGCGAGCCTCGCCGACGTGGTCACCACCATCGTCGACAACAAGGTGGTGCAGCATTCACTGACGATCCCTGAAGGACTGACCTCCGAACAGATCGTCGCCAAGCTGTTGGAGAACGACGCGCTCTCCGGCCAGATCAAGGAGATTCCGCGCGAAGGCACGTTGCTGCCGGAGACCTACAAATTCACCCGCGGCATGACGCGCGAGCAGATCATCCAGCGCATGCAGCAGGCGCATCGGCGTTTGTTGCAGGAGGTCTGGGAGCATCGCATGCCGGATCTTCCGATCAAGACGCCGGAGCAGCTGGTCACCCTCGCTTCGATCGTGGAGAAAGAAACCGGCAGGCCGGATGAGCGCTCGCGCGTCGCCTCGGTGTTCGTCAATCGGCTGAAGAGCAGGATGCGATTGCAGTCCGACCCGACCATCATCTACGGCCTGACCGGCGGCAAAGGCTCGCTCGGCCGCCCGATCATGAAGAGCGAGATCGAGCAGCCGACGCCCTACAATACCTACGCGATCGACGGCCTGCCGCCGGGTCCGATCGCCAATCCGGGGCGCGCCTCGCTCGAGGCGGCGGCCAATCCGGCGCGCACCAAGGACCTCTATTTCGTCGCCGATGGAACGGGCGGCCACGTGTTCTCGGAAACCTACGAACAACACCAGAAAAACGTCGCGCGCCTACGCGCGATCGAAAAGAACGCTGCCACGCCCGACCCGGCGCCGGCCAAGCCGTAATCGCTTGTGACGGTGAGCACGCACGGTTACTTTGCACGGCGCATGATCTTTTCCAAAAACCGGGTCCCGTTTTTCGGGTTCATGCGCTAATGTTTGCCCGCGCTTTCCTCCGATTCAGCCAACACGAGATTGAACCCCGATGGCCTTGTCGAGCATGACCGGTTTCGCGCGCGGCCACGGTGTGGCCGGCGCCTATGCCTGGAACTGGGAGCTCAAATCGGTCAACGCCAAGGGCCTCGATCTGCGGCTGCGGCTGCCGCCGGGCTGGGACGCGATCGAAGTGCCGGCGCGCGCGCGCGGAACCGAGAAGCTCGCGCGCGGCACGGTTTACGCCAATCTAACTGTCGACCGCAAAGGCGTGGCGCCGGCAGTTAAGGTCAATGAGCCGGTGCTCAACGCCATGCTGGCGACGCTCAATAGCTTGCGCGGTAAGGTCGAAGCCGCGCCGGCCACACTCGACGGCATCCTCGCGCTCAAAGGCGTCATCGAGGTGACCGAGGAGGATGAGCGTGAGGAGGATCGCCGCGCCGCCGAGACCGCGATCCTGAAAGGCTTCGAGCAGGCGCTGGCCGATCTCCTCGCCATGCGTCAGGCGGAAGGCGCGACTCTCGGCCGTCTGCTGTCAGCGCGGCTTTCCGAAATAGCCACGCTCGCCGCCCGCGCGGAGGCCGCGCCCGGCCGCAAGCCGGAAGCAATCAAGGCACGGCTCGCCGAGCAGGTGGCGACGCTATTATCGGCCTCGCAGCGCTTCGATTCGGATCGCTTGCACCAGGAAGCGATCATGCTGGCGAGCAAGGCCGATATTCGCGAGGAGCTCGACCGACTGGCCTCTCATGTCGCGCAGGCGCAGAAACTGCTCGCCGACGGCGGGCCGGTTGGCCGACGGCTCGATTTTCTGGCGCAGGAACTCAACCGCGAATCGAATACGCTGACCGCCAAGGCGAATGACGTCGATCTCGCCAATATCGGTCTGGAATTGAAAAGCGTGGTCGAGCAGTTCCGCGAGCAGGTGCAGAATCTGGAATGAGCCAAGATGGCGACATAACCCGCCGGGGCATCATGCTGGTGCTGTCCTCGCCGTCCGGGGCGGGCAAGACGACGCTGTCGCGCAATCTGCTGGAGCAGGAAGACAACGTCTCGCTGTCGGTCTCGGTCACCACCCGCGCGCGGCGCCCGAGCGAAATCGAAGACGTGCATTATCACTTCGTCACCAAGCGGCACTTCGAAGCCATGCGTGACGGCGGCGAATTGCTGGAATGGGCCGAAGTGCACGGCAATTTCTACGGGACGCCGCGCGAGCCGGTGGAAAAAGCGCTGGCTGACGGGCGCGACGTGCTGTTCGACATCGATTGGCAGGGCACGCGCCAGTTGCTCGACAAGATGCGCGACGATGTCGTGACCGTGTTCGTGCTGCCGCCCTCGGCAGAGGAACTCAAATCACGGCTGGAACGTCGGGCGGAAGACAGCGGGGTTATCATCGCGCAGCGGCTGCGCAATGCCATCGAAGAGATTTCGCACTGGCGCGAATACGATTACATCCTGGTCAACCGCGACCTTGACAAGAGCTTCCTGCGCGTGCGCGCGATCCTCACCGCGGAGCGGCTCAAGCGCGTCAAGATGCTCGATCTGGAAAGCTTTGCCGACCGCCTGCTGGCAGATTTGAAGAAGCTTGGTTCCTAGACCGCCGTTATGCCGTCAACACCACGCGTCCGACGATTTTTCCCGCGCGCAGATCGTCGAGCGTGGCTGAGGCCTGGTCGAGCGGGCGTTCGGCAATTGGCGGCGGCGCGATATTCTTCGTACGGATCAGGTCGATCAGTTCGCGTGCTTCGGCGAGCGTGCCGGTCTGCGTGCCCTCGATGGTCATGGCCTTGAGCGAAAACATGGCGGCCCCGGTCGAATAGCCGCCGCCGATCAAGCCGGTGACCACCACCTTGCCGCCTTTGGCCAGCACGCCGGTGGCGAAATTGAGCGACTTGTCGGAGCCGGCAAAATCGACCGCCGCATAGATGCCGCCGCTCGCCTTGAGCACTGCCTTGCGTGCATTGGGGTCGGCCGGGTCGAAGGCGGCTTGTGCGCCGGCGGCGAGCGCGGCGTCGCGTTTCTTCGGATCGATGTCGGCAACGTATGGCGCAGTGACGTACATGGCCCGGGCGAGGGCAAGTCCCATCAACCCGACTCCGCCGAGGCCGACCAAGAGCAGTGGCGCGCGCGCGGCGCGGTCGGCGAGGCGCCTAAGCGCGGAATAGGCGGTCAACCCCGAGCACATCAGCGCACCGGCGTAAGACGGCGATAGCGGCGCCGTGTCGATCAGATAGCGCGGATGCGGGATCAGTACGTGGGTCGCATAACCGCCGTCGACCGTGATGCCGAGATGGCGCGGCGCCGCGCAGATGTTTTCGTCGCCGTGCTTACAGGCGGGGCATTGGCCGCAGCCGATCCAGGGATAGATGGCGCCTTTGGCGCCCGGCGCGACGTCGGCATCCGGTCCCGCGCTCTCAACCGTCCCGGCGATCTCGTGGCCGAGCGTGAACGGCAGCGTGCGCCCGGCGCGCACGTCGAGCTGCTTACCGTCGCCGAGCACGAAATAGCCGTCCTGCATGTGCAAGTCGGAATGGCAGACGCCGCAGCGGGAAATACGCACCAGCACTTCCGTTCCCTGCGGCTTTGGCGCGTCCACCACCGTTTCGCACAGCGGCGCGCCATAGGCGGTGAGGGATTGGCGGCGTATCTGCATGACGGACGAACTTTACACGCGGACTTTCACCTGCCCAGTGAAAATATTGGCGAGCTTGACGAAATCCTCGACCGGAATTTCTTCCGCCCGAGCGGTCGGCTCGATATCGGCGGCGGCGAGCAGCGCGAGCGCATCCACGCCGAGCGATTTGAGGCTCTGCCGCAGCATCTTGCGGCGCTGCCCGAACGCCGCCTCGGTCACCTTCTGCAAGGCGTCCGCGTCGCAGGCGAGCGGCGTGGTGCGCGGGACGAGCCGCACCACCGACGACGTTACTTTAGGCGGCGGCACGAAGGCGCTGGGCGCCACGTCGAACATAATCCTGGTCTCGCAACGCCAGTTGGCCAGCACCGCCAGCCGGCCATAGGATTTGCCGCCGCGGGCAGCGACGAGGCGTTCCGCCACCTCGCGCTGGAACATCAGCACCATCGCGTCGTACCAGGGCGGCCAGGGTCCGGTCAGCCAGCCGATCAGCAGCGCAGTCGCGATGTTGTACGGCAGGTTGGCGATGATGCGTGCCCGGCTACCGCCAAGATGGGCTTGCGCGTCGAATTCCAAGGCGTCGCCGGCGACGATCTCGAGTTGGCCGGGATAACGCGTCGCAATTTCCTCCAGCGCGGCGATGGCGCGGTCGTCGCGCTCGATGGCGATGACGCGCTTGGCGCCTTCGGCCAGTAGCGCGCGCGTCAGCCCGCCCGGCCCGGGTCCGACCTCGACCACGGTTAAGCCGTCGAGCGGGCCGCCGGAGCGCGCGATGCGCGCGGTGAGATTGAGATCGAGCAGGAAATTCTGGCCGAGGGATTTCTTCGCCGATAGGCCGTGCCGGCGGATGACGTCGCGCAGCGGCGGCAGGTCGTCGATCTGCGCCATCAGCGCATGATCCCGAAAAGTGGGAACCGGTTTTCGGATAAGATCATGCGCAAACGAAAATCATTTGGCGGGTACGAGCGCTGGCGTGTTGGCGGACAGCCGCGCGGCAAGCGCGAGCGCGGCAACCAGGCTCGACGGATCGGCGCGGCCTGTACCGGCGATATCGAAGGCGGTGCCGTGGTCGGGCGAGGTGCGCACGAAGGGCAGGCCGAGCGTCACGTTCACCGCATTGTCGAAGGCTAGCGTCTTGATCGGGATCAGCGCCTGATCGTGATACATGCAAAGGGCGACGTCATAGCCCGCGCGCGCCCGCTCGTGGAAGAGCGTATCAGCCGGCACTGGGCCGACGGCGTCAATGCCTTCCGCGCGCAATCGCTTGACCGCCGGTGCTACGATAGCGTGATCCTCCTTGCCCAGCGCGCCTTCCTCGCCGGCGTGCGGATTAAGCCCGGCGACCGCAAGGCGCGGGCGCGCGATACCAAAGCGCGCGGTGAGATCGCGCGCGGCGATGCGGCCGGTCTCGACGATGAGGTCACTGGTGAGGCGCGACACCACGTCGCGCAGCGGCAGGTGAATGGTCACCGGAATCACCGCGAGCTCAGGTGACCACAGCATCATCACCGGATGCACGGTGTGGCCGGTCGCCTCGGCAGCGAGTTTGGCGAGGAATTCGGTGTGGCCAGGTTCGGCGAAGCCGGAGCGATAAAGCACGTTCTTGGCGACGGGATTGGTGACCACGGCGGCGGCGCGGCCAGCCATCACATCGGCGACCGCGCGGCGAATCGAGGCAATCGCGGCGGGCGCGCTGCTGGCGTCGGGATGGCTGGGGGTAGCGGTGACGGCAAGTTCAAGTGGAACGATCGGCAAGCTGCGCTCGAAGGCGGCATTCGCCTCCGCCGGCGCAACGACGGCAAGCGGCACATCGAGGCCGAGAATACGCGCGCGGCTCGCCAGAAAATGCGCATCGCCGATGAGGTAGAACGGGGGTACGTCAAGTTCGACCCGGCGCAACCAAACGGCGAGCGTCAAATCGGGACCGATGCCCGCTGGCTCGCCGAGCGTCAACGCTAAAGGAAGCCGCGCGCGCGCGCTCATTTGCTGTCTTTGTATTTGCTGTCTTTGTATTCGATCATCGCCTGTTTGCGAATTTCGTCGAGGAATTTCTTGGCCTCGGCGTCGTAGCGTTTGGCGAACAGTTCCTGGCGCATTTCACGCTTGAGCGGAGAGTCGACCTTGCTCTCCTTCTTGTTGCACAGCGCGAACATCTGCAGACCTTGCTCGGTCGTCTCCGGGGCGGTCAGGTGGCCGACCGGGATGCTGGCGAGCACGTCGCGCAGTTGCGGCGCGAGATCGGCCGAACTGCGCGTAATCGGCTCGCGCACCGCGATATCGCGTAGCGCGCGCACAAAGGCCAGCCCCTCCGAGCACGAGACAAAACGGCTGCGCAGGCTTTCCGCTTCACGCCGTTTGGCCTCCACGGCGCCGCCGCTGGATCCCGGCGGCACCAGGATCATGATCGGATAGAGGGTATAGATATAGCCGACTGCGTCGGTGTCGTTTTCATTGCGGGAACGCAACGCATTGGCGATGTCCGATTCGCCGACTTGCAAGGACGAGCTGAACTTGCCGCGCACCAATTGAGTCCAGGTCAGTTCGGCGCGAATCCGCGCTTTGATGGTCGCCGGGGCAATGCCGGAGCGTTCGATCATTTGGGAGAATTGCGCCACCGATATGTGTTGGCTTTTGGCCATGTTGCCAAACGCCTCGTCGACCTCGGCGTCGCTGATCTCGAAGCCGTAGCTCTTGGCCTTTGCGATCTTGATGCGGTCGTCGATCAGCTCCTGGATGACCTCTTGGCGCGGGGGCGTTTTGTGCGTCGATGTCGCCATTAGCTTGGCGCGCTGGTCGATGTCGTAGGCCGTGATCGGCGAGCCGTTCGCGACCACCACCACCTGCGCGAAGGCCGCCACCGGCATGGCAACGACGAGCCAGGCGCCGAGAATCCAGCTGCGGACAGAAGCAAATCTCAAGCTAATCCTCCGCATCGTGATATCCATTGCGGCGAGCGCACCCCGGCGGCCGATGCATGATGCGCGGTTGTCATCAATGCGAGTTTGCGCTCGACCCAACGTTCTGGCTCACCGATGTATCGCCAAGTGTGCGCAGGCTCAATTGCAGCATGAGCGTATTGTTGAGCTGCGGTGAGCCGGTTCCGTAAGAATAACTAGCCACGTAATTTAGGCCCAAAATTAGGCAATCGTTGACATAGGCGACGCCGATCGAGTCCTGGGCGATTTTATTGGTTTCGAGGTCGAGGGTTACGGAGCCACGCAGCAGCCAATTGGCGTCGAGCTTGACCGAGCCGCCGGTGAGCAGACCCTGGCGGCGGTCGAGGAAGCCGATGTCGGGCTGGGCGGCGTAGTCGCCGTAGAGGACGTTGACGGACCAGCGGTCGAAGTTGGCGGCGGCTTCGAGTTCAGTCCGCTTGACGGCGAACGTGTCGTTGTCGAAGCGGAAACGCGAACTGAGTTTATAGGTGGCGTTGGGCTGGAAGGTCGCACGCGCCACGTAGTCGGATCGGGTGGTATCGAGCCCGCTGTCGAGGCCGCTATTGGCGATGCCGCCCTGCGCGAAGGAATTGTCCCACAGGCTATAGGATTGGCCGAACAGCGCGTTGAAGGCGCCGCCTTGATTGAATTGGGCGGTGTAGGTCACGCCGTAATTGGCGCGTCCGCCGCCCTCGGCCCGGTCATAACCCGAAAACTTGTCGATCTTGAACAGATTGGTGTCGTCGAAGATCAGGCTTTGGGCGTCCTCGTTCGGCCACTTGCCGATCTGCGGTTCGCGCGGCCGCGCGATCACCTGGGCGATCGGTTCGAAGGTCTGCGTGCCCCAGGACTGCACGTTGATGAACGGATAACGATATTCCAGGCCCACCGTCGGCATGGCGCGCGTCAGGTTGCTGTCGCCAGTGTTGATATAGTTGGATACGCCGGGGTCGTTATAGATTTGCATCGACGCGGCGTCAGCGCGCAACGACATGAACGGCGTGAACACTTGGCCGAACGAGTCGGTGAAACTGCGGCGCCAGTGTGCATCCGCTGAGAAACGGGAATAAGTGCCCGGAATGCCGCGCAGCAGGCAGTTGCTGGAATTGATGATCGAAGTATCGGCAGTCTGCGCGCAAGTGCCGACGTTGAGCGCAGTCCTGTTGATCGCGTCAAACTCCGCCTGGCTGCGCGTCAGACTTGTGAAGTTGATATTGTAGCCGAGTTCGCCGCCAATGACCGGATGATTGAACGTGTAATCGTAGTCGATCACCGGGTGAATGACCGGGATCTCTTTCTGCACGTCGGCGGTCGAAAAGCCGTAGTAATAGATCGAACGGATGTCGAAATAGCTGCGGTCGCCCTTGCCGGCGAGATAAATCTGCGAAAGACCCGAATTTGCGGCGGAGCCGAGCGTATCGGTGTAATGATAGGACGACAGACGCGGGTTGTAGTCTGACAGGAACGTCTTGTCTGTCAGCAATATTCCGTCCCAGCCCCAGACCCATTTATCGTTGATGGCAAACTTGCCCTCACTTTCCACGCTGCCGCGGAAATTGCGGTCACCGGGCGCCACAACGCCGTTGTTGTTCGAAAAATAGCCGCGGTCGAGTTGGTAGATGCCGGCGCCGCGGATCGAGTAGGCGCCGTTAAGCAGACGCTGGCGAAACTCGCCTTGCAGCAGCGGTCCCTGTTTGGTGGTGATCATCGGCGAGAAGGTGGCGTCGTAATCGGGCGCCAGCGCCCAGTAGTAGGGAATTTCAACCGCCTGTCCGTAGATAGTGCTCGACGTAATGATCGGCGTCAGCACGCCCGTCTTGCGTTTGACTGTCGGGTCGGGCGCCGAGAAATAGGGCAGGAAGGCGATTGGCTTGCCGAAGAATTCGAGGCTCGCATCCTCGAAATAGATCATCTTCTCGCCTTGGTCGTGGATGATGCGCGCGGCTTTCACCTGCCACAGCGGCGGTTTCTTCGGATCGTCCTTGCACGGCGCGCACGCCGTATAGACGCCGCTATGGAAGACGGTCGTATTGCCATTGCTGCGCTCGGCGCGGGCGGCCGCCATGCGTGTCTGATCAGGAGAATCCAGACGCAGCGAATCGACGAACCCGTCGCGATAGTCGTCCGACAGGTCCATGATGGTGCCGTAGGTGATCTTGCCGTCCGCGTCGGTGAGCCGGACATTGCCTTCGGCGTGCAGGCGCTTGCTGGTCTGGTCGTAGACGACCCGGTCGGCTTCGATCGTCGCATTGCGATAATAGATCTGCACATTGCCGACCGCGGCGACGCGGTGATTGGCATAGTCGTAGTCGATCTCATCGGCCTTCACGAGCATCTGTTGCTGCGTGCCGGGCTTCTCGCGCTCAAGAGCGATCGCTGACTTCGGCTTCTTTGGCGGGCTGGGCGGAAAACTGAAAACCTGCTGGGCGCGAGCGGCCGCACAAGTTAATGCGCTGCCGCAAGCTAGCACGGCAAGGACGGCAACGGCCCCTGCGATGGCACGCCAACGGGGCTTCGGCACTGGTGGACGAGCGCAAACCAGCCCCGCCATCACCCGTCCTCCTGGTACAACAACGCAATAAACCCCGTCAGGCCCGCGGCAAGCACGGGCAGCCAAGCCGCTGCCGCAGGGTGCATCAGCTCGGCCTTCGTCATATCTTCAGTCACTTTCGATAAGACATAAAGCAGAAAGCCCGATGCGACGCCACTTAAAATCATCTTTTGCACCCCGCCGAAGCGGAAGAAACGTAGACTGACCGAGGCCGCAAGAAATACCATGGCGGCTAGCAAAAATGGCTGCGCCAAAAGCTTTTGAAATTGGTATTTATAGCCTGCGGCGACCAAACCCGCATGGTCCGCTATAGTAATATACGCTGGCAGGTCCCAAAAAGGCACGGTTTCGGGGGTCGCAAAACTTTCGCGAGCCTGTTCCGGCGTCAGGCTAGTCTTGAGGTCGTAGGTCGTGTGGTTGGCCGGCAAGGTCCCCGGCTCGTTGACGCGGGCGTCCATGAGTCGCCAGACGCCTGGTTCCAACGTCGCTGAGCGCGCTTCGATGCGCCGCTTGAAATGGCCGGCATCGTCGAAGACGAAGACCGTCACGCCGCTGAGGTTGACGCCCTGGTCCCGGCTGGCCTTGGCGTTGATGATGGCCTCGCCTTCGCTGCTGCGCTGGCTCGTCCAGAAGGGGCCGCCGCCGTGCAATTCGCTCGATTTGTTGCCGAACAGGATCGCCTCGTAGCGCTTTGATCGCTCCTGCATGACCGCCGAGAGCGGATTGTACGCGGTGGTGGCGACAATGCCGAGCAGCAGGGCCACGATCACTGCGGGCGAAATGAATTGCCAGGCCGACACGCCGGCCGAACGGGCGACCACCAATTCCAGCCGCCGTGACAGATTGAGGTAGCAGACCATGGTGCCGATCAGCACGCAGAACGGCAAAATTCGTTCGGTAATTTGCGGCACGCGGTAGAATGACGTCTTGGCGACCAGGATCGCCGAGACGTGCGGAATGTCGCTGGCGCGACGCATGGTCTCGATGTAGTCGATCAGCGCGACCAGTGCGAAGATGGCGCCGAAAACCAGCAGCACCGATCCTAGAAAACGCGCGCCGAAATAACGCCCGAGTGTTCCGCCGATCATCTGCATGACGAACTCATGGCGTGGCAACGCGTTGCATGACGCGCTCGGTGATCGCCGCTAGCCAATTGTCGATGAAGGCGGGCAACTCCAGGATCATTCCGCGGTGGATCACGAGCAGGCCCCCGCCGAAAGCAAGCAACAGCGCCACATATTGCAGCGCCAGCATCCACGGCACGGTGGCGCCGAATACGGTGGACACGAACCCGGCTAGCCGCAGCAGTGATACGCCGCCGATGGCGCCGAGCATCGAAATCGTGCGGCTCTGCCGGTTGGTGCGGGGCGCTCCCAGATAGGCGAACGCGATAACCGCGAACGCGATCGGATAGAGCGGCGCGATCATCCGGTCGTGCAGTTCGGCACGGAACTGGTTCGGCTCCTCGCGGTAGAGCTTGTCGTTCGGATCGGGAAACAGCAGCTGCCACAGATAGCGCTCACGGATCGAATAGGTTATCGCCTGCCGCCCGGGGATCAGCGTCGACAGGTCGAAGGCATAGCGATCGAACACCACCATGGTCGGGTCGCGCTCCTTGGCTTCAAAGCGCTGCACCATGCCGTGCTGCAGGACTAGAAATGTACCGCTCGGGCTATTGAGCACCTCGCCGACATCGGCGATCACGGTCACGCGCTGCGCCGGATCGCGCTGGTCGTCGAGGAAGATGCCGACCATCTGGCCGTTGTTGCGCCGCTCACGGATCCGCATCGTGACGCCGGATGCGACGTTGGTGAAGCGGCCCGGCTGCACCAGGTTGCCCACCACGTCGGCGTGCACTTCGGTGAGCCAATCGCTCAGCATGCGCAGGCCCTTCGGCGCGAAATAGGCGCTGACTGCCATGACCAGGATCGACACAACGACTGCCGCCGCCAGGAAGGCGCGGAACAGTATCCACGGCGACATGCCGGACGCGTTCATCACGATGATTTCGCTGTCGGTGGACATTTTGTTGAGCACGTGCACGACCGCGATCAACAGCGCGATCGGCGCAATCACCAGAATGAGCAGCGGGACGATCATGCCGGTGATGCCGACGAAAATCAGGATCGATTGACCCTGCGTCGTCATCAGGTCGATGTCGTGTAGCGCCTGCGTGACCCAGATCACGGCGGTGAGGCTGATCAAAATGACCAGGAACGCACTGATGGTCGTGCGGAAGATATATCGGCCGATCGACCCCATCCGACGCGTCGTCCCCAAATACGGCATGCCCCGCCGCTCGCCCGATACCCCCTACCGGACGTTCGGCGCAGCCAACCTAATCCCCACCCATCCAGGTTTACCTTGATCCATCTACAAAGTGGCCGTGCAAAGGCAAACCCTTTGAATATGCACAACAAAAAGTAAAAGCCGGGGGTACGCGCGGTATGCGGAGAAGGGTACGTTTTGTGCCAGAATCCAGCCTTATGAGGCGGCTTTGCGTAGGGTGGGAAGCCAGCAGCGCTGAAAAACACTGGAAACCAGCCGTTTTTGGGCTTTGCAGCCGGGCAGCGGCGGGCCATATGGGCTTCGGGAATCCCTACCGCCGAAGCCCCCAGAATTAAGGAATCGAGCCGATGTCCGACGCCTTCAAGCTCGGGTTTGCCCCGTTCGCCGCCCCAGCCAGAATCGGCGCATCGGGCGTTCTCATCGTGTTTTGCGACGACGGTCTCAAGTTTGGCCCGGCCACTGCCAAAGCGCTCGGCGCGGCCGCGGGATTGGTCGCGCGTGCCGCCAAGGCCGAACGCTTCACGGGCAAGAACGGCAGCACGCTTGAGTTGATCGTGCCGGAGGACCTGAAAGTCGCCCGCCTGGTGGTGATCGGAGTGGGCAAGACGGCAAGCCTAAAACAAAAGGACCTGCTCAAGCTTGGCGGGCTCGCCATGGGCAAGCTGCCGCTTGCGGTCAGCGAGGGTGTCGTGTTCGCCGAATTGCCGAATGGCGCGCTCAAGGCCGAGCAGGCGGCAGACCTCGCGCTTGGCGTAAAACTGCGTGCTTATGTCTTTGATCGCTACAAGACCAAACGCAAAGACGACGAGAAGCCGCCCGCTAAGCGCAACGTAACGATCATGGTCGGCGACGTCGCCGCCGCGCGCAAAGCTTATGCGACGCGCGAGGCGATCGGTGGCGGCGTGCTAATGGCGCGCGACCTGGTCAACGAGCCCGCCAACGTGCTCTATCCGGAAGAATTCGCCCGCCGCACCGCCGTGTTGAAAAAATCCGGCGTCATGGTCGAAGTGCTCGACCTCAAGGCGATGAAGAAGCTCGGCATGAATGCGCTGCTCGGCGTCGGCCAGGGCTCCACACGCGAGAGCCGCGTGGTGGTGATGCGCTGGAACGGCGGCAAGGCTGGCGAGGCGCCGGTCGCCTTTATCGGCAAGGGCGTGTGCTTCGATACCGGCGGCATCTCGATCAAACCGGCCGCTGGCATGGAGGACATGAAGGGCGACA
Organism: uncultured Alphaproteobacteria bacterium; assembly: GCA_963779345.1. Taxonomy (GTDB): domain Bacteria; phylum Pseudomonadota; class Alphaproteobacteria; order Rhizobiales; family Xanthobacteraceae; genus Pseudolabrys. The sequence continues at coordinate 173,599 of CAVZXY010000018.1, read as the reverse complement.
TGGCGGGCGCGGCTTGCGTCACCGGCCTGATGCAGGCGCTGGCCGCACGCAAGGCGAAGGTCAACGCCGTCGGCGTCATCGGTCTGGTCGAGAACATGCCGGATGGTAATGCGCAGCGGCCGGGCGACATCGTCACGTCGATGTCCGGCCAGACCATCGAGATCATCAACACCGACGCCGAAGGCCGCCTCGTGCTGGCCGACGTCATTTGGTACACGGCCAAACGTTTCAAGCCCAAATTCATGGTCGATCTGGCGACGCTGACCGGCGCCATCATTGTCGCGCTCGGGCAGGAATATGCCGGCATGTTCGCCAATGACGACAAGCTGGCCGAACGCCTCACCAAGGCGGGCGAGTTGACCGGCGAATTGGTGTGGCGCATGCCGCTTGCCGCCGCTTACGACAAGATGATCGATTCAAAATTTGCCGACATGAAGAACACTGGCGGCTCGCGCTGGGGCGGCGCCATTACCGCCGCGCAGTTCATCCAGCGCTTTGTCGCCGACAAGACACCGTGGGCGCATCTCGACATCGCCGGCACCGGCTTCGACTCGCGTCAGACCGACATCAACAAGAGTTGGGGCTCGGGCTGGGGCGTGCGGCTGTTGGATCGGCTGGTGGCGGATTATTACGAGCGGTGAGTATCGGCTCCGAGGGTGTTGCATGACCGAAATCCTCTTCTATCACCTGCAAGGCCAGAAGCTGGAAGGCGTGCTGCCGTCGCTCTTGGAGAAATCGGTTGAGCGCGGCTGGACGGTGATCGTGCAGGGCGCCTCCGAAGAGCGCATCGAGGCGCTCGACGCGCATTTGTGGACCTACCGCGACGACGGATTCCTGCCGCACGGCACATGGCGCGAGCAGGACGCGGCTGCGCAGCCGGTGTTGCTCACCGTCAATGACGGCAATCCGAACGCCGCCACCGTGCGCTTCCTGATCGACGGCGCACCGATGCCGGCCGATGCCGCGGCCTATCAGCGCATCGTCCTGGTGTTCAACGGCGAGGACGAAGACGCGGTCGCCGCCGCGCGCGGCGCTTGGAGCGATGCCAAAGCGAAGGGGTTCGAGGCGACCTACTGGCAGCCCGACGAACAGGGGCGCTGGGCCAAGAAGGTCTAATCGGCAGCTAGGCCAATGGCGTATCCGCCATTGCCCTATCCGCCGCTGGCCTGGTTAACCTCCTGGCCCGCCTTGGCTTGTCGCCGCCATCGTGATGACGCAAAATACGTCTTAAGGGACAAGCGGATAGATCGTTCCGGGGGAGACTGTTTTGCGTCGTCGCGTGGTTTCCAGGATTGTGCTCGTTGGGTGTGCCATCGGGGTCGCCGCGACCATTGGCGGCTGCACGAACTCGGTGCGGCTGCTCCCGGATAACAACGAGGGCGGCTGGTTCTCCAAGCCTGTGGACGTGTTCGCCAAACCCAGTTGGGCGCGGGCTACTGGCGACGACAACAACAATGCCCAGCTCAACCCGCGCGGGCCGGTCGCTCCGGAAGAGCTGGTTAGCGCGGACGGCCGCTGCGGTGCGCCGGCTGTGGTGGAAGCGCCGGCGGCTCCTGCGGCAGCGCCGTCTCCGCCGCCGCCGCCGGCCGACCGGCCGGTCGGCACTATGGCTGGCGACCTCGCCAGTGCCCCCATGCCAGCCGCCGCCCAGGCCGCGGCCAATCCCAACGCCGTCCCGCAAGACCAGCAAGGCGGTGGGCCCGCTGTTGTGGGCGGCATCGCGCTCGGCATGACCGAATGCGATGTGGTGCGGCGCGCCGGTCTTCCCGGCAACATCAACATCGGCGCCGGCAACAAAGGCGAGCGCAAGGTCGTCCTCACTTACCTCGCCGGCACCTGGCCAGGCATCTACACCTTCGACGCCGGCCGGCTGAAGGTCGTCGACCGGGCTCCGGCGCCGGAGACGCCGGTCAAACCGGCCAAAAAGAAAAAACAAAAGGCCAAGAAAACGGCCAAGCCGAAGACCGCGACCCGCGAGATCGAACGCACCTACGTGCAGTGATGCTGGCGGCTAGGCCGTCTCCAGCGCCGCGCTGGCGGCGAGCCATTGCTCTTCCGCCTTGGCAATCGCCGCCACCACCTGCGCGCGGGTCTTTGACAAATCGGCGGCGCGCGCGGGATCGCTTGCGAACAGCGCGCCGTCGGCGAGCGTGGTATCGAGCTTGTGAAGCTGCCGCGTGAGCTGCGCGATCAAGACCTCGGCTTGCGATATCCGCTTGCGCAGCGGCGCGGTCTCCGCGCGCTTGTCGGCCGCCGCGCGGCGCGCTTGCACCGGATCGGCGCGCGCCGACGATTTCGACCCGACGGTAATTCCCTGGTTCTCTCCGGCCAGCACCATACGCCGGTAGTCGTCGAGGTCGCCGTCGAACGGGGCGACCTTGCCGCCAGCGACCAGCCAGAGCCGGTCGGCGCAGGCTTCCAGGAGGTAGCGGTCGTGCGACACCAAAATCACCGCGCCGGGAAAATCGTTGATCGCTTCGATCAGCGCGCCGCGGCTGTCGATATCGAGATGGTTGGTCGGCTCGTCGAGGATGACCAAATGCGGCGCGGCGAAGGTCGCCAAGCCCATCAGCAGCCGCGCCTTTTCGCCGCCGGAGAGCGTCTTCACCGCATTGTTGGCGGCAAGCCCTGAAAATCCAATCGCGCCGGCCTTGCCGCGCACTTTGGCCTCGGGTTGATCCGGCATGAGATCGCGGACGTGATCGTAGGGGCTGCGATCCTCGTCCAGTTCGTCGAGTTGGTGCTGGGCGAAATAGCCGACCTTGAGGGTCGCCGCGCGCGTCACCGTGCCGTGCTCAGGGGCGAGGCGGCCTGCCAGCAGCTTCACCAGCGTGGATTTGCCGTTGCCGTTGGAACCGAGCAAGGCGATGCGGTCGTCGTTGTCGATGCGCAGCGACAGGCCCGACAGAATCGGATGGCCGGGCTCGTAGCCGACCGCGACATCGTCGGTGGCGATGATCGGCGGCGATAAAAGCTTGTCCGGCGCCGGAAAATGGATCGGCCGCACCTCGTCGGTCACCAACGCGTTGATCGGCTGCATCTTGGCCAGCATCTTCACGCGTGATTGTGCCTGCCGCGCCTTGCTGGCCTTGGCGCGGAAGCGGTCGACGAAAGCCTGCAGATGCTTTCGCTGGGCGTCCTGCTTCTTGATCAGCTTCTGGTCGAGCACCATGCGCTCGCTGCGCAGCCGTTCGAAGTCGGAATAGCCGCCGCGGTACAAAGTCAGCTTTTGTGCCTCCAACGACAATATTTGATCGACCGCGTTGTCCAGCAGGTCGCGGTCGTGGCTGATGATCATCATCGTGTGGGGATAATGCGCCAGATGATCCTGCAGCCACAGGGTGCCTTCCAGATCGAGATAGTTGGTCGGTTCATCGAGCATCAGCAGATCTGGTTCCGAGAACAGCGTGGCGGCGAGTGCGACGCGCATGCGCCAGCCGCCGGAAAATTCCGAACAGGGGCGCGCCTGGTCGGCGTTGGAAAAGCCCAGGCCAGACAGTATGGATGCCGCACGGGCAGGGGCCGCGTGCGCGCCCATATCGGCGAGTTGGGTCTGGATCTCGGCGATGCGGTGCGGATCGTGCGCGGTCTCCGCCTCGGTCAGAAGCGCGTTGCGTTCGCGATCTGCCTTGAGCACGACATCGAGCAGGCTCTCCGGGCCATTCGGCGCTTCCTGCGCCAGCCGGCCGATACGCCAGCGCGGCGGCATCTCGATGGAGCCGTGTTCGGACGACATATCGCCCGCGATCACGTTGAATAACGTGGTCTTGCCGGAGCCATTGCGGCCGACGAGGCCTACCCGCGCCCCGGGGACGATGCGGGCGGAAGCGCCTTCAAGCAGCGTGCGGCCGGCGATGCGGACGGTGAGGTCGTCGATGACAAGCATGGCCCGCGCCTTTTGGCCGAGCGCGCCGCATGACGCAAGAGAATCGTTAGTCTGGCTTGCGCAACCCGCCTTGCCCGGTTTCGCGCTGGTAAATGATCAGGTCGAAGCTCGGCGTCGCGTCGTTGCCGATGATCGAGGAGAGTAGGGCGTGCGCCTGGCCGCGGTGATGGGTCTGGTGGTTGAAGAAATGGTCGAGCGCCGGGGCCAATGGCTGCTCGATGTCGACCGGCCGCACCACTGTGCGGTAACGCAGCATGCCGGTGAGGTCGCTGTCGCTCAAGCGCGCGATATAGCGGCTGATGAGCGTATCCTCGCTGCGCCGCGCGACGCGCAGGGCTTCGAAGTCGTCGTACAGGATAGCGTCGAGACTCAGGGGCACCGCGCCGGCGCCGGTGAACCGCTTCATCCAGATGCGATCGCCGACCAGGAGATGATTGAGCGTTCCATGCAGCGACTTGAAGAAGGCGCCGCGGTCGGCGCGGTAATCGGCGTCGCTCACGGTGGCGGCCGCGGCATAGAGCCGCTCATTGCACCAGGCGTTATAGCCGGCAAACATCTGGTAGCGGGACTTCATGGATTGCTCCTCTGCTGCGTCAAATCATCGCTAAACCGGAGCAAAACGCGCGATCTTGCCGCATGCTGCGACCCCCGGTATAAGCCGCGCGAAATCGTTTCTCCAATCAATGCAAGTCAACGCTCCGATCAATCTCAGTGAAGGATGACCCGATGGCGCTCGAGCGCACCTTTTCCATCATCAAACCCGACGCGACCGCGCGCAACCTGACCGGCGCCATCAACGCCATGATCGAGGCCGCGGGCCTGCGCATCGTCGCACAGAAGCGCGTGCACATTTCGCTGCCGCAGGCGCGGCAATTCTACGCCGTGCACAAGGAGCGGCCGTTTTTCGGCGAACTGGTCGATTTCATGGTGTCGGGACCGGTGGTGGTGCAGGTGCTGGAAGGCGACAACGCCATCGCGAAGTACCGTGAATTGATGGGCGCGACCGACCCGGCCAAGGCTGCCGCCGGCACCATCCGCAAGGCGCATGCCAAATCGATCGGCGAGAACTCGGTGCACGGCTCCGACGCTCCGGACACGGCGGCGCGCGAGATCGCGCAGTTTTTCTCGGAGAATGAGATCATCGGCTAGCGGCGCTCGGGCGCAATGGAGGCCGGGTGCATTCACTTGCGCAGATGTTGGATCCGGCGCACTGGGCCGCGCTACTGACGAGCGGCTGGAACGGCCTGGGCGAGGCCGAGTTCTGGGTCGCGGTCGCCAAGATCATCTGGATCAATATTCTGCTCTCCGGCGACAACGCCGTGGTCATCGCCATGGCCTGCCGTGGGCTGCCATACCGGCAGCGGCTCTGGGGCATGATCCTCGGCGCCGGCGTCGCCGTGGTGCTGCGTATAATTTTCACCGGCGTAATCGCCTCGCTGATGCTGCTGCCTTATCTCAAGATCGTCGGCGGCCTGGCGCTGTTCTACATCGCCGCCAAGCTCCTGGTGCCCGACGAACCGGATGAGAGCGAAACCGAGGCGGTCGAACATCTCTGGCGCGCGGTTCGCATCGTCGCCGTCGCCGACATCATCATGAGCCTCGACAACGTCATCGCCATCGCCGCCGCCGCCGCCGGCAACATGGCGCTGCTGGTGCTCGGGCTTGCCATCAGCATTCCGCTGATCGTGGCGGGCGCGGCCTTGATCATGGGGCTGCTCGACCGCTTCCCGATCCTGGTATGGGCCGGCGCCGCGCTGCTCGGCTGGATCGTCGGCGAGGTGATCTCGACCGATCCGGTAGTGACGGCCTATCTGATCCACGCTCACGGCGTTGCGGTCGCGCAAACGGTGGAATACGCGGCGGCAGCGGTCGGCGCGGTACTGGTGCTGATCATCGGCGGGCTGTGGCGGCAGGCGAGGCGCGAAAGCGAGGTGTGAGCGCGCGCTTACCGGCGTCCGCAATCACGGCTATACTGCCGGCACGATGAATCAGGCCGTCAAGCCTTCCAATGCCAAACGGATCGGTTATTCCGCCTGTCCGCACGATTGTCCGTCGACCTGCGCGCTCGACGTTGAACTGATCGACGAGCGCACTATCGGCCGCGTGCATGGTGCCAAGGACAACGATTACACGGCCGGCGTGATCTGCGCCAAGGTCGCGCGCTATGCCGAGCGCGAGCATCACAGGGACCGGCTGCTATATCCGTTACAGCGCACCGGCGCCAAAGGCAGCGGCCAATTCCGGAAAATCGCCTGGGACGACGCCCTCGATTTGGTGGCTGAAAAGTTTCTGCAGGCCGAGCAGCGTCACGGTGCCGAGAGCGTTTGGCCGTACTATTACGCCGGCACAATGGGTCTGGTGATGCGCGACAGCATCAATTGCCTGCGCCACGCCAAGAAATATTCCGGCTTCCATTCCACGATTTGCGTCAATCCGGCCTTTGCCGGTTTTGCCGCAGGAACGGGCATCGTCGCCGGTGTCGATCCGCGCGAGATGGCGAAATCCGATCTGATCGTGATCTGGGGCTCCAATGCGGTCAGCACCCAGGTCAATGTGATGACCCACGCCGTGCGCGGGCGCAAAGAGCGCGGCGCTAAGATCGCGGTGGTCGATGTCTACATGAACGGGACCATGGCGCAGGCCGATCTGCCGGTGCTGGTAAAGCCCGGCACCGATGGTGCGCTCGCCTGCGCGGTGATGCATTGCCTTTTCCGTGACGGCAAAGCCGATTGGGATTATCTCGATAAATACACCGATGCGCCGCGCGAACTGGAAGCGCATCTGCGCACGCGTGGCCCCAAGTGGGCGTCGGCGATCACCGGCACGCCGGTCGAGACGATCGAGGAATTCGCCAAATTGATCGGCGAACGCAAGCGCGCCTATTTCCGGCTCGGCTATGGCTTTTCGCGCTCGCGTAACGGCGCGGCCAACATGCATGCGGTAAGCTGCATCGCGGCCGTGACGGGCGCCTGGGCCTTGGAGGGCGGCGGCGCCTTCCACAACAACGCCGACATTTTCAAGCTCGACAAGACGATTATCGAAGGCCTCGACGTCCGCGATCGCTCGGTACGCATGCTCGACCAGTCGTGCATCGGCGCAATTCTCACCGGTGAAGGCGCGGTGCTGCATGCCGGGCCGCCGGTGATGGCAATGATCGTGCAAAACACTAACCCGGTCTCGGTCTGCCCCGATCAGAACCGGGTCAAGCGCGGGTTCGCGCGCGAGGATCTGTTCGTCTGCGTGCACGAGCAATTCATGACCGAGACCGCGCAATTGGCCGACGTGGTGCTGCCGGCAACGACGTTCCTGGAACACGACGACGTTTATCGGGGCGGCGGCCACCAATACATCATCTTCGGGCCCAAGCTGGTCGAGCCGCCGGGCGAATGCCGCAACAATCACGAAGTGATCTCAGGTCTCGCCAAACGGCTCGGCGTCGAGCATCGCGGCCTCACCATGAACCCGCGTGAGTTGATCGACCAGATGCTGCAAGTATCGATGCGGGGCACGCTTGCCAAGCTCGAGGCCGACCGCTGGCTCGATTGCCAGCCGCCGTTCCGCGAGTCGCATTTTCTCGACGGTTTCAAATGGCCGGGCGGCAGATTTCGCTTCAAGCCCGATTGGAAAAGCGTACCGTTCCGCAGCCCGTATACGAGCGGCCCGGTCGATGGAATGCCGAAGCTGCCCGACCATTGGACGTCGATCGAGGAAGCCGACCGCGAGCACCCGTTCCGACTTGCAACCTCGCCGGCGCGGGCTTTTCTCAATTCAACCTTCAACGAGACGCCAACGTCGCTGACACAGGAGAAGCGGCCGACGGTGATGATCCATCCCGACGATGCCGCCGTCCTCCATATCGGCGACGGCGACTATGTCGTGCTCGGCAACACGCGTGGCGAAGTGCGCCTGCACGCGCGCCTGTTTGACGGCGTGCGGCGCGGCGTGCTGATCGCGGAATCGATCTGGCCGAATTCGGCCTATGAAGACGGCTGCGGCATCAACTCGCTCACTGGCGCCGATTCGATTGCGCCCTATGGCGGCGCCGCGTTCCACGACAACAAAGTGTGGGTGCGGCGCGCCGTCTGAGCGGGGTTACAGTTCCTTGCCGATCTTGGCGTCAATCGAGTAGGGGCCACCGCCGCGCATGGCGATGGCGAAACACACGGCGCCGATGAGCAGAACGTATTCGTATCCGCCGCCGCCGGCGGCGTAGCCTTTCGGGAGATGATAAGCGATCAAGGCAATGAGCATCTCGATCGCGAGAGCAGCGGCAAAGAAGCGGGTGAACAGGCCGCTGATCAGGCAGACGCCGCCGATCAACTCCAATGCCATCGCGGCGTAGGCAAAGCCGAGCGCCGGTTCAAGGCCGCTCTTCGCCATGATATTGGCGGCAACCGCGCCGGCGCCGATTTTGAATTTGACCGAAACGTGCATCAAAAACATGATGCCGACGACCACGCGGACCAACGCGTAGCTGATTTCGCGCCACGTCGCATAGAAACCGGCAAGCCCCGGAAAAATCAGTTTCGGCCCGCTTGTGCCATTCATGACGTCTCCCCTTTTGGTTTGATCGCGCCACTCGATGGGTGGCGTCGCCCGACCGCTGCGGGAGTTTATAACACCGCGCGCCCGCAACTATTCACATTTGCGTTGCTGCAGCGCGAAATTGTCCACACTAAGAGATAGGTCTTAGTTGGGCGGCAGCGGCACCGCGGCGCCGTCGAGCAGGCAACGCCCGTTCTCGATCCGAATCCTGTCCTCGGCCAACAGTTTGAGGGCCAACGGATAGATTTTGTGCTCCACCCCGAGCACGCGCGCGGCGAGCGTCTCCTCGCTGTCGCCTTGTTGCACAGCGACCACGGCCTGAGAGACGATCGGACCGGAGTTGAGTTCTGCCACCACGAAATGCACGGTGGCGCCGTGGACTTTCGCGCCCGCTTCGAGCGCGCGTTTGTGGGTGTCGAGCCCTTTGAATGCGGGCAGCAGCGAGGGGTGGATATTGAGCATACGCTGCGGCCACAGCGCGACGAAACCAGGCGTGAGCAGCCGCATGAAGCCGGCTAGGCAGACGATGTCGATGCGATGCTTCTCAAGCACGGCCTGCATCGCGGCATCGAATGCGGCGCGATCCTTGCCGAACGGCGCGTGATCGACCACTTCGGTGGTGATTCCCGCGGCGCGCGCGATGCTAAGCCCGCCTGCGTCGGCTTTGTTCGACAGCACCAGCGCGATCTCGGCGGGATAATCTTTATCCTTCGCCGCCTCGATCAGCGCCGCCATGTTGGAGCCGCGGCCGGAGATCAGAATGGCGACGCGCTTGCGCTGCATCGCGTCACCCAAGATCGAGCGTGCCGTCATAGACGACGCGCGCATCACCCGACGCCCGCATGACGCTGCCGATAGTGACCGCCTTCTCGCCCGCCTGCGTAAAGGCTTGCATTACGGCGGCAGCGTCTTTGGGCGCAGCAATCGCGATCATGCCGATGCCGCAGTTGAAGGTACGCAACATTTCGTTCTGTGCGATGCCACCTTCGGCAGCCAGCCACTTGAACACCGGCAGCACCGGCACGCACTTAAGATCGATGCGCCCCCCGAGGCCCTTCGGCAGCACGCGCGGGATGTTGTCGGGAAAGCCGCCGCCGGTGATATGCGCGAGGCCCTTGACCGCGTTCGTTGTGCGGGTCGCGGCGAGGCAGGATTTCACGTAGATGCGGGTCGGGGTCAGGATTGCTTCGCCGAGCGAACGCATGGCATCGAACGGCGCCGGCGTACTCCATAAGAGGCCGCTCTTGGCCACGACCTTGCGCACCAGCGAGAAGCCGTTCGAGTGCACGCCTGAGGAGGCGAGCCCGATGATGACGTCGCCTTCCGCGATATCGCCGCGCGGCAGCAAGGCACCGCGCTCGGCGGCGCCGACCGCGAAGCCGGCGAGATCGTAATCGTCACCCTGATAGAGCCCCGGCATCTCGGCGGTTTCGCCGCCGATCAGCGCGCAGCCGGCCAGCTTGCAGCCGATCGAAATGCCGGCGACCACGGCGGCGCCGACTTCCGGCTCGAGTTTTCCGCACGCGTAATAGTCGAGGAAGAACAACGGTTCGGCGCCTTGCACCACCAGGTCGTTGACGCTCATGGCGACCAGATCGATGCCGATGGTGTCGTGGCGGCCGGTCTCGATCGCAATCTTGACCTTGGTGCCGACGCCGTCATTGGCGGCCACCAGGACCGGATCCTTGAAGCCTAGCGGCTTCAAGTCGAATAGCCCGCCGAAACCGCCGATTTCGGCGTCGGCCCCCGGGCGCGCCGTGGCGCGCACCAAAGGTTTGATCAGCTCCACCATCCGGTTGCCGGCATCGATATCGACGCCGGCCTGCGCGTAAGTGAGGCCGCGCTCCTTTTCTGTCATGATGGGCCGCTCCAACGCCGGGGTCCTACGTGGAAATCGCAAGTCGCGCAATGGTCCGAGCGCCGTTATACTCCGCGGAAATCGCCGGTGCGTTCGGGGGGAACCAGCCGGAGCTGCCGTCTACAGCCGGGATTGCCTTGAGTATTCCGAACCTCATTACGCTGGCGCGTATTCTGCTGGTGCCGATCGTGGTCTGGGCGATTGCGACGCCCGGCGCCATGTGGATTGCGTTCGTGCTGTTTCTGGCCGCCGGCGTCAGCGACGCCGTCGACGGCTTTCTCGCCAAGCGCTTCGCCATGACCACCGTGCTCGGCGCCTATCTCGATCCGCTCGCTGACAAGGCGCTGATCGTCTCGATATACCTCACGCTTGGCATCAACAACCTCATCCCGCGCTGGCTGGTCATCATGGTGGTGTCGCGCGACATCTTGATTGTCGGCGGCATCATGCTCGCCTGGGTGATCGGCAACCCGCTCAAGATCAAGCCGTTGCTGGTCTCCAAGCTCAACACCGTGGCGCAGATCGGCTTCGCCTGCGTGGTGCTCGGCGAACTCGGCTTCAACTACGATCTGCCGACGCTCACGTTCATCCTCATGGGGCTGGTCGCCATCCTGACCTTGCTGTCGGTGGCCGCCTACGTCGCGGAATGGGTCCGCCACATGAACACGACGCCGGCCGGACCTTGAGCCCGCGCGCGAAGCCGCATCCGCGTACCGAACCGCCGAAAGGCGGCAGCTTGACGTTCGAGCGGCAAGTCATGTTCTGGCTGGCGGCGCTCGCCGTCCTCGTGCTGATGCTGTGGCTGCTGAGCGAGATCCTGCTGCCGTTCGTCGCCGGCGCCGCCATTGCCTATCTGCTCACGCCGATCACCGACCGGCTTGAACGGCTGGGCGTCAATCGCCTTGTCGCCGCGTTATTAATGATCACCTTTGTCGTCATGACCATCGTCTTGGTCATTCTCTTGGTGGCGCCGATCCTCGGCGGCCAACTCGCTTCCTTCATCGACAACATCCCGGGCTATGTGGCGCGGCTGCAATCGCTGCTCAGCGATCCGAGCCGGCCGTGGGTCCAGAAACTGCTTGGTGCGAGTTTCAATGCCGACAAATCGCTTGGCGATCTGGTCACGCAAGGCGTCGGTTGGCTCACCGCCTTCATTCAATCGCTGTGGTCGCGCGGCCGAGCGCTGGTGTCGCTGTTCTCGCTGGTGGTTGTGACGCCGGTGGTCGCCTTCTACCTGATCTACGACTGGCACCGTATGATCCGCTCGGTCGACAACAGCATCCCGGTGCATTATCGCAAAACCGTGCATCAGCTTGCGCGCGAAATCGATGCCGCCATCTCCGGCTTCGTGCGCGGACAAACCGCGGTCTGCCTGGTCCTCGGCTCGTTCTATGCGGTGGCCTTGACGATGACCGGCCTCAATTTCGGTCTGCTGATCGGGCTGCTTTCCGGCGTGATCACCTTCATTCCCTATGTCGGTTCGATGACCGGTTTGATCCTCGCGCTTGGCGTGGCGGTGGCGCAGTTCTGGCCGCAATACAGTTCGATTTTGTTCGTGCTCGGAATTTTCCTGGTCGGTCAATTCTTCGAGGGCAATGTATTGGCGCCGAAACTGGTCGGCGAAAGCGTCGGCCTGCATCCGGTCTGGTTGATCTTCGCGCTGCTCGCGTTCGGCTATCTGTTCGGCTTCGTCGGCCTGCTGGTGGCCGTGCCGCTGGCCGCGACTATCGGCGTGTTGGTGCGCTTTGCCCTGCAGCGCTACCGCGAAAGCTCGCTCTACACCGGGGAGCCGGCGGCGTGAGCGGCATCGCAGCCAGTCCGCGTCAGCTTGTGCTGGCGCTCGATCACGCCGAAAGCTTCGCGCGCGAGGATTTCCTCTCCGGGCCGTCGAACGCCACGGCGCTGGCGCTGATCGAGCGCTGGCCGGATTGGCCGGATCGCATCGTCGCGCTGATCGGGCCGGAAGGCTCGGGCAAGAGCCATCTTGCCGCGATCTGGGCGCAGGCAACAGGTGCGCGCGTGCTGGCGGCGAAATTGCTCGAGCACGGCGATCTGCCAGCGGCTTTGGCCACCGGCGCGCTGGTGCTTGAGGATTTGACGTTCGCCGAGCTCGACGAGCGCTCGCTGTTTCATCTGATCAATCTGGCGCGTGAGGAGGGCGCTTTCGTCCTCATCACCTCGCGCTCGCCGCTGGCGACCTTTCCGGTCGCGATTCGCGATCTCGCGTCGCGCCTGCGCGCGCTGCCGACCGTTGCATTGACCGCGCCCGACGACGCGCTGCTGCGCAAGCTGATCGTCAAACTCGCCGCCGACCGGCAGCTCACCGTTGACGAGGCGCTGGTGAGCTATCTGGTCAACCGCATCGAAAGATCCTTCGCCGGCGCCCGCGCCACGGTGACGCGGCTCGACGAAGAGTCGATGCGCCAGCATCGCCCGGTGACGCGCGCGCTGGCGGCCGAGCTTTTCAGAGACACCACCGCTTAACGACGCGAACCACTTTTGCTTGACGAAGCGGGGCGTTCTGGCGCGAACTGTCATCCGCCGGCCATTTTTATCGGTTAGGGACTCGGCCTTTAAGGCCTTCATTACAATGGCAGATCGCGCACAAGCTATTGCCTCGGTTGAGGAAATCGTTTCGGTCGTCGACCGCGACGATGCTCCTTCGGCCCCCGGCTCGGCGCCGGGCGCGGGGTTGAGGTCGCAACCGCAGCGATTCATTAACCGGGAATTATCCTGGCTGCACTTCAACCGGCGGGTCCTGGACGAGGCTGGCAACGAGAACCATCCGCTGCTGGAGCGGGTGCGCTTCCTGTCGATCTCGGCCAACAACCTCGACGAATTCTTCATGGTGCGCGTCGCCGGCCTGAAAGGTCAGGTGCGGCAAGGCATCACGACCCAGAGCCCGGACGGGCTCACTCCGAACGAACAGCTCATGCGGATCGGCGAGGCGGTGTCGCAACTCGCCAGCGATCAGCAAAAGCGCTGGCTGGAATTGCGGCCAGCGCTGGCCAAGGCCGACGTCGTTTTGGTGGACGGCAAGGATCTCAAGAAGGCCGAGCGTGTCTGGCTGGAGGAGCGCTTCCTCACCCATGTGTTTCCGCTGCTGACGCCGCTCGCCATCGACCCGGCGCATCCATTCCCGTTCATTCCCAATCTCGCCTTCTCGATCGCGCTGCAATTGTCGCGCGCCAAAGACGGCAAGCCGATGAATGCGCTGATCCGCATGCCGCAGAAGATCGAGCGCTTCATCAGACTGCCGAGCGAGCCGGAGCATGGCATCAGGCTGATCACGCTCGAGGAGGCGACGGCGCTGTTCATCGGCCGGCTGTTCCCCGGCTACACGGTCAAAGGTCAGGGTGCCTTCCGTGCCATCCGCGACTCCGAAGTTGAAATCGAGGAAGAGGCGGAAGACTTGGTGCGGTTGTACGAGACCGCGCTCAAGCAGCGCCGCCGCGGTTCGGTCATCCGCCTGGAACTCAACGCCACCATGCCGGTGGAGCTGCGCAGCTTCGTTCAGCGCGCGCTGGCGGTGGCTGACGACGAGGTTTTTCTTGTCGACGGCGTGATCGCGCTCAACGATTTGTCCCAGCTCAACAGGTTAAATCGCCCCGATCTCGAGTTCGTGCCGTATAATCCGCGCTATCCCGAGCGCATCCGCGATCACGGCGGCGATTGCTTCGCCGCCATCCGGCAGAAGGATCTCATCGTCCACCATCCATACGAATCCTTCGACGTGGTGGTCCAGTTCTTGCAGCAGGCGGCGCGCGATCCCGACGTGGTCGCCATCAAGCAGACGCTCTACCGCACGTCCGCCGAGTCGCCGATCGTCAAGACGCTGATTGAGGCGGCGGAGGCCGGCAAGTCGGTCACCGCGCTGATCGAACTCAAGGCGCGTTTCGATGAAGAAGCCAATATCCGCTGGGCGCGCGATCTGGAGCGGGCCGGCGTGCAGGTCGTCTACGGCTTCATCGAACTCAAGACCCACGCCAAGCTGTCGCTGGTGGTGCGCCGCGAGGGCGTGGCGCTGGCGACCTATATTCACGCCGGCACCGGCAATTATCATCCGGTCACCGCGCGCATCTATACCGATCTGTCGTTCTTCACTGCCGATGCGGTGATCGGGCGCGACGTAGCGCGCATCTTCAATTACATCACCGGCTATGCCGAGCCGGCCGAACTCGAGAAGATGGCGATTTCGCCGATCAATTTGCGCAAACGCATTCTTGAGCACATTGCCCAGGAGACCGCCAACGCCAAGGCCGGCAAGCCGGCGTCGATCTGGATGAAGATGAATGCGCTGGTCGATCCTGGCATCATCGACGCGCTCTACGATGCGTCCGCCGCCGGCGTCGACGTCGACCTGGTGGTGCGCGGTATCTGCTGTTTGCGCCCGGGCGTGCCGGGACTTTCCGACAATATCCACGTCAAATCCATCGTTGGCCGCTTCCTGGAACACAGCCGTATCTATTGCTTCGGCTCCGGCCACGCGCTGCCGCACGCCAAGGCGGCGATCTATATTTCCTCCGCCGACATGATGCCGCGCAATCTCGACCGCCGGGTCGAGGCGCTGTGCCCGATTCTCAATCCGACCGTGCACGAGCAGGTTCTCGGCCAGATCATGGCGGCAAACTTCAAGGATAACGAGCAAAGTTGGAAGCTCTTGCCGGACGGCAGTTCCACGCGCATAAAGGCCGCGCCGGGCGAGGAACCGTTCAACGCCCATAAGTATTTCATGACTAATCCGAGCCTGTCGGGCCGTGGGAAATCGCTCAAAGAATCCTCGCCGCGCAGCCTTATACGCCGCCTCGTCGAAGGCGCGTAAACGTTCGCCCGTCAAGCGTCAGAGCGTGAATTCGGCCAAGGGTCGGCTCGACCACGGGCCGCCGATCGCGGTCATCGATATCGGCTCGAATTCGGTGCGCCTCGTCATCTATGAAGCGCTGACGCGCTCGCCGACGCCGATCTTCAATGAAAAAGTGCTGGCGGGCCTCGGCCGTCAGGTGCAGACCACCGGTCTCCTGGCGCCCGCCGCCATCGACACGGCGCTGGAGACGCTCAAGCGGTTCCGCGCGCTATGCGACACACTGCATGTGCGCAAGATCTGGGCGGTCGCCACCGCCGCCTGCCGCGACGCGCGCAACGGCCGCGCCTTTATCGAAGAGGCCGCGCGCATCAGCCGTACGCCGATCGCAATCTTGTCGGGCAAACGTGAAGCCCATCTCACAGGCCTCGGCGTCGTATCCGGCATCTACAAACCGGACGGTATCGTCGGCGACTTGGGCGGCGGCTCGCTCGAACTGACCGACGTGTACGGCTCGCGTGTACGCGGCGGCGTGACGCTGCCGTTCGGCGGCCTGGCTTTGCAGGACATCGCTGCAAGGTCGCTCAAGAAGGCGGAAAAAATCGTCGAGGGGGCGTTCGAAGACCTCGACATGCTGCACGAGGGCGAAGGCCGCACTTTCTACGCGGTCGGCGGCACCTGGCGCGCGCTGGCGCGGCTGCACATGTGGCAAACCGGCTATCCGTTTCATGTGATGCACAACTATCGCATCTCCGCGCGCGAGGCGCTGGAGTTCTCGCGGCTGGTGCACCGCGTCGATACCGAGACGCTGTCGAAGATCGAAGTCGTCAACGCCGCCCGCCGGCCACTGCTCGCCTATGCCGCGCTGGTGATGGAAAACCTGGTGCGCACGATCAAACCGAAGCAGGTTATCATCTCCGTGCTTGGTGTGCGTGAGGGCTTGCTCTATTCGCTGCTCAAGCCGCAGGAGCGCGGGCGCGATCCGCTGCTCCTGGCCGCCGCCGATCTCAATGTATTGCGCTCGCGCTCGCCGCATCACGGCGAGGAACTGGTCGATTGGACTGATCGCTTCATGGCGTCGTCGGGCCTCGACGAAACCGCCGAGGAGCGTCGGCTGCGTCACGCCGCCTGCCTGTTGGCTGATATCGGCTGGCGTGCGCATCCGGATTATCGCGGCGAGCAATCGATGAACATCATCGCGCACGGCGCCTTCGTCGCGGTCGATCATCCGAGCCGCGCCTATCTCGCGCTGTCGGTATATTTCCGCCATGCCGGCCTGAGCGAGGAGGATTTGTCGCCGCGCCTGCGCGAACTCGCCACCACCCGCATGCTCGATCGCGCGCGCGTGCTCGGGGCCGCCATGCGCGTCGCCTACATCATCACCGCCGGGCAGAGCGGCGTGCTTCCGAGGACGCCGATGCGGGTGCGACGCGGCAAGCTGGTGCTCACATTGCCCGGCCGATTTTCGCCGCTCGGCAGCGACCGGCTGTACGGCCGCCTGCGTCAGCTCGCAAGGTTGGTCGGACGCGAGCCGTTGATCGAGAGCTAGCGCGCGGGTTCCCAGTTTGGCAGCGAACGCCGAAGAGAGGCGTCGTGTGGCAGTCACTCAAATGAAACGCCGAGCTTTTTGCCGTCGGTCCAGATCACTTTGCAGTGCCGCGTGGCAGGTTCGCCGTCGATTGCCAGTTGGAAAACTCGGGGCACGCCAAAACTACTGATAACGCTGAGACCGGCGCCGCGCGGCGTCAGGTCGTGGACGCTGCAGACGGACTCGGTTCCGGCCGCACCGAATTTGATCACGCCGCGCTTGGATACCGAAATGCGGGGCTCTTGCCTGCGCTCTAACATCGAACACGCCTGAATATGACACTTCGATGTTCATTACGGCCGAGATTTTAAAAAGTAATTCATGGCTAAATTCAATTTAGCTGCAAATTTATCTAATGCCGCCGGCCCTTGGCGAATACGAGTGGCGGCCTAGCTCTTCTCGACCGCCACCACGCGGCCTTTCTCCACCGCCAGCGCCAGTTGCCCGTGCTTTAAAGCCAGCGCCTTGTCGCCAAACAATTCGCGCCGCCAGCCTTTGAGCGCTGGTACGTCGGCCTCGTCGTCGGCGGCGAGGCGGTCCAACTCGTCGACCGTCGCTATGACTTTGGCGGCGACGCCGTGGCGCTCGGCGGTCATGCGCAGCAGAACCTTGAGCAGTTCGACGGTGGCGGCGCCGTTGGGCGCCGGGCGGAAACGTTCCAGCCGTGGCAGCGTCTTTGGATCGCGCTCGAGCCCGCGCTTGACCGCCTCGATGATCGTTTCGCCCCAGCGTGAGCGCTCGAATCCTTTCGGAAGCGAGCGCAGATGCCCCAGCCGCTCGATGGAGGTCGGCGCCTGCACCGCGATGTCGCCGACCACGTCGTCCTTGAGCACGCGCGAGCGCGGCACGTCGCGCGTCTGCGCCTCGCGCTCGCGCCAGGCGGCGATTTCCATCAGCACCGCCAGTTCTTTCGGCTTGCGCACCCGGGTTTTGAGGCGTTCCCAGGCGCGATCCGGATCGGCGCGGTACGTCTCGGGCGAGGTGAGCACGTTCATCTCGGCTTCCACCCAGCCGGTGCGTTCGCGCTTCGCGAGATCGTCGGCGAGCTTGAGATAGACGGCGCGTAAGTGCGTGACGTCGGACAGCGCGTAGGACACCTGGGCGTCGGAGAGTGGCCGCCGCGTCCAATCAGTGAAGCGGTGCGACTTGTCGAGCTGGTCGCCGGTGATGCGCTGCACCAACGCGTCATAAGAGATCGAATTGCCATAGCCGAGCACCATGGCGGCGACCTGGCTGTCGAAGATTGGGTGCGGGATCTTCTTCGCCATGTTCCAGACGATTTCGATGTCCTGTCGCGCCGCGTGAAACACCTTGACCACGTTCTCGTCGGTCATCAGCGCGAATAGCGGCGCCAGATCGATGCCGGGGGCGAGCGCATCAACCACCACCGCCTCGTCGGCCGAGGCCAATTGCGCCACGCAGAGCAGGGGGTAATAGGTGGTCTCGCGCAGGAATTCGGTGTCGACGGTGACGAAAGGATGCCGCGCCATGCGCGCGCAGACCTCGGCCAACTCGTCGGTTTTGGTGATCAAGTCCATGTCGCGGGCCACCTAACCCGATCCGGGCCGGTCCTGGCAACCCGTCTCACCTTCCCCGGATGCGCGGCATGTGGATGAATTCCCAAGGCGAGGGCAGCGGCCCCACCGGCACCTCGATCAAGGTCGGCTCACGAGCGGCAAAACCGGCCTTGAGCGCCACGCCCAGTTCCTGCGGCGTCCGCGCCCGCCGGCCGGCCGCACCGAAACTTTCGGCGTATTTGACGAAATCCGGATTGGCGAGGTCGGAGGCGATCACCCGGTTGCCGAACTGCTCCTGCTGGATGCGCCGCACGTTGCCGAAGGCGCCGTCGGCGAATACCACTGCTACCAGCGGAATGCGGTGTCGCATGGCGGTGGCGAGTTCGTTGCCGGTGTAGAGAAAGCCGCCGTCGCCGTTGATCGACAGCACCGGCACGTCGGGGCTTGCGCATTGCGCGCCCAGCGCGGTGGCGTAACCCCAGCCGAGATTGTCCTGGTAACCGGGCGACAGAAACGTGCGTGGCTTGTAGACGGGATAGGCGAGGCGGGCGGCAAAGCCGACTTGTGTGACCTCGTCGACATAGATGCCGTCCTCCGGCAATGCGGCGCGGATGACGTCGACGAAGGCAAGTTGCGGCGCGATCTTTTGCAGGCGCGCTTGCCATTTTGCCTGCCGTTCCACCATTTCGTCGCGGCGCGAGGCGCGGCGCGCGTTGGTTTTGCCAAGCGCGTCGATGAGCTTGCGCAGCACCGGCGCAGCGTCGCCGATCAACGCCACTTTCGGCTTGCGCAAGCGGCCAGGCTCTTCGCGGTCGGCATCGACGCGCACGATTTGCAAATCCTTGTCGACGCCCCAGGCCGCCATCGGATTGAGCAGCCGCGTGCCGATGCCGAGCACCGCGTCGGCCTCGCCCCACAATTCGCGGCCGAGCGGCAGCGTCACGCTGAATGGGCTGCGGCCATCAAGCACGCCGCGCCCGCGCCGGTAGGCGAGAACGGGCGCCTGCAGCAGGTCCGAGAGCAGCGTCACCTCGGGCGAGGCATCGAGCGCCCCGCCGCCGACAACGATGAGAATGCGCTTGGCCCTGCCGAGGACTTTGGCCGCCGCCTTCACCTTGTCGTCGTCGATGCGCGGCGTCCTCTCGGGGAGCGGAGCGTACCGGCGTCACCGCGCCGCGCTTGCCCCAGACATCGATGGCGCATTCGAGCGCGGCCGGGCCGCGCCGGCCTTGGCGCATGGCGGCGATCGCCTTGGCGACTTTCTCCGGCGCTTCGGCTGGCGCGTGGATGTGTGCGGAATGATCGACCAGCCGCGCGATGATGCCGGCCTGGTCGCGGATCTCGTGCAACTGGCCGAGGCCGCGGCCGATCGCGCCATGCGGAATCTGTCCGATGATCGCCAGGACCGGCGCGTTCATGCCGTAAGCGGTGAGCAACGCCGCGCCGGAATTGAGCAGGCCCGGGCCGGGAACCACGACGTAAGCCTGCGGCTTGCCGGTCGCCAGCGCGGCGCCCAGCGCCATATAGGCGGCGCCCTGCTCATGGCGGGTGTGGACGACGCGCAAAGTCTCGCCGGCGCGGTGGAAGGCGTCGAACAAATGGTCGTTGTGCACGCCCGGCAGCGCATAGACGATATCGAGTCCATGCGCGATCAGCGCGGCGGTGGTGGCCTCGCCGGTGGACATTTCGACGGCCGGTAGTTTGGCCTGCTTCGGGCGTTTAGGTTTGGGCATGGGGTGGTCCGTCTGTTCGCGGGCAGAATGTGCAGATCGTTCGCAGCCTGTCGAGCCGCTTTGCCTTGACAAAGCCGACCCCTCATGCGCTTTTCGCGCGCCTCACAACCAGCACAGAATCGACGGCCGGACCACCTTATGCATCGTTATCGCACCCATACCTGCGGCGCCCTGCGCGAGGGTGATATCGGCAAACAGGTTCGCTTGTCCGGCTGGTGTCACCGTATCCGCGACCATGGCGGCGTGCTGTTCATCGACCTGCGCGATCACTATGGGCTCACCCAGGTGGTGGCCGACCCCGACAGCAAGGCGTTCAAGCTGGCCGAGACGCTGCGCGCGGAATGGGTGGTGCGCATCGACGGCACGGCGCGCTTGCGCCCGGCCGGCACCGAGAACCCCGAACTGCCGACCGGGCAGGTCGAAGTCTATATCGACGAGATCGAGGTGCTTGGACCCGCCGCCGAATTGCCGATGCCGGTGTTCGGCGAGCAGGAGTATCCGGAGGAGACCCGGCTCAAATACCGCTTCCTCGACCTGCGCCGCGACAAGCTGCACGCCAATATCATGCTGCGCGGCAAGATCATCGACTCGCTGCGCCGGCGCATGAAGGAGGGCGGCTTCTTCGAATTCCAGACGCCGATCCTTACCGCCTCGTCGCCGGAAGGCGCGCGCGATTATCTGGTGCCCTCGCGCATCCATCCGGGAAAATTCTACGCGCTGCCGCAGGCGCCGCAGCAGTTCAAGCAGCTCATCATGGTGGCGGGTTTCGACCGCTATTTCCAGATCGCGCCCTGCTTCCGCGACGAGGATGCGCGCGCCGACCGCTCGCCGGGCGAATTCTATCAGCTCGATCTGGAGATGAGCTTCGTTACGCAGCAAGATGTGTTCGACGCGGTCGAGCCGGTGATCCGCGGCGTGTTCGAGGAATTTGGAAACGGCAAGTCCGTGACGCCGAAGTTTCCGCTCATTCCTTACGCCGACGCGTTGCGCAAATACGGCACCGACAAGCCTGACCTGCGCAATCCGGTCGAGATGCAGGACGTGAGCGAAGCCTTCCGCGGCTCCGGCTTCAAGATTTTCGCCAATATCCTCGCCAACGATCCCAAGGGCGCGGTGTGGGCGATCCCGGCGCCGAAAGGCGGCAACCGCGCCTTCTGCGACCGCATGAATTCCTGGGCGCAAGGCGAGGGCCAGCCGGGCCTCGGCTACATTTTCTGGCGCGAAGGCGAGGAGGGCGGCGCAGGTCCGCTCGCCAAGAACATCGGGCCCGAACGCACCAAGCAGATCGCCGATCAGTTGAAGCTCGGCATCGGCGATGCCTGCTTCTTCGTTGCCGGCAAGCCGAAGGACTTCGTCAAGTTCGCGGGCAGCGCGCGCACCAAGGTCGGTGAGGAACTCGGACTGATCGCCAAGGACCGCTTCGACATCTGCTGGATCGTCGACTTTCCGATGTACGAGTGGAACGAGGAAAACAAGAAGATCGACTTCTCGCACAACCCGTTCTCGATGCCGAACTTAGGAGTCGAGGAATTCCTCGCGCTCGACGCCAAGGATCAGGAGAAGATCCTCTCCATCAAGGCGATCCAGTACGACATCGTCTGCAATGGTGTGGAGCTTTCCTCGGGCGCCATCCGTAATCATCGCCCCGAGGTGATGAAGAAGGCCTTCGCCATCGCCGGCTATCCGGAGGAGACGCTGGAGCAGAAATTCGGCGGCATGTTGCACGCGCTGTCGCTCGGCGCGCCGCCGCACGGTGGCATCGCGCCTGGCATCGACCGCATCGTCATGCTGCTGGCCGGCGAGGAAAATTTGCGCGAGGTGGTGCTGTTCCCGATGAACCAGCGCGCCGAGGACCTGATGATGGGCGCGCCGTCAGAAGTGACGGCCAAGCAGCTCAAGGAGCTGTCGATCAGGCTGGATTTGCCGAAGAAATAGTCGTTACGCGCGGCGCCGGTCAAAGCCGTTCATTCCCGCGTAAGCGGGAATCCAGGGCCGCGAATCTTGGCTTAGCTGGGTTCCTGCTTCCGCGGGGACGAACGGAGACAATGCCGCGCGCGCAAACGCGGTCACTTCTCCGGCAACGGAATAAATTCGATCTCGTCGCCCGGTACCTTGCCGAAATGGCCGGTGGTCCACTCGGCCTTGGCCTGCTCGATGCGTTCTTTCCGCGACGACACGAAATTCCACCAGATGTGGCGCGGGCCGTCCATCGGCGCGCCGCCGACAATGACGAAATGCGTGTCGGTGGCGGCCGTGATGGTGATGCGGTCGCCCGGCTTGAACACCAGGAGCCGTCCCGGCGTGAATGTATCGCCGGCGATATCGATCGTGCCGTCGACGACATAGAGTGCCCGCTCTTCATACACCGGATCGAGCGGCAGCGTCGCGCCGGCGCGCAACGCGATATTGGCGAACAGCGTGTCGTGCACCGTCGGCACCGGCGACGTCTTGCCGTAAATTGAACCGACGACGACGCGCACGAAGGCGCCGTCGTCGTTGATCACCGGAAATTCATCGGTTTCGTGATGGGCAAAGCCCGCGTCCATCTCCTCTTTCGCCGCGGGCAGCGCCACCCACATCTGCAAGCCGTGGATCGGCCCGCCGGCGGCGCGCTTCTCGGCGCCGGTGCGCTCGGAATGCACGATGCCGCGGCCGGCTGTCATCCAGTTCACTTCGCCGGGCCGGATCGCCACCGCCGTGCCGAGTGAGTCGCGGTGCATGATCTCGCCGTCGAACAGATAAGTGACGGTGGCGAGCCCGATATGCGGATGCGGCCGCACGTCCAGCCCGTTGCCGGCGCGGAATTCGGCCGGGCCGAAATGGTCGAAGAAAATGAACGGCCCGACCATGCGCGAGCGCGCCGAGGGCAGCGCGCGCCGCACCGAAAATCCGTCGCCGAGGTCGACGGTGCGCGGCACCACGACGTGTGCGATGGCCTTGCAGGCGTAAGTGTCGCCCGCCTGCGGGTCCTTGCCGGGGAAGAAGCTCATGCTCGACTCCTCATCCGCTAAATGTCGGGCGCGTCACGCCAACGTCACGAATTGTCGGCCGCGAACAGCCGCACCGGCCGGCAGGTCATGGGAACCGGATGCATATAGAGTTTCGATGCGGTTCTCCCTCATCTGGTCTCCACATGCGAATCGCCCGGGGGCGGACCGGGCGCGCTTGCCCAATTGGATCAAAGCGTAGCCGAATAGGCGTTCGGTAATCCACGGCTCCGCCGTCAACACTTTGTTAACCATACGCGGGCGGACGGGCGCCATTTGCCCGTCTTATGGATGCACGTTGCCGCAGGCTTAGTCAGACCTTAACGGCGGCATGGCTCACTGGCCGGACACCAGGAAGGATCGGATTGCCGGACGCCAGAATGGGTCTGATTGTGCGCGAACTCACGCGCAAGAATATTTTTGCGGTTTTCGTCGGCGTATTTATCGCCGGCACACCCGTGCTTGCGTTCGATCTTTGGCTCAGCGGCCTGATCGACCGGCAGGGCCAGGAGGAAGTCGACACTTCCGCCAAGCGCGCAATCTCGCTCGCTGAATTCCGCGTCACGCAAGTGATCGGCACGCTCGACGACCTGGCCAAGCGCGGCGTTAACAGTTGCGAGCCGGGCAACATCGAGGCCATGCGGCAAGCCAACTTCGATGCCGCGCCGATAAAGGAAGTTGCCATTATCGGTCCCGACGGGCAGACGCTGTGCACCGACCTCGGCCTGCCGCTGGGCAATCGCAAGCTGGTCGCGTCGGAACCGCTGTTCGGCGCCGCCGGCTATTCGATCGAGATCGTCCGGCTCGAGCGCGGCCAGGTCATGGTACGTCTGCGCCGGACGATCGGCGCCGGCCCAAACGGAATTGCGGCGCTGGTGCCGGCATTTCTGTTCCTACCGCAGGTGTCCAGCCAAGGCGATCCGTTCAGCGCTTATGCGCACATCACCACCGCGAACGGCGCCATGATCGGCAATATCGGCACGCGGCCCAAGATCGACGCTGCTGTTTTCGCCGCTAGCCTGAAATCGGATAAGTTCGGTTTCGACGCCGAGATATCGATGTCGCGCAGCAGCGTGATTGCGGGGCATGCGGAGCTGAAGTGGCTCGGCATGTTCGCCACCGGTGCCATTATCTTGGCGCTGGGCGTGTTCCTGGCGCTGGTGCCGCGGCGCACGCCCGGAAATCCGGTGACCGAGATCGAAAACGCGCTGCGGGCCGGCGAATTCGTGCCTTACTACCAGCCGATCGTCGATATCCGCTCCGGCCAACTGCGCGGCGCCGAAGTTCTGGTGCGCTGGCGCAAACCCGACGGCAGCTTGGTGCTGCCCGGCTCATTCATCCCGCTCGCCGAATCGAGCGGGCTGATCCGCGACATGACCCGCGATCTGATGCGGCGGGTCTGCGTCGAAGCGGGCAGCGCCCTTGGCCGCCGGCCGGCGCTGAAGATTTCGTTCAATTTCACCGGCCAGCTGTTCAGCGACGATTCGATCGTCAAGGACGTCCGCAAGATATTCTCCGGCTCGCCGATCAAGCTCTCGCAGGTGGTGCTGGAAGTGACCGAGCGCGACCCCATCGAAAATTTTACCGCGACGCGGCAGACCATCGCGGCGTTCCAGGAACTTGGCGTACGCATTGCCATCGACGACGTCGGCACCGGGCACAGCGGACTGTCCTACATGCTCAAGCTCGGCGTCGACATCATCAAGATCGACAAGATGTTCATCGATGCCATCGGCACCGACCGCAACTCGACAACCATCGTCGAGACATTGGTCGATCTCGCCCACAACATGCGCATGGATGTGGTGGCCGAGGGCGTGGAGAATTTCGAGCAGGTGGTCTATCTGCGCGAGCTCGGCGTCCGCTCCGCGCAAGGCTACGTGTTCGCGCCGCCGCTCCCCGGCAAAGCCTTCCTGCAACTGATCGAAGCCATCGATCCGACGGCGGCTGCCGCGCCGCAGGAAAAATTGGCCGCCGCCAAAATGGGCACGCAAGCCAGCGCCGCCTGAGCCCGCAAATCCGACATAGTTGGGCAACGAAAAAGGGCGGCCTTGCGGCCGCCCAGTCTAAACGCCACGCGGGAGGAACCTCGTATCGGGTCGGCGACCAAACCGCCGGCCCACGTGACTAAAATTGCGCCATGAGCACGTCATGGGCAGGCCGATTCGTCAATCTGGAATTTATCAGTTTTTTGACGGCAACCCCGGAACGTAGTCCATGCATAATAGGGCCTGTTCGGCCTATTCCCCGGCCAATTCGCGTTCGATCGCCGCAATCAGGCGCGGATCGTTGGGTTCCGTCGCCGAGGTAAAACCAGCCTTTAGACGGCCGTCGCGGCCGATCAGATATTTGTGGAAATTCCAGCGTGGCGCCTCGAGCGGCCGTTCCTGCGCCGCCCATTTGTAGAACGGGTGGGCGCCCGCGCCCTTGACCGCGACCTTTTCGGTAATCGGGAAGGTGACATGGTAGTCACCCTGGGCGGTCTGCAAAATCTCGCTCTTGCCGCCCGGCTCCTGGCCGCCGAAGTCATTGGACGGCACGCCGAGCACCATGAGGCCCTTGGCGCGATAGCGCGTCCACAGGGCCTGCAGACCGGCATATTGTGGCGTGTAACCGCACAGCGATGCCGTGTTGACCACCAGGATCGGGTGGCCGGCATAAGTCGCGAGCAAAATATCGGCACCGTCCAGGCCCTTGAAGGTAAAGGCGTAGGCGGTGACGCGGCTCATGGTGGCTGTTTGTGCCAAGCGCGGGGCCAACACGGTCAGCCCGGCCCCCAACAGCCAATGTCGGCGATCGATCATGGCGCGCAGTATATCTACCGGTGGCGCCCGCGCGCGCAAAATTCCGTGAAGCGGCCGCCTCGAACGGTGCTAGGCGGCTTCCGCGAAGCGGACCGTGGTCTCAAACGCATAGTCGCAGGTGTCGCATTGCCACAGATGGCGGACGCGGCTTTCGTCGACCAGCTCCGACCATTCCGGCATAAACAGCGACTCGCCGCACTGCGCACATTCAATCTGCAGGCGTGGACGCTGACGTTTTGCGGCATCGCGCATGTAAATATCCATTGGGGTATCCTCCGAACTTTTTTGTTGTGTCTCGTTCTTATTATGCCTCGTTCCACCCCGAAATTTATTGCAGGCAGCGTATCGCGATACGCGCGGGAGTGAAGCAGCAAGGCTGACGTAACAAGATCAGAGTCGGATGAAATTTTTGCGACGGAACGAGATAGATTGAGTCAAACTTGTGGCGACGCCGCCTCGTTGTGCATACCTGCTGCGCGGTGACTTCGAGGGTGTTTACAGGTTCGTGATGTGTAAACACGCAGCGGTTTGCTTATACCTCAGGCGAATTCGTTAACGCCGGGAGTCCTCGTGTTACACGTTAATCGAACGGATCCGCCGCAATCGAGCGCGCGCTACTCTACGCATTTCGTCGCGCGCTACGAGCCTTACGTTCTGTCCATCGTCCGCATCGTCGTGGCACTGCTGTTCTTCGAGCACGGCCTGTCGCGGCTGTTTGGCTTTCCGTCGCCGTTGTCGACGCCGGCGCTGTTCAGCATGTACTGGTTCGCCGGCGCTATCGAGTTCGTTGGTGGCGCGCTGGTCGCGGTCGGCCTGTTCACGCGTGTTGCGGCCTTTATAATGTCGGGCGAGATGGCCTTCGCCTATTTCCTCAGCCACGAGCCGCACGGCTTCTTCCCGATCCTCAATCGCGGCGATGGCGCGATCCTCTTTTGTTTCATGTTCCTCTATCTCGCTTTTGCCGGCGCCGGGCCGTGGAGCCTGGACACGCTGCTATCCCGCAGGCGCGGTTAGCGGCAAAGGGCTTGCCGGGACGCCCGGCATTGTTGAATCATCTGCGGCGATCCGCGCAGGACGCTCGCGATGAGCCAGAAGACCCTCGAAAAGCCGCGCACCAAAGTAAAGCCGGTTACGCAGCGGCCGCCGCTGTGGAAGGTGATCCTGCTCAACGATGACTTCACTCCGCGCGAATTCGTCGTGCATGTCTTGAAGGCCGTGTTCCGTATGAACGAGAGCCAAGCCTATCGCGTGATGATGACGGCGCACCAGAAGGGCGCCTGCGTCATCGCGGTCTACACCCGTGACGTAGCGGAGACCAAGGCCAAGGAGGCAACCGAGATGGGCAAGGCCAAGGGCTATCCGCTTTATTTCACGACCGAGAAGGAAGAATAGGCCGAGGCACGATCGTTCGAATTTGGCGAAAAATTTGCTCACCTCGCTAGGCGAATCTACAGACCTGCACCGCAGGATACCGCCCGTGTATTCTCAGCGGGGGTGCCCGTGCGTGAGTGGTTTTGGCCGATGGCGCCGGTAGCGGCGATCCTGTACTTCACGCTCTACCCAGATCAGTTCTCGGCCTTTGTCGGTTGGGCGGAGCGGTTCATCCACTAGCGTCGCGGCGCGGTGGTTTGCAATACGCCTTGGCGCGCCTACCGGCCGCAATTCCACATGTAGCCGATCGGCGTCTGCGTGTAGCAGGGGCCGAAGCCACCGCCGTTCCAGCGGCCGCGGTAGAAGCGCGGCCAAGCCGGCCCGTAATAGTGGTGGCCGTAGAGCCGCTCGTAGTGCTCCCAGCGTTCGCGTTCGATCACTTCGGGCGGCCGGACGCCGGGCAGGAAGCCGTAGCCATGCCAGTGCCTCGTGACGCGATGTTTGACGTGGTGCTTCTTGTGGGCGGGCGCGGCCGACGCCGCCGGGGCGAGCGGCGGCAGCAGCAGCAGCGGCAACAAGAGCACGGACAGGATTCGCGGCATGAATGACCTTACGGCGCGATAGCGCAGGATGTGCATTGGCGGCGTCGTTCGTGGTGAAACTGAGACGCGGCTGGGGTAAACAACACGAGTCGCCATTCGGGGGAGCCCATGCCGCAAAACGTACTGATCACCGCCGGCGCCGCCGGCATTGGCCGCGAATTCGCCCGCGCCTTCGCCGCCATCGACGCGCAAGTCTTTATCTGCGACATCGACGACAAGGCGATCGAGGCCATCGTCCAGGAAATCCCCGGCGTGATCGCGACGCACTGCGACATGGCGGTGCGCGCCGACATCGAACGCATGGTGCCCGAGGCGGTGACCGCGCTCGGTGGCCTCGACGTGCTGATCAACAATGCCGGCATCGCCGGGCTGACGCTGCCGGTCGACCAGATGCCGCCCGACGCCTGGGACAAGGTGGTCGCGGTCAACCTCACCGCCATGTTCGACGTCTGCCGGCTGGCGATCCCGCACCTCAAGAAATCGAAAGGCGGCTGCATCATCAACATGAGCTCGATTGCCGGCCGCTACGGCTTTCCGAACCGCAGCCCCTATTCGGCGACCAAATGGGGCGTGATCGGCCTCACCAAGACGCTGGCCGCCGAGCTCGGCGAATGGGGCATCCGCGCCAATGCGATCGCGCCCGGCGCGGTCGAAGGCGAGCGCATCGTGCGCGTGTTCCAGGGCCGTGCGCAGATCAGCGGGCGCTCGCTGGAGGAAGTTGAGGCCGAGGCGATGGCCAACCAGTCGATCAAGTCGATGATCGACCCCTGGGACATTGCGCAGCTCGCCGTGTTTCTCGCCTCCGACGCGGCCAAGGCCATATCCGGGCAGGTGATCCCGATCGACAACGACCGGCAGCGGGCGTGAGGATGCGCCGCCTCAGCACTTCTTGAAATAGCGGAAAATGTCCGGCGCCCGCATCCAGACGAAGTCCGTCTGCAGCCCGCCATGGGCGTTGATCCAGGCCTTGATGTCGCCGGCATTGCCGCCCCACAGCGTCGCGGTTGCCTGCGGCGGGTGCGCCTGGTGGAAACCGAAGCTCGCCTGCGGCGTCACGCCGATGCGGCTGCGCGGAAAATATGACGCACCAGCACGGTGCAGGTCGACCGGCACGGCCCGACGATGCGCACGCTGACGCCCTGGCGCGCATAGGCCGCCCAGCGCGCGTCGTAGACGGCGACGCGGCCGCC
This sequence comes from uncultured Alphaproteobacteria bacterium, assembly GCA_963779345.1. Lineage (GTDB taxonomy): Bacteria > Pseudomonadota > Alphaproteobacteria > Rhizobiales > Xanthobacteraceae > Pseudolabrys. Next base: position 144,717 of record CAVZXY010000018.1, on the reverse strand, counting down.
GTGATTGTCGCTGACCTCGATGGTCTCGGCCCGCGCCATCGCGGCGGCGAAGGTCATCAGCGCGCCGATGGTGACGATGAAAATGAGGATGCGTTGTTTGATGGTGAGTTTCACGGCACGCGCGCTTAACTTCGCACATTCGCGTGAGCGGCCCGGTCGCGGCATTTGATCCAAATCATTGCGGCGGCTGGCGAATTGGTATTGATGAAAGGCACGCTGTCGGTGTCCCGCACCAAAACGGGAGGGTCCCATGTTCAGCCGTGCCCATCACACGTTCGTCGAGCCTGAATCGCGCGGGTTTAGCCGCGTCGGCGGCTACCTGCTCATCGTGCTCATCGTGGCTTTGTTGCTGGTGGCGCTGACCAGCAATCCGGTGCTGCCGTACTGAAAGCCGGCGCGCGATAACCGCTAGCCGGCCGGCCCAGGCTTCGGCGGGGAAGCCTGCTTCTCGATGGTTTCGACGTGGCCGCAGGCCGGGCACTGATAGGTGATCAGTTCGGGCAGCGCACCGACGCGCGGCACGGTGCCGACCGGCGCCAGGCCTTCGCCCCGGCAGGTGCAGTCCTCGGGCAGATTCTGAAACTTTACGGCCATAGCCGCCAAGGTGGCGGTACGGCGCAGCCGCAACAACTCAGGAATGTTCCTTAGTAAACACCTGATTAGGTCAGTAACATTGACCCGCTTTTGGCCGGAGGCATCTGGCGATGGCCCCTACGGCAATACCGATTTCGCCCGCGGCCTGGCCCGAAATCCGCCGGTTAACGCTCTCGCTTAAGCGGCTTGAAACCGTTTGGGGCGCGTAGTTCGGCTCAAAGCCGCCCCCAATCCGTGCGGCTATCCGACAGGTGCTTCATGGACAACGGTGCCAGCAGGGCCTCGCTTCGCGACGGCTATGTCGTCGAGATCGACGGCCAATTCAATTCCGAATACGGCAGCATCACCGCGGCGCTCAGCGCCGGTCTCAGGCTCCGCCGCTGTGACGGCGAGCATGAGGTGCGCGTGTTCGACGCGCAGGAGCGGGCACCGGAGACGCGCCAGCCGCCGGAATTTCACTGGTGGATGACGCTGGACGAGCGCGAGGGCTGGGCGGCGGAGCACGTGCCGACCGTATCCTGAACAAGCTTACGACGGCGCCCGCGCCAATCCCTAGTAGCAGTCGTAGACGCCGGCCGCACAGCGCCGCGTCGTCCGGCGTGCAACGCCGGCGACGCTCACCGGCGTGAGCGGGCGGCCGACTCTGGCCTCAGCCGTCGAGACGTAGCCGGAGACACCCGGGATCGAAAGCGTCTCGCCAAGCCCGAGCGCAAAAAGCGAGACGGTCACGGCCACCACAAAGATGGCGATTTGCTTTGACACGGTCATTGGGAGACTCCCACCCTGAACATCGCCGGCAGTTCGTCGGTATCGGTGACGTCTTTCAGCTCAACCTTTTTGGCACCGGTCGAGTTTTTGAAGCTGAAATCGTCCGGCGCGACTTCATTTCCTGACTTCCAGTTGCCTATCTGCACGCTGTACTGCGGCTCGCCGGTAATGAGCTTGGAGGTGATGACATAACGGCAAGGATAGGGACGCGCGCCTTGCGCGATCCATATCTGGAAATCGACGTCCTTCTTGCGGAAGGCGAAGTGATCGCATTCGACGCCGCCGATCACGCCGCTGCCGAGATCCTTGACGTCGATGACGTCGGACATCAGCTGGTCGTAGGAATTCGCCAGCAGCAAATCGGCCCCGGGGAACCCCCTGTGGTATTTTTCCCGCAACGCGTCGATCAGATGGTCGATGGTGCCGGGCACATCGGCCTGACCGTACTGATTGGCATCCTTGCCCAGCAGTGTCAGGGTCTTGCCGTCGAAAACGATCTCGACATTCGAAAACCCGCCATGGCGCGTCGCACGGATTTTGTCCGGCCGGCTGAGATCGAGCGTGCCCGAACTGACCAACGACAGTTTCTGATTGTCTTTGGTCACGATTTCAAGGTTGGTATCGAGCGACATCGATATGAGCTTCTGTGCCGCCATGTAATCGGACATGGCCTTGAGCTGGCTTTTTGCCATCGCCTCGTCGGCGCTCGCGGTTGGGGCCGCTGCCAACCCGAAGATCAATGCCAGCGTTGCGGCAATTCCACAGCCTGCCGATAGCCTCGGCCGTACTCGAACTGGTTCGGTCATGTGACGTTCCTCCTCCAAGATTGCTCAATGCGCGACGTCCGAGGGCATCGGACTCGCGCGCCGCAGAGCTTCACACCCGCCAACCACCGCAGTGTTCGAGCGGTATTCATGTCTTGGAATTATGTCGCGATCGTCCTTCTAGCGGCCCGTGCGGCGCGCGGCTATTGCACGTTGGGGCAGGTCAGGCGTCGAGGTTGCCGGCGCGTGCCGTTTAACCCTAATCGGTGAGGTTACCCCGTCAGGTTACCGCGCGATTGCAGACGCAGCCGGAATATAAGCCGCTTAGGAATTTCCGCTTTACGCGGGCGGCGTCCTTTTTCTCCATCACGCACTCCGCGGATATTCCGGCACGGCGCGGAAGGCAGTGTCGTGCGGTTCATTGAGGAAGTCATATGCGTAAACCGATGACGTTGCTGCTCGCCGCCGCATTGCTGGCGGCTCCGCTCAGCCAGAGCTTTGCCGCCGCGGTCGTGCGGCAGCCCGTGCCGGTGGGGCACACCGACACCGTCGGCCCGTGGGTGATCGGCTGCGGTGCTGCTTCCGTTGCCTCGCTGATGATTGGCAGCGAGATCAAGGCCAATGATCCCGAGCACAAGAAGCGCCGGCAGCTCACCATCACCGAGGCGACTTGGTACGCCTCGGCCTGTCCGTTCCTGCTGCCGCTCGCCGGCATCGCGCAGGCGAGCTGCCCGGACAACAAGGCGACCTATCAGGTGGCGCGTCTCGCCTACCTGTTCGTCGCCAAGCACCCGGGCGCCGACCAGTCGGCCTTCACCAACGCCTATGCCGAAGCCTGCCACACCGGCAAGCTCCAGCGCGCGACGCTGAAGGCCCTCAAGGGTCGCATCTGACGCCGGGCGGCGCCTGCCGCGCGGCCCATGACGTCCACCAGGAATGCGAAAGGCCGCCGATGGATGAGGCGGCCTTTTGGTTTTCGGGTGCGGGCGCGTCACCTCGCGGTGGCGAGGGGCCTCACGCGTGCCCGAGAATGTCGTTCTTCTTCTGCAGGTATTCCTCGCGATTGATCTCGCCGCGGGCGTAGCGTTCCTCGAGCACGTCGAGGCCCGGCGAGCGGTGCGGCGGCGCGCGGCGGTCGTCGTTCGCGGCAGGCAGGCGCACCAGCCAGACGACGCCGGCAACGATCGCGATGAGGATGACGATCCAGATGATGGGGCCCAATCCAAAACCGCCGCCGCCCATGAACCCCCAATGCGGTCCGTATCCGTAACCCATGGCGATTGCTCCGTTGCGAGACGCGCCCCCATGCCGACCGGCGGCACGCCTATCGATCGACGCGCGTCAGCATGGCCGCGAACTGTCACTGAAATTTGTCGTGCCAGCGCGAATTTGTGACAAAGTGTGGCGGGCAGGGGCGCAAGCGCGGAGCGTATTGCGGCGTGGCGTCCGGACGATCGGCAGATGACGCAGTGCCGATCCGGGTGGCGCTAACCCACGCTACGCTTGCTCAGAGCGCGACGCCGAATTTGCCGAGCGCCCAGACCGTCAGCAGATAAAGCGCGAAGGTCAGCGCGCAGCAGGCGAGCATTGCCGTCCAGAAGCCGACGCCGTGGCGCAGCAGCGCCGGCAGCACGAGGAACATCGGCAGCGTCGGCAGCACATACCAGAACGTCGACTCGGACAGTGCGGCGATGCGCGCGTTGTCGCCGCTGTCGCGCCAGAGCCAGACGAAGGCGAGCAGCGAGATGAGCGGCAGCGACAGGATGAGCGCGCCGAGCGCCGGTGCGCGCCGCGCGAGTTCGGACGCCGCGGCGATGATGACGCCGGAAAGACCGGCTTTGAGCGCGAGATAGAGCATGGCGCGGGCCCCGCTTGGTTGAGCGCGGCAGCATAGCAGGAAATGAATGCTGCGAGCGTGGGGGTAGCCGCCGGGCCAAGTCCGGCCATAACAATTTGTCGCGCTTGACGCAGGCGATGCCCGCCTCACTTCCTCTTCTTCGCCTTGCTCGCCTTCGCCTTTCCCTTGGGCGCCGGCGGCGGCGCGTTGGCCGCGGCCACGCGGTCCTGCTCTTCCTTGGCGAGGCGCAGCGCGCGCAGGCGCTCGGTCTTGGTGCGCATGGCGGTGCTGGCGGCATTGTATTCCGCCATGGCAACGGCGCCCTCGCGCTGCTGCGCTTCCTTTTTATGGAACGCGGCTTGCGCCCGCTCCATGTCCTTCGGGCTTTTCGAGCTCACGAGCACCCCGTGGTCGAACCGCAGGTATCACACTTCATGCACGTCCCGTTTCTCACCAAAGTGAAGTTGCCGCATTCGCCGCAGGCCTCGCCCTCGTAGCCTTTGGCGCGCGCCTCGGCGCGCTTCTCGGAGGCCGCGTGCTTGGCGTGCACGCGCGCGTCCTGCGGGTCGATGCGCAGGTCGAGCTTGTCGGCCGGGGAGAGCTTGGCCTCCGGCTCGGCCTTGAGCGCGGTCGCGGCGCCGCCGGAGAAGGCGGTGACGTTCGAAGCGCCCACCGGCGACGCGACCGCCTGCGTCGTGCCGCTGCCCACCACGGAGAGACGGTCGGTGCGCGAGCGCGTCAGGCCGCGCGAGACGAAGTTCTGCGTCGGCGAGGCTTTGCCTTCGTGCTCGCCCTTGCCGAGCGCGTCGAAGTTGCTCTCGCTGGGGTCGACATGGGCGAGGTCGAAGCGCTCCAGATAGCTCACCGCCAGCTCGCGGAACACGTAGTCGAGGATCGAGGTGGCGTATTTGATCGAGTCGTTGCCTTGCACCGGGCCCTGCGGCTCGAAGCGGGTGAAGGTGAAGGCGTCGACATATTCCTCGAGCGGCACGCCGTATTGCAGGCCGAGCGAGATGGCGATGGCGAAGTTGTTCAACAGCGAGCGCAACGCCGCGCCTTCCTTGTGCATGTCGACGAAGATCTCGCCGAGCCGCCCGTCGTCGTATTCGCCGGTGCGCAGATAGACCTTGTGGCCGCCGACCACGGCTTTCTGGGTGTAGCCCTTGCGGCGGGAGGGCAGCTTCTCGCGCTCGCGCAAGCACCGTGATGCGCTCGACGATCTTCTCGACCACCTTTTCGGCCAGGCCCGTGGCGCGCGCCGCGGCGGGACGCTCGATGAAGGCTTCCACCGCGTCGTCCTCGTCGTCCTCGTCGGCGATGAGCTGCGAGTTGAGCGGCTGCGACAGCTTGGAGCCGTCGCGGTAGAGCGCGTTGGCTTTGAGCGCCAGCTTCCAGGACAGCAGGTAAGCCTGCTTGCAGTCCTCGACGGTGGCGTCGTTCGGCATGTTGATGGTCTTGGAGATGGCGCCGGAGATGAAGGGCTGCGCCGCCGCCATCATGCGGATGTGGCTTTCGACCGAGAGGTAGCGTTTTCCCGTGCGGCCGCACGGATTGGCGCAGTCGAACACCGCGTAGTGCGCGGGCTTCAAGTGCGGCGCGCCTTCCACCGTCATGGCGCCGCAGACGTGGATGTTGGCGGCCTCGATCTCGCGCTTGCCGAAGCCGATCGCGGCGAGCAGGTCGAAGGCCGGCGAGGCGAGGTCTTCCGCCGAAATGCTGAGCACGTCGCGGCAGAACTCTTCGCCCAGCGTCCACTTGTTGAAGGCGAACTTGATGTCGAAGGCCGTCGGCAGCGCCTTGTCGATCTTGGCGATCGCCTCGTCGGTGAAGCCCTTGGCCTTGAGCGTGGTGTGGTTGATGGCGGGGGCCTGCGCCAGCGAGCCGTGGCCGACCGCATAGACCTCGATCTCGGCGATCTCGGCTTCGCTATAGCCGAGCGTGCGCAAGGCTTCGGGCACGGCGCGGTTGATGATCTTGAAGTAGCCGCCGCCGGCGAGCTTCTTGAACTTGACCAGCGCGAAATCGGGCTCGATGCCGGTGGTGTCGCAATCCATCACCAGGCCGATGGTGCCGGTCGGCGCGATCACGGTGGCTTGGGCATTGCGGTAGCCGTGCTTTTCGCCGAGTTCGAGCGCCAGGTCCCAGGCCCGCTTGGCGCGGGCGACCAGCGCCGTGTAGTGGTGCGCGCCGTCGAGAATGGCGGCGTGGTCGAGCGGCACGGGCGGCGTCGCCACTTTCTCGTAGCCGGTGCGCTCGTTGTAGGCGGCGCGGCGGTGATTGCGGATCACCCGCAGCATGTGCTCGCGGTTCTTCTTGAAGCCGGGGAAGGTGCCGCGGCTCGCCGCCATTTCCGCCGAGGTGGCGTAGGAAATGCCGGTCATGATGGCGGTGAGCGCGCCGCCGATGGCGCGGCCGGCGTCCGAGTCGTACGGAATACCGGAGCTCATCAGCAGGCCGCCGATGTTGGCGTAGCCGAGGCCGAGCGTGCGGAACTCGTAGGAGAGCTGCGCGATCTGCTTCGACGGGAACTGCGCCATCAGCACCGAGATTTCCAGAACCACGGTCCACAGCCGCACCGCGTGCTCGTAGTTCTCGACGTTGAAGACCTTGGTCTTCTCGTCGCGGAAGGTGAGCAGGTTCATCGACGCCAGATTGCAGGCGGTGTCGTCGAGGAACATGTATTCCGAGCACGGATTACTGGCGCGGATTTCGCCCGAGGCCGGGCAGGTGTGCCAGTCGTTCACCGTGGTGTGGTACTGCAGGCCCGGATCGGCCGAGGCCCAGGCGGCGTAACCGATCTGTTCCCACAGCGCGCGGGCGTCGAGCGTCTTGGCGATCTTGCCGTTCTTGCGGAAGGTTAAGTCCCACTTGGCGTCGGATTCGACCGCCTTGAGGAAGCCGTCGGTGACGCGCACCGAATTGTTCGAGTTCTGCCCGGAGACGGTGAGGTAGGCTTCCGAATCCCAATCGGTGTCGTAGATCGGAAACTGGATGTCGGTATAGCCCTGCTTGGCGAACTGGATCACGCGCTTGATGAAGTTGTCCGGGACGTATGCCTTGCGCGCCAGCTTGATCTCGCGTTTCAGCGCGGGGTTCTTCTCCGGCATGAAGCAGTCGTCGCCCGAGCCCTCGCAATTGACGCAGGCCTTGAGCACGGCTTTGAGGTGCTTCTGGTTGATCCTGGAGCCGGTGACCAGCGCGGCCACCTTCTGCTCTTCCTTCACCTTCCAGTCGATATAGGTCTCGATGTCCGGGTGATCGACGTCGACGATCACCATCTTGGCCGCGCGTCTTGTCGTTCCCCCGGACTTAATGGCGCCCGCCGCGCGGTCGCCGATCTTGAGGAAGCTCATCAGGCCGGAGGACTTGCCGCCGCCCGACAGTTTCTCGCCTTCGCCGCGCAGCGCCGAGAAATTCGAGCCGGTGCCGGAGCCGTATTTGAACAGGCGCGCCTCGCGCACCCACAGGTCCATGATGCCGCCTTCGTTGACCAGGTCGTCGTTGATGCCCTGGATGAAGCAGGCGTGCGGCTGCGGATGCTCGTAGGAACTCTTCGACTTGGTCAGCTTGCCGGTTTCGAAATCGACGTAGTAGTGGCCCTGGCTCGGCCCATCGATGCCGTAGGCCCAGTGCAGGCCGGTGTTGAACCATTGCGGCGAGTTGGGCGCGCAGATCTGCGCCGCCAGCATGTAACGCAGCTCGTCGAAGAAGGCCTGGGCGTCCTCTTCGCTGTCGAAATAGCCGCCCTTCCAGCCCCAGTAGGTCCAGGTGCCGGCCAGACGATCGAACACCTGCTTGGACGAATGTTCGCCGACGTAGCGTTCCTTCTCCGGCAGAAGAAGAAGCCGTTCTTCGTCGGCGACCGAGCGCCACAGGAAGGAGGGGACGGTATTCTCCTCGACCTTCTTCAGCCGCGCCGGCACGCCGGCTTTGCGGAAATATTTCTGCGCCAGCACATCGGAGGCGACTTGCGACCAGAATTCGGGGACTTCGACATTGTCGAGCTTGAACACCACCGAGCCGTCCGGGTTGCGGATCTCGCTTCCGACATGACGGAAGGTCATGTCTGCGTAGGCCGATTGTCCGTCTTTCGTATATCGCCGTTCGATCCGCATTTTTTTCTCTAGCCCCTTCAATGCCGGGCGGCTGGCGGCCGCCCCATTATCCCTGACGGACCTGTCCCTGTCCGTCTGTTTTGCTCGGCACGCTGTTTGACAACCCGCTACTCACACTTAGGCCCGGTACACGGTTCCAGCACCGGTTACTCCCGGTTTTGTGACCCTGACGGCACTAACTCCCCGTCCCAAAACACCATTTCTGGCGTGGGTGCGCTGGCGACTTGGCGTCGATATGAGGGTTCGGAGGGAACCGAAACTCAACTGGCACCGAACACACCAAAGCTAGGAGGACTCGTACCCGTCGTCAACAACAGATAGTGATCAAATCTGAATCAAACACTAAGTCTTGTGGTTAAGCGGCTAACGTCGGGGATAACCCGCCTAAAACCAGCGTCAGTATTGAGCGATTGGGGGGAGGCGGAAAGCGTTTTTATCCGCGCGAGCCAATAGGGCAAAATTCCTGCGGCCATGACGGAAAAATGACGCAAAATCGCGGTTTCGCGCTTATCCGCAGCAAATTCGGTCTTCCGGTGCGGCCGGGGATAAAGCGGGGAAAAGCCATCCGGTGGCCCGCCGGGAGTCGCTGATTCTCGAAACGAGGTCAGTACGTTAGCGTCACCGCCCCGCCTCTGGCGAAGGGTGGCGAGGATACCCAAGGCTGTGAATTCAATTTTATGGCGCAAGGCGCCCGCGACCGACGATGAGCGAATCTATTTCCAACGAAAAAGGCGGACCCGTTATAGGGCCCGCCTTTCGCACCGGCACTGTCATCCACGAATTTCAGCGCTGCTGAGACGGAACTAGGCGACTCAAGCGCCGCGCTGATGAATTCCTAGGCAGGATAGCGGTCGCGGCGAAGAAAACGCAACATGCACTGCAACATAGGCGAACTAGCGTTGCGCGGCGCTGCCGGCCGCCGCTCGATGCGCCGACTTGGTTTTCGCCGTTTCGCCACTCGAATCGTCGGAAACGGCGACTTCCGAGCGCTGGCGCGGCAGCGCCTCCGCATGGTGCCTCTGCAGGAAATCAACGAGCTTTTCGCGCACTTCGCAGCGCAGGTCGAAGGCCTGCCCCGCTGAGCGCGCGCTCATCAGGCAGCGCAGTTCGATGGTGCTTTCCTTGGCGTCGGTGACCTGCAGGTTCACCACTTGGCCGTCCCAATTCTTCGATGCCTTGACGATCTCGTGGAGCTTGTCGCGGATGACGCCGACCGGCGCACGGTAGTCGACATAGATCATTACGTTGCCGATCAGTGCCGAGGTCTCGCGCGTCCAGTTCTGGAACGGCTTCTCGATGAAATAGGTGAGGGGCACGATCATGCGCCGCCAGTCCCACAGCTTCACCACGACGTAAGTGGAGGTAATTTCCTCGATCGTGCCGTATTCGTTCTCGACGATCACCGCATCGTAAAGCCGGACCGGCTGCGTCATCGCGAGCTGCACGCCCGCTATCAGGTTGCTCAGCAACGGCCGTGCGGCGAGGCCGGCGACGATGCCGGCAACGCCGGCCGAAGCGAACAGGCTCACGCCATATTGCCGGACCGCCGGAAACGTCATGAGGGCCGTGCCGAGCGTGATCATCGCCACCAGCACGTCGATCGTCCGCGCCAATACGCGCACCTGCGTATTGTGCTTGCGCGCGAGCAGGTTGTCGTCGACGTCGAGCCGGAATCGCCGCAGGTAGAGGTGAGCGACGATATGAAGCGCGATGATCGCGCCCCAGCCGATCAGCCCGATCACGGCGACGGCCATCAGTCGCGTGAGAAGTTGCGCGGTCTCTGCCCGCAGCGGCGCCACCGGAATGGCCACCATCATCGCCAGGATAAGCAACGCAAGGCGCGAAATGCCGCGCGTCTGCGTGAAGATCGAATACACGTACGGATAGCGCACGGCGAATGCGCCGCGCACGAGCCTGCGGCCCCAGTTGTGCAACGCGATCGCGACGAGCACCGCGATCGCAAGAATCAGTAGCGCAACCACCGGGTCGGGCAGCCAGTTGAGCAGAGTCCTGATCCAGGTCAGCGCGGCTCTGAGAGATTCCATGGGCACTTAATATATATCGATATGGTGACCGGAGAGACGAGGATTGGAGATTGTAGCGTCAATGCATGCGGACGAAGTCCCGGTCCGCTGGACACGGTGGCCGTAAGGTGGCAGAACGCCGCGTATTCTCAATGTCTTTCAACGCGTGGCAGCGATGAAAAGTTTCCTGCTCAAACTGTTCACCTGGTGGAATTCGCAGACTTTCGGTACCCAGTTCTGGACCTGGATGTACGGTGAAAAGGTCGGCGAAGACGAGTTCGGCAACGTTTACTACCGCACGCGCGGCGGCAAGATCGATCCGCGCATGCTCAGCTTCGAGCGGCGTTGGGTGATTTTCAACGGCTATGCCGAAGCCTCGGCGGTACCCCCATCCTGGCATGGCTGGCTGCACCACACGGTCGATACCCCACCGACGCGAGAGAACTACAAGCCGCACGAGTGGGAGAAGCCACATCGGCCCAATATGACAGGCACGGCCGGCGCCTATCGGCCGCCCGGTTCGACGCTCGCCGCCAATCGCCGTCCGAAAGCGACCGGCGACTACAAGGCGTGGAGCCCCTAAGCAGGGCTTGGAACGGGCGGTATATCGCCCTTTCGCTGCCGTATTCCCCGTGTTAACCGGGCTTTGCCGCGGGCGACGGTGAACCCGCGCCGTTACCCAACGGAAACACCCGGATAATATGGCGCGAACTTCGTTTACCGCTTGCTGGCTTGTCTTTGTGGCGCTGCTGGCGACGCCGGTTTTCGCGCAGTCGGTCTTTGACGACGCCCCGCCGCGGCCACCGGCCGATGTCCCGAACAGGCCGCCCGCGCCGCCGCCGATCTATTATCCGAACCCACCGCCGCAAAGTTACCCGCGGGACGAAAACTTGCGGCCCCCCGGCGCCGTCCGTACCGATCAGCCGCCGCCGCAACCTTTGCCGGCTCCGATGAGTCTGCCGCCCGCGAACCGCCCGGGCGGCGGCAACATCCAATCGCAGCCGCTGGCGCCGCCACCCGGTGCTGCGCCCCCGCCGCAGGCGGCGGCCCCGCCGCCGCAAGGCGCGGCCGCTCCGGCGGCGCCACTGCCTGGGCTGCCACCCGGTATCAAGCAGCCGCGCGGCGCGGCGCCGCAGCAGCAGGGCGATACCGCGCCGCAGCCCGGCGATGAGATCGTGGTCGAACCTCCGCCACAGCGCATCAGCAATCCGACCGCGGTGTTCTCCGGCCTCGACAAGATCACCGGCCGCACCATTTCGTTCGATGTCGCCATCAACGAAACTGTGCAATTCGGCGCGCTGCAGGTGACGCCGCGCGTGTGCTACTCGCGTCCGCCGACCGAGACGCCGAACACCGATGCCTTTGTCGAAGTCGACGAGGTGACGCTGCAGGGTGAGATCAAACGCATTTTCACCGGCTGGATGTTTGCGGCGAGCCCCGGCCTACACGCGGTCGAGCATCCCATCTACGACGTGTGGCTGACCGACTGCAAAGGCGGAAAAAATCCGAACGTGGCGGAAGGTCCGCCCGATCAGCCAGCGCCGCCCAAGCAGCCGGCGCGCCAGCCGCCACGGCGGCCGCCGCCGCGCGGGCAACAGCCAGGGTCCATCCGCTAGCGGAGTTGCGCCAGCGCCTGCTCGCCGCTCACCGGACGGTCGAGGGGAAGGGCGGCGAAATCGGCTTCGCCCACCAGCGCGTCTTCCAGCAGACGGTGATAGCGGCGCTTGGCCACCTCGACCGCGCCGAATGATTTGAGGTGCTCGGTGACGTATTGCGTGTCGAGCAGCCGGTAGCCGCCGGCGCGCAGGCCCGCCACCAGATGCACCAGCGCGATCTTCGAGGCGTCGCGCGCCCGGTGGAACATACTCTCGCCGAAAAAGGCGCGGCCAAGCGAGACGCCGTAAAGGCCGCCCACCAGCGCATCGCCGTCGTAGACCTCGACGGAATGGCAATGGCCATGTTCGAACAGGCTGCGGTAGATCTTGCGGATACGATCGTTGATCCAGGTGCGCGCGCGGTCGGGTTTTTCTTCGGCGCAGCCCTCGATCACCGCGTCGAAATCGCGGTCGACCCAGACGGTGAAGGGCGTGGTGCGTACGGTGCGCGCCAACCGCGTCGGCAGGCGGAACCCTTCGAGCGGGATGATGCCGCGCATGTCCGGCTCGATCCAATAAAGCGCCGGATCGTCCGCGCTTTCCGCCATCGGGAAGATGCCGCAGGCATAGGCCTTGAGCAGCACCTCCGGCGTGATGTCGATCAGGCTGTTCTCGCGGTTGGCCATGCGGATCGGATTCGCTGGTGAAGTTTCATTCTAGGCGCCGGCGCGGCGGCTGGGGAGAGCGCATTTTAACCGGTCGATCACCATGATCCGGCCAAATTGGCGAAAGATTGAACGCAAATGGTGGCCGCGCGTTGGCCAAGCAAGAACCGATAACTGTGGGGACGGGAACTTTTGGGGAATGCGACATGCCAGCGCGGCGTACCAGCGTGCTTGTGGTTGAAGACGAGGTCTTCATCAGCGATCTGATTACCGAGGTCTTGAGCGAAGTCGGCTTTGCCGTGCATGCGGTGGCGGCCGGCGAGGAGGCTTTGCGCTATCTCGAATCCGGCGCGGATGTGGACGTGCTGTTCACCGACATCAATCTGCTCGGTCCGATGGACGGCGCGACGCTGGCGCGCGAGGCGCGCGCGCAACGGCCCGAATTGCCGGTGGTCTATTGTTCCGGGCGCTATTCGCCGTCCGCGCTGGCGCCGCCGGTGCCGCGTTCGGTCTTCGTCAAGAAGCCTTATAGCCCGACCGATTTGTGCCGCCTGCTGGAGCGGTTGACGGCAGGCGTGCGGCACTGAGATCGGCGATCGGGCGGGACAGGCATAATCATCGACCGCGGAATGGATCGCGCGCGGAGAGACGAATTTATCGCAAGCCGTCAACGACCCGGGTCAAGGCCGGGCGCCCATCATCGGCTATTCAATGGCCGTAGAACCATGCTGCCAGCAGCACGAGGCCGGCCGCGATGATCACCAATGTCAGTATTCCTGCAACGCTGCCGGTTATGTAATCGTGGTTTTCGCTGCGCGTTGTCATCGGTCATCTCCTTGGGCGTTTCTTTACCCGCGAGGACCGAAACCGGAGATCAGGGGCTGGATCGCCCCGCATCAAGGGTCCCAGCATCCGCAGATTTGTTGATGTCCGTTTAGCAGAACGGCGAATACACGCCTTGCGTTAAATCAAGGCAGTGGGCAATTCGCTCATAATTTCAGATGATAAGCCGATAAGCGGCGGCTATTCGATCCAGAGCGGCCGTCGGAAACTTCTGCACATTTGCCAATGGTCGCGCTTCTTCGGCCGTCTGCGCAGAAACGAGACTAGGAGCTCAGCGGCTCGCTTTCCACCAGTCCGCCTCGAGCGAGGAACTGCTCGAGCCAGTGGATGTGATAGTTGCCGTCGATAATGTCGGGCTCGGTGAGCAACGCGCGGAACAGCGGCAGCGTCGTTTCGATGCCGTCCACCACCACCTCGTCGAGCGCGCGCTTGAGCCGCATCAGCGCCTCGGTGCGGGTCTTGCCGTGCACGATCAGCTTGCCGACCAGCGAGTTGTAATAAGGCGGGATGGCGTAGCCCTGGTACACCGCCGAATCGATGCGCACGCCCAGGCCGCCGGGCGCATGATAGTGCAGGATCTTGCCGGGCGAGGGACGGAACGACACCGGGTTCTCGGCATTGATGCGGCACTCGATGGCGTGGCCGCGAAATTCGATGTCGCTCTGCTTGAGCGTGAAGTCGTTGCCGGCGGCGGCGCGGATCTGCTCGAAGATCAGGTCGATGTCGGTGATCATCTCGGTCACGGGATGCTCGACCTGGATGCGCGTGTTCATCTCGATGAAATAGAACTGGCCGCCCTCATAGAGAAACTCGACGGTGCCGACGCCGAGATACTGGATCTCGCGCATCGCCTTGGCGACCGTCTCGCCGATGGCATCGCGCGCCTGACGGTTGAGCGCAGGCGAGGGGCTTTCCTCCAACACCTTCTGATGCCGCCGCTGCAGCGAGCAGTCGCGTTCGCCAAGATGGATAGCCTTACCCTTACCGTCGCCCAGCACCTGGATTTCGATGTGGCGCGGCTTTTCCAGATATTTTTCCAGATAGACCGCGTCGTCGTCAAAGGCGGCCTTGGCCTCGCTACGCGCGGTCGCGAGCGCCGTCGAGAGTTCGGCTGCCGTGCGCGCGACCTTCATACCGCGGCCACCACCGCCGGCGGCCGCCTTGATCAGCACCGGATAGCCAATGCCGTCGGCGATCTTGGCGGCCTCGATATCTGACGTGACGCCGCCGTCGGAGCCCGGCACAACCGGAATGCCGAGCTTCTTGGCAGTGCGCTTGGCCTCGATCTTGTCGCCCATCAGGCGAATGTGCTCGGCCTTGGGGCCGATGAAGTGCACATTGTGCTCGGCCAGGATTTCGGCAAAGCGGGCGTTCTCCGACAGAAAGCCGTAGCCGGGATGCACGGCATCGGCGCCGGTGATCTCGCAGGCCGACAGAATGGCCGGAATGTTGAGATAGCTGTCTTTTGCCGCCGGCGGGCCGATGCACACGCTTTCGTCGGCGAAGCGCACATGCATGGCGTCGGTATCGGCGGTCGAATGCACCGCCACGGTCGGAATGCCGAGCTCCTTGCAGGCACGGATCACCCGCATGGCGATTTCGCCGCGATTGGCGATGAGGATTTTATCGAACATCGGACTGGTCCGGCCGATGCGCGGTCATTGGCGCCATCATTCGATGATGACCAAAGGCTCGCCGAATTCGACCGGCTGGCCGTCCTCGAACAGAATCTGGATCACGGTGCCGGCACGCGGTGCGGGGATCTGGTTCATGGTCTTCATCGCTTCGACGACAAGGAGCGTGTCGCCGGCTTTCACCTGCGAGCCGATCTCGACGAAGGGCTTCGCGCCAGGCTCGGGCGCGACATAGGCAGTGCCGACCATGGGCGACACCACCACGCCCGGATGTTTCGCGGGATCGAGCGGCGCCGTCACCGGCTGCGGCGCAGGCGCCGCTACTGCGCGCGGCGCGGCGGCGACGGGGGCAGGCGCCGCGGCATTACGCGCGACGCGCACGCGCTGGCCGTCCTGCTCGATCTCGATTTCGGTCAAGCCGGTTTCGTCCAGGAGCTTGGTGAGCTCCTGAATCAACTCGCGATCGACGATCGGGGCCTTCGGCGCTTTTGCCATTAAAGCATTCCGTTTTATTTTTTAAGTTTGGCGCCGACCATGCCGGCCATCCCGGTGATCGCCAGTGCGTAGCCGTCGGCGCCGAAACCGCAGATCACAGCTTTCGCCGCCTTGGAGACATAGGAGTTGTGCCGGAACGTTTCACGCTGATGGATATTGGTGACGTGAACTTCCACGATCGGCATTTTCAGCGTGAGCAGCGCGTCGAGAATGGCGATCGAGGTCGTCGTGTAGCCGGCCGGATTGATGATGAGACCCGCGGCCTTCTTGGCCTGCGCCTCCTGGATCCAGTTGACCAGTTCGCCCTCGAGGTTCGACTGGCGGAACACGACATCGAGGCCGAAGCGCTTGGCGGTCGCTCGGCACAGCTTCTCGACGTCGGCGAGGGTCGTGCGGCCGTATTTTTCCGGCTCGCGGCTGCCGAGCAGGTTCATATTCGGCCCGTTGAGGACGTAGAGCGTCTTGGCCATGATATCCCGGCGGCTGGGCGCGTTTTCGTGGTCGATAGGCGTGAAACTTCGGCACCTTATAGGTGGCCCGGGCGGCAAGGGGAAGCCCGGACCGGTCGCGGATTTACAGGTCTTTGCCGCCGACGGCCTGGGTCTCGCGTGCCGCCCAATCGATGACATCGTTGATCGCCGTCAGCCGCCTGCGGCCGGTGGCCTTGGCTTTCGTATAAAGGTCGATCTGGTGGTCGGCGCTGGTGCCTTCGGCGGCGATCCGATGCACGTGGCGGACGTCGGCCGCACAACCAAGCGCGTCGATGTCCTCGCCGATGAAGTCGAACACCTGGTCGAGCCATTGCGCGAGCGTGAGCGGGGACCGCGAAAACGGATCGACGAAGGTGGCGGCGATGCCGTAGCGCTGGGCGTGCCACTTATTCTCCACGGTGATGGCACGCCCGACGCGGTCGAACCCGGCATTGAGTGCGCGGTCGCGGTCGAGCGCGCGCACCAGGCAGCGGAACAAAGCGGCGATGGCGACGGCGTCGTCGAGCCGAGTGCAACTGTCGGCGACACGCAATTCGACGGTCGGATTCCCAAGCGAGGGCCTTAACGCCCACCAGATGTAACTCGCGTCCGGGATGATCTTTGCCCAGGTGAGTGCAGCGACGAATTCCCTGTAGTCGTCGTTGGTACGGAATAATTCGGGCAGCCCGGTGCGCGGCAGTTCGTCATAGGCGGCGAGCCGGTATCCGACCAAGCCGGTGAGATGGCCCTGCCAGAACGGCGAAGACGTGGAGAGCGCGAGCAGCAACGGCAGATAGGGCGTCAGCCGCATGATCAGATTGACGCGCGTGTCGACGTCCGGCACCTGCACATGCACATGCATGCCGCACAACATGTTGCGGTAACCGATCATCTGCAGGTCGTCCATGATCGCGCCGTAGCGCGCCTTCGCCGTCACGATCTGTTCAGGCCAGAACGCGAGCGGGAAGGTGCCCATGGCGGCGAGGCCGAGCTTGTGCGCTGCTGCGGCGGCGCTCAGCGTGCGGCGATAATGCGTGAGGTGATGGCGCGCTTCTTTCATGGTCGAGCAGGGCGGCGTCGCCACCTCGATCTGCGACTGCAGCATCTCGGTCATGACGCGGTCGCCGAGCTTCTCATGCGCGAGGCTGAGGAATTTTTTATCGACGCGGCGCACGGCCCGGCGCGTCTTGGCGTCGAACACGAAATATTCTTCTTCCATGCCGACCGAATACATGCGCGCGATAACCCGTTCGTCCGAAACCGGTTCCACCGCGCATAGCAGCGAAAAAGGCCGCCGGGCAAGCCGGCGGCCTATCTACCGATCAAAGCGATGAGGACGGATGCTAAGCCGCCGTCAGCAGGTCGGCTTGCCGCAGCGCGCGGTGTTGATCTTTTCCTGCAGCCCGGGAAGGCCGATGGCGCCCACCACGACGTCGGAGCCGATGACGTAGCTCGGCGTGCCGTTGAGGCCGAGCGCCTCGGCGAGCTTGAAGTCCTCGTCGAGTGTGGCCTTCACTTCGGGGCTCTTCGCGTCCTTTTGGATCTGGGCCATGTTCATGCCGATGTCCTTGGCGACGGCCAACGCGTGCGCTTCGTCGGCGGCGCCGCGGCCGCCCAAGAGTTTGGTGTGAAATTCGAGATATTTCTTCGGATCCTGCATGCGCACGGCGACGGCGACGCGCGCGGCTTCGAGCGATCCGGGTCCGAGCACCGGGAATTCCTTGAGCACGACCTTGAGCTTGGGATCGTCCTTCAGGAGCGTGAGCATGTCGTCCATGGCGCGCTTGCAGTAACCGCAATTGTAATCGAAGAACTCGACGAAGGTGACATTGCCGTTCGGATTGCCGAGTGTGACCTGGTTGGGCGAAGAGAACAGCTTTTGCGCATGTTCCTTGACCGCCACTTTATACTTCTCGGCCTGAGCGGCGGTCTGCCGCTTCTCCAACTCGCTCATTGCTTCCTGCAGCACCTCGGGATGCGCGAGCAGATAATCGTGCACCACGCGTTCGATGTCGGAACGCTGCGCGGGCGAAAAAGTTTGCGCCCGCACAATTTGCGGCGCAGCGACAGCCAGCAACGCGGCACAGGCGGCGGCGATAATACGCAGGCTCGATGTCATCGGTTTTGTCCTTGCTGTGGTCATCTGATCGGGGCGGCCGGGGCCTTGACGCTGACGATATCGTCGGCGCGCACCCAGGCGGGCGAGCCGACGGGAAGGCGGGTTTTCGCGCGCGCCGCGAGCTGCCGCGCGGTCCTGACGTCGCCGCGCGTGAAAGCGGCCTGCGCGGCGGCGAGATCGGCTTGGGCGAGGTCGCCCTTGCGGCCATAGGCCATGGCGAGCTGAGTGTAGGCGTCGGATGATTCCGGTTCGCGACTGAGCGCGGTGCGCAGAAGCGGGACGGCCTCTTCGGCGTTCTTGGTATTGTTGGTGGCGATCAGCGCCTGGCCGAGCATGATGTCGATCAGCGGCGCACTGTGCGCGAGCGTCACCGCGTGGCGTAACGGCGCGATCGCCTCGGCTGGGTGGCCGCCGTCCAGCAACGCCTGGCCTTTGAGTTCATAGAAATACGGGTTGTTCGGCTGCGTCTGGATCAGACTATCGATCTGCGCGATGGCGTCGCGCCCGTTGCCGTAGCGATAGGTCGAGATGGCGCGGGCATAACGCGCCGGCAGGCTGTGATCGCTCAGCGGATAGCGGCGATAGACGGTGTCGGGCCGATCCAGAAAGCCGGACAATTTCGCGCGCATCATGTCGTGGCGCAGTTGCAGTTCCGGCGAATCTTTGCGGTCGAAATAAGGGCTCGCTTTGGCCAGCACTTCGAGCGCGGCGACACGCTCGGGCGGCATCGGGTGGCTCTGCAGATAGGGATCGACGTAGCGCGAATTGAACAGCGACTCGTTACCCAGCCGCTTGAACAGTTCGAGCATGCCCCTGGCGGATTGGCCGGTGGCGGTGAGGAATTTCACGCCGGCGTGGTCGGCTTGATCTTCCTGAGTGCGGACGTAGGCGAGCAGCGAACGCTGGATCATCGATTGCGGCGCCATGATCGCAGCGGTGCCGACATTGCCGATGCTGCCGCCCGAGCGTGCGCCGGCGACCGCCGCGCCGACGCCTGCCAGCAGTGCGACGATCGATGCGGTCTGCGCGCGGGCGAGTTCCTCGCGCAGCCGCAACAGATGGCCGCCGGCAAGGTGGCCAGTTTCGTGCGCGAACACGCCGATGATCTCGTTCGGTGTCTTGGCGTCGAACAGCGCACCTGCGTTGATGAAGATGTGGCGGCCGTCCATGACGAAAGCGTTGAAGGCACGGTCGTTGAGGATAACGATCCGGACGTTCTGCTTGGCGAGGCCCGCCGCCTTTAGGATCGGTGCCGAGTAGTCGCGCAACAACTGCTCGATTTCGGTGTCGCGGATGATCGGCGGGCCGCCCGCGGCTTGTGCCCGTGCCCGTTCGGGCGCGAAGCTCGGTCCGCCGCCGGCCACAGCGACCACGATAGCCGTCGCGAAGGCGAGCGCGCGCCCTGCTGGCGCCATACGCCATGCCCTGATAGGTGTCCTGTTCTCGCTCATGCTGATCGATGTGCTACCGGATCGCGTGAACCTAGTGACGCGCCCTGGGGCGGTCAACGCAGCTTGCGATCACGTCTGAGTCATGGAAAACGCAAGCCGCCAAGCAACCCGGCAAATGGGGCAACAGCGGGGCGGGAACCGCGCCGCACGGAGCGACTAGCGATGCTTGAGGTGGCAAAACACCTGCTAATACCCTCCAAACGCAGCAATGTGCCGCCGTTCATGGTCATGGACGTGATGGCGGCGGCGGCGGCGCTGGAGGCCAAGGGCGCGCGCATCCTGCACATGGAAGTAGGCCAGCCGGCGGCGCCCGCGCCGGCAACGGCGCGGCGAGCGGCGCAGGGGGCGCTCAGCGCTGGCCGTATCGGCTATACCGAGACGCTCGGCATTCCTGCCTTGCGGGCTCGAATTGCCCGCCACTACGGCGAGACCTATGACCTCGCGCTCGATCCGGCGCGCGTGGTGGTCACCACCGGCTCCTCCGGTGGATTCGTGCTGGCGTTTCTGACGCTGTTCGAGCCGGGCGACCGGGTGGCCTTGGCCAACCCCGGTTATCCGCCTTACCGGCACATCCTGTCGGCGCTCGGCTGCGAGCCGGTGCTCATCGAGACCTCGGCGGACGCGCGGTGGGCGCTCTCCGCGCCGGCGCTGATCGCCGAGCACCGCAAGAAACCGCTCGCCGGCTTGGTGGTCGCGAGTCCGGCCAATCCGACCGGCACCATGATGGACGCCGATGCGCTTGCGCAACTGATCGCGGCCGCAGAAGCCGAAGGCATCCGCGTGATCTCCGATGAGATCTATCATGGGCTCGACTATGCCTTCGCCGCCGAGACGGCGGCGAAGCTGTCGGAGCGCGCGCTGGTGATCAATTCGTTCTCGAAATATTTCTGCATGACCGGCTGGCGCGTCGGCTGGATGGTGGTGCCGGAGCCGCTCGGTGCGCGCGGTCGAGCGGCTGCAGGGCAATCTCGCGATTTCGGTGCCGACGCTCGCGCAGGTGGCGGCGGAAGCCGCATTCGACGGCAGCGCCGAAATGGAGGCGGTCAAGCACGGCTACGAGGAAAACCGGCGCATTCTCACCGAAGGGCTGCCGAAAGCCGGGCTCGACAAATTCCTTGCCGGTCGACGGCGCGTTTTATCTCTACGCGGATATTTCGAAATTTTCCGGCGACAGTCTGGATTTCGCCAAGCGCATGCTCAACGAGGCGCATGTGGCGGCGACGCCGGGCATCGATTTCGATCCGGTGAACGGCCACAACTTCCTGCGCTTCTGTTACGCTGGCTCGGCCGCCGACATGCGCGAGGCGGTGGAGCGGATTGGCAATTGGCTGGCGAAAGCGCCGCGTTAAAACTCGACGTCCAACTCGACCACTTCGTCGGGCTCGGCCTTGGCGCCTTCAACCCATTCCTGCATCTGCGGTAGCGCCATCACCGCCTTGCAATAGCCGGCGCAATCGGATTCGAGCTTGACGTCGTAGGTGAGGAAGCGCGTCACCACCGGCGCGAACATGGCGTCGGCCATGCCGGGCTTGTCGCCGAACAGGAACATGCCGCCGTGCGCGTCGAGGCATTCGCGCCAGATGAAGATGATGCGGTCGATGTCGGCCTGCGCGCCGGCCCAGACCTTGAAGCCGGGGTGGTGCGCCTTCAGATTCATCGGCAGCGCCGAGCGCATGTTGGAGAAGCCGGAATGCATCTCGCCCGAGATCGAGCGGCAATGCGCGCGCGCCGCACGATCCTTGGGCAGCAAGCCCGCCTCGGGCAAAATCTCGTTGAGATATTCCGCAATCGCCAGCGTGTCCCAGACTTTGATGCCGTCATGCGTGAGGCACGGCACCAGGAAGGAGGGCGACAGCAACAGCAATTCGGCGCGCGTGGAGGGATCGTCGCTGCCGACCGGCTGCTCGTCGAACTCGAGGCCGGCCATCTTGCACAGCAGCCAGCCGCGCAGCGACCAGGAGCCGTAGTTCTTGCTGGCGATGGTGAGGGTAGCCTTGGCCATTGGGCGTAATCATCCCTATTTCACGCGGCCCGGCATCCGGCAGCTTAGACGAAAGTTCTGCCTGTTCAATACCTTCCCGTGCCGCAAAAAGAGATGGCTGGCTGCTTGTCCCCAGGCGGCGCCGTAGAGATTTATATCTCGCACTGCAACATAAAATGCACTAGCTTTCCCCTGCGGTCCGCCGGGGCCGCCGGGGAATGGATGCTCTATCAGGCGTATCAGGCGCATTCCGACATCATGGTGCCGGTGCGTGCGCTTGCCGGCATGGCGGCGAAGACCATCGGCGAACGGCTCAACGGCTCGGCGCGGCCGACGGCGCTCAGCAACCTGACTGCCGCCTACGAGTTGATCGCGCGGTCCGGCCTCACCCATGCCCGTCCGCCTTACGGCATCGACAGCGTCACGGTCGGCAACCGCGAGGTGGCGGTGACCGAGGAGGCCGCCGATGTGACGCCGTTCGGCACCCTGCTGCACTTCAAGAAGGACGTCGAGCAGGCGCAGCCGCGCGTGCTGCTGATCGCGCCCCTGTCGGGCCATTTCGCGACGTTGCTGCGCGCCACTGTGCGCACCATGCTGGCCGAGCACGACGTCTACATTACCGATTGGCACAACGCGCGCGATGTTTCGACCGCCGACGGCCGCTTCGGCTTCGACGAATATATTAGCCACCTGATCCGCTTCATGGAAAAGATCGGACCGGGCGCGCATCTGGTCGCGGTATGCCAGCCTTGCGTCGCCGCGCTGGTGGCGGCGGCGGTAATGGCGCAGGGCGACAATCCGGCGCAGCCGCGATCGATGACGCTGATGGCGGGCCCGATCGACACCCGCGTCAACCCGACCAAAGTCAACGAGCTCGCCAAGAGCAAGCCGATCGAGTGGTTCGAAAAGAATCTGATCGCGTCCGTGCCCTATCGCTACGGCGGAGGAGGACGCAAGGTCTATCCCGGCTTCGTGCAACTCGCCGCCTTCATGAGCATGAATATCGACCGGCATCTCAAGGCGCATCACGAATTGTACGAGCACATCGCCAAGGGTGACGAGGCGAAGGCCGCGCAGACCAAGGCGTTCTATGATGAATATTTCGCCGTGCTCGATCTCACCGCCGAGTTTTATTTGGAGACGGTGCGGCTGGTGTTCCAGGAGCACACGCTGCCGCTCGGCGCGCTCACTTACGAAGGCAGTAAAGTCGAGCCGCAGGCGATCCGGCGCACCATGCTGTTCACGGTGGAAGGCGAGAAGGACGACATCTGCGCGGTCGGGCAGACGCTAGCCGCGCACGATCTGTGCACGTCGCTGCGCCCTTATCGCAAGCGCCACCACATGCAGGCCGGCGTCGGCCACTACGGCGTGTTCTCAGGGAGAACCTGGCAGAACCAGATCTATCCGATGGTGAAGAACGTCATCTTGCAGAGCGATTGACGAGTTTTTGCCGCTCAGATGTAAATGACATAACCCGCCGCGGCGATAATACCCAAAAGTGACAGCACCAGCAGGATGATCGCCGGGTGCTTCGCCGCCGCCCTGCCGACGACGAGGGCGCTGGCGGCCTTAAAGACGCCGTTCGATGAGGACGCGATCAGGATCGCTGCGCAGAGGTCGCCAACGGGCGACCCGGCAATGCCGCCTTGCGCGATGTT
Organism: uncultured Alphaproteobacteria bacterium; assembly: GCA_963779345.1. Classification (GTDB taxonomy): domain Bacteria; phylum Pseudomonadota; class Alphaproteobacteria; order Rhizobiales; family Xanthobacteraceae; genus Pseudolabrys. Next base: position 121,704 of record CAVZXY010000018.1, on the reverse strand, counting down.
GAGGACGAAGGGATCGATATCGGTTAAGCCCACCACCGCCGACAGCGCAAAAATTCCGGCTTCCCCGAAGGTATCGCGCATCCATACGGTGAGCACCGAAATCACCACGATGAGCGCGGCGAAGATGAGTGCGGTCTGGATCTGCAACGGATTCTTTGCCTCGACGGCAAGGCTTGCCTTGGCAGAACCCGCAACGTGCCGGCGCCATTCGTAGAGCGTGAAGGCAGCGCCGATCGCGCACAGCGCGAGCAACGCCGGCGCCAAGGCGAGTGCAACGGCACGATTGAATATAGCGACGACGATACCGATGCGCAGATACATCACGGAGGTCGCGGCGACGATTCCGGCGGAAATGTCGGCGGGCGCAGTCTTGGTCTCGCGCAGGCGTTTGGACAACACAACCGTAGTCGCGGTCGATGAATAGGCGCCGCCGAGCATGGCGGCAAGCAGCGCGTCGCTGCGGAACGGCCCGTACCGCTGCAGGAGGTAGCTGAAATAGGAGAGGGCGCAGATCGCGACGACGGCAAGCCAGATGCCGTAGGGCGTCAGCGGCGTCAGGCTGCTGACTTGGCCATGCGGCACCAACGGCAGGATGATGCCCGTTAGAATCAGGAACTTCGCCGCGGTTGAAAGCTCTTCCGGGGGAATGACGCGGGTGAGACGGTGCAGGCGCTCGCGGCCGCCGAGCAGCAGCACCGCGGTCACGGCGAGTGCGACCGCCACCCAAGCCGGCGCGATGAGCGCGATTGGCCCGAGTGCATAGGCGAGGAGGTTGGACGCCGGGATCATGAAGCTCGGCGCGTCGTGGTCGCGCGGTGAGGTGCGGATATAGGCGTGCAGCCAGAGGGCCAGGCCAAACAGCCCGGCGACGAAGGCGAGCGCGTAGGTGGTCTCGATCAGATAGAGCGTCGCCCCGCACATCGTCAGCATCGGAAAGGTACGCACGCCGCCGGGATTGTCGGGCTCGGCGCGTTTGTAGACCTCCTCGAAAGCGAGCCCTATGAAAACGGCGAGCCCGACCGCAAGCGCAAGCCGTCCGGCGAGTTCTAGGGGAGGCAAAGCCTGCATTGCTAAATCGGTTTGTTGAGCCAGCGCGCGGCGCGGCCGAACAGCGAGTTCTAATTTTTGTTCGACCGTATGCAGCGTCGAATGTGTGTCGGACTTATGCTCCGGCGGTACGCAGAGCTCAGAAAAATATTCAAGGAAGCGCATATCGTTCGGCTGTGTGACTGTAAAGGAACGATCTTTGACGAATACCGTGTATTCGAGCAGGTTGCCGTCTGGCCGGAACGCGATCGGCAAAAATGTGCTCTGGGCCATGTTCCTGGCGATGACAAAGGCTGACGGATCGAGCCCATGGTCGCGCATCGCCTTTTCCAATGCGGGCAGGCGCTCGACGAATTCCGGGCTGAAATCGCCGACGGAGCTTTGCAGCTTGATGTGATGGGTGGTCATTGGCGACCCTTTTGACCGGCATCTTCCATTTTTGCCGGGCGATCCTACATCTACGGACGCATCAACACATCCCCAGAGTCAGACATGCTCGATTTTACTTCGCCGACCGATGTCGAGGACATCGGCGCAACGGCGGCACCTTCGCCGGACGCCGAGGCACTCGACGCCTATTCCAACGCGGTGATCGCCGTGGCCGACGCCGTCGGCCCGGCGGTGGTGCGCGTCGAGACCCGTGGCGTGAACGGCCGCCCCAGCGGGGTCGGTTCCGGCGTGGTGATCGCGCCGGACGGTCTTGTGCTCACCAACAGCCATGTGGTTCACGGCGCCAAGGAGGTTCGCCTCGCTGACGCCGAAGGCCGCGTCATGGAGGCACGCACGCTGGGCGAGGACCCCGACACCGATCTTGCGCTGCTGCGGGCAGGTTCGGCGCGCGATCTGGCGCACGCGAGGCTCGGCGATTCCAAAGAGCTCAAGCGCGGCCAACTGGTGATCGCCATCGGCAATCCGCTTGGCTTTGAATTGACCGTGACCGCCGGCGTCATTTCTGCGCTCGGGCGCTCGTTGCGTTCGAGAAATGGCCGGCTGATCGAAGACGTGATCCAGACCGACGCCGCTCTCAATCCCGGCAATTCAGGTGGTCCGCTGGTGTCATCGCGCGGCGAGGTGGTCGGCATCAACACCGCGGTCATCGTGGGCGCGCAGGGCATTTGTTTCGCGGTCGCCAGCAATACCGCGCAATTCGTGCTCAGCGAATTGATCAAGCACGGCCGCGTGCGGCGCGGATTTATCGGCGTGTCGGGTCAGACCGCGGCGGTGCCGCGCCGCTATGCGCGCAACGCCGGCATCGACAACGCCGCCGGCGCCATGATTACGGCGCTCGAGCCGAACGGACCGGCGGCGCTCGCCGGTTTGATGACGCTCGACACCATCGTGCGGGCGGACGGAGAGGCGGTGACCGGCGTCGACGACCTGATCCGGCTGCTCAACAGCGAACGGATCGGACGCAAGCTTGCCATCGACGTACTGCGGCGCGGAACCTTGCGGACGTTTGAGGTGACGCCACTGGAGCGGCCCGCGGCGCGGGCCGCCTGAGGGCGCCGGGCGTTATTTTCCCAGACGCTTCAGTTCAACGCCGCTGGCGAGATAGTAGACGGTGTGGATGTTGCACGCCGCGCGCGCGCGTGTGAGCTGCTGCGTCGCTGCCGCGGTGTCTTTCTTGGCCAGCGCCTGCTCACCGGCAAAGAACGCCACACCACATTCGCGCGCGTGTCCCATGGAGCCGTGGCTTGAAGGCGGCGTCAGTTCATCGAGCTTGGCCTGGCCGAGAAAATACGCGACCAGCGTGCCGGGCCATTGCTTGACATTGATCTTGCCGGCATTGCGCGCGAGTTCATCGGCGTCGTTTTCGCCGGCGCGCGCGCGCGCGATATGCAGCCAAGCCGCCTGATACGGCATCCACAACACGTCGCCTCTGCGCGTCGCCGCGCCGAGCGCAAGCGCCTTGTCGAAATCGGCGGCGGCGGCGGCATAGCGCGCCGGCGATGAATTGTGAATAGCCGCGTTGGCTGTTGATATCCATAGCGTCGATGCCGGCATCCTTGGCGTCCTTGCCGACGAGGTCGAGCGCGGCGCCGAAGTCGGCGATCGCGCGATCATAGTCGCCTTTGGCGCTTTCGCTGTTGGCCCGGTACACCAGCGCGATCGGCGTGTCTTTGATCTTGAGCGCCGCATCTGAAATCGGCGATCGCGGCATCGTATTGGCCGTTCAGGTCGTAAACTTGGCCGCGCGCGACGTAAACTTGGCGTCATCGCGCCTTTGATGGCGAGTACGGCAGTATAATCGGCAATGGCGCTGTCGCGCAGATTGTGCGCCTGATCAAGCCGCTCGAAGGCGTCGGCGATCAGGCTTGTGGAGGTGTATTCGCTGCCGCGGGCCTTGCGGGCGGCGAGCTGATCGGCGGGCGAAAGATCTTTCGCTTCGAGCGCGCTGCGTGAACAAACTGATGGCATCGTTAACTTTGCCCTGTTGGGCAGCCGCATTCGCGGTCTTGAGGTCGTCGGCGCCGCCAGCCTGCGCGGCGGCGGCAAAGAGTACCAAGCATGTCGCCGCCAATATGACTCTGATCATCACTACCCCATTACTTCCGATATCGCCGGCATGTGCCGACAAATCGCTGCGGGTTTCACAAGCGGTTAATGCCAAGTCAAGTCCCCATCGCGTCCGTCGATGTCTCCATAAACGCGCGCCGATGCGGAAGCCAGCATCCATATGGCAAATTGTTATTTCAAATTAACATCCCGTCTCATGCTTGTTTAGCGAATGATTGGCAAAGTGCCGGGCTTATTGCTGGCCAATCTTGTTGTTTTCCGCTTCGTCGACTCAGGACTTCGGTAACGCGTGATGAAGTTAGGCCCGCTGACGAGGTCTCTGCCCGAATTTCTGTTCGGGGAGACGGACCGCCTCGACGATCTCGACGAACAGGCGCGCCGCCGTATCCGCGCAGCGCAGATCGATGCTGTGGTTCAGCTTGTGCCGCTGACCATGACGGTCAATGTCCTGAACGCCTGCGTCATCGTGTACGTCTTTTGGGATACCGGGTCGAACCTGTTCCTTACGACGTGGGGCGGGCTCATCGCTGCGGTCGCTCTCGCCGCTGCCATGTCTTGGCGCCGCACGCGGCGAAATCCGCCCAAAGGCGCCTCGCAGCGGGGGATCAACCGGACGATTCTGCACGCCGCCATTCTCGGTATTGTTTGGGGCACCGCGCCCTTTGTCCTGTTTCCCAATGTCCGACACGATGCATCAATTGTTCCTCGCCGCGACAATGGCAGGAATGATTTCCGGCGGCGCGTTCTGCTTGTCGACCGTACCGGTGGCCGGGCTGGCCTATACCTGGACCATCGTTTTCGCCTCGGTCGGCGCGTTGATCTCCGCCTCATATGTTGTGTTCGACTACACCGCGATCCTATTCATCGTCTATGCGGTGTTTATGTCGCGCAACCTGGTTGCACATGGGCGTTTGTTTTTTGAGCACCTGCGTCACGAGTTGAAGATCGAGTTGCAGCGCGAACTCATCGGCCTGCTGCTCAACGATTTCCAGGAACATGCCAGCGACTGGCTGTGGGAGACCGATGTCGACGGCGCGCTGACCCGTGTATCCGACCGTTTTGCCGAAGCCGCCGGCAAGACGCAATCGGAGCTTCACGGCGCACAACTGTCCGACATCATTGATGGCCAGCGCGAATACCGCTCGCCAGAACTCACGGATATCCTCAGGCGCATGACGATGCGCGCCGCGTTTCGAGACGTTACGTTGCCGGTTCGCGTCGGGACGGAACGGCGGTACTGGTTGTTATCCGCGAAGCCGAATTTCGACAATGCGGGCCTGTTCACCGGCTACCACGGCGTCGGCGCCGACGTGACCGAAAATCGCTTGGCAAACGAGCGTATTATTCGTCTTGCGCGCTATGATGTAGTAACGGAACTGCCGAACCGCGCGTCATTCCAGGAAGAGATCGATCGAACACTGTCCGACGCGCGCGCGAAAGGTCAGTCGGCGGCGCTGCTCTGTCTCGATCTCGACCAGTTCAAATCGGTCAATGATACGCTCGGTCACCCGGTCGGCGACGCCTTGCTCAAGCTGGTTGGTCAACGTATCCGTTCTTGCGTGCGCAGCCGCGACATCGTGGCCCGGTTGGGCGGGGACGAATTTGCGATCCTGCAACTCTCTCCCGATCTGCCGACCGGGCCGATGATAGTGGCCCGCCTGATCGTCGATGCCTTCAAGCAGCCGTTCAAACTGGAGCACGGCGATATCGTCATTGGCACCAGTGTCGGTATTGCCGTTGCGCCGGCCGACGGCTGGGAGGCAGACTCATTGATGAAGAAGGCGGATCTCGCCCTCTACAGCGCCAAAGCGGATGGCGCGGGGACTTACCGCTTTTTCGAGCAGAAGATGGAGGCATGGGCGCATCGCCGCCGCGCGCTGGAAATCGGGTTGCGGACAGCACTGGAGAACGGCGAGATTCGTTTGGTATTTCAACCTCTCGTCGAGATGAAAAGTTGGCGGATCGCCGGCTGCGAGGCGCTGCTGCGCTGGACATCGCCCGAATGGGGCGTCGTTTCGCCGGCGGAGTTTATCCCCGTTGCCGAGGCAACCGGGCTCATCGAGCCGATCGGCGAGTGGGTGCTGCGCGAGGCCGTCAAGACGGCGCGCCAATGGCCCGACGATACGGTCGTGGCGGTGAATCTTTCGCCTGTCCAATTCAGGAATCAAAAATTTCTGGCGACCGTGGTCGCAGCCCTCGCGGACAGCGGGCTGCCGCCAAATCGCCTCGAACTGGAAGTGACCGAATTGATCTTCCTCGACCGTGACGGCCATGTCGAGGCGATGTTGAAGAACCTGCGCACACTCGGCGTGCAGACAGCGCTCGACGATTTCGGCACCGGCTATTCGTCCCTGAGCTACTTGCGGCGATTCCCGTTCGACAAGATCAAGATCGACAAATCGTTCATTGACGATGTGGCGGCGCGCGACTCGAGCCTTGCGATTATTCGGGCGATCGTGGCGCTTGCCGAAGCGCTCGGCATGTCGACGACGGCGGAGGGCGTGGAATTGGCCGACCAGGTCGCAAAGCTGCGCGACGCCGGCTGTACCCAAATCCAAGGCTACGTCTTTTCGCCGCCGCGTCCGGCGCACGACATCATCGCCATGTTCGAGTCGAGGCTGGAAGGGCACGAGGATGGCAGCGTGGTAGCCCACGCGCGGGCAGGCGATCCGCGCTCCGGCGTGCCGAAACGCCGCGTCACCGGTTGAACGCCGGCGACCCGTGTTCTGGCTCACCCCTTGCTCTTGAGCGACCTGTAGATGTCGAGCGCCTCGGCTGGCTTGGTATTCTTGTGCACCACCGCGTTGACCGCCGCAATCATCGCTTTGGGCGCGTCGGACTGGAAGATGTTGCGGCCCATGTCGACGCCGGCAGCGCCCTGCTGCACGGCGTTGTAGGCCATCGTTAGGGCATCGAGTTCGGGGAGTTTCTTGCCGCCGGCCATCACGATCGGCACCGGGCAGGAGGCTGTGACGGTGTCGAAGCCATCGTCCACGTAATAGGTCTTCACGTATTGCGCGCCGAGCTCCGCGATGATGCGGCAGGCGAGGCGAAAATATTGTGCGTCGCGCACCATATTCTTGCCGACCGCGGTGACGCCCATCACCGGCATGCCGCAGCGTAGCCCGGCATCGACGAGCCGCGTCATGTTGTGCACCGAGCGCGTCTCGTGTTCGCCGCCGATGAAGACCTGGATGCCGACGCCGGCGGCATTGAGACGTATGGCGTCGTCCATGTCCATGGCGATCTGCTCGTCGGAGAGTTCCTCACGCAGGATCGAGGGACCGCCGCTGGCACGCAGCACCATCGGCTTTTGGCAATCGGCTGGTATCACGGAGCGCAGGATGCCGCGCGTGCAAAACAACGCGTCGCATTGCGGCAACAATGGCACGATCGACAGGTCGATACGTTCCAATCCCGAGGTCGGCCCCTGGAAATAGCCGTGGTCGACGGCAAGCATCACCGTGCGCCCGGACGCCGGATTGAATACGCGGGCGAGGCGATTCTTCATGCCCCAGTCGAGCTGGTGCGAGCCTTTCAGGAAAAAGCCCGGCGCGGCCTGCGGAGTGTCGGCCTGGTAGCGTTCGCCTGCTTTATCGGCTTCCGGCATGTCGCGTTCTTGCGCCGCCGGCCTATTGCTTCGGCGGCGGGGGCACGGCCGGCGGCGGTGCCGGCTGCTGCGGCGGGGCCATGGCGGCCGGCTTCTTGGGCTTCTTAGGCGCCGGCTTCTTGGCCACTTTGCGTCCGGGCGGTTCGAAATTGCCTTGGGCCATGCACTTCTTGATGAAGACATTGCGCTTGGCGCCTTCGAGTTTCTGGTCGTCGGCGCCGAATTTGCAGGTCTCCATCTTTTGCGCCTTGGTGGGCGCGGCGGATGCCGGGCTCGCCAGCAAGAGGAGAGGCAGTAGGCCGATGACGGCTATGGTGCGCAGCATGGTCATAGCTCCTTTGACGGGTCTCGATACGGAATCACGATAGCATTTTATCGCAGCGCTGCCGAAATATTCCCGCCGTCGACGGTGGTGACGTCGGCGGTAGTCTTCAAAGCGAGCGCCTGGGCCAGAAAGGCCTGCGCCACGTCGTCGGCGGTGACCTCGCGGCCGAGCAGATTGCCGGTCATATAGTCCTTCTCGCTTAACCCCCGCGCCTTGGCGCGCTGCTTGATGAAATCGCCGGTGAGAATGCCGGAGCGGATACGGTCGGCATTGACCGCATTGGCGCGGATGCCATCGGCGCCGTAGTCGAGCGCGTATTGCCGCACCAGGAACAGCGTTGCCGCCTTGGGCAGACCATAGGGCCCGAAGTCGGCGCCCGGGTTCACCGCCTGTTTCGATACATTGAACAACAGGCAGCCGCCGGTGCCTTGCGCCAGCATGATTTTGACCGCGGCCTGCGCCACTTTTTGGTGTGCGAAGAAGTTCAATTCGAAACTCTGGCGCAAAATCGCTTCGTCAACCTCGCCGATCTTGCCCTGCCAGGCAGCGCCCGCGTTGGAAATGACGACATCGACGCCGCCGAACGTTGCGACGACTTTGTCGAAAGCGGCGGCGACCGATTTGGCGTCGGTCACGTCGCATTGAAGGGCGAGCGCCGCACCGCCGATTGTAGCGGCTTTCTCCTTGGCGGCCTTGGCATCGAGATCGAGCAGCGCCACTTCCGCGCCGGCCTCGGCAAAGACTTTCGCTGTGGCTGCGCCGATGGCGCCGCCGGCGCCTGTGACGACCGCGACCTGGCCGGCGAGCGGAAGTGTTTTACGTCCGCCGAGCTTGGCCAATTCCAGCGGCCAATATTCGACGTCGAACATGTCGGCTTCGGAAATCGATTTGAATTTGCCGATGGTCTCCGCGCCGGTGGTGCCTTCGACCGCGGCTTCCGCAATGTCGGCGGCGATCGCGGCATCTTTCGCCGACACGCCCATGCCGAACAGGCCGACGCCCGGCACCAGCGCAACGCGGGGCAGGGGGTCGTGCATTGCCGCGCCCTTCGCATGCTTTTTGTTGCGCTTGAAATAGGCGGCGTAATCGGCGGCAAATTTCATCACCGCTGCTTGTGCGGCTTTCATGAAGACGTCGAGTTTGCCGGCCTCCGGTGCTGGCACGATCAGCGGCCAGGGCTTGGTGCGGATCACATGATCGGGCGTGATCACGCCGGCGCGGGCGTAACGCGCGACGTCCTTGCCGTTGACGAAATTCAGGATTGCATCGCTCGTGCGAAAGTCGAGGATCGGACGCCGATGGGCGCCTTCGCCGCCGACGTCGCGCAAGGTGCAGGCGCCGCGCAGGATCGGCGCGACATCGATTGCGGGCGCAACTTGTTGCGGCAGCTTGGCGCTGACAAAGACCGCTTTGCGGCTTTTCTTGAGACGGTTTTCCGCATGTGTGACGAATGCGATCATGCGCTCATAGGATTCGCGCGCGTCCTCGCCGAAGGTGAAGATGCCGTGCTTGTCGAGGATCAGCCCCTCGACCTTTGGATTTTTGTCGAAGACCTCGGCGGATTTTTTGGCAAGACCGAAACCCGGCATCAGATAGGGCACGAAGCCCAGCCGGCCGCCGAACACGTCGGCAGCGAGTTCGGCCGCGTTCGGCTGGTCGATCAGGCTGAGCACCGCGGTGGCGTGAGTATGGTCGACGAATTTTGCCGGCATGAAGGCGTGCAGCAGCATCTCGACCGAGGGCGAGGGGGCTTGCGGATCGATCAGATAAACGCGCTGAACTTTGGCCATCGCATCGCCGGACAGCGTCTTGCGTGTGCGCAAGGCGCGCAGCGGTTCGAGCCGCACCGCCGGAAAACCGGCGGGCTCGATAGTGCCCATGTCGGAGCCCGAACCCTTGACGCGCAGCACCGCGACGTCGGCGCCGGCAAGATCGCGCGCCGTGGTCTTCAGCGATGCATTGCCGCCGCCATGCAGGACGAGTTTGGGATCGCGGCCGAGGAGGCGCGCCGAATAAACACGCAGCGCCAGTGCGGCGTCGATGCCGGCTCTCGCGCCGCGGTCGATCGCGGCCTTGGCGTCGCGCTCGTTCCAGGCGGATTTCATTGCGCCCCACGTATGACCGAAAACCCTCGCCGAATTTTCGGGATCATACGCTAGCTTTTATCGCCCAGCAGCCGTTTGGCCCACCAGCCGCGCTTGGGTTGGCCGGTTTCCTCGCTCGCCGTCGAGGAAATGATCGGCTCCGGCGGGGGTGCGCTCGGAACCGGAGCCGGTGGAGGCGCGCCGGCAGTAGCGATCGGCGCCGGCTCGCGGATGGTCGAACGGCGGCGCGGCGGCTCCGGCTCGGCTTGCACCGGTGCGGCGGCTTGTGGCGGCGCGGCCGGCTGCGGCTCTGCTGAGAAATCCGGCGGCTGGCTGTACGGTCGGTCGATGATCGGCCGTTCCGTCGGCGGTTCATCGAATGGTGGTGCGATGGCCGAAGCATCCTCGTCGCTCACAGGCGGGAATTCCGTGCCCGCATGCTGACTTTCACGTTCCGCTCCGCCGCCATTGTTTCCTTGGAACGGTGCTTCACCCTCGCGGCCCTGCCGGTTGCGGCGTCCGCCGCGCCGGCCGCGCCGACGCCGGCGGCGGGTCTCGCCGCCTTCGACGTCTTCGGTCGCGCCGCCCTGCCGCGGCTGCTGCCCGTCGAGACCGATCTCTTCGGGCGCGCCGGCTTCGTGATCCTCGTGCGCGACGATATGCTCGGGCGCCGTCTCGCGGGTGAGCGGTGGCGCGTCCTCGCGCGGCTCGCCGCCGCGCCCACGTCCGCGCCCCCGTCCGCGCCGCCGCCGCCGGCGGCCGTCGCGCTCGCCGCCATCGCGCGGCACTTCGCCCCCGTCCTCCGCTGGCGCGAATTCCGGCGCCTCGGCCACCTCGCCGCTATAGCTCTCGCTCTCGGCTTCCACGTCTTCGTCGGCCTCGGCGGCAGCGTCGAGCACGTCTTCGTCGGCCTCGACCATCGAGGGCAGCGGCGGTTGTGCGGCCGCCGCCAGAATCTTGGCGGCTTCCACCGTGTGCACTTGCTCGCCGCGATCGACGGCGTACGGCATCTGCGCGTTCACCGTCGCGTCGGCGGAAATCGTGATGGTGATGCGGAAGCGCTCCTCCAGGTCGCGCAGATGCGCGCGCTTGTGGTTGAGCACGTAGAGCGCGACTTCCGGGCGCGTGCGCACGATCAGATTGTGCGTCGCGCCCTTGATGAGCGTCTCTTCGATGGCGCGCAACAATTGCAGCGCCACCGACGATACTGAGCGCACGTGGCCGGAGCCGCCGCAGACCGGGCATTTCTCGGTCGAGGACTCCAGCACCGAAGTACGGATGCGCTGGCGCGACATTTCGAGCAGGCCGAAATGCGAGATGCGGCCGACTTGGATGCGGGCGCGGTCGTGCTTGAGCGCGTCCTTCATGCGCCGCTCGACCGTGCGGTTGTTGCGGCCTTCGTCCATGTCGATGAAGTCGATGACGATCAGCCCGGCGAGATCGCGCAGGCGCAACTGGCGGGCAATTTCCTCTGCCGCCTCGCAATTGGTCTTGAGCGCGGTGTCCTCGATATGGTGCTCGCGCGTGGCGCGGCCCGAGTTCACGTCGATGGCGACCAGCGCTTCGGCCTGGTTGATCACGATATAGCCGCCGGAGCGCAGTTGCACCGTGGGCGAGAACATAGCGTCGAGCTGGCTTTCGATGCCGTAGCGCGTGAACAGCGGCTGATTGTCCTTGTAGAGCTTCACGTGCTTGGCGTGGCTCGGCATCAGCATGCGCATGAACTCGCGCGCTTCCTTGTAGCCTTCCTCGCCCGAGACGATGATCTCGTCGATGTCCTTGGTGTAAAGGTCGCGGATCGAGCGCTTGGTCAGCGAGCCTTCCTCGTAGACGAGTTTCGGCGCCATCGATTTCAGCGTCAGGTCGCGCACCGTTTCCCAGAGACGGAGCAGGTATTCGAAATCGCGTTTGACTTCGGTCTTGGTGCGGCTGGCGCCGGCGGTGCGCAGAATTACGCCCATGCCTTGCGGCACTTCCAGTTCCTGGGCGATTTCCTTCAGCCGGCTGCGATCCTCACCCGAGGTGATCTTGCGGGAAATGCCGCCGCCGCGCGCGGTGTTCGGCATCAGCACCGAATAGCGGCCGGCGAGCGAGAGGTAGGTGGTGAGCGCCGCACCCTTGGTGCCGCGTTCTTCCTTGACCACCTGCACCAGCATGACCTGGCGGCGCTTGATGACTTCTTGAATTTTGTACTGGCGGCGGAAGCGCGGCATGCGCTCCTGCACCTCCTCCATGGCGTCGGCGCCGCCGACGGACTCGACCTGTTCGTCTTCGTGGTGCTCTTCGCCGTTGCCGTGATCGGCGTGCGCGGCCGGCTCGTCGGCCGGCTCGGTCTCCGCGGGAATGGCGAGATGATCGCCGGTCTCGCCGTGGTCTTCGCCGCCTTCCGGATGATCTTCGGCGGTTTCCGGCATGGGCGCGGAATAGACTGGAGTTTCGCCGGCCGTGGTCTCGGCGGCTTCAACGGCCGCGATTTCGGCTGGCGCGACAGCCGGCTCGATATCGCCCAGCGGACTTTCGTAAGCCTCGCGCGCTTCGTCCTGAGCCTCGGCTTGCGCCTCGAGATCGGCAGGAGTCGGCGTTGACGCCGGCAACTCAGTCTCCGGCGGCTGTTCAGGGGGGAGGCCGCCCAGAGCGGCTTCGCCCGGAGACGCTTCGACGTGCGGCTGCTCCTCACCCGGCAGCGCTTCGCTGCGGACCACGTCACGCGGGCGCTCGGCGCCACGGTGGTGGTTGCGGTTGCGGCCGCCACGCCGGTTGGCGCGGTGATCGGCGTCGGCATCGGCGGCGCGGTGGTCGCGTTCTTCTTCGGCGAGCAGCGCCTGCCGGTCGGCGACCGGAATTTGATAGTAGTCGGGATGGATTTCGGAAAACGCCAGGAAGCCGTGGCGATTGCCGCCGTAATCGATGAACGCCGCCTGCAGCGACGGTTCAACCCGCGTAACTTTGGCGAGATAGATGTTACCGCGCAGCTGCTTGCGGTTAGCGGACTCGAAGTCGAATTCCTCGACGCGATTGCCGCGAAGCACCACGACCCGGGTCTCCTCCGGATGGGTCGCGTCGATGAGCATTTTGTCGGCCATTGGAAAATCTCACTGAGGCGGATCGGCCCGTGTTCCCGCGCGCTGTTGACGGCGCAGGACGACACGAGGGGCGATCGGCCAATTTGGTGTTGAGGGAAGTATTGAGGGAAAGGGGCGCGTTTTCACGCGAAAGCGCGGCAAGATTCGAAAGTTGACCCATGGCAAGCCGCGCACTCACGATTGTCTCGCGAAAGCGGGGGGCCTCGAATTGCCTTTGCTGCGAACTTGGCAGCATGAAACTTACGACCCGTAGCGCTGCAGCCGCGCCCAATGGGCGCCGCCGAGGTTTCTCGTCGCTGACCGTCTGAATGCGAACGGCCCGTGTGGCCGCGCGCTGATCCGGAAGTCCTTCACAAGGGTTTCGGCTCGCTTCGCCGTCCGTTCGCCCGACTTCCTCGAGGGGACGATCCTGGACTGGCGGGCCGGGGGCCCGAACGCGGCACAACCGGAACTTTAACCGTCAGCAGACCCCTACATACGGTCCAAAATCCCTGATGGCAAGGGAGCTTGTGCAGGCGGGCCACACCCGAGCGCAGAACGTCGCTTTCGCTCAAGTTCCGTTAACCGAAGCACCCCCTAATGGAGTAAAAAGGGGCGCAAAGGGTCCGGATTCGTGACTGGCCGCGCAATCTCATTGGTGTTGGGCGTGAGTCTGTTCGCCGGCTTGACCGCTGTGGCGGCTGAGCCGGGCGTGACGGAGCACAAGCTCGCCCCGGTGGCAGAATCGACGCCGTTTCCGCTCGCCACCGACGTGCGGGTGGGGGGCGACGACAAGCAGACGCGTTTTGTCGTCGACCTGAGCCAGAAGATCGATGTGGCGACCTTCACGCTGGCCGATCCGTACCGGGTGGTGGTCGATCTGCCGCAGGTGACCTTCAAGCTGCCACCGCAAGCCGGCGAGCATGGCCGCGGCCTGGTCAAGGCGTTCCGCTTCGGGCTGATCATGCAAGGCGGCTCGCGCATCGTGCTCGATACCAAGGGGCCGGTGCGGGTGGACAAGGCGTTCACGCTGGCGGCCGTCGACGGCCAGCCGGCGCGGCTGGTCGTCGATCTCAGCTCGACCGACCGAGAGAGCTTCCTGCGCGGCATGACGATGGAGAACCGCAGCCTGCACACCGCCAGCAAGACGACCGTCAGCCCGCAACCCATAGCCGACGCCGACGGCCGGCCGCTGATCGTGGTCGATCCCGGTCATGGCGGCATCGACAGCGGCACCAAGTCGGGTCACGGGCAGGACGAGAAAGATATCGTGCTCGCCTTCGGTCTGATGCTGCGCGACAAGCTCTTAAAGACGGGAAAATACCGCGTGGCGATGACGCGCTCGGACGACACCTTCATCCCGCTCGACGAGCGGGTGCGCTTCGCGCGCGCGCGCAAGGCGTCGCTGTTCATCTCGATCCATGCCGATTCGATTCCGCGTAGCGAGGGGCAGGCCGAGGGCGCCTCGGTCTACACCTTGTCCAGCCGCGCTTCCGACGCCGAGGCGGCGAGGCTCGCCGAAGTGGAAAACAAGTCCGACGTGATCGCCGGCGTCGACCTGACCTCCGAACCCAATGACGTCGCCAATATCCTGATCGATCTGGCGCAGCGCGAGACCAAGGCCTTCTCGCTGCAGTTCGCCCGGGGTCTGGTCGGCGAGTTCAAGACCGCCACGCGGCTGCATCAACATCCGTTGAAATCTGCCGGCTTCATCGTCCTCAAGGCGCCGGACGTGCCCTCGGTGCTGGTCGAACTTGGTTACATGTCGACCAAGGACGATTTGGCGAATCTGATGTCGACCAACTGGCGTTCGCGCACGGCAGACTCGGTGGTTCATGCGGTCGACGAGTTTTTCGCGCCGCGCGTGGCGGGCACCAGCGGAGCCAATTAAGGTGGACGCCCGGCCTCAGTTTCAACATAAAACGGCGTCACCAAATAGCTGCGCCGCAGCCTCGCCCGGATGGCCCGGCGACGGTGGCAGGTCCATGAAAATCCTGCCGGTTTTGCGGGCCGCGCGGTTGGCGGGCGGCACCGATGGCCGCGGCCGGATGCCATGCGGGACGGTTCATTAATGAAGCTCATCCTCCGCTTCCTCGGCTTCCTGTTCGCGGCGGGCACCATCCTGTTCGTGGTGGGCGTGGCCGCGGTCTCCGGCTTGCTGTGGCACTACTCCAAGGACCTGCCGGATTATTCGCAATTGCAGGACTACGAGCCGCCCGTAATGACGCGCGTGCACGCGGCCGACGGTTCGCTGGTCGCCGAATATGCCCGCGAGCGGCGCCTGTACATCCCGATCCAGGCGGTGCCGAAACTGGTGATCAACGCCTTCCTCGCCGCCGAGGATAAGAACTTCTACGAGCATGGCGGGCTCGATTTCATAGGCATCGCCCGCGCGGCGGTGAACTACGTGCAGAACTTCGGCTCCGGCCGCCACCCGCAAGGCGCTTCAACTATCACGCAACAAGTCGCCAAGAACTTCTTGTTATCAAATGAAGTTTCGTTTTCGCGTAAGATCAAGGAGGCGCTGCTGGCGCTCAAGATCGAGCGCACTTACAGCAAAGACAAGATCCTCGAGCTTTACTTGAACGAGATTTATCTCGGCCTTGGCGCCTACGGCATCGCCTCGGCTTCGCTCACTTATTTCGACAAGGGCGTCAACGAACTCACCGTGCAGGAAGCCGCCTATCTCGCGGCACTGCCGAAGGCGCCGAACAATTATCATCCGTTCCGGGCGCGTGAACGCGCGCTTGAGCGGCGCAATTGGGTGATCGACCAGATGGCGCAGGATCGGATTCATCACCGCCGTCCAGGCCGAAGCCGCCAAGCGCACGCCGCTTGGCGTGACGCAGAAGCCGACCACCGCGCACACCTTTGCGGCGGAGTATTTCGCCGAGGAAGTGCGGCGCGAGTTGTTCGATCGCTACGGCGAGAAGAAGCTTTATGAGGGCGGCCTGTCGGTGCGCACCACACTCGATACGAAGTATCAGGTGCTGGCGCGCAAGGTGCTGACCGACGGGCTGGTCAAATTCGATGAGGGTCAAGGCTGGCGTGGACCGGTCGCCAAGGTCGATATCTCCGGCGACTGGGGCGTCAAGCTGGCCGACGTCAAGGCACTCGCCGACGTGGCGCCGTGGCGCTTGGCGGTGGTGCTGGAGACGAGCGACCAGTCGGCCCGCGTCGGCTTGCAGCCGGGGCGCGAGCCGGGCGGCAATGTCAGCAAGGATCGCGCCGTCGGCATCGTGCCGCTCGAAGGCGTGAAATGGGCGAAGACTGGCGGCAAGGCGGTGACCAAAGTCAGCCAGGTGCTCAATCCCGGCGACGTGGTCTATGTCGAGCCGGCCAAACTCACCGGCCAGTACAGGCTGCGCCAGATTCCGGAAGTCTCCGGCGCCATTGTGGTCGAGGACCCCTGGACCGGGCGCGTGCTCGCCATGGTCGGCGGCTTCTCCTACGACCAGAGCCAGTTCAACCGCGCCACGCAGGCGTTGCGCCAGCCCGGCTCCTCGTTCAAGCCGATCGTCTACGCTGCCGCGCTCGATAACGGCTACACGCCGTCCTCGCTTGTGCTCGACGCGCCGATCGAGATCGATCAGGGCCCCGGCCTCGGCGTCTGGAAGCCGGAGAACTACGAAAACGATTTCTACGGGCCCTCGACGCTGCGCTTCGGTATCGAACACTCGCGCAACGTGATGACGGTGCGGCTGGCGCAGGACATCGGCATGCCGCTGATTGCCGACTACGCCAAGCGCTTCGGCGTCTATGATAGTCTGCCGCCGTATTTGTCGTTCGCGCTCGGCGCCGGCGAGACCACGCTGCTGCGCATGGTCACGGCCTACGGCATGTTCGACAACGGCGGGCGGCGCATCAAGCCGACGCTGATCGACCGCATCCAGGACCGCTACGGTCACACCGTCTATCGACACGACGAGCGCGAATGCATCGGCTGCGACGCCAAGAAATGGGAGAACCAGCCGGAGCCTTCACTGATCGACAGGCGCGAGCAGGTGCTCGACCCGATGACCGCCTATCAGATCACTTCCATCATGGAGGGCGTGGTCCTGCGTGGCACGGCGGCGGGCGCGGGCTTCCAAAAGGAATTCGGCAAACCGGTCGCGGGCAAGACCGGTACGACCAATGACGAAAAGGATGCCTGGTTCATCGGTTACACGCCTGACGTCGTTGTCGGCGTCTACATGGGTTACGACAAGCCGCGCCATCTCGGCCGCGGCGCGACTGGTGGCCATCTGGCGGCGCCGATCGTCAAGGATTTCATGAAGGTCGCGCTCGCCGACAAGCCGGCGGCGCCATTCCGCGTACCGCCCGGCATCAAGCTCATCCGCGTCGATCTCAAGACCGGCCAGCGCGCCGGGCCAGATAGCCAAAAGGTAATCCTGGAAGCCTTCAAGCCGGGTACCGCGCCGCCGGACAACTACTCGGTGGTCGGTTACGGCAATGATCAGCAGCAGCCAGGACAAGCGCCAGGACGTAGTCCGCCCGGCTTCTTCCGGGTCAGCCCCGACGCCGATCGCGCCGTGCGCTCGGGCACGGGCGGGCTCTATTGATCCGATTGCAGCGGTAAGGGGAAGGCCCGGCCGTTTTGGCCGGGCCTTTGTTTTTGAGGGGTTATGCAGCTTTGGCGTTGACGTTGCTTTCGGCCATTGTCGTTAGCTTCTTATCGGCTGCTTTTTCCTCTTCGAGGTTTTGTTGCAACAATGAAGCGCAGTCGGCGCGGCCGAGTTGCTTCGCCCAAGCGATCAGCGTGCCGTAGCGTGTCATCTCGTAGTGTTCGACGGCTTGGGCAGCCGCGATGATGGCCGCGTCCAGCACCGGCTTGTCGGCGACTTCGCCGACGATGTCATCGGCTTCCTCGATGATGCCGTCGATCGCCGGGCAATCCACGCCCTTGGCCTCGACGCCGTGCAGTTTGAAGACCTGTTCAAGGCGTTTGACATGGTTCTTGGTTTCGCCGAGGTGGGCCTCGAGGCCCTGCTTGAGGCGCGAGTCGGTCGATTTTTTGATCATGTCGGGCAGCGCCTTGGTGATCTGCTGCTCGGCGTAATAGATGTCGCGCAACTGGTGCACGAACAGGTCGTCGAGCGTCTTGATGTCTTTGCTAAATAGTCCCATTGGCAGTTCCTCATTTCTTGTCCGTTGGATTGTCTTGGAGCGCGGCTCCTGCGGAGACAATTCGTGCGCGTGCCCATCGTTCCCGTGCGGCTTCATTTCCCCATGTGTTCCCATGTGCACTTTGACATAGAGGGTTGCAGTGGCGGTTCCGGGACGCTACATGCGGGGACCAAGTGGAACGAGAATTGATGCGCGCGGAAACCCAGAGCCTTGTCGAAGAGATCAAGCAGTCGCTGAAGCTGCTGAGGAGGCATCTTTGACGTCGATACCGCGAAGCGCCGCCTGGCCGAACTGAACAAGGCGGCCGAAGACCCCGCATTCTGGAGCGACCAGGCCAAGGCGCAGCGCACCATGCGCGAGCGCGATGCGCTGGAAGACAGCCTCAAAGCCATTGGCCGCATGGAGCAGGAGCTCGACGATCAGCTGATGCTGATCGAGCTCGGCGAATCCGAAAAGGACGACAAGACGATTGCCGAGGCCGAAGCTGCGCTCAAGCGGCTGAAGGCGGAAGTGGCGCGGCGCGAACTCGAAGCGCTGCTCTCCGGTGAGGCCGACGCCAACGACTGCTATCTCGAGGTCCATGCCGGCGCCGGCGGCACCGAAAGCCAGGACTGGGCCGGGATGCTGATGCGCATGTATGTGCGCTGGGCGGAAGCGCACGGCTACAAGGTCGAATGGATCGAGGAAACCGAAGGCGAGGGCGCCGGCCTCAAGTCGGCGACCGTGGTGATCAAGGGCCACAACGCCTACGGCTGGCTCAAGAGCGAGAACGGCGTGCACCGGCTGGTGCGTATCTCGCCGTTCGACTCCAACGCGCGCCGGCATACCTCGTTCGCCAGCGTCGTGGTCTTTCCCGTCGTCGACGACCGCATCAAGATCGAGATCAACGAGAATGATGTGCGCACCGACGTCATGCGCTCGGGCGGCGCCGGCGGCCAGCACGTCAACAAGACCGAGTCGGCGGTGCGGCTCACCCACATCCCGACCAATATCGTGGTGAAGTGCCAGCAGGACCGCTCGCAGCACCGCAACCGCGCCATGGCCTGGGACATGCTGCGCGCCAAGCTGTTCGAAGCCGAGATGAAGAAGCGCGAGGACAAGGCGGTCGCCGATCAGGCAGCCAAGACGGATATCGCCTGGGGCCACCAGATTCGCTCTTACGTGCTGCAGCCCTATCAGATGGTCAAGGATCTGCGCACCGGCGTGTCCACCTCCGACACCGGCGGCGTGCTCGACGGCGATCTCGACCCGTTCATGCAGGCTGCGCTCGCGCAGAAGGCCTTCGGCGGCGGACCGGAGCAGGTCGAGGACGTGGAGTAGGGCCTAGCCCGACAGCGCGCTGCCCAGCCGCACGCCGGCCCGCAGGAATTTCTGCGGATCGACCGCTTCGCCGTTGATACGTGTCTCGTAATGCAAATGCGGACCGGTCGACCGCCCGGTTGAGCCGATAAGCCCGATGACGTCGCCGATGTGCACGGTTTGTCCGACTTTCACCAGGATCTTCGACAGATGGCCGTAGCGCGTGGCCAACCCATTGCCGTGGTTGATCTCGACCATGTTGCCGTAGCCGCCTTCGCGACCGGCGATGGTGATGCGGCCGGCAGCGGTGGCGTGCGCCGGTTCGCCGATCTCGCCACGCAGGTCGATGCCGGTGTGGATGGCGGGCCGGCCGTTGAACGGGTCGAGACGCATGCCGAAGGGCGAACTCATGTCAACCTCGCCAGTGACCGGTTTGCGGACGGGGACCGAAACCAACGTGTGGGAATATTGGTTGATCTCGGCGCGCGCGACATTGATGCGGTAGAGTTGGCGGTCAAAAGCGCTGGCGCCCGAGCGCGGCGGCTTCAACGGCACAAACGGGCCGCCGACGCCGGCCGGCGCTCTAGCCGGATTGACGCCGAGATCACTGAGCACGCTGCGCATGCGGCGCGCCTTGCCGTCCATGCGCTCTTCCATGTCGGTCAGTACCGCGATCTGCCGGTGGTCGACCTTGTCGAGCGCGGTGGAAATCCGCCCGAGAATGCCGTCGAGCCCGCCGCCGTCGCCGCGGCTGGCGACGCGCGTCATGCTGGCAGGCAACTCACGCGATTCAAGCCGCGCCTCGCGGTCGGGCGGCGCCGTGAAGATCACCGTGTCGCTGATCGGCGAGGCTTTGACCGGCAGTTCAGCCGGCGTTGCTGCCGGCAGCGCCTTGTGTGCCGGCCGGATCGAGCCGGTCGCGGCGAGATCGCCGCCGAGCGCGGTGGTGCGTTGCTCCAATATCGACTGTCGCTGCAGCAGCGCATTGAGTTTGTGTTCGAACTGTTCCTGGTCGAGCAATTGCCGGCTGGTGATGCGATCGACCTGCGCGCGCAATTCGGCGATGCGGTCCTCGTAGGCGAACTGCATCTCGGCCTGGCGCCCGATCAGGCGGGTGAGCACGTCGTCATGGAATGCGAAATAAGTTCCGGTGGCGGCCGACCAAATCGCCATGATCACCAGGGTGCCGACCGCGATCCAGAACGCGACGGGGCCGATGCGGACCTGGCGTCCGCCGTGGACCAAAGTGTAGTCGCCGTGCGCACGCTGGAGATGGCGGGATACGGCGGCAGCCGATTGCACGCGGCGGCCGGCGTGCGGGGCGGTGGGGTAGTACGATTGGGGCGAATGCGACATCGGTTCTCCGCGCCGGGTCGGCCGCGCGCGGAGCCGGTGGGCCAGCCCGTCGATATCAATCGCTTATGGTTAAAAAAGCGGAAACTCGTGCCAATTGCGGCAGCCTTTGTGCGCGGAAGCTCGCAATCTACAGCTCTTTTGCGGCTTCCAGTACCTCTTCGGCGTGACCCGTTACGCTCACCTTCGGCCAAATACGGATAATGCGGCCGCCGCGATCGATCAGAAAAGTCTTGCGGATGACGCCCATGTATTTGCGGCCGTACATCGATTTCTCGCCCCAAGCGCCATAAGCTTCCAGCATCTTCCTCGCCTCGTCGGAGGCGAGCGCGATCTTGAGCTTGTGCTTGGATTTGAATTTATCCTGCGCCTGAACCGAATTGGCTGACACACCAAGAATGTCAGTGCCGGCTTTGGCGAAGGCGGCGCGCAGGCGCGAAAACGCGATGGCTTCCTTGGTACAGCCCGGGGTGTCGGCCTTGGGATAGAAATAAAGGACGAGGTTGCGGCCCGTGAAATCCTTCAACGCCACCTTTGTTGCGCCGTCGCGCAGCAAGCTGAAGGCCGGGGCCTTCGAACCCGCGACAAGTTCGCGCTCCATATGCCTTCCTTTCGTCGCTTTCGGCCGGTCAATGGAGGCCATGCCAGTTGCGTCGGGTGGGCGCAAGCGGTTCCACGGACACGTATTGCGTGCCGCGCTGGACGATATTCCGGCGACGGCGATAAACGCGCGATGTGCCGGACGAGGGGCGCCCAATAGCGCATGACACCGAGCGACCATCATCATAGGCATTCGGCCCACCATGCCGCGGGCGCAGGCCATCGGCCGCATGGCAAACCTCATCGCGCGGCGCATCGTTCCGTCAACCGGCAGTGGAACGCGTTGCGCCGCGGCGTGTCCCAGGTTTTTCGGCTGCGTTGGGTGCGCCGGATTCTTTGGGGCGCGACGATTACCGTCGCCGTCGTCGCCGTCGCGATAGCCGGTCTGTGGTGGCGTCTCACCAGTGGCCCGATCGAACTCGATATGGCGACGCCGTGGTTGAAAGCGGCGATCGAGAAGAATTTCGGCGGCAAGCAGACCGTCGTGGTCGGCGGCACCCAGATCGAGCGCGACGAGAATGGCCGCACATCCTTGCGCTTGCGCGACATCGTCGTGCGCGACGCCGACGGCACCGTGGTGGCGAGCGCGCCGAAAGCCGAAGTGGGCCTTTCCGGCTTGGGCCTGCTTGACCGGCAATGTGCGCGCCGAAAGCCTCAATCTGGTCGGCGCAGAAATGTCGGTGCGGATCGAAACCGATGGCCGGGTCACCGTGTTTGCCGGCGCCAACAAGCGGCCGATCGCCACCGCATCCGCCAAATTGCCTGCGGCGCAGCCTGGCCAGCCGGCCGGGACCGCGCCGCCGGAACCGCTGCGCGACGGCTCGCGGGACATTGTCGGCCTTCTCGCCTGGATCGACGGTCTGGGTGCGACCGGACTCGATGGCCACGATCTGCGCGAACTCGGTCTCAAGAACGGCAATCTGATCGTCGACGACCAGCGCAACGGCAAGCATTGGACGTTCAGCCGGATCAACGTCAGCTTGACGCGCCCGGAGCAGGGCGGCGTGATTTTTCGCCTGGCGTCCGACGAACCCGCCCGGCCCTGGGTGTTCAGTGCCGCGATGCGGCCGCTCGGCGATGGCGTGCGCGCGGTCGGCATCGAAGCGCGGCACGTATCGTCCAAGGACATTCTGCTGGCCATGCGCCTCAACGAGGGCGATCTCGACGTCGACTTGCCGTTGTCGGCGAGCGTGCGCGCGGAAATCTCGTCGGATGGCACGCTGCACCGGTTGCAGGGCCAGGTGTTCGCGGATGCTGGCACCATCACCGATCATGCCGGCGACAATGTCACTGTGAAAATCGACCACGCCGACGTCCGGTTCAATTGGGATGCGCGCCAGCGGGTCTTGCTCATGCCGTTCCAGGTCCAGTCGGGCGGCAATCAATTCACGCTGCGCGCCACGCTGGAGATGCCGGCCGATCAGAAGGGCATCTGGTTATTCAAACGTGGCGCGCAGCGATCCGGTCATTGACCCGGTCATCCTGGCTTCGGCTGGAAAATCCGACGAGGAGGGCGTTTGCGCTCAACCGGGTCGCGGTGCGCGCGCGCATCGATACGGTGCGCCACCGCATCGATCTCGAGCAAGGCGATTTTAGCCGCGTCGATACGCGGCCGGCATACAACGTCGCCGTCGCCGTCACCGGCAGCCTGGACTATTCCGGCGCCGTCCCGCATTTGGCGTTCGGCGTTGCCGGCACGCGCATGCCGATGCAGGTGATGATGCGCCTGTGGCCGGTGATTACCTCCGTTCCGGTGCGCGAATGGGTCGAAGAGCCACATGTCCGGCGGCATCGTCGAGCGGGTGGTGATTGCCGGCAATGCGCCGCTGCCGGACTTCAAAGCCGGTGGCCCGCCCAATGGCAGCCGAAGGTCTGTCCATCGATATCGAAACCAGCGGCACGACGCTGCGTCCGCTCGACAGCCTGCCGGCGATCCGCGATGCCGATCTCACGGTTCACATCACTGGCGCCACCGCCAATGTAAGCCTCGGCCGCGGCACCGTGGAGGTGACGCCCGGGCGCAAGCTGAATATCGCCAGCGGCATTTTCGAGATACCGGATACCCATCTCAAGCCGGCGCCGGCGCGCGCCAGCTTCCGCATCGACGGAGCGGCGCCGGCGGCGGCCGCGCTGCTGGCCAGCGACGGGCTGCGCGACAGCGTCGGTATCTCGCTCGATCCGGCGGCGAGCCGCGGCACAGTCGCCGCCCAAGTCGATGTCAATGCTGCTGATCGGGCGCAACGTCCCAAAAAATTCCTCGACCTATACGATCACCGCGGATCTGACCAATTTTGCCGCCGACAATGTGATGATGGGGCAAAAGGTCGAAGCTTCGGCGTTGCGGGTGACCGCGTCCAACGACGGCTATGAGGTCACCGGCGACGTCAAGATCAACGGCACGCCAGCCACGATCGATCTGACAAAGAAAAAAGGTGCCGCCGATAGCGAATTGCATTTGCAGGCGATGATCGACGAGGCCGCGCGCCGCCGGCTCGGCATCGATTTCGGCGGCGCCGTTACCGGCACCGTTCCCATCAGGCTCGCAGCGCGCATCAGCGATAACGGCAAGGACGCTCCGATGGGCGTGGATGCCGATTTGACGCCGGTGAAGATCGACAACCTGCTGCCCGGTTGGGTGAAGCCGGCCGGCAAGCCGGCGCACGCCACCTACACGATATTCAAGACAGGCCAATCCGTGCATATCGACGATCTTGCCATCGCCGGTTCGGGCACGAACGTGAAAGGCTCGGTCGAACTCGACGGCGCGGGCGACATCGTGTCGGCGAATTTCCCGGTGTTCAGCCTTTCGGAGGGCGACAAGGCCTCGCTCAAGGCCGACCGCGCCAGTGACGGCGCGCTGCGCGTGGCGATGCGCGGCGACGTCTTCGACGGAATCAATTTCGTGAAGTCCTCGCTGGCCGGCGTGGTGCCGGAAAAATCCAAGCCCAAGCAGCCGGATCTCGATCTCGACATCAAGCTCGGCACCGTCATCGGCAATAACGGCGAAACGCTGCGCGGCCTCGATCTCAAGCTCACGCGGCGGAGCGGCCACATCCGCAGTTTCGCGATGAATGCCAAGATCGGGCGCGACACCCCGCTCAACGGCGACCTGCGTCTGCGCAGCCGCGACAATCACCAGGTTATCTATTTCGAAACCGACGACGCCGGCGCTTTGTTCCGGTTCACCGACATGTATCCGCGCATGTTCGGCGGGAAAATGTGGGTGGCGATGGACCCGCCGACGCCGGACCACCCGCCGCAGATCGGCAATCTCTATATCCGAAATTTCGTCGTCCGCGGCGAACCCGGGCTCGATCGCATCGTTTCCGGCGCGCCCGGCCAGACCTCCGGTGGCGTGCAGTTTTCCGAACTGCATTGCGAATTTACGCGCGTTCCCGGGCGCATGGCGGTGCGCGACGGCGTGGTGCGCGGACCGGCGGTGGGTGCGACCATCGAAGGACAAATCGACTACGTCAAGAACGACGTCCATTTGCGCGGGACGTTCGTGCCGTTCTACGGCCTCAACAACATGTTCGGGCAGATCCCGATCGTCGGGCTGTTCCTGGGCGCCGGCAGCAACGAGGGTCTGGTCGGCATCACCTATGAGGCATCCGGTCCGCCGGGCTCGCCGCGCATCACGATCAATCCGGTGACCGCGATCGCGCCCGGCTTGCTGCGCAAATTCATCCCGTCGCCGGACAACTTCGACCGCAATTTCATTCCGCCGTCGCGGTGAGCCATGCGACCACGTCAGCGATCGAGGCGCTATTATTCTGACTTGCGCGTGAGTTGAAAGTGACGCTTCTTGCCAAAAGACAGGATGTGCCCGCCTTCTGGCGTCGCATTGCTGTTTGTTAGCGTCATTTTTTCGTTGGTTACGACAACGCCGTTCAATTTGATGCCGCCGCTTTTGATTTGGCGGCGTGCTTCGCTGGTTGAAGATACGACGCCAGTTGCGACCGCCGCATTTAAGATTCCGATTCCGTTTTCGATTTCGATTGTCGGCAATGTCTCGGCCGGAGTGCCTTCTTCGAACGTCTTGCGCGACGTTTCACTTGCTTGGTCCGCCGCATCGCGGCCGTGCACCAAGGCCGTCGCCTCGGTGGCGAGAACTTTCTTGGCCTCGTTGATTTCGCTGCCCTTGAGCGCGCCGAGTTTGGCGATCTCGTCGAGCGGCAGCACGGTGAACAGCTTGAGGAAGCGCACGACATCGCCATCCTCGGTGTTGCGCCAGTGTTGCCAGTAGTCGTAGGGGCTCTTCAGATTGGCATCGAGCCAGACCGCGCCCGCCGCCGTCTTGCCCATCTTGGCGCCGGACGATGTCGTGATCAGCGGCGAGGTGAGCGCGAACAGTTGCGCGTTCATCATGCGGCGGCCGAGATCGATGCCGTTGACGATGTTGCCCCACTGGTCGGAGCCGCCGAGCTGCAGAATGCAGCCGGTGCGTTTGTTGAGTTCGACGAAGTCGTAAGCCTGCAGCACCATGTAGTTGAATTCCAGGAACGAGAGTTCCTGCTGACGGTCGAGCCGCATCTTCACGCTGTCGAACGACAGCATACGGTTGACGGAGAAATGCCGGCCGACGTCGCGCAGGAAGTCGATGTAGTTCAGCGTATTCAGCCAGTCGGCGTTGTTGGCCATGACGGCGTTGCCGCCGGCACCCTCAAATTTCAGGAACTTGGAAAAGACCGCGCGGATGCCGACGAGATTCTGATTGATCATCTCGTCGGTCAGGATGCGCCGGCTCTCGTCCTTGCCGCTGGGATCGCCGACACGGGTGGTGCCGCCGCCCATCAGGGCGATCGGCCGGTGCCCGGTCTGCTGCATCCAGTACAGCATCATGATCGGCAGCAACGAGCCGACATGCAGCGAGGCCGCGGTGCAATCGAAGCCGATATAGCCTGTGATCGCGCCGGCCGCAAGCGCGCGCGTCCAGTACGTCCGGCTCCGACACTTGGTGGATGAAGCCGCGCTCAGCGAGAATATTAAGAAAGTCAGATTTATAGGCGCTCATTGATCGGGCTCTGGACGCGGCTTGCCGGGTGCTTTGGGCGGTGGTGTAACAGGTCCGGCGTAAAGGAAAAGGGGTCCGGGTTTGGGCGTAGTACGGGCTATCGGGCTGATGAGCGGGACCTCGCTCGATGGCGTCGATGTGGCATTGATCGACACCGACGGCGAGCGCATCGCCTGGTTCGGGCCGACCGGCTACCGGCCTTATTCGGATGCCGAGCAGGCTTTGCTGCGGCAGGCGCTGCAAGAAGGCGCCGCCCTGAACGACCGTACGGCGCGGCCGGGCATGCTGGCGGAATCCGACGCCTTCGTGACCCGCGTGCATGCCGAGACGGTGGAGGACTTTCTCGCCACCGAGCGGATCGACAAGTCGACCGTCGCGGCTGTCGGCTTCCACGGCCAGACCGTGCTGCATAAGCCGGCGGCGCGGCTCACCGTACAACTCGGCGACGGCGCGGCGCTGGCACGGCGGTTGGACATGACCGTGGTTCATGATTTCCGCGCCGCCGATGTGGCCGCCGGCGGCCAGGGCGCGCCGCTGGTGCCGATTTATCATCAAGCTCTGGCGCGGGATCTCGATCGGCCGCATCCGATCGCCGTGCTCAATGTCGGCGGCGTCGCCAATGTCACTTATGTCGATGGCGGCGATCCGATTGCCTGCGATACCGGCCCCGGCAATGCGCTGATCGACGATTTCATGCGCGCGCGTACCGGCGCGCCACTCGACCGCGACGGCGACCAAGCGGCGAAGGGCCGCGTCGACGAGGCCTTCGTCATGCGTGTTCTGGAGGACGGCTTCTTCGCCCGGCCGTATCCGAAGTCGCTCGACCGCAATGCTTTCGCGTTCGCCAATATCGGCCTGCCGGATTTCTCCGTTGTTGACGGCGCCGCGACATTGTCGGCGCTGACCGCGGCGTCGGTCGCGCGGATCGTTCCGCATTTACCCGTCGCCCCGCGCGCTTGGATCGTGGCCGGCGGCGGCGCGCGCAATCCGACGCTCATGCGCATGCTGACGCAGCGGCTCCAGCCGGCGACGGTGGAAACCGCCGACGCGGTCGGCTGGTCGTCGCAAGCGATCGAGGCGCAGGCCTTCGCCTACCTCGCCGTGCGCACGCTGAACGGCTCACCGATCACGTTTCCGGCCACGACCGGCGTTAAAGAGCCTCTGCGGGGCGGTATCGTCAGCCTTCCGCGCAGTTGACCGGATGGCCGATCTAGCGCAGTTTCGCCGCCTTGTTATAACCCTTTTGACCCGACCGGGTGCTCGGCTAACTATCGAGACTCTCACACAGAATTCATGCGAACTAAAGATATAGCTGAGGCGCTTGCGGGCCGGCTCGACGGCGACGGCGCCATTGAGATCGACCGCATCGTTCACCCCGCGCGGGCGGAACGGTTATCCGACCTTGCGCTCGCCATCAGCCCCAACGCGGTTGCGGCGCTTGGCGATAGCAAGGCGCAGGCGGTGGTGGTGTCAGCCAATCATCCGGTTCCACCCGGCTCCTTTCGGGCAGTCATCGCCATCGGCGACGGGCGCATCGCGCTGGCAAATCTGACCGCATTGTTCGACCGTGGGCCGGAACACGTTGAGGGTGTTCATCCGGCAGCCGTTGTTTCACCCGACGCCAAGCTCGGGCCGGGCGTGAGCATCGGCGCCTTCGCGGTGGTTGGCGCGCGCAGCCGTATCGGCGCCGGGACGCTGATCCTGCCGCAGGTCACGATCGGCGCCGATGTCACGATCGGGGCTCAGAGTTTGGTCCATGCCGGAGCGCGGATCGGCGACCGCTGCGTGATCGGCGACCGGGTGATCATGCACGCCAATGCCGTCGTCGGCTCCGACGGCTTTAGTTTCGCGCCCGATCTGATGTCGGCACCGGTCTTCGAACCCGGTGTGACGCTGACGCGGGTCCACTCACTGGGTAACGTCGTGATCGGCGACGACGTGGAAATCGGCGCCGGGACCACCATCGACCGCGCCACGATCGAATCCACCCGGATCGGCAGCGGCACAAAAATCGACAATCAGGTCCATATCGGCCACAATGTCAGCATCGGTGAAAGCTGTCTTTTGTGCGGTAAAGTTGGTATTTCCGGCAGCGTGACCATCGGCGACCGCGTGCGGATCGGTGGTGGGGTGGGCATCGGCGATCATATGCAGATCGGCGATCAGGCGGTCATCGGCGCCGGTTCGGGGGTCGCCACCAATGTGCCGGCGGGAGCCTTCGTGTCCGGCTCTCCGGCGATCCCGCACCACCGTGCGTTGGAGCAATATATCTACATGGGCCGGCAGAAACGGTTTCATGAAAAGCTGGAACGCCTGGCATCGCGTGTCGATGCCATGGAACGAACGGAAAAAGAATAAGAGGGGCTTAAGCGTTATGAGCGACGTAACAAGCGACGTGGTTGCGATCATTGCCAAGAAAAAGCGCGTGGATAAGCCGACCGTCGAGTTGTCCGACCGCTTGGAGGATTTGGGTCTCGAGTTGCTTGACGCGGTCGAGATGATTTTCGATCTCGAAGAGAAATTCGACATCGAGATTCCCTACAACGCCAATACCAATAATCCGCGCAACGAATTCGACAC
Organism: uncultured Alphaproteobacteria bacterium; assembly: GCA_963779345.1. GTDB lineage: Bacteria > Pseudomonadota > Alphaproteobacteria > Rhizobiales > Xanthobacteraceae > Pseudolabrys. Next base: position 93,086 of record CAVZXY010000018.1, on the reverse strand, counting down.
CGTCGGCGACGTCGTCAAGGCAATCCAGAAATTGGTCGACAAGAAGTCGTGAATGCCTTGAACCGTGTCGTCGTCACCGGCCTCGGCGCCATCACGCCGCTTGGCCACACCGTCGCCGCCTATTGGGAAAGCCTCAAGCAGGGCGTCTCCGGGCTCGGGCCGATCACGCTATCGGTGACGCCGGAAGAGCTGACCCAGAAGGTCGCCGGCGAGGTCAAGGACTTCGACCCGCTCAAGCATTTCGAGGACCGCGAGCTCTCCACGCTCGACCGCGTCTCGCAGTTCGCGGTGGTGGCCGCGCGCGAGGCGATCGCGCAATCCGGCATCACCTTCGATATGCCGCTCTCGCTGCGCACCGCGACCATTATCGGCACCGGCGCCGGTGGCCAGAACACCCTCGATGAGAGTTTTCGCCGCGTCTACCTGGAGAAGAAGACGCGCGTGTTTCCGCTGAGCATTCCCAAGCTGATGGTCAACGCGCCGGCGAGCCAGGTATCGATGCATTGCGGATTGCGCGGCCCGGCCTTCGTGGTGGCGAGCGCCTGCGCCTCGGCCACCCATGCGATCGGCCTTGCGTTTCACATGGTGCGGTCGGGCCAGGTCGAATGTGCGGTCACCGGCGGCACCGAAGCATGCGTGACGTTCGGCACGCTACGGGGCTGGGAAGCGATGCGAGTGATGGCGCCCGACGCCTGCCGGCCGTTTTCCCGGGATCGCAAAGGACTGATCCTCGGCGAGGGCGCGGCGATGTTCGTGCTGGAGCCGCTGGAGCGCGCGCGCGCGCGAGGGGCAAAAATCCTCGGCGAAATCGTCGGTTTCGGCATGAGTGCGGATGCCGCCGATCTCACCGCGCCGGATCTCGGCGGCATGACGCGCGCGATGGAGGGGGCGCTTAGCGACGCCAAGCTGGCCGTGCAGGATATCCAATACGTCAATGCCCACGGCACCGGCACGGCCGCGAACGACTTAGCCGAGACACAGGCGCTGCATCAGGTGTTCGGCGCGCACGCCCGCAAGCTGGCGATATCGTCGACCAAATCCATGATCGGCCATGCGCTCGGCGCGGCCGGCGCACTGGAACTCGCGGCGACGATACTGGCGATCCGGGACGCAATCGTGCCGCCGACCATCGGCTATCTCGGCCCCGATCCGGCCTGCGATCTCGACTACGTGCCGAACGAGGCGCGCGCGATGCCGATCGAGGCCGCGATGTCGAACTCGTTCGCCTTCGGCGGGCTCAACGCCGTGCTGGCGGCGAAGAAGTTTTCTTAGGCAATGCCCTATGCCGCGGTCGGCTTGCGGTCGGTCTTCAGCCGCTTGTCGAGATAGGCGCAGATATTGGTGAGCAGCGGCTCGACCTTGCCGTCGAAGAAGTGGTTGGCGCCCGGGGATCACCTTCTGCTCGATGATGATGCCCTTCTGCGTCTTGAGCTTGTCGACCAGCGTGGTGACGTCCTTGGGCGGCACCACCGCGTCCTTGTCGCCATGGATGATCAGGCCGGACGACGGGCAGGGCGCCAGGAACGAGAAGTCGTAGAGATTGGCCGGCGGCACGATCGAGATGAAGCCCTCGATCTCCGGCCGGCGCATCAGCAACTGCATGCCGATCCAGGCGCCGAACGAGAAGCCGGCGATCCAGCAGCTCTTGGCTTCCGGATTGATGGTCTGCGCCCAGTCGAGCGCGGCGGCGGCATCGGACAATTCGCCGGTGCCGTGGTCGAACGAGCCCTGGCTGCGGCCGACGCCGCGGAAATTGAAGCGCAGCGCCGAGAAGCCGCGGTGCACGAAGGCGTAGTAGAGCTGGTAGATGATCGGGTGGTTCATCGTGCCGCCGAACTGCGGGTGCGGATGCAGCACGATGGCGATCGGCGCGTTCTTCTGCCGCGCCGGATGGTACCGGCCCTCGATCCGTCCGGCCGGACCGGTAAAGATGACTTCAGGCATCGCTTAAGACCTCGAGGCAGGCTGGCCGCGGTTGTTCGCGGCATTGGATTTGTGTCCGACGACCGATCAAATCCATGGATCGGGCGCTAGTTTAGAATAATTCTAAATATATGAATTCCGCTGTTCACGGCTGCAACACAGGCTATAAGTTGCCGCGTGATGGCGGCTTCTAACACGACCCCTAGGGCAAAAAGCAAGCTTTTTGCGCAAGGTCTGGGCCCCAATGGTATTTGGATACTTACACCGTCCATGAGCGAACGGGCTTATTTCGACTGGAATGCCAGCGCCCCCCTGCGGGCCGAGGCGCGCGCGGCGATGCTAGCCGCGCTCGACGTCACTGCTACGGCCTCTTCGGTGCATGCGGAAGGCCGCGCCGCCCGCGCTCTGGTCGAAAAGGCGCGGGCGCAGGTCGCCAGCCTGGTCGGGGCGCAGCCTAAGAACGTGACCTTCACCAGCGGCGCGACCGAAACCAACATGCTGGCGCTGGCGCCCACGTTGCAAGTCGGCGGGCGCAAGACCTGCATGCGACCGCTTGTTCGTTTCCTCTATTGAGCATTCTTCGGTGCTGAGCGGCGGCCGGTTTGCCGCCAGAACAAGTCGAAAAATTGCCGGTCACCGGCGACGGCGTCGTCGATCTTCATGCGCTTAGCAGCGCCATTGCTCGGGCCGAGCGCCCGCTTGTTTCGGTGATGCTCGCCAACAACGAAACCGGCGTGATCCAGCCGATCCGCGAAATCGCCGAGATCGTGCAGGCCGCCAACGGCGTGCTGCATGTGGACGCGGTGCAGGGCGCCGGGCGAATCGATTGCGATATCGAGGCGCTGGGCGCCGACCTGCTCACCATCTCGTCGCACAAGCTCGGCGGCCCGCAGGGCGCCGGCGCGTTGATCTGCCGCGGCGATATCCATATCGCCGAGCCGATGATCAAGGGCGGCGGCCAGGAGCGCGGCCTGCGCGCGGGAACCGAGAGTGTTGCCGCCATTGCCGGCTTCGGCGCTGCGGCCGCAGTTGCCGCAAATCAGGCTGACGCTCCCCGCATGGCGAGCTTGCGCGACCGCTTCGAGGCTGGCACTCAAGGCGTCAATGCCTGAGGCGGTGATATTCGGGAAAAGCGCGCCGCGGCTGCCCAACACCACGCTATTCGCCATTCCGGGGATGAAGGCAGAAACAGCCGTAATCGCCTTCGATCTCAATGGGATAGCGGTATCTTCCGGTTCCGCCTGCTCGTCCGGCAAGGTGCAGCCCTCGCACGTCCTGGCGGCCATGGGCGTGGAACCCTTGCTCGCGCAGGGCGCGGTGCGGGTCAGCCTGGGCTGGTCGACCAGCGAACGCGACGTCGACAATCTGCTCAGCGCTTTGACTAAAGTCAGTTCGTTCTTACTTAAGAGCCATGAGAATTCACGCTCGAACTCAGGGTTAGCCGCCTGAGTTCCAGCATAAGGATGATCGCAACGCAAAACGCGAACCGACCATAACCGACAAATCCAACCCGCGGTCCTTGAAACCGTAGTGGAGGAAAGAATGCCGGCCGTAGAAGAGACTGTCGAGCGCGTCCGCAGCATCGACGTCGATCAATACAAATATGGATTCGTGACCGATATCGAATCCGAGAAGGCCCCCAAGGGTCTTTCGGAGGATACCGTCCGTTTCATCTCGGCCAAGAAGAACGAGCCGGCGTGGATGCTCGCCTGGCGGCTGGAAGCTTTTAAGCGCTGGCTGACCATGCGCGAGCCGACCTGGGCGCGCGTCGACTATCCGAAGATCGACTACCAGAACGCCTATTATTATTCGGCGCCGAAGCGGAAGGCGTTGGCTTCGCTCGACGAGGTCGATCCGGAAATCCTGCGCACCTACGAGAAGCTCGGCATTCCGCTCAAAGAGCAGGAAATCCTCGCCGGGGTGCGCAAGCAGGGCGAACCGAGCAAACTCGACGAGGATGCGATCGGCGGCGAATTTACTTCCGGCCGCGTCGCGGTCGACGCGGTGTTCGATTCGGTTTCGGTTGCCACGACCTTCAAGGCCGAGCTGAAAAAGGCCGGCGTGATCTTCATGCCGATGTCGGAGGCGGTTCGCGAGCATCCCGACCTGGTGAAGAAATATCTCGGCTCGGTGGTGCCGGTGACCGACAACTTCTTTGCGACGTTGAATTCCGCGGTGTTCTCCGACGGCTCCTTCGTCTACGTGCCGGAAGGCGTACGCTGCCCGATGGAACTGTCGACCTATTTCCGCATCAACGAGCAGAACACCGGCCAGTTCGAGCGCACGTTGATCATCGCCGACAAGGGCGCTTACGTGTCCTACCTCGAAGGCTGCACCGCGCCGATGCGCGACGAGAACCAGTTGCATGCGGCCGTCGTCGAACTGGTTACGCTCGACGACGCCGAGATCAAGTATTCGACGGTGCAGAACTGGTATCCGGGCGACGCCGAGGGCAAGGGCGGCATCTTCAACTTCGTCACCAAGCGCGGCGACTGCCGCGGCAAGAACTCGAAGATTTCCTGGACCCAAGTCGAGACCGGTTCGGCCATCACCTGGAAATATCCGAGCTGCATCCTGCGCGGCGATAATTCGCGCGGCGAATTCTACTCGATCGCCATTTCCAACGGCCGCCAGCAGGTCGACTGCAGGCACCAAGATGCTGCATCTCGGCAAGAACACGACGAGCCGCATCATCTCCAAGGGCATCGCCGCCGGCAGATCGAACAACACCTATCGCGGCCTGGTCACCGCGCACCGCAAGGCCAAGGGCGCGCGCAACTTCACCAATTGCGATTCTCTGCTGATCGGCGACCAGTGCGGCGCGCACACGGTGCCCTATATCGAGGCGAAGAATTCTGCTGCCGTCTTCGAGCACGAGGCGACCACCTCGAAAATCTCCGAGGACATGCTGTTCTACTGCCGCCAGCGCGGCATGTCGGCGGAGGAGGCGACCGCGCTCGTCGTCAACGGCTTCGTCAAGGACGTGCTGCAGCAATTGCCGATGGAATTCGCGGTCGAGGCGCAGAAACTGATCTCGATCTCGCTCGAAGGCAGCGTGGGCTAAGGCGATGACGCAATATTGGTTCAAGCCAAAGCGATACGGCTACGGCGCGACGCCCGTAACCTGGGAAGGCTGGGCGGTGATATTAACGGCCGTCATCGTCGTGGCCGGATCGGTCTTCGCGATGAACCTGCTGGCGGCGCGGTCCAATGCGGTCGCGTGGCTGATTTGGGCCACGCTCATCGCGGCGGGAACATGGTGGTTTGTCCATTTCTGCCGCCTTCGCACCGACGGCGAGTGGCGTTGGCGCTGGGGCAACCGCTCGGACGCGACGGGAATCTGAATCGACTTATTCAATTTTGTGAGGACAAAGACGTGGCGCTTTTGGAAATCAAAAATCTGCATGTCGAGGTCGAGGACAAGAAAATCCTCAAAGGCCTGACGCTGACCATCGAAAAGGGTCAGGTCGCGGCCATCATGGGCCCGAACGGCTCCGGCAAATCGACGCTCGCCTACGTGCTGGCCGGCAAGGACAATTACACCGTCACCGAAGGCGAAGTTCTGCTCGACGGCGAGAGCATTCTCGACATGGCGCCGGACGAGCGCGCCGCCAAGGGTGTTTTCCTCGCCTTCCAGTATCCGGTGGAAGTGCCGGGCGTCGCCACCATGACGTTCCTGCGCACCGCGCTCAACGCGCAGCGCAAGCAACGCAATGAGCCGGAATACTCCACGCCGGAATTCCTCAAATTGGTGCGCGAGACCTCCAAGCATCTCGGCATCGACCAGGAGATGCTGCGCCGCGCGGTCAATGTGGGCTTCTCCGGCGGCGAAAAGAAGCGCAACGAAATTCTGCAGATGGCTGTGCTGCAGCCGCGGCTGGCGGTGCTCGACGAGACCGATTCCGGGCTCGACATCGACGCGCTCAAGATCGTGGCCGACGGCGTCAACCGCCTGCGCGCACCGGATCGCTCTATGATCGTCATCACGCATTACCAGCGGCTGCTCAACTACATTGTGCCCGACGTGGTGCATGTGATGGCCAAAGGCCGGGTGGTGAAGTCGGGCGGCAAGGAGCTTGCGCTCGAGCTCGAAGCCACCGGCTATGCGCAATTCGCGGACGAGGCGGCGTGATGAACGTGGAAGTGCGCAATGCGAAAACCCCGGCCGAGCAGGCGCTTGCCAGCGCCTTTGCCGCGGCGCGCGGCACGTTGCCCGGCCAGGGCGCGGTCGCGGCCTTGCGCGACGACGCGTTCAAGCGATTCGACGCCAAAGGCCTGCCGCACCGACGCGTGGAGGAATGGAAATATACCGACCTGCGCGCGCTGATGCGCGAGGCCAAGCCGCTGGCCGGCCCCACTGGCGCCAAGCCGAAAGGCGAGATCGTGCCGATCCTAAGCGGTATCGACGCCGATTGCATCGCTATCGTCAACGGCCGCTATGAACCGGCCTGGAGCAACTTCAAAGCGTCCGATCCGGGCGTCACCTTCGCCGAATTGTTCAAGTTCCTCGCCGACAATCCCGACTATCGGCTGGGGCAGGTTCCCGGTGGCGATGACCCGGCGCAATGGCTCAACACCGCGTTTATGAGCGGCGGGATGGCGCTGCGTATCAAGCGCGGGATGACCGTGGCCAAGCCGATCCACATCGCGCATGTATTTTCCGGCGCTGCTGCGGCCGCGATGTATCCGCGTCTCGTCGTGATCGTCGAGCCGGGCGCGCAGGTGACACTGGTCGAGTCGTTCTCGGGGCCTGACGGCCTCGACTATCAGGTCAATTCGGCGCTCGAACTGGTGATCGGCGACGGCGCGCGCGTCGATCACATTAAGGTCGGCTGCGACGGCGATAAAGCATTGCGCGTCTCCACGCTCGGCGTCACGGTCGGCGCCAAGGCGACCTACAAGGATTTCGCCTTCACCCTCGGCGGCGCGGTGGTGCGCAACCAGACTTTCGTGCGCTTCGGCGGCGAGGGCAGCCAGGGCGCGATCGACGGCGCGAGCCTGCTCAAGGGCCGTCAGCACGTCGACAATACGCTAGTGATCAACCACGCGGTCGGCCATTGTATCAGCCGCGAGCGCTTCAAGTCGGTGCTCGACGGCGAAAGCCACGGCATCTTCCAGGGCAAGATCATCGTCGAGCCGCATGCGCAGAAGACCGACGGCAAGATGATGACGCGCGCGCTGCTGCTGTCGGACGAGGCCGAAGCCGACAACAAGCCGGAGCTGGAAATCTTTGCCGACGACGTAGTCTGCGGCCACGGCGCCACCGCCGGCGCGCTCGATCCCGGGCTCAAATTCTATCTGATGTCGCGCGGCATTCCGGCCAAAGAGGCCGAGGCGTTGCTGGTTCAAGCCTTCATCGCCGAGGTGATCGAGGAAATCGCGCACGAGGGCATCCGCGATGCGCTCACGTTCGCCGCACTCAAATGGCTGGGGAGCCGGCCATGACGCACCCCGCCGTCAGCAACGGTTCCTACGACGTCGCCAAGATCCGCGCCGATTTCCCGGCGCTGGCGATGCAGGTCTATGGCAAGCCGCTGGTCTATCTCGACAACGCGGCGTCGGCGCAAAAGCCGAAACAGGTGCTCGACCGCATCCAGAAGGCCTATACCGAGCAATACGCCAACGTGCACCGCGGCCTGCATTATCTGGCGAATGAGGCGACGGAGGCCTACGAGGGCGCGCGCGAGACCGTGCGCGCTTTCCTCAATGCCGAACGCCCGGAAGAGATTATTTTTACGCGCAACGCCACCGAAGCGATCAACCTGGTCGCCTATACGTTCGGCCGCGAGCGCATCAAGGAAGGCGACGAGATCGTGCTCTCGATCATGGAGCACCATTCCAACATCGTGCCCTGGCATTTCCTGCGCGAGCGGCAGGGCGCGGTGCTCAAATGGGCGCCGGTCGACGATGAGGGCAACTTCCTCATCGACGAATTCGAGAAGCTGCTCGGCCCGCGCACCAAGATGGTCGCCATTACGCAGATGTCGAATGCGCTCGGCACCGCGGTGCCGGTGAAGGAAGTGGTCAAGCGCGCGCATGCGCGCGGCATTCCGGTGCTGGTCGACGGCGCGCAAGGGGCGGTGCACCTCGACGTCGACGTGCGCGATATCGATTGCGACTTCTACGTCATGACCGGCCACAAACTTTACGGCCCGACCGGCATCGGCGTGCTCTACGGCAAATACGATCTGCTGGCCGCCATGCCGCCGTTCAACGGCGGCGGCGAGATGATCCAGGATGTGTCGCAAGACCGCATCACCTATGGCGCGCCGCCACACCGCTTCGAAGCCGGCACACCGTCGATCGTACAGGCGATCGGTTTGGGCGCGGCGCTCGACTACATCAATTCCGTGGGCAAGCCGCGCATCCGCGCGCATGAGGGCACGCTGGTCAAATACGCGCAAGAGCGGCTCGGCCAGATCAATTCGTTGCGCATCATCGGCAATGCGCCGGACAAAGGTCCGATCGTCTCGTTCGAGATGAAGGGCGCGCATCCGCATGACGTCGCCACCATCATCGACCGCGCCGGCGTCGCGGTGCGCGCCGGCACGCATTGCGTGATGCCGCTGCTCGCGCGCTATGGCCTGACCGCCACGTGCCGGGCTTCATTTGCGATGTACAACACCAAGGACGAGGTGGACATCCTGGCCGCCTCGCTGATCAAGGCGCAGGAATTTTTCGCATGACCGACGATACGCCTGTCACCGAGAATGCCGCCGCGGAAAAGCCGCCGGAAAACGCCGCCATCAGCGGTTCCTCCGCGCTGCCGCAGGACGAACTCGACCGGCTCACCGACGACATCATCGCCGGCCTGAAGACCGTCTATGATCCGGAGATTCCGGCCGACATCTACGAACTCGGCCTGATCTACAAGATCGACATCGGCGACGACCGGGCGGTGAAGATCGACATGTCGTTGACCTCGCCCAATTGTCCGTCGGCGCAGGAACTGCCGATCATGGTGGAAAACGCCGTTTCGAGTGTGGCCGGCGTCAAGGAAACCAAGGTCGAGGTGGTGTGGGACCCGCCTTGGGATCCGAGCCGGATGTCGGACGAGGCCCAACTCGTGCTCAATATGTGGTGAACTATATTAGAGTATATAGAGGACGACCATGGCACGACCCCGACCCCAGGTGATGCGGCTGACCGACGCCGCGGCGTTGCGCATCAAGGACGTGATGGCGCGAGCGGACAAGCCGGTTACCGGCGTGCGCGTCGGCGTCAAGAACGGCGGCTGCGCCGGCATGGAATACACCATGGAATATGCCGACAGCGTGCAGCCGACCGACGAGGTCGTTGAGGACAAGGGCGTCAAGATCCTGGTCGATCCGAAAGCCGTCTTGTTCCTGCTCGGCACCGAAATGGACTACAAGACCGAAAAGCTGTCGGCGCAGTTCGTCTTCAACAATCCGAACCAGACCTCGGCCTGTGGCTGCGGCGAATCCGTGCAGCTCACGCCGGCCAAAGACGCGGCGGAGTAGGGCGCGACGATCGCGCTAGGCCACCTGCATGGTGGTGGTTCCGACGCCCACCTCGGGGTCGGTTTCGGATATCACGCGGTTGCGGCCGTGCCGCTTGGCGGCGTAGAGGCAAGCGTCGGTGCGCTCCATCAAGGACTGGAAGGTGTCGGTGCTGTGCAGCGTCGCGACACCGATCGAGACCGTGACGCGGCCGAGATGCTCGCCGGTCGAGCGCTTCATCAATTCCTTGGTCATCACCGCGCGGCGGATGTGATCGGCCACCGTGATTGCCGAGCGCAGCACCGTGTTCGGCAGGATGACGGCGAATTCCTCGCCGCCGTAGCGGGCGGTGGTGTCCTGGCCCTTGACGTTCTGCTTCAACGCCGATGCCACCAGCCGGAACACCTGGTCGCCGGTAAGTGGCCGAAACTGTCGTTGAAATTCTTGAAATGATCGATGTCGGTGAGCATCAGCGACAGCGCCTCGTTTTTGGCGCGCGCTTCGTCGATCGCTTTCTCCAGCGTGCTGTCGAAGAACTTGCGGTTGGAGAGTTGGGTGAGCGGATCGGTCAGGCTTTCGTTGCGCACCGCCTCGAGATTTCGTGCAGTGTCGCTGATTTCGCAGCTTGGATGCCTTAAGCCACTCTTCGAGCTTGGTGATTGGAAACCTCCATTTCCTTGGCGGTCTGCACCAGGCTTTCGACGATGGAGCGCACGGCCTCGCGGTCCTTCGATTGGTCGAGCTTCTCGCTCATGTCGACCAGGCTCTCGGTGTAGCTCGAGGCCGAGCCGGCGGCGCGTCGATCATCGACATCACCTGGTCGATCTCGTCGACCACCTGATTGCCGACCTTGTCGATGCGTTCGGTTGAGGCGCCCCGGCGCAGATATAGGTCTGCGTGGATGCGATCGAGTTCGGTTTCGCGAGAATCGTACCGTTCTTGTTAATCGTGTTCGTTGATGCTTCTGTTGAGCGAAGGGTGATAGCCTGTGGCGTAGGCGTACCAAATCTCGTAATTGCGCGGCGTCGCCGCCTGCCGCAGCGCCTTGATCTGGCCGAGCGCGATCTCCGCGAACGCCATGGTGCGTTCGTGCTCGTCGGCGTACTCGGGCATCGCCAAACCCCCGAACGGGCCTTCTACCCATAAACAGCAGGCCGCGCGGCCGAATAGCCGCGTCGCTCACTGCCGCGACGGTAGGTCAGGGAGATAAATCGCCGGTAAATTTAAAACAGGTTGCGTCTGAAATTGTTGCAAACCATGTCATTGCCGGCCCGGAAATTGGCCGTTATCAGGCCTTTAGCGACACCGGACGCAGCAGGAAAGCGGGCAGGTGGCTGCCGTCGGAGTCCTCAGCGGCCTCGCGCGGCTGCTGCGGGCGCTGTTGGGGCTGCGGCTTGGTTGCGTGGGGGCGGTGCTTTTCCGCGCGCGGTTGTGGTTGGCGTTCGCGGCCGTGGCCACGATTGCGCCCGCCACGCTGGCTGCGCTCGCCCTCGGGCGGACGGCCCTCACGCGTCTCGGCCGGCGCCGGCTCGCCCATCCAGGGGATACTCTGTCCGATCAGGCGTTCGATCGCGGTCACCGACTTGCCGTCGATCGGCGCGACGATGGTGATCGCGGTGCCGCTTAAGCCGGCGCGGCCGGTGCGGCCGATGCGGTGGACGTAGTCGTCGGGATGGTGCGGCACGTCGAAATTGAAGATGTGACTGACCGCCGGAATATCGAGGCCGCGCGCGGCGACGTCGGAGGCGATGAGCAGCGTCACGTCGCCGTTGCGGAAGGACTCCAGCGCGGCCGTGCGCGCCGACTGGTCCAGATCGCCGTGCAATGCGGCGGCGTTGAACTTGTGCTGCAGCAGCGAGCGATGCAGTTGCGCGACTTCGCGCTTGCGGTTGCAGAATACGATGGCGTTCTTGAAGCCTTCCGCCGACCGGATCAGGCGGCGCAGCGTCTCGCGCTTTTCGTGCGGATCGCGGCCGGTGGCGACTTTCAACTGGGTGATGGTGGTGGCGGCGGTGGCGGGCTTGGAGACTTCCACGCGCACCGGATTGTGCAGGAAGTTGTCGGCGATGCGCTGGATTTCCGGCGGCATGGTTGCGGTGAAGAACAAAGTCTGGCGCGTGAACGGCACCAGCTTGCCGATGCGCTCGATATCGGGGATGAAGCCCATGTCCAACATGCGGTCGGCTTCGTCGATCACCAGCAACTCGACGCCGGAGAGCAGCAGGCGGCCGCGTTCGGAATGATCGAGCAGGCGGCCTGGCGTTGCGATCAGTACGTCGACGCCGCGGACGAGCTTGGCGTCCTGGTCGCCGAACGATACGCCGCCGATGATCAGCGCAACGTTGAGCTTGTGGTTCTTGCCGTACTTGATGAACTGTTCTTCGACCTGGGCGGCGAGTTCGCGCGTCGGCTCGAGGATGAGCGTGCGCGGCATGCGCGCGCGGGCGCGTCCTTGTTCGAGCATGGTCAACATCGGCAATACGAAAGCGGCGGTCTTGCCGGTGCCGGTCTGGGCGATGCCGAGCACGTCGCGGCGGGCGAGAACGTGCGGAATAGCTTGCTCTTGAATGGGGGTCGGGATTTTGTAGCCGGCCGATTCAATGGCCGATAGAACTTTGGCGGATAAGCCAAGATGCGAAAAAGACATATAACCTCTGATTGGAACCGTCTGGCGCCCGCGCCGGAATTGAAAAACGGGTTTCGATGCGCGGGGAAAGGACGGTCGACTCTTCGTTCGAAGCCGTTTGACGGAACATAGGGGCGCAGGGCCGAAAGTCAATGCTAAGGCCGTACATAGGGGCCGTTAACGCTTAATCTTTGCCTATTGGAGCGTCACAATGCTGCAATCTTTACCTCTCGTTTTGGTGCCGGGTCTGACCTGCACGGCGCGGCTATACGGGGCGCAAGTCGCGGCGCTGTGGCCGTCGGGGCCAGTCATGGTGGCCGATCACCGGCGTGACGACGACATGGCGGCGATCGCGGCGCGTATTCTCAAAGACGCGCCGCCGCGCTTTGCGCTCGCTGGCCTGTCGATGGGCGGCTACATCGCTTTCGCCATGCTGCGGCAGGCGCCCGAGCGCATCGCCAGGCTGGCGCTGCTCGACACCTCGGCCCGCCCCGACGCGCCGGAGCAAACCGCGGGCCGTCACACGCAGATCGCCATGGCGCAGTCGGGCCGCTACGGAGAAATTCTGGATCTTTCGATCCCGCGTTATCTGAATGCCAAGCATCAGCGCGACGAACGGCTCACGACCATCTTGCGCCAGATGATCGCCGAAACGGGACCGGAGGCATTCGTGCGCCAGTTGCAGGCAATCATGTCGCGGCCGGACTCGCGGCCGCTGCTGGCGTCGATCCGCTGCCCGACGCTTGTTGTGGTCGGCGATGCCGACATCGCCACGCCGCCGGAACTCAACAAGGAGATAGCCGATGCCATTCCCGGCGCGAAGCTCACGGTCATTCCCGACAGCGGCCATCTCACCTCGATCGAGCAGCCGGAGGCGGTGAATGCGGCGCTCGCCGGATGGCTCGGCGCATGAACCGGCGCGCCGGTTGCGCGTTGTAAGGAGGCCATGGTTTTGACCGAGACCAGCGAAAATGCCGGCGTGATCGCGCCGCCGCCGCTGCTTGCGTTGGCGGCGATCGTGCTCGGGCTTGCGCTCGATTGGTTGATGCCGGCTTACGTGCTGACGGTGCTGCTGACTTTGTGGGAGCGGCTCATCATCGTGGTCATTCTCCTGGGTGCGGGGACCGCTTTGGCAATCCTGGCGCTGCTCGGCTTCCGCTCGGCCGGCACCCATGTGGAGCCGTGGAAGCCGGCGAGCGCGCTGGTGACCGGCGGCATCTTCGGCTGGCTGCGAAATCCGATGTATGTCGGATTGACGCTCTTCCTCGTCGCGCTATCGATGGCTTTGGCTTCCGACTGGACGCTGGTGATGACGATCGTTTTCGCGCTCGTCATCCATTTCGGCGTGGTTCGGCGCGAGGAGCGCTATCTCGAGGCGAAATTCGGCGATGCCTACCGCGCCTACAAGGCGCATGTGCCGCGCTACGGCATGCCGTTTTAGTCTCCGGCGCGAATTTGTCCTAGCCTTTCCGGGCTTCATCCCTTTGCCAGCACGAAGGCGATTGCCTATAGGGGCTTTGAAATTCCTTCGGCAGGAGAATCAATACATGCGCACGCAGGTCGGCATCATCGGAGCAGGACCAGCCGGGCTGATGCTGGCGCGGCTGCTGCATCTTGCCGGCATCGAGTTGATCATCATCGAAAACCGCAGCCGCAACTACATCGAGAACCGCATCCGCGCCGGGCTGATCGAGCATTGGGCCGCCGACCTGCTGACAGAGGTCGGGGTTGGCGAGCGGATGAAGGCCGAAGGCTTGCTGCACTGGGGCATCAATATCGGCGTCAATGGCGGCTTGCACCGCATCGATTTCAAAGCCCTGGTCGACAAGCGCGTCACCATCTACGGACAGCAGGAAGTGGTGAAGGACCTGGTCGAGCGCCGGCTTGCCGACGGCGGGCCGCTGCTGTTCGAAGTCGATGGCGTCAGTGTCGACGACCTGACATCGCAGCGGCCGAAGATCCGCTTCACGCACGAGGGCAAGGCCAAAGAGATCGACTGCGATTTTATCGCCGGCTGCGACGGCTTTCACGGCATTTGCCGGCCGAGCATTCCGGACGGCGTGCTCAGCGTGTTCGAGCGCGACTATCCGTTCGGCTGGCTCGGCATTCTGGCGGAATCCCCGCCGCCGGATCATGATCTGGTCTATTCCTACACCGACCGCGGCTTCGCGCTCTACACCATGCGCTCGATGTCGCTGGCGCGGCTCTATCTGCAATGCGATCACGACGAGGACATTCACGGCTGGCCGGATGCCCGCATCTGGAACGAGCTGCACAAGCGGCTGGGCGGCGCGCGCCAGCTCGTCGAAGGCAAGATCCTGCAAAAGGGCATCACGCCGATGCGCAGCTTCGTGGTCGAGCCGATGCAGCACGGCCGTCTGTTCTTGGCCGGCGACAGCGCGCATATCGTGCCGCCGACCGGCGCCAAGGGCATGAACCTGGCCTTCGCCGACGTGGTGGTGCTGTCGCGCGCGCTGGAGGCGTTTTACAAAAGCCAGCGGAACGACGGTTTGGAGAATTACTCGACAAAGCTGCCTGCGTCGGGTCTGGTATGCGCAGCGGTTCTCGTGGTGGATGACGCAGATTCTGCACCGTTTTCCCGGACGAATTGGCGTTCGATCGCCGCCGCCAGCTTTCCGATCTCGACTACATCACGCATTCGGAAGCCGCGTCAAAAATGCTGGCCGAGCAATATGTCGGTCTGCCACTCGATTAGTCTTGAAGAGTCGCGCGCAGCGGACGGATGAGCAACGCGATCATCAATCCGGCCGCCGCGGAAATGACCGCCAGCATCAGGAAGAAATGGTCCTTGCTCATGCTCGACCAGAACGTGCCGAGATAACCGGCGAGAAAGCCGCCGACGAAGCTGGTGGCGAGCCAGACGCCCATAATCATCGATAATAGTGACGCCGGCGCCACTTTGGTCACCAGCGAGAGACTGGTCGGCGACAGATAGAGTTCGCCGACGGTGAGGGCGACGAAATAGACAAACAGCCAGAGCCAGCTTGCTTGCCCGCCGCCGGATAGAAATGCGGCGGCGACCAGCAGCAGATAGGCGAGGCTTGCGAGAAAACAGCCGATCGCCATCTTGACGACCGTTGATGGCTCGCGCGCGGCCTGGAGGCGCCATAGCGCAACGACGAACGGCGTGAAAGTGAAAATCATAAACGGGTTGAGCGCCTGGAACCAGGTCACCGGAATGTCCCAGCCGAACAGATGACGATCGGTGTAATCGCTTGCCCACAGCACGATGGTGTTGCCCTGCTGCTCGTAGATTCCCCAGAACAGGCTTACGGGCACGAACAGCAGTAACAGCGCGACGATCGGTTGCCAGGCGGTCCGCTCGGCCGCCTGCTGTGGTGCCGGTTTGGCAAAACTTTCCTTCGGTAATGCGGGTGCAGCGAAGAGGTAAATGACAAGTCCCGTGGTCATGCCGACGCCGGCGGCGGCGAAGCCATAATGCCAGCCGAGCTCTTCGCCCAGCGTGCCGCAGACTAAGGGAGCGAGAAACGCGCCAAGATTGATGCCGACATAGAAGATGGAAAAAGCGCGGTCGCGTCTGCGGTCACCGGGTGCATAGAGCGCGCCGACCTGGGTCGAGATGTTCGGTTTGAACGCGCCGTTGCCAAGAATGAGAACGCCCAGCGCGAACAGAAACAGGTGCTCGAACGCCATCATGAAATGGCCGACCGCCATCAATGCGGCGCCGAGGATGACGGTGCGGCGGCGGCCGAGCACGCGGTCGGCCAGCAGGCCGCCGGCAATCGGCGTCAGATAAACGAGGCCGGTATAGAACCCGTAGATTTGCGAGGCCAAGGGTTGCAGATCGAGCGGGCCGAAGACGACCTCCAGGGCGGCACGGAAGGAGGCAAGCCCAAGCACCGAGCCCACCGCTGCCGGCTGCAGCAGGTATTTGACCATGTAGAGCACGAGCAGCGCGCGCATGCCGTAGTAGGAAAAGCGCTCCCACATCTCGGTGGCGAACAGGAAGGTAAGGCCGCGCGGATGGCCGAAAAGGTCGGCCGGCGTATCCGGACTGCCGGCAATGTTTGCGGGAGCTGCGGTCATCCTGGCTCGGTGGGATTGTTGCTAACACTACTTTGGCAGATTAATAAAGCGTTAAGGATTTAGGTTTGAGCTTCGGTTCGACTGAATCGGAGTGACGATCATGGCGCGGATCGAGAATTGGAATGCGGAATTACGGACTTGGCTGTCTCCGTTTCTCGAGAAGCTGGGTCACAAGGCACGACGCCTGATGTGTCCATTATACGTGGCGGGACTTATTGGTCCCGGCGATCGCAAGAGCGTTCAGCCGATGGCGGAACGGTTTGCACCTGGCGATTATGATCAGTTGCATCATTTCGTTGCTGCTGGCGTCTGGGATGCGGCGCCGTTGGAGGCGGAGTTGCTGGTTCAGGCCGACAGGCTCGTCGGCGGCAACGATGCCGTGCTGGTGATCGACGACACGGCGATGCCGAAGAAGGGCACGCACTCGGTCGGTGTCGCTCCGCAATACGCTTCGGCCTTGGGCAAGACCGCCAACTGCCAAACGCTGGTGTCGCTGACGCTTGCGCGAGGCGAAGTGCCGGTGATGGTAGCGCTACGCCTGTTCCTTCCCGATAACTGGACGAGCGATCCGGCGCGTTTGGCACGCGCGGGCGTTCCGGTCGAACGTCGAACTGCACGAACAAAACCGGAGATTGCTCTGGCCGAGATCGATCGCATGATGGCGGCCGGTGTGCGCTTCGGCTGTGTGCTGGCGGATGCCGGCTATGGACTGAGCGCACCGTTCCGCCAGGCGCTCACAGCTCGCAGCCTTGCCTGGGCGGTTGGCATCCCGCGTCACCTCAAGGTCTACCCTGTTGGGGTGAAGCTTATCTGGCCAAAAGCCGCGCGCGGCCGTCCCCGTATGCGGCACATCCCGGATATTCTGTCCGTGCCAGCCGAAGACATGCTGGCCGAAGCCAAGTGGCAAACGGTGAGCTGGCGAAACGGCACGAAGGGCCCGCTGAAAGCTCGCTTTGCCGCCGTCCGTGTGCGTACCGCCGACGGCCCTCCGCAGCGGATCAGGGACATGGGTCAACAACACATGCCGGGCGAAGAGGCCTGGCTGATCGGCGAACAGCGGATGTCGGGAGAGAAGAAATACTATCTGGCCAATCTATCGGCAAAAACAGGCCTGCGCACATTAGCTGCCACGATCAAGGCGCGATGGATCTGCGAACAGGCCCATCAGCAACTGAAAGAGCAACTCGGCCTCGACCACTTCGAGGGACGATCCTGGCAAGGCCTTCATCGTCACGCGCTCATGACGATGATCGCTTATGCCTTCCTCCAGCATCGCCGCCTCGCAAAAGCGAAGCGGGAAAAAAAGAATCAACGGGCCACCGCCCCAACCAAGCTTACCGGCCGTGCGTCACGCCATCGTCGAGATCATCGGTCGATTGCCACCTCAGCGCTGCCCGCACTGCAGAAGATGGATTGGCACCGAGCCGCCGTATGAATAAATCTGCCAAAGTAGTGCTAGGCGTAAACTCATTAACGAACAGCCAACCGGCGACGCGGATGCGCTCCCCAATGTTCGCTTTCAGGGGTAATACGGACATCACAAATTCGCGCCCTCATGTCTGCTTATAATCGATGGTGTTGAAAAAGTCGGGCCCTGAAGGTTTGCAGCTCTTTATTTGAGCTTCATACAGGACCCCCGTCTTATTTATTGGTGTCTCCCCTTCGAGGGGTTCACCACTGACACTATGGTTCTACTCCTGCGGCAACTGACAATCACGTAGCGCAAGCGACCGTGGCATCAGGCGGCCGCCAGATATATTTTGCGAGCGTTTTGAGGTTTTGCGCGATAGCGACGAGATGACACTCGTCGCGTGCACCGGATATTCCTCGCAGGCGAAGCCGTTCAAAACCGTGATGAGACTTGGCGTGTGCGAACTTCATCTCGACCTTTTTACGCTCATCTCGTGACTTCTCGTATTCGAGCGTACCCATCAGGGTGCGAGCGATATCGCGGGCATCTTCGTTGACGTCGCGTGGGACGATGCGTTGTGGAGATTTCGGGCAGCACTTGGATTTAAGGGGGCATGGGCCGCAATCGCGGGTGCTTGCCGTGTAGCGCAGCATGTAGCCAGAGAGAATACGGCCCGTCGTCTTCAGGAGCTTACCCGTCGGACAGACGTACATGTTGCAATCCTTGTCGAACTTAAAGTCGCCGCGTGAGAAGGTGCCGTCCTCGCGGGCGCTCTTGTCCCAGACCGGGATGTGCGGCGTAACGCCAGCTCCGATCAGCCAACCAAGGAGCTTGCCCGTGCCATAGGCCGTGTCGGCAACGAGGCGCTTAGGCTTTAAGCCGAATATCTTCTCGGTGCGCTCAAGCATCGGCTTGGTTGCCGCGACTTTGTCGTAGGTGCGAGCCGGGGTTGCCTCAACCCCAACGATGACAGCGGCAGGCCCTATATCGATCAGGTAATTGAGCCCGTAGCCGAACTGCACGCGCTTGTTGGCCTTCGCTGTCCAAGCCGAACAAGGGTCCACCGGCGAGATTACCTTAGGGGGATTACGGTTGGCATCGGGATCCTCGTCATCAAGCCCGGCAAGGAACTCGGCAGCAGCACGCGTCTGTCGTTCCGGCAACGACCAATCGATCTCATCGGGCGGCTTGCCATGAAAGCGGCTGGCGTTGGCTTCAATGACGCTGGCATCAACGGCAAAGCCTTCGCCCTTAACAAGACCCGCGTTCATGCACGCAAACACCACCGCCTCGAATATCTGACGGAATATGTCGCTGTGGCGAAAACGGCCATGGCGATTGACTGAGAATGTCGAGTGGTCGGGAACCTCATCGTTAAGATCGAGACGGCAGAACCAGCGATAGGCCAGATGCAGCGTGACCTCCTCGCACAGCCGCCGCTCGAAGCGGATGCCATAGCAATACCCAACAATCATCATCCGCAGCATCAGCTCAGGGTCAACCGAGGGACGCCCGATCTCGCTATAAAACGGCGCCAGCTTCTCACGAAGCCCTGCCAAAACCTGCGTGAATATCGGATTGATCCGGCGTAGCAAATGGCTCGCCGGAATGCGCTGTTCAAGGTTGAATAAATAAAACAGCTGGCTCTGATCGCCCGTCTGCCGACCCATCATGGCAAACCTCCGCCATCAAAAATCACATGCTGACGGAATCACTGTTCGTCGATGAGTGCGAGCCCTTTTTCAACAGTATCAATCCAAGGCGGACATTCGCTGGCGGTCAACACCAACTGGCTTCGTCAGGGCGAGGCTCCCGCATAAGCTCTTGAATATTTGCCTCGATCAAGCGAAATCCGATATTTCCGTATAGCTTCTGGCGCCCTTCGTTCAACACGAAGCTCGGACTGCCTTCTATCCGTTTCTTGTCAGCATCTTGGTAGTCCGCAGCCAGCCGAGCGAACGCGTCACCATTGTGAATGCATTGTTCGACAGCGACGATATCGACGCCGCGGGCTTTTGCTATCTCACATTGGACGTCCCAGCGCGCAATGTCCCGACAGTCTCGAAAAAACGCACAGCGGAGATCCCACAGTAGTTGATCGAAAATGCTCGCCGCATTAGGTGTTTGCGCCACGCGAGACCCGTCGTCCCATTGTTGGACCGCTTTCATGAACAGATGCGCGCTTGACGATGTCGAGGGGCGCGTTTTCAACCAGATCTCTGGGTGAACATCGATATGAGGAAATCGCACCGCCACCTCACGCAAATGCGAATTGAACCCGTCATATCCGCCTTTGTCACTCCAGCCCGACGTGATCTTACGGGCCGTATCGCCAAACACAGAGCAGAATTGATGTTTTATCCGAACGGCGTCGCCAAATTGCTCTTTGACGGCATCCACGCGAGCCTGCGAGGCGTATGCCCAGATACACAAGACATCCGAGAAATATGTAACCTCGATCACGTCCATCTTGTATTCCCCTTGGGTCCGTCATCGCCCTCAACGTCGGTCCGTGCCGCGTTATAAGTCCACCTTCTAGTGCCTTTCGTCCCAATTTGATCGCATAACTGTCCTAATTTGAATTTGGACTGGAACCATTTCAAGCCGGCGGAGCTTGTCCTTCCGCCAACCTGGAATTCGTAAGCAAGACCAGCAGCGCTCATTGCCGCAGGCGGCGAAGCGTCCATGCAAGCCTATTGCTCAGGTCTAGGCTATAGCCCGCACATCAAACCGCGCTATGCGCGCAAAGGAATCAAACATGCGCAAATTTCTGTTGCTCACGACATTGGCCGTGGCCGGAGTGGTCGCCGCCAGTATCACGGTACAAGCCCAGACCTACGGCCCCGGCATGATGGGAAACGATCAGAACTACGGTAGTCACCGCGGCTACGGCCCCGGTTATATGATGGGCGGCTCGGGCTACGGTCCCGACATGATGGGCTACGGCTCCGCCGATGGCCGCAATGGACGCAGAGCGGGCTATCGCGGCAAACGCCTGTGCTGGAACGAAACCGACTCAAGCCGCGGCTATGGCCACTACGCGCCTTGCAGCAACTGATTTTACCTCGTCGGCAAGGAGACTGATCAATGTACGGATATGGTAACGGCTGGGGAATGATGGGTGATGGTTACGGCTCGATGGGAGGATTCAGCGTGGTGTTCTGGCTGTTGGCATTCGTGCTCCTCACGGGCGCCGTGGTTTGGTTCGTTCGTTCATCGCCATCGATCGGCTTGGGGCGTCAGGCCGCTGCCGGACGTTCCAGCGGTCTCGACCTGCTTGAGCAGCGCTATGCGCGTGGCGAAGTAAACCGCGAAGAATATTTGCAGAAGAAAGGCGACCTGCAAGCCTGACGCGAATCGCAGGGTGCAATCCGAGCTTTAGGCCGGGAGAACCGCGCGCGGCCGCGCTTCGGCGGCTGACGCTACTGTTTGCTTGGCGGATGGTGGCATCTTCAATTTAAAAGATAGGCGCGATGTCGCTTATTGGCCCGATGCGGCCCTGCACGATCTGGCGACTAATGTCGGCTTCCGGGGGCAACGCGGAAATTGGCTAACCGTTGCTCACCAGCCTCAATTTATGAGTAACCGCTCTAATCTGGCGATAGCACATCGCGATTTCCGATTGCCGCCGGCCGGTATAGACTTGGCCCGACCGTTCCGGCAGTGAACGGATGGGAGGGATCGATGCGGGTTCGCAGCCTGGTTGTTTGTCTATCGATAGCGTTGGTTTTGGCCGCTTCCGGCGCGGCGCGCGCGCAGGACGCCTATCCCAACCGCGTCATCCGCTTCATCGTCGGCTTTGCCGCCGGCGGCGGCAATGACCTGTTCGCGCGGCTGGTGGTGAACAAGTTCCAGCAGAACACCGGCGCCACCACCATCGTCGAAAACAAGCCGGGCGCCGGCGGCCGGATTTCCTCCGACTACGTGGCGCATCAGCCGCCGGACGGCTACACGGTGCTGGTCGCCGCGACCGGACAAATGTCGATCGCCGCCGCGATCTATCCCAATCTCACGTACCACCCGACCAAGAGCTTCATCCCGCTCAATATGATCGCCTCGTTTCCGCTGGTGCTGGTGGTGCCAGCCAACAGCCCGGTCAAGACGCGTGAAGGAACTGGTGGCCTGGGCCAAGGCCCATCCCGACAAGTCGAATTACGGCACGTCGGCGCCGCCTTTCACCATTGCCAGCGAATTGCTCAAGCTCAAGACCGGCATGCCCGGCGTGGCAATCCCATTCAAGGGCACCAACGAGTTCGAACCTGTGCGTGGTCAGCGAACAGTGCCTGTTCACCATTTCCGATGGCGGGCCTGCGGTTCCATTGGTGAAAGGTGGCAAGACCCGCGCGCTGGCGGTGACCGGTTCCGAACGCTCGCCCGAGCTTCCCGATGTGCCGAGCATGGCCGAGGCCGGCTATCCGGAGATCAATATCCACCTGTGGAGCGGGTTCTTCGTCCCGGCCGGCACGCCGGCGCCGATTGTCGCCAAGCTCACGGCCGAACTTGGACGCGCGCTGGCCGACAGCCACGTGCAAGAGGGATTGAGGAAAATGGCCGTAACGCCGGGCGGCCCGACCGGCGATGCGTTCAAGCAGCGCATCGATGCCGACATCAAGACCTTCGGCGATGTGGTGAAGGCAGCGAAACTGACGTTCAAGTAACCATCGCGCCACACTGGACGCGAATTTGCGCGCGCCGATTGCCGCGGCGCGGCGCGCTGCTATTGTCGCCGAAGCAAATTTTGAGTTGGCGGAGCGGTCAGGTGATGCGTCTGGTGGGGGTGCTGGTTTTTGCGGCAGCGACGGTTGCCGCGGCCGCGCCTGTCGATGCTTTGTTCCAGGAGTTTGGCTTGTTCGGCACCTGGGCGCCCGACTGCAAGCTTCCGGCCGCGCCCGCCAATCCGCATGTCAGTATTGCGACACCGAGCCCGGGTCTGGTGCGCGAGGACCATGACCTCGGTCTGAACTATACGGTCAATCACTACAGCATTTTGTCGGCGGAGCGGATTTCTCCTGACGAGTTGTCGGTGGAGGTGATCTTCCAGCCCGGAACCGAGGCCGAGGAACGCCAGAAGCTGGTATTCCAGGTGCGCAAGGACACGCGGCGTACGATGTTCAACCAGCCGGACAACGGGCCGGTGCGCGTCAAGGACGGCATCGTGCTCGCGCGCGGCGCCAAGACACCGGTGCTAAACAAGTGTGAGTAGGCGGCCTTGTTTCACGCGCGCGCCTGCATTCCGATTAAATTGTCAAACAACCGGCTTAGCCAACGCTCCGCCGCCCGTATTCTTAGCGGCCCCGGGTCGGCCGTCTTCCCTTGCTCTTTCCCTCACATGCGAGGGAATGGAGCGCCAAGCGGCGCACCGGGTCTTTCCGTCTTGCCGCGTTCCCGTTGCCAAGAACGCGGGCGCCTCTCGGCGCTCCATTGCGGCTTTTCTGTCCCCGGCGCCGTAGCTTCCGGGCGGGAACGAGAGCCGCCAGGGCCCTCCATCCGGGCGGCTTCCGCCGCCCTTCGTTCCCGCCGCGTCCAGCCCTCGAAGGGCAGACCCCCATAGTGGGGCCGGACGGCTGGCCGGGGCCTCCCGAGTGCAGGTTTGCGAGACCTGCCCGCGGGCGCCGCATCCTGCTCCATCACCAAGACGCCTCTAGATGACGCCCTCGCATGAGCAGAATAATAGGATTATATTCAGAAGTAGGATTAAAGTCAAGGGCCTGTCAACAACCGAAGGCAGCCGGCGCACGATCGGCAACGTGAACGCTGGGCTGGCAATCGAGGCCGGCTACACGTCCAGCAAAGCCTCGCTGGCGAATTCGGCGTTCTCCTGGATGAAGTCGAAGCGCGCTTCGGCCTTGGAGCCCATCAGCCGCTCGACCGCCTTCTGCGTCGGCTTCTTTTCGGCCTCGGTCAGCACCACGCGCAACAAGGTCCGTTTTGAGGGATCCATGGTGGTTTCCTTGAGCTGCGCCGCCATCATTTCGCCGAGGCCTTTGAAGCGGGACACCTCCACCTTGGCGTTGGCATTGAATTCCTTCTTCATCAACTGGTCTTTATGCTTGTCGTCGCGCGCGTAGACGATCTTGCCGCCGTGCTGCAGCCGATAGAGCGGGGGCACCGCAAGATAAAGCCGGCCGTCCTCGATCATCTTCGGCATCTGCCGGTAGAAGAACGTGATCAGCAGCGAAGCGATGTGCGCGCCGTCGACGTCGGCGTCGGTCATGATGATGACCTTCTCATAGCGCAGGTCCTTGTCGTGATAGTGGGCGCCGGTGCCGCAGCCGAGCGCCTGGATCAGATCGGCGAGTTGCGCGTTCTGCGCCAGTTTGTCCTTGCCCGCGGAAGCGACGTTCAGGATTTTGCCGCGCAACGGCAGCACCGCCTGTGAGCGGCGGTCGCGCGCCTGCTTGGCCGAGCCGCCCGCGCTATCGCCTTCGACGATGAAAATCTCCGAGCCTTCCGAGGCCGAACTCGAGCAGTCGGCGAGCTTGCCGGGCAGGCGGAGCTTCCTTACCGCAGTCTTGCGGGCGATGTCCTTTTCCTGACGCCGGCGCAGCCGCTCCTCGGCGCGCTCGACGACGAAATCCAAGAGCTTGTTGGCCTGCAGTGGGTTGCCCGACAGCCAGTGGTCGAACGGGTCTTTGATCGCCTGTTCGACGATCTTCTGCGCGCCGGCGGTGGCCAGCCGGTCCTTGGTCTGGCCCTGGAATTCCGGTTCGCGCACGAACACCGACAGCATGCAGCCAGCGCCGGTCATCACGTCGTCGCTGGTCACATCCTTGGCGCGCTTTTCCTGGCCGGCGCGCGCGGCGTGATCCTTCAGGCCGCGCAGCAGCGCGGTGCGCAAGCCGGATTCATGCGTGCCTCCGTCCGGCGTCGGGATGGTGTTGCAGTAGGACTGCAAAAATCCGTCGGCGTCGGCGGTCCAGGCCACCGCCCATTCGACCGCGCCGTGGCGGCCGGTCTTGCCGGCCGAGCCGGTGAAGATGTCGGGATGCACCAGCGTCGCGCCGGCGAGGTTGCTGGCGAGATAGTCCTTCAGCCCTTCGGCGAAACGGAATGTCGCCTTTTCCGGCACGTCTTCTGTGCCCTTGAGCAGTGTCTTGTCGCAGCGCCAGCGTATCTCGACGCCGCCGTAGAGGTAGGCCTTGGAGCGCGCCATCTTGAATACGCGCTCGGCCTGGAACGCGGCCTTGGCGCCGAAAATATCCGGGTCCGGCTTGAATCGAATCTTGGTGCCGCGCCGGTTGGGCGCGCGGCCAACTTTCTCCAATTTGCCCTTCGGCTTGCCGCGCTCAAACGCCATCCGATAGAGCTGCTGCTCGCGCGCGACTTCGACCTCCATGCGCTCGGACAGCGCATTGGCGACCGAGACGCCGACGCCGTGCAGGCCGCCCGACGTCTCGTAGACTTTAGAGTTGAATTTGCCGCCGGCGTGCAGCGTGCACATGATGACTTCCAGCGCCGACTTGTTCTTGAACTTCGGATGCGGATCGACCGGGATGCCGCGGCCATTGTCGGTGACGGAGACGAAGCCGTTCGCCTCCATCTCGACTTCGATCCAGTCGGCGTGGCCGGCGAGCGCCTCGTCCATCGAATTGTCGATCACCTCGGCGAAGAGGTGATGCAGCGCCTTCTCGTCGGTGCCGCCGATATACATGCCCGGGCGGCGGCGGACGGGTTCCAGGCCCTCCAGCACCTCGATATGTTTGGCGGTGTAGCCGCTCTCGGCGCTGCGGCTGCGCGCCGGCTCGGCGCGGCCGGAAGTTTTCGCAGCCGGCTTGCGCGCGGTCGATTTAGCCGCGCGGGAGGCGGAGTCGAACAAGTCGGGCTGTTTCGACGGTTTCTTCTTGGTCGCGGTCTTTGCCATGGAACTTTCACATAGGGGCCAAGCGAATCAGTTGCTAGTTACTATGCCATGTGACGGTGGTCGCTGAGAGCATCGTCGGCCTAAGGCGGCTGGGGTAAAGTAGGTTTTAATGGCAGATTTCCAGCCGGATTAGGGCGACCAACCGCCGATTTTGCCAGGAGGCCGGCAGACACCGCCGTCTGACGGGGCACGGCAAGGTCAGACCGGGCGGCCCCACGCAACGAAAGACCTCATGCCGCATTGACCATGCGTCTGCACGGGGTGGACGGGTACGGAGTTCAGATGGACGTTCGCAATTCGAATGCGCGGGAGCGCGCCGCTGATCCAGAGGGGCCGCCGCCGGTCACCAGCGCCGTCGGCTCTTGGCGCGTGGCTGCGCAAGTGGCGACGGTCGGCATTTTTCTCCTTCTGTTTGGCGCCTTTCTCGACCTCGCCCGGCTGCTGCTGCTGCCGGTGACGGCGGCTTTCATAATCGGCACAATGCTGGGGCCGATCGCGGAGCGAGGGGTTGCGCATCGAATCCCGCAATGGGTCACCGCCATATTTCTCGTTGCGCTGTTCGTCGCCGCGATGAACCTGGTGGTGATCATCCTGGCCGCCCCGGTGAGCGACTGGGTGCACAAGGGCCCGGAGATCGCCGCCCGGCTCAAGGAGAAATTGTCGCTGATCGATTATCCGCTGCAGTGGCTGCGCGGCCTTCGCAATACGCTCAATCCGGGGGGCGATCACAGCGCGCCGCTCGACCTCGGTGTGTCGAGCCTGATCCAGCCGGCGCTCAGCCTGCTGACGCCGGCGATCAGTTACGTGACGCCGGCGATCGGGCAATTGTTGATCTTCGTCGGAACGCTGTTCTTCTTCCTGTCGTCGCGGACGCAGATGCGCCGCGCCACGGCGGTCCTTTTCGCTGGGCGCGAGTTGCGGCTGCGGACCCTGCGAATATTGAACGAAGTGGAGAGCAATCTGACGGCTTATTTTGCCACCGTCGCCGCCATCTATTTTGTCGAAGGCGTCTGCGTCGGCTTGGCGTCGTATTTCGTCGGCCTGCCCAATGCGGCGGCGTGGGGGACGCTGGCCTTCGTGCTGTGCTTTATTCCCTATATCGGTCCCGGCATCGTGGTCTTGGTGCTGTTTGGCGCCGGTCTCATTCAATTTCCGACAGTGACCCAGGCGCTGCTCGCGCCGGCGATTTTTATCGGGCTGGCGACGGTCGAGAGCAATTTCATCACCCCGACGATTATCGGCCATCGGCTGACCCTAAGCCCGCTGGCGGTGTTCCTGTCGTTGGTGTTCTGGGCCTGGATGTGGGGCCCCGTCGGCGCCTTTTTGGCGACGCCGCTATTGATCGTCGGGCTCGTTGCCGCCCATCATATTTTGCCGAGCGACGACCTGACGCTTCCGGGCTAGGGCGGCTGGCTGGTGCCGGGCGGGCCGCCGGGGTAGATAGCGCGGTCTCACGCGAACTTTCCCGATGAATTTCGATGCTTACGTCCAGCCGATCATCGCCTATGTGCGCGACAACGCGGCCTGGGCGCCGCCGATCGTGTTCGCGCTCGCGTTCGGGGAATTGCTCGCCTTCATCTCGCTTCTGGTTCCGGCCTGGGGCGCGCTGGTGGCGATCGGCGCGCTGCTCGGCACGAGCGATATCAATTTCTGGCCGGTGTGGATCGCCGGCTCGCTCGGCGCGGCCTGTGGTGACTGGCTGTCCTATTGGATCGGCCTCAAACTCGAATATTCGGTGCAGCACATCTGGCCGCTGTCGCGCCATCCCGACCTCATCCCGCGCGGCGAACGCTTCATGAAGAAGTGGGGTATCCCGGGTATCTTCATCGGCCGCTTCTTCGGGCCGCTGCGCGCCGTGGTGCCGCTGATCGCCGGAATATTCGAGATGCCGTTCTGGCGTTTCCAGCTGGCGAATTTTTCCTCGGCCTTCGTGTGGGCCGCGGTGTTGCTGACGCTGGGCGACGGGATTTCGCTCGGACTCGCGTGGCTGCGCACGTTGTGGTGAAAAAAATCCGCCGGAGCTTTAGCCCCGGCGGATTTCAACAAACCTATTGCGGGTCGCTTATTTCCCCACTTTGGCGCCTTTCGCCGGATTTTGCGTGTACACGGTGAGCAGTTCGCCCTCGGCTAGGATTTTGCCCTTCATCGCTTCCTTCGCGGCCGTGGCATCAAAGTCTTTTGGCAGCTTGAGTGTCTTCACACTCAGCGCGTAGACCGCGAAATGCAATCCACGCGACTTGACGACGGGGGTGGTTGTTGGTCCCATAGGCTCGAGCAATTAGAAACCACGGGGAGGAAACTATGCTCCGCTCAAGCCATCTGTTGCCGCTTGCTGCACTTGCGGCAGTATTGAGTTATGCCGTGCCGTCGTCCGCTGAGACCATCATCGACGAATGGAATAACGTGAAAGCGCCGCCCGCGCCCAAACTCACGTCCGTTACCGTCGATCCCAAGACCACTGCGCTCCTGATGCTCGACTTCCTCAAACAGAACTGCGGCTCCAATCCGCGCTGTGTTGCTACGCTGCCCAAAGCCCAGAAGCTCCTTGCCACGGCACGCGCCAAGAACATGACCATTATCTACAGTCTGTTCCCCGGTCCGGTGATCAGCGACACTCTGGCGGAAGTCGCACCCAAGGGAACTGAGCCGGTCGTTAGCTCGTTCTTTAACAAGTTTCTCAACACTGACCTCGACAAGCTACTCAAAGATAAAGGCATCAAGACCGTGATCTTGATGGGCGCGGCCTCCGATGGTGCCATCCTCTACACCGGCACCGAGGCATTCTTCCATCACTACCAGACGATCATCGCAGTCGACGCGATTGCCGGGGCCAACGCCTATGTCGACCAGTTTTCCGTCTATCAGTTCATCGTGGCGCCAGTCATGGGCGGCAAGGTGGCTTTGACGCGGACCGACATGATAAAGTTCGCAAACTGAGTATAGGCCGCTCCAATTCTCTTTCGGGAGATGATGCTCCCCCGCATAATCAATGGCGTTGACGATCAGCATTCAGCTATTGGGGGACGTCGCTTATTGGCAAAGCGGACATTCGCTGCCACGCAACATACTTGGTCGCTTCTCTAATCGGCCGTTTGGGGTCAAGCACTTTCAGACTTTCCACCTCTGCAGTGTCGATGTCGCTCACGGGCTCGTGCTTCTCTTCGGAATCGGCACCATGGCCCTTCCATCATGGGATTCGAGGACGAGGCGGAACAACCTATTGGGCGGCCTTGCCGTCAGACTAACGGCAGGTTCAAGCGACCAAGCGAACTCACCTCATCCATCGTCCCGCGAGGGACATCATTCCACCACGCGGTGGAGCTCGCGTTTTCTCCTATCGAGTTTGATCTGGTTTGGTTTTCATGCTGTGGCCCGTTCCCGGGTCCAGCGGAACTCGGTGCCGTCTAGCCATATGCGGTGCATGATCACGGCCAACCGGCGTGCCAGCGCCATGTCGCCTTCTTTATTCGCGGCGCCTGGCGATCTGCATCGCCCAGGCCTTAGAGCCAGGACCATTTCTTCGAACGCATCATGGCCTGAGCTGCTTCGTAGAGCATGACCCGCATCATCTCGTCTCCGCAGCGTGATATTCTGCCGCTCCAATCCACCTCGCCCGATTGATACTTGGCACACGTCAGACCAAACACCGCCCCGACTGACTTGGACCTACGAAAGCGCGCCGGCACGTCAACCGTGGCGCGATAGGTCAGCGACACCACGGGGCCAACGCCAGGGACCGTCATCAGACGCCGACACACCTCATCATCCCGGCGATGGCCAGCAGGCGGCGATGCAGAACGCAATTTATTCGCACAGCACTCGCCGGACAATAAGCATCGGTTCGACCAGCACCGCCAAGTCAGGGAGGTTCTCGACAAGTTCCCTGATGCGGGCCTCGAACTTCACAGTCCCGACCATCCCAACCTTGAGGCCGAAGTTACGCAAAGTGCGGCGCAGGTCGTTATCGATGGCAATCGCCTTCGACTGCAGCAGCTTGCGATGGGTCAGCAGCATGCGCAGTTTCTGGCTGCGCAACGTCTTCACATGCACTGGACGATAAAGCCCAACCCGCATCATCTGCGCCATGCCGCGCGCATCGTTACGGTCCGTTTTGTTGATCTGTGCCTTCACCACCGCCCGCATGTGCCGCGTCTCGACACAGATCACCGGCAAGCCCGCTTCGGCGAGCGCGCTGAAAAGCCATTGTGATAACGGTCCGGCTTCCAACCCGATCCGCTTGAAGTGGTAGGCGCCGCTCATCAGAACCGACAGCAAAGCTTCCGGCTCGCTCGCCACCTTCACTTCCCGCACGATCCTGCCCGTGTCATCCACAATGCAGACGCTCGTCTCCTTGACCGATACGTCCAGTCCAGCAAAATGGTCCATGCTGCGCTTCTCCTTCTGATGCTTGAGGCCGTCACCACGGACCTCGTTTCACCATCAGCCTGAAGCGCAGCACCCAAAATCTTCAG
Organism: uncultured Alphaproteobacteria bacterium; assembly: GCA_963779345.1. GTDB lineage: Bacteria > Pseudomonadota > Alphaproteobacteria > Rhizobiales > Xanthobacteraceae > Pseudolabrys. The sequence goes on along the minus strand of CAVZXY010000018.1, from coordinate 63,265 downwards.
CTATCCACAAGATCGCCGGCCGATTACCCCATCTATTGGGTGTAGAGCGGGACAAACGAAGGCGTCGGCGCTACCCGAGCAGCCGCAGCGAACTTTAATCCCTTTTTTTGAATTCGGGAGCGGGAGGCTGTTTCTGGATGGCCGAAGCGAGATAGAGGCCCCGCAGGGCACGCGTTTTGCTCGTGGATGAACCAACCGCTCGCTCGACCATCCGCGCGGCACTGGCTGCCGCCAGGTTCGCCCTTGACTAACTGTTCAAAGAACGATCATTATAAGAACAGTCTCTAGGGCAGGGAGCGCGTAACACATGGCCAAATCGCACCTTAAACCGGTCACGCCAACCACCGTAAAACGAACAGTTGCACCCAAGCGGCCACCCAATGCCGACCTGCGCACCCGCGAGTACCTGACGGAAGCCGAGGTCGAACGGCTAATGAACGCGGCCAAGGGCAACCGTTGGGGCCACCGAGACGCCACCATGATCCTAATGGCCTACCGGCACGGCTTAAGGGCCTCCGAGCTGGTGGACCTGCGGTGGGATCAGGTGGAGTTCAGGACGGGCACGCTGCACGTCCGTAGGGTCAAGCAGGGCACCCCAAGCACTCATCCGGTCCTTGGGGACGAGCTACGGGCGCTCAGGCGGCTCCAGCGCGAGCAGGAGCCTAAGTCGCCCTTTGTGTTCATTTCAGAACGCGGGGCCCCCTTGGCACCGCAGGGTTTGCTCGCATGGTTGAGCGGACGGGCAGGGAGGCTAAGCTGGCGTTCAAGGCGCACCCGCATATGCTTAGGCACGCCTGTGGGTTCACCTTGGCCAACAAGGGCCACGATACGCGCGCCCTGCAAGCTTATCTCGGCCACCGCAACATTCAGCACACGGTGCGTTATACTGAGTTGTCACCGACGCGGTTCAGGGATTTCTGGCGCGGCTGACGAACATGATTGTCTGCTCCTGCTCCAGTAGAGCATCGCCTCGATAAACGTTTGCCGTCCAAATGATTGCCTGCTCCGCCTCGCCAGTAAGTAAGTATCAATTTCGGGTGCGCGAACACGCTTCTCTAATCCAAAAGAAAGACCGCCGCACCGGCGGTCTCTCCGAAATCAGATTGGGTTAGACCGCGCTCAGTTTGCGAACTTGATCATGCTGGTCATCGTCAGCGTTACCTTGGACGAGATAATTGTTGCGTGGGTCAATGGGGCAAATTCGACGGTTGTCCACTATAGTCTGAAAGCGACAGTCGATGATGAAGGCCATCCCTGCGCGCTCATTCAGGCCCATAAAGTAAGTATTCTTCTCGGAGAACGGCCCCGGCGCCTTCGCCTACGCTCCCTGTCCAACATCGATTAGTAGGATATTCCTCCCGAGGGGCTACATTGAGTGACCAAGGTAGGTTTAAGGAAAAGCCGTAGACGATAAAATCAGCGACAACGAAGACTGCATCATTTTCTGTATTTGGATTTCCCTGAGTATCCCCGAGTGACTTAACGCAGCAAAACTCCAAGAGAGGCTCTTCTTCTGGAGATCGGGTGCATTTAAATACTTAGAGAACCTCACAGTGATGCATTTGCTGGCTAATCAAAAGGCACAGTCGGGATTTCATCCCGGCTGTGTTTAGCGTTCAACCTTAAAGTTTATTTCAGAGCGGCCGCGCCGGCCTGCGACGTTTCGTCCTGCGATCGTACCGTTCGCTGCCGCTACGCCGATGGCGCCAATGATCTTGCCGCCGACCATCAGCGGATTGCCGCCGCCGAAGCGATAAAGTCAGGCAGTGTCGGCAGATCAGAAAACCGCCACCTTTAGCCATCAACTCTTCGAACACTAGGGTCGGACGGCGGAATCGCGCCGCAGCGCTCGCTTTCGCTTGCGAAATGTGGATTGACGCATACTGGCAGCCATCCATTTTCTCAAATAGATGAAGTCACCGCTTGGGCCGACGATCGTAATCACATAGCGCTGGCCGCTTTCTTTGCTTTTGCCTGCGCAGCGGCAGCAACTTTCTTTGCCTGCGCTTGTGTGATCGGCATACCGTAATCAGGCGGTGGTGACGGTTTCTGCGCATAAACGGCAGTTGCGAAACTCAAAGTGGTGACTGTCGCCACCGATACGAATGACAAACGACGCATTTCCATTTCTCCCGTGTGCTTGATTGCCAGTAAGCCGGCTTCGATATTGACGCGGGCGGTTGTGCCCTACGATTGAACCTGCCGACTTTAGCGGACTGGAACGTTGCCGCCCATATGGGGTCGACCCTTATTATTATTCGCCTATAAAGCGCGTGGACCGTGAGCAATATTGCGGCACTGCTTGTAGCAAGATGGGTCATTAGACATTTAGCGCTGACCATGCGCTTTCCGCTTTACCTCCGGATCCGCACGCTCACCGGATCGGCCGGACCATCGGCGAACCTATGCCACGCGGGGAGATGTTGGCTTATGACAAAACGGTGAACATGAGGAAGTTATGGGGCACTGTTTGATTATGACCCCTGAGCTGATATTGAACATCGGCACTAGCGCGGCGTCAGAAGCAATTTTGGGGCGGTTGGCGGAGATTGCTAACTATTAAGCGATAGTCTTCAGTACAAAAGCTGAGTACAAACAATCAAAGAGGGCTGTTCGGGAAAGTCAGATTTTTCAGTCACTTCTCAACTTGTTTTCGGATTGTTCGGATCGGGCGGCACCTGCGCGAACGCGCCCGAGCTCATCACCAGCGCGACGCCGAGGGCGCCAGCCATCATCATCAAACGACGCATCATTATTCCTCCCACGTGATCGCCGGACGTTGCCGGCATTGTTTGATCCGGCGCTGATCGCGTTGAATCGTCGACGTAGGCAGCTTAGCCAACAAGTGGGCGCTCGCCTATACGGGGTGCTCGTTGCCTGATGAGGCGACCGCACTGCGGAATAAAATGCGTGCTAAGGGGTTCATCCGCGCTGGCCGGCGTGTCGCCGAGGCGCTAGATTTTCTGCCAGCCTTTGGAATTGGCCTCTCACATGACGGAAACCGCATTTGAGTCCGCTTTGGCCGCGCGTACGGCCGACATGCTCGATGCCTGCACGAAATGCGGAAAGTGCGTGGAAATCTGCCCGGTGACGGGGCCGGCCGGCGTCGGCGACGCGGCGCCGAAGGCGGTGATTGCCGGCGTGCTCGATATCGTGCGCATGGGCGAGGGGCCGGAGGCGGCAAAGGCCTGGGCCAAAGGCTGCGCGCTGACCGGCGACTGCATCGACGGCCTGCCCGGAGGGCGTCAATCCGCGCTTCCTGTTGGCGATGGCGCGCGTCGCCATGGCGCGCCAGCAGGACGAGCCGCGCCAGCGGCGCAAGAAGGGCGTCGAGAATTTCCGCCTGGTCGCCGACGGCGCCAATGTGCTCTCGCGCATGCAACTCGACGACGCCGATATCGCGCGGCTCGGCCAGCGCGTCGGCGAGCGGCTGCACAGCGGTTCGACGGCCAAGCCCGGCGAGCGCCCCGATTTCGTCTTCTACACCGGCTGCAACGTGCTCAAGACGCCGCACATCGCGCTGCTCGCGCTCGACATCATGGATGCGCTCGGCGTCACCTACAACGTGATGGGCGGCCCCAGCCACTGCTGCGGCATCGTGCAGGCGCGCACCGGCGACATCGAAGTCTCCGGCCGCGTCGCCACCAATTCGCTCGACAAACTGGCGGAGGGAAAGACCGGCGTCATCTCATGGTGCGCGAGCTGCCACGTGCAGTTCACCGAGACGACACTGCCGACGATCGAGAAAGCGCGCGGCGCGCGGCCGTTCGAGATGACGCCGTTCATGCTGTTCCTGCAGACGCGCTTTGCCGATCTGCGGCCGCTGCTCACGCGCGCGGTGCCGATGAAGGTGGCCCTGCACAAGCATCCGGGCGTCAAGGGTGTGGTCGAGGCCGGCACCGAACTGTTGCGCATGGTGCCGGGCGTGGAAGTGGTCGAGCTCAATCAGCCGGCGGTCGGCCTGATGAGCAATTTCCTCAATGCGCTACCGGACTACAAACGCAGCCTGCATCTCGCGGAGCTAGAAGCGGCGGAGGCCGCCGGCATCGACGCGCTGGTTGCGATCTATCACCCGGACCACCGCGATCTCTGCGCGCACGAGCGCGACTGGCCGTTCAAAATCGTCAATATCCTCGACATCGTTGGCGCCAGCATGGGGCTCTCGCGCGAGGATCATTTCAAGCGGCTGAAGATCATGCAGGACGCTGATGCCATCGTCGCCGATTGCCAGGACATGATCGCGGCGCGCGGCATCGACCCGGCGCTGGCGCGCGAGGTGGTGATGGCGATGTTGGCAGACCAGCCGTTGCCCTTGCGCGGGTCCGGTTGACGGGCGGCGGCCGCGGTCCTATATCGCGGGCGCGAGATGACAAATATGACAAAGCCCTTTGCAGTGCTGAAATTCCGCCGCCGTACCGCCACGGCACGGGCGCGCTGTCGCGTTTAGTCGCTTCCCCTGCCGCCGGACCAAGGCCCGCGGTACGTCATCCCCCGATAAAAATTCCGCGCTGTTGGCCTTCGTCCGGTGGTCCGTTAAGACTCTGGATGAGGATTGATCATGGTCACCAAGGCTAAAATCGGCGTCCTCGGCGCCTCCGGCTATACCGGCTCCGAACTGGTGCGGATGCTGTTGCGGCATCCGCGCGCGGAGATCGTGCTGCTGACCGCTGAACGCAGCGCCGGCAAGGCGATGCGCGAGGTGTTTCCGCAGTTCTCGCCGTTCGACCTGCCGACGCTCGTGGCGATCGAGGGCCTCGATTGGGTGAGCGCGGGTCTTGATCTTGCGTTCTGCGCGTTGCCGCATGCGACGACGCAGAAGGTCGTCAAGGAGCTTTTGGCCAAGGCGCCGGCGACCAAAGTGGTCGATCTGTCGGCCGACTTCCGCCTGGCCGATCCAGCTGCTTACGCCAAATGGTACGGCCACGAGCATCATGCGGCCGAACTGCAGAAGGAGGCGGTCTACGGCCTGACCGAAATCCACCGGCGCGAGATAAAACAGGCGCGGCTGGTGGCCAACCCCGGCTGCTACACATCCTGTGCGCAGCTGCCGCTGATCCCGCTGATCAAGGCCAAGGCGATCGAACTCGACGAGATCGTGGTCGATGCTAAGTCCGGAATGACCGGGGCGGGACGGGCGGCCAAGGAAGCCATGCTGTTTTCGGAAGTGTCGGAAGGCTTCCACGCCTATGGGGTGGGGCATCACCGGCACATGGCCGAATTCGACCAGGAGTTCTCGCTCGCGGCTGGACGCGAGGTCATCGTCTCGTTCACCCCGCATCTGGTGCCGATGAACCGCGGCATCCTGTCGACGATCTATGTGCGGGGCCGGCGCGGCCGGACGCCGGAGGATCTTCATGCAGTACTTTTAAAGTTCTACGCGAAGGAGCCTTTTGTCCATGTTTTGCCGTTCGGCGAGGCGCCCCAGACCCGGCACGTGCGCGGCTCGAACATGACCTTCATCGGCGTCGCCAAGGATCGCATCCCGGGCCGCGCCATCGTGATCTCTGCCCTGGATAATCTGGTCAAGGGCGCCTCCGGCCAGGCGATCCAGAACATGAACCTGGTGCTCGGCTATCCCGAGACCATGGGGCTCGAGCAGGTGGCGCTGTTTCCGTGACAGGCGTTTGTTACCGGAGCGAGGATCGGGACTCACGATAGGCTGTAACCCCTCACCCGCCCGCCTTCGCTAAAGCTCCGGCGGGCGACCTCTCCCAATGGGAGAGGTGAATGAAGAGAGGCAACATGTTCGACGTCGCCAACCAGCCGCCGCCGCTCGAGCCCTATAATCTGTTCGCCAGCGACGCCGTGCTGCGCGAGGCGGTCGAGCGCGAGGGCGCCGGCTGGGGCGAGGCTCGCCTCGACGCGCTCGGCGCGACACTCGGCAAGCCGGAGACGATTCAGCGCGGCTTCGACGCCAACAAATATCCGCCGAGTCTTCGCAGCTTCGACCGTTTCGGCCACCGCATCGACGAGGTCGATTTTCATCCGGCCTGGCACGAACTGCTGACGATCGCGCTCGGCGCCGGCCTGCACTCCGGCCCCTGGGCCGAGCCCAAGCCCGGCGCGCATGTGGCGCGCGCCGCAGGCTGCTATTTGCTCAACCAAGTCGAGAGCGGCGTCTATTGCCCGCTGGCGATGACCTACGGCTCGGTGCCGACGCTGCGGCAGGCGCCCAAGATCGCCGAGCAATGGCTGCCGAAGATTTTCGCACCAAGCTACGACCGACGCTTCATCCCGATCGGCGGCAAGACCGGCGCGTTGATCGGCATGGGGCTGACCGAAAACCAGGGCGGCTCGGATTTGCGCACCAACACGACGCGCGCGGAGCCTGCGGACGGCGGCTTCCGCCTGCACGGCCACAAGTGGTTCCTCTCGGTGCCGATGTGCGATGCCTTCCTCGTTCTCGCACAATCGCCCAAAGGCCTGAGCTGCTTCTTCATGCCGCGCTGGATGCCGGATGGGACACGCAACGCGCTGCGCATCAACCGGCTCAAGGACAAGCTCGGCAACAAGTCCAACGCATCCGGTGAGGTGGAATTCGACGGCGCTTACGCCGAACTGGTCGGCGAGGAGGGGCGCGGCATCCCGATCATGATCGAGATGGCGGGCTATACGCGGCTCGATTGCTGCATCGGCTCGTCGTCGCTGATGCGCCAGGCGGTGGCACAGGCCGTGCATCACGCGCGCCATCGCATCGCGTTCCAGAAGAAGCTGGTCGACCAGCCTCTGATGACCAACGTCCTCGCCGATCTCGCGCTCGAATGCGAGGCGGCAACCGCGCTGTCGATGCGGCTGGCCCGCGCCTATGACGAGAGCGACGAGGCGGCGCAGGCGATCCGCCGCGTGGTGACGCCGGCCGGCAAATTCTGGATCTGCAAGCGCGCGCCGTTTGTGACGCTGGAGGCGATGGAGGTGCTCGGCGGTTCAGGCTACATCGAGGAAAGCATCATGCCGCGGCTCTACCGCGAGGCGCCGGTCAATTCGATCTGGGAAGGCTCCGGCAACGTGATGTGCCTTGACGTGCTGCGCGCCATCGCCCGCACTGCGAATATCGGCGACGTGCTCAAACGCGAACTCGACGGCGGCGACGCCCGGCTCAAGGCATTTGCCAAGAAACTGCTCGACCGGCTGACAGCGCCCGAGCGCAATGACGAGGCACAGGCGCGCGCGCTGGTGCGCGATCTGGTGCTCGGAATGCAGGCGGCGCTGCTGCTTAAATATGCGCCGGCGGCGGTAGCGGATGCGTTCTGCGCGTCGCGGTTAGGCGGCGAGGGCGGCGGCGCCTTCGGCACGCTGCCGCGCGGGCTCGATCTACGGGCGATTGTCGAGCGCGCTACCCCGCTGAACTAAAGCTTCCCGAACACAGCTACGACCAGCGCCACCTGCGCCGCGAAGCCGGCCGCGAAAGCGAGCGTGCGCAGGACCGGAATGCCGAGCGTGTAGACGATGACATGCGCGAGCCGGGCCCAGAAATAGACCGCGCAGGCAATTGCGGTGCTCTGCGTGGAATGCCCCTGAGCGTTGAGGATCAGCACCAGCGCGGCGAAAATGACCAGGTTTTCCACCGCATTGGTGTGGGCAAAATAAAGCCGCTGCGCCCAGGGCGACTGCGGCTTGTCGTTGCGCGAGGGATTGGCCATCGCGCCCATCAGGCCGCGCACCACGATACGGTCGAGAATGTAGGGAACCCACAAAATCCCGGTCAGGACGACCGTCAGCGTCAGCCACATCAATTCCTTCGACATCGCCATCCCCATGTCTTGAGTGAGCCAGCGGCCGGCAGATTAATAGACGAACGCACGCCTGTCGCGCCCCGGTGGCATCAACAAGCCGTCATCGGGCTAGGCCCAGATCGAGCGGGCGATGACATAGAGACCGACCGCGATGACGATGCCGGAAAAAGTGCGTGCAAGCGCATGCTTGTAGCCGGCGGCGAGATGATGGGCGAGGCGGATGCCGATGAACCCGCCGAGCGCGCCGCCGACGATGAACAGGAACGCCAAGGGCCAATCGATCAGTCCCGACCAGGCATAGCTCGCCGCGGTGGTCAGCCCGAAGGCGGTGACCGAGACTAGCGAAGAGCCGATGGCATTGATCAGTGGCATGGCGGTCGCGCCCATCAGTCCCGGCACGATCAGGAAGCCACCGCCGATGCCGAAAAACCCGGACAGCGCGCCGACCGAAAAGCCGACGCCAAGCAACGGCGGCAACAGCCGCCGCATGCTCTCGCGCGTGAGCATGACGTCCGGATCGCCGCCCGATTTGCGCGGCCGCAACATCATCAACCCGACCGCCACCATCAATACGCCGAACAACATGAGCAGGCGGCCGCCGTCCACCATCTTGCCGAGCTGCGCGCCGCCGGCCGCGCCGACGATGCCGGCGAACGCGAACACTAGCGCGCAGCGCCATTTCACGGTACCGGCGCGGGTATGGCCGAAAAGATTGGCGGCGGCGCTGACGGCGACGGCGATCGCGCTAGTGCCGATGGCGATGTGCGGGGAAGGGACGCCAACCACATAGACCAGCAGCGGCACCGCCATGATCGAGCCGCCGCCGCCAACCAGGCCGAGCGTGAAGCCGACCAGGCTGCCGGAGGCGACGGCGAGCAGTTCGTGCAGCATGGTGGTCTCGCGCGTTTGTAGCTTTTGGAATCAGCGGAACAGAGCGGTCAGGCGGCTGAGCAATCCACCTGCCGGGCGCGGGGAGGCGTGGCGGATGGGTTTGGTCGAACTCTTATTCGACTTTTTAGCCGACGTCGGCAGGCCAGCGCGCTTCCATTGTTCGATGCCGCCGCCCAGCAGATAAACCTCGCAATTTGCTGACGCGGCAGCAAGGCGTTTGGCGTTCATGTTGGTACGCGCGCCCGACTTGCAGTGATAGATCAGCACAGTGTCGCCCTCGCGTACCGGATGTCTAGCGTCGATCTGCGACAAGGCATGATGGCGCGCGCCGGGAATGTTCTCGTTCGCGTGCTCATGGGCCTCGCGGATGTCGATCAGCACGGCGCCGTCGCGTACCAATGCGGCCGCTTGCTCGGGCGATATCGTTTTCATTTTTTTGTTTCCTTGATTTCAAAGGGCGACGGGTCAGGGGCAATAGATGCCCTTCAGCAGCGCAAGCAGGCGCTGGGCGTTCGGATCGACGATGCGGTAGTACACGGACTGCGCGTCGCGCCGCGTTCCAAGCAGGCCTTCCTCGCGCATTTTGGCGAGATGTTGCGACAGCGCCGACTGGCTGATGCCGACGGCGTCGACCAGGTCGTTGACCGATAGCTCATGTTCCAGCGCCAGCCGGCACAGGATCAGCAGCCGGTTCTCGTTGCCGAGCAGCTTCAGGAGCTGCGCGGCCGCGCCGGCCTTGCGCTCGAGATCGGCCAAGCCAGGATCGGCGGCTGCTTTGCTGCGGCGCAGAGATTGGCGTGGCATTGGCGCGGCTCCCTTGAATTAGACTTCGCTAAATTAGGAATCACTAATGAATAAATCAAGGCCAGTGGCCGCGCCTCCAAGCCAAAGGGCACGCGCGCTCGATCAGGTCCAGCTTTTCACTTTCACGTAGGCGCCCGGCGCGCTCTCGATAGGCTTGAGCTTGCCGCCGCCGATGCTGCGAGCCGGCACGCTCTCGGCGGCTTGGCCCTTGAGCCATTCGAGCCAATCCGGCCACCACGAGCCCGGATGTTCGGTGGCCTTTGCCAGCCATGCGTCGACGTCGCTGCCGCTCGGCGTCTCGCCGGTCCAAAATTGGTATTTCGGCTTATTGCTGGGCGGATTAACCACGCCGGCGATATGACCGGAGCCGGCGAGCACGTATTTCACCGGCCCGCCGAAGAACTTTGAGCCGAACAGGACCGATTTTGCCGGCGCGATATGGTCCTCACGCGTCGCTAGGTTGTAGATCGGCACCGTCACTTTCTTGAGATCGAGTGTCTCGCCGGCGAGCTTCATCTTGCCCTTGGCCAGCGTGTTATCGAGGTAGCAATTGCGCAGGTAGAACGAATGGTTCGCCGCCGGCATGCGGGTGGCGTCGGAATTCCAGTACAAAATGTCGAACGGGTAGGGCTTCTTGCCGCGCATGTAGTTGTTGATCACGTAAGGCCAGACCAGGTCGTTGGAGCGCAGCATGTTGAAGGCGGTCGCCATGCGGTCCGCTTCCAGGTAGCCCTGCTGCTGCATATGCGCTTCGAGTTGGTCGACGCGCTCCTTGTCGACAAACACCATCAGGTCGCCGGCATAGGTGAAATCGACCTGCGCCGCGAACATCGTGGCGGAAACAACGCGGTTGTCCTGCTTGGCGGCGAGATAAGCGAGCGTGATCGCCAACAGCGTGCCGCCGACGCAGTAACCGATGGCGTGGACCTGCCTCTCGCCGGTCGCCTCCTCGACTGCGTCGAGCGCCGCCAGCACGCCTTCGCGCATGTATTGCTCGAAGCTTTTCTTGGCGAGCTTGGCGTCCGGATTGACCCACGACACCACGAAGACGGTGAGCCCGCGATCGACGCACCACTTGATGAAGGATTTTTCCGGCGTCAGATCGAGGATGTAGAACTTGTTGATCCATGGCGGCACGATCAGCAGTGGTATTTTCAGCACTTCCGGCGTGGTGGCCTCGTATTGGATGAGCTGGATGAGGTCGTTCTGGAAAACCACCTTGCCGGGCGTGAGCGCGAGATTGCGCCCGACCTCGAACGCGTTGAGGTCGGATTGGGTGATCTTGAGGTGGCCGTGTCCGGCCTTGATGTCCTCGGTGAGCATGTGCATGCCGCGCACCAGATTTTCCGCTCTCGAATTGAGCGTCTCGCGCAGCAGTTCCGGATTGGTGAGCACGAAATTCGTCGGCGAGATCGCGTTGGCGATCTGTTTGATGTAGAACGCGGCCTTCGCCCGTGTGTGCTCGTCGACTTGCGCATCCCTGACCATGCGCTCGGCCCATTGCACGCTGAGCAGATAGACCTGCTTGAGGAAGTCGAAGAACTGGTTCTGCGACCATTCCGGATCGGTGAAGCGTTTGTCCTTCGGATCGGGCGAGGCCGCCGGCTTCGTCTCTTCGCCGGCCAGCCGTTTGGCGGCCACCGCCCAAAGTTCGAGAAAGGCGCGGCCGAGACTGGTCTGCAGTTCGAGCGCGCGCTCGGGATCGGACAGCCAATATTCCAGGATCTGGCCGACAGTCTTGACCACGTCGGCGATATCTTCGGCCGCCTCGCTTTTGATCTTGCCTTCCTCGCGCGGCTTCAAATAGGCCGCAAGCGCCTTGCCGCCTTCCTCGACCAGCCGGGCGACATTGCGCGCGAGCGCCTCGACTTCGACCGAGCCGATCTTCGCCTGTTCCTTGGTGGTTTCCTTGACCGGTTGTTTGGCCGGCGCGGTGCTACGCTTTTTCATCGACGTTGAATTGGCCCCCCGCCATGAGAATTGGCCCGGACCGCACCCTACCGCAAGGTGAGTTTGCGCGGATGGCTTACGCGGCCTTTCGTAGGGCGCGGATGAGAGCGCTCAGACCTTGCTGCAGCCATAATAGCCCGATACCCGGCTTATGGTATAATTCATTGAGTTTGCATCGATTTCCCGACCAAGGATGGATACTGCAAGGTATGGCGCGAGCCTATGTACGATCGGTTCTGGCGGCCTTCGGGCTCGCTGCGCTGCTGTGCGGCTGCGCGCCGGGGGCGATGATCGACAAGCTGCCGGGCGATATGGGCGAGCCGGCCGATACGCCGGCGCGACCGGTCACCCCTTACGTCTATCCCGCGGTGCACGATATGCCGCCGGCGCGCGAGACCCCGGCGATGACCGAGGAGCAACAGGTAAAGCTGGAAAAAGACCTCGAGGCCGCGCGCGATCGGCAAGAGAAGGGAGAAAAGGCCGCGGAATTGCCGGAGAAGTCAAAGAAGAAGAGGAAGTCCGCCGCCAAGAAAGACACAGATGCCGCCGCCAAGGATGGCGCAAAGACCAACCCATGATAAAAGCCTGCCGGGGTCATATCGGCCGGCTGGACAGGGCAGCCGACCTAAAGGTTTGAGACAATGGAAGACTTTTACCGCATCCGCCGCCTGCCGCCTTACGTGTTTGAAGAAGTGAATTGGGCCAAGGCGCGCGCCCGCAATGCGGGGGCAGATATCATCGACCTCGGCATGGGCAATCCCGATCTGCCGGCACCGGCCCATGTCATCGAGAAGGTCAAGGAGACCCTGGGCAAGCCGCGAACCGACCGTTATTCGGCCTCGCGCGGAATCCCTAAGCTTCGCCTCGCGCAGGCGAAATATTACGAGCGTCGCTTCGGGGTGAAGCTGAACCCCGAGACCCAGGTCGTCACCACACTTGGCTCCAAGGAAGGTTTCGCGAACGTCGCGCAGGCGATCACCGCGCCGGGCGATGTCGTACTTGTTCCCAACCCGAGTTATCCGATCCATGCCTTCGGCTTCCTGATGGCGGGCGGCGCCGTGCGCTCGGTGCCGTCGGAGCCGACGCCGAATTTCTTCCACACGCTGGAACGCGCGATCATCCACTCGATCCCGAAGCCGACCGCGGTGGTGGTTTGCTATCCGGCCAATCCGACGGCCTGGGTCGCGAGCCTCGACTTTTACAAAGACCTCGTCGCCTTCGCCAAGAAGCACGAGATCCTGGTTCTTTCCGATCTCGCTTACGCGGAAGTCTATTTCGACGACAATCCGCCGCCGTCGCTGCTGCAGGTGCCGGGCGCCATCGATATCGCCGTCGAGTTTACCTCGATGTCGAAGACCTACTCGATGCCGGGCTGGCGCATCGGCTTTGCCGTCGGCAACGAGCGGGTGATCGCCGCGCTCGGCCGCGTGAAGTCGTATCTCGACTATGGCGCCTTCACGCCGATTTAGGTGGCGGCGATCGCCGCGCTCAACGGGCCCGACGACTGCATCAAGGAAATGCGCGAGGTTTATAAGCGCCGCCGCGACGTGCTGGTGGAGAGCTTTGGCCGCGCCGGTTTCCACGTGCCGAGCCCGCGCGCCTCGATGTTCGCCTGGGCGCCGATCCCGGAGCCGTTCAAGAGCCTCGGCAGCGTCGAGTTTTCGACGCTTCTGGTGGAAAAGGCCGATCTCGCGGTCTCGCCCGGCATCGGCTTCGGCGAATATGGCGAAGGTTTCGTGCGCATCGCGCTGGTGGAGAATGAGCAACGCATCCGCCAGGCCGCACGCAATGTCGGCCGCTTCCTGAAATCTGGGCCGGAGCAACTGCACAACGTCGTTCCGCTCGCCACGCGGCGCTAGCTCTTATGATCCAGCCTCTGAAAGTCGGTGTCGCCGGATTGGGCACGGTCGGCGCCGCCCTGATCGCCCAGGTGCTGCGCGAGCAAGACGCGCTCGCCGCGCGTTGCGGCCGCGCCATCGAAGTCGTCGCGGTCTGCGCGCGCTCGCGGGGAAAGGACCGCGGCGTCGACCTTAAGAAAATGAAATGGTTCGCCGATCCGGTGGCCCTCGCGCGTGCGGAAGGCATCGACGTGTTCGTCGAATTGATGGGCGGCGCCGGCGATCCTGCCAAGAGCGCGGTCGAGGCAGCGCTTGCTTCCGGAAAATCGGTCGTCACCGCCAACAAGGCGCTGCTCGCCAAGCACGGCGTCAAGCTCGCGACACTGGCGGAAAAGCATCACGTCGCGCTGAATTTCGAGGCGGCGGTCGGCGGCGCCATTCCGATCGTGAAGACCTTGCGCGAGGGGCTCGCCGGCAATTCGTTCGAGCGCATCTACGGCATCCTCAATGGTACTTGCAACTACATCCTCACCCGGATGGAGCAGGAGAAATTGTCGTTCGCCGACTGCCTGAAGGACGCGCAGCGTCTGGGCTACGCCGAAGCCGATCCGAGTTTCGACATCGAAGGCCACGACACGGCGCAGAAGCTTGCGATCCTCGCCTCGCTCGCCTTTGGCACCAAAGTCGACCAGAGCGCCATCTATGTCGAAGGCATTTCTTCGATTTCACCGGCCGATCTCTCTGCTGCCGACGAACTCGGCTACCGCGTCAAGCTGCTCGGCGTGGCGATGAAGACCGACAAGGGTATCGAGCAGCGCGTGCATCCGACCATGGTGCGCAAGGACTCGGCTATCGCCCAGGTGATGGGCGTGACCAACGCGGTCACCGTGGACGTGGAGGGCATCAATCCGCTCACGTTGATCGGGCCTGGCGCGGGTGGGGCCGCGACCGCCTCGGCGGTGCTTTCCGATATCGGCGACGTCGCGCGCGGCGTGAGAACCTCGCCGTTCGGCCGGCCGATCACGCGGCTCAAGAGCGTGCGCAAGGCGCCGATGCAGCGGCACGAGGGCGGCTACTACATCCGGCTACTGGCGCGCGACAAGCCTGGCACTGCGGCGACCATCGCCACGCGGCTTGCCGAGCAGGAAATTTCGCTGGAATTGATTGTGCAGCGCCACCAGGTGCATGCCGATACCGATATCAAGCCTGGTTCCGTTCCCGTTATCCTCATTACCTATGCAACAACTGAGGATGCCGTGCGCAAAGCCCTTGCGGCGGTGGGCCGCGATAGGGTGATCTCAGGCACACCGCAGGTGATCCGGATCGAGAAGAACTGACGGCCGGATCGCGAGCCTGATTTGTCTTGGGGAGTTGAAGAAATGGCATCGATTACCGTCCAGCCCGAGTTTCTGCTGGAGCGCATTCTCACCCTCGAGATCGTGCGCGTGACGGAACGGGCGGCGGTCTCGTCGGCCAGGCTGCGCGGGCGCGGACAGGAGAAGGCCGCCGACCAGGCCGCCGTCGACGCCATGCGCCGCGAACTGAACAAATTGCCGATCGACGGCACGGTGGTGATCGGCGAAGGCGAGATCGATGAGGCGCCGATGCTGTTCATCGGCGAGAAGGTCGGCAATAAGACCGGGCCCAAGGTCGATATTGCGGTCGATCCGCTGGAAGGCACCACGCTCTGCGCCAAGAACATGCCGGGCGCCATCGCCACTATCGCCATGGCCGACGGAGGCACACTCCTGCACGCGCCCGACTGCTACATGGACAAAATCGCCATTGGGCCCGGTTATCCGAAAGGCACCATCGACCTCGACGCGCCTGCGGAAGAAAACATCATCGCCCTGGCCAAGGCCAAAGGCGTCAAACCGTCGGAAATCACCGCCATCCTGCTCGACCGCCCGCGTCACGCCGACAAGATCGCCGCGATCCGCAAGCTCGGCGCCGCGGTCAGCCTGATCAGCGACGGCGACGTGGCCGGCGTGATCCTGTGCGCCGATCCGAAGACCGGCATCGACATGTATCTCGGCAGCGGCGGCGCGCCGGAAGGCGTGCTGGCGGCGGCGGCCTTGCGCTGCATCGGCGGCCAGATGCAGACGCGGCTGATCATCGATACCGAGGCCTTGCGGGAACGCACGCTGAAAATGGGCATCAAGGACGCCAAAAAGAAATACGAGATCGACGACATGGTGAAGGGCGACTGCCTGTTCGCCGCGACCGGGGTGACCAGCGGCGCCATGCTGACCGGGGTCAAGTTCGGCCAGGACGTGATCGAGACCGAGACGGTGGTCATGCGTTCGGCCACCGGCACCGTGCGCTGGGTCCGCTCCGACCACCGGCAGTTCAGCAAGTTCCATTTGGGTTAGCGTTCGTCGCGGGCGTTTCGCGCCCGCATTCCTATATACGGCCCGACAATGGCGGCTTTGCCCGCACTGGCAACGAGCGATACCGAACGCTTCTTTCTCGGCGTGGAAAAATCCGCGACCGGCCGGAGTTGGCGTGACCGCCTGGACGAACGGGGACAGGCGCTGGCGCTGGCGATCACGCAGCGCGCTGGCGTGCCGGAGCTGTTGGCCCGGGTGCTCGCCGGCCGCGGCGTCGAAGCGGACGCGGTCGCCGCTTATCTCGATCCCAGCATCCGCACGCTGATGTCCGACCCGCATGGGCTCACTGACATGGAAGCGGCCACGGCGCGTCTCGCGCGTGCCGTCGTGCATAGCGAAAGCGTGGCGATTTTTGGCGATTACGACGTCGATGGCGCCACCGCTTCGGCGCTGCTTGCGCGCTATCTGCGCCATTGCGGGCTCGATCCGATCGTCCATATCCCGGACCGGATTTTCGAAGGGTATGGACCGAATGTGGATGCGATCCGCAGCTTTGCCGAGCGCGGCGTCCAACTTTTGGTCACCGTCGACTGTGGCACAACCAGCATCGAGCCATTGAGGGAGGCGAAGACGCTCGGGCTCGACGTCGTCGTCATCGACCATCATCAGGCCGACGAGGAATTGCCGCCGGCGCTCGCCATCGTCAATCCGAACCGCGCCGACGATCTCTCGGGCTTGGGGCATCTCGCCGCCGTGGGTCTCGTGTTCATCACGTTGGTCGCACTGACACGCGAGTTGCGCCGGCAAAATTTCTGGACCGGTATGAGGCCGGAGCCCGATCTTTTGTCGGTTCTGCATCTGGTCGCGCTCGGCACCGTCGCCGACGTGGTGCCGCTCACCGGCTTGAACCGCGCTTTCGTCGCCAAGGGCATGATCGCGCTGCGCCGCCGCGATCATATCGGGCTGACCGCGCTGATGGACGCTGCGCGTTTGTCCGGCCCGCCGGAGCCGTGGCATCTGGGCTTCCTGCTCGGCCCTCGCATCAATGCCGGCGGCCGTATCGGCCGTGCCGACTTGGGCGTGCGGCTGCTGCTGGAGGAGGAGCCGAGCGAGGCGGCACGCATCGCCGCCGAACTCGACCGTCTGAACCGCGAGCGCCAGCAGATCGAACTAGCGACCGTGGCGCAGGCGGAAGCCGAGGCGATGGCCGCCCTCGGCCTGGAAGAAAAGGGCGCCGTCGTCGTCACCGCGCAGCAGGGTTGGCATCCCGGCGTGGTCGGACTGGTGGCGGCGCGGCTGAAGGAACGTTACGGCCGGCCGGCTTTTGCGATTGCGCTCGAGCCGGGCGGCACCGGCACCGGGTCGGGCCGCTCGATTGCCGGCGTCGATCTCGGCCAGGCGGTGCGGCGCGCGGTGCGTGACGGGCTGCTGCTCAAGGGCGGCGGCCACGCCATGGCGGCCGGCATCACGCTGAAGAAAGATGCTCTCGCCGCGTTCCGCGCCTTCCTCGAAGATGCACTGGGCGCTTCGGTCGAGGTGGCGCGGCGTGAGCGTGCGCTGTTGATCGACGGCGCGGTGAGCGCCGGCGCGGTCAATCTGGCGCTATGCGAACTCTTGTCGCGCGCCGGGCCCTATGGCGCAGGCAATCCTGAGCCGCTGCTGGCGTTGCCGGCGCATACGCTGACTTATGCCGACCCGGTCGGCGAGAACCATATCCGCGCGCGCTTCAAGTCGGGCGACGGCAAGACCGTCAACGCGATTGCGTTCCGCGCCGCCGGTACGCCGCTCGGGCATGCGCTGCTCGATAACAGAGGTCGCCCTATGCATGCTGCTGGCAGCCTCGCCATCGACCGCTGGCAGGGTGAAGAACGCGTACAGATGCGCCTCGTCGACGTCGCCGTCCAATAAACGGTCGTTAGAGCAGCGGCCGACGCACGGTGCCAAAGATGATCGACAGCAGGAACAGTACCAGTACGATGAAGAAGATGATCTTGGCGAGGCCGAACGAGGCGCCGGCAATGCCGCCGAAGCCCAGCACGGCGGCGATCAAGCCGATAATTAGAAGGGTAACGACCAGATTCAACATCGCGGGCTCCCGATTGTGTTGCCTGCCCGGATAATGTCCACGCAAAAATTTTGTTCCGGGTCTGCTTGGTGAATAGGCACCGGCGGAACCAAGCCGCCATCTTGCAGTTATTCGCTCGAAGCAGGATGCCGCGGGCATCCTCGATCCGTGCTGGGGAGACGTCATGAGCGACACGGCGATTGTCGGCGAGAATATCGAAGTCATACAAACCAAAGCGCGTTCGGCGTTCACGTGGGGCGTGGTCATCGCCGGAGCGCTGGCCGCCTGGGCGGTGGCGTTCATCTTCATTTCCTTGGGCGGCGGGATTGGTCTTGCGATCTCGACGCCGTACTCGGGCCCGAGCGCAACCGCTATGACCATCGGCGGGGCGATCTGGCTGGTCTTCGCCGAGACCTGCGGCTTCGCGGTCGGCGGCTATATGGCGGCGCGGTTGCGCATCCGCGACCACGTCCCGGGGCCGGAAACGAAATTCCGCGACGCGGCGCACGGCTTCATGGCCTGGGTCATCGGCGTCGCTCTGATGAGCGCGGCGGTGCTGGCGCTCGGCGCGCTGTCGGCCCATGTCGGCACCGGCTCGGTCGCGGAAACCACTGATGCGGCGCGCAAGGCGGCGGCTTACGTCTCGTTCTGGTCGTTCATGGCGCTCTTGTTCGGCGCGGTGGCGGCGACACTCGCCGGCATGCTCGGCGGTGAACTGCGCGACGAGAACTAAGGCCGCGTTTCGGAAATCTACGCTCTAAGAGCAGCCGGCGGGCCACCCGCCGGCTGTTGCCGCCTTTTGACCTGCGGGCGCCTTTCGCTCTATTTCGTGGCATTCTCGCCGTATGGGGTCGAGGGAGGAAACAATGAAAAAAACTGTCGTTAATCTTCGCCGCTTGCATGCTCATTTGCGCCGTCGCCGCTCCGGCGGCGCGACGCAGAATGGCCGGATCGCCCGATCCGCTTCATCGTCGGGTTCGGACCCGGCGGCGCCAATGACCTGATCGCGCGGTTTGCGGCCGAAGGCGTCGGCAAGCAACTGAAGCAGACCGTGGTCGTCGAAAACCGGCCAGGCGCCGGCGCGGTGATCGGCACCGCCTATGTCGCGCATTCCGCACCCGACGGGTACACATTTCTCGTCGGCGCGGCGAACACCATCACCAACAGCCTGCTGCTGAAAGATCTACCCGTATAAAGACGAGGATCTGGTGCCGGTCGGCATGATCGCTGTCGCGCCCTCGACCATCATCGTCAATCCGAGCGTGCCGGCGAGCAACATGAAGGAATTCATCGCCTGGGCCAAAGCGCAGGGCGGCAAAGGCGTCACATGGGCCACCGCCGGCAATGGCAGCACGCCGGAATTCGTCGGGCAGATGCTCAAGGAAGCGACCGGCATCTCCCTCATCATCGTCCCTTACAAAAGCGGCGGCGAGGGCGTGAACGGCGTCTTGTCGAACAATGTTTCGGGGACGTCGGAAGCGAGCATCGTCGTGATACCCAAGATCAAGGCCGGGTTGTTGAAGGCGATCGCGACGACCTATACCCAGCGCATCAGCGCCTATCCGTCCATCCCGACCACGGCGGAACAGGGCTACCCGACCGTGCAGATCGGTCACTGGGCCGGCCTCTATGCGCCGAGGGGCACGCCGGAGCCGGTCATCGAACGCATGAATGCCGCGCTGCAGGCGGCGCTCAAGAGCGACGAGGTGCGCAACAAGCTGATCCCGACCGGGATCGAGCCGGCCGGCGGATCGGTGGCGGATTTCGTCAAGTTCACCACGACCGAACGCAAGCGCCTCAGCGATCTGGCGGCCAACATAAAGATCAACAAAGAGAAATGAGACGTCGCATCAGCCGGCTTCCGCCAAGCCTCGGCGATCTCGTCGGCGCGCGCAAGCTTCTCGGCGCCGAGCACGAGGTTGACGACGGCGTCCGCTTTCGCCGCGCTGAATGTGTGCGTGGCGAGCTTCTTGAACTTCCGCACGATGTCGGCCTCGGAAGCGAAGCTCGCTTCGCTGCCGCGCGGCGCCTCCACCGTCTGCTCGAGCTTGGCGCCGTTTTTGAGCTGCACTTCGACGCGCACCATGTGGCGGTAGTTCGAACCGCGCGCGGTGATTGCCGGGTCCTCCAGCACGCTGACTTTTTTCGACAACGCGATCCGCCGCTTGTCGTCGACCATGTCGTCGGCTGAACTGATCGACGAACACGTCGCCTTCGAGCAGTAGGGTGGCGACGCAGAAGGGCAGATTCAACTGCGCCGAGGTCAGGCCCTGCGGCGTATAGGGCCAGCCGACGTGTTCGACCGTCACGTGCGAGCCGTGCACCACGATCGACGCGATGTCGTCGGGGCCGAATGGCGTCTTTGCCTGCATCATGCGGATGGCGTCGAGCGTGGTGTGGTTGCTGCCGACGCAGGAATAGAATTTGAGCGAAATGCGCAGCGTCTCCCACTGGCGGCCGAGTTCCCGACGACAGTTCGTCGAGATTGAAGCGGTCGGTCGAGCGCGAGAACGTCGTGCAAAAGCCGCCGTAGGGCGACTTCAAAAACGTCGACGATGCCGGTGAAGCCGGATTCCGCCAGCAGCGCGCCGTAAAGCCCGCTCTGCGCCGCGCGCCCCGCATGCATGCGCTTGACCATGGCGCCGTATTGCGCCGCCATCAGCCCGGCCGATTGCGTGCCGGCGATGCCGAGCGCGTGCACCGCCTGGTCCGCGGTGAGGCGCAAGGCGGCGGCCGCGCCCGCCGCGGCGGAAAACACGCCGACGGTCGCGCCCGAATGCCAGCCTTGGCCGATATGCTGCGGGCCCATGCACTTGCCGACGCGCGGGCCGATCTCGTAGCCGGCAACCGCGGCGGTCAGGAAATCGCGGCCGCTCAGGCCGGGGCGCAGCTCGGTGACGGCGAGGAGCGGCGGCAGCGTGACCGCGCCGACATGCAGCACGCCCTGGCGGTGCACGTCGTCGAGCTCGAAGCTCTGGATCAGCGTGCCGTTGACGAGCGCGGCGTGCGGCGCCGACAGGCGCTCCGCCGTGCCCCAGACGCGGCAGGCTTTGGTCGTGTCGAGCCTGCCGAGCGTCTGCCGCAGAATGCGGCTCCATTCGAGATCGCTGCCGTAGATCGCGCAGCCGAGCGAATCCAGGATCAACAGCTTGATGCGCGCGACGACCTCGGCGGGAATGTCTTCGTATTTGATGCCGGAAATAAATTCCGCGATGGCGCGGGTAAGCGGATTGGCGATTGAGCCTGACATGCGATATTTCCCGGGAGCCTGATCACCTTATGAATATTTTTTTTCGAGCTCGTCGTAGCGCGGTTTGCCGACCAGACGCTGTCGTTCGGCGAAACTGGTGAGCTCGCCGGCCACGCCGTCGAGCGAGCCGCGCTCTTTAAGGTGGCCAAGCACCTTTTGCATGCCGGCGACCGAGGCCTGCAACGCCGCGTTGGCGTAGAGGACCATGGAGTATCCCATGCTCTCCAGCTCATCGAAGCCGATCATCGGCGTCAGTCCGCCAGCAACGATGTTGATGAATTGCGGGACGCTAAGGCGCTTCGGGATATCGGAAATCTGTTCCTTGCTGCGCGGCGCCTCGACAAAGGTCATGTCAGCACCGGCTTCGACATAAGCGGCGGCGCGCTCCATGGCATCGTCGAAGCCGTTGACGGCGATGGCGTCGGTGCGCGCGACGATGACCAGATCGGGATCGTTGCGGGCATCGACCGCGGCGTGGATCTTCTGCACCATCTCGGCGCGCGCGATCACGCTCTTGCCGGAAAAATGTCCGCATTTCTTCGGAAAATCCTGGTCCTCGAGCTGAATGGCATTGGCGCCGCTGCGTTCGAGCACCTTGATCGTGCGCCCGACATTGATCGGGTTGCCGAAACCGGTATCGGCATCGACGATCAAGGGCAGGCCGACGACGTCGCGCATCGCGCTGACGTGGCTGGCGAGTTCGCTCAGTGTGATCAAGCCGATGTCCGGCATGCCGAGAAAAATATTGGTGACGCCGGCGCCGGTGACGTAGATCGCCTGGAAACCGAGGTCTTCGATCACCCGCGCGGCAAGCGCGTTGGCTGCGCCGGGCAGAAGCACGGCTTTGCGCGGGCGCAACAGGTCGCGCAGGCGCTGATTGCAGGTATCTTTCATTCGCGGTTCGTCCTTGCGAGGCGACCGCGGTGTTTTGGTCTTTTTTCGCGTGCCACGCAACTGGGCGGACGGCGCGCGCGGGCCGGCAGGGCGGAATTACACCAAGGCGGCCGCCGCAGCCTGCGCTTCCGGGACTACGTCGTGGTCGTAAAGTGTTTTGCGAAACTCGGCGTGGGCGGTGATCTCGGCGTCGCGCAAGCCGAGGTCGGAATAGGCGGAATCGTAGCGCAAGCCGTTCTCGCGCGCGCCACGCTGCACCGCCGCCACCCGCTCGCGGCGCAGCCGCTCATAAGCCAGCAGGGCTGCGGGGGCGGTCTCCCGGTTGGCGCGCGCCAGGATCGTCGCCAACGCCATGCCGTCTTCGATCGACTGGTTGGCGCCCTGGCCAAGATGCGGAAGCATCGGGTGCGCGGCGTCGCCGAGCACGTCAGCCGTCCCTTGGTCCAGGTCGGCAGCGGCTCGCGATCATAGAGCGCCCAGCGGAAGGTCTTTTGCACCTGCCGCAATAGCCCTTCGATGCGCGGGTCCCAGCCGGCGAATTCGCGGCGCAGCACGTCGGGATCGCCGGGGGCCGACCATGATTCCTTCATCTCCTGGTCCGCGGGCACGAAACCGACGTAATTGATCAGCTTGCCGGCGCGCAGCGGGAAGGTGAGGAAGTGCTTGCCGATGCCGAGCCACATCAGCCATCGCTCGTTCGGCCAATCCGGGATGTGCGCTCGGTCGACCACGCCGCGATAGGCGACCGTGCCGTGGAAAACGGGGCGCGACGGCGGGAAGACGAACGGCCGCAGTTCGGAGTGGATACCATCGGCGCCGATCACCACGTCGCCCTCGACGGTCGCGCCATTGGCGAAGGATACGAGCGCCACGGTGCCGGACTGCGCGAAGCCGGTGGCACGGTGGCCGGTGTGCACGACGCCGGCGGGCAGGGCATTGCGCAAGAAAATCCACGAGATCGGCGCGGTGCATGCCGAAGGTCGCGTTCCAGCCCGAGGAGTCGGTCACCTGCACCGGGGCGATCGGTGCGCCGTCGTGCCGGAAATAATGCGAGCCGGGGCCGACCCGCGCCCCCCACTTCTCCACCGCCGGTCCGAGGCCGACCCGCTGCAAATGGCGCACGCTGTTCGGCGTCAGGAATACGCCGGCGCCGACTTCGCCGAGTTCGGGCGCCTGCTCGTAGACCGAAACGGCGAGGCCGTGCGCGATCAGCGCGTTGGCGGCGAACAAGCCGCCGATGCCGCCTCCGACCACCACGACCTTGGGCCGCTCCGTTGCCATTCATCAACTCTTTCGCTTGATCGCTGCCGGCTGTTCAAAAATCTACCGGCGCAGAACCATGCGTGTTGTATCCTCAGCAAGACTATCGCAGTCTTGTCTCCATAAAGGCGCGGATCAAGCGCCGCCGGGACTGCCAGGGAGGATTTTCAATGCGCGAAATGTTCGCGAGAGGGTGGGCTGTTGCCGGCCGGATTGCCATCGCATTGGCGTCTTGGCCTTGCCGCTGGGCAAGGCTTCGCGGGCCCGGTCCAGGCCGCGGGCTTTCCCGACCATCCGGTCAAGATCGTCGTGCCGTTCCCGGCCGGCGGAACCGCCGATGCCATTCCGCGCATTCTCGCCGAGTGGCTGTCGCGCAAATGGGGCCAGCCGGTCATCATCGAAAATCACGCCGGCGCAGGCGGCAATATCGGCGCCGAGCTCGTCTATAAATCCGCGCCTGACGGCTACACGCTGCTGTCGGCGCCGCCGCCGCCGCTGGTGGTGAACCAGAATTTGTATCCGAATCTCGGATTCGACCCGACCAAGTTCGAGCCGATCCTCGTGACGGCGCAGGTGCCGAATGCGCTGCTGGTCAATCCGGACAAGCTCAAGGCCACGAGCTCTGCCCGAGTTGATCGATTATCTGCAAACAACATCCCGACACGGTCACCGCCGCCACCCAGGGCAACGGCACCACCTCGCATCTGACGACGGAGCTGTTCAACCTGAAAGCCAAGGTGAAGGTCCGCAACATTCCTTATCGCGGCTCGGCGCCGGCGCTGCAGGGCCTGCTCGCCGGCAATGTCGACATGATGTTCGACAATCTCGGCGTCTCGCTTCGCTTTGGTCGAAAGCCGGCAAGCTCAAGCTGCTGGCCGTCGCCTCGGCGCGGCTGCTGCCCTCGCTGCCTGATGTCCCGGCGATGGCGGAAATATTACCCGGCTTCGAATTGGTTGCCTGGTATGCGATCGTGGCGCTGCCGCAGACGCCCAAGGCCATCGTGGACAAAATCAATGCTGACGTGAACGCGATCCTGAAAGAGCCCGAGGTGCGGGAACGCCTGAAGAAATTGTCGGCGGAGATCTACGGCGGCTCGGTCGCCAAGACCGCCAATTACATGCACGAGGAAGTCGACCGCTGGGACAACGTGATCAAGGCGGCGCACATCAAGATTCGGTAATGGGGAGAAATGCCATGACGGCCTGGCGGATTTTCAATCATGCCATCTTTGTGTTGGCTGCGGCCGCTATGGCGCTGAGCGCGGGCCCGGCGGCCGCGCAGCCCTATCCGGCGCGCGATATTACCTTCATTGTTGCCTTCGCGCCGGGTGGCGTCGCCGACACATTGGCGCGTCTTGTCGGCAAGGGCGTAGGAGAGAAGTTGGGGCGAACCGTCGTGGTGGAAAACCGCGGCGGGGCGGGCGGCAACATCGCGGCGGCGGGTGTCGCGCGCGCCGCGCCTGACGGTTACACGCTGCTGGTTACCACCACGGCGGTTGCGATCAACGAGACGCTGCGCCCGAACAAAGGTTTTGCGGCGAGCGATCTCAAGACGGTCGCCATCGTCGCCTCGTCGCCGGAAGCCTTCGTTACCGGCCCAGCCAACCCGGCCGCCAATCTCGCCGAGTTTCTCAAGAACGCAAAAGGCAAGAGCATCACCTTCGCTTCCGCCGGCGTGGGCAGCGGCTCGCACATCGCGGCCGAATATTTCTTCAAGGAGATCGCCAAGGTCAACGCCGTGCACGTGCCGTTCCAGGGCGGCGCGCCGGCGATTGCGGCAACCATCGGCAACCAGGTCGATCTGATGGCGACCACGCTCGGCGGCGGCGCGGCGGCACAAATTGCGAGCGGCAAGCTTAAGGGCCTTGGCGTTGCCAGTGCCAAACGTGCGGCGGTCACGCCGAACGTGCCGACCTACGCCGAAGCTGGTTATCCTTTTGATGCATCGTCCTGGGTCGGTGTGTTCGCTCCGGCCGGCACCAATCCGGAGATCATCGCCAAACTCAATTCGACGGTCGAGCAAGTAATGAAAGACCCCGCGCTCCGGCAGAAACTCACTGCAATCGGCTTCGACCCGATCGAAGGGTCGCAGGAGCAGGCAGATACCTACTTTAAGGCCGAGGTCGCAAAATGGGGCAAAATGGTCAAGACATTGGGGCTCTCGATCAAGTAGATCGAAATGCAAAATATAAACTGAACATCTACATTAACGCGCTCGTCTCTGACGATGAATTTAATCAACACAAAGAGCGGCTGCGCGCGCCCCAAATTAACAGATTCATAAAGTGAGTTTGGTATTCGGTTGAGACGCTCCCACTGCTTGCAGCAAGACGGCCACGCATAACGATCGCGCCTGTTGCACGCGCAAAGACCAAGGTCGCCTCATGAAGACGGCTATCACGCCGACAAATACCGAACGCTTCTTTGTCGAAGACGACATCATCGTCTCCAAGACCGACATCAAAGGTCGCATCACTTACGCCAATCAATCTTTTTGTCACATGGCCGGTTACACCGAGGCCGAACTGCTCGGGCAGCCGCACAGCATCATCCGTCATCCCGACATGCCGCGCGCAGTGTTCAAGCTACTGTGGGACACGGTTTTGGATCGCCGCGAAATCTTCGCCTACGTGAAGAATATGTCGCGAAACGGAGATTATTACTGGGTGTTTGCGCACGTGACGCCGTCCTACGACGCCACGGGGAGGGTTATCGGCTTTCATTCAAGCCGGCGCGTGCCCGACCGCAACGTGCTGACGAAAACGATCATCCCGCTCTACGCGGACATCCTGCGCGAGGAGAAGCGGCAGCAGAACGGGCAGAAGGAGCTCGCGGCGGGCTTCGATTTCGTCGTCAATTTCCTGAAGTCGAGGAACACAAGCTATGACGCGCTTATCTTTTCGCTTTGATGCCGCGTCACGGTCGGTGA
Source organism: uncultured Alphaproteobacteria bacterium (assembly GCA_963779345.1). Taxonomy (GTDB): domain Bacteria; phylum Pseudomonadota; class Alphaproteobacteria; order Rhizobiales; family Xanthobacteraceae; genus Pseudolabrys. The sequence goes on along the minus strand of CAVZXY010000018.1, from coordinate 37,322 downwards.
CGATCGGCGCTGTCGCGCTCGCCGCATCGGCATGCGCGGCGATGGCGCGCGCGGCCGGCTACAATCTTGTCGAAGATGCCGCGATTGCGTCATCGGTGATTGCCGGCGTGTTCTTGCTGGTCGTCTTGGCGAAAGGTGAGCGCAAAGAAACGAAAAAGAGCGAAAGCGCCGAAACGAACGTCATCAACAAGATCACTGCGGTTTGCGACGAGATCTGCAAGGGAAATTTCGAAGCGCGCATCGGCGACGTCACAGAGGGTGGCACTTTGGCCGATGCCCAGCATCGGGTGAATGATATGATCGACCGCTGCGACGCGTTCGTGCGCGAAGCGACGGCCAGTCTCGAAGCGGTCTGCCGCAATGTCTACTACCGGCGCATTCTCTACGGCGGGTTGCAGGGCTCGTTCCGCGTCGCCGCCGAGATCATCAATAATTCGGTGAAGACGCAGGAGAAGGCCGTCGAGAAAGCGCGCATCGACGCCGCCGCCGAGCAGGCAAGTCTGATCAATTCGCTGGCCGAGGGCCTCAAGAACCTGGCGGATGGCGACCTGACGTTTCGTCTGGGCGATTTCCCTGAGGCCTACCGGCAGATTCGCGACGACTTCAATGGCGCGATGACGCGATTGCAGGAAACGATCAAGGCGATCCTGACGGCGACCCGCGAAGTCACCAATGCGACCGCGGAAATCTCCGCCAGCACGACCGATCTGTCGCAGCGCACGGAAGAGCAGGCGGCCTGCTTGGAACAGACCTCCGCTTCCATGGAGCAAATAGCGTCGACAGTGAAACTGAACGCCGAGCATGCCCGGCATGCGAACCAGTCGGCCAACAGCATGCGCGACGTCGCCGATCGCGGCGGCAAGGTGGTTGGCAAGGCGGTCGACGCCATGGCGCTTATCGAAGGGTCGTCACGCAAGATTTCCGACATCATCGGCGTCATCGATGAGATCGCCCGGCAAACCAACCTGCTGGCGCTTAATGCCGCGGTGGAGGCCGCGCGCGCTGGAGAATCCGGGCGCGGTTTTGCGGTCGTGGCCACGGAAGTGCGCAGCCTTGCGCAACGCTCTTCGCAGGCAGCCAAAGACATCAAGGATCTGATCATCAGTTCGAACGGGCAGGTGAAGGAAGGCGTCGATCGGGTCAACGATGCCGGCATCGCGCTGCATGAGGTCGTCGAGTCCATCAAGGGGGTGGCGTCGGTCATTGCCGATATCGCCAGCGCCAGCTCCGAACAGTCGACCGGCATCGATCAGATCAACATTGCGCTCAACCAGATGGACGAGGTGACGCAGCAGAACTCGGCTTTGGTCGAGGAAAATGCCGCGACCGCCAAGACGCTGGAACAACAAGCCGGGGCGATGGACGAAAGTATCGCGATCTTCAAAATAGATGCCGCCCCAGCGAAGGGTGCGGTCAGAGAGCCGGCTAGGCAGTCTCGCCAGGAAGGCCCTGTAACTCGCGTGCCGCCGAGCGCCGCGGCACCAAAGAAGCAAGCGATGGCCGCGCCGACAGCGCCTGTCCCGGTCAGACGCGGGCGGGTTGCTGGGGCAACGGCCCTGAAAAGCGAACAGGACTGGAAAGAATTCTAGGCGTGCAAGAGCAGCCTGCGTCGGCCGGCAAACTTGCCCTCAGCGCCGGCGCGGCCGCTTGCAGAACACGTCGTAGATCGCGCCAATGATGGTACGCGCTTCGTCGCTGGCGAGACTGTAGTAGATGATCTTGCCGTCGCGCCGCGTCGAGACGAGGCCATCGGCACGCAGCCGAGCAAGCTGCTGCGACACCGTCGGCTGGCGCAAATTGAGCTCCTGTTCCAATTCGCTGACGGACTTCTCGCCCTGGGCGAGAATGCACAGAATGATCAAGCGGCTTTCATGCGCGAGCGCCTTGAGGAAGGCGCTGGCGCGTTTGGCGTTGTCGACCATACGGTCGATGTCGTGCGGATGACCGCGCGTTTCCAGTCGTTGCAATTCCATACGGACACCAATGTTCGCGGCTGCCGGCAAGACTACCGGCGATCAGTCGTTTGCGCGCAAAGCTTTCCCAACCAATTGCACGTGTTCGTCGCCCGTCGCGGAGGCGTCCAGCTTTTTCACTAACGCCCCCAACAGGCCCCAGAAGAAATCCTCGCCGGGATAGCCGCGAATGCGCCCGATCTCGCGGCCCCGGTCGACCAGCACGAACAGCGGTGTCAGGCGCTCCGTTTCGATGAACGCCAAGTCCGGCGGCACCGGCCGCGCAGTATCGACGCGGCGCAGCGGTGCGCGCAAGCCTTCTTCGGTCTTGCCGTAGATCGGCGCGATCTCGCGGTCGAACGCCTCGCACCAAGCGCAACCGGCACGTTCGAACATCACGAGTTCCGCGGCCCGTACGGTCGACAAGCCGAACGCAATAAACATAGCGCCGAACAGCGCGGCACGAGAAAAAAATTCTTGCATGTGGAGTTTGATCGCTCGCTTTATTCTCCGGCCGGAAATCCGCCTTCGAACAATGAGTAAATATATCACAAACCGAGAATATGTCGATGGCCGCTGGCTAGCCGTATCGGAACGCCAGCAGGTTATCGAACGAGCGCAGCTCGATCAGGACGCGGTGCAACAAGCTGCTGTCGCGGGTGGCGATGGCTTTCGGCACCAGCGTCAGGCTGGCTTTGGCGCCGTCGATTAGGCGACGGAATTCGCCGGTCTTGCGCACCGTGTCATCGGCTAAGCCGTCGCAGCGATCGAGGATGGCGGCGTAATTCGTGGCTTTGCTGGCGACGCCGTCGCGCGTTTCGGCTTTCGACCAGTCGAGTGCGCGGTCGTTATAGATCATCAATGCGTCCATGGCGGTATTGGCGTCGCGGATGCAATCGGCCAGTACCGTGACGCCGGCGCTTTTGCGCAAGTCGTAGAGATCGCCGCGAATCGCATCGAGCGATTGCCGCGCCACGTCGGGGTGGCCGCTCTTGAGCATCATGTCGGCGGTAATGAGACGCATGGCGATGTCGGTCATCGCGGTGACGTAGTGTTTTCCGTCGAAGACCTGCGGCCTGTGTCCGGCGAAGCGTTGCTGCAACGCGCCCCAAGCGTCGCGCAGGCGGTCGAATTCGATCCAGGCGAGATCGACATTGCCGGTGCGCAAATAGCCGACAGCAACCCGGTTATGACTTTCTGCCTTTTCAACGGCGGCGTTGAAATCGGAAAGATCGTCGGCCACGGCCAGCCCGCTCCCCGCCAGCAGGAAAATGAGCAGGATCGCGATGCGGGCAATTGCGCTGGGCATGGCCATTCAACGAACTGTAAGAAGAGAATATATGCTAGGGTGAATATAACGCTCGGCGCCAGGAACGGCGAGGGCTGCTTTAAGCTTGTGGTTTACGGTGGATGATCATGACACTGAACCGGCGGAAACTGTTGTTCGGCGCGGCTGCGCTTGGCGTCTGCGGCGTAAACGGAGCGCGCGGCGCGCCGGTCTTGACCGACGACGGGCTCTACAAGGAGCCATGGTTTCTGGAAAGCTTTCTCGAACTCGCCGACGATTTGGATGGCGCGCGCAAGCAAGGCAAGCGTTTCGCGATCATGTGGGAGCTGAAAGGCTGCCCCTATTGCAAGGAGACGCATTTCGTCAATTTCGCGCGGCCCGACATCGCGGACTACATCAAGGCGAATTTCGAGGTGCTGCAACTCAACATCATCGGTTCGCGCAGGGTGACCGATTTTGACGGGATCGAATTGTCGGAAAAGGCGCTGGCCGCGAAATATGGCGTGCGCTTCACGCCGACCTTCCAGTTTTTCCCGGAACGCGCCGGCCCGCTCAAGGCGCTGGAGCCTGCCAAACGCGAGGTGGCGCGCCTGCCGGGCTATATGCGGCCGGACGATTTTCTCGCCATGTTCCGCTATGTCCGCGAAAAGGCCTATGAGAGCAAGAGTTTCCGCGATTACGTCAAATCGCTGCCGAGTTGATCGGCCGGCCGCCTCAGCCGCGGATTAACATTCTTTCTTGTGAATATGATTTGAAACGGGCGGCGGTCGCCGCTATGGTCGCCGCCGGGTGGGCCACGTCGGGCCGCCCCAAAACGAGACGTAAGGGAGGATTGATCGATGCGACAACTATCCCGTCGCGCCACGCTGGCACTCGGCGCCGGCGGCGCGGCGCTGACCGTCTTTGGCTGGAACGGCCGCGCACAGGCCGATGCCAAGGCGGCGGCGGAGCAGATCGCCAAATTCACCGGCGGCAAGACGGCCGCCAAGGGCAAGGTCTCGATCGAACTGCCCGAGATCGCCGAGAACGGCAACACCGTGCCGCTGTCGTTTGCGGTCGACGCGCCGATGACCGCCGACAACTATGTCAGCGAGGTCATGGTGGTTGCCGAAGGCAATCCCAACCCGGGCGTCGCCACGTTCCATTTCTCCGCCATGTCGGGCAAGGCGGAAGCCGCGACCCGCATCAGGCTCGCCACCACGCAGAACATCATCGTGGTCGCCAAGACCAGCAAAGGTGAATATTTCACCGGTCAGAAGCTGGTGAAAGTCACCATCGGCGGCTGCGGCGGCTGATCCAAAAACGAAAAAAATCGGGAGAAAATCATGGCGGAAAAACCGCGGCTTAAGCTTCCCAAGGAAGCCAAGAAGGGCGAGCTGATCGAGATCAAGACGCTGATGCCGCACATCATGGAATTGGGTCAGCGCAAGGACAAGGACGGCAAGGTGATCCCGCGCAAGATCATCAACAAGTTTACCTGCGACTTCAACGGCAAGCCGGTGTTCAGCGCCAATCTCGAACCGGCGATCGCGGCGAACCCGTACATGCAATTCTACGCCAAGGTGGAAGAGAGCGGCACGTTCAAGTTCACCTGGACCGACGACGACGGCACAGTCACCACCGCGGAACAAAAAATCACCGTGGGCTGACGACCGTTCCGCGCGGCATCGCGCGGACGATACAACGACAACAATTTCGTTCGGGGAGGATAGAACGATGCGTGGAGGGATTTGGACAGGCGGCGTTGCCGCCGTCGCGCTGATGGTGGCGGGCGGCCTTCTCGGCGCCGCCTTGCTGGGCTGGAGCGCCGCATCGGCTGCGCCGGCGGACGGCCAAAAGCTGGCATTCGATCGTGGCAAGGGCAACTGCCTGACCTGTCATGAGATCAAGGACGGCCCGGCGCCGGGCAACCTGGGTCCGCCGCTGGCCGACATGAAGGCGCGCTTTCCGGACCGCAAAGAGCTTATCGCGATCATATCCGATGAGACCAAGCGCAACCCGCTCACCGTGATGCCGCCGTTCAAGCGAAACCTTATCCTGAACGACAAAGAAATCGAGGAGATCGTCGATTTTCTTCAGACTCTATAGTGCAAAGCGCCTCGGATTTAGCGAGTTAATAAAAAGCTCAAGCCCGAACGGCTGAAATTACAGGGAGGATTGAATGCTGCGCAAGATATTCGTAGCGGCTGTATTCGTGCTCGGCACGGCGCAGCCTCTGCTGGCCGACAATGCCGTCAACCCGCAGGCGGACTTCAAGGCATTTCGGGAGTACTTCACCAAGCGTTTCCCCAAAGTGCCGCTGAACGATTTCGTCAACGGCCCTTATTCGATGGACGAGGGGCTGCGCAAGCAGTGGAAGTCGATCGAGGAGCTTCCGCCCTACGAGTTCGCGGTGGAACGCGGTAAGGATATGTTCGCGAAGCCGCTCAAGAGCGGCAAGACCCTTGGTGACTGCTTTCCAAACAAGGGCATCGGCATCCGCCAGAACTATCCCTATTTCGACACCAAATCCGGCGAAGTGATCACGCTGGAACTCGCGCTCAACCAATGCCGCGAGGCCAATGGCGAGAAGCCGTTCGGCTACACCTCACAAGACATGGCCGCGTTGACGGCCTATATGGCCTTCACCTCACGCGGAAAGCCCTTCGACATCAAGATTCCGAACGATCCGAGGGCGCTGGCGGCTTATCGCAGCGGCGAGCAATACTTTTACACGCGCCGCGGTCAGCTTAATTTCTCCTGTGCGAGTTGCCATGTGCAAAGCCCGGGCGGGCATATCCGCACCGAGGTTCTTGCGCCGGCCCTCGGCATTCTCAACGCCATGCCGATCTACCGTTCCGCCTGGGAGAACATGGGGACGATCACCCGCCGCTTCCGGACCTGCAACAGTCAGGTGCGCGGAGTTCCGCTCCCGGGGCAGGACGTACTTTATCGGAATGTCGAATACTATCTCTCGTACATGGGCAACGGCCTGCCGATCTCGGGACCGGGCGCGCGTCCATAAACAGGGTCAAAGGCGGTCCGCTTGACGGATCGCCGACATTTTTGGAGGAAACACATGCGCACCCGTGCTTTGATCCGGCTGGCGGTCATTCTCTCGGTCGCGGGCCTGACGACGGCGGCCTTGGCCGCATCCGCGGATGACTTCAAGGCGGCCCTGGCCAAGGCCGAAGCGGCGAACAAGCAAGCCGGCGCTCTCAAGAATCAATGGACGACGACGGCGGGCGCACTCAAAGCCGCCCAGAAGGCCGCCGCCAGCGGCAATTTCGACGAGGCCGTCAAGCATGCAAACCAAGCCGAGGCCCTGGCCAACGCGTCCATAGCGCAGGCCAAGGCGGAAGAAACGGCCTGGACTGCGGCCATCGTCCGCTGAGCTCCGTGTTATTTCTTATCGAGAAGGGGTGAAACAAGATGATCACCCGCCGCGAAATACTCCAAGTCGGCGTCGCCACGGCCGCCCTCATGGCCGGAGGCGGCGGCCTCACGCGCGCGCTGGCGCAGCAACGCGTCACCGAAGCGGAACTTTTGAAGTTCGATGCGCTCGGCAATGTCACCCTGCTGCATGTCGCCGACATCCACGGGCAACTGGTGCCGGTCTATTTCCGCGAGCCGTCGATCAATCTCGGCGTCGGCGCGGCGAAGGGCCAGCCGCCGCATCTCACGGGAACGGATTTTCTCAAGCATTTCGGCATTCCGGCGAAATCCGCCGCGGCTTACGCGCTTGACGTCAGAGGATTTTTCGGCGCTGGCCAAAAGCTATGGCCGCATCGGCGGGCTCGACCGGCTGGCGACCGTGGTCAAGCGCGTGCGCGCCGAGCGTGGCGACAAGGTGCTGTTTCTCGACGGCGGCGACACCTGGCAGGGCTCGATGGGCGCCAACATGAGCAAGGGCCAGGACATGGTCGATTGCATGGCGTTCTTGAAGCCCGACGCCATGACCGGCCATTGGGAGTTCACCTATGGCGAGGCGCGCGTTACCGAATTGATCAAAGGCTTGGGCTTCCCGTTCCTGGCGCTCAATGTGCGCGACACCGAATGGAACGAGCCGGTGTTCGAGGCGATGAAGATGTTCGAGAAGGGCGGCGTCAAGATCGCTGTGCTCGGCCAGGCATTCCCCTATACGCCGGTCGCCAATCCGCGCTGGATGATCCCGAAGTGGTCGTTCGGCATCCGCGAGGAGGACGTGCGCGCGCAAGTCGACAAGGCGCGCAAGGGTGGAGCGCAGCTCGTCGTGCTGCTCTCGCATAACGGCTTCGACGTCGATCGCAAGCTCGCCGCGCGCGTGCCCGGCATCGACGTGATCCTCACCAGTCATACCCACGACGCGATCCCTGAGGCGATCAAGGTTGGTAAGACTTTGCTGATCGCCTCGGGCAGCCACGGCAAGTTCATTTCGCGTCTAGATCTCGACGTGCAGAACGGCGCGGTGAAAGGCTTCCGCTACAAGCTCATTCCGCTGTTCGCCGATGCGATCGCGCCCGACGCCGAGATGACGGCGGCGATCGCCAAGGCGCGGGCGCCCTATGCCAAGGAGCTGGCGCGGGTCGTCGGGCAGGCGGATTTGCTTTTGTACCGGCGCGGCAATTTCAACGGCACCTTCGACGACATGATCTGCGCGGCGCTTCTGAAGGAGCGCGACGCCGAGATCGCGCTGTCGCCCGGTTTCCGCTGGGGCACCAGCGTGCTGCCCGGCCAGCCGATCACGGTGGAGGACATCCACAACGCCACCGCCATCACCTATCCGCAGGTCTACCGCATGGCCATGAACGGCCAGCGGCTCAAGGACGTGCTGGAGGACGTAGCCGACAACCTGTTCAATCCCGACCCCTATTACCAGCAGGGCGGCGACATGGTGCGCTGCGGCGGGCTGGGCTATTCGATCGACGTCTCGAAGCCGATCGGCAGCCGCATTTCGGCGATGACGCACCTGAAATCCGGGAAACCGATCGAGCCGAACAGGGACTACACGGTAGCCGGCTGGGCGAGCGTCAACGAAGGCACGCAAGGCCCGCCGGTGTGGGAACTCGTCGAGCGCTATGTGGCCGCGGAAAAGTCGGTCCGCGTTGCGCCGAACAGCAGCGTGAAGATTTCGGGGGTCTAAGCGTCGTCCTATCAAGGGGGGGCCGCGGCGTTTTTTCTATTACATTCAAAAAAAAGAATGTGATAGAAGCGGGCCGCCGTCCGCCGGGAGCTGCCGATGACAGAGCCAATCGACCGAACGAAGGCCACCCGCCGCCGATTTCTTGCCGGCGCCGCAGGTCTAGCCGCCGCGGGCGCGAGCGTACGCGCCGCGCTCGCCGACAACGCCAAGAACCTGCCGCCCAACGTGCCGGATTGGACACGCCAACTTGGCGCCGGTGTCGGCGACAAGCCCTACGGCGTGCCGTCGAAATACGAGAAAGAAGTGATCCGCCGCACCGTGCCCTGGCTCACCGCGACGCCGGAGTCTTCGGTCGCCTTTACGCCGCTGCACGAGCTCGACGGCATCATCACGCCAAACGGCCTGTGCTTCGAGCGCCACCACGGCGGCCTCGCCGAGGTCGATCCGCACGACTACCGGCTGATGATTCATGGCCTCGTCGACAAGCCGCTGATCTTCACGCTCGAGGACATCAAGCGGCTGCCGCGCGTCAACAAAATCTATTTCCTGGAATGCGCGGCCAATTCCGGCATGGAATGGCGCGGCGCCCAGCTTAACGGCTGCCAATATACCCACGGCATGTTGCATTGCGTGCAGTACACCGGCGTGCCGCTCAAGCTTTTGTTGGAGCAGGCGGGCGTGAAGCCGAACGCCAAATGGATTCTGGCCGAGGGCGCCGACGCCGCCGCGATGGACCGCTCCATCCCGCTCGAAAAGGCGCTCGACGATTGCCTCGTCGCCTATCGCATGAACGGCGAGATGCTGCGGCCCGAGCAGGGCTATCCGGTTCGCCTGGTGGTGCCCGGTTGGCAGGGCAATGTCTGGGTGAAGTGGCTGCGCCGCATCAAGGTCGGCGATCAGCCCTGGTACACGCGCGAAGAGACATCGAAGTACACCGACCTCTTGCCCGACGGCCGCGCCCGCAAGTTCACTTATGTGATGGACGCCAAATCGGTGATCACCTCGCCGTCGCCGCAGGCGCCGGTGCCGGGCAAAGGCTTCCTGGTGATTTCTGGCCTTGCCTGGTCGGGCCGCGGCAAGGTCAAGCGGGTCGATGTCTCACTCGACGGCGGCCGCAACTGGCGCACCGCGCGCATCGACGGCCCGGTGTTCGACAAGGCCTGCGTGCGCTTCTACGCCGAGATCGACTGGAACGGCGAGCCGCTGCTGCTGCAGTCGCGCGCCATGGACGAGACCGGCTACGTGCAGCCGACCAAGGACGATCTGCGCAAAATCCGCGGCGTCAATTCGATCTACCACAACAACGGCATCCAGACCTGGTCGGTCAAAGCCAACGGGGAGGTCGAGAATGTCGAAGTTGGTTAGTTTCGCCGCCCTGCTGCTTCTGCTTGCCGCGCCGGCGCTGGCGCAGAACAAAGCGCGCCAGTACGGCATCGGCCACGCCGCCACGCCGGCCGAGATCGCCGGTTGGGACATCGACGTACGTCCCGACGGGCAGGGCGCGCCTCCCGGGCACGGCTCGGTGAAGGACGGCGAAAAAATCTACATGGACAAATGCGCAGCCTGCCATGGCGAGTTCGGCGAAAGCGCCGGACGCTGGCCGCAGCTGGCGCAAGGCAAGGGCACGCTCGCCACCGGCAATCCGGTGAAGACGGTCGGCTCGTATTTTCCGTATCTGTCGAGCGTGTTCGACTATGTGCGCCGCGCCATGCCGTTCGGCGACGCTGAGTTGCTGACCAACGACGAGCTTTATGCCGTGGTCGCCTACGTGCTCAACCTCAACGACATTGTCGACGACAAATTCGTGCTGTCGAAGCAGACCTGGGCGCAGGTGAAAATGCCCAACGCCAACGGCTTCTACGATGACGACCGCGACAAGACCGAGAAGGCATTCTGGAATCCCAAACCGTGCATGGAGAATTGCCGCGCCCCGGTGAAGATCACCGGCCACGCCGCGGCGGTCGACGTGACGCCGGACGACAAGGGCAAGAAGCAAGGGGTTGAGTAAGACTCCGCGCTTCCATCATCCGCTCATTCCCGCGCAAGCGGAGATCTAGTTCTTTTTCTCCCTGGGCCACCGCTTTCCGCCTTCGCGCTCCGCGCTTCGGCGGACTCAAACCCGCCGAAGCTCGCATAGCGAGCGGAGGCTGGGTCGCGGGGATAAGCAGCTACTTTGCCTCGGCGAAGAAATTCCCCTATGAAATCCCGGCACTATTCAGTCGGGACCCTTCATGGCCAAGCTCAATCTATCCCTCGCCGTCGGTCCTTACGACCGCACGCGCGCGCTGATCGACGGCACCGTACAGATCGACGGCGTCAAGGCCACCGGCATGACGCTGTCGCCGGAGGAAATCTTCTTCCGCGCCTTTCGCCATGCCGAATTCGACATCTGCGAACTGTCGCTGTCGAGCTTCACGGTCAAGACCGCGCAGGGCGCGTGCCCCTATGTCGGCGTGCCCGCTTTCGTGTCGCGCGCCTTCCGCCACACCTCGATCTACGTGCGCACCGACCGCATCAAGAAACCGACCGATCTGAAGGGCAGGAAAGTCGGCGTGCCGGAATATCAATTGACCGCCAATGTCTGGGCGCGCGCCATCCTGGAGGACGACCACGGCGTCAAACCGTCCGATATCCACTGGGTGCGCGGCGGCATCGAGGATGCCGACCGGCCGGAGAAGATTTCCATCAAGCTTCCAGCGGACGTGAAGCTGGACGATGCGCCGGCGGACAAGTCGATTTCGGCCTTGCTGGCGGAAGGCGCGATCGACGGGTTCATTGCGCCGCGGCCGCCGTCGCTGCCGAAGAATACGCCGAACGTCGGCTGGCTGTTTGCCGATCCGGTTGCGGCGGCCAAGGACTATTTCAAGCGCACCGGCATTTTTCCGATCATGCATCTGGTTGGCGTGCGGCGCAGCCTGGCCGAGGAGCATCCCTGGCTGCCGGGGGCGGTGCTCAAGGCGTTCGAGCAGTCGAAGGCTGCCGCGCTCGCGCAGTTGAGCGATACGTCGGCCACCAAAGTGACGCTGCCCTTCCTCGAGGAGCGGCTTGCCGAAGCCCGCGCGCTGATGGGCGAAGACTTCTGGTCCTACGGCCTCGCGCAGAACCGCAAGACGCTGGAGTCATTCCTGCGCCATCATCATTCGCAAGGTCTGTCGCCGCGGCTGGTCAAGCCGGAAGAGTTGTTCCACGAAGGCACGCACGAGGGCTTCAAACTCTAGCCGGGAGGTGACGATGAGGCGCTTGCCGGAATTAGTCGCACTCACCGCCGCCATGGGTATCAGCATGTCAGCATCAGCCGCCGAAATTCACGTCATGAGCGGGGGCGCGCCGAAGGAAGTCTTCGCGCTGCTCACGCCGAAGTTCGAACAACAGACCGGCAACAAGGTGAAGTTCATCTATGCGGTCATCACCGCGATCCGCGAGAAACTCGCCGCCGGCGAGAAAGTCGACGTGCTGATACTGCCGGTGCCTGTGCTCGACGCCCTCGCGAAGGACGGCAAGGTGCGTGCCGAAGCACGCGCGACGTTCGGGACCTTGGGCATAGACGTGGTGGTGAAGGCGGGGGCGGCCAAGCCCGACATTTCGACCCAAGAGAAATTCAAGCAAGCGATGCTCGCCGCCAAATCCGTGGTGCATGCGACCCCTGGGCAGACGCCGAGCGGCAATCACATGGCCAAGATCATCGAGCAACTCGGCATCGGCGACGCCATGGCCAAGAAGGCGATTCACAAGCCGGCGCTCGACGGCGGCGTCGAGTTGGTCGCCTCCGGCGAAGCGGAGATGGGCATCTATCCGGCGAGCGAGGTCGCCGGCATCAAGGGCATCAGCGTCGTCGGGCCGCTGCCGGCGGGGATTGACCTTACTATCGTTTACGGCGGGGCGGCGATGATCGGCGGCGCGGCGCCGGATGCCGCGGCGGCTTTCGTGAAGTTCATGGCGGCGCCGGAAAACCGCGGCGTGTGGAAAGAGGCCGGCTTCGAGCCGTCGCATTGATCGTATGTCCGTCACGATCACCAGTATTGCCGGCGGCGCGCCCAAGCCGGTGTTCGACCGGCTCGGCCCACTCTACGAGACGCGCTGCGGTAACAAGCTCAACGCGCTCTATGACAGCATGAGCGGCATCGCCGTGCGGGTCGCCGCGCACCAAGCGCTCGACGCCCTGCTGATGCCGGTGGCGACGATCGAAAACTATATCAAGCAAGGCGTGGTGCAGGGCGCCTGTACGCCGCTCGCCGATATCGGTCTTGCCGTCGGCGTCACCGCGGACGGTCCGGTTCCCGATGTCTCTACGCCGGAAGCGTTGCGCGCCGCCTTGCTGGCGGCCCGCGGCGTAGTCCATGCGCCGCCTGCGGCGACACCGAGCGGCGCGCAGAGCGACAAGGTTATCCGGACGCTTGGGCTTGCCGAACAGCTCGCCGGCCGTGTATCGCACAAAGTCGGCCTCGCCGGCGGCCTGGCCATGATCGCGAGCAGCGAGGCGAGCCTCGGCATCTTTCCCAAGAGCGAGATCGTCAGCGTTAAGGGAATTGCACTTGCCGGCCCGCTGCCGCCGTCGTTGCAGCTCACCATCACCTACAGCGCCGGCGTCCCCGCCGCGAGCAAGGTCGCCGCCGAGGCGGCGGAATTCATCGCCTTTCTGACCGAGCCGGAAAGTCTCAAAGTGTGGATCGATTGCGGTTTCGACCCTCCGGGCGGCGTGAGCGATTAGGTCCGCTTGATGCTGTCGAGGCCGCCGAGCCGGCCGACCAGCGCATTGGCCGCGATCGCCAGCACGAACAGCACGATCAGCATGGCGTACATGCGCGGCATGTCGAAGGTGCTGTAAGCATTGATGATCAGGAAGCCGACGCCTTTGTTCGACAGCTTGGTTTCGGCGAGCAGCGTGCCGATCAGCGCGACGCCTAAACCCAGCCGGATGCCGTTGATGATTGGATGGCGCATGGCGGGCAGGTAGATCTTCACCACCATCTGCCAGGGGTTGGCGCGGAAGCTGTTGCCGACGCGGATCAGCACCTTGTCGATGCCGCGCATGCCGGCGGCGACGCTGAGCGCCACCGGAAAGAAGCAGGACAGCGTGCCGAGCGCGACCTTGGATTCGGGGCCGACACCGAACCACATGATCATGACCGGGAAGAAGATGATCTTGGGTGTCGGGCCGAGATAGTAGATATAGGATTCGAATGCCTTCGACAGAAACGGATTGGCGCCGAGCAGGATGCCGGCCACGAGGCCCGACAGCCCGCCGATCAAAAGCGCGGCGCCGATCTCGGCCGCGGTGACGCCGAGGTTGAAATAGTAGCTGGGGCTGGTGAGCAGCGCGGTGAGCGCGCGGGCGATCGCCGTGAGCGAAGGCACGACGTCGCGGTAGAGCCAGCCGGAATGGGAGAGAAGTTCCCAGACCGCCAAAGCGCCGAGAATGATCGCCGCGCGCAGCAGCGTCACCTGGCTCAGTCGCGCGGCGGGAGCGACCGTTTGCCTCAATCGACCGGTCTCAGCCATCGCTCGATCTTTTCTAGGGCCATGAAGAACAACACGCTCACCAAGATGACGAAACAGATCGCGGCATAGGTACCGGCAAGATCGTAGCGTTCGGCCAGGTCTTCGATGAGCTGGCCGAGCCCGCCGTAATTGATCAGGAACTCGACGCCGACGATGTTGATCAGCGCAAAGATCAGCCCCAGCCGCAGGCCGACGAATATGGTCGGCAGCGCCGCCGGAAACAGGATCTTCCAGAACTGCTGGGTCGGCGTCAGATTGAAGCTGCGCCCGACATTGACCAGCACCTTGCGGGTGCCGGCGATGCCCTCGATCGTTTTCAGGATTACCGGTGGCAGCGCGGCGATGAAGCCGATCATGATGATGGTCCAGGCGTTGCGCCCGAAGATCACCATGAACAGCGGATACATCAGCACCACGGGTGCCGAGGCCATGGCGGCGACCCAGGTCTCGCAGGCCCGCTGCAGCAGCTTGAAACGGTGCATCAGCACGCCGCCGGCGATGCCGAACACGGTGATCATGGCGCCGGCGGTGAGACATTCGGCGGCGGTGAGCAGGAAGCGGCTCAATACGTGCTCTTTCGTGATCACCCGGTAGAAGCTGCCGATGATCTCGGAAGGCGGTGGCACGATGAAGCGGTTGATGACGTCGGTCTGGATGAGGATTTCGGCGACCAGCAGAAACGCGACCAGCGAGCCAAGGCCGACCGCCTTGGCGGCAAGATTTCCGGGTAGCGCGCGGCGGGCGGGCACGGCGGCGGTCACGAGGCGCCCCCTTCGTGATGCAACGCGTGCGCTTCCTCATCGCGCATGCCGCGGCTTGCCTCCTCGCGCAGGTCGTTCCAGATTTGCGCGACGTAGCGGCCGAAGGCCTCGCTGGTGACGACTTCCGAGGTGCGCGGGCGCGGCAGATCGATATCGACGATGCGCTTGGTCTTGCCGGGCCGGTAGGTCATCACCAGGATGCGGTCGGACATCTGCACCGCTTCGGTGATGTTGTGGGTGATCAGCAGCGTGGTCTGTTTGAGTTGCTGCTGGATCTGCAGCACTTTGTCGCCGAGCAAGAGCCGCGTCTGTTCGTCGAGCGCGGCGAAGGGCTCGTCCATCAGCAGGATTTTAGGCTCGGAGGCGAGCGTGCGGGCCAGCGAAACGCGCTGGCGCATGCCGCCGGACAGTTCGCCGGGATAGCGGTTCTCGAAGCCGGCCAGACCGACCAGCGCGATGAAATGCCGCGCGCGTTCGGCGCGTTGCGCGCGCGCCATGCCGGTGAGTTCAAGCGGGAAGGCGACATTGTCGAGCACCGTGCGCCAGGGAAACGTGGATTCTTCCTGGAACACCATGCCGATCGATTGGTGCGGGCCGTTGATGGTCTCGCCGGCGACGCTGACCACGCCCTGATGATGGTTGAGCAGGCCGCCGATCACGTTGAACAAAGTCGATTTGCCGCAGCCCGAGGGGCCGATGACCGAAAGGAACTCGCCCGGCCTGACCTTGAACGAGACGTTGTCGACCGCCGTGATCGGGCCTTCCGCCGTGTCGTAGCGCACGACAATGTCGTCCACCAGCAGGATGGCGTCATCGGAGTTCTGTCCGCCGGCCGCCATGGTCATTCGCTCTTGCGCGTCATCGCCGCGGTCACATCGGCGGTGTAGCCGGGCTCGACGCGCACATCGACCACGGCGACGTGGCCGGCCTCGACCGCGGCGATGGCCTTGGCAAATGTCGCGCCGAGATCGCCGGTCGCGGTGACCGGGCCGAAACCTTGCGCGCCTTGCGCGCGGCCGATGGCCGCAATGTCGATGTCGGGCTCGGAAATGCGCTGGCCGATCCAGCGGTTCTCGACCGGGCGGTTGCGCATGCGGGCGACGCGCTCCTGATGCAGTTCGTCGTTGAAGAAGGAGCGGTTGTTGGCGACCACGATCAGTAGCGGAATCTTGTAATGCGCCGCCGTCCACAGCGCGGTGCAGCCCATCATGAAATCGCCGTCGCCGCAGACCGCGACCGGCAGCCGGCCCGAGCCTTTGAGCGCGAGCGCGGCGCCGACCGAAATGCCCGGCCCGCCGCCGACGCCGCCGCCGCCGTCGCTGCCCAGATAGTCGAGCGGGTGATCGAAGGCCCAGCTCGCGCCGTTCCACGACAGCGAAATGTGGGTCAGGCTCACCGGCCGTTCGCCGACCGCTTGGCGCAGCGCCGTCGCGAGCTGGTCGACGGTGAGTTTGTCGCCGCTCGGCTGCAAAAACTCCTTGGCGCGGGTCGCGACCGCGCGCGGTCCGCCGGGTCCGAGCGCGGCGAGCAGCGCCGGCACGGCGGCATCCGGCTCGCAATCGATGAGGACGTCGACCGGCGGCAGGCCCTGATAGTCCATGCTCCAGCCGTTGTGCAGGCGATGATCGACCGACACCTGCACGACCTTGGCGGTGGTCTTGCCGGCGTTCTTGAAGACGCCGGCGAGATCGAGCCAATCGAGGCTGAGAATAACGTCCGCGCCGCGGATGGCGTCGGCCGCTTCCGGCGCCAGCACGGTGCCGCCGGGGGCGCCGGCGTGGAGAGGATGGAAGGTCGGAAAGGAAGCCGCGATCTTGAGATCGGTCACGACGCTGGCGCTCAGCCGCTCGGCCAGCGCGACGCGTTCGTTCCATGCTTTCTCGCTGCGCGAGGCGCGGCCGGCGAGGATGACCGGATGCTTGGCGTTGCGCAGCAACTCGGCGGCCTGCTTGACGGCTTCTGCGGACGGCGCGCTCTCGACCGCGGGCATGAAACGCCTGGCGTCGATCGGGGCGACAGGCTCGGCGAGCTTTTCCTCCTGCATGCCGGCGTCGAGATTGATGTAGGTCGGGCCGCGCGGCGCGGTATTGGCGATCCAGCCGGCGCGCAGGATCGCTTCGCGGGCGGCGAGCGGGGAGGCGGGCTGGTCGTCCCATTTGGTGTAGCCGCGGACGAGCGCGCCCTGGTCGCGCGCGGTGTGGATCCAGTCGATCCACGGCCGCCGCTTGGCGGCGTCGACCGGGCCGGTGGCGCCGAGCACGACCATCGGCATGCGGTCGCACCAGGCGTTGAAGAAGGCCATGGTGGCGTGCATCAGGCCGACGTTGGAATGCACCGCCGCGGCCATCGCCTTGCCGGTGACTTTGGCATAGCCGTGCGCGATGGCGACCGCGCTTTCCTCGTGCAGGCAGAGCAGCATCTGCGGCCGCTCGTTGCCGAGATAGTTCACCAGGCTGTCGTGCAGGCCGCGATAGCTGGCGCCGGGATTGAGCGCGATATAGGGAATGTCGAGCGCGCGTAGCGCGTCCGCGACGACGTCGCTACCGAAGCCGGCGGCGTTGATCCCGGCCGGAACCGGGCGGTCGAGCGACGCGATGGCGGCATCGCGCGCGGACTGCTTTTTGGCGCTGTCGTGCTTCGAATTCGACACGTGTTGGAATCCTGGCATGTTACTGGTTTGGCCCGCCCAAGCGGGGTTGGGCGGCATTTGAACCGGATCACGAGCCCTGGCGCAACCGGGCCAGCACCTTCAAGCCCGCATAGCCGTCGGCGGGCTCCATGCCGACCTTGCGCTCGTAGGCGAGGATGGCCTTGATCGTGTCCGAGCCGGTGCGGCCGTCGACGCCGTCGGTCGGAAAGCCCTGCTCGTTGAGACGGCGCTGGATTTCCTTCACCTCCGCCAGCGTCGGTACCCGCTCGCCGCCGGGGAACTGCTGCACGAAAGGCGGGCCGCCGCGGATCAGGTCGCCGAGATGGCACAGCGCCAGCGTGTAGCTCATCGACGGGTTGTAGGCGTGCACGGCGTAGAAATTCTGCCCGACCAGAAAGGCCGGCCCGCCGGGCACCGGCACCCATAATTTGGCGCGGTCGCCGGGCCGCGCGAAGGCCTTGCCGTCGGCGCGTTTGACGCCAAGCGTCTGCCACTGCGCGTAGGTGCGCCAGCCGCCCGGCGCGCGGCCCGTGAGCCTGACCTCACAGCCCCAGGCCTCGCCGCGCCGGTATTTGCCGCGCTCGACCAGAAAACGCGCGGTGCCGGCGAATGAGTCGTCGGGCTTGCCGAATGGCGTGGTTCGGCCGTCGCGGTCGAAATCGACGCCCATGTGCAGCCACACCTCCGGCATCCATTGGGTGTGGCCCATGGCGCCGGCCCAGGAGCCGATCATGTCGGCAGGCTTGCCCCAGCCGCGGTCGACAATGGCGAGCGCGTTGATGAGTTCGGCTTCCCAATAGCGGCGCCGGCGCGGCTCGCCCCAGGCGAGTGCGGCCAGCGCCGGGATCACCGGCCGCATGTATTTGCGGTTGACGATGACGTCGCCGAACGACGACTCCATGCCCCACAGTCCGAGCATGATAAAGCGGTCGACGCCGTAGTCCTTCTCGATGCGCGTCAGCAGGCCGGCATATTCCTTGGCGCGCTCCTTGCCGGTGATGACGCGCCAGTCCGAGCAGCGGCGGTTGATGTATTGCCAGACCTGTTCGGTGAACTCCGGCTGCGCGTGGTACGCGGCGATGACGCTGGCATCCGGCGTGAGCGCGGTCATGACGCGGTCGTAGGTCGCCGCCGAGATGCCGCGCCCCAGCGCGCGGGCGCGGAAACCGGCGACCCAACGGGCGAAGGCGGGCGGTTGCGCGGCGAGCAACGGGCGGCCAAGCGCCAGGCTCGCGCCTGCGCCCAGCGCGAACCACAGGCAGGCGCGCCGGGTCACCGGCACGATCGATTGGGAGATTTGGCTGGAGGAGATTCGCGGCATTGCAGCAGTCTATGCGCCGCGCCTTGCGATCAACAGGCCGCGGTAGAATTTCATGATGGAACTGGCGTCAGTTCTCGGCCTCGTGCCGCCGCCGGCGGCGGATACGATGGACATGCCGGCGTCGGTGCGGCTTGGCGCGCTCCGGGACGGCTTCCCGCACCTTCACCGGCGGTTCCGGCGCTGCCGCGGGCGGCGGCGCGCCGGCTTCGCCTGGCGGCGTCGGATGCAAGATCACCGGCAGCTTGACCGGAACCGGCGGCGCCGGCTCGCCCGGCTTGATCTCGGTGCCGCGGCCGCCGATCAGCCGCTCATAGGCGGCGACCAGCGTCATGTAGGGATTGACCCACACCCAGCCGATCGAGGTGAACACCTGGATGTTGAAATGGAGGTGATACGAGGTGCCGTTCTCGTAGTCGCCCCAAGTCGCGACCTTGCCGATGATCTCGCCCTCGCTGACCTGCCGGCCGTTGAGCAGGCCGTCGGCGTTCATCATTTTCGGGTTCATGTGCAGGTAGCGGAAACGCACATGCTCGTTGGCGGTATTGACCACGATGTAGGCGCCGAGATAGCCGGGCATGCGGCGGATCGTGCCGTCCGCTACGGCGGCGACGTAATCCTGATAGGGCAGGCAGCGGTCGGCCTCGGCATTGTTGAGCGTGCATTTCGATGCACGAATGTCCTCGCCCTGGTGGCCGTAGCCGCCGGGACACTGGCCGACCAGGAAGTCGCGCTGTTCACAGAAATTGTCGCGCCACGGATAGGTGAAATTCACCGCCGCCGATTCATCGAACGTCAGCGGCAGACCGTTGACCTTGCAACTGTACTCGGCGCCTTTGCGGCCGAGCCTGCCGCTATGGCCGGTGCGATAGCAATCGCCCCACGGCATGAACGACTGCGATTTCACGTAAGCCGGCGCAAAGGCGATCGGAAACCGCATGCGCGCATAGACGTGGTAGTCGATGCGGCCCGGCATCTTCCGCCAGCCGGTATTGTCGATCAGATCGCCGGGCGCGTAAAAAGTGAAATCCGATTTGGCCGTCGGCCGGCTGAGATCGATGGTCGGCTCCGACAACTTCGCCGGCGCGCCGCCGGCGGTGCGCAATTGGCGCAGGAAAGCGATTGCGATCGGATCGGCTTCCTTGCACGCCAAATGACGCGACGACGGATGCATGTCGTAGCATTGGATCGACACCACGTAAGGCACGCCGAAGCGCTGGAACACGTAGCGCACGTGCGCTTCGCTCAAGACGCGCCGTATGCCGGGAAATGCTTCGGTCAGTTCTTTCGGCGGGGGGTCTTCTTTTTCAATGTTGTTCGGACCGTCGAGCGCGTAGACAAAGGCGGCGCCGGTGATCTCGGCCACGATCGGCTTGCTGAAACGGGTGTCGAATCCGCTGGCGACGAAGGTCGCGTCATAGCCGGCCGGCCCGGGCAGGAAGAATTTGGTCGGATGGAACGAGCCGAAATATTTGTCAGCCGTTTCGGCTTCCGGCTTGCCGTCGGCGGCATCCTTGCGGAAGGCGTCGACGTCGAATGGCAGCAGCACCGGCACCGTGCTCTTGGCAATGCCGGCAAAGCGCTTGCCGGTGATTGCGTTGAGGCGGGCAAAGGCCTCGGCCGGCGGCTCCGCCCCGTGGCCGGTCAGGCTCGCTGCCGCCGCGTCCCAATCGACGTCGCTCAGCGTGATGACCGGGCTTTCCATCTCGCCCGCGATCACCGGCCCGCCGACGAGCAACGCCAGGGTTACAACAACGGCACGTTTCAACAAGCGTCCCTCATCCGGCCCGCCAGCCCTGATTGCAAGGTCGGTTGGCCGAAGTTAACGGCATCGCTTCCCGGCATACAAGGGTGGTGCCGTGGTGTAGGCTTCGGCCCCACGGAATAGGCGGAGAACCGCGCGCTATGACGGTTAACGAAGCAGGCAGGCTGGGCGGCGCCGAGCGCCAGCCGGAAATCATCGAGAGCGGCGGCACGGCCCGGCTGCATCTGACGCTCGCCACCACCGACTACGATCATGTGCGCGATCTGATGAACGGCGCGGTGCGCGCCGAAGGCATCGTGCTCACCGGCTTCGTGCTGCCGGTCGAGGAAATCTTCTTCCGCTTCATCAAGAACCGCGAATGGGACGTGTCCGAAATGTCGTTCGGCAAGTTCATCGGCTATGCCTCGCAGGGCAACTCGCCGTTCATCGGCATTCCGGTGTTTCCCTCGCGCGTGTTCCGCCATTCCGCGTTCTATGTGCGCGCCGATCGCGGCATCAAGACGCCGAAGGACCTGGAAGGAAAAACCGTCGGCATTCCGGAATGGGCGCAGACGGCGGGAATTTACGCCCGCGGGTATCTCGCCGAGACGGCCGGCGTCGACCTCACCAAGATCAAATGGGTGCAGGCCGGCATGAACGAAGCCGGCCGCGAGGAGAAGGTCGAGTTCACGCTGCCGAAGGGTATTCAATATTCGCAGCGCCGCGACTCCAGCCTGAGCGCCATGCTCAAGTCGGGCGAGCTCGACGCGGCGATCTCGGCGCGCGTGCCGGATGCCTTCATCACGGGCGGCGGCAAGATCGCGCGGCTTTATCCGGACTATCGCGGCGAGGAAATGCGCTATCACGAGGCGACCGGCATTTTCCCGATCATGCATGTCATCGCCATGCGCCGCGCCGTGTTCGAACGCTATCCGTGGGCGGCGATGAACCTGTTCAAGGCGTTTGACGAAGCCAAGGAACGTAGTTTGGAGCGAATCCGGGATCTGACCGCCTCGCGCATTCCGGTGCCGTGGTCGGCCGTGATTGCCGATGAATTCGCCAAGGGTTTCGGCGCCGATCCGTTTCCCTATGGACTTGAAGCCAACCGCAAGACGCTCGACGCGTTCTGCCGCTTTTCGCACGCGCAGGGCGTCACCGCGCAGCGGCTGACGCCGGACGACCTGTTTCCGAAGGAAGTGCGGGCGAGTGTGCGGGTCTAATCCTTGGCGCGCTCGACGTAAGCGCCGTCGGCGGTCATCACCACCACGCGGGTGCCGGGCACGATGTGGGTCGGCACCATGGTGCGCACGCCGTTCGAAAGGATCGCCGGTTTGAACGAGCCCGACGCGGTCTGCCCCTTCATCGCCGGTTCGGTCTCGGTGATTTCCAGCGTCACCTTCTGCGGAATCTCGAGCGAGATCGCGATCCCTTCGTGGATGGCAAGCTGGACTTTCATGCCTTCCTGCAGATAGGCGGCCATGTCGCCGACGATATCGGCTTGCAGGGCGACCTGGTCGTAGGTCTGGTCGTTCATGAAATGGAAGCCGTCGGCGTCCTGGTAGAGATAGGAATATTCCACTTCCTCGACATGGGCGCGCTCGACCCCGTCGGTGGTCTTGTAACGCATCTGGGTCTTCACGCCGTCGGAAATCCGGCGCATATCGACCTGGGTGGTGGGTGTGCCCTTGCCGGGGTGAAAACTTTCCGCGTTGAGGACGACATAGAGCTTACCGTCGATATCGACGATATTGCCTTTGCGGAGCTGGCTGGCGATGACCTTCACGATAGCAGTCCTTGAGCTGTGGGCGGAACAAAACCGCAGTTTCGGGCCGCACCATACTCATCTTGGGCGCAGATGCCAGTCTTTCCGTCAGGTCGGTCGAACGAGGTAAATGTGGGCCAGAATCCGAGCTTTTGGCGGCCGGATATCCATGCCGACCGGCGGCCTTTGCTGCTAGGCCGCAACCGCATCACGGCGGCCGTGCGGGCCTGGTTCGCCGCTCGGGACTTTGTCGAGGTCGAAACCGCGACCATGCAAGTCTCCCCCGGCAACGAACCCCATCTGCACGCCTTCGCCACCGAGCTGATCGGACCGGGCGGCGAGCGGCGGCCGCTTTACTTGCGGACCTCGCCGGAATTCGCCTGCAAGAAACTCCTGGCGGCCGGCGAGACGCGCATCTTCGATTTCGCCCGCGCGTTCCGCAACCGCGAGCGCGGCGCGCTGCATCACCCCGAATTCACCATGCTGGAATGGTACCGGGCAAACGAGCCTTACGAGACGCTGATGGACGATTGCGCGGCGTTGCTGGCCGAGGCGGCACGCGCCGCCGGCGCCGCGCAGTTTACGTTCCGCGGCAAGACCATTGATCCGTTCGCCGCGCCGGAGCGGCTGACGGTGGCCCAAGCGTTCGAGCGCCACGCCGGTGTCGATCTGCTGGCGACGATTGCCGGCGGGCAGGGCGATACCAAGGCGCTCGCCGCAGCGGCGGCCAAGGCCGGCGTCGCCACCGCCGCCGACGATAGCTGGGGCGATATCTTCAGCCGCATCTTGGCCGAACGAATCGATCCGCATCTCGGCCTCGGCCGCGCCACCCTGTTATATGAGTACCCGCTGCCGCTGGCGGCGCTGGCGCGGCCGAAACCGGGCAGCGACAAGGTCGCCGAACGCTTCGAGCTTTATGCCTGCGGAGTGGAACTCTCCAATGCCTTCGGCGAACTCACCGACGCCGCCGAGCAGCGCCGGCGCTTCGAGGCCGCGATGGCGGAGAAACAGCGCATCTACGGCGAACGTTATCCGGTGGATGAGGATTTTCTTACCGCGCTCGCAGCGATGCCGCAGGCGTCCGGCATCGCTCTCGGTTTCGACCGGCTGGTGATGCTGGCCACCGGCGCGCAACGCATCGAGCAGGTGATTTGGACGCCGGTGGTCGAGAGTTGAGGACGAAGAGGGACGAGCGATGGCTACGCTAAGAACCGGGAAACAACTCTGCGACCATGGACTGGCGCCACCCGAGCAGCGCGCCGCATTGGACGCAGTGGCGGCGCGCTATGCCGTGGCGTTGCCGCTCGCTTTGGCCGAGTTGATCGATCCGAACGATCCGCACGATCCGATCGCGCGCCAGTTCGTACCCGACGCGGCCGAACTCGACGTGCAGCCGCAAGAGCTTGCCGATCCGATCGGCGACGACGCGCATTCGCCGGTCGAGGGAATCGTGCACCGATATCCCGACCGCGTGCTGCTCAAGCTCACGCCGGTCTGCGCGGTCTACTGTCGCTTCTGTTTCCGCCGCGAGATGGTCGGGCCGGAGAAGGGCAGGCCGCTGTCGGCGCAAGCGCTGACGCGAGCGCTCGACTATATCCGTAGCCGCCCGGAGATCTGGGAAGTGATCCTCACCGGCGGCGATCCGCTGGTGCTGTCGCCGCGCCGCCTGCGCGCGGTGATGCAGGAGCTTGCCGCCATCGCGCACGTCAAGGTGCTGCGCATCCACACCCGCGTGCCGGTGGCGGAACCGTCACGCGTGACGGCGGAGCTGGTGCGGGCGATCAAGGTCAAGAGCAAGCCGACTTACGTGGCGCTGCACATCAATCACCCGCGCGAGTTGACCGTTGCGTCGCGCGAAGCCTGCGCCCGCATGGCCGACACCGGGCTCGTGCTACTCGGCCAATCCGTGCTCCTCAAGGGTGTCAACGATATGCCGGATGTCCTGGGCGACCTGATGCGCACCTTGGTCGAATGCCGGATCAAGCCCTATTACCTGCATCAAGGCGATCTTGCGCCCGGCACGGCGCATCTGCGTACTGATATTGCCACCGGGCAGGACTTGATGCGTGGTCTGCGCGGACGCCTGTCGGGGCTGTGCCAGCCGGCTTATGTGCTCGATATTCCCGGCGGCCATGGCAAATCGCCGATCGGTCCCAACTATCTGACGCAGACCGGCTCAAACGGCAGCGCGCATTTCGTCGTCGAGGATTACAATGGGCGCGGACATCGCTATCCGCCGGTCCCGCCTGTGCGGGAGTAGGGCACGCGCCTAATGCCGGATCGCAAAAAGATCGAGCAAGGCCGCTGCCACCACGATGCTGGCAAAGCCGATGAACACCACGGCGACCACCGCATTCATGACGAAGTGCGCATCGCGCCGCAGCGCCGCCACTAGATTTTTGTTTTTCATCACGGCCTGACGTTCCTTGAGGGAACTTGTCGCCCGGGCGACTAATTTAGCCGCTCGGAATCATCCGGCCCATAATTTCTACGTTAAATATCGTGCGAGATGGAGAGTATCCACGCATGGCAGCCATGAACGCCGCGTGCGTGGCGCGATCGCAGGCAAAGGCGTGGCTATGCGTTCAAACGTCTTAAATCTTTCGGCTAATCGCGCGAGCGGCAGAATAAAGTTTTGCTGAACAGCAACATGCTACCGCGCCCGAAACGTACCAAGGCAGACAGGTTTGCATTTTGCCGACGCCCTCCGATCTCGACGGCGGATCGGTCGCCGCATCGTCATGCAGTGAATTCCGTTCGATGTTCGGTGGAGCGTCCGCCGAGTTGTTGGCAACCCGCTTCGCGGAATCAGCAACGACGAGCCGTCACACAAGCCCTTGTCCTGATCTTGCCGCCTCAATGGGTAGAATTGGTTGTGGCCGCAGCGCGGATGGAAAATCGAAAAAACGGGGTGAGTGGTTCGCGTGTGGCGCGCCCTAGGGGATTCGAACCCCTGTTACCGCCGTGAAAGGGCGGTGTCCTAGGCCTCTAGACGAAGGGCGCATACGCCGCCGGAACGGCGCGTCAGCTTAGTTTCGCTCTGGCGGGGACGTATAAAGAGCTTCGCCGCCAGCGGCAATTACCATTTTCCCGTGTTCGGCATCGATTTCCACGGTTCCTGCGGCGGCTTGGCGGCGCCTTTCTGCAACAACTCGATCGAATGCTTGTCGGGCGAGCGCACGAAGGCCATGACCCCGTCGCGCGGCGGCCGGTTGATGGTCACGCCCGCCTTCATCAGCGCCTCACAGGTGGCGTAGATATCGTCCACCTCGTAGGCCAAATGCCCGAAAAAGCGCGCTTCGCCATAGTCTTCGGTGTCCCAGTTGTAGGTAAGTTCCACCTCGGGCCCGGGCCGCCCGTTCTTTTTGCTGTCGTCGACAATCTTTTCGTCGCCCGGTCCGGCGAGGAACACCAACGTATATCGGTTCTTCTCATCGACCCGGCGGCGGGTTTCCTTGAGGCCGAGCTTATTGACATAAAAATCCAGTGCGGCATCGAGATTGCGGACGCGTAGCATGGTGTGCAGATATCTCATGGGCGAACCTCACGAACCTGGGGCGGTGGGACTGGCCTTATAATAATGATTGCTCCCTATCTTGAAACCGCGATCTCCGAGCTGGACAAGTTGATCCATGGCGCACGCACCATTGTTCCCTTTACCGGGGCCGGAATTTCCACGGAGTGCGGTATCCCGGATTTCCGCTCGCCCGGCGGCTTGTGGGCGCAGAACCGGCCGATCGAATTCGGCGATTTCCTTGCCAGCCGTGAGATGCGCGACGAGGCTTGGCGGCGGCGTTTTGTCATGGAAGAGAATTTCGCCCGGGCGAAGCCGGGGCGGGGGCATCGGGCGCTGGCGAGCCTCTATCGCGCCGGCAAAGTTTCTGGGCTGGTAACGCAGAATATCGACAATCTGCATCAAGCCTCCGGCATCGCGCCCGATGACGTGGTCGAATTGCACGGCAACACGACCTATGCCCTGTGTCTTGAGTGCGATCGGCGCTACGAATTGTCGTGGGTTAAGCAAAAATTCGAGGCCACCGGCCGGCGCGCACCCGATTGCGCCTGCGGTGGCTGCATCAAAACCGCCACCGTGTCGTTCGGGCAGTCGATGCCGGCTGCTGCGATGCAGCGAGCCGAGCAATTGACCAAGCAATGCGATTTGTTTCTCGCCATCGGCTCGTCGCTGGTGGTGTGGCCGGCGGCGGGTTTTCCGCTCATGGCCAAACGCAATGGCGCGGCACTCGTCATCATCAATCGCGAACCGACCGAGTTCGATGAGATTGCGGATCTGGTAGTAAATCACGACATCGGCGACGTGCTCGGACCCTTCATTGCGAACTGATTCGCGGCTCGCTGCGCTGTGTATAGAACTGTGTGCAAGCCCATTTTGCACTTTGCCGCTTCAGGCCCGGTGTTATCTTGAATCCACAGATTCGTTGAAGCGCCCTCAAAGAGGCGCCAGAGAAGCGGCGGCGCGCGGCGTCATGGCGTCGGACGGGGTTGAACCGAAAATGCCTGGAAGCAATCTCCGGCCGGGTGACGTCAGAGAACTCCTCGATGAAACGCCCGCTAACCTCGTCGAGGTGACGGGCGTCATCAAGTGGTTCGATGTCGCCAAGGGATTCGGCTTTATAATCCCCGACAACGGCATGCCGGACGTGTTGCTGCACGTAACGTGCCTGCGCCGTGACGGTTTTCAGACCGCTTACGAGGGCGCGCGGATAATATGCGAGGTGCTGCAACGGCCCAAGGGCTTGCAGGCATTCCGCGTTCTCTCCATGGACGAATCGACCGCAGTGCACCCGGCGCAGATGCCGCCACCGCGTACCCATGTCACCGTGACACCGACCAGCGGGCTCGAGCGCGCCCAGGTGAAGTGGTTCAACCGCCTGCGCGGCTTCGGATTCCTTACCCGCGGCGAGGGCACGCCTGACATCTTCGTCCATATGGAGACGCTGCGCCGCTATGGCCTTGCCGAACTGCGTCCGGGGCAGACCGTGCTGGTTCGTTTCGGGCCCGGGCCGAAAGGCTTGATGGCGGCCGAGGTTCGGCCCGACGGTGGATCGCTCGGTCCCGCCTCGCATTGATCTCATCTCGCGTCCCGCCGGGGCGTTCGCCCGATTTCCCCATTGCCGCCCGAGTGGCATCCGCGTAAAGGCGAAGCCATGCGCGCCTTGCAATGGAATGCCTTTCTCCTCATCGGATTTCTGCTCGCCGCGGGCCCCGCCCTGCCGGCCGGGCAGCAGACGCTCGAGATCGCCAGCAAGACAGGAGTCCACGCGTTTACAGTTGAAATCGCCGATACCGAGCCTGAGCGGGAGAAGGGGCTGATGTTCCGCAAGGAATTGCCGGAAGGCAGCGGAATGCTGTTCGACTTCCACCGCGAGCAGGAAGTTGGCTTCTGGATGCAGAATACCTACGTCCCGCTGGACATGATCTTCATCCGAGGCGACGGCCGCATTCTGCGCATCGCCGAGGACACCGAACCGCTGTCGACGCGGATCATTCCCTCGAATGGGCCGGTGCGCGCCGTGCTGGAGGTGATCGCCGGAACAGCCGAGAAACTCGGCATTGCTCCTGGCGACCGGGTGGCTTCACCGATTTTCAACGCCAACTGAGGCTTGCTTCCTGGGGCAACGCAAAGCAAGTATCGCGTCGACAGTCGGGGCGTAGCGCAGCCCGGTAGCGCATCTGCTTTGGGAGCAGAGGGTCGCAGGTTCGAATCCTGCCGCCCCGACCAGATAACACATTGATATTGCATTGTTTTTTACACCGTTCTGACGCAGGCGTTTCCATTTGTGATCAACGGCCCGGCGGAGGCCGTTGATTTTCACATCGGCAACGCGACGCCCGAAACGTCCCGGTGGCATGGGGGGCGCACGTTTGTCCGCTGTTGGGCCAATAGCGTCCTGGATTTTGCAGCGCAGCGAACGCAGCGATGTGCCAATAGCGACAATCAGCACTGCCGTACGCAAGGGACTTGCGTCTAGGGGCAACGTTCGAAAAGCTATCGGCGCATACCTCGTGAGATCGACAGATGTGTAGCAGAAACGAAGCACTGCTTGGTACTTGGAGGCTCGTCTCCTGCTTTATGGAGGACGTCGAAACCAAGGAGCGAAAGCCGGTTTGGGGTGAGCATCCCAATGGCTTGATTGTCTTAACCGCTGGCGGCCGTTGGATCGTCATTCAAACAGCGGAAGACCGCAAAGCCCCGCTTACCGATGAAGATTATGCCGCCGCGTTCAGGTCGATGCTCGCCTATTCTGGGACCTATCGAACCGAGGGAAGTAAAATTCTTATCAGTGTCGACATAGCCTGGGACGAATCGTGGAATGGCACTGAGCAGGTCCGATATTACCGTATTGAGGGTGACCGGCTTCACATCGAGGCTGCGCCGCAGCCTTATGCGAATTTCGGCGGCAAGGTGATGCGCGGCATCCTAATCTGGGCAAGAGGCTAATTGTGGGAGAGTAAGCCAATGAGCGCCGAACAACTTATTGGTAACTGGAAACTCGTCTCGTGGCAGGTCGTCACCGGAGACGAAGCCAAAGATCTCTTTGGTACTAAGCCGAAGGGCTACATGATACTGACCCGCGAGGGACGCGCCATGACGGTCACTACCGCCCAAGGTCGCGCGCCCGGAGAGAGCGAGCCCGAGCGTGCGGCGCTCCACAGGTCCATGCTGGCCTACACGGGCAAATATCATATCGAAGGCAACGAATTCATTACGACCGTCGATGCTTCATGGAACGAGGGTTGGAACGGCTCCGAGCAGAGGCGGCGTTTCAGGCTCGACGGCGACAAGCTTTTCGTCGAGTTGGCACCGGCCCCGAGCATAGTGTCTCCCGGCAAGGTCGATTTCCGGAGGATCGTGTGGGAACGCGAAAAGTAAAAAATCGCATCTTCGGAAATGTCCGTTCCACGTCATAGCTGGCGCGGGCGTGCTGCTTCTAAGTGCGGTCAAAATTGACCGTCGTCGGCCATCTGCCATTCCACGTCAGCACGGAATGCCTGTACGGTGCGAAGACAGCGCTGATGGGCGGGTGTACCGGTACCCATTCCCAGCGACACGCAAAACGCCTCGTGCTCGGCAGCGATTTCCAATAGCCGCGTGGCTTCGGACTGCGCCTGCGCGGCCTTGATCTGCGGAATAATGTAGATCGCGAAATAGACCAGGAAGGCTGCCAGACAAGCCCACAGCACAGTGTTCACGTAGTCGTATGCGCTCGATAACTTCTGCCAGAGATCTTCGCTCATGACGCGGGGCCTCCAAAGCAAATGAAACCACTAGCGAACGTGAACCAGTGTCATTCCATCCCCAACCGCCACCATGGCGCGGTCGCCCCGCTCGTCGGAGGCGATCTTTGCATTGAGGTCGCGAATGGCTTTCGTTCGCGGGTCGGTGGCGTCAGGCAGCGCGACCGAGCCGTGGAATAACGTGTTGTCCAGGATGACCAAGCCGCCAGGCCGGGTAAGCCTCAACGCGTCTTCGTAATAGAAATCGTAGTCTTCCTTATTTGCGTCGACAAAAACCAAGTCGAAGGGAGCGCCGTTTCCCCGCCGCAGCGTGGTCAATGTATCGCGTGCCGCGCCCAGCCGCACGTCGATCTTCTGCGCGACCTTCGCCCGCTGCCAATGTGCGCGGCCGACGGAAACCCATTCATCGTTGACATCGCAGGTCACCACCAGGCCGTCAGCCGGAAGCGCCAATGCAAAGACCAACGTGCTGTAACCCGTAAATGTACCAATCTCTAGAACGCGGCGCGCTCCGATCAGCTTGGTCAGAAAGGCAAGCAGGGGGCCCTGCTCGGTCGCTATCTGGAGCCGCGCATTCGGCATCGCAGCAGTTCGTTCGCGCAGTGCGCGGAGTTCATCGTGCTCAGGTGGCTGGTGCCCCACGAGATAGGTATACAGGCCGTCGCTGAAGCTGATGATCGGGCGTCCCATGTGGTCACGTTATTTGGCAAGACCAATGCGGTCGATCACCGGCTTCATGACGTCGTGCTGCAAACGAATATATTGCGCGACTTCCGAGGGAGACTTCATCATGACGTAGGTGCCGAGCTTGGCGTATTTTTCACGCGTCGAAGCTGCTTGCAGGACGGTTTTCAAGTCGGCGCTGATCTTTTCGATGACCTCGGCAGGCGTGTGCGCAGGCGCCATAAGCGCGAACCAGCCAAGCGCCTCGTAGCCGGGCAGGCTTTCCGCAATCGTCGGCACGGTGGGGAATTCGGCCAGGCGCCGTGCGGCGGTGACCGCCAGCGGCTTGAGCTCGCCGGACCGGATTGGGCCGGCCAAGGCCGAGACGCTTTCGATGACGACGGGAATTGAGCCACCTCTAACGTCAGTGATCGCTTGCGGTGTGGAGGTATAAGGCACCAGCTTCAGTCTCGATCCGAGCTTCGACTGCATCAACTCGAACGCGAGATGCGGCAGTGAGCCCCAGATCGTGCCGTAGAGGATTTCGTCCGGACGCCGCTTGCTCAGCGCAACAAGCTCGTCGAGCGTATTGACGCCCAATTTCGGGCTGACCGCGATCACGAACGGCTGAGCGGCCACGATACCGATCGCCTCAAGATCGTGACCTAGATCGAACGGCAGGTGGTGTTGAATCTCGGGAAGCACGACGAAAGTCGACCCAAGCGCAACGTATAGCGTGTAGCCATCCGGCGGAGCCTTCTTTGCCGCCAATGTTGCAACGATGGCGCGCCCGCCGGGCCGGTTCTCGACCAGCACGCGCTGTTTCCACAGCTCCGCAAGACCGTCGGCGACGATGCGCGCGATGATGTCAGGCCCATTGCCGGCGGGCGTCGAGGTAATGACCGTCACCGGGCGGGACGGATAATCCGCCGCATGCGCCGCCGCCGCCGATGCTATCGCGCAGGCCAATGCAAATGCGATGTGCGATCCAGTCGTTTTCATCTTTGGCTCCGCCGACCTCCCGCCACGTCCAAGGCTCGTGGACAGGGTCCACAAAGAGCCGGAATAAGCTATAATGAGAAGCTCTAATTTAGAATAAGACCATAACTGAATCGAATAGGTCGGTCATGCCGTGGGACCAGCGGGTCAAGCGACGTTTGAAGCTGCGCGATCTCGATACCATCGCCGTGGTCGCGCAGAGCGGAAGCATGGCGAGGGCCGCCGGTCAGCTGTCCGTTTCGCAACCGGCGATTTCCAAGGCCATCGCCGACGTCGAACAAACGCTGGGCGTCCCGCTGTTCGAGCGCACGGCGCGGGGCGTTGAGCCGACGCTCTACGGACGCGCGCTGATTAAATGGAGCGCTGTCGTCTTTGACGACCTGCGCCAAGGCGTCAACGAGATAGAATTTCTGAGCGATCCTGCCGTCGGACAAGTGAGAGTGGGCGTTACCGAGCCTATGCAGGGCGGGTTCATTCCGACCGTCATCGACCGCCTAACCCGCCGTCACCCGCGCATTGCAATCGAGGTATCGCCAGCCTCAAATTGGGCTGACCAGCTGCAGCAACTTCGCACGCGGAATGTGGATCTGCAGATTGGACGATTGATGCAGCCGCTCCAGGAGGATGACCTGGAGACCGAGGCCCTATTCAACGATCGGCCATCCATTGTCGCGTCGCCGCGACATCGTTTGGCAAAGCAACGCAAACTCAAGCTCGCCGATCTCGCTGACGAGCTGTGGAGTTTGCCGCCACCGAAAAGCAATGTGGCCGGCAGAATGGTCGCCGAAGCGTTCCGCACGCAGGGGCTAGAGTTTCCGAAAAATGCAGTGATCACGCCGTCAATTCAGGTCCACTGGGGCCTTTTGGCAACGGGACGTTATCTCGCGGTCTTTCCCGCCTCGTTGCTGCAATTGGGTCAGCATCAAATGACGCTCAAAGTCCTCCCGGTGCGATGGCCGATCGACCGCACGCCGGTGGGGATAACTATTTTAAAGCATCGGGTACTCAGCCCAGTCGCGCAGCTATTCATTGAGCATGCACGGCAGGTCGCCCGAATGATCAAAGAGCCGAAACTCAGAGGTGAAGCTTAGGCCGGGTTTCTCCTACCACTCATCACATGTTGCATCTCTGAACGACCGCTTCGGGTCAGGCGCGTCGGTTTTCCAGTGTCGGCGTTATGTCGGCTTTCCCCCTGATAGCAACCGTTGAGCGGACCTCGCCGATCGGATAAGAAGTGCGAGAAAGCGACATCAATTTCGTTGTAATGATGCATCGGTATTAGCGCCAACCAGCCGCGCCAGCACTGCATTTGCATCCAATGGTGCGACATCCCCGCGCCATGCCACGTAGTGGTCTGGCCGAATGAGCGCGAGATCGCAATCATAGAGATCGCGTGTGTCACCATCGTCGATGTCCACAACAGATAGGGGAATCCCGCGATCACGAGCGGCGCGAACGATCATGCTTGTATCTGGGCAACGATGCCCGACCCGCAACAGCGTCAAGCCGGTCCCCAGGCGATCGTAAAGGGAACTGCCGTCACCATGTTCGTCATCGAGCCATGCATGTGGTGCTCGCCCGCCAGGAATGCTGGTCGGGCGGTAGTTAGTGAAATCGTCCGCCGGCGGCGGCGCATCTGCAACAATGATCGGAGAACCGTCGTAGCGGCCCCCAAGTTGCACGCCGAGCGAGGCGAACTGCTCGGCGAAGGTGGCGAGCGTCCTCGACGCCGCCTTACGCGCGATCGCACCGGCGGCGGAGTCCGTCTCGATCTCGGCCGGCACTTCGACGTCGTTGATATTGATGGAAAGCTGCCGTGCCGCGCCGGTATTGCGCAACGCGATCGGCAAACGCTCCTTCTCGTAACTGGCAAGCAGAGCCGACCCTCCCCAACCCTGCACGCAAGCCGCAAGTTTCCAGCCAAGATTTGCGGCATCTTCGAGGCCCGTATTCATGCCAAATCCACCGGTTGGGGTGAACAGGTGCACGGCGTCGCCGGCCAGCAGTACGCGCCGGTCACTGAAGGTTTCCGCGACCAGGGCCGTGCCGGCCGTCCAGGGCTCATGGCCAAGTATTTCGATCTTCGGCTTGGCGCCAGCGCAGCGATGCAATATGTTGATGACCGCAGCATCGTCGGCCGGCTGGTTCGGCGCCGCAGCTTTAGTGCGGAACAAGAACTCATCGCTACCGTTGACGCTAATGATGGTGGAGCGCAATTCGGGATTTACCGCCCAATATTGCCAGGCCTGCCGCGGCTGTAACAAATCGTGGAGCTCGGGTGAGCGGATATAGGTGGAGAACATGCGGCCGCCGAAATAGCGCTCCTCCAGGCTCGCTTCGCCACCAAAACGAATGCCGAGGCTGCGTCGCACAAAGCTTCGGCCCCCATCGCAGCCGACAAGATATTGCACACGCCAGCACTCGGAAGCCTGCGCGCTTGTCGCAGTAACCGTCACGCCCTCAGCATCTTGTTCAAAGGCATCGACCCGCCAGCCGAAACGGCAGACAATGTTTGGCCGTGCGGCGACATGATTGAACAGCACGCGGTCAACATGCATCTGGTTGGCGCGATGGATTGGCTCAGGCACTTGGTCGGTCTTCGAAGACTTGCGCCGGCGCCGCAGCACTTCGGCGCGTGAGGGCATCGTCAATCGCGTAAGTTCGTGGCCGTTGAAACGCGTGAAATAAGCGACGTCGGTCGGGTGATCTTCCGGCAGGCCCAGCTCGCGGATGCGGTCAGCCAGACCGAGCAACCGGAATATTTCCATACTCCGCGCGCTCTCCGAGCTCCCTTTCGGATGCCAGCGTGTCGTCGCCTCGGTGTTGAACAGTACGCATGGTACGCCGAAGCGGTTGAGAAAAAGCGCGAGCGTGAGACCGACCGGTCCGCCGCCGACGATGCCTACAGCTGTCACTCGTTGCTCGCGGGTTACATTTGGCACGATGGCACCTCCGCTGTTACGTAAACTTAATCCGCTTATCCGTGGCCATTCCGAATTCTAATTTTCGCACTGCGTTCCAAGCGCAGTCTGAGCGCATCAGTGCTGTGGATTGGCTTTCGCCCAGTAGTCAGGTGAAGCCTTGGTGGCCTTGAGCGTGCTAAGGGTCTCGAAGCCAGGTGCCATAGAGGCATCGGTGCCGGCCATAACTTCGTGATGATCGATGTTCAGGAGGCGCAGCCAGCTCTGTTGGCCGAGCGTTAGCCCAATCATGCAGCCTATCTCAACCAGTTCGGCCTCACTGAAATACTTGTAGAGGCGGTCCCAAAACGCATCGTCAGTGTTGAGATGCCAGACAATCGCCTCGGCGTAAGCGAGTACGGTTTTCTGCTTGTCAGTAAAGCGGGTCGATTTCTCAAAATTCAAGAGATCGAGCACTTGGTTTTCGATAACAGTGCCATTTCCGGTGGCTTTCACCGAGCGTTGGTTGCCGCAATATTCGCATTGCACCGAGCGTGACACGTAAAGGCGAGCCAGTTCCTTTAGCGCGTGGTTGGCAATGCCGTTGCGAAACAGGTCATTCCAACTCCTGGCGAAGAACCAGAAGGCGGCCGGGACATGCGCGCGGACGGCGGAGCTTTCTGGGCGGGGTGTGCCCTCGCGTTGGCAGCGCTCCATCTCTTTGCGCATTTCCAGATCCATCTTCTCTAGCGGCATGTAGCTGATGCGTTGCTTGGCCATGCGTGTCTCCTCTCGGGTTCGTGTTTGCGTATTTGCACCCTAGGCACGACAAATGAGACTTGCTATCGTTAAATCACGATACCTATATCGTTAAAACCGATGACAAAAAAGTCGCGAACAGATTGGGACAGTCGGATTGGGCGACGTATCACGCTGCGCGACTTGCATATCCTATCGTTCGTGGTGCGCTCAGGCAGCATGGCGAAGGCTGCCACGCACCTTTCGACTACGCAGTCTGTGGTATCTGACGCAATCGCGAACCTTGAAAGCGCGCTGGGCGTGCGGCTGCTCGACCGCAGTGCCAAGGGCGTTGAACCCACAATCTATGCGAAGACATTGCTCAAACGCAGCAACGCTGTGTTCGACGAGCTGCGCGAAGGGGTCAAGGATATCGAGGCTCTTGCGGATTCGACCAGCGGCGAGGTGCGCCTTGCTTGCCCGGAGTTCCTTGCGGGCGGGCTAATACCCGACGCAGTCGATGGATTTTCACGCCGTTATCCCGATATCGTCTGCGAGGTGAACGAGGCGGACGCTACGACGTTGGAATTCCGCCAGCTGAAGGAGCGCAGCGTCGATCTGATGGTCGCACGAATTCCGGCGGCTTTCTCGGACGACAATCTCAACGTCGAAGTCCTTTTCGACGATCCTCACGTGGTGGTCGTCGGCGCGAAAAGCCCGTGGATAAATCGCCGCAATATTACGCTTGCAGATTTAGCGGAGGAGCCGTGGATCATTCCGGCATCGTTGATCGTGCGTGAAATCATCAAAGAGGCATTCGAAGCGCAGGGCCTGAAGGTTCCCGAGGGGAAGATCATTTCGTCATTCGTGCTGATGCGCAATCATTTGCTTGCGACGGGGCGATTTCTTACGGTACTGCCGGCATCGGTGCTTCAATATAACACTAAGCAATGGGCACTCCGCGCGCTACCAATCAAACTACGCACGAAACCGCGTCCGATCGCGATCATCATGCTAAAGAACCGCAGCGTTAGCCCGGCAGTGCGGCTCTTCATCGAGCATCTGCGGGTGACGGCGAAAAACTATCTGCGGCGGCGTGACTGACAGGATGCCAATCGTAGCTGGCGGGTGTCCGCTATGGGTCATTTGCGACCGAGCAATCCAGCGTCGATGCCGGCAAACGTCCGCTGTTAGTCGGTGGTCTCAACCGGTCGCTGCAACACTTTATCTTTGAGGGAAAAGATGGAGTGTGACGATGGATCGGAGATTTCGTCGTGGTTTTACGGCAGCAGAGAAGACGGAGTTATGGGATCGTTGGCAACGGGGTGAGTCGCTCAAAGCGATTGGACGGGCGTTTGGTAAGCCGTCATCATCGATTTATAACCAGGTAGCCCCGCACGGCGGGATTCGACCTTTGCCACGGCGTCGCTCGCAGTTAGCGCTGACGCTCGTGGAACGCGAGGAGATATCCAGGGGTATTGCGGCGCATCAATCGGCACGATCGATGGCTCGGTTGCTGGGTCGCTCGCCGTCGACGGTGAGCCGAGAACTCAAGCGCAATGGCGGCTATGATGGCTACCGAGCCGCACCAGCGGATGAGCAGGCGTGGGCCCGATCCCGTCGCCCAAAACGGTGTAAATTGGCGACCAGTCCGTGGCTACGGCGGGCGGTAACGAGGAAGCTGAGATTGAATTGGGCGCCGGAGCAGATCGCCGGCTGGCTCAAGAGATCCCATCCTGGTGACGAGAGTCATTGCGTGTCACACGAGACGATCTATCGCAGTCTATTTGTTCAAGCCCGCGGGGTGCTTAAGAAGGAACTGCTGGGCTATCTGCGATCGAAGCGCGCGATCCGTCGATCACAGCGGGTTGACCCCAACGGCCTGGAACCGGGGCGAATCAAGGACCTCGTCTCGATCCGTCAGCGGCCGGCCGCGGTTGAAGATCGGGCGGTGCCTGGCCATTGGGAGGGCGATCTGTTGACCGGGTCGAACAACAGCTACATCGCGACCTTGGTCGAACGTCATACGCGTTACGTGATGTTGGCGAAGGTGGCCAACAAGGACACCGAGACGGTGATCTCCGCGCTCATCAAGCAGGCCAAGAAGCTACCGAGTGAACTCTATAAGTCGCTGACCTGGGACCGTGGCAAGGAGCTGACGGATCATCGACGATTTACGTTGGCGACAAATATCGATGTTTACTTTTGTGATCCACAGAGCCCGTGGCAGCGCGGCTCCAATGAGAACACCAATGGTCTGCTGAGACAGTACTTTCCGAAGGGAACAGACCTGTCGGTGCACTCGCAAGCCCATCTGAACAAGGTGGCGCGTCAGCTCAACGAACGGCCCCGTGAGACCTTGCAATTTGAAACCCCAGCAGAGAGATTTAACGCCTGTGTTGCGTCGATCGGTTGAGCCGGCAGTCCATTAGGCGACAAATTCAGGCGCGCTTGGCTTGTCGATTAAGTGCTAAGATGCACGGTCACTGGCAAAGACACACGGAGAGCATGCCTAGAAAATGAAATCGGGGTAAAAAGCTACGAGATTTTTATCGGCCCCAATGAGTACAACTATACTCTATGAATGCATTCTTACATTTTATGACGTCGGACACGTCGGTTCTCGGATTTAACATAAATAACTGGATCAATCCTTTATGTTCCCTGGAAAAAGATCAATCGGAGACGGC
>CAVZXY010000017.1:0-200112 GCA_963779345.1 uncultured Alphaproteobacteria bacterium | reverse complement strand
GTCTTGTTGATCTGTGCCTTCAACACCGCCCGCATGTGCCGCGTCTCGACACAGATCACCGGCAAGCCCGCTTCCGCGAGAGCACTGAAAAGCCATTGTGACAGCGGCCCGGCTTCCAATCCAATCCGCTTGAAATGGTAGGCGGGGTTCTCCAGAGCTTGCAGCAGAGCCTCAGGCTCGCTGGCTACCTTCACTTCCCGCACGATCCTGCCTGTGTCATCCACAATGCAGATGCTGGTCTCCTTGACCGATACGTCTAATCCCGAAAAATGGTCCATGCTGCGCTTCTCCTTCTGACGCTTGAGGCCGCTTCCATGGACCTCGTTTCACCATCAGCCTGAAGCGCAGCACCCAAAATCTTCAGCTATCCACAAGTTCGCCGGCCGATTACCCCATCTTTTGGAGTGAAGCGGACCTTCAGCGAGCCGCGCCTACAAAATCGAATTTATGAGCACGCGCCCTAGCTAACGAACGCTCACGGGCACGGCTTCACCTTCTTCATCTCCAGCGATGTCATCTCGCCCTTGATGGTGAAATCGGAATAGTCGAGCACCAGCGCGCGCGAGATGCCGTTCTCGTAAAGCTCGAACGAGATGGTATAGACCGGGGTCTGTTCGCCGGTCTCCTGTTTGGCAAGACTTTCCTGTTCGAAATAGCTGATGGTCACCGGCCAGCGGGTGAGCTTGGCAAGCTCGGGGACCTTCGCAACCGCATCGTCCGGCGGATTTGCGCCCGGTGCGATCGGCTGGCCGATCACGGTGAGCGTATTGTAGAGCTTCTCGCCGGTTTCCGATCCGTCATAGACCGGAAACTCCAGGATGGTCTTGCCTTCGCGCGCCGCGGCGATGATGCGCCGCATGTGCTCGGTCGGAAAGACGGCGCTCACCGGAACGGTGAAATTCTTGTCTTTCGGCTTGCTCAGATTGATCGCGACCATCTTGGCATTGCGTTCGGCATGGCCGTCGACTGTGTCGGTCCGCTTGTCGTCGACCAGGTTTTCCGAGTTGAAACGAAACGCCTTGGCGTTGCCGGCTTCCCAGGTGGTGGAGCGCAGATCGCTGAGCGCGGTCTTGCCCTCCCCGGAATTGAGCTCGGAAACCTGGCGGAACTGCAGTTGGTAGCCGTCGCAGGCGTTGCCGGAAAAATCGTACAGGATGCGCCCGCGCACGGCCTCGAGGCCGTGATTGCCCTTCGAGCGCGCCAGTTTGAGGTCGTAGATCGCCCGATGCGGCGCCAGAACCACCGTGTCGCCGGGCGGCGCGGCCGCGGCCGGCCAAGACATCGCGGCGGCGAAGCCGGCGGCCGTGACCGTAAACATCAGCCGTTTCGCAAACTTGAGTGTTTTCATCGATGCGGGCCTTCCGGTGCCGGCGATGCAGCGGCTTCCAAGAATGAATTGAGCAAGATAAGGGCAAGATAGAGGCCGCTGCCGCCGCCGACAACGGCATCATGCACCGGCTTGCGCCGCCGCGCCCGATCGGCCAAGACAGGGCCACCATCAAGGAGGACGCCATGGCCGGCAAGATCGAACAGAAACTCGCAAGTCTTGGAATTAGCCTGCCGACTCCAGCCAGCCCGATCGCCAATTACGTGCCATTCGTGAAGAGCGGCAACATGCTCGTTATCTCCGGTCAGCTCTGCTTCGGCGCCGATGGCAAGCTCGCCGCCAAGGGCCAGCTCGGCGGCGGCGTGTCGATCGAGGACGGGCAGAAGGCGGCGCGCGCCTGCGCGGTCAATCTGCTGGCGCAGCTTAAGGTCGCGCTCGGCGACCTCGACAAGGTCGCCCGCGTGGTGCGGCTCGGCGGCTTCATCAATTCGGCGGTCGGCTTCACCGACGGGCCGAAAGTGATGAATGGCGCTTCGGACCTGATGGTCGAGGTGTTCGGCGACAAGGGCCGCCACGCGCGTAGCACCGTCGGCGTCGCCGCGCTGCCGGCGGACGCCGCGGTCGAAGTCGAAGGCTTGTTTGAAGTCAGCTGACATGGCGGGGCTCGCCTGGCTCACCGCGCGGCCCATCGCCCATCGCGGGCTGCACGACGCCACAGCCGGCATCATCGAGAATACGGCGTCGGCCTTCGCCGCGGCCATCGCCGGCGGCTACGGCATCGAAACCGACTTGCAAATCAGCGCCGACGGCGAAGCTTTCGTGCATCACGACGACGCGCTCGGCCGCCTGACCGAGGGCAGCGGGCATCTCGCCGCCATGACCGCGCGCGAGATCGAGGCGGTGCGTTTCAAGGCGACGCGCGACCGCATCATGACGCTCGGCGATCTGTGCGATTTCGTGGCCGGGCGCGCCACCCTGGTGATCGAACTCAAGAGCCATTTCGACGGCGACCGGCGGCTGGTCCAGCGCAGCGCCGATGTGCTGGCAAATTACCGCGGGCCGGTGGCGGTGATGTCGTTCGATCCCGCCATGATCGAGGTCGTGCGCTGGATCGCGCCGCAGCTGACGCGCGGCATCGTTGCCGAGCGCCATTACGCGCACCATGACTGGGACCGCTTCCCGCGCGCGGAAAAGCGCGCCATGGCCATGCTTCTGCACGCCGGGCGCACCCGCCCGCATTTCGTCGCCTATGGGGTGAAGGACCTGCCGGCCGCGGCGCCGCTGATCGCGCGCTTACTCTTCCGTTTGCCGCTGCTGACCTGGACCGTGCGCTCGGAAGCGGATCGCCGGACCGCGGCACGCTGGGCGGACCAGATGATATTCGAGGGCCTCCGCCCGTGATGGCCGAATGGACGATCAACTTCGAACGATTTCCGGCATAAAGTCGGGGTAACAAACCTCGAGCCGATGACCGACATCGAACTCCGTATCCGCATTGCCCAATCGCTGGCCGAAGTTCCGGCCGCGGCCTGGGACGCTTGTGCCGGCGGGGCACTAGCATCCACAGTTAAACAAACACATGAGGACAACTCGCCCCCGGAGTTATCAACACGAGGACAAGTCAGTAACCCATTTATAAGCCATAGCTTTTTATCGTCGCTTGAAATGTCGCATTCGGTCGGCGGCCGGACCGGCTGGCAACCGCGCCACCTGCTGGCGGAGGGCGCCGACGGCACGCTTTTGGGCGCCGCGCCCTGCTATGTGAAAAGCCATTCGCGTGGCGAATATGTCTTCGACCATGGCTGGGCGGAGGCCTTCGAACACGCGGGCGGCGACTATTACCCCAAGCTGCAGGTGGCGGTGCCGTTCACGCCGGTAACCGGTCCCCGCCTGCTCGCCCGTCCGGGCCCGCTGGCCGAAGCGGTGCGCGGCGGCCTCGCCGATGCCCTGGTCGAGATCACTACCGCGAGCGAGTTGTCGTCCGCGCACGTCACCTTCCTGACCGAGCCGGAATGGCGCGCGCTCGGCGAGCGCGGCTTCCTGCAGCGCACCGACCAGCAGTTCCATTGGGAGAATGCCGGTTACGCGAGCTTCGACGACTTCCTCGGCGCGCTTGCCTCGCGCAAGCGCAAGGCGATCCGCCGCGAGCGCAAGGAGGCGCTCGAGCCCGGCATCGAGGTGGCCTGGCTCACCGGCTCCGACCTCACCGAAGCGGTATGGGACGCCTTTTTCGCCTTTTATATGGACACCGGCTCGCGCAAATGGGGCCGGCCTTATCTCACCCGCGAGTTCTTCTCGATCGTCGGGGAAAAAATGCGCGACCGCATTCTGCTCGTGATGGCCAAGCGCGTCGGGCGCTGGATCGGCGGCGCGCTCAATTTCCTCGGCCACGACACCATCTTCGGCCGCAACTGGGGCGCCGTGGAGCACCACCCGTTCCTGCATTTCGAACTGTGCTACTATCAGGCCATCGACTACGCCATTCAGAACAAACTCGCGCGCGTCGAGGCTGGCGCGCAGGGCGAGCACAAGCTGGCGCGCGGCTACCTGCCGAAGACCACTTATTCCGCGCATTTCATCGCCAATGCGGGCTTACGCCGGGCGATCGCCGACTACCTTGCGCGGGAGCGCGCTTATGTCCGAGCCGCCGGCGAGGAGCTTGCGGCCGCCGCGCCATTCCGCAAGGATTTGGTAGAACAAGAGTGAGTCTCCGGGAGAAACGGATGCCGAGCTACGATCCGAACAACATCTTCGCCAAGATCCTGCGCGGCGAACTGCCCTGCTACAAGGTCTACGAAGACGACAAGGCCTTCGCTTTCCTCGACATCATGCCGCGCGCGCCGGGGCACGCGCTGGTGCTGCCGAAGGCGCCGGCGCGCAATATCCTGGACATCGGTCCGGACGATTTGGCGCACGTGATGAAGGTCGCGCAAAAGGTCGCCAAGGCCGCCATGACGGCGTTTGCGGCGGATGGCGTTACCATGCAGCAGTTCAACGAGGGCGCCGGCGGACAGGTGGTATTCCACCTGCATGTCCACGTCATTCCGCGCAAAAGCGGCGTACCGATGAAACCGCCGGCGGCCGAGAAGGAAAAGCCCGACGCGCTGGCCGAGCACGCCAAAAAACTCGCCGCCGCCATCGCCGCCGGATGACGAAGACTAGGCCGTGTACTCATAAAATACGCTATGCGCTACGTCCGCTTTTCTTCTCAAAGCGGACATTCGCCAACGCTTTTGCCATGTCCGCTTTGTGCCAAAAGGCGACATTGCGCTCGCATTGAAATGAAAGAGGCCGCCACTCATGTGCCTCTGAATGGCTGCAATCTTCAACCGACGCGAGATGCGGCGGCCTTGGAGTCGCGTCGGTTGGTTCGGACTGACGTCGAGAAAATTGGATCAGCTGATGCTTTTCTTTAGTGGCATGCCCTCATCACCGACGGCCCGTATCTGGGTATGTCCGCATTTTAAGCATTCTAACGTTTGCAGCTCGTTCTGCGTGTGGTCGATTAGCGGTGCATGACGTACATGCCGTTTCCACACTTGGGGCATTCAATCCGATCTTGCGCCCTAAAATGGTATTTTAGCCTCTGCGTAATCCACTCCCGAAATGTCATGATATGATTGTTCGCACATGCTGGGGTTAGCCCCAATGATGTTCTGCTAAGGTCCAAAAGCGGACAAACGACGGAGGGGTGGTCAGCTTGTCCGCGAAGAGCTAAGTGTGAGCTTATCGCGCAAGCTTGTGAGCACGAAAACGCGAATGGCTGACGACAAGTTGGCTCCGGTGTGTTCCTTTTCGATGCGCGTCGTTAGATCGGAGAGTGCAACATTACGCTCGCGCGCAATTTCTCGGAACTCGGTCCAAAAGGCGTCTTCAAGGCTGACACTGGTTTTGTTTCCTGCAATTACAACGGACCGCTTTATGACTGGCGACCGCTCAAGATCCTTGTCGCCGCTTTCAGCGGATTGCGTTGATGGGTGGTTGTGCATTCGATTTCTCCGAGCGGTTCAACCCCTAAGCCACATGCCGGATTAGGCTAGGATCATCCTTCAACTCTTCTTCCGCGAGCAACCTCAAGATTTGCCGTTGCTTCGCCTCATCATTCGTTTCCGCTAATTACCTGCGAAGGCAAATCAGGTTTTGCTGATGGATGAAGCGCTCCATAAGAGGCTCCCATAGGGCGCACAGCCCTAAGGTTTTGAACGCTGCGCCCCACTCAAATGCATGTCCAGTCAATTGTCTGGAACCGGACATATCATTGGGTCAGGGTTGCTGATATGATT
This sequence comes from uncultured Alphaproteobacteria bacterium, assembly GCA_963779345.1. Classification (GTDB taxonomy): domain Bacteria; phylum Pseudomonadota; class Alphaproteobacteria; order Rhizobiales; family Xanthobacteraceae; genus Pseudolabrys. Next base: position 194,502 of record CAVZXY010000017.1, on the reverse strand, counting down.
GTGTCAACCGGAACATCGCTCGCGTCCTCTGTCCGCTATGGGTCAATCGCGGCCTAGCAATTTAGACCCGGGCGGCTCTTTGTCCGTTGCTGGTCCAATGGCGTCATAAATGATGCGACGCTGCGAACGCAGTGATGCGTCAACCGCGTCCATTGCACCGCAAGCAGAAAGATCGTCTCGCCGCGGTCTTCGGTTTACTCGAGCAAAACTTGCGTGACCTTTTTGTCACTCGAATAAAAAACACACGTGTCGATGGAACTTTAACCCGCTGTTCGTCTCTAAGACGTAATTCCCGTATTAGTTGCGAATCTGAAATGTGGCACACGATCCTAAGGGGGTAACAATGAAACGTATCCTACTGGCGGTTCTTGCTACGACGGCCCTTAGTTCGGCAAGCGCTTTGGCAGCCGATCTACCGCAACGGCCTGCGTACAAAGCACCGATGATGGCTCCTGCCCCTGTGGTCACCTGGACCGGCTGCTATATCGGCGGCAACGTCGGCGGCGCGTTTGGCAAAGCCAGTGCAAGTTCCCCAGGTGAAGAAGTCTCCGGAGACGGTTCCGGCTTTGCAGGCGGCGGTCAGATTGGCTGCGATTACCAATTTGCTGGCGGATTTGTGATCGGCGTCCGCGAGTTGCTTGATTACACAAGCAACAAGAGAAGCGGAACATTCACGACCGGCCCACTCGCCGGTACCGTGGTCAACTTCAACAATCAATGGTTCGACACCCTGACGGCGCGCGCCGGCTATGCGGTGCAGCCGGACTGGTTGCTCTACTTTCAGGGCGGCGCCGCCTGGGGTCATACAAGCACGAACTTTGGCGGTCCAGGTATTGCCGGCCAGACCTCGAATTCGAGAACCGGCTGGACGATCGGCGGTGGCGCTGAATGGATGTTCGCACCGCACTGGTCGGCGTTTCTCGAAGGGAACTACATGGACTTCGGCTCGAATTCTGGAACCGTGGCCGCCGTTCCTGTCAGCGTTAAAGCGACCGAGACTACGGTCCTGGTTGGTGTGAACTACCATTTTTTCTAGAGGCGAACACGCCACGCCGGATCGAATGCGCTAGCTAACGAATTCAAAGCCCCGGGAACTAATGGCCCGGGGCTTTTCGTTGGCGAATGCCGTATCACGCAATCATTGCTTGGTCGCACATACAGCTTTAACCGGCACCGCATTGGGCCGGAACGCACCGTAGAAATTTCGCTCTGCAATGTCGCTTTGGGTCACGTGTGGACGGCGCCCTGGCAAGGACTTTCTGATGGTTCTGCAGCATTGGTCGGGTGCGGTCACGTGTCCGGCCTGTTGATGCGGCTGGTGTGGCCGCTGGCCCTAATGCTCTGCGCGGATCGGGTCCCAATCGCTTTCACGCACTTGAAGGTGCGATGACCCAAGCGGGCTCCCCCGATCCCCGGAACGACCGTATCTGCATTACATCATCACGCCCTCGCCAATTCGTTGAACGCCTTAGCCTTGGCCGCCTATGCCGCAACCGGCAGCATAGCCGGCTCCTTGAACCTCTCGCCGCGAACCATCATGGCCCAGGCCATGCGTGCGATCTTGTTGGCGAGAGCTACGGCCGCGACCTTAACCGGCCGACGCGCCATGAGGCTCACGAGCCAGAGTCGCTTGGTGCCGTGCTGCCGGACATATCGAATGACAGCCATCGCGCCAGCGACGAGCAGCCATCGCAGATAGCGATTTCCTTGCTTTGAGATGCTACCGAGCCGCTCCTTCCCGCCGGTCGAATGCTGCTTGGGAACAAGCCCGATCCAGGCCGCCAAGTTGCGTCCGGACGAGAATGCCTTCCAATCACCCACCTCGGCGACCAAGGCGGTGGCGACGATCGGACCAATGCCCGGGATCTCCTCGAGCCGCCGGCTTTCTTCACATGAACGATGCCAGGCATGGATACGTTTCTCGATGGCTCCGACCTCTGCCGCAATGGCTTCATATTGGCGGAGCAAGAACTTCGAGACTGAACTGCGCGGCTGCTGGAATCCGACTATCCGCCGGGTTGGCGATAATCTTGAGCAACGCAGCCGTGCCATTGCGTCCTTTCGCCGAGCTCATGCCGAGCTCGGCCATATGCCCTCGGATCGCATTCGACAGCATCGTTCGCTGACGGACCAGAAGCTGCCGGCTGCGATGCAGCATCAAGCCCGACTGCTGCTGTTCAGATTTTGTGGGTACGAAACGCATCGACGGCCGCGTCACCGCCTCGCAGATAGCCGCCGCATCATTGGCGTCGTTCTTGCTGCGCTTGACGTAGGCTTTCACATAGCTCGGCGGCATAAGCCTGACCGTGTGGCCGAGCGCCGAAAGCTGGCGGCTCCAATGGTGCGCGGTCGGACACGCCTCAATACCGATCAAGCAGGGTCGCAGAGCTGCGAAGAACGCTAACACCTTGGCGCGGCTCACACGCTTGCGGATCACCACCGCGCCATCAACACCCACGCCGTGAATCTGGAATACCGACTTCGCAATATCGAGACCAATCGTGCTAACCTCGACCATGGACGGCTCCCCTCAATGTGGTTTGCTTTCACGCAACCACCCTATGGCACTTCGATGCCGCAGAGTGGGCGCCGTCCACAGCATCATTAACGGACATTCCGCGAGGTCCGGGGAAAGTCCGCTCTACCCCAACGGACATTGGACGATGTATCCACTTTGTCATTTAGCTGGCCGTCTACGCGTCCACGCCCTACTGCGCGAATAAAAATCCGCCCAACAGCAGCGCCGCCTCGCCGGCCAGCACGCCGGCGAATACCGAGCGCTTCACCGCCAGGAAGGCGAGAAATCCGCAGACCGCCGCGCCGACGCGCACGGTGAGCGGAATACCGGCGAGCGCGCCGGCGGAAAACAGGATCAGCTTGGCGATGACGCCGGCGAGGATCGCGGTCGCCACCCCGCGCGACCACACCACGATCTCGGAATCCTCGTTGAGCCCCCGGGCCAGCACCAGGCCGAGCGCGCGCCAGATCTCATTCGGCAGATAGCCGGCCAGGACCAGCAGCAGATAGGGCCACAGGTCGGTCAAAGCTGCGTTCATCGGGTGGCCTCGCGCAAGCGGTGGACGCCATAGGCGAGCGAGCCGCCGACCACGCCCGTCCACATCAGGTCGAGTCCGACGTGCCAATAGGCGAGCAGCGGGCCGAGCACGAGGCCAAGCGCGAGCGCCAGCCTGTCGACCATGGCGCGTGCGTTGCGCGCGGTCGAGATCAGGAACGACATCGGCGTCAGGAACAGCAACGCGCCGGCAAACAGCGGCGGCAGCCCGGCGGTGAGATAGTAGCCGACGAAACCGAACGTCACCGCCGTGCCCATGTAGCCGACCGACAGGCCGTTGCAGAAGGCAATGCGCCGCTCGCGCGGCAGTCCCGGCAGCAGGCGCAGCGATTCCACCCACATGCTCACCGACGTGAAATGCGCCGGCAGCAGCAGGTCGCGCAGTGCGCGTGCTCCGGGCCGCGCAACAGCGGCAGCAGCGCCACCACCATGGGAAACAGCCGGATCGCGCTCAAGGTGACGGCGATGGCCGCCTCGAGCGGCGCCCCGCCGGTGCCGAGCGAGGAAATCAGGATCACCTGCCCCGGCGCCGCCCACACCAGCATCGACGACAGCGCGAGCCACCAGGACGAGAAGCCATAATCATGCGTGAGCGCGCCGATGCCGATATAGGTGCCGGCCAGCACCAGGAAGAACACCGAGGTCCACGCCGATCTCACGCCGCCGAAGAAGGCAGCCGCATTGGAATTGAAGGTAACCGGCGCGGGCATGAAAGCCGACCACCTGTCTCACAGGCGCAAGCCCGCCGCAACGCCCTCACCCGCAACCCCCGCATGCGGCAGCGGCGAAAAGCAAAGGCCGGGCACGATGGCCCGGCCTCGGTATCTTTGTATCTGTGTGTCCTAGGCCTTGATCAGGGGCACCTTCGGCACCGAACTGCGCTTAGCCTTCGGACGCGGCGACGAGCGGCGCTTGGCCCTGGGCGGCACGGCCGGCAGTTTCTCCGGCTTGGGCGTCACCGGTCCGTCGAGGAACTCGAAGCCAAGCTTGTCGCGGCCGGCCTCGTCCTTGGTGACGATCACACGCACGTGGCCGCCGTTCTTGAGGTGACCGAATAACACCTCGTCGGCGAGCGGCTTCTTGATGTGCTCCTGGATGACCCGCGCCATCGGGCGGGCGCCCATCAACTCGTCGTAGCCGCTGGCGATTAGCCAGCGCGCCGCTTCTTCCGACAACTCGATGGTGACGTTGCGGTCGCCGAGCTGCGCTTCGAGCTGGAGCACGAACTTCTCCACCACCTGCGCGATGATTTCCTGCGACAGGTGGGCGAAGGTGATGGTGGCGTCGAGCCGGTTGCGGAATTCGGGCGTGAACATCCGGTTGATCGCCTCGTGGTCGTCGCCCTCGCGCTTGCTGCGGGTAAAGCCAAAAGCGGATTTGGCCATCTCGGAAGCGCCGGCGTTCGTGGTCATGATCAGAATGACGTTGCGGAAGTCGACCTGCTTGCCGTTATGGTCGGTCAGCTTGCCGTGATCCATCACCTGCAACAGCACATTGAACAGGTCGGGATGCGCCTTCTCGATTTCGTCGAGCAGCAGCACGCAATGCGGATGCTGGTCGACGCCGTCGGTCAGGAGCCCGCCTTGGTCGAAGCCGACATAGCCCGGCGGCGCGCCGATAAGCCGCGACACTGTGTGCCGCTCCATGTATTCTGACATGTCGAAGCGGATCAATTCGATGCCGAGGGCCGCGGCCAATTGCTTGGCGACCTCGGTTTTGCCGACACCGGTTGGGCCGGAGAACAGATAGCAGCCGATCGGCTTTTCCGGCTCACGCAAGCCCGCGCGTGCCAGCTTAATCGATGCCGACAGCGACTCGATCGCCTTGTCCTGGCCGTACACGGTCGTTTTCAACGTCTGCTCGAGATGCTGCAGCACCGCGGCGTCGTCCTTGGAGACGGTCTTCGGCGGAATCCGTGCCATGGTGGAAATTGTGGTCTCGATTTCCTTGAGGCCGATGGTCTTCTTGCGCCGGCTTTCCGGCAGCAGCATCTGCGCCGCGCCCGACTCGTCGATCACATCGATCGCCTTGTCCGGCAGCTTGCGGTCGTGGATGTAGCGCGACGACAGCTCCACCGCCGCCTTGATCGCCTCGTTGGTGTATTTGAGCTTGTGGTATTCCTCGAAATAGGGCTTGAGCCCCTTCAATATCTCGATCGTGTCCGGCACCGACGGCTCGTTGACGTCGATCTTCTGGAACCGGCGGACGAGCGCGCGGTCCTTCTCGAAATACTGACGGTACTCTTTATACGTTGTCGAACCGATGCAGCGGATGGTGCCGCCGGCGAGCGCCGGCTTGAGCAGGTTCGACGCGTCCATGGCGCCGCCCGACGTGGCGCCGGCGCCGATCACGGTGTGGATCTCGTCGATGAACATGATCGCGCCGGGATAGGCCTCGATCTCCTTGATCACCTGCTTGAGCCGTTCCTCGAAGTCGCCGCGATAGCGCGTACCGGCGAGCAAGGTGCCCATGTCGAGCGCGAACACCGTCGCGCCTTTAAGCACGTCCGGGACGTCGCCGTGCACGATGCGGCGCGCCAGGCCCTCGGCGATCGCGGTCTTGCCGACGCCGGCGTCGCCGACAAACAGCGGGTTGTTCTTCTGCCGGCGGCAGAGCACCTGAATCGTCCGGTTGATCTCGGCGTCGCGGCCGATCAGCGGGTCGATCTTGCCGTCTTTGGCTTTCTTGTTGAGGTTGACGCAATAGGCGTCGAGCGCGTCGCCCTTCTTCTTGGGCTCGTCGCCGGCCTTGGTATCGGACTCCTCTTCGACGCCGCGCACCGGCCGCGCCTCGGTGAGGCCGGGCCGTTTGGCGATGCCGTGGCTGATGTAATTGACCGCATCGTAGCGCGTCATGTCCTGCTCTTGCAGGAAATAGGCGGCGTGGCTCTCGCGCTCGGCAAAGATCGCGACCAGCACGTTGGCGCCGGTGACCTCTTCGCGGCCGGACGATTGCACGTGAATGACGGCGCGCTGGATGACGCGCTGAAAGCCGGCCGTCGGCTTGGAATCCTCGGCGCCGTCGGTGATCAGGTTTTCCAGTTCTGACTCGAGATAGGCCGTGAGGCTGCGGCGCAGCTTGTCGAGATCGACGTTGCAGGCGCGCATCACCGCCGAGGCGTCCTGATCGTCGATCAGCGCCAACAGCAGATGTTCCAGGGTCGCATATTCGTGGTGCCGCTCATTGGCGATGGCGAGCGCCCGGTGAAGCGACTGTTCGAGGCTGCGCGAGAACGTTGGCATCAGATTTCCATTCCCATTTGTATTGAACGCCCCTCCCCAAGTCTTCGTTTTATCCAGGTCTTATCCAAGTCGTCCTTTTTCAAGACTCACTTTTTTTCCATCACGCATTGCAGAGGATGCTGATGTTTTCTGGCAAAGTCCATAACCTGCGTCACTTTGGTCTCCGCCACCTCGTACGTATAGATCCCGCATTCGCCGATGCCGTGGTGATGTACATGCAACATAATGCGTGTCGCGGCCTCATGATCCTTGCCGAAAAAACGCTCCAGCACGTGCACGACGAATTCCATCGGCGTGTAGTCGTCATTCAGGATGAGCACACGGTAGAGACTTGGCCGCTTGGTCTGCGGCTTGGTCTTGCTGATGACCGCGGTGCCGGGCCCGCCCGGCTCATTGCGCCGCTTGCGGTCGTCGTCCGCCATGCGCGGCGAGCGGCTTTGCCCGGGGGCCGCTGCCGCCCTAAAGGCGGGGAAGTTATTCCGAATGGTCGAGCTCATGACATTGCCGAGGCAAGAAGCGTTCCAGAACCGTGGCACCGGGGGCCGCACGCTCGCGGCCCGGCCGCCATCATAAAGACCGGCAGCCAACCAGGCCAAGCCGAGATTTGTCCCGCCGCAGCACAGATTAAACCGAATTCAGGCGATTCCGGGTGCTTCGCCACAGATATCCATTGGTTACCCGATCGCAAGTCACGTCCGGACAATCCAAGGCGATTTTTCCCCAAATCCGAGCGTCGGCGCCAACGGTATTTCAAGGCGACAGCGGCATGGTCTAGCGGCTTTATCCACCGCCGTTTCGCGGTCTACAGGGGGGTTGCCTCAATGCTGCTGACCCATTTTTGGAAGAACCGGCAAGGGAGCGTCGCCCCCCTGTTCGGACTCGCGATCATTCCGCTGATCGCCGGCGTTGGATCGGCCGTCGACTACACTCGGGCCAGCGCCGCGCGCACGGCGTTTCAATCGTCGCTCGATTCGGCCGCGCTGATGCTCGCGAAAACCGCAGCGATGCAGACGCCGGCCCAGATCCAGGCCGAGGCGACCAAGTACGTCAACGCCTTGTTCACCGCCAACAACGCCAAGAACGTCACGGTCACGGCGGCTTATTCGACGACCGCCGGCTCGAAACTCGTGCTCACCGGCACCGCCACCGTCCAAACGAGTTTTATGAGCATATTCGGTATCGACGCGATGAATATCGCCGCCTCCACGACTTCAACCTGGGGCAACACCCGTCTGCGGGTCGCGCTCGTGCTTGACAATACCGGTTCGATGGCGAGTTCCAGCAAGATGACGGCGTTGAAGACCGCGTCGCAAAATCTTCTCACGCAACTCAAGAACGCCGCCATAAACGCCGACGACGTCTATGTCTCGATCGTCCCGTTCAACAAGGACGTCAATGTCGACGTCAGCAATGTCAGCGCGCCGTGGCTGCGCTGGGATCTGTGGGAAGCGGTGAATGGCAAGTGCAGCAACACCACCTACAAGACGGAAAGCACTTGCGTAGCGCATAGCAAGGTCTGGACGCCCAATAGCCACAGCACCTGGAACGGCTGCGTCACCGACCGGGATCAGAATTTCGACACCACCAACGATGCGCCGGTCGCGGGCAGCACGCTGTACCCGACCGAACAATATTCCTCCTGCCCGGTGTCGCTGGTCGGCCTGAGCAACGACTGGACCGCGCTCAACAACAAGATCACCGCGATGCAGCCGGTCGGCAACACCAACCAGGCGATCGGCCTGCAGATGGGCTGGCAGTCTTTGACGGCGGCGCCGTTCACGGTCCCGGCCATGGATCCGGACTACCAGTACAAGCAGGTCATCATCCTGCTGAGCGATGGCTTGAATACGCAGGACCGCTGGTACACCAACGCATCGTCGATCGACACGCGGCAGCAGAAAACCTGCGACAACATCAAGGCAGCCGGCATCACGCTCTACACGGTGCAGGTCAATACCGACAACGAGGCAACCTCCACGCTGCTGCAGAACTGCGCCAGCAACACCACCGGAACCACCGATCACTTCTTCCTGCTGACCTCGTCGGAACAGATCGTCACGACCTTCAATCAGATCGGCACCGCGCTGTCCAACCTGCGGCTGGCGATGTAATCGGCCCGGCGGCGTTTTCGCGGCACCGCGGCGATGCCCGCCGCGGTGCCAAAAACCGTAATTCCGGGCCGCCGAACCAACTAAACATTAACGACATCCGACAAGAACAATCGGCATTCGCAGCATCCCAGGCAGATCGTATTAACCAGCCAGCTCGTTGATTGCGCCCATGAAACGGTCGGTTTGCACGCTTGACAATTACCATCTGGCAAGGATTTCCGGCCCATTGATATACCGGCCCTTTAACAGCGGGGCTTATGAACGTAGGCGAATTCAACCGTATTTGGTGAGCCGCCATGATGCCGGTCTGGACGAAATTCCGTAACGCTCTGCGCGCATTTCGCGTCGCGCGTGGCGGCAATGTCGCCATCACCTTCGCCTTCGCCACTTTGCCGATCATCGCCATCGTCGGTTATGCCGTCGATTACAGTCGCGCGAATTCGGTGAAAGTCGCGATGCAGGCCGCGCTCGACTCCACCGCGCTGATGATCTCGAAGGAAGCCGCCACCGATACCCCGACGCAACTGCAAACGAACGCCAAGGCGTATTTCTTGGCTTTGTTCAACCGCTCGGATGTCAAGAATATAACGGTCAACGCCAGTTACAGCAGCACTAGCGCAACCCAGTTGGTCATCAGCAGTTCCGTCGACGTTCCCACCACGTTTCTTGCCGCCGTTGGATGGGACACCTTGACGGTGGGCAACTCGTCCACCTCCAAGTGGGGCGAAACGCGGATGCGCGTAGCGCTGGTGCTCGACAACACCGGATCGATGGCGCAGAGCGGCAAGATGACCGCGCTGATATCAGCGACCAATAGCCTGCTGACTCAGCTGAAGAACGCTGTCTCTGTTAACGGCGACGTCTATGTGTCGATCGTTCCGTTCGTCAAGGACGTCAATCTCGATCCGAGCAACTGGAATTCGGATTACATCTATTGGGGCACCGCGCCGGCAGACAATAATGTTCACAATCCCTGGATCCAGTTCAGGATTCGACGTCTTCCGACAACACGTCGTGGAATGCCAATAACGGGAACTGTAGCAGTGGTCCTGTCTTCGACGAACAGAGGCGACTGTTACGCTTCTCCAATCTGTTCGAAAACGCAATACACAACGAAGACAAAATGCCAAAACAAGAGCGGAACCTGGTACACGACAGCGCGGCACCTGGACTGCCCATGCCCATAACGACGGCACATACGTACGGCTGGAACGGCTGCGTCATGGACCGCGGCTTTCCGGATCCCAAGCTTATCTGACCGTGAGCGGCAGCAATAAGAGCGGTCCGGATACGACGAACAATTACGACACCAACGTCGCGGCGTCGGACCTGGTCACGCACGAATGTCGTCGCTCTATGCGGCCGAGCAATACAGCCCCTGCCCGCAAGCCGTGATGGGCCTGAACTACAACTGGTCTGCAATGACCTCGCTGGTCAATAACATGTCGCCGGGGGGCAACACGAACCAGGCGATCGGCTTGCAGCTCGGCTGGCTGTCGCTGGTCGGCGGCGGTCCGTTCACCGCGCCAGCGATGGATTCTAATTACAATTACACGCAGGTAATTATCCTGCTGACGGACGGCTTGAACACCCAGAACCGCTGGACAACGAGCCAGAGTTCGATCGACGCGCGGCAGCAGCTGACGTGCAACAACTTCAAGGCCGCCAGCAGCCCCCCCAAGCTCACCAACGTGATCTACACCATCCAGGTGAACACCGACAACGAACCGACCTCCACCCTGCTGCAGAACTGCGCGAGCGACTCGAATAAGTTCTTCCTGCTGACGTCGGCAGACCAGATCATGAAAGTATTCACCCAGATCGGCACCGAACTGAGCCAGCTACGCATCGCGCAATAGCCGCGTGCGGAAAAAGCAAAAGCCCGGCCAAACCAGCCGGGCTTTTTCCTTGACGCTTACGCAACAACGCTACGCGACAGGACGCACTGGTCCACGCGGGAGCGGCTTACTTCGCCTTCGCCATCAGCGTTTCGAACGGCTTGTAGGTTTCCTTGGCGAGATCGGCATAGAGTTCGCCGATCTTGGAAGCCTTGGCCACGAAGCCTTCATAGGCGGTCTTGGCGTATTCGGTCTGCACCTCGATGGCCTTCTCGAACGACTTCACGCCGAACAGCTTCTCGAGCGCGGCGGTTCCATCTTCGAAAGCCTTCTTCGAGTAGTCGGCTACCTCGGTCGCGATGGCCTGGGTACCCTTCGACAGCATGCCCATCGATTTCAGCGCGAGATCGACGTTCTCTTTTCCAACTTGCTGGAATTCCTCGAAATTCTTGACCATTGTCATCCCTTCCCGGCCGCAACGCGGCGCCAATGTGCTGAGCTTTATGACCCGGCTTACATCCGGGGAACGGATTCGATTTATACTGCACTGCACAATAAAGTCAAGCGGCATTTTGCACTGCGAAAAACCCTTAGGTTCCAGTTGATTGTCTTAAGAAATTGTAAACCGTAATCCCCTACGGTCGAAATTTGCGGCGTCGCGGCACCGCTATAAAACCGCCCGATTTGGCGGGTCTCAGGACGACTTGAATAACGGGGTTTGGGGAGAGCGAATGTTGCGTGCGGGAGCTTTTGTCCGACGCCCACTTCGTTGGAGTGCCTTCGGACTGGTGACGCTGGTGGCGGTTGCCGCCTTTGCCACCAGCGCCGACGCCCGCGGCCGACGCCACCGCCACCACGCGGCTGCTTCCGAAAGCTACGAGCCGCCTTTTGCCTCGATGGTGGTGGACGCCAATTCCGGCGCGGTGCTGCAGGCGACCAACGCCGACAGTCCGCGCCATCCCGCCTCGCTGACCAAGATCATGACGCTCTATTTGCTGTTCGAGCGGCTGCAGACGGGCAAGATCAAGATGTCGACCGACATGGAAGTCTCGGCCCATGCCGCGGCGCAGGCGCCGTCCAAGCTCGGCCTCAAGCCGGGTCAGACCATCGACGTGGAAACCGCGATCCGCGCCATCGTCACCAAGTCCGCAAACGATGTGGCGGTCGTCATCGCCGAGGCGCTCGGCAGCAGCGAAGAGAACTTCGCCAGGATGATGACCGCCAAGGCGCGGGCACTCGGCATGACGCACACCGTCTATCGGGACGCGTCCGGTCTGCCCAATGACGAGCAGATCACCACGGCGCGCGACATGACCATCCTCGCCCGCGCCATCCAGGACCGCTTTCCGCAGTACTACCACTATTTCGCCACCCGCACGTTCACATACCGTGGCGAGGAATTCCGCAATCACAATCACCTGCTCGGCCGCGTCGCCGGCGTCGACGGCATGAAGACCGGCTACATTCGCGATTCCGGCTTCAACATCGTCGTCTCGATGCGCCGCGGCCCGCGCCACGTCCTCGCCGTGGTGTTCGGCGGGCGCACCGCTTCGGCGCGCGACGCGCGCGTCGTCGGCCTGCTCGACGACACCATCGATATCGCCGCGACCAAACGTACGGCGCCGCCGATGAGCGAAGGCGCGGAGATCACCGAGGCGCGCGCCAAGCCGGCCAGAGAAACAGTGGCGTCTATTTCGCTGCCGCCCCGCCGCCCCGAACCGCCGACCGGGTCGACCGATCCGATCAGGCCCAATCCGGTGAAGACGTTCGCGGTGCAGGGCAATACCATGCACACCGCGGCGCTGGCGCCGCCGCTTGCGGAAGACCGCAAGCTTGTGCGCGTGGAAGGGCCGACCAAGGTCACGACCGTCATCGTGAAGCGAGAGTCTCCGCCTGCCCCAGGTGCAAAACCCGGCGTGCTCGGGACGCTGCCGATAAAGGTTGCCGCCGCCGGCGATAGCGTGCCGGTCGCGCCCGCAGCCGGCCGCCGCCAAACCGCGCAGCGGCGGCTGGATGATCCAAGTCGGCGCCTTCCCGGAAGAGAAGGAAGCCAAACAGCGGCTGGTCACGGCAAAGGACAAGGCGAAAACCCTCCTCGGCCAGGCCGATCCGTTCACCGAACGGGTGGCGAAGGGCGACAAGTCGCTCTATCGCGCGCGCTTTGCCGGCCTGGACAAAGATCAGGCGGAAACGGCCTGCAAACATCTCAAGCGCAATGAAATTCCGTGCATGCTACTGAAAAACTAGCGTGCAACGACTGTTAACCGTTCTCGGATAACAGAACGCATAAGAAAAAAAGCGAGTTGGACGACCGGGGACGCGTCGATACTCAGGAGCCGCTGATGGTGTTGCGTACGGAGTACATCAGCGATGACGGCGAAAAAGGATTTCCTTGGCCTCGTTGACGCGAGCGGCCAGATACGTCGACCCGCCTTGGTCGGGATGCAGCTTCTTCATCAGGGCACGGTGCGCACGCGTGATGACGGCGGCGCTCGCTCCCGGCTCAATGCCAAGGATCTGATAGGCCTCCTGTTCCGTCATTTTGCCGCTCGAACCAGCAGCCCGCCCCGCTGTCGCGTGTCCTTGCGCGTATTCACTCCAGCCGGGATCCCGGCGGTCAAGATACGCCACCAGTAGCGCGCGGCTCTCCTCGTCGAATTCGTCCAATAAGCCGGCCAGTGTCTTGACGTCGAGCGCTTCGAGCGTGGCGCCCTGGCGGCGGCCGGCGATGACGCGTCCGCGCATCGCGCCGCTGTCGTGGTCGAGCTCCATTTCGAGAAAGGCCGAGCGCACGCGCGAGGCCTGGCCGGTGCTCTTCCGCGTGCGCTGCGTAAAGCCCGTCATCCCGAATGGGATCCAGCCGAGCAATCCGAGACCGAATAGACCGAGCGGAACGGCGACAAAGATTTCGCCGCGCAGGCCGAGAAACGCGGCGAAGGCAATCGCCAGGATGCCGCCGGCCGCTTTCATAACGCGCGCGGCGACTTTGGGGTCGATGCGCGAAATCACGCCCAACACCCACAGGGCAGCCACCAGCACCAGCAGGCCAAAGATCAGTGCCGGCATATTATTTGAGCTGCGCTAAGAGCTGGCGCGCGCCGTCGGAGCGCCGCGCCGACAGATCGGCAAGCGCCTTGATGCCGCCGGCGGCATAGGCCGCGACCGCGCGCAGCAATTCGCCGAGTTGGTGCGCCGCACCGGTGTCGAAGCGGCAATAGGCACCGCGCGACAACCGGGCGATTTCGCGATAGGCGTTCTCGGCGACGGGGTCATTTCCCTCCTGGAACATAAACGTCGGCACGCCGAGCAGGCCAAGCTCGCCGGCCGCCTGGCATAAATCGTCGATCTTCTCCTCCATGGCGTCGCCGACGAATACCATCGCCTGCACCCGCTGCTTGGCATATTCCTTGCGGGCGTGGCTGAGCACCTTGCCGATCTGGGTATGGCCGCCGCGGCAATCGATGCGCGACATCAACGCGGCGAGCTTCTCGGCCCCGGCGACCCAACCGGAGGCGCGGCATTCGCCAAGTCCGCGGAAATAGACGAGTTGGATATCAAGCCCGCCGGCACTTGCCGCCTCGCGGAACATGTCGGCCTGCAGCGCGCAGGCGGAATCCCATGTCGGCTGCCGGCTCATGGTGGCGTCGAGGGCAAATATCAGCCGCCCGCGCGCACCGCCCGCTTTGGCCGGGCCGAGCGAACGCACGCGTTCGATGAATTCGGCAATCTCCGGCTGCGAGGAAACCGGCGCCGGGGTTTGCTGGGAAGGGTTTTTGCTCATGGCCACAGTCTACACCGATTTAAGGGGAATCGGTGGCTGTGCAAGGCGCCCGACCGCTATCCGATGATGTCCTGGACCTGCAGCGGCTGATCCATGACTGAATACCATTCCGCACGGGCGGCGGCCCGCCGCTTGCCGTTTTCCGACAGCGGCAGACGCAATGCGGCGAGCAGCGCGATCACTTCCTCGCGCGCCGTCAGATGCGACAGGCTCGGGCGTGTGCCGAGCGTCGCCTCATCGAGGTCATCGAATGCGGTGAGACCACGCGGGAAGAATTCGCGGTAGACCACGCACTCGGCGATGCCGTCCACCGAACGAAAACCCATGCGCTTGGACAGTTCGAGCAAGCTGTCGCCGACCAGCTTCTTGTTGCGCGAGCCGAGCGAGGACAGCCGGTTGCGCACGACGATCCAGTCGGTCCGCTTGCCGTCGACCAGCCGGCGCTGGCGCCGCGACTCACGCACCATCTCGGCGTAGTGGCTTTCGCCGGTCACTGTGAAATTGACCGCATCGAGCGTGCCGAGCACGTCGAAATCGACGAAACTGTCGTTGAGCGGCGTCACCAGCGTATCGGCCATCGAATGGGCGAGCCGCATTAGATAGGTGTCGCTGCCCGGCGTGTCGATCACCACTACATCGTGGCTGTGCTCGATCGTGCCGATTACCTGTGAGAAATTGGCGAATTCCTGCGCCTCGTTGGCTTCCAGCGAATTGCCCTCGGCTCGCGCCACGCAGTAATGCGACGGCAAATCGAGATTGATGCGGGCGCGTTCGCTCCAAGCGCGGCGGTTGTCGATGTAACGCGTGAAGCTTTTCTGCCGGCTGTCGAGATCGATGGTGGCGACGCGCTGGCCGGCCTTGAGCAATGCAACCGCGATGTGCAGAGCGGTGGTGGATTTACCCGACCCGCCTTTCTCGTTGCCGAGAACAACCATGTGAGCAGACTGACGCGCCCTCGATCGGCTGCACTAACATGACGCCCCCCAGGGCAGCGAATTCTCGAATTCTTTTTGTGCTTTCGTCAAGCGCGATATGATCGGAACGATTTTTGTTCGCTGCCGCGCCACAGTTTTGCTATGGGCTATCCAGGATTTGCGACACTCAGCCGACAGGCCGTCCAACTATGGCAACCCGCCCCGCTGTCACGCGCACCATTGCCTCGCTGCGCCGCGCCTTGATGCCGTTCCGAAAGGCCGGCGGCGGAATCGCGCTGGTGCCGACCATGGGCGCGCTGCATGCCGGCCATCTGGCGCTGGTGCGCGAGGCGCGCCGGCGCGCCCGCCGCGTCGTGGTGTCGATCTTCGTCAATCCGACGCAATTCGCGCCGCACGAGGACTTCGGCAGCTACCCACGCGGCTTTGATGCCGATCTTGCGGTTCTGCGCGCGGCCAAGGCCGATCTGGTTTGGGCGCCGTCGGCTTCGGTGATGTACCCACAAGGCTTCGCCACCCGGATCGAACCACAGGGCGCCGCCAAGGCTGGATTGGAGGACAAGTTCCGCCCGCATTTCTTCGGCGGCGTCGCCACCGTGGTGGCCAAGCTGTTCACGCAAGTGGGGCCCGACTTCGCTTTGTTCGGCGAGAAAGATTGCCAGCAGCTTTGCGTCATCACCCAAATGGCGAAGGATCTCGATCTGCCGCTCAAGGTCATCGGTGTGCCCACCGTGCGCGAAAACGACGGTCTAGCCCTATCCTCGCGCAACGCCTACTTGACGCCGGCCGAACGCGCCGTCGCGCCGACGCTGCAGCGCGTGCTCAAGGCAAGCGCGAAGCGCATCAAGCAGGGCGAACCGATCGAAATGGTGCTGGAAGAAGGCCGCGCCGAGGTCGAACGCGCCGGCTTTGCCGTCGACTATCTGGAAGCCCGCCACGCCAAGACGCTGGCGCCCATCGCCTCTCGCAAAGAAGGAGCGATCCGGCTACTGCTCGCCGCTAAGATCGGCAAGACCCGGCTGATCGACAATCTGGGCGTCTAGGCAAAGCTCCGCTCTCCCTATTCTTTGATCGGCGCGGGACACGCCGTCTTCCCTTTTTCCGTTTCCCCTAAGGGAATGGAGCGCCGGGACGGCGCCAGGGCGCTGGCGAAGCGCCCTTTGGCGGGTTTGGCGCAACCCGCCGCGCGTCTGGCGCGACGCGCGAACCCTCTGGCGAGAGGGTCCGGCGCCGCCCCGACGCTCCATCCACGGCGCCACATTGTCGGGCACCGGTTCCGCTTTGCCTCGGAGCGCGTCATGACGGCGCTCATTCGGCTCGGCGGACAGCGTGGAATATAGTCCTATAGTCACAAATGTCAAGCGCGCGGTCAGAGCAGCCCCAACTCTCGCAACTCCCGCCGCATTTGCTCCGGCATCTTGGCGGCGCCGGGCGCTGCGCGCGACAGATCGCGCGGGGCATGCTTGGCTTCCAGATAGCGCCAGCCCTGGAACGCCGAGCGCGGACGCGGCTCGACCAGCACCACCTTGCCGTCGAGCACCACGCGGCAGCGCGAGATGCCGTCCTTGTCGGTGAACGGGCGAATATCGAGGATCTTCTCGCGGCAACTGATCTGGCCACGGATGACCCAATAGAGCGAGCCGCCGTCGCTCAATTCCTCGGCGCGTTTGGGCACCATGCGGGTGGTGTGGATGTGCTCGGGCTTCTGGCCGCGCTTTTTCTTCTCTTTGAGCTTCTGCTTGATCCAGTCTTCGAGGTTCGCGACCGAGTTGCAGCCGACGCAGAGCTTGATGAGATGAAGGGGCATCGCGGAACTTCCACACGCGGGCGTTAACTAAGAGGCCATGCATAACGCGCTAGGGTCCGTTTAGGAAGCTGTCTGCGGACCGCTTCGCGGGCGCGAGACCCGGCGTTGCGCCGGGAACAAGCGCTCTCCTCACTGTCGCCTCCTAGGCGTTAACAAGGCAATTCTGCTAGCTTTCGTCGGCCGCATCTTACCTGGTGGATACCCCAAGATGCGTACACAAGAACGCCAATGCGAGTATAGACGACGGTGCTTTTTCAATTTTCCGAATTCGGCTCTATCGAAGATGTTGGACTTGGGCTGCGCTGGAGTCCGGCGGATTTTGCATCTGAGGTAACGAACCGCGCGACGGCTCTGACGGCGGCCAATATCGTGCTCGACCCGGGGCAGAAAAGACCTTCATTGACAATGGCTTATTAGCACGAACGGCAATCAAGACCGGCAACATAGGCCCGCGGATCACACAATCAGGGCGCCGAGCTCGCCCCGGCGCTTGTGAATCACCAGTCTTCGAAGCGCGCGCGCCGGTGCATCGGCCATTCCTGTCGGCGTAGGTGTTCGGCCTTTGTTGCGCCGCTCTCTTCGGGCTTCTGGTTCACCCGGTCCTGCAGACTGCCGCCGAGGCGATTTATTTGTCGGGGACAGCGGAACTTTCCTTATCGTGATATCATTGGGTGGCTGGGGTTCATTGTCGGAGGGCCATTTGATGCGGACGCGCGTCATCCACCTCATCAATCCCAAGACGGATTCGCTCACCACCCGCCCGCTTTACCTGAACCGGGCGCTTTATTCCCCGCTCGCCGGGTTGCTCGCCGTCGCCGCGGTCATCCCGCGTGACCAGTACGAAGTGGTGCTGACCGACGAGAATATCGAGACCATCGACTTCGACCTCGACTGCGACATGGTCGGCATTTCGGCGATGACGAGCTACGTCAACCGCGGCTACGAGATCGCCGACACATTTCCGCGCCAAGGGCGTGCCGGTCGTCATGGGCGGCGTCCATCCGAGCTTCATGCCGCAGGAAGCGCTCAAGCACGCCGACGCCGTGGTCATCGGCGAGGTCGAACTGGTCATCGACAAACTGCTCGACGATCTCGAACAGGGATCGCTGCGCGGCACCTACAAGTCTGACAAATTGCATCCGATGGTCGGCGTGCCGATGCCGCGCTACGACCTCCTCAAGAAACACCGCTACGTCAACAAGACCTTCGTGCAGACCTCGCGCGGCTGCCACCAGGGCTGCACCTTCTGCGCCGAACCGCTGATGAACGGGCTCAAATTCCGCTACCGGCCGGTCGACGAGGTGATCAACGAGATGGAGAACTGCGGCGCGCGCACCATCTCGATCAACGACGCCGACTTTTTCGGCACGCCGGATCGTCCCAAGGACGTCATGCGCGCGCTCAAGGGGCGCGGCATCCAGTGGCAGGCCGGCGTCACCTCCAAGCTCGCGCAGGACGACCGCATGCTCGAACTCGCCGCCGAAAGCGGCTGCACGCTGCTCAGCATCGGCTTTGAGTCGATCTCGCGCGACACGCTCAAGAGCGTGCACAAGCACGTCAACCGGCCGGAGACCTTCGCCAAGCTGGTGGAGAAGGTCCACTCCTACGGCATCATGGTGTTCGGGCTGTTCATGTTCGGCTTTGACGGTGACGACACCTCGGTGTTCGACGACACCGTCCGCTTCAATATCGACGCCGATTACGACGCCTGCGCTTATTCGACGCTGACCCCCTACCCGGGCACGCTGACCTGGTACGAGATGAAGAAGGAAAACCGCATCGTATCCTTCGACTGGACGATGTACGACCAGGGCCATGTGGTCTACCGGCCGGCACAGATGTCGGGCGACGAACTGCGCCTCGGCCAAAGCCGCGCCTACGGAAACTTCTATTCGAAATCCTCGATCGCCGGCCGCTTCCCTTGGCTCGGCAAGCGCCATCGCGCGCAGTGGACGATCTACAATCTGTTCATGCGGCGCGGCGCGCAGACCGAGAAAATCGAGTCAGTCGCGGCGCCGACGGCGGAGCCCGACGTCGCGCCGATGCCGCCAATCCTGCCGATCAAGCGCGAATGGCGCGCCGCCGTGCTCGAGGCGGCCGGCGGACCGGGGCCGCACATGGCGTGACGCAATTCACCAGTGATAATTGATGCCGGCGCGCAGCAAATTGTCTTTCGCCGGCACCGATAAGGTGGATATGCCGTTTACCGCGCTGAAGAAACCGGCGGTGCCGAGATCGAGATGCAGATACTCGACCTTGGCGCTCCAATTGCGGTCGATGGAATATTCAAGGCCGCCGCCGGCGGTCCAGCCGAAATTGACTGTCGTGTTCGTGCCGTTCGACTGCAGGGCCTTGATGTCGCCGTAGGCGGCGCCGCCGGTGATATAAGGCAGCCAGCGGCCAAAAGCGTAGCCGAGACGGCCGCGCGTCGTGCCGAACCAACTCTGTTTCGTCTGGCATTGCCCGGCGCCGTCGGCGAGGCAAACGCCGCCAATGCCGCTGCCGGTTAAGTTGGTCCAGTCGGCATCGGTCTCGACGCCGAACACGACGCTGCCGAGCTGCCAGTTGTAGCCGAGCTGGCCGCCGAGCAGCGCGCCATGGGTATCGAACCGTCCCGAGTCGGCGCCAACAGTCGGATCGCTCCAACTTGAGCGGCCCCAGCCATAACCGCCGTTCGCGCCGACATAGAAGCCAGTCCAGCTGAACGGCACATCCACAAAAGGTACCGGCTTGGCCTTCGTCGGCATGTCGGCCGCTTGGGCAGAGAGCGCGCCGAAGGCAACAGAAGCTGCGGCGATCGCAAGAGTAAGCGTTCGGTTCATCGGTTCCCGTCTCAAAACCCGGCCACCCCGGGCGCGAAAGCAGCAGCCGTTCGCGGCCGAATCGCGGCGCAAGCAAGGAATTTGTGGGCGATTTGGGTTCCGACTTCGTTAATTCGCAGGATCGGGCCTTAATTTGCGCTAGTCGGTTCAATCACCATCAACCTGGCGCCTTCGGCGACCTGCGAGTCCTGCCCAACGGCAATCTCGGTCACAGTACCGTCAATCGGGGCATGCAGGGTGTGCTCCATTTTCATCGCCTCGATGATGGCGAGGCGCTGGCCGCGGGTAACGCGGTCGCCCTGCTCCACCAAGATGCCGAGCACCTTGCCGTGCATGGGCGCGCGCACCAGCCCGCCCGCGCTGGCGTCTCCAGCCTCGTCGAGCGACAGATCGCGCAAGCTGACCTTCGTTTGGCGGCCGTGGCGCAGTACGTAGACCGCATCGCCTGTGGCGATTGCTGCAGCGTCGGCGGCGGGCGCTACGCCGTCGACAGTGACCTGTGGGCGGCGCGGGCCATAGGCAATTTGCGCGACCACGCTTTCGCCGTCCGCCAGGATCGGCAACGCAAGCCTGCGCGCGCCCGACAGTTGAAAGGCGTCGCCGCCGTCCCAGGGCGACGGCGGCTCGTCCGGCTCGCGCGCGGCGTCGATGCGCGCGCGTTCGCGCTCGACCAGAGTCTGCGCGCCGAGCGCGGCAGCAGCGCGGTCGAGGCCCTGCGGTACGGCGCCAAGCAGGGCGAGATGGCGGTCGATGAAACCGGTGTCGAAATTACCCTTGCGGAATTCCTCGGCGCGGCACAGCGCGGCCAGAAAGCCGGCATTGCTGCGCGGGCCGATCACAAGAGTGTTGTCGAGCGCGCCGGCGAGCCGGTCGAGCGCCTCGTCGCGGCTTTTGCCGTGCGCGATCAGCTTGGCGATCATCGGATCGTAGAACGGCGTCACCTCGGAGCCTGCTTCGACGCCAGTGTCGATGCGCAGGCCAACCCCTTGCGGGAATTGCAGCGCGATGAGCTTACCGGTCGACGGCAGGAAGCCGCGCTCCGGGTCTTCGGCATAAAGCCGCGCCTCGACCGCGTGGCCGTTGAGCGGAACCTGCGCTTGGGTCAGCGGCAGTTTTTCACCGGCGGCGATGCGAAACTGCCATTCCACCAGATCGAGGCCGGTTACCGCCTCCGTCACCGGATGTTCGACCTGCAGCCGCGTGTTCATCTCCATGAACCAGAAACCGTCTTTTTTCAGGCCGTCTGCCCCGTCGGCGATGAACTCGACGGTGCCGGCGCCTTCGTAATCGGCGGCCTTGGCGGCGGTGACCGCAGCTTCGCCCATCGCCGCGCGTAGCGCGGCGCTCATGCCGGGCGCGGGCGTCTCCTCGATCACCTTCTGATGGCGGCGCTGCAGCGAACAGTCGCGCTCGTTGAGATGGATGGCGTTGCCGTGACGGTCGGCGAAAATCTGCATCTCAATGTGGCGCGGCGCGGTGACGTATTTCTCGATCAGCACGCGTTCGTCGCCGAAGGCGGATTTCGCCTCGCGCATGGCGGCGGCGAGCGCCGCCTCAAAATCGGCGTGACGGTCAACGCGGCGCATGCCTTTGCCGCCGCCGCCGGCGACCGCTTTGATCAGCACCGGATAGCCGATCTCGTAGGCTTTTTCTTTGAGGAATTTCGGCTCCTGCCGCTCGCCGTGATAGCCGGGCACCACCGGCACGCCGGCCTTCTCCATTAGTGCCTTGGCGCTGCTCTTGAGGCCCATGGCACGCATCGCCGCGGGACCTGGTCCAACGAAAACAATGCCGGCGTCGATGCAGGCTTGCGCGAAATCGGCGTTCTCCGAGAGAAAGCCGTAACCGGGATGAATGCAGTCGGCACGCGCCGCCTTGGCGGCGGCGATCAGCGCGTCGATGCGCAGGTAACTGTCGGCGGCCGGCGGCGGGCCGATACGGTGTGCCTCGTCACAAAGCCGCACATGCAGTGCGCTCGCGTCGGCATCGGAATAGACCGCGACGGTGCGCAGCCCCAGCCGCTTGGCGGTGCGGGCGACGCGGCAGGCGATCTCACCGCGATTGGCGATCAGGACGGACTTGAACATCAATGGGCCCGGCGTCAGCAGCTTAATTTACGTTGCGCATGATCTTATCCGAAAACCGGTTCCCACTTTTCGGGATCATGCGCACTAGCGCTGTGCCGGCGGGGCCGCTTGTTCCCTTTGGGCCTGCGGCCGTTTCGGCGGCACGCGCACGTTGACCTCGGTGGCGGGCTGCTGAGGGGCCGCGGCAGGAGGCGGCTGCGGCGGCTGAGCGGCCTGCGCATCGGCCGCCGCGGGCGGCAATTTCGGTTCCGGATTCATGATGCTCACCGGCGGGATCGAGGCGGCCGACGGGAATTCGTACTGGCTCGGCACCGGCGCTTTGGCCGGCGCCAGCGGTTCGGCCACGCTGGCGACCGGGACCGCCGGCGCCGGCTTTCTCGGCGACCGGCGCCGACTTGGTCCAATCCGCGGCGTAGCGCGAGACATATTGGTCGAACACCTGCGCCTTGAGGTTGGCCTTGATCACTTCGGCGTCCTTGCAACAGCGCGAAGGCGGCGCATTGTTCGGCGGTGCAGCCGTCGCGCACCGCCAGCACGTGAGCGGCAAGGCCGAAGCGGTCGAGTTCGATCGAGCGGCGCAGCCCGGAAAGCGACGCGGCGAAAGCCGGATCGCGCTCACGGGCGAAGGCAAGCCCGTCGGCCAGCAGCGTCAGCCGCGCCGCCATGTAGGCGACCGCGCCGGCCGTCGTTTGCGGGCCGGCGAACACCGTCTTCTCGCAGGCATTCTCCACCTCCTCGCCGGCGGCGCCGTCGAGACAGGCAAGCGTCGAGCCGGGCGCCAAAGCCTGGATGGAGAGTTCGGCAAAGCGTTGGGTCAAAGCGCGCCGCTCCGCAGCGCGGTCGTCTTGCGCCATCCTGTCGAGGATGACCGAAACCACGACGCCGACGATTGCAACCACCGCGACCGACAGCAACAGGCGGCGCACCACGCCGGCCCGCATGACAGCGAGGATCACGAGCACGACCAGCAACGCCGCCAGCGCACCCAGCACCGGCGGGTTCGACAACAGTTCCTTCAACGCGGCGCCATCGATGGTCGGCATAGGCCTCCGGCGGCCGGACTACTTACCGATTTGAGCTCCGGACACCTTTACCACATGGGCCCACTTTTCGATGTCCTGGTTCAAGAAGGTCTCGAATTCCGCCGGCGTCTTCACCATCGGAATGGCGCCCTGCTTGAGCCAGGCGGCCTTCACGTCGGGCAGTTGGATCACCTTGTTGATCGACGGTGTTGAGGAAGGTGACGACGTCCTTGGGCGTGCCCTTCGGCGCCATCAATCCGATCCAGATGGTCGCCTCGTAACCGGGAACCGTTTCGCCGACGGTCGGCAGGTCGGGCGTGAGCGGATTGCGCTTCAAACCGGTGGTGGCAAGCGCGCGCACCTTGCCGGCCTTGGCCAGCTCCGACATCACGGTGATGGCGTCGAACATCATCTGCACGTTGCCCGACAGCACGCTGTTGCGCATGTCGCCCGAGGCCTTGTGCGGCACGTGCACGATGTCGGTATGGCTCATGGCTTTGAACAGCTCGCCGGCCATGTGATAGGGCGTGCCCGGGCCGGACGAGGCGTAATTGAGCTTGCCCGGATCCTTCTTGGCCAGCGCGATGAATTCCGCGACCGTCTTGGCCGGCACCGACGGGTTCACCACCATCAGCAGGTCGGAATAATTGATGGTCGCCACCGGCACGAAGTCGCGCATCAACTTGTAGGGCTTTGTCGGAATGAGCGACTCGTTGGTGGTGTGGGTGTTCGACATCACCAGCAGCGTGTAGCCGTCGGGTGCCGACTTCGCGACCGTATCGGTGCCGATCAACGAGCCGGCGCCCGGGCGATCCTCGACCACGAAGGACTGTTTGGTCTCCTCGGACAGATATTTGGCGAGGATGCGGGCATAGACGTCGGCCGGCCCGCCGGCGCCGAACGGTACGATCAGGCGGACGGTGCGGCTCGGATAGGTTTCCGCCGATGCCGGCAAGGCCAGCGTCAATGGTAATAGCAAAGCGATCAACCGCAAAACGATGCGCATTCAATGTCCCCCTTCGGGTTCAGACTGATGTTATGGCGAGATCGAAAGGAAAGCGCG
The DNA here is from genome assembly GCA_963779345.1 of uncultured Alphaproteobacteria bacterium. Lineage (GTDB taxonomy): Bacteria > Pseudomonadota > Alphaproteobacteria > Rhizobiales > Xanthobacteraceae > Pseudolabrys. The sequence continues at coordinate 170,724 of CAVZXY010000017.1, read as the reverse complement.
TGTCCGTGCGCTAGACGCGGTCGAGCTGGCTTTCCTTGGCGACGCGCTCGAAGGCCTCGCCGGAACTCTTGATCCGGTATTGGTAGTCGTCGCCTTCCGATGGTAGCAGCTTGACCACCGTATAGCTGCCGCTGGCGGCGGCACGGCCGAATGTCGGCGAGGTGAAGTAAACAGTCTCTCCGACCTGGTACTTGTGCGCCATGATCTTGATGTCATGCGCGGCGGCCGGCTGCATCGGCGGGCTCGGCGTGCGGATCATGGTGCCTGCGGGCTTGCGCACGGATTTCGATACGGATTTGGGCGCAATGCTGGGCGCGCGGATTGCCGTGGCAGCGCCGGGCCGGGCGGCTTTGCCGACCGGACGGCGGGCCGATTTTGCCGCCTTTTTGATCTCGGTGCGTGCGGTCTTGGCGCTTTTTTTATCGGGACGCCGGGCCGTTTTGGACGACCGGCCAGCGGTTTTCGTGGAATGGCTGCTCATATGCACAATATAGCAGCTTATTTTGTTCTAGTGCGAAGATTTTGTAGTCATAACGTCAGTATTTTCAATGCGTTACAACAAAGTTTCCGATTGGTTAATGAGATGAAGCCCGCCCGCCCAAAAATGGCCTCGTCTCGCCCGATCGTCACATCATCTTACCCGGCGCGCGGTGGAACTGGCGCGTCGCGGGCGCGTTCAGGAGCGGGAGACACGGGAGGAGTGTCATGCGAGTCCTGATCGGGATCATTCTCGGCGGCATTTTGACCGTCGGCGGTGCTTATCTTTACGATTCCCATAACGCGCTCGCCGCTGGCGACGCACCGGCAAGCGCGCAACGGCCTTTGGTCAATTGGAATGTGGTCGGCACCAAATGGAACCACATCACCGTGCGCGCCCGCGCCGAGTGGACCCGGCTCGCGGGCTAGCGTCGGGTCTAGTGGCCGACTCGCTCGCGTTCGCCGACGCGTAACGCATCGCCGATCGCGCGGCGGTCCATGCGGGTGCCGTCGTCGCCTTCGATCAGCAGCGGAACGCGTCCGCCCTGCTCGACGTGACGCGCCCATGACAGCGCGTCGTCGAGCGCGGCGAATTCCTTGAACAGCATCTGCTCCTTGGCGATCGGCGTGATTTCACCGGAGCCCTTCGGACCGCTATAAACACGGTATTGCATGGCCGAACCTCCTTCTTGGCTTGTTTGCCCAGATATATGGTCACGGCCGGCTAACGCTTAAACCCGGAATTCGGCTCCATTTCGGCGGCCCGCCGGGTGATATTGTCGCGGGTCCAGCCGGGGAGATATTTCATGCGCGCCGCCTATTACGAGCAGAACGGTGCGGCACGCGAGGTGCTGCGCGTCGGCGAGGTCGAGACGCCGCAGGCCGGCCCCGGCGAGGTGCGGGTCAAGCTCGCCGCATCCGGCGTGAACCCCTCCGACGTCAAATCGCGCCAGGGCTCGACCCGCAAGATCGCCTGGCCGCGCCTGATCCCGCACAGCGACGGCGCCGGCGTGATCGACCAGGTCGGCGATGGCGTCGCCAAATCGCGCCTGGGCGAACGGGTCTGGGTTTGGAACGGACAATGGAAACGCGCCTTCGGCACCGCCGCCGAATTTATCGCGCTGCCGGCAGCGCAGGCGGTCAAGCTGCCCGACAAAATCAGCTTCGAGGCCGGCGCGTGCCTCGGCATTCCCGCCATGACCGCCATTCATGCGGTCGCACTCGCTGGCGCCGGCAAGGGCACGACCGTGCTGGTCGCCGGCGGCGCCGGCTCGGTCGGCCAATATGCCATCCAGTTCGCCAAGGCGGCGGGCGCGACCGTGCTCACCACTATCTCCTCGCCGGAAAAAGCCGCGGCCGCGCAGGAGGCCGGCGCCGACCACACCATCGATTACAAGCGCGAGGACGTCGGCGAGCGGGTGATGGAACTCACCGGCAAACGCGGCGTCGATGCGGTGATCGAGATGGATCTCGCCGCCAACGCCAAGCTCATACCCTTCGTGTTGCGGCCGAAAGGCAGCGTTATCGTCTACGGCACCGGCGCGGCGACGGCGAACCTGCCGGCCTATTTCTGCCTGACCCAATCCATCCGCGTGCAGTTTTTCCTGGTCTACGAACTCGACACCCGCGAACGCGAACACGCGGTCACCGCCATCAACCGCGCGCTCGAGCAGGGCAAGCTGCTCAACCGGATTGGCCCGACCTTTGCGCTCGCCGATATCGCCGCCGCGCATGAGGCGGTCGAACGCGGCACGATCGGCAATGTGCTTGTGACGATGTGATGCCAATGCCGGATGTGCACTACGAAATTGCGATCCGCGTGCGCACGATCATGCAATTGTTCAATTCGCTCGACCCCTCGCCGTTCCGCGAACGCGATCTCGACCCGCATACCGAGGAATTCGTCGTCGGCTGGGCACGCGAACTTCCGGCCGGCGCGCCGTTCTCAATCGTGGTCGAACTTCCGGCAGACGAAGCGGCCAAGCCTGAGGCCGCGCGCATCGGCGAGGCCTTCGCCAACTACTTCCATCACCGGGCTGTCGCAGCAGATCAGGAGCTACGCGAACTTTTTCGCGTCGGCTGGCGTTCATTGCTGATCGGCTTGGTCGTTCTTGTCGTCTGTCTGGTGGGCAGCCAGGTCGTCGCCAAGATGATCGGCAATGTCGTGGTTGCGCGGGTGCTGGAAGAGAGCCTGATCATCGTCGGCTGGGTCGCCAATTGGCGGCCGCTCGAAATCTATCTGTACGACTGGTGGCCGATCCGTCGACGCATCGTGCTGGATCGCCGCATCGCCGCCGCGCCGGTGCAGGTACGGTCGGTTTAGCTGGCCGGGCGAGTTCGGCCTCGCCATCCTTGAAGCCTGCGGCATCACACCGCGATTGTGTCAGTGGGTATGAATTTCTTGTTGCAATGCGAGTATAAAAAATGCTGCGATGCACCTGCCGGAGGTCGGAGGTGCCGCCATGACCGTCAAGCGCTTCAGAAACCAGGCTAAAAGGTGCGCCGATTTGGCGAGACAGACGCACGACGAAGAAAGCCGCCAGCGGCTTATGAAGTTGGAGGTGACATACCTTCAACTTGCGGAAACCGAAGAGCAGCTTGCCGGGCAGTTGAGCGCGTTGCCGGCAGCGAGCGAACCGAAGCGCCCAGAAACGCCGTAGTTTATCCGGACGAGTTTACGCGTAGCGGTCAATCCGCGGGCGGCGCGACTTCGGCATCCTTGAATCCGGCGGCATCGAGCGCACGCCGCACCAGGCCCGACTTTTTTGCATCCTCGATAAGACCGGTCGCGAGTTTGAGCGCGGCGCCACGCCCCTTCGGCACCGCGACCGCGATGCCGGTCTGCTGGAAGTTACCCGGCAGCACGCGCGCGCCCGGCAGCTTAGGCAGGAGGCCGGCGAACGAGTCATGCGACAGCGCGAAAGCGTCGCCCTGCCCCTTTGCCGCCATCTCGATCATCAGATCGACGCTCGGCACTTCCTCGACCGAGGCATTGGGCGCCGTGCGGCGAGCGCTGCGCGCGGTCGTGGTGTTGGAGATGGCGACGATGCGCACGCCGGGCCGGTTGACCTCATCGATGCCTTGGATCGTCGAGCCCGCCGGCACCAGGTAGGTGCTGCCGATGATATAATAGGCCGGGCCGAAATCGACCTTGCCCTCGCGCGTCGCGTCGCGCGGCATGAATGCGAGATCGCAGGCGCCGCTCGCCACCGCGTCCGTCACCTGGCCGGAATTCTCGTAGACCTGCAGCTCCAGCGGCAGCTTCAATGTGCCGGCGAAGGCGCGCACCAGGTCGACGGTGACGCCGCGCACCTCGCCCTTGCCGCCCTTGATGGCGAAAAAGGCGGAAGCCGCCGGCGAGACCACCACGCCGCCGCGCAATTTGCCGGTGGGCGCGAGTTGCTTGAGATCGTCGGGATTTGTCATGCGTCCGCATTTAACATGCGGAAATCGCGCCTGCCAACCGCGGCCGGCCTTACGCCAGGATGTTCGCCGACGGTTGACTGGGTACCGACGACGTATCGCCGGTCGGCGTGACCGAGTTGGTGGAATTGAGATTGGCCAGCGAGCCGCCGAAGACAGTCGCCGGCTGGCTGTCCAGACCGGAGCTTTTGTCAGCCTTGTCGGATTTGCTGGATTGCCCGGGCGGCGTACCGGGAGGTGCAAACGGGTCCCTGCCCGCGCGCGCGGCCGCCGCCTCGCACGATGTCGTGCAGACATAACCATTAACGTAGGCGATCATGGCGCAATGCTCCCCACGCCCGGAAAGCTAAGGGGACCGAGTAAACCGTTTCTGAATCGGCCAATCACAGCCACGTGAGACCATCCGGCGGTGGCAAAAGCCCGTCCGCCGGTCGGCTCGTCCCCGTAAAATATGGTTACGCAATGACGAATGGGCGGCACTGGCCGCCATGTCCGGTGGAGCGATGGGGGCGCTGTGCCGGCGTCGCCGCCGGGCCAGCCCGCAAAGAACCGTTTCAGAATTTCTCCACCCACGGCCGCAGTTCGAGCTCTTGCGTCCACGCGCTGCGCGGCTGATTGAGCACGTCGAGGTAGCTCGTCGCGATGGCGTCGGGATCGAGCAGCGCGTCAGGCTTGTCGGGATCGGTCGGACGGCGCGCGCTCCTGATGCCGCCGTCTATGACGAAATGCGCGACGTGAATGCCTTGCGGATGGAGTTCGCGCGCCATGCTCTGCGCCAGGCCGCGCAGCGCAAACTTGCCCATGGCGAAGGGAGCCGATTGCGCGTAGCCCTTCACGCTGGCCGACGCGCCGGTGAACAGGATCGCGCCCTGCTTGCGCGGCAACATGCGCTTGACCGCCGCTTGTGCCACCAGGAACGCGCCGAAAGCCGTAATCTCGATTGCCTTGGCGACCTCGACCGGATCGAGCTCGACGAGCGGCCCGCGCGTGCGGTAGCTGGCGTTGTAGATGACGACGTCGGGCGTGAGCTTCGCCGCGTCGAGACCGGCGAATAGCTTTTCGACCTCGTCGCGCTTAGCGGCGTCGCAATTGAATGCCTTGGCGCCGGTTGCCTTGACGAATTCATCGAGCTTGGCGGCCGAGCGCGCGGCCAGCGCGACGCTCATGCCGGCCTTGGCGAAGGCGCGCGCCAGCGAGGCCGACAGGCCGGAGCCGGCGCCGACGATGAGGACGGATCGGTAGCTTTGTTCGCTCATGGGTTCGATTCTCGCTTAAATTGGGTCGAGGCGACGGGCGGAATGCTAGATTAGGAAAATTTCATACAGCTGTCTCTCGGTGGCTTGCATGGCGCGCAAACGAAAAAGTTCCCTAAAACCGCAACGCAACGGGTTGCCAGCCGCGCCCGTCAGCCCATCCTGGCTCCTGCGGCAGATCGCCACGCTTTACCCCGGCGCTTTCGCACTGGTCATGGCGACCGGCATCATTTCCAATGCTTTGTTCTTCGAAGGCCACCGCGCCTTGTCCGACGCGCTCTTTGCCTGCAACGCCGTCGCCTATCCCTACCTGCTGGCGGCGACGCTGATCCGAGCCGTGCGTTTCGGGCGGGCGCTGTGGGCCGACCTCATCGATCCGCGCCTGGTCTTTTCCTTCTTCACCATTGTCGCAGCCACCGACGTGTTCGGCATCGGCCTTGATCTGCGCGGCTTGGCATCGTTTGCGCTGGTGCTGTGGCTGTTCGCGCTCGTGCTCTGGTTCGGCCTGATCTATCTCAGTTTCGGCGTGCTCACTTTCCTCAACACCGCGCACGGCGCCAACGTCGTGCACGGCGGCTGGCTGATCGCCATCGTCGGCGCCGAGTCGCTGGTTATACTAGGCACTTTGGTCGCGCCGCCGCTCGGTCAATTCGGCACCGCGATCTTCGTGCTCATCCATATGCTGTGGGGCGTCGGCCTCGCCCTCTACGGCATCTTCATCGTGCTGTTCGCCCACCGCATCTTTTTTCTCGAATTCGACCCCGACGACATCACGCCGCTGCTGTGGGTGGTGATGGGCGCCGCGGCGATCAGCACCAATGCCGGCTCGACGCTGATCCTCAGCCAAAACTCGCTGCCCTTCCTGCAATCAATGCGGCCCTTCATCGATGGCGTCACGCTGATCATGTGGGCCTGGGGGACGTGGTGGATTCCACTGCTGATTCTGTTCGGCATCTGGAAGCATGGCGCCTGCCGCGTCCCGATCACCTATACGCCGATGCTGTGGAGTCTCGTGTTTCCCCTCGGCATGTACGCACTGGCGAGCCTGCGGCTGTCGCTGGCGAGCGACTTCCCGCCGCTGCGCTCGATTTCGCTCGCCATGGTATGGGTTGCGCTGGCGGCCTGGGCGGCGACCGGCGTCGGCCTCGTCGTGGCGACGTGGAGAAGTTGGCGGGCCGAGGCGTGACGCGCCATATAGTATCGATGGCATGGCGGATTACGCTGGGCTAATCCGCCCTACGGCTTACGTTTGCTAAAGCTTCTGTTCATGTACATTGCCCTTTCGCTTCTCGCGCGCTGGCTTAGGGGTCTGTCGGCTCGCTTCATTTATTGGCTCGGTAAGCAGAAATAATATCGGCCACGCCGCCCGATTGTCCTTCTGACTGAATACGAATACTTCCGGCAGCTTCGTGTCCCTTTCGCCAAAGTCGACGACTAATGCCCGATTCCCAAATGGGATAAAGTGCAGCCAAAGCGAATTCGTAAGCTTTTTCTTGATCGGGCGAAGGAAGGCAATAGCGCGCGTCAATCCATCCTTGTGCAACAAATGGTGGGTTCGACGCGGATGAAACTCGTGCGCATATTGATGCAGCTTCTTATAGGTTCGCGTGTAATCGTTTGCCGTCTTAAACACCTGCGATTGAGGCAATTCCCTGTTCGAGATACTCCATTCCTCTATCTTTTCAGCACCTTTGACGGCAAACGAATAGGGCCTCGGCACAAATCCAAGGTCCAACTTTTTCAGCTCTGAAAATACGCTTCGCGCATCATACGCACCAACTGCAGCATCACTAAGTTTCTCTCCGCCAAGCTCGCAAGCCGAGACGCATCCGTAAGCGACGGCCTCGATTATCTTTCGAAATTGAACTGCAATCAGCTCAACCTTCAAAAAATCAACACCCTTATCATTAAACTCCTCAATGAACATGAGCCTCCGCTTAATGACAAACATCAAGTTCTGGTAATTTCTAAGCGGGGGTGGCAGCGTAGACATACGTCCTCACATCCTAAACACCCCGAACCTTGTCTCCGGCACCGGCGCGTTGAGCGCCGCGCTGAAAGCCAAAGCCAGCACGCGGCGCGTTTCCGCCGGCGCGATGATGCCATCATCCCACAGCCGCGCGGTGGCGTAATAAGGATTGCCCTCGGTCTCGTATTGGGCGCGGATCGGCGCCTTGAATGCCTCCTCCTCCTTCGCGCTCCAGCTCTTGCCGTCCGCCTCGATATTGTCCCGCCGCACAGTGGCGAGCACCGAGGCCGCCTGCTCGCCGCCCATCACCGAGATGCGCGCATTCGGCCACATGAACAGAAAGCGCGGGTCGTAGGCGCGGCCGCACATACCGTAATTGCCGGCGCCGTAGGAGCCGCCGACGATCAGCGTGATCTTCGGCACATGCGCGCAGGCGACGGCCGTGACCATCTTGGCGCCGTCCTTGGCGATGCCGCCGGCCTCGTAGTCCTTGCCCACCATGAAGCCGACGATGTTTTGCAGGAACAGCAGGGGAATGCGGCGCTGGCAGCACAGCTCGACGAAATGCGCGGCCTTGAGCGCGCTTTCGGAAAACAGGATGCCGTTGTTGCCGAGAATACCGACCGGCATGCCGTGGATGTGCGCGAAGCCGGTCACCAGCGTCGTGCCGTAGAGCTGTTTGAACTCGTCGAACTCGGAAGCGTCGACGATGCGCGCGATCACCTCGCGCACGTCGTACTGCTTCTTGAGGTCGACCGGCACGACGCCGTCGAGCTCGCACGTGTCGAGCGCCGGCTCGCGCGGCGCGGAAAGCGGGATATCCACCATCTTTTTTTGATTGAGGTTGGCGACGATGCGGCGCGCCAGCGACAGCGCGTGGTGGTCGTCCTGCGCCAGATGATCGGCGACTCCCGATTTGCGCGCGTGCAGGTCGCCGCCGCCGAGATCCTCGGCGCTCACCACCTCCCCGGTCGCCGCCTTCACCAGCGGCGGGCCGCCGAGGAAGATGGTGCCCTGGTTCTTGACGATGATGGTCTCGTCCGACATCGCCGGCACGTAAGCGCCGCCGGCCGTGCAAGAGCCCATCACCACCGCGATCTGCGGAATGCGCAGCCTTGAGAGGTTCGCCTGGTTGTAGAAGATGCGGCCGAAATGCTCGCGGTCCGGGAACACTTCCGCCTGCGTCGGCAGATTGGCGCCGCCGGAGTCCACCAGATAGATGCAGGGCAGCCGGTTCTCGCGCGCGATCTCCTGCGCGCGCAGGTGCTTTTTGACCGTCATCGGGTGATAGCTGCCACCCTTGATGGTGGCGTCGTTGGCGACGATCATGCATTCGCGGCCTTCGACGCGGCCGATGCCGGTGATGATGCCGGCGGCGTGCACATCGCCGCCGTACATGCCGAAGGCGGCGAGCGGCGACAGTTCCAGAAACGGCGAGCCAGGATCGATCAGGTTCATCACGCGATCGCGCGGGAGAAGCTTTCCGCGCGACACATGCCGTTCGCGGGATTTTTCCGAGCCGCCCGAGGCGGCCTCGGCGCGGCGCGCCTGCAGTTCGACGACGAGCTCGCGCATTTTGTCAGTATTGCCGCGGAATTCGGCGCTGTTCGTATCAATGGCGGATGACAAAATCGCCAACGTCCCCTCCCCCGATGCGAACTTTAAGGGTGCCTTGGCGGCATCCGGAACGCAATGGCGGGGAAACTGCGGCAGAACAAAGAATGTGGAACCGACCTGGCCTTGCGACGTTCATTTTAAGCACGCCACAGCGTCAAGCACGTCGGGAGGTGCCCATAGGAGGATTCAATGAGAAAAGCACGACTGTTATCGACCGCCGCAGCAACGCTGCTGCTGACCGTCGGCGCCGCGTCGGCGCAGACCTTGAAAAACGACGAAGCGCCCGGCCGCGTTCCAGCGGCGCAGCAAAACGCACCCGCCGAGAAGATCGCGCCGGCCAAGAAGACCGCCCCGGCGCTGAAGACCGAGCGCAAGACGCCGGAGACGACCGGACAGGCGCTCCCGAAAGAGCCGGAAGCCGGCCAGGTGAAAAAAGACACCGATGTCAAAAAGGGCGATGAATCGAAAAAGGGCGCGGAGATGAACAAGAGCGCCGAGCCGCACGCCCAGAATTCGACCGACCTCAAGGCGAAGTCGAACGAGTCTGCCGTGAAAGAGAACAAAGCAACCACTGGTCAGGGCGCAGCGGCCGGTTCAGCCAAGCTGTCGCCCGAGCAGCACACCAAGATCACGTCGATCATCCGGCAGCACAAAGTGGCGCCGGCGCATCTCAACGTGACGGTACGCGTGGGAACGCGCGTTCCGGACAGCGTCCGCTTCTATCCGTTGCCGCGGGAAGTATTCGTGATTTATCCCGAATGGCGCGGCTATGACTACATTCTGGTCGGCGACGAGATCCTCGTCATCAATCCGCGCACACACGAGATCGTCGCGATCCTAGACGCATAATCGAAGCAAACGACCTATCGCGGAGCGGCCGGGATATTTCCCGGCCGCTTTACCGCTCGCTATTTCTATTTCTTGCTCTGGAACATTCGTAGGCATTCATTCGTTATCGTTTTTGAGAGAGCCATCACGCAACGAGAGGACAAACAAATGAACAAGGATCGCATCGAAGGCTCGGTCGAGCAGGCCAAAGGAAAGATCAAGGAAGTCGCCGGCAAAGCGACCGGCGACAGCAAGCTCGAGACCGAAGGCAAAGTGCAGCAGGCCACCGGCAAGATTCAGAACGCCGTTGGCGGCTTCAAGGACGCGGTGAAGGAAACCGTCAAAAACTGATTTCCGGCGACCGCCGCGGCCTGACCTTCAAAAACCCGGCGCATGCGCCGGGTTTTTCGTTGCGCCCGATTTCGTCCTAGACTGGCTCCGGCAAACCCGCAGGAGTCCCGATGATCACCCGTTTCCCCGGCCTGACGCCGACGCGCAGCCGCGCCGTCGCGCATAACGGTCTTGTCTTCGCCGTCGCGGTGTCGCCGGACCCCGCCCCACCCGGCGTCTATGAGCAGACACAGCGGGCACTCAAGCGTATCGACGAAGGCCTGACGATGTCGGGTACGGGTAAAAGCCGCATCCTTTCGGCGATCGTCTACATCGCCGACATCACACGCAAGGAAGAGATGAACAGGGCCTGGGACGAATGGGTCGATCGCGCCAATCCGCCGATGCGCGCTTGCCTCGGCGTCGATCTGGAGCCGCCGCATCTGGTCGAGATTGTGGTCACCGCCGCGCAATGACAACCTGCGGCGGAGGTACCCGCTTGCGCTGCCGCGCCACGCTATCGCCCTATTGTGAAACTTTTTTCCAACGCCGCCCGAGTTCCCGGAACATGCGTCTCGCGCGCTCGTTGTCGGAACATGCCGCACGCGCGGCATGTCACCCCCAAGGAGGCGAACTATGAAGACGTTGACAACTTTTGCCGCCGTTGCGGCATTGATCGCCGGCATTTCCGTCGCCAGCGCGCAGACCTCGTCGATGGATAAGAGCGGCGCGATGGGCAGCAGCGCCACGCACGCGACCGGCAGCGGCAAGTTCTGCATCAGTGGCCCCGCCGGCGCATTGAACTGTCAATACGCCAGTCTCTCGGCATGTCAGAAGGCGGCCAAGGGAAGCGAAACCTGCTCGGCGCGGCCGAACAGCACCACCGGCTCGAAAAACTGACGTCTGCGCAATCCTCGTGCCGGCCTAGTGCCGGCACGAGGCTTTCGCGCGATCGAGCCGCCTAACTACGCCCTCACCTCCTGCCGCTGGAATGCGACATACCCACCGACGAACAAGCAGATGCTCGCCGCCACCAGGCCGACAATCTGGGGCCAGGCCACCATGAGGCTGTCTTCCAGCGGCAGCGGCGCGCCCATCACCGCGCCCTCGAGCTGGCTCAAATAGACCGGCCCGAGCGTGCGGGTAGTCGGGTCTAGCAATGCCAGCACGATTTCGCCGTAGAGCGTCGACGGCGATAGCCGCGCCAACATTTGCGCGGTGGTGACGAATGTCGCCTGGTGCTCGGGCGACACCAAAGCTTCGGTAATCGCCGGTGTCAGCGCAGGCCAGATCACCGACAGAAACAGCCACAGGCCGAGCGTCACCAGCGCCGCTGTTGCGGCCGAGCGGAAGATTACCGAGAACAGCATAGCCAATGCCAGCCACACGCCGGCATAGGCAATAGTCACCAACAGGAAAATCAGCGCGCGCGCCATCTCTTCGCCGCCCGGCGGCACGCCCAGCATGACCAGGCCGAGCCCGATCACCAAGAGCCACAGGCACACCAGGCTAATGGTGATGATGCCGAGCCCGGCGAGGAATTTTCCGAACAACAGCGCGTCGCGGTAGATCGGCTGCGACAGGATGCGTGACAACGTCCGGCGATTGTGCTCGCCGTTGACGGCGTCGAAGCCAAGGCCAATGGCCATCAGCGGCACCAGAAACCCGAGGAACGCCACAAACGACGGCAGCGGCTCACGCGCGGTGGTGAACAGCCGCAGGAACAGGAACGGGTCTTCCGCGGTGACGGCACGGATCTGCTGAATGGCGCCATAGACCGCGGCGAGCGCCACCAGCACCACCAGCCATTCCAACACGCGCATGCGCGCGCTGACGAGGTGGTCCGATAATTCCTTCAACGTCACCACGCCGAGGCCCTGGAGGGCCGAGCCTTCACGCCGCATCGCGGGCCTCCTGTGCGCTCTGGAAATAGCGCGTGTAGATAGTTTCGAGGCTGGGCTGATCGAGCGACAGCTGCTTGAGCCGTCCGCCCGCCGCCACCACCGCACTGGCGGCTTCCGCCCGTAGATCGCTGTCGCACGTCATGCGGAAACGCCCCCGGCCGGGCTCCGCGACGCTGCGCACGCCCGCCAATGCCGCCAGCCGCCTGGCGATGCCGTCACCGCCGCTGGCTTCGACCTCGACGGCGTAGCCGCCACCCAGCACCTGACGTCCGAGTTCATTGACGGTACCCATCAACACGATGCGGCCAGCGTTGAACAGCGCCACCCGGTCGCACACGGTCTGCACCCGGTCGAGCAGATGCGAGGATAAAAGAATGCTCACGCCCTGCTCTTTCAGCGAGCGGATCAACTCGAGCAGTTCGACGCTGGCCTGCGGGTCGAGACCGTTGGTCGGCTCGTCGAGAATGGCAATGCGGGCGTCCTTCATCACGATTTCGGCGAGCCCCAGGCGCTGGCGCATGCCGCGCGAGAAGGTCGCGACTTTTTTGTTGGCGACCGCCGACAGTCCGACGCGAGCAAGCGCGGCGGCGATGCGTTTCGTGCGCATGATGGCATCGAACCCCATCAGTCGCGCGGTGTAGTGTAGGTTCTCGGCCGCGGTGAGCTGATCGTAAAAGCCGACCGAGTCGGGCAAATACCCGACCAGGCGCTTGACCTCGAGCGGCTCGCGCATCGGGTCGTGGCCGAAGACGCGTGCCGTCCCCGCGCTAATGTCGCTTAAGCCCAGCAGCATCAGGATGGTGGTGGTCTTGCCGGCGCCGTTGGGACCGAGCAGACCGAAGATTTCGCCGGCGGCGACGTCGAACGTTGCCCCGTTCACGGCGTAGGCAGCGCCGTAACGCTTGGTGAGGCCCGATGCTTCGACCACATTGGCCTTGATGACGGTGTCGTTCATCGCCGGCCAAACCGTGCAACGGCGCCCACCATGATCAGCAACGCGGCGCCGATGATGCCGAGGCCGGCGACGCCCCAGACCGTCGAGGTGGTCACGGTGACGCGGAAATTTGCCGTGCCGGTCTCGCCGCGGGTGGCGGCGGTCAGCGTGGTGACGTAATCGCCGGCGATCGCCTTGCCGGGCGGACTGATCAGTGCCTGCACCTCCTTGTGCTCGTTGGGCGCGATGCGATCGATGGTCTTCGGCTCAAAGGCGATCTTCCAGCCGGTCGGGGCATTGGCCGACAACTGGATATTCTCGGCCGGCGCGGTGCCGGTATTGGTCACATCGAGCGGGACCGAGCTTTCCTTGCCGGCGGTGGCGCGGGCGCTGAGCAGACCTTGCCGGCCGGCAAGCGAAAGCTTGGGCTGGCCGGTGATGTCGAGCGCAACCTTGGCGGTTGCGCGAGCGTCGTCGGCGGCGATGTGCGCGGTCACCGGATAGTGCCCGGCATCGACGCTATCGGGCGGCGTCACCTTCAACTTAACGTCCTTGGTTTTGCCGGCATCGACCGGGATCGCGGTGAGCTGCTGCGTGCCGTAGGCCTCGGTGAACGAGGTATCGAAATTCTTCGGCGCATCGGCGGCAAGACTGACCAGCAGCTTTTTGCCGCTGTCGTTCTTGATGGTCATCGTGTATTCGAAGCTCGAACGCGAGGAGCCGCGCAGCTCGGGCAATTGCGGGGAGAGCGTGAGCTTGGCCGGCAATTCCTTGGCGAGCGTGACCGCCACCGGCAGCGTCACATGCGACGCGCCGCCATCGGCGCTAACCGTCAGCGTGTGGGTGCCGATCTTGGCGTCCTTCGGCACATCGAGCCGCAGATCGAGCGATACGCTATCGTCGGTTGCCGGCATGGCCGCCGCGATCGGCTGGCCGCCGCCGAGCAGCGTCGCGGTCCAGCCCTGCGGCACGCCCGAAACCGACAGCGCGAGCCGCTCGGGCACCAGCGCGTAGTTGCGCAGTTTCAAATTGACTGTCGACGTGGTGCCGGGCTCTACCGTGACCGCCGGATAGTCGGTCAGGAGGTAAAGACCCTTGATGTCGTGATTGGCGTCGGCCGCAAAGGCAGGCGCGGCAAGCGCAAACAACGAAACGATGAATGCAAGAATACGTATCGGCATGGCGAGCGACTCCCTCCGGGCCCTCCCCACGAGAGGTCCCGCCGCAACGCCGCCCCCGAATTGGAAGCACGGCTCAGCGCCGTGCAAGTGACGCGCGTGGTGTCACTCACAATCTTGACAAAATTTGGGAAGGCGGAAGTTTTGTGATCGTGAAAACTAGACGCCGCGCACCAGCGGCCAATCCGGCTCGTTGCCCCGCATTACCCAGGGCTCCTTGAGGCCGGCGGCGCGCCATTCGATAAAGGCCGGCAGCGCCAGGACGGCGTCGATATAGCGCTGGGACACCTCGCTCACCGCGAGGCCGTAACTGTGCAGGCGCGAAGCGACTGGCGCATACATCGCGTCCGCCGCGCCGAACGTGCCGAACAGGAACACTCCGCCCTGCCCGAAACGCGCGCGGCAGTCGCTCCAGAGCGCGTCGATCCGCCGCACATTTTCCATGACCTCGTCGGGCTGCGGCCGCTTTTTCGCCGGCAGCCACAGGTTCATCGGGCAGTTCTTCCGTAACGCCTGGAAGCCGGCATGCATTTCCGTCGCCACCACGCGGGCGTGACCGCGCGCGCGCCCATCAGCGGGCCAGAGGCCCGCCTTCGGAAATTTCTCGGCCAAATATTCCAGGACGGCGAGCAACTCCCAGATATGCTGGTCGCCGTCGATCAATACCGGCACCTTGCCGGCCGGCGAATATTTCAAGACTTGCTCGCGACTGCCAGGCTCGTAGAGCGGGATCACCTTTTCGTCGAACGGAATGCCGACAACCTTCATGGCGAGCCACGGCCGCAACGACCATGAAGAATAATTCTTGTTGCCGATGATCAGCGTCAGCGCCATGGCTTTGTCTTTGGTCCGCTCACGCCGTCTTCGTTTCGCCTGGCGCCATCTCCGGCTCCTCGACCGGACCACCGAGCTTCTTCCAGGCGCCGAAGCCGCCTTTGATGTGGGCGACCGGCTTGAGGCCCATGCGCTGGGCGGTCTGCGCCGCCAGCGCCGAGCGCAGGCCGCCGGCGCAAAAGAACACGAATTTCTTGTCCTGCGCGAAAATCGGTTTGTGGTAGGGGCTTTGCGGATCGATCCAGAATTCCAGCATGCCGCGGGGACAATGCACGGCGCCGGGCACCTTGCCGTCGCGCGCCAGTTCGCGGATGTCGCGGATATCGACCAGCACCGTGTCGTCACGGCCGACGAGCTTGATTGCCTCCTCCGTGGGCAGGCTCTCGACCTCGCTGTTGGCGGCGTCCACGAGGGCGCGGTATCCAGTGGTAATGGCTTGCGGCATAGACGTCTCCTTGGCGGCCAATGGTGGCAGACCCCGGGCGGCCGCTCAAGCTGGCGGTTGAAGCGCACGGGGAGAGCGGGCACCATGGCCGCTTGGGGCGCACGATATATGCATCGTGCGGGGGATTTGTGGCGATGTCGGGTTTCACCATCCTCGATCTGCTGGCCTTCGCCTGGTTTGTCGGCGCCTGGCTCGGCTATTCGCTGCTAATCGAAAAGACCGCCAAAGGCCGCAGCGGGCTTAATGCGCTGATGAACACCTATCGCGACGATTGGATGGAGCGCCTTTTGGCGCGCGAGGTCCGCATCGTCGACTCGCAGGTGACGGCAGCTCTGCAAAATGGCACCGCGTTCTTCGCCTCCACCAGCCTGATCGCTATCGGCGGAACGCTGACGCTGCTGCGTTCTGCCGACCAGATCTTGACCTTGGTGGCGGCCCTGCCGTTCGGCGTCGCGCAGTCGCAGGAAATGTGGGAGGTGAAGATGATGGGGCTCGCCATCGTCTTCGTCTACGCCTTCTTCAAGTTCGCATGGTCGTACCGGCTGTATAATTACTTCGCCATCATGGTCGGCGCGGCGCCGCCGCCGGATGAAAAAGACAGCGCGGCAGCGCAGGACTTTGCGCATCGCGCAGCGCAGCTTTGCGCCGATGCCGGCTGCCATTTCAATCGCGGCCAACGTGCGTTCTTTTTCGCGCTCGGCTATCTCGGCTGGTTTCTCGGGCCGATCGAACTCGCGCTCACCACCACCGGCATCGTGATCGTGATGTGGCGCCGGCAATTCGCGTCGGACTCGCGGCTCGCCTTTTCGCAAACGCCGCCTGCGGCCTGACGAAAGGCGCCCATGCTCAAACCCGACCTGCAGGTCAGCGACGAAGACATGATGCGGCACTGCTTTGCCCTGGCCGCACAGGCCGCCGCTCAGGGCGAATACCCTTACGCCGCCGTCATCGTGCGCAGGGGCAAGATCGTGGCCGAAACCACCAACCGGGTCGCGCAAGATGGCGACGTCACCCGCCATGCCGAAATGGTGGCGATCTGCGAGGCGCAGGAGGCGCTCGTCAGCACGGACCTTTCCGACTGCACCATTTACGCCAACATGGAGCCCTGCGCCTTTTGCAGCTACGCGATCCGCGAGAGCCGCATCGCCAAGGTGGCGTTTTCCATGCGCTCGCCGGTCATGGGCGGCGCATCGCGCTGGAACATCTTGGGCGACCGCGGGCTGTCGGACACCATGCCTGAGGTATTCGCGCCACCGCCCGTGCTGTTGGCGGAATTCCTGTGCGAGGAAGGCAGCGCGGCGCTGCGGCGCAACGCGCCAATAGTGTGGGCGTTCATGCGCTCGCGCGGGCTCTTGGCCGAGCCGGCGCCGCGCCGAACAGGCGCTGATTGCATGCCGGCGGCCGATCCAGCGCCCGGATTTGTCCGCATCATGGAATTGGTCATGCGCCGGCTGCGCATAAATTTTTTCGACCGCTTCGGGCGCGGCGGCGGGGCCCGTCTGAAACGCCGCCTGCGCGCCGGTAAGAACGTTACGCCATCCCCATAACGACGGCGATCAATGCCACGACCAACACCGCCAGACTCGCGGCGACGATGGTGACGATGTGCTCACTCCAATCGGGATAAAGCGCGGCCAACCTGTCTGCGGCGGGTTCGTCCGCGGAATCGGCGTGCGTCCTGTGAATTTGCAAAGCCATGGGCAGCCCCCGAGGTTCAACATCGCGCCATCGCGACGACGCTCGTGCACGCGGACGCAACCCGGGCTGCGAATCGCCCATCGGCAAAAATAATATCACAGTTTTATGAAGGGCCCGGCGGGGGGCCGCAAAGATCAACGCGATTTCTTCCACTCTTCGTAGCGCTTCTTGTTCTCTTCGTTTGGCGGATAGAGGCCGGGCAGCTTGGCACCCTGCTCTACCTCCTGCACCAGCCAGGTTTCCATTAGCTCGTGCTCGGCGCCTTCGCTGGCGACGAAATCGGCGAGCGCGGCCGGGATGACTACCGCGCCGTCGTCATCGGCGACGATGATGTCGTCCGGAAAGATCGCGCAACCGCCGCAGCCGATCGGCTCGTTCCAGCCGACAAAGGTGAGCTGGTTGACCGAGGCCGGCGCAGCAACGCCGGCGCACCAGACCGGTAGGCCGGTAGCGATAACGCCATGCTTATCGCGCATTACGCCGTCGCTGATTAGCGCCGACACGCCGCGTTTGACCATGCGCATACAAAGGATATCGCCGAATATACCCGCGCCAGTGACGCCCATGGCGTCGGCGACCACGATACAGTTTTCCGGCATGGCTTCGATGGCCGAACGGGTCGAGATTGGCTTCGACCAGCTTTCCGGCGTCGCCAGATCCTCACGCACCGGCACGAAGCGCAAAGTGAAGGCTCGGCCCGCCACCCGCTTGCCGGAAAAACCGAATGGCATCGCACCCGCCATCCAGGAGCGGCGGATGCCTTTCTTCAGCAGCATGGTGGTGATGGTACCGGTGGTGATGTGGCGCAGCGCTTCGAGCGTGGCGGTCATAGGGTCCTCAAACGGGTTTCAGGCCGAGCCGGTCGTCGCGGCGGCGCAAGTAAGCGACGAAGGGTATGGCGAGCAGCACCATCCAGAGCTTGCCAACAATCTGGCCAGCCAAAAAGTCGAGCGAGCCAAAGGCGAGCCACAAGAACACGATCGAATCGACCACAAGACCAAGCAGACTTGAGACGAGAACCGCCAGAACAAGGCGGCGGCGGGCGAGCGGCGTATAGACCGCGAAATCGGCGAATTCCGACAAGAGGAATGCCGCCGCCGACGCCAATACCAAAGAAGGCGGCGCCAGCAAGGCGGAAATGCCGGTTCCGGCAACGATCGCGGCGAGACCGAATTCCACGCCCAAGCGGCGCTGAACAAGGTCACGCAGAACCAGAGCAATGCCGATCATCAAGACTCCGGACGGCGCCATGAGGTGCGGTGCGACCGGCAAAAGGCACGGTCCGTTGGCCTGACAAACCACCCCGACGTGGCCGATCATCCAATTGGCCAGCGGAACGGTCAGGCAGAATAGGACCAGAAATACGCCGCCCTCGATGTTCTTCTGCTCTTCTACGCCGCTCATCTTCTCACTTTTTCTCACTTTGCTCTTCGCCGGCTCATGAATGCCGCAAATCCTTGGCGCCGCAACTGGCAGGCCGGGCATGTGCCACAGCCATAGCCCCAGTCGTGGCGGTGCGTGCGGTCGCCCAAGTAGCAGCTATGGGTGTCCTCGACAACGAGGTCGAGGAATGGCTGACCCGCAATATCCTCGGCCAAAGCGAAGGTGGCAGCCTTGTCGATCCACATCAGCGGGGTGTGGATGGTGACGCGCTTGTCCAGCCCCAGGCCAAGCGCCACCTGCATCGCCTTGACGGTGTCGTCGCGGCAGTCCGGATAGCCGGAATAATCGGTCTCGCACATGCCGGCGACGAGGTGCCGCGCGCCGCGCCGATAGGCGAGCGCGCCGGCAAAACTGAAAAAGATCAGATTACGCCCTGGCACGAAGGTGGTCGGCAGCCCGTTGTCGGCAAGTTCAATGGTGGTTTCGCGCGTGAGTGCGCTGTCCGAAATGGCGGCGAGCGCGTCGAGCTTGACGACGTGGTCCTCGCCCAGCCGCATTTTCCATTCGGGCTTGAGCACGGCCAAACGCTCGCGCAGGCGCGGGCGCATTTCAAGCTCAACTGCATGACGTTGGCCGTAGTCAAAACCGACGGTTTCCACGCGCGTGAAGCGTTGCAGCGCCCAGGCCAGGCAAACGGTGGAATCCTGCCCGCCGGAGAACAGGACGAGCGCGGTGTCGTTTTCGATGGTCATAATGCAATGTCTAGACTGTCATGGCCGGGCCTGTCCCGGCGACGACAAGCGTGGGTTAATCCCACTTCGGCGAATAGGTCCAGTCGACGATGCGGCCGCCGGGGCGGGCAAGCCCGGCGATTTCCCTCATCGCGGCCTCCGACAAGTCGAAATCGAAGATTGCGAGGTTTTCCTCTAGCCGCTCGACCTTGCTGGTGCGCGGCACCACGCCGATGCCCTGCTGGGTCAGCCAGCGCAGGCAAACTTGCGCGGCGGTCTTTTTGTGCGTCTCGCCGATACGCGCGAGCAATTCATCGCCCTTGGCCCGGCCGCGCGCGATCGGGCTGTAGGCCACCATCGTCATGCCGTGTTTGCGGCAGGCGGCAATCACCTTATCCTGATCGAGATAGGGATGGCACTCGACCTGATTGCAGACCAAAGGCTCGGGCGAAACGCGGTTCGCCTCGTCGAGCAGCGCCACGGTGAAGTTCGACACCCCGATCGCGCGCGCATAGCCCTCGCGTTTCACCTTGGCCATGGCACCCAGCGTCTCAGCCAGCGGCACGCGTGGATTGGGCCAGTGAATCAACAGCAGATCGATGACATCAAGCCGCAGATGCGCCAGGCTTTCCTTCACCGAGCGTTCGAGTTCTGGCGGCGCCAGAAGCGTCGGCTGCACCTTGGTGACGACCACCACTTCGCTGCGCTTGCCGGAGGCGCGCACGCCATCGCCTACCGCGCGTTCGTTGTTGTACATCTGCGCGGTGTCGATGTGGCGATAGCCGACGCGGATCGCCTGCTCGACCAGGCGCGTGCAGTCGCGCCCCTGCAGCGTCCAGGTGCCGAGACCGACCAGCGGAAGTTTGAAACCTTTAGCCTCAACCGTATCCGTCGGCATTCAGCCCATCATTTGTTTTCGGCGTCCAACACGAAGTCCAGCAGGAACAACGCCCGCCGCGCGGTCTCGCGATTGACGCAAGACGCGCTCATCGGGCTCGCCATAGTGCCCTGATAATAGTCCCAATAAAAGTGGCAGGTGGCGTCGCGCGAGGCAATCCAGGCGCGCTGCATGTCGCGCAGCTTGCCTTGCTGGTCGGCGTCGAGCTTGGCGCGCAGCCGCCGGTAGCTCTCGTTCAAGATATTATCCCACACCGCCCGCTCGCGCTCGATGCAGGCATTCTGATCGGCGGTCGATTTCGTTTTGTCGCCGTCAAGGCACGGCGCCGAAAGCGAGCCGATGCAGCTTTCCGCTGCCGCCATCGGCGGACCCGCTGGGGCGGCGGTCTTGACGCAGTCCTCAATCGCGTTGGAATCGTCGGCGGCTTGATGCTTGCTCTGCGCAGAGGCGGCCGCCGCCGTCGTCAACAAAAGGGCTACGACGGCGGCGGCGCGCATTACGGGGTATCCCAGACCGGCGCGTGCGGCGGGTTGACCACGCGCATATTGGCGGCGTTGAGCTTCTTGAGTTCGGCCATTTCCGCGTCGCTGAGCGCGAAGTCGAACACGTCCATGTTCTCTTTCATGTGCGCCGGATTGGCGGTGCGCGGAATCGGAACGCAACCAAGCTGGACCAGGTAGCGCAGGGAAATCTGCGCGGCGCTCTTGCCATGCGCCTTGCCAAGCCTTTCCAGCACCTCGGCGCCCGGCACCTTGCCGCGCGCGATCGGCACATAGGCGACCACGGCCATGCTGTGCTTCTTGCTCGCCGCCAGCACCTTGTCCTGGTTGATGAAGGGATGCACCTCGATCTGATTGCAGACCAGCGGCTCCGTCGTCACGGCCCAGGCCTCGTCCAGCATTTTGGCAGTGAAATTGGCGACGCCGACATGCCTGGCAAAGCCGTCTTTCTTGGCCTTACACAGCGCGCCGATCGAAGTCTTGAACGGGATGTCCTTGTTGTTCCAATGGATCAACAGGAGATCGACGGAAGGCAGTTGCAAATTGGTAAGGCTTTCGTCGAGTGACTGACGGAATTTTTCCGGCTCCAAGTGCGTCTCGCGCACTTTGGTGCAGAGGAAAATGTCCTCGCGCTTGACGCCCGACTGACGCAGGCCCTCGCCGACCTCCTTTTCGTTTCCGTAAAACCACGCGGTATCGATATGGCGGTACCCCATCTGTAGGGCAGCCTTGACCGCCTGCACGCAAACGTCCCCCTTCAACGTCATGGTGCCAAATCCGATCTGCGGAATACGGGCGCCATGGGCTTCAACGACTTGCATTACAATCTCCTTGGCCTTCGGCTGTAATAAGGTGGCGCAGAATGCCCGGTCATCGCGGCGCTGCCAACCGGGTTCGCTCGATAGGCGCACCGGGAACCACGCCGCTTGACGGCCGGCATGGCACCCGGAACTCATTTTTGCTTTGGGTCAAATCGCGACAATACTTGCCGACATAAGCTTTTATCTCGTCTTCTCACATTGGAATAATTCAAGAGTGAAAAAATGTACTTGCAACGACGGCCCTTAATGCTTTTGTGAGGCCTCGATCGCACTATGGATACGCAGCGAATGCGGTACGGCACTGACCTGAAGACGACGGACTGACCCCATGCTCGGCGCCCTTATCATTGTGTTTCGCGAAGTCATCGAGGCAGGCCTCATCGTCGGCATCGTGATGGCGGCGACGCGCGGCGTGCCCACGCGCGGGCGCTGGATCGGTTTCGGCATCCTGGGCGGCCTGCTTGGCGCGTGCCTTGTCGCCGTCTTCGCCGGCGCCATCTCGCAGGCCTTCGAGGGCGCCGGACAGGAATTGTTCAATGCGACCGTACTCGGCATCGCCGTGGTCATGCTGATGTGGCACAACGCTTGGATGGCGCGGCACGGCCGCGAGATCGCCGAGGAAATGCGTACCATCGGCCACGCCGTGAGCGAAGGCGCCAAGCCGCTGACCGCGCTCGCCGTCGTGGTCGGGCTGGCGGTGCTGCGCGAAGGCTCAGAAGTCGTGCTGTTCCTCTATGGAATTTTCGCATCCGGCACCCCGGGCTCGGCCCTGCTGGTGGGCGGTCTGCTCGGTGTCGCCGCCGGCGCGGCCTTCACTGGGCTCACTTATTTCGGGCTGCTGGCGATCCCCAACCGCCACATTTTCTCGGTGACGAGTTGGCTGATCGCGCTCTTGGCCGCGGGCATGGCGGCGCAAGCGGTGCAGTTCCTCAACAATGCCGGCGTGGTGGTCGCGCTCGACCGCACGGTCTGGGATACGTCGTGGCTGCTGTCGGACGGCAGCCTGTTCGGCAAATTGTTGCACACGTTGGTCGGCTACACCGAACGGCCGACCGAAATGCAATTGATGACCTACATCGCGACGCTGTTCGCGATGTTCCTGCTGATGCGGCTGGCGCGCTCGACGCCGCGCGCGCGGGTCCCGGCCGCCGCAGAATAACCGATCAGCCCCGCCGCGTAGCTAAAGCCGCGAAGGCCGCGGCCGGCGCGTTGTTGATCAGCTTGAGCAGCGCGCGCGCCGGGCCGCGCGGGTTGCGCTTGCCCTGCTCCCAATTGCGCACGGTCTCGATCGGCACTTCGATCTTTTCCGCGAACGCCGCTTGCGTGAGCCCGCAGCGCGCGCGCACGTGGCGCGCGAACAAGGCCGGATTGCTGTAATCGAGAGTCTTCTCGCTGCCGTCGGGCATGATCTCGACGATCCGCCCATCGGCTTTCAGCCGTACCCGCATCATGGCCATCCCCATCGCTGGTGGTATCGGCCATCGCACTAGCTGATTCGCGGCATTGAGAGGTTAACGGGAGACTCGCCTTCGAAATAATCGACTCAATGGATGACTTGCCATTGGCCTAGTCAGCCAATGACCTAGCGGGTCTTCTCAAAAATTTCCCGGCCGATCAGCATGCGGCGGATTTCGCTCGTCCCCGCCCCGATCTCGTAAAGCTTGGCGTCGCGCAGCAGGCGGCCAGCAGGGAAGTCGTTGATGTAGCCGTTGCCGCCCAGGCACTGGATTGCTTCGAGCGCCATCCAAGTGGCGCGCTCGGCGGCGTACAGAATGGCGCCGGCAGCGTCCTCGCGCGTAGTGCGCCCCTCGTCGCAGGCCTTGGCCACCATGTAGACGTAGGACTTGGCGGCATTCATGGTCACGTACATGTCGGCGAGCTTGGCCTGCACCAATTGGAAGCGACCGATCGCCTGGCCGAATTGCTGGCGCTCGTGCACGTAGGGGATCACCACGTCGAGACAAGCCTGCATGATGCCGAGCGGACCGGCGGCCAGCACCACGCGCTCATAGTCGAGACCGGACATCAATACGTTGACGCCGTTGCCGACCGCGCCCAGCACGTTGTCCTCCGGCACTGCGCAATCGGTAAACACCAACTCGGACGTATCCGAGCCGCGCATGCCGAGCTTGTCGAGTTTCTGCGCCGGGGCGAATCCCTTCATCCCCTTCTCGACCACGAAAGCGGTGATACCGCGCGCGCCGGCGGTACGGTCGGTCTTGGCATAGACCACCAGCGTGTCGGCGACCGGGCCGTTGGTGATCCACATCTTCGAGCCGTTGAGGATGTAGTGGTCGCCCTGTTTATCGGCGCGCGTGCGCATCGACACCACGTCGGAGCCGGCGCCCGGTTCCGACATGGCCAGCGCGCCGACGTGTTCGCCGGAAATCAGCTTGGGCAGGTATTTCTTCTTCTGCGCGGCGTTGCCATTGCGCCGCAATTGGTTGACGCAGAGGTTCGAATGAGCACCGTAGGACAGGCCGACTGCAGCGGACGCGCGCGAGATTTCTTCCATGGCCACGCAGTGCTCGAGATAGCCGAGGCCGGAACCGCCATATTCCTCTTCGACCGTAATGCCGTGCAGGCCGAGCGCACCCATCTCCGGCCACAGATCGCGCGGGAAGGTGTTGTCGCGGTCGATTGCGTCGGCGCGCGGCGCGATGCGGTCCTGCGCGAAGTCGTGCACCGACTTGCGCAGAATCTCGACGTCGGGCCCGAGGCCGAAATCGAAGCCCGCCCAGGCATTGGGGATCATGACGAGGTCTCCGGCAGATCAGAGAAGACTCTATAGGCTTGAGGTCACGCTGTCAGCGTCGCGGCCGGCGGCGACGGCGAAAACGTGCGGCCATTGTTCGTGGGCTTTCCCAGCCCGAGTAGCCGGTCGATGGCCCTGGCCGGCGCGGGCCGCGCGAACAGGAAGCCCTGCATCTCATCGCAGCCGGCAAGCCGCAGCAGGACACGCTGCTGTTCGGTTTCGACGCCCTCGACCAATACCGAGAGGCCAAGCGCGCGTCCGAGTGCGACGATCGCCTGGATGATCACCCCACCGTTGGTGGAGGTACCAAGCGCGGACACGAAGCTCTTGTCGATCTTGAGCTTGTCGAGCGGGAAACGCTGCAGATAAGTGAGATTGGAATAGCCGGAGCCGAAATCGTCGAGCGCAATGCGCACCCCGAGTTTGTGCAGGTCACCGATGCGCTTGAGCATCTCGTCCGGGTTGTCGATCAGCACGCCTTCGGTGATTTCCAGCATCAGACGGGACGGCGGCACGTCGCTTTCGGCCAGAGCCGAACGCACCAATTCGACGATGGCGCGGTCGCGCACTTGCACGGGCGACAGATTGACCGCCACATAAAGGTCCGGCCAGCGCTTGGCGTCGCCGAGCGCGCGGCGCAGCACGAAGGCGCCGAGCGTGTCCATCAGGCCCATCTGTTCCGCGACGGGGATAAATGTCGCGGGGCCGATCATGCCGCGTGTAGCATGGGTCCAGCGCAGCAGCGCTTCGACGCCGACGATGCGCGTGCCGTTCGCCGACACGATCGGCTGGTAGTGTAAGCCCAGCTCGTTGGCGGTGAGCGCGCGCGGCAATTCGCGCTGTATGAATTTCTGGTCGGCGGACACGGTATCGATGGCGCGCTCGAAACCGACAATGGCGCCGGGGCCTTTCTTGGCGGCCGCCCGCAGCGCCAGCCCGGCCCGGCGCGTGAGTTCGCCGCGGGTGTCGGCGTGCCCGGGCGCCTGCGCGAAGCCGGCATGGGCGCTGATCCGCACCACGGTATCGACCCAATGCGGCCGCGCGGTCGCATCGAGAGCGGCGCGGATGATATCGCTGGCATCGGCGGCGCCACCGGCCGTGAAGATCACCGCGAACTGATCGCCGCCGACGCGGCCGCACACCGCGTCCGCCGGCAGGGCCTCTTTCAGGCGCGCGACGACAGCGGTAACGAGTTCGTCGCCGCCGAGCACGCCAAGCTGCGCGTGGACGTCCGCCATACCGTCGAGTTCGATCAGCGCGAAGGTGGTCACGGCGTCATCGGCGCGCTCGGCCAGCGCCAGATCGAGCAATTCGAGCGTCTTGGCGTGGTTCGGCAGGCCGGTGAGCTTATCTTCGTCGGCGGCGCGTCGCGCCTCCTCCTGGCTCGCAGCCAAGTCGCGCCGTGCGCGCCGCAGTTGGGCGAGCGAAATCCCGACAAAGGCGACGAGCACAATGGCAATGGCGATGATGTACGGCATCAGCCGCTTCATCGCGTCCATAGTCGGATGGGTTTTTTCCCAGGTCAGGAAGCCGGCAATGCGGCCCTGCCCATCCATCATCGGCACCATCTCGCGGTCGCCCGCGCCCGGATCGGTCTCGAAGGCGAGGCCCTTGAGGCCGACGCTCTGTTCGATCATGCGCACCAAGCGCGGATCGACCGCGGCCGACTTGCCGAACAGATTGCGGAATTCGCCGATGGCGTTGTTGAGCGAGGCGCGCTGCTGGGTCCACAACCGCTCGTCGCTTTGCCGCGCCAAGTCATAACCGATGACGCCGGCGAGCGCGGTCGCGCCCATGGCGAGGGTAGCAAGGAGCACGATCAGTGGCGAGGCCGGCAAAACCCCTTTGCGGCGCGTGCGCGGTGCATCGGCAAGTTCACGCGCGCCAGCCGCGCGGGCGCGCTTTGCCCACGCCAAAAACGAGCGGCTCGGCGTTGTGCCGGCCACTTGCGGTTTGACCTCGCCGTCCACCCTGCTCCCCGCGCTAAACTGCGACATTCGGATGGCAACGCTACGGATTTAGCGTTAATAGGGAGTCATTAAAGAAGGTGAATGAAAAGTAACCACCCAACTTGCCGGCCCGGCGGCATTGCGGTCAATTGCGGGACCGGAGCCAAGCATGATCCGCATCACCGTCATCGCTTTCATCGCGGCGGCTATTCCCTTCGCCGCCCGCGCTGCGAGCTGCCCGGGCAATCCGGACGCGCTCGGCACCGAGCGTGTGCTCACGGTCGATGCCAACAGCACGCCGCGGGTCGGCCACAAGGAATTTCCCGTCACATTGCCGCTTGGCAAAAAGGAATTAGTGCTAACTTTCGACGACGGACCCTGGCCGACCACCACCCCGAAAGTCCTCGATGCGCTCAAGCACGAATGCGTCCTGGCGACGTTTTTCCTGATCGGCCGGAATGTCGCGGCACATCCCGAACTCGCGCGGCGCGAATTGGCCGAAGGCCATAGCCTCGGCCACCACAGCTTTTCGCATCCCCTGCTCAACCGCATGTCGTCCGCCAAGGCGGAGGCCGAGATCAACCGCGGCATCGCCGAAGACGAGTTCGCCCTCTATGGCCGGCGCCGCAGCGATCCGACCACGCCGTTCTTCCGCTTTCCCGGTTTCGCCTCGAACGGCATGTTGCTCGATTGGCTGCAGAGGCGTCACATCGTGGTGTTCGGCGCCGACGTCTGGGCGAGCGATTGGCTGCCGATGACGCCGGCCCAGGAGCTACAACTGATTCTCTCCCGCATCGAGCGGATCGGCAGCGGTATTGTCTTGCTGCATGACATCAAGGCGCAGACCGCAGCGATGCTGCCGGCCTTCCTGCGCGAACTTAAGCGGCGCGGCTACCGCATCGTCCACGTCGTTCCGGCCGGGAGCGGCGGCAACCCGCGTTAAGCCAGGCAATTTTTGGCGAACCTTTAGGAAATACCGCGCAGACTCGACAAGTCGGCTGCCTTAGTCGGTTAATGCGCCGTTAATGTTGAGGCTCGTATTTTGCAAAAGACGCGCCGTTCGGGGGTAGAAGGCGCGCACTGGGGGAGTCGGGGGAACGATATGCGTCTCGTTGCTGGAATTTGCCTTTTGCTGGCTGCGGGCGCTGGCCCGGCCTTGGCGGCAGACGCCTGCCCCGGCCATCCCGACGCGCTCGGCACCTCCCGCGTGCTCACCATCAGCCCGGGCGAATTCAGCGAGATCGGCAGGATCCAGTACAAGCAGACGCTGCCGCTCAATGACCATGAGGTCGTGCTCACCTTCGACGATGGGCCGATACCGCCCTATTCCAACAGCATCCTCGACACGTTGGACTCGCAATGCGTGAAGGCGACCTATTTCATGGTCGGCGAGATGGCGCGCGCTCATCCGGCCATCGCCCGGCGCATCTACAATGCCGGCCATACCATCGGTACGCATACCCAGCACCATCCCTTCGCCATGCAGCGTCTGTCGATGCAACGGGTCGAGAGCGAAGTTGATGATGGCATCGCGTCGGTCGATGCCGCGCTCGGCGACCCGAAAGCGGTGGCGCCGTTCTTCCGCATTCCCGGTCTCGGCCGCACCAACGCGATCGAGCACTTTCTGGAAAGCAAATCGCTGGTGACCTGGAGCGCCGACATTGACACGGACGACTGGTGGCGCGGCACCACCCCGAACCAACTCGTCAAACGCGCCATGAAGCGGCTGAATGAGAAAGGTCGCGGCATCCTGCTGATGCACGACATTCACCCCGCCACCGCGATGGCGCTGCCGACGCTGCTCAAGGAACTCAAGAGCCAGGGCTACCACGTGGTGCAGGTCGTGCCGGCCGGTGAGCGGCCAACGTCGGTGCCCGAACTGGTGGCGTCGTCCCCCGACAAGGGCGCCTGGCCGCGCGTGCTGAAGCTCAGCGCCGCCGCCGTCACCGACGGCACCAAGCCGACGCTGCGCCACCATGTCAAAAACGCGCACGCCGGCAAGCGGCGCCAGGCCGCGGTCGCAAGTGCTCGCACGCCGGCGCCCAGTTATGCTGCAGACCGCGAGTGGCAATTACATCAATTCTAGTCTTCGCCGGCCTGTCGCGGCAAGACATGATGCTTGCGGCGCTTACACGGCAACGCCGTGCTGCTCAAGACGACGGAAGCGATGGCCGACCTCAGTCACAGCATCGGTTTGGGCGCCAGTCAGCGCCTGCTCTACCAACGGCCGCAGCGTAGCGCAGTGACTGACTGGAAGCGCATCTACAATTTCCGCCCCGAACCACAACTCAGCGCATGATCGAACGGCCCAGAAGAGTTCCTTCCGTCATCAATCATCTCTTCACCGCGCGTGCGGTCTGGCTGCGCGGACGCATAGCGGTGTCTGAGTAGGGTGCCGCGGCGAGACATTTCGCCAATTAGCATTGCGATATTTGTGCGCCAGCGCTCTGGACATTCGTGGCGATGCGCTGACAATGTCGCGCCGAGGGACGTGCATGAATAACGACGTCATCCTCGAAACCGAGGATCTCACAAAAGATTTTTCCGGATTTGTCGCCGTCAACGGCGTGAGCCTGCGCGTCATGCGCCGGACCGTCCATGCCTTGATCGGCCCCAACGGCGCCGGCAAGACCACCTGCTTCAATATGCTGACCAAGTTCCTCAGCCCGACGCGCGGACGCATCATTTTCAACAGTCACGACATTACCGCCATGCAGCCGGCCGACGTCGCACGGCGCGGGTTGGTGCGCTCGTTTCAGATTTCGGCCGTGTTCCCGCACATGACCGTGCTGGAAAACGTGCGCATCGCGCTGCAGCGCCTGCGCGGCAGTTCGCTCGATTTCTGGCGCTCGACCTCCGTGCTCGACCGGTACAATGAGCGGGCGCTGCAACTGATCGCCGATGTCGGTCTCGCCGAATTTGCCGACTGGCTGGCGGTCGAACTGCCCTATGGCCGCAAGCGCGCGCTCGAGATCGCCACCACGCTGGCGCTCGATCCCGAAATGCTGCTGCTCGACGAGCCGACCGCCGGTATGGGCCACGAGGACATCGACCGCATCGCGCAATTGATCAAACGTGTCGCCGCCGACCGCACCGTGCTGATGGTCGAGCATAACCTGTCGGTGGTGGCCGACCTGTCCGATCATATCACGGTGCTAACGCGCGGCAGCGTGCTGGCGGAAGGCGACTACCAGACGGTGTCGAACAATCCGGCGGTACGCGAGGCCTATATGGGAGTGGGCGATGCTTGACGTGCGCGCACCCCTGCTCTCCGTCAGAGACCTGCAGGCCTGGTATGGCGAATCGCACATCCTGCACGGCGCGAGTTTCGACGTGCATGAATGCGAGGTGGTCACCCTGCTCGGTCGCAACGGCGCCGGCAAAACCACCACGCTGAAGTCGATCATGGCAATGGTCGGCCGGCGGCAAGGCTCGGTGCGCTTCGAGGGCCAGGAGCTGATTTCCCGCTCGTCCGAGCAGATCGCGCGCGCCGGCATCGCGCTCTGCCCGGAAGAGCGCGGCATTTTCGCCAGCCTCAATGTCGAGGAAAATCTGCTGCTACCGCCGGTGATCCGGCCGGGCGGACTGTCGCTCGAACGCATCTTCGACCTGTTCCCCAATCTCAAGGAGCGGCTTGGTGCCAGCCAAGGTACCAAGCTGTCCGGCGGCGAACAGCAGATGCTCGCCATCGGCCGCATCCTGCGCACCGGCGCGAGGCTGCTGCTGCTCGACGAGCCCACCGAAGGTCTGGCCCCCGTCATTATCCAGCAGATCGGCAAGACGATCCGGGCGCTCAAGGAGCAAGGGTTCACCATTCTGCTGGTCGAACAGAATTTCCGTTTCGCGGCGACCGTCGCGGACCGCTACTACATCATGGAAAATGGTCGGATCATCGATCAGTTCGCGACCGCCGATCTCGATGCCAATCTCGAGAAGTTGCACGACTATCTTGGAGTTTAACAAAGGGTGCCGCAAGGCACGAGAAGGAGGACTACGTCAATGAAACGAACAATAAGCTTGGCGGCGCTTGCCGTCATGCTGGCTTGCGGTACGGCCAGCGCCCAACAAATAAACGTCAAGATCGGCGTGCTCAGCGACATGTCGAGTCTCTATTCCGACGTCGGCGGGCCAGGTTCTGTCGTCGCGGCCAAGCTTGCGATCGCTGATTTCACCAAGGCCAATCCTAACGTGAAGGTCGAGATGGTCAGCGGCGACCATCAGAACAAGCCGGACGTCGGCTCGCAGATCGCCAACCAGTGGTACGACGTGCAGAAGGTCGACATGATTGTCGACGTGCCGAATTCAGGCGTCGCGCTCGCCGTCAGCCAGGTCACCGCGCAAAAGAACAAAGTGTTCTTGGTTTCCGGCGCCGGCGCGTCCGACATCACCGGACCCAAATGCAACGCCAACACCATCCATTGGACCTACGATACCTGGATGTTGGCCAACGGCACCGGCACTGCGGTGGTGAAGACCGGCGGCAATACCTGGTTCTTCCTGACCGCCGACTATGCATTCGGCCTGGCGCTCGAGCGCGACACCACCGCAGCGGTGGAAAAGGCCGGCGGCAAGGTGCTCGGTAAGGTCCGCCACCCGCTCAACACCAACGATTTCTCCTCGTTCCTGTTGCAGGCGCAGGCGTCCAAAGCCAAAATCATCGGCTTGGCCAATGCCGGCGGCGACACCATCAACGCGATCAAGCAGGGCGCCGAGTTCGGCATCGTCAAGGGCGGCCAGAAATTCGCCGGCCTCTTAGTCTTCGTCAGCGACGTCAATGCGCTCGGCTTGCAGACCGCACAGGGCCTGACCCTGACGGAAACCTGGTACTGGGATATGACCGACGCCAACCGCGCCTGGACCAAGCGCTGGCAGGCGGAACGCAACGCGCCGGGCAAGTTCCCGACCATGGTGCAGGCCGGCGTCTATTCGGCAATCACGCATTATCTCAAGGCGGTCGTCGCGCTCAAGAGCGCGGCCGACGGCAAGGCCGTGGTCGCCGAGATGAAGAAGCTGCCGACCGACGATCCGCTGTTCGGCAAAGGCACCATCCGCGCCGACGGCCGCAAGATCCATCCGGCCTATCTGTTTGAGGTGAAAGCGCCCGGCGATTCCAAATATCCGGGAGACTTCTACAAGTTGCTCGCGACCATCCCTGCCAACGAAGCGTTCCGTCCGCTCAAGGACGGCAACTGCCCGCTGGCGAGCAACTAAACGAAATCGGTTATCACCGGGCCGCCGCGCGTTTACGCCGTGCGACCCGGTGATCTGGTTCGAACGCACAAGTTAAGAGCCTTGCTCGCATGTTCGAAATTTTCGGCATCCCATCCTCAGCGCTGTTCGGCCAGCTCCTGATCGGGCTGATCAACGGCTCGTTCTATGCGCTGTTGAGCCTGGGACTGGCCGTGATCTTCGGCATGCTCAACATCATCAATTTCAGCCACGGCGCCCAGTACATGATGGGCGCCTTCGCTGCCTACCTGCTGCTGCAATATTCCGGCCTCGGCTATTGGCCGGCGTTGATCGTCGCCCCCGTCTTGGTCGGCATCACCGGGATGATCATCGAGCGACTGTTCCTGCGCTGGCTCTATAAGCTCGATCACCTCTACGGCCTGCTGCTGACTTTCGGCCTCGCGCTGATCATCGAGGGTGTCGCGCGCAATTACTTCGGCTCGGCCGGTTTGCCTTATGTCCTGCCGGAGTCGCTGCGTGGCGGGCAGAACCTCGGCTTCATGTTCCTGCCTAATTATCGCGCCTGGGTGATCGTGGCCTCGCTTGCGATCTGCTTCGGCACATGGTTCGTTATCGAACGAACGCGGCTTGGCGCCAACCTGCGCGCCGCGACCGAGAACCCAACTTTGGTGCGCGCCTTCGGCATCAACGTGCCGCGCATGATCACGCTCACCTATGGCTTCGGCGTGGCGCTTGCGGCCTTCGCAGGGGTGATGGCGGCACCGATCTACAACGTGTCGCCGCAGATGGGCTCCGACCTGATCATCGTGGTGTTCGCGGTGGTGGTGATCGGTGGCATGGGCTCGATCCTCGGCGCCATCCTCACCGGTTTCGGGCTCGGCGTGATCGAGGGCCTGACCAAGGTGTTCTTCCCCGAGGCGTCGAACACCGTCATCTTCGTCATCATGGCGATCGTACTGCTGGTCCGCCCGGCCGGTTTGTTCGGGCGGAGGGGCTGATGGATCAATCGGCCAATCCCACAAAGAGCCTGCGCGCGACGTCACGCCTGCCGAGCGAGACCATCGCCTTTGTCATTATGGTCGTGGCGCTGGTGGTGGCGCCGTTCTTCACCTATCCGCTGTTCCTGATGGAGGTGATGTGCTTTGCGCTGTTCGCCTGTGCCTTCAATCTCTTGATCGGCTATGTCGGCCTGCTGTCGTTCGGCCACGCACTATATTTCGGTTGGGCGAGCTATCTCGCCGCCTACGCCGCCAAGGCCTGGGGTTTCACGCCGGATCTGGCGATCCTCACCGGCACCGCGACCGCCGCCCTTTGCGGTCTTGCCGCCGGGTCGTTGGCGATTCGCCGCCAGGGCATCTACTTCGCCATGATCACGCTGGCGCTGGCGCAGATGATGTACTTCTTCGCGCTGCAGGCGACGTTCACCGGCGGCGAGGACGGCATCCAGGGTGTGCCGCGCGGCTACCTTTTCGGCCTCATCGATTTGCGTAACGAGGTGGCGATGTATGTTGTCGTCCTGGTGATCTTTCTCGCCGGATTCCTGTTCATCTACCGCATCGTGCATTCGCCATTTGGCGAGGTGCTCAAGGCGATCCGCGAGAACGAGCCGCGCGCCATTTCGCTTGGCTATAAGACCGACCGCTACAAACTGATCGCTTTCGTTTTGTCGGCGACGATCGCCGGCGCCGCCGGTGCGACCAAGGCGATCGTGCTGCAGCTCGCCTCATTGACCGACGTCAACTGGCCGATGTCGGGCGAAGTCGTGCTAATGACGCTGGTCGGTGGCCTCGGCACGATTTTTGGCCCAGTGGTCGGCTCGTTCATTATCGTGCTGATGCAGTACAAGCTGGCCATCGTCGGCGAGTGGGTGCTGGTGATCCAGGGGGTGATTTTCGTCGCCTGCGTGCTGCTGTTCCGCCGCGGCATTGTCGGCGAGATCGCCAGCCAGCTGCGCATCAGGCTTTGATTTAGCCGCGGCGCAGCCGCTTGAGAAAATTAGGTAAGAATAGCAGCGCCGCCAATATTCCAACCGCGACCAAAGCGAAGCGAATGTGGGGCGTTTCGCCGGAGATAAGTTCGCGGCCGGCATAGCCAATCCAAGTGTATGCAATCGTCGACGGCGCCATGAACACCGCGGTGGCGAGAACATAGTGGTGGAACGGGATGCGCGTCAGGCCGAGCAGATAATTCATTACATTGTACGGAAATACGGGAACGAGGCGTAGAAACGCAACGAATTTCCATCCCTCTGTATCCACATGGCGCATGACCTCCTGCAGCCGAGGTCGGGCGCGGCGTTCGACCCAGTCACGGGCAAGATAGCGCGCGACCAGGAATGCCAACGCCGCACCGAGAACTCCACCGGTGAAATCGAGCAGGCTGCCCAAATAAGGACCGAACAGCGCGCCGCCGATCACGTCGAGGATGCTGCCCGGAACCATGCCGACGGTCACGACCGCATAGAGCAAGACGAAAACGATCGGCGCCCAAATGCCGAGGCGAGCCGTCCACAGCTCCAGCGCATCCACGCTGAGCGTGCTGTGAAAATACCATGCGCATGCTGCGAAGCCGGAGAAAATAAGCAAAACAACAAGTGCAAGAAGCCATCGTCTGGGATGTGCCATTGCTCGGCGGCCGGTGGAGGAAAGTTCGTTGTAATGCTACAAAATCGACCTGCCACGCCCCTTAAGACATTGAAACCCCGATATAAACATATGGTGCGGCCAAGAGGACTCGAACCTCCACGGGTTGCCCCGCTAGCACCTCAAGCTAGTGCGTCTACCAATTCCGCCATGGCCGCAGGAGGGACAACGAAAAGCCTTGCAAAACCTTGTGTCCCGGCAAAGCGCGGTTGCTCTAACAAATAGGGTCTTGAGGGACAAGGGCCGGCTAGACGCCTAGCGCATATCGAGTGGCCGGGGCATCAATTCGCCGACCTCTACCGCGATGCGGTTACCGTTGACCACTACGGTGCCCTTGGCGATCGGCAGGTCGTTGGCGAGGATATTGACCGCGTCTTCTTCCGTCGACTCCAGCTCTATGATGGCGCCGCGGCCGAGCCGGAGCACCTGATGAACCGGCATAGTGGTGCTGCCGAGCACGACGGTAATTTCGACCGTAACCTTATCGAGTGTGGTCACTTGTTGATGCCCCATTGCGCCCGGCTTCGTCGCGGGCGACCATCAGGTGACCACGGTATGGTGAACAAGACGTTAACGGATAAAACCGCGCATTGAGGGGGAGATATGATGCATAAATCCTCAGTTTTTGGCCTTTTGCTCGGCTTCGCCGCCTTCGCCGACGCCACGAGCGCCCGGGCCGGCCCCGCCATCAGCACCCGGTGGCAAGATACCAAGCTGACACAGGAAGAATGTCTGCACTTTGCCGAGGTGGCCATTCAAGGGGCCGGATTCGGCCAGATCGAGCGCACCCAGCAATCCCGCTATGGCACGCGGGGAGAGTATACGGCCACGATCCGCTGCGTGACCGAATACAAAATCATCTTTTTCATCATGGCGGGCCCTTCCCTGCAGCAGGCGCCGAAATATCTAGACGATGTCTACAATCATTTCTGAGGTCCGCAGTGGCTGTGGGATTTCGCAACGGTCTTGACGTCCTGCAGCCGCCAGCCAAGGCAGCGCCGGTCGAATGGCGCGCCGACGATTTGCGCGTGCCCTATGAGCAGGCCGTCGCCGCCATGCAGGCGCGCGCCGCGGCGATCGCAGCGGGCGATGAGGCGGAACTGGTCTGGCTTCTGGAGCACCCTCCGCTTTACACCGCCGGCACCAGCGCCAAGCCTGAACAACTGATCGAGGCCCGCTTTCCGGTATTCGAGAGCGGTCGCGGCGGGCAGATGACCTATCACGGGCCGGGCCAGCGCGTAGCCTATGTGATGGTCAACCTGCGCCGTCGCGGACCGGACGTGCGCCGCTTCGTCGCTACGCTAGAGGAATGGATCATCCGCACGCTCAGCCGCTTCAACGTGCGCGGTGAACGGCGCGAGGACCGCATCGGCGTCTGGGTGCGCCGGCCCGACAAAGGCGACGGCTATGAGGACAAGATCGCCGCCATCGGCATCCGCGTCTCGCACTGGGTGACGCTGCACGGCATCGCACTAAATGTCGATCCGGACCTCGCGCATTTTTCCGGCATCGTGCCGTGCGGCGTGAGCGAACAGCGCTACGGCGTCACCAGCCTGACCGATCTTGGCATTCCGGTGTCGATGGCCGAAGTCGATGTGATCTTGCAGCAGGAATTCGAGGCGCTGTTTGGGGCAACCGACTACGCGGTCCGCAGTACCGAGAAGACATCGCCGGGCGCACGCAGTTTGAGCTCGTCGTCGCTGCCCTCGCGCTGATCGAGCGCATCGACGCGGGCAGAATAAGGTCCGCGCCGGCAGATTTCGATCATGTCGGCGACAACTGCCTCCTC
The DNA here is from genome assembly GCA_963779345.1 of uncultured Alphaproteobacteria bacterium. Taxonomy (GTDB): domain Bacteria; phylum Pseudomonadota; class Alphaproteobacteria; order Rhizobiales; family Xanthobacteraceae; genus Pseudolabrys. Next base: position 135,176 of record CAVZXY010000017.1, on the reverse strand, counting down.
GCCCTTGAACGCTGCCTCGACGCTGCCATCGCGGCAGTTGCGCACCCAGCCCTCAAGGCCACGCCGCAGCGCCTCATGCTCGACGAACGCGCGGTAGCCGACGCCCTGCACGCGGCCGCGCGCAAACATATGGCGGATGACGTTCATGCCAATTCGCCGGTGCCGATCGCGCGCGGCCCGGTAAATCGTGAAATCGACCAGCGCTCGACCGAATGGATATAGCGCTCGGGCAGTTTCCAGCCGCGCGCGGCGGCAGCGATCATCTCGACATAGCCGGGCTTCGGCTTGCCGGGCGCGCGCCGGCGCAGCAGGTAAATCATCGCGCGCATGCGCTTGCTGCCGAGTCGGACCCGCAGATTGCGCACGTCATAGAGACCCTGGTGCAGCAATTCGTAGGCATGCAGCGCCGCAATGTCGCGCGGCGTGAGCCGCCACAGTACGCCATATACACGTTCGCCCGCGCTTGGCTTCACCGAGCCCCAGCCGTCAATGCCGACAAAAAATTGATAGCCCTCGAGGGTGGCCGGCCCGACCGCCAGCGCGCCCGGACAACGCCGGGCCATCGCGGCGCGTTGCATGTTGGAGCCGTAGGCGAAGTAGAGAGTCATCACCACCTCTGTCATTTGGGCGTCGCAAAGCGGCGAACCCCGAACCCATACTCACAAACCGAGATTATGGATTCCGGACCCGCAAGCTTCGCTCGCGTCCCGGAATGACGGCTATGCAAACTCCAAAATCACCGCGTCGACCGCCAGGCTGTCGCCGGGCTTGGCGTTGATCTTCTTCACCGTGCCATCGATCTCGGCGCGCAGCACGTTTTCCATCTTCATGGCTTCCACCACCGCCACGGTCTCGCCGGCCTTGACCTCCTGGCCTTCCTTCACTGCGATCGACACCACCAGCCCCGGCATCGGGCACAGCATGTGCTTAAGACTGTCGGCGACCTGCTTTACCGGCATCAGCCGCGCGTAGGCGGCCTCGTTTTTGGTGTAGACGAAGGCCTTCGCTTCGACGCCGCGGTAGGCGAGCGCAAAGCCATTGGGGACGGTGCGGACCTGCACCGCGACCGGCTCGCTGTTGATGGTGCCGGTCCATAAAGGATTGCCCGGCCTCCAATCCGACTGCAAATGGCGGCGGGCGTCTTTGCCCTTGCCCGGGAAGCGCACCTCGATGGTGCCGTTCTCGCGCCGGACTTCGAGCCGGTATTCGGTTTCGCCGAGCCACACCGCACGCTGGCTTTCGCGCGTCACCCGGTGCCCGTCCATCTGGCCGGATATCTGCCGCTTGCGTTCGCCCAGCACGTGGTCGATCGCCGCGGCGACCGCGGCCAGCACCTGCGCGCGCTCGCCATCCGGCGCGTGCGGGTGAAAGCCGTCGGGAAATTCCTCGGCGATGAAGCCGGTCGACAGCTTGCCGGCGCGCCAGCGCGGATGCGCCATCAGCGCCGAGAGAAACGGAATATTGTGCCGAATGCCGTCGATGACGAAGGCGTCGAGCGCGTCGGCCTGCGCGTCGATCGCCTCGGCGCGCGTGCCGGCGTGGGTGACCAGCTTGGCGATCATCGGATCGTAGTAGATCGAAATCTCGCCTCCCTCGTAGACGCCGGTGTCGTTGCGCAACGTCACGCCGTTGGCGCTGTGCTCCTCCGGCGGCCGGTAGCGCGTCAGGCGCCCGGTCGAGGGCAGAAACTTGCGGTACGGGTCTTCGGCATAGACTTTGGATTCGACCGCCCAGCCGTTGAGCTTCACGTCGCTTTGCTTCAGCGATAATTTTTCGCCGGCCGCGCTGCGGATCATCTGCTCGACCAGATCGATGCCGGTGATCAATTCGGTCACCGGATGCTCGACCTGCAGCCGCGTGTTCATCTCGAGGAAGAAGAAGCTCTTGTCCTGACCGGCGACGAATTCGACGGTGCCGGCCAAGTCGTAGCCGACGGCTTTTGCCAGCGCGACCGCCTGCTCGCCCATCTTCTTGCGGGTGGCGGCGTCGAGCAGCGGACTTGGGGCCTCCTCGATCACTTTCTGATTGCGGCGCTGGATCGAGCATTCGCGCTCGCCGAGATAAATGACGTTGCCGTGCTTGTCGCCCAACACCTGGATCTCGATGTGGCGCGGATCGGTGATGAATTTCTCGATGAACATGCGGTCGTCGCCGAAGGAGGACTTCGCCTCCGACTTCGACCGTGCGAAGCCTTCCGCCACCTCGGACTTGGAATAGGCAATGCGCATGCCCTTGCCGCCGCCGCCGGCGGAAGCCTTGATCATCACCGGATAGCCGATCTCCTCGGCGATCTCTATCGCCTCGACCTCGTCGGCGATCACACCGAGATGGCCGGGCACGGTGGAGACGTGTGCGGCGGCCGCCGCTTTCTTGGACTCGATCTTGTCGCCCATGGCGGCGATGGCCTTGGGGTTCGGCCCGATGAACACGACGCCGGCGGCTTCCAGCGCCTTGGGGAACGCCTCGCGCTCGGACAGGAAGCCGTAGCCGGGATGCACGGCCTCGGCGCCCGACGCCTTGCAGGCCGCCAAAATCTTGTCGATCAGCAGGTAGCTCTTGGCCGCTTCGGGCGGGCCGATGGCGATGGCGGTATCGGCCATCTCGACATGCAGGGCGTCCTTGTCGGCCTCGGAATAGACCGCGACGGTCTCGATCCCCATGCGGCGGGCGGTCTTGATGATCCGGCAGGCGATTTCGCCGCGATTGGCAATCAGAATACGCTTGAACATTAAGCGAAACGCCCCCTGCCATTCCGGTGGAAATGGCTGCGGATAGCCGGCTGTTGTTACAATACTGTCTTGTGGGCGGCGTATCTAGCGCGCCATTGCAACAAAAAGAACCGGGAGAGCTGCCATGTCGCTCAGGTCAAAAACACTGCATGCCCTGGCTTTGACGGTATTCGCCCTACAACTCACCGCGGCCAGTGCCGAGCCGCCGCATAACGTGATCCTGTTCGTGCCGGACGGCTTACGCGCCCTTAAAGTAACCCCGGAGACCGCGCCGACCATGGCGGCGATCCGCGACAAGGGCGTCAATTTCAGGAACCCGCATTCGCTATTCCCGACGTTCACCACCGCCAACGCCTCGGCGATGGCCACCGGCCATTATCTCGGCGACACCGGCGATTTCAGCAACACCATCTACACCGGCTATGCGGTCGGGCCCGCCGCCGGCACGATCACGCCGTTTCTTGAAAACGACGCGGTGCTGTTCGACGTCGACGAACACTTCGACGGCAACTATCTCAACGAAGAGACCATCCTGAAGCTGGCGCGCGGCCAGGGCTTCAGCACCGCCGCTATCGGCAAGCTCGGGCCGACTTTGATCTTCGACCATACCGATCGCGTCAACCGGCCGGGCGAGCACACCATCGTCGTCGACGACTCGACCGGCTCGAAAATCGGCGCGCCGCTGACCGCCGACATGCAGGCGGCGCTCGGCAAGGCCAATTTGCCGCTGGCCGCGCCGACGCGCGGCGCCAACGGAACCGCCGGCACGTTCGAAAAACCGGGTACGACCGTTGCCAATGTCGAGCAGCAGAAATATTTTGCTGACGTCGCGACCAAGGTCGTGCTGCCGATGTTCAAGGCTCGCAACAAGCCGTTCGTCTTGGTGTTCTGGTCGCGCGATCCCGACGGCAGCCAGCACAATCAGGGCGACAGCCTCAATACGCTGACGCCCGGCATCAACGGGGCGACCTCGCTCGCCGCCATCAAGAACGCCGACGACAATCTTGCCGCCTTGCGCAAGGCGCTCGACGATCTCGGCCTCGCCGCGACCACCGACATCATCGTGGCCGCCGACCACGGCTTCTCCACCATCTCAAAGCAGAGCAAAACCAGCCCCGCCGCCAAGCTCGAATACGCCGACGTGCAGAAAGGCCTGCTGCCGCCCGGCTTCCTCGCCATGGATATTGCCAAGGCGCTCGACCTGCCGCTGTTCGACCCCAACAAGAAGAACGCGCCCATCACCGGCAACAGCCATCCGAGCGCCGGCAACGGCGTGATCGGCAAGGATCCGGCCAAACCCGCCGTGGTGGTCGCGGCCAATGGCGGCTCCGATCTGGTCTACCTGCCGGGCAAGGACCGCAAAGTCGCGGCGCGCGTGGTGAAGGCCCTGCTCGAACAAGACTATGTCAGCGGCATCTTTGTCGACGCTTCGCTCGGTCATTACCCGGGCACGCTGCCGATGTCGGCAATCAACCTGAACGGCGCAGCCACCACGCCGCATCCGGCGATCGCCGTCAATTTCGCGTCGTTCTCGACCGGCTGCGAACAGCCGCTGCTGTGCACGGCTGAAGTCGCCGACACCGGTCTGCAGCAGGGTCAGGGCATGCATGGCAGCTTCAGCCGCGCCGACACAATGAACTTCATGGCTGCCGCCGGCCCCGACTTCAAGGCCGGCTTCATCGACGACGCGCCGGTGAGCAACGCCGACGTCGGCAAGACCATTGCGCATATCCTGGGTCTAACCGTTACGGCGAAGGGCCATCTGGTCGGCCGCGTCGTCAACGAGGCGATGCCGGGCGGGCGGACGCCGAATGTCGCCTCCCACACGGTCCGCTCGCCCGCAGCCGACAACCAATTGCGCACCGTGCTGCAGTATCAATCGGTCGGCCGCACGCACTATTTCGACGTCGCCGGGTTCCCAGGACGCTCTGTCGGCTTGGCTGACGAGAGCAAGGCGGCCAGCCGCTGACCAAGGCTGGCGGCAGCGGCGCAATACTCTTTCATCGGCCCCGCACGGCGGAAAAGCTTTATGCTACGCCGTGCGGCGTCGTTGCATGACTATCCTTTGTGCCGGTGGGCCTATTCCGCTCGCGCGCGGACGCCTATATAAGCGGCGGCGCGTAATTGACCGCATTTTAAGGAGGATTTGTCATGGCATTGGCGATTGGCGACACGGCACCGGATTTCGAGGCGGAGACCACCGAAGGAAAAATCCGATTTCACGACTGGCTGGGCAATTCCTGGGGCGTACTGTTTTCGCACCCGAAGGATTTCACGCCGATCTGCACCACCGAGCTCGGCACCATGGCGCGCATGAAGCCGGAGTTCGACAAGCGCAACACCAAGATCATCGGCCTGTCGGTCGACCCGGTCGACAACCACAAGAAATGGGCGGTCGACATCAAGGACGTGGTCGGTTTCGCGCCGAACTATCCGATGATCGGCGACACCGATCTGAAGATTTCCAAGGCCTACGGCATGCTCCCCGCGAGCACCAGCGGCACCGCGGAAGGCCGCACGCCGGCCGACAACATGACGGTGCGCAACGTCTTCATCATCGGGCCGGACAAGAAGATCAAATTGATCCTGGTCTATCCGATGACCACCGGCCGCAACTTCGACGAGATCCTGCGCGTGCTCAACTCGCTGCAGCTCACCGCCAAGCACCGCATGGCGACGCCGGCGAACTGGAAACAGGGCGAGGACGTGCTGATGACCGGCGCGATCATCGAGGAAGAGGCCAAGAAGCTTTATCCGGGTGGCTGGAAGACGCCGAAGCCCTATATCCGCATCGTGCCGCAGCCGAAGTGACAGACGCCGCCTCGGCGCGTTATATCTGATCGAACAAGGGCGCGGGTCGCGATTCCCCGCGCCTTTTTCATGTTCGGCCCGGAGCCATTACGATGAACGACGTCAACGCCCCGGCTAAGACGCAGCCGGCATTTGCCCAATTCCTCGGCATCAAGATCACCGAGGTGACACGCGAGCGCGTCACGGCGGAGCTTCCTGTGCGCGACGACCTCAACAACCGCCACGGCATCATGCACGGCGGCGCGATCATGGCGCTCGCCGACAATCTCGGCGGCACCGCGACCACCGCCAACCTGAAGCCCGGCCAGCGCACCGCCACCATCGAGAGCAAGACCAATTTCTTCGCCTCGATCCCGATCGGCGACACGGCTTACGCCGAATGCACGCCACTGCATCGCGGCCGCACCACTATGGTCTGGCAGACCCGCATCACCCGCGGCGACGGCAAGCTGTGTGCGCTGGTGACGCAGACGCAGGCCGTGCTGGAGCCGAGGACGTAGTCAGACCTTGGCCGGCCTGGCTGTGCCGCGATTGGCCAGCACAACGCCGGCCGCGCACACCACCATGCCGGCGATCGAGAGCGCGTCCAGCTTCTCGCCAAACAGCATGAACGCGAGCAAGGCGGTCACCACCGGCACCAGATAGAACAGACTGGCAAATCCGGTCGCCGCCGAGCGGCGGATCAGCCAATACATCAGGCCGACCGCGGCGATCGACAGCACCAGCACCAGCCAGGCCATGGCGAAAATGAGTTCGCCGCTCCAATGGATGGTGCGCGTCTCGAAGACAAAGGCGGCGAGCCCGAACAACGCCAGCGCGCCGGCATATTGCACGGTATTGCCGGCGCGCCAGTCAATGCGGCCGCAAAAGCGCTTCTGGTAGAGCGTGCCGAGCGTGATGCCGATCAATGAGACGAAGCTCGCGATCCAGCCGAGCGGAGAGCCTGCCAGTACGATGCTGCGGTCGTGCAGCACCAGCAGCACGCCGATCAGGCCGAGCACCAGGCCGAGCCATTGCAGACGCGTGACCTTCTCGCCCATGAAACGGTTGGCGATGGTCGAGGTGAGGATCGGCTGCAGCCCCGGGATCAGCGCCGAGATGCCGGCCGGCACGCCCTGGCTGATCGCCGTGAACACGCCGCCGAGATAAAGCCCGTGCACCAGCGCACCCGCCACCAGGCTGTGGCCAATCTCGGACCCCCGCGGCCAGCGCGCCTGCGCAATAAACGCGATCGCGCCCATGATCAGCACGACGAACACCATACGCACCGCCAGAAACGTCATCGGCTCGATATAGGGCAGTCCGAAGCGCGCGCCGATGAAGCCGGTGCTCCACAGCAACACGAACAACATCGGCGCGGCGGCGATGGCAAATTTTGTCAGGCGCATGATGACTTTAGCAAGAGCGGGCGAATTCCGCTGAATCGAATTGTTCCCTTAGCATTTTCGCCGCAATTTGCGCCGTGGGCCAGCACAGAAAGTTTTCTTCGGCGGTGCACAAAGTTTTCTTCGGAACCGCGGGCGCAATCAGCGGGTTTCCACCCGAGACGACCAAGCGCGTCTGGAACCGAAGGAGGATTACCATGAGTGATCCACGTTATACCGATCCGCGGTTGAGCGACCCGGTGCTGCGTCGTGACGAAAGCGTTGGCGGACCATGGGGCTGGGTTGCCGGCATTGCCGTGCTCGCGTTGATCGCATTCCTTGTCATCATCGGCGCCAACAGCCCCACCACCAAAACTGCAAACAACAACGCGGCGCCGGCGACCGCCGGCAGCGCCATGCGGCAGGTTGGGCCGCCGGCCACCACGGGCTCGGGAGCGGGCTCGCCGCAGCCGCTCACCCCGGCGCCAGCGACACCGCGCAGCCCGCCGGCAGGCGCCCAATAAAGCTGCGAAGATAAATGTCGTGAATCGGCCTCGGCGCATAACGCGCCGAGGTCGTCTTTTATTTTAGGCGAGCGGAATTATGGCCGGGCGCGACAAGCGCCGCAGGCGTTCGATTTACCCGACGATGGCCGAGAGCCCGAAGCCGACCGTGGCGCTGAGAACCGCTTCGATCGCCTGGAACTGTCCGCCGCTCAAGACATGGCTGACATAGGGAAACAGCATGTGCCCCGCCGGCAGCATCACCGCCGCCACCAGTCCCACACAGATCAGCCGCGAAATCACTGTCCGATCTAACATTTGCGTTCCCCCTGCACGCGCCCCACACGCGTTTTTATCATCTTGCACGGATGGCACGGTTTGATCAATCGCGTCAGGTTTGGAACGCGGGGTCGACCGGCACCCGGTAGCCGTTGGCGAGCCGGTTGGTCTCGTTGGCCATGCCGGTGACCGCCATCAGTTCGCCGAACATGGCCTCGGTCATGCCGGCCTTGCGGGCGGCCGCCGTATGGCTGGCGATGCAATAGGCGCAGCCATTGGTGACGCTGACCGCGAGATAGATCATCTCCTTGGTCAGCGGATCGAGCGCGCCCGGCGCCATGATCTCCTTGATGCTGTCCCAGGTGCGCTTGAGCGTCGCCGGATCGCGCGCCAGATATTTCCAGAAATTATTCACGTCCGGCACGTTGCGGGATTTCTTGATGTCGTCATAGACCGCGCGCACTTGCGGCGAGGCGTCGGCGTATTCGATGGGCGGGGGCGTGGCCATATGCTTTCCTGAATGGGTTTTCGATTGCGCATTATAAAGCCGCCGCGGCGATCCGTGACACGGTTTTCGCCTCTATCCGGCCACCGACCCCACGAATTCGTGATTTCGAATGTGGGAAACGTGACCGCCGCCGCGCCGGCCATTTGCTAGGAGGGAAACCGCATTCGCAAAAAGGGTGACCCATGTTCAATCGGCGTTTTCTCATCGGCGCCTTCGCGCTCGGCGCAACGCTCGCTCTTGGCCCCCTCGCCTCGGCCATGTCGCCCGAAACTTACAGCCCGCAGGCCTTCGCTGCGGCGCAGGCCGCCGGCAAGCCGATCCTGTTGCACATCACCGCGCCTTGGTGCCCGACCTGCAAGGCGCAGAAGCCGATTTTGTCCAAGTTCGAGGGCACGGCGAAATTCAAGGACCTGATGACATTCGATATCGACTTCGACACCAGCAAGACGCTGCTGCGCACGCTGCACGTCGCCCAGCAAAGCACGCTGATCGTCTATAAGGGCAAACAAGAAGTCGGCCGCTCGACCGGCGATACCGACCCGGCCTCGATCGAGGCGCTGCTCGGCAAGGCGCTCTGATTCGAGATGAGCGCGATTGCCCTCGCTTTCCTGGCCGGCGTGCTGTCGACTCTGTCGCCGTGCGTGTTGCCGCTGTTGCCGATCGTGCTGGGCGCGGCCTTGACCGAGCACCGCTACGGCCCGGTCGCGCTCGCCGGCGGCGTCGCGCTGTCTTACGTGGCGGTCGGTCTGTTCGTTGCCACCATCGGCTTTGCCATCGGGCTCGATCAGGATGTCTTCCGCTATGTCGCCGCGGTGCTGCTGATCGTCATCGGCGCCGTGCTGCTGCTGCCGAAGCTGCAAGTCCAGTTGGCGGTAGCGGCCGGGCCGTTCGGCAACTGGGCGCATGCGCAGGCCGGCGGCATGTCGACGCGCGGGCTCTCCGGCCAGTTCGCGCTCGGGCTGTTGCTCGGCGCGGTCTGGAGTCCCTGCGTCGGGCCGACCCTCGGCGCGGCCTCGGTGCTGGCGGCGCAAGGCAAGGACATCGGCCGCGTCGCGCTCACCATGATCGCCTTCGGCATCGGCGCGGCAGCGCCGCTGATCGCGCTCGGCATGTTGTCGCGCGAGGCGCTGATGCGCTGGCGCGACCGTCTGCTCCAGGCCGGCAAGGGCGGCAAGTATTCGCTCGGCGCCCTTTTGCTTTTCGTCGGCGTGCTGATCGTCAGCGGCCTCGACAAGCGGCTTGAAGCCGTGATCGTCGACGCTTCGCCGGCCTGGCTCACCCACCTGACGACGCGGTTTTAAGTCGGTCACCGATCGTCCGGCGCACTTGAGTAACGGCGATGGATTAACGCCTTGGCCGGGAAAGAAAACTCGTGCTGGTCGTGGGCCGGCTCAGACCACTGGAATTTCCTGCCGTTTGATATGAGTCTTCGTAGCCAATGCCCACGCGGATTCCCCGATGCCAGGCCAGATAGCAGGACCTCCGCGAACTGCCGTGAATGAATTCGAATACCTTGGGTAAATCGTGATAGCCCTGCAATTCCAGGCAGGCCCCCCCGGGCGATAGATCAATGACGCGGCAATCTATCATCGGGCTCTTTGGTCCGACGAAAATCTTTCCAACCCGAGGGACAGAGCCAGTAGGCGCTGTCCTTTTCCAGCGTCTTTTCTCAGACACTTGGGACTGCCTCTGCTTTAAAATAAGTTGGGATTATATACAGCACAATATTACCGCTTTCTTAAACGGCGTTTCGCCCCGAGAGCAGGTCAGTCTCCACTGCCCCGTTCATTTTCCATAGGGGCAAATGCTCACAAATTCCGATCGAACTAGAAATCGAGCTTGTCGCGGATGGCGGCGATGCCGGCCTTGGCGCAGGTTTCGTCATTGTCGCCGCCCGGCGCGCCGGACACGCCGATGGCGCCGACCAGCGTGCCGGCCGCCTCCACCATCACGCCGCCGGCGATGATGGTGGCATTCGGCAGATTGCGCACGCCGGCCTGCGGCGAACCAGGCGCGGTCGCGGCGACCAATTCGCCGGTGTTGGTGCGGAAGCTGACCGCGGTCCAGGCCTTGCCGGTCGCGGTCGGCACGGTGTGGGCGCCGGCGAAGCGGTCGCGCAGCAACACTTGCGTCACGCCGAAGCGATCCACCACCGCGACCGAAACCTGATAGCCCTGCTTCTGGCAATCGGCGAGCGCGGCGCGGGCGAGCGCCAGCGCGAGATCGACCGTCATCGACTTGAAGGTCACCAGACCCTCTTCCGCGCGCGCCGGCACGGCGATCAGCGGCGCCAGCAGCAACGCCAGCCATAATTTTCGCATGGGTCCCCCTTCGTCTCGCCGCAAGGCGGCCCAGGACAGGCCGCCGCCGGCCGGAACCCTTCGATCCTTTTCCCACCGCGGGAATTGTCAAGCTGCGCCAAATTTATGGGCAGGGATATAGGCCGCGCCGCGCCGCGGGACTATATTCATAACAAGGGCACGACCTCTCCGGGGAGAAACGTCCGTGGCGCAACTTTACGACCGCGCGGCCGGCGTTGTCCGCGCCGTGTACGACCGCCGCATCGCGACGCCGGCGACGCTCGAGGCTGAGCATTATTTCCCCAACGCCAAACGCTTCACCGACCGCTGGACCGACATCCGCGACGAGGCGCTCGCGGTCGCCGGCGCGCTCGGCAAGGTGCCGCGCTTCCACGACGTCATGCCGGCGCAGGCGGATATCTCGGCCAATGACGGGCGCGACTGGCGCGTGTTCATCATGAAGGCCTATGGCGTCACGCTTGGAAAAGAACCTGCGCCGCGTCCCGACCGTTGCCGCCATATTGGACGAGGCGCCCGAGGTGATGTCGGCGACCTTGTCGTTTCTGGCGCCCGGCAAGCATATCCCCGAGCACCGCGGCCCGTTCCGCGCCATCCTGCGCTTTCATCTGATGCTGTCGATGCCCAATGACACCGCGGGCAGGCCGGCCTGCGTCATGAATATCGACGGCGTGCCCTATCGCCTCGGCGACGGCGAAAGCCTGCTGTGGGACGATACCTACCGGCACGAAGTGTGGAACCGCAGCGACCGCGTCCGCATCGCGCTGTTGCTCGACGTCTGGCGCCGCGACATGCCGGCCGATATGGCGCTGTTGTCGCGCGCGATCCTGCTCGGCACGCAAGCCGTCATCCGCATGGGCGGCATGCCGGACGTAGGCTAAGACAACCGCCGCTTGGTCATTGCCGGACGTGATCCGGCAATCCATGATGCTCGCCACAAGGACCGATCCAGCAATCAGGGGTACCGATGCCGAAGACGCCGGACTATTTCCGCGGCAAGACCATCGTCATCACAGGCGCGGCGAGCGGTATCGGCCGCGCCGCCGCGCTGATCTTCGCGCGCGAAGGCGCCAACGTGGTGTGCGCCGACATCAACGAGGCCGGCGTCGAGCAGACCGTCGAGCAGGTCAATACCAAATACGGCAACGCCGGCGGGCAGACGCTGGCGCTCACCATCGACGTCACCAAGCGCGCAGCGGTCAAGGACATGGTGCAGCTCGCGCTCGACGATTTCGGCAGCGTGCAGTTCCTGTTCAATTCGGCGGGCGCGGCGCTGCGCCGCTCCAAGTTCCTCGACATCGACGACGGCCTGTTCGACAAGACCTTCGATCTCAACGTCAAAGGCACCTTCTACGCCATGCAGGCGGTGCTGCCGCACATGCTCGCCAATAATTTCGGCGTCATCGTCAACATGGGCAGCATGTCGCACAAGCGCGGCGGGCCCGGCTCCTCGGTGCATTACGCCTCGGCCAAGGGCGCGGTGGTGACCATGACCATGGGCGTGGCGCGCGAATTCGCCAAACAGGGCATTCGCGCGATGTCGATCTCGCCCGGTCCGGTGCAGACGCCGTTCCAGGACGCGGCGGCGACCTCGCCCGAACTGGTGCAGAAATTTCTCGACGACGTTCCGATGGGCCGCTTCGCCGCGCCGGAGGAGATCGGCGAATTCGTGCTGTTCGCCTGCTCGGATGCCTGTCCGTTCATGACGGCCGACACGGTCTACGTCAATGGCGGCGGCGGCTGGAGATAGACGATGGCGACGTGGTGCCGGTTCAGCAAAGACAATGCGGCCAGTTACGGGATCGTGGAAGGCGACCAGGTCATCGCCGTCGACGGCATGCCGTGGAGCGAACATAAGCGCGCTGGAAAAACGTTTCCGCTGATGGGCGTCAAGCTGCTGGTCCCGACCGTGCCGTCGAATTTCTTCTGCGTCGGCATCAATTACGCCGACCACATTCGCAAGATGGCGGCCAAGCGCAAGACCGAGCCGGTGTTCCCGGAAAAGCCCGACATCGGCTACCGCTCCAACAACGCGCTGATCGCCCACGACGAGAACATCGTCAAGCCGGCCGACGCCGGCGAACAATTTCAGTACGAAGGCGAACTGGTCGCCGTGTTCGGCAAGCGCTGCCGCAACGCCACGCGCGAGAACGCGCTCGACCACGTCTTCGGCTGGACCATCGGCAACGACGTCTCCGAGCGCACCTGGCAGAAAATCGACCGCACGCTCTGGCGGGCCAAGAATTCCGACACCTTCAAGCCGATGGGGCCGTGGATCGTCACCGGCCTCGACCCAAACGACATGACCACCACCATCCGCGTCAACGGCCGCGAAACCGACCGCTTCGCCACCAACAACATGATCTTCGACACCGCCACCTACATCGCCGAAGTATCGAAATACTGCACCATCGAGCCGGGCGACGTGATGTGGATGGGCACCGACGGCGTGCCGGAGAACATCAAGCCGGGCGACACGGTGGAAATCGAGATTACCGGTATCGGCGTGCTACGGAACAAAGTGGTTGCGGCGACGTAACGCGCAATAAGCCGGTATAACTTTTCAGATGACGCGCGAACCGCGCGACAGCGCGCGCGCATTGGCGTAATTCACGTGCGTACACTTCTCGAACGCGGGTGACTCATGTCTTGCGCCATCTCCGACGACGACGTCGGCCGCCAAATCCTCGACGTTTTCATGCAGCACCGCATCCCGGTAAGCGGCGTGCTGCCGCGCAATTACTTTTTCACCGTGCGCGACGGCGATTTCCAGCGCGGGCTCAACAAAGCGCTGGCGAACGACTGGGTCGCCATCGACGGTCGCAACCGCTACCGCTATCAGCTCACCGCCACCGGCTATGCCGCCGCGCGGACGGCCGAGGCGGCGGCGAACCCGGCATCCTGACAGCATCGTCGCCCGTATTCTTTGCGGCGCCGGGTACGCCGTCTTCCAAACCGCCCGCCTCGAAAAAGTACCGAGGGCGCGCGGGACGCCAGGGTCCGGGCGCACTCAGTTTACGCAGATTGCGCAAACCAAAAGTGCTCGGACCCGCGGACCTCGACACCTCGCAGCATCGAGGCGTGCTGAAGTCCGACCCGCCTTCGCTCTTTGAGCTACGGCGGGCAAGCCGCAAGTCCGCCAAACCCAAGGCGTCCCGCGCGCGGTGTTTGAAGGTTTGCTCCGCTTCGCCCCCGGTGGACGGCCCATTTCAGGCAAGCCCTCTTACGAAAGCCCGCCTATCCACCGCTGTAGGCCCAAACGGTGCCCTGCACGTCTGACCGTGCCGGCTGCCGCCGTCAGTGGGGCCCGGCGACGCGCGGCTGGCGCGCCGGGACGAAGCGGCTTGGACCGCCGGGCCTTCACGCCGCATCTCCGACGCGAAGGAATTCCCCGGCCACCGCTCCCCGCCCCGCGTCTGGAGACGCTGATCAGACACCCCTCGGTCACGAGGGACGGGATTGCGTGACGATCCTATAGGTGTCAGCGGCTATTCGTGTGGGCGATTTTTCACCCGTTCGTGCCCGCGAAAGCGGGCATCCAGGGGCCACAAGTTCCCGCTTTCCGCCTTCGCGCTCCCGCGCTTCGGCGGACTCGAACCCGCCGAAGCTCGCGCAGCGAGCGTGGGCTGGGTCGCGGGGACGAACGGTTAAAGGCCCCGCTCCTCCGCCAGCGTCACCACGTCGCGCGTGCGGGCGACGCCCTCGGGCCAGGTGCGGGAAAAATCGGCGACCAGTTCCTTGAATTCGGCCGAGCCAAGCGCCGCGTCGCACGCCGCCTTGTCGGCGAAGCGATAGACCGCGTAGTGCACGCCCGCCTCCACCTCGCTCCAGAAGCGCCAGGCCTTGTCGCATTTGAAGATGCGGATCGCCCACGGCAGGTGGTCGGCCGAATACCATTGGTCGAATTTTCGCGCAGATGCGGCGCGACGACGGCGCGGACGAGGAAGAGCGTGGCGGGCATCGGCTTTACGCCTTCGCCGCCAGCCGCGCCGCCAGCTTGGCGTCGAGCTCCGGCAGCAGCACGATGCCGGTCTGATCGCTGCCGGAGGAATGCACCACGATCCAGGTGCACGGCTCCCCGCTTTCGTTCGCACGGCGCGTGCGGCACGTCGGCCGGGCAGAACACCTGTTCGCCGGTGCGCACGACCATGCGCCGCTCCAGGTCGTCGCCGTAATAGACCGAACATTCGCCCTCGAGCAGATAGGCGATGGTCTCGATGCCGTTGTGATAGTGGGCCTTGGCCCGCGCGCCGGGCGGCATCGGCATGACGTTCATGCAGATCTTTTCGGCGCCCACCGTCTCGGCCGAGGCGCCGGCGCCGTAGGTGATGCCCTGCTTGCCGACATAAGTCTGTCCCGGCGCGACAATGCGCACGCGCTCGGTCGCTGACGTCGTCATGGTGAAGTCTCCGTGCCTGGCCCCGGGGTATTATTCAATGGCGCGGCGGGTTGGGACAAGGGCGGCTAAGGCCCCTGCCCTGTCATTGTCGGACGCGCTCGGGCGCGCCATGATGACCGCCCACGTAAGGCGATGACCCATGCCCCGCGCGCGCTTTTTCACACTCGCCGCTCTGCCGCTGCTGGCCACGCTGCTGGCGGCGCAACCGGGCATGGCCCAGTTCAATCCGTTCCAGTTGCTCGCGCCGCAGCCTGCGAAACCCGCGCCGGCAAAGCCCGCGCCGCAGGCCCGCCAGAAGAAACCCGTAGCCGTGCCTGCCAAGCCCGTACCTGCGCGCGCGGCGGCGGCCGCGCAGAAGAAACCCGAAGCCAAAACACTTAAACCCAAGAAGCCCGCGAGCCGCCGAAATACGAGCTGGCGGATTATTACAAGGTGTGGGACGTCACGGCCGAGACGACGCGGAAGGACATCGTGGCGCGTTTCGGCGAGCCGCAACGCGTCGCCGAAAACGGCCGCCGCATCGCCTATTACTTCAACGACAATCTGGTGTTCTTCTTCACCAGCGACGACACCGTCGGCACCATGGTGGTCGGCAATTCGTTCGAGCCGATGCCGCCCGACAGCATCCCGCGCGACGTCCTCGACAAGGCCTTCATCGGCCGCAGCCGCGACGACGTGCTCAAGACGTTCGGGCCGGCCAACGCGGTGTTGTCCGACAACTACCGCTATTTGCCGAAGTCGGGCCCCTACAAGGTGCAGTTCCAGTGCTACGACGTCGAGCGCTACGTCTGCAAGCAGATGATGGTGCAGTTTTAGGACGGCGGGCGCGAGTGCGAAGCGGATGGCGCCGCCTTCTTTGGAAAATGGCGGACTACGCTGCGCTAATCCGTCCTGCGGGCTGTTCTGTTATTGCCGGGCTTGACCCGGCATTCCATGCGGCTGATCTCGACACGTGCACGGCAGGTGGTCGGTCGAATACCAAGGGTCGAATTTTGAGCGCAGCGTGGGGCGCGACGACGGCACAGACGAGGAAGAAGGTGGCGGGCATGGGCACTTTAAACTATCATGGCGCTCAATCGTTATGCCCAACCGTGATTGCGGAGCCAATCGATGATAAGGGTTGGGACCCAACCCGAGCGATTGCCCGGATTTACCTCCATCACCAACACACTGTCGTCTGCCGTGAGGCTTTTCATAATTTCGGCTTGTATTGTTGCCGGTGAATGTTGGGTGGCAAGAAACCAGCATGCGCAACATTCAATCGCGCCCAATCGCCGAGTTGTTCCAAAGCCAGTTTGATTGTATCGCCGTCGCCGGGCTGAGTTTTAACGCCATCGGATGCCAATAAAGTAAATTTTCTCACTCATCGTCGTCGCCCTTCGGCTTGTCGATCGACGGTGATAGCGGTTGCGTTAGCGACAAGCCGGGGCGTGACCTCAACGCCCTTTGCCGCAACTTCCATCTGGCGCCACCGGATCAGCTCGGCACCTTCCAATAAAGCTTCGCCCGGATGGTTGTGAGCGAACCAAATTGCGCCTAAGAAAAATAGACAAAAAACGAAGGCGATAAATGCGCCGACCACGAGAAGAGTATTTGTGCTCGTGGAGGCCGCCAGGCAACAACGGCGAGAGCCGTTATGGCAACTGCGGCCACGATAACTAGACTTTCCGACGACCCCACGCGCCAAACGGATCCGGTCAAGCGACGAGGCGCTAATGCCCGCTTTCTTCAGCGAATTTTCGATTCCGTCCGGAAATGACACCAACTGAACCCCGTCGCGCGCATTGCATTTTATAACAGATCAGAAGCAAAAGCTTAACAGAGTGCACCAACGAATGCAGCGGCGTCACTCGAAACCTACCTGCGGAAGAAACGTCGACATTGAGTTGAATGGATTATTTGCTACCACTCACACCGGCAGATTGTCGTGCTTCCGTGCCGGCATCTCGACGTGCTTGTTCCGCAGCATCGCAAGCGCACGCCAGGCGCTTCCTCGTCCTTACGCCCGCCGATAGCCGGCCAGCAAAGAGTCTCGATATCGGGCAGGTTGACCACGATGTTTTCCGGCGTGCGGCAGGCCAGCCACCACAACTCCTCGGTCGTGCTCATGTTGACTTCGAGATGCGGAATGAACGGCGGCACGAACATGAAGTCGCCTTCCGACAGGTCGACGTAGTCGCGGAAATTCTCGCCGAAATAGACGCGGGCGCGGCCCGACAGCACATAGGCGCCGGTCTCGGCCTCGCCGTGGTGGTGCGGCAGCGAGCGGAAGCCGGGCGGATTGCCGGCCTTGCCGAACCAGATCCGGGTCGCCGGCGTGTGCTGCGGCCCGACGCCGCTCATCAGCTTCAGGCCGCCCGACTGGCCGGTGTTGCCGTGCTCCTGGCCTTTGCGGGTGACCACCGGCCGGTCGTTGGCTGTCATTGTTGGCTCCCTAGAGCGGCAAATTGTCGTGCTTCCGCGCGGGCATCTCGACGTGCTTGTTCTTCAGCATCGCCAGCGCGCGCGCCAGGCGCCGCCGCGTCGAGTGCGGCATGATGACGTCGTCGATATAGCCGCGCTCGGCGGCGACGAAGGGCGACAGAAAGCGGTCCTCGTATTCCTTGGTGCGCGCGGCGATCTCCTCCGCCGTGCCGCCGCGGAAGATGATCTCGACCGCGCCTTTTGCTCCCATGACCGCGATCTGCGCCGTCGGCCAGGCGTAGTTCAGGTCGCCGCCGACGTGCTTACTCGCCATCACGTCATAGGCGCCGCCGAAGGCCTTGCGCGTGATCACCGTGACCAGCGGCACCGTGCACTGCGAATAGGCGAACAGCAGCTTGGCGCCGTGCTTGATCAGGCCGTTGTATTCCTGCGCGGTGCCGGGCAGGAAGCCGGGCACGTCGACGAAGGTGACGATCGGAATGTTGAAGGCGTCGCAGAAGCGCACGAAGCGCGCCGCCTTGCGCGAGGCGTCCGAGTCGAGCACGCCGGCCAGCACCATCGGCTGGTTGGCGACGAAGCCGACCGTCTTGCCGGCGATGCGGCCGAAGCCGGTGACGATGTTGCGCGCGTAGGTTCGTCGCGATTTCGAAGAAGTCGCCCTCGTCGACGACCTTGAGGATCAGCTCCTTGATGTCGTAGGGCTTGTTCGGATTGTCGGGGATCAGCGTGTCGAGCGATTCGTCGATGCGGTCGGGATCGTCCTGCGTCGGCCAGTCCGGCACGCCGGTCTCGTTGTTGGCCGGCAGGAAGTCGATCAGCCGGCGCATCTGCAGCAGGCACTCGACGTCGTTCTCGAAGGCGCCGTCGGCGACGCCCGATTTGGTGGTGTGCACGGAGGCGCCGCCGAGCTCTTCGGCGGTGACGACTTCGTTGGTCACGGTCTTCACCACGTCCGGCCCGGTGACGAACATGTAGCTGGTGTCGCGCACCATGAAGATGAAATCGGTCATCGCCGGCGAATAGACGTCGCCGCCGGCGCACGGCCCCATGATGACGCTGATCTGCGGGATGACGCCGGAGGCGATGACGTTCCTCTTGAACACCTCGCCGTAGCCGCCGAGCGCGGCGACGCCCTCCTGGATGCGCGCGCCGCCGGCGTCGAACAGGCCGATGATGGGCGCGCGCGCCTTCATCGCCATGTCCTGCACCTTGATGATCTTGCCCGCGTGCGTCTCCGACGAGCGAGCCGCCGAACACGGTGAAGTCCTTGGAGAACAGATAAACCGTGCGGCCGTTGACCGTGCCCCAGCCGGTGACGACGCCGTCGCCGGGGATCTTGGTCTTCTCCATGCCGAAGTCGTTGGAGCGGTGCTCGACGAACATGTCGAGCTCCTCGAACGAGCCCTTGTCGAGCAGCAGTTCGATGCGCTCGCGCGCGGTCAGTTTGCCGCGCTTGTGCTGGGCCTCGATGCGCGCCTTGCCGCCGCCGAGACGGGCGTTCTCCCGCCGCTGCTCGAGTTTGTCGAGAATGTCTTTCATAGCCCGTTTAGCCCCTGCCCCCTACTCGGATACCGCCCACCTCCGGAGCAAAAGCCATACCACGCAGCATTTGCGCTGTCGTCCGGGCCGGGGCGCAAGCGGGGGCCGAAAACCAGACGCCGCCGCCCGCTTTTGCGCCGCACCGCGATGACGATTTGACGACACCGCGAGTAAAATTTTTGCAATTAGGAGTACTCCTGCTTCGCCAAAGCTATCTATACTCGTAGCCGCTCGGTACTCGACGTGTGTTGCGGGGGCGTGTTCATGGCGACGCGTACGATATGGGATGCATCCAGAGTTTCGCTCGCGACGTTGACGCCGACGCGGCGCCAGCGCCGGTTGACTCTGGTAGTCGTCGCCGTTGTGCTGGTCGCCACCGCGTGCATCACCCCCTTCGGCGCCATCCAGTTGCGGCCGATGGACGGTTTCATACCCGCCACCGAAGCCGTGATCGTCATCTGCGATCTTGTAATCGCCGCGCTGCTGGCGAGCCAGGCCGCGACCATCGGTTCGCGCGCGTTGCTGCTGCTGGCCGGCGGCTTTTTGTTCGACGCCTTGATCATTATCCCGCACGCCCTGACGTTTCCGGGCGCATTCGCGCCCGCGGGCCTGCTCGGCGCCGGCCTGCAAACGACCGCGTGGCTTTTCATCTTCTGGCATTTCGGACTGCCGGCCGCGGTGATCGGCTACGTCTGCCTGCCGCGCGCGCCGCGCGCCTTGACCGCGGCGACGATCTATTGGGATGCAACGCTCGTCATCGGTTTCGTGCTCCTGCTCACGTGGATCGCGACGACGCATGGCGATGACCTGCCGGCCCTCTTTGCCGACAAGCGCAGCTTCGCGCCCCTGGCAACCTACGCGACCCAATTTGATTTAGCGGTGAGTGTGGTTGCGCTGTTGGCGCTGTTGGCGCGTCGTCAAAAATCGGTTTTCGATCTCTGGCTGACGGTTGCGGTGGTCGCGCTGGTGGCGGAGCTCGCGGTGACAGCCTTTGTCATGACGGGCCGTTTCAGCCTTGGCTTCTACGCGAGCCGTTCGCTTTCGGTGGCTGCATCGACAACCATCTTGATTGCGTTGCTCGCGGAAACGATCGGGCAAGGCATGCGCCTCGCCCGCGCCAATCTGGCTTTGCAACTTGAACGCAGCCGCAAGCTGACGTCGCTCGACGCGGCGCTCGGCGCCATTACCCACGAGGCGAAACAGCCTATCAGCAGCATCGTCAGCAACGCCGAGGCGGCGCAGGCAATACTTGACCGTCCGGCACCGAACCTCGATGAGCTGCGCGAGATTGCCGCAGACATAATCGATAGCAGCTTCCGCGCAAATGAGATCTTCAAGAACATTCGCGGCCTGTTCAGAAATTCCCGCGAGGATTTACAACAGGTCGACATGAACGGCGTGTTGTCCGGCATATTGCGGGGCCTGCGCGCCGAGCTGCACGAACACGGTGTCGTCCCCCGCATCGAGTTGGACACCGAACTGCCGACCATTGTCGGCCACAAAGGCCAACTCCAGGAGGTCGTGTTCAACCTGGTGCACAATGCGCTCGATGCGATGACGGCCTATTCGAGCACGGAGCGCACCTTGCGCGTGCGCACCGAGAGGCGCGGCCGCGATGCCATCGGCATTTCCGTCCAGGATTCAGGCCCGGGAATCGAGCCGGGACAGATCGACCGGATATTCGACCCCTTCGTCACGACCAAAAAAGACGGCATGGGAATGGGGCTCGCCATCTGCCGGATGATCGTCGAGCGGCATGGCGGCCGGCTTTCGGCGTCATCCGATACCGGCACAGGGGCGCGCTTCGACATCAAGCTGCCGATTGAAGCGGCGGCCGCTCCGGATACGCAGTCGACAGCAAACGTTATCGCCGTGACCTACCCGCGGCTGTTCCGCCGCCGCCCGCGGCGAACTGAAGCCGCTCCGGCCACCGGCGACGACGCCGTCGGCGAGACCGCCGTCATTGCCGCAGCGGATAGACGATGACCCGGTCCGCGACGCGGTCGTGCCCGACAAGATGATAGCGGACGGTAACTCTGCCGCCGGTCTTGATGTCTGAGAAATGGCCGCGATGCCAAATGTGCGACAGCCGGACTCTCTGTCCGCTCGTCCGGATCACGGTCTCGTCCGTCGTCTTGTAAGTCCAACTCGGTTCACCCCTGCCGGCGCTGCAGGCGAACGTTTTGGCGGCCGCGTCGACCGCCGTGACGATCCGCTTCGAATCCATCGCCGCTAGGGCGCCCGACGTGAGCGCGACCAGCGCAATCGCGATTGCCGCCAGCAGTCTCGCCATCGCAAAATCTCTCATCCGCGGTCAGTCCGCCAGCGCGCCGAGGCCGTAAGTCATTCTCAAGGCGGGACTCATCTGCAGGCCGACCTGGTCGAACCATTTTTTGTACACACCGACGATCTCTCCGCTTCGGTAGATTTGTGCAAGCCCGGTATTGACCGCAAGCCGAAGGGCCCAGTCTCCGCGCGGCAAGGCAATGGCGTAGGGCTCGACCGACAGATCGTCCGGCAGCATTGTGAATTTTGCCGGATCCTTGATGTGCGCGCCGATCAGCAGCAGCTTGTCGCTGGCATAACCGTCGACATTGCCCGCCTCCAGCATGGCGATGCCTTCGGCGGCATCTTTCACCGTGACGAGCGTCGCCCCGATCTTTTGCCGCTTCATCTGCTCGGCGATCGCATTTTCGTTCGTCGTGCCGGCAATTGCCGCGATTTTCTTTCCGGCCATGTCGGCAAAGCTGCGAATGTTCGAAGCCCTGCTCACCACGAGGCCGGTCGTTTCCAGGAAAATGAAGTTTGAGAAATCGACTTCCTTCATGCGCCCAAGCGTCACGGTGCTCGAGCCGCATTCCATGTCGGCCTTGCCGGCCGCGACGGCAGAAAATCGCGATTGAACCGTCACCGGAACCCACTCGATATCGAGCCGATCGAGCCCGAGTTGCTTTTGAAAGGAGCCAATGACCAGCTTGCAGATATCGATCGAAAAACCGACCTGCTCTTTCGCCGCGCTCAGGAAAGAAAATGGAGAGGCATCCGATCGAGATGCGATCTTGATAACCTTTGTGGCCGCGATGGCCTTCAGCCGGCTGTCGGGCGGAATTTGCGTCTGCGCGGACGCCACCGTAACGAAGAAAAGAGCCAGCAACGACGCAATAGTACGCAACATGATTGCCCCCGAATGTTCAAGGATCGCGACGCGTCGAATTGATCCTGCGCGTGCCGCATGGGTCAACTGCCCCTTGGTACAGTAGCGGATTGCCTTTTTCTCCGTCGGTGACGCGCCGGGGCCATTGCTTGGCATTGTACATCGGCCCGAGTAGAACCCGCCCATGGCCAAACCCGCCACCCCCGCCCAACTTCTCCAGCAGGGCCTCTTCCACCACCGCCAGGGCGACCTGGCGCAGGCGATGGAGCGCTACGTCGAGGTATTGCGCAACGACCCGCAGAACCCGGACGCGCTCTATTACGTCGCCGTGGTCGCCTGCCAGGAGGAGCAATACCAGCAGGGCATTGAACTCGCCCGCCGCGCCATCGAATTCGGGCCGCCGCAGGCGCGCCTGCACAACCTGCTCGGCCAGGCGCTGTACCGCGAGGGCGACCGGCTGGAAGCGATCAAGAATTTCGACCAGGCGATCGCGCTCGACCCGAATTTCGCCGACGCGCACGGCAACCGCGCCAATATCCTGCACGATGCCGGCTTTACCGACGAGGCGTTGAAAAGCTTCGACCGCGCGCTCGCGCTCAATCCGGCCTCCGCCGCCGACTGGCTCAACCGCGGCTCGCTGCTGCAAGCGCTCGGCCGTCACGCCGAGGCGCTGGCGAGCTTCGACAAGGCGATCGTCTGCGGCGCCGACGTCGCCGAGGCCCACGTCAACCGCGGCAACGCGCTCAAGGATCTCGGCTATGTCGATGTGGCGGCGGGCGCCGCGGCGTCGCCGCGCT
This sequence comes from uncultured Alphaproteobacteria bacterium, assembly GCA_963779345.1. Lineage (GTDB taxonomy): Bacteria > Pseudomonadota > Alphaproteobacteria > Rhizobiales > Xanthobacteraceae > Pseudolabrys. The sequence goes on along the minus strand of CAVZXY010000017.1, from coordinate 112,351 downwards.
TCGACGAGGCGATGGCGGCCTACGAGACGGCGCTCCAGCGCGATCCGAAACTGCCCGAGGCGCATCTCGGGCGCGGCTGGCTCAATCTGCTGCGCGGCGACTGGGTAGCCGGGTTTGCCGAGTACGAATTTCGCGCGCAAGCCGGCGCGCGGACCTTCGTCGCGTTGCCGCAGCCGCGCTGGAACGGCGGCCCGCTCAAGGACGAGCGTCTGGTGCTGGTCACCGAACAGGGCCTCGGCGATACGATCCAATTCTGCCGTTTCGCGCCGCTGCTGGCGGCGCGCGGTTTCGACGTGACCGTTTTGACGCGCAAGACGATGGCGCCGCTGCTGTCGACGCTTCAAGGCGTCAGCATCGAGACCGACCACGACAAAGTCGCGCGAGACGAAAGCGTGCGCTGGGCGCCGCTGCTGAGCGTGCCGGGGTTGCTCGGCGTGACGCCCGAGACCGTCCCGGCGGACGTGCCCTATCTCGCGGCCGCGCCGGCGCGGGTCGAGGCCTGGCGTGCGCGGCTTGGCGCAGGCTTCAAGATCGGCATCAACTGGGCGTCCGGCCATTCCGACCAGCCGCATTTCAAGCGGCGCGATATTCCGCTCGCAAGCTTCGCCCCGCTCGCCGCGCTGCCGGGCGTGCAGTTGATCTCGCTGCAGAAGGGCGAAGCGACGGCGCAGATCTCGCAAGTCCCCTTCGGCCACAAGATTGTGACGCTAGACGCCGACCAAGCGGCGGATGCAGAATTCTTCCTCGACACCGCAGCGATCATGATGAGCCTCGATCTCGTCGTCACATGTGACACTTCGGTGACGCATCTCGCTGGCGCGTTGGCGCGACCGGTGTTCGCCGCCCTGCCCGTCGTCGCCGACTGGCGCTGGATGATCGGCCGCGAGGATTCGCCCTGGTATCCGGCCATGCGACTGTTCCGTCAGGACGCGACGCGGCAGTGGGGCCCCGTTCTCACCCGCATTGCCGAGGCGGTCCGTCTTATTGCCAACTAGACCCGCCGCTGCCACCATGGAACTTTCCCGGGGGCGGCACGTTGCACAGCGACAAAACGGGAGGGTTCCCATGGCTACCAGCAAATCGTCCAGTCACGACGGCGCGCCCCGCCTGCGCACGCCGACCGATCTCGGCTCAAACGCCACCAAGGACATCGCCGGCGCGCTCAATGCGCTCCTGGCCGACACCTTCGCGCTTTATCTCAAGACCAAGAATTTCCACTGGCACATGAGCGGGCCGCATTTCCGCGACTACCACCTGCTGCTCGACGAGCACGGCGACCAGATCTTCGCCATGACTGACGTCTTGGCCGAGCGCGTGCGCAAGATCGGCGGCCGCACGCTACGCTCGATCGGCGAGATCTCGCGCCAGCAGCGCATCGCCGACAACGACGCCGATTATGTTTCGCCCGACGACATGCTGGCGGAATTGCGCGACGACAACCAGCGCTTCGTCAGTGCCATGCGCGAGGCGCACGACGTCTGCGAGGAGCATAATGACGTCGCCACCGCCAGCCTGCTCGAGGTCTATATCGACGAGACCGAACGGCGCGTCTGGTTCCTCTACGAGGCCGGCCGCCGCGGCGATCCGAGCGGGCATTAGCCAGGCCCCTCGCCCCCGCGAAAGCGAGGCCCAGTCCTTTGCCCTGGTTTCTCGCTTGCGCGGGAATGAGCGGAATTGTGTGCCTTACTTCTCTACGATGCCCTTTTCCATCGGGCCGAGCTACGCGAACAGATCGCGCGGCTCCTTCTCCGGCACTTTGAATTTATTGAGCACCGTGACCAGGATCTTCACCGAGTGGTCCCAGTCGGCCTTGGTGTGCCCACGCGGGTGCGGAAATGACGCACCCGGCCGCGCCCATAAATGCGTGCCCGGCCCCATAGATGAGCCGCCGCTCAAGCGAACCTTTTGATTCCCATCTGCAATCAAACTCGCTATACAAAACCTCCATCAACGCACTTTCTCACATTGCGGTTTCGAAGCCCCGTCGTGCCGACATCTCCCCTATTGCAGCCACCGAGCCTTGACGTTTCGCGCTTCGGGCTCGCCGCGCTATGCGCGATGGCCGCAATCGTCGGCGTCGTTACCGGAGTAGGCGCGCTGGTATTTCGGGTGATGATTAGCGTCATCCACAATTTGTTCTTTTTGCAGACATTCTCTCTCACCTACGATTCGAGCCTGTTCACGCCGGGAAATCCCTGGGGCGCCGCCGTCATCTTCGTCCCCGTCATCGGCGGCATTATCGTCACTTTTATCGTGTCGAATTTCGCGCCGGAAGCGAAGGGCCACGGCGTCCCCGAAGTCATGGATGCGATCTACTATAAGGGCGGCGCGATCCGCCCCGTGGTGGCGGCGGTCAAATCGATCGCATCGGCTGTTGCCATCGGGACCGGCGCGGCGGTCGGCCGCGAAGGGCCGATCATCCAGATCGGCTCCGCGCTGGGATCCACGTTCGGTCAAGTTCTCAAACTGACTCCGGCCCAGCGCATCGTTCTCGTGGCCGCGGGCGCCGGCGCCGGTATCGCCGCAACATTCAACACTCCCTTGGGCGGCGTGCTGTTCGTCACCGAATTGATGCTGCCGGAAGTGAGTGTGAACACGTTTCTGCCGGTCGCCACCGCGACCGGCGTGGCGACATTTTTCGGTCGGCTGTTTTTCGGACCGGACCCGGCGTTTTCCGTGCCCGAGATGATCCCCTTGCCCAACAGCCTTGGCGCCGGCGCCTTCACGCTGCTGCTCTACATCGTCCTCGGCATGTTCACGGGCATAGCGGCCGCGGCTTTCATCCGCGGCCTGCATCTATTGGAGGATGCGTTCGACAAGATACGCGGCCGCTACCTCAGGCACATGATCGGGATGTTCCTTGTCGGCATCCTGATGTTCCTCATGTTCCGTTATTTCGGTCACTACTACGTCGAAGGCGTCGGCTACGCGACGATCCAAGCTATCCTCAGCGGCCAGCTCGCCGGGGCCGGATTGTTGGCGCTGCTGTTTGTCGGCAAGCTTGCCGCAACGTCGACCAGCCTCGGCTCCGGGTCTTCCGGGGGCGTGTTTTCGCCGTCGCTGTACATGGGGGCAACGCTGGGCGGCGCCTTCGCCGGCCTGTTGGCGCAACTCTTCCACGTGCCGGTGAATGTCCCCGCCTTTGCCATGGTGGGGATGGGCGCCATGGTCGGCGGCGGCACCGGGGCCGCGATGACAGCGGTAACGATGATTTTCGAGATGACTCGCGACTATAACATTGTGCTGCCGATGATTTTGGCGGTCGGCGCGAGCCTCGCCACTCGGCGTCTGTTGTCGCGCGAAAACATCTACACGCTAAAGCTCATCCGCCGCGGCCATCCGGTGCCACGCGGGCTGCACGCCAATATGTTTTTGGTGCAGAACGCCAAGGACGTCATGGAAAGCGACGTGCCGATCATGCCGGCCGAGATGCTCCTTGATGAATTTCTACTGCGACCGGAAAACAAAGGGGCCATTCGGCACGTTGTGGTGACACGCGGCAACCGAATATCCGGCGTGCTGCGAATCAATACCGGCATTCGCCAGCAGCTGGCTCGCACGCAAACGGGCGTCACGCTGGGCGATGTCGCCCGCAACGACTATACTATCGTGCGGGAAGGCGACGTCGTCTTCGACGTTATCCGCAGGATGTCGCGGCGTGGCGTCACGATGGCGCTGGTGGTCGACGTGCCGAACAAACGCACGATCCCGCGGCCAAAGCAAATCCGCGGCGTGATCACGAAAGAGCATGTCGCCGATTCGGTCGCCAAGACCGTGTCGATTTATCCCCGCTGACTCTTATGGCATGAAGGTCGGGATCACGGCGATGTTAACCGCGCGAGCGGCGCGCTCGCGCATTTCGCGAACCGCCCTTATCCAATAGGTCTGTCTCCCAAGACCGTCACCGCCGCGTCGAACTCGGCGCGGCGATAGGCGCGGCGTTCGAGCGCGGCTTGGTCGCTCCCCCATTGCGCCATCTGCCAGTCCTCGTCGACATGGGCCGCGGCCCAGGCGGCTTCGGCGTCGAGCGCACCGTGGGCGAGCGCCAGCGCCAGCAAAGCTGAGCCGGTCAACGTGGTGATCGCCGAAACGGCGCCGAGCCGCCACGGTTCGGTGGGAATTCGGCCGCGCGCGGCGGCGATCGCCGCGTCCGGCTGCGCCACATGCATCACGCCCTGCCCGAGCACGAAGCGGGTGCCGAGCGTGTCGCGCGCCCAGGCCAGCACCGGGTCCCAATGCCGCGCCTGGCCCTCGACAAGGCCGTCCGGTGCCTCGGCGCGATAGCACAGCAGATCTGAGCCGAGGTATTTCGCGACCTCGCCGGCGACCGGCCCGGGCGCATCGGCTACCGCGTCGATCACCGCATTGGCGAGCCGGGTAAGCGGCATGCGCGACGGGTCGACAACGTTTGCCTGGTCGTTCCACTCCTCGGCGATTTTCTCGGCGAGCGGCTGACTCGGCGCGGCCAACGCTCGGCGCGCCGGTGTCCTGACCGGCTTACCATCGAGCAGCAGCGAGAAGCCGTGCGGCCCCGCCTCGCCGACGTGCGCCAGGTTGTAGAATCGCTTGCGCAAAGCGGGGCGCGCGCCGCGGCGCGCCGCCTCGCGCGGATCGAGCGGCTGGTTCTCGAAAATCTCGGCCAAAATGTCGCGCATCAGAACTACGTGATTGTGCGCCGCAATAAAGGTTGCGGCCGGAGGCGCTTAGCGCGCCGGTATGGCTGAAAATAGCCGGTCGGACGCGGAAAAACATTAACTCAACATGGCGATTTTCCTCGGCCTCCTGCCATGCTGCCGCCCCTTTCAGGGAGCGAAAAAGCCAGCGAAAGCTTGCGGTTGATAGAACCCAACCATAACGGAAGGATAGGTAGCTTTGGGGGGTTGATAGCCATATATTCCGCCCCCTGAATCGCGGTCGTTCCACCATGACCGCGGCGGGAGAAAGCGCAGCCGTCCGAGGCTGTCACGCGACAACGGCAAGCTTCTTGCAGGTATTTAAAGGCATCTGGCTTGCGGGTAAGGGGCGCGTTTCGAGGAGTAAATGAAGAATACCAACATTGCCGCGCCCGACTACTTCCACAAGGTCGTGGATTGCCAATGGGCTTGCCCGGCGCACACGCCGGTCCCTGAATATATCCGGATGATCGCGGCGGGCCGTTATTCCGACGCCTACATGGTCAACTGGTATTCGAACGTATTTCCGGGAATTCTCGGCCGCACTTGCGACCGGCCGTGCGAGCCGGCCTGCCGGCGCGTGCGCGTCGAGGACGAGCCGGTCGCGATCTGCCGCTTGAAGCGCGTCGCCGCCGACTACAAGGACGACATCAAGGCGCGGCTGCCCAAGCCCGTGCAGAAGAAGAACGGCAAGCGCGTCGCGCTGGTCGGCGGCGGGCCGGCGTCGCTCACCGTCGCGCGTGACCTTGCCCCGCTTGGCTATCATTGCGTGGTGTTCGACGGCGACCCCAAAGCCGGCGGCATGATCCGTTCGCAGATCCCGAAATTCCGCCTGCCCGACAAGGTCATCGACGAGGAATGCGGTTACATCCTCGATCTCGGGGTCGAGTTCCGCGGCGGCACGCGTGTCGACTCGATGAAAGCGCTGCTGGCGCAAGGCTGGGACGCGGTGTTCGTCGGCTCCGGCGCGCCGCGCGGGCGCGATCTCGACATCCCCGGCCGGCAGGAAGCGGCCAAGAACATCCATATCGGCATCGACTGGCTGTCCTCGGTGTCGTTCGGCCACACCACGAAGATCGGCAAGCGCGTGATCGTGCTCGGCGGCGGCAACACCGCGATGGACTGCTGCCGCTCGTCGCGCCGGCTCGGCGGCGACGACGTGCAGGTCGTGGTGCGCTCGGGCTTCGAGGAAATGAAGGCGTCGCCTTGGGAAAAGGAAGACGCCATGCACGAGGGCATCCCGATCCACAATTATCTGGTGCCCAAGAAATTCACGCACGAGAACGGCAAGCTCACCGGCATCACCTTCGAGAAGGTAAAGGCGCAATACGACGACAAGGGCCGCCGCAAGCTGGTGCCCGCCGGCGAGCCCGAGCAGCATTTCCCCTGCGACGATGTGCTCGTGGCGGTCGGCCAGGAGAACGCCTTCCCCTGGATCGAGCGCGACGCCGGCATCGAATTCAACGACTGGGGCCTGCCCAAGCTCGACGAGAAGACCTTCCAATCGACCAACCCGAAGGTGTTCTTCGGCGGCGACGCTGCGTTTGGACCGAAGAACATCATCTGGGCGGTGGCGCACGGCCACGAGGCCGCCATTTCGATCGACAAGTTGCTCAACGGCGAGGATATCGCCGATCGTCCGGCTCCGATGGTCACGCTGATGAGCCAGAAGATGGGCATCCACGAATGGTCCTACGACAACGAGATCGCGCTCGACCAGCGCTACAAGGTGCCGCTGCGCGATAAAGTCATCGCGCTCAAGGACATCAAGGCCGAGGTCGAGCTTGGCTTCGACCCGGAGCTGGCGCTGTCGGAAGCCGGGCGGTGTCTCAATTGCGACGTGCAGACGGTGTTCTCGGCGCAGCTGTGCATCGAGTGCGACGCCTGCGTCGACATCTGCCCGATGGATTGCATCACTTTCACGGTCAACCGGGAAGAAGCCGATCTGCGCAAGCACCTCAACGCGCCGTCGCATAACCTTACCCAGGCGCTCTACGTGCAGGACGGGCTGAAAACTGGCCGCGTCATGGTCAAGGACGAAGACGTCTGCCTGCATTGCGGGCTGTGCGCCGAGCGCTGCCCGACCGGGGCCTGGGACATGCAGAAATTTTTGTTGGAAATGACTTACGCAGGGACTTCATGCCGACCGCCACGCCGATCAGCCGCGTAAACGACTTCGTTGTCCGCTTCGCCAACGTGAACGGCTCGGGGTCGGCGAGCGCGAACGAGATGTTCGCCCGCGCCGTGCTCCGCATGGGCGTGCCGGCGGCGCCGCGCAACATCTTCCCGTCGAACATCCAGGGCCTGCCGACCTGGTACGAGGTGCGCGTCACCGAGGCCGGCCATCTCGGCGCCCGCGGCGGCACCGACCTGATGGTGGCGATGAACCCGCAGACCTTCGACCGCGACATCGCGGCGATCGAGCCCGGCGGCTATCTGCTCTACGATTCGACCAAGCCGCTGCCGGCATCCAAGTTCCGCGCCGACATCACGGTCATCGGCGTGCCGCTGACCGCAATCTGCAACCGCGAATACACCGATCCGCGCCAGCGCCAGCTGTTCAAGAACATCATCTATATCGGCGTGCTCACCGCGCTGATCGACATGGACGTTAAGACGGTCGAGCAGTTGATCGGCGAACAGTACAAGGGCAAGGAAAAGCTGATCGAGCCCAACATCAAGGCGCTGCATACCGGCCGCGACTACGCCACGCTCAACCTTGCCTGCCCGATCGGCCTGCGCCTGAAGAAGAGCGACAAGGTGGGCAACCGTATCTTCATCGAGGGCAATTCGGCGGCTGCGCTCGGCGCGGTCTATGGCGGGGCCACAGTGTGCGCCTGGTATCCGATCACGCCGTCGTCCTCGCTCGCCGACGCCTTCACCCGGCATTGCGCCAAGTTCCGCGTCGATCCGGAAACCAAGCAGGCGAAATATGCGATCGTCCAGGCCGAGGATGAACTCGCCTCCATCGGCATGGTCATCGGCGCCGGTTGGAACGGCGCGCGCGCTTTCACCGCCACCTCCGGCCCCGGCATTTCACTGATGCAGGAGTTCATCGGGCTCGCCTATTTCGCCGAAATTCCCGCGGTACTGTTCGACGTGCAGCGCGCCGGCCCTTCGACCGGCATGCCAACGCGCACGCAGCAATGCGACATCATCTCCTGCGCCTACGCCTCGCACGGCGACACCAAGCACGTGCTGTTGTTCCCCGAGGATCCGGCCGAAGCCTTCGACATGGGTGCGCAGGCCTTCGATCTTGCCGACCGGCTGCAGACGCCGATCTTCGTCATGCTCGATCTCGACATCGGCATGAACCACCATCTGTCGAAGCCGCTCGCCTGGGACGATGCCCGGAAATACGACCGCGGCAAGGTGATGACCGCCGAGGAGTTGGAAGCCGGCAAGGAATTCGGCCGCTATCTCGACGTCGACGGCGACGGCATCCCCTACCGCACCTATCCCGGCACACACCCGACCAAGGGCTCGTTCTTCACCCGCGGCACCTCGCGCGATCGCTACGCTCGCTACACCGAGGAAGGCGCGCCCTACGTCGACAACATGCAGCGGCTGGTGCGCAAGTTCGACACCGCCAAGGACCTGGTGCCGCGCCCGCTGTTGGCCAATGCCGACAAGCCGACCAAATACGGCGTGATATATTACGGATCGACCTCGCCCGCGATGGACGAAGCGATCGCCATGATCGAGGCGCACGGCCATTCGCTCGATCGCATGCGGGTGCGCGCCTTCCCGTTCCATTCATCGGTCAACAGCTTCGTCGCCGACCACGATTTCACCTTCGTGGTCGAGCAGAACCGCGACGCGCAACTGCGCTCGCTGATCGTCAACGAATGCGGCATCGATCCGGTCCGGCTGGTGCCGATCCTGCATTATGACGGCACGCCAATCACCGCGCGCTTCATCGCCAAGGCGATCGGCGACCATGTCGACAAGCTGAAGGTGAAGCCGATGAAGGTATCCTCATGACCTATCTCGCCAAGCCGAAATTCCATCATCCCGATCTGCCGAAGAACGAGCTCGGCTACACCCACCGCGACTACGAGGGCACGGTGTCGACGCTGTGCGCCGGCTGCGGCCACGATTCGATCACCGCGTCGATCATCCAGGCCTGCTTCGAATTGTCGATCGAGCCGCATCGCGTGGCGAAAATCTCCGGCATCGGCTGCTCGTCGAAGACGCCGACTTATTTCCTCGGCAATTCGCACGGTTTCAATTCGGTGCACGGCCGCATGCCGTCGGTGCTGACCGGCGCCAACCTGGCCAACCGCGACCTCATCTATCTCGGCGTCTCCGGCGACGGCGACTCGGCCTCGATCGGCTTCGGCCAGTTCGCCCACGCGCTGCGCCGCGGCGTCAACATGGCCTATATCGTCGAGAACAACGGCGTCTACGGCCTAACCAAGGGCCAGTTCTCCGCCACCGCCGACCGCGGCTCGAAGTCGAAGCGCGGCGTCACCAACACGGACAACTCCATCGATTTGGCGGCCATCGCGCTGCAGCTTGGCGCCTCCTTCGTCGCCCGCTCCTTCTCCGGCGACAAGCAGCAGCTGGTGCCGGTGATCAAGGCAGCCATCGCGCACAAGGGCGCCGCCTTCATCGACGTGATCTCGCCATGCGTCGCCTTCAACAACCACGCCGGCTCGACCAAGAGCTTCGACTTCGTGCGCGAGCACAACGAGGCGGTGAACCGGCTCGACTTCATGGCAAGCCGCATGCCGATCGAAGTGCAGTACGAGCCCGGCACCGTCGAGGTGGTCGAGCAACACGACGGCTCCAAGCTCGCGCTGCGCAAGCTCGCCGCCGATTACGAGATCACCGACCGCACGGCCGCGCTCGGCTTCCTGCAGCACCATGCCAAGAAGGGCCAGATCGTCACCGGCCTGCTCTATGTCGAGCAAGACTCGGAAGACCTGCACGCGCATTTGCGCACGATCGATCGCCCGCTCAACGAGCTCGGCGAGACAGAACTCTGCCCCGGCCAGGCGGCGCTGGAGAAGTTCAACGCGTCTCTGCGGTAGGCGGATGGATAAACGGCCGCCTCGGCCGCTCCGACATCCACATCGCCCCCTTGGTGCTGGGCGGCAATGTGTTCGGCTGGAACGTCGACGAAGCGACTTCCTTCGCTTTGCTCGACGCCTTCGTCGGCGCCGGCTTCAATGCCATCGATACCGCCGACAGCTATTCGCGCTGGATCAAAGGCCACCAGGGCGGAGAATCGGAAACCGTGATTGGCAACTGGCTTAAAGCCAGCGGCAAACGCACCAAGGTTGTCATCGCCACCAAGGTCGGCAGCGACATGGGCGAAGGCAAGACAGTGCGCGCAGACTATGTGCTGCGCGCAGCGGAGGCCTGCCTCAAGCGGCTGCAGATCGATTGCATCGATCTCCTGCAGACGCATTTCGACGACGAAGTGACACGGCCGGAAGAAACCATGGCGGCCTACGCGCAACTGATCGCGCAGGGCAAAGTGCGCGCGGTCGGTGCGTCGAACATGAGCCTTCCCCGCCTCCAGGCGTCGCTTGCCGCCAGCAAGAAGCTCGGCATCCCGCGCTACGAAAGCCTGCAGCCGAACTACAATCTCTACGACCGCGTCGATTTCGAAAGCCAATACGCGCGGACCTCCCGGGCCGAGGATATCGGAGTCATCCCCTACTACTCGCTTGCCGGCGGCTTCCTCACCGGCAAATACCGCTCCATGGAGGATGCGGCGAGAAATCGTGCGCGCGGCGGCAAGGTGAAGGGCTATTTCGACGCACGCGGTATGCGGATTCTGAAGGCGCTCGACGCCGTGGCCGCGCGCCATTCCGCAACGCCGGCCCAAGTATCGCTGGCCTGGCTGATCGTGCAGCCTACCGTGACCGCACCGATTGCCAGCGCCACCACCCTCGCCCAACTCAACGACATCATGCGGGCGCCTCGCCTGAAACTCACGGCAGAGGATATCGCGGCGCTGAACGGGGCCAGCGCCTAGGCGGCTTCTCTCGCCGCTATCCTGGCGACGGGAAGCGCGCCCACTTTGACCTGATTGCGGCCGGCGGCCTTGGCAGCATAGAGCAATTTGTCGGCAAGGGCCATCAGCGCCCCCGGCTGGCCCGACAGTTCCTTGGCTGTGGCAGCGCCGATGCTGATGGTAAGCCGCGCACCGGCCGGCGAGCGTGGGTGATGGATATCCGCCTGCCGCACCACCGCGGAGAGCCTGTTGGCGACCGCCAGCGCACCGGCCATGCCGGTATCCGGCAGCAGGCAAAGGAATTCCTCGCCGCCGTAACGCGCGACCAGATCGCCTGGCCGCCCACTGCCCTCGACCAGCAACTGCGCCACCTGGCGCAGGCACTCGTCACCCTGCTGGTGGCCGAGATGGTCGTTGTACGGCTTGAAATGGTCGACATCGATCATCAGCAGCGATAGCGGCATGCCCGCGCGCTGACAGCGCCGCCATTCGCGATCGAGCGCCTCGTCGAAGCGGCGGCGGTTGGCGATGCCGGTCAACGGGTCGGTCGACAACAGCTTGCGCAGCAGCAGGCTCTGCGCGAACTGCGCGCGTTGACTGCGCTGCAGGGCATTGGCGGCGGTGAAGCCGAGCGCGTTGGCGAGCAGCAGCCACAGAAACCCGCGGTAGATTTCCGGGCCCGGCAGCACCGGATGCGCTACCCACGCCCACCAGAACGGCGTGATCATTGAGAATGTCGCGGCAAAGCCGACGGCGGCGGTAAAGCGGAGCGGCAGATAGAGATAGATGACGAACAGCATCGTCACCATCAACGGCAGCCACATCGCCAGCAGGCCGGGCTGCAGCGTGAGCAACAGCAGGCGAATACAGCAGCCGACGCTGCCGACCGCGAGCACGGCGAGCTCCAGCGACTGCGGCGTGTTTAGCCGGCGGAAGATGGCGATCCCGCAAAGCGGAATGAAGATGGAGACGAGCGGCGGATAGAGCGGCTCCGCCGCGCTGCCGTAGTACCAGTATTCGTACAGGCGGCCGAAGAAAATAAGGACGGCGGCCGCCGCGACCAGCCCCATCAGCAGCAGCAGACGCCGGCGGTCGTCGACAAAGCGCTGGATGCGGTAGTCGCGCTCGCATTGCGGGTCGGCAAGACGCGCGCTCCAGCGCGTCACCGCCACTGGCCTGAGGTCGCGCAACGCGGCCTCAATGCTTGACGGCGATACGCTCGTTCGCGGATTCATCTGCGACCGGTCCCCATTCCAATGTATTTGGATATAGGCCCGACCGGTTGACAAAATCCTAGCAAAGGGCGCGACCGGGCGGCTGGATGAGCGATAAAAATGCGGGATTTAGCGCGGTTCCAGCGAATTGACCGTCTCCAGCGTCGCTTTTGCCGGTTCCATCTCGATCGAAAGCGGCCCACTCGACCGGCGCCGGCGGGGTGACACCGGCCAAGTAGACCGCCTTCCGGTTGACCTTGGTGAACCCGGTCACGATGCGGCCGCTTCCTGCTTTTCGTACCACGGCGCGCGCAGCACGCGGTTCGTTTCCAGATAGCTCTTGAGGCTGGAGAGCACCAGCGGCCAGCCGTTGCTGATATTGCCGAACACCTTGGTGTCCGGAGCAAAGTCGTCGTGCGTGACGGTGAGTTTGACCTGATCGCGTTGCTTTTCGATCTCGTAGACCACGCGCGAGGGCTGTTCGGCGCTGAACTGCTCGTCGTGCATGGGCTTGAAGCTGTGAGAGAGCCGCCGCGGCGGGTCATATTCGAGCACCTCGCCCTGGATGATCAGCTTGCCCTCGCGGTGGAAGGTGACGGGCGATCCGACCTTCCAGTCGGAGGTCACGGCGTTGCCGAACCAGAATTTGCCGGTGGCCTCGGTATCGGTGAGCGCCTTGAATACTTTGTCGGGCGTCGAGGCGATGTAGCTGACGTAGACGAAGATCGGCTTATTGGCGGTCATTTTACATGCTCCTTCAGAGCAAGGGGGGTGGATTGTCGATCAGGCCGCCGCGGCAAGCGCCGCAATGCGTTCCCATGTCGTCGCTTTGAAGCTTGGCCGCGCCGTCATACGGTCCAGCCAGGTCGTGAGATTCGGTTTTGCCAGCGACGCCCACTCCGGCGTCTGGCTGAGGAAATCGAGATGCGGCGCGATCAGCAGGTCGGCGAGCGTCGGTTCGTCGGTGGCAAAATAAGGCTTGTGCGCGAGAAGACGCGACAGCTCATTGAACACCGCGCGCGCCTGCGGCATCGCTTGCGCGATCGCCGCCTCGTCGGCCGGCTGACCCAAGAGCCGAGGCTTGACCAGGCGCTGGAAGCCGATGACGTTGTTGACGCCTTGAAAGAGATACCAGTCGCAGACGTTCATCACTTGGTCCATCCGCCCGGCGGCGCGCGAGTCGGCCGGCGTCAGCGGCGGCTTCGCCAAGATCCGGTCGAGATAACGCAGAATGGCTTGCGTCTCGTAGAGCAGATAGCTGTCGTGTTCGAGCACCGGCACGCGTCCGAACGGATGGCGCGATACATGCGGCTCGTTTTTGTGGGTGCCCGGCGCGACCGGCGCGAGCCGATAACGGGCGCCCTTTTCCTCCAGCGTCGCAAAGACCGCTCGGCCGTAAGGACTGCCGGGCACACTATGAACGATGAACTCAGACATTGCCGTCTCCCTTTTAATATCCGCCTTATTCGGTTCAGGGCTTCTGCTCCAACACGAGCTTGCCGGTTTCGAGCAGCGACTTGACATTGGAGATGATTTTCGGCCAGCCGCCGGAAACAGCTTCGATAAACTTCGAGCCCGGCGCATCGATCTCGTGTACGATCGAGAGCTTGACCGCGCCGTTGACGGCTTCGATGTCGATGGTGCAGCGCGAGTAGCCTTCGGCTTTCAGCTCCGGCTTGAATTCGTTGCGCCATTTGAGGACGAGTCGCCGCGGGCGCTGCACCTCGACGATCTCGCCGGCGTCGGCAACGCGGCCGTCGTCGAACATCAGCCGCCAGAGCGAGCCCGGCTTCCAGTCGGTGTCGTGGTGCGTGCCGAACCAGCATTGCCGGGTAAATTCCGGCGCGGTCAGCGCGGTCCAGACCTTTTCGGGTGTTGAAGCGATGTAGGTCACGTAGACGAACTGCGGCTTACTCATCGGTCCTCTCCTTACTCTTTCTCCAATGCCTTCTTCATGTCGCTCAGCGCTTGAAGGCGGTGGCTTTCGAATTTTCCGATCCAGCGCTCGCCGATCTCGTGGATCGGCACCGGATTGAGGTAGTGCAGCTTCTCCCTGCCCCGCCGCACGGTGGCGACGAGATTGGCCTCTTCCAGAATTCCCAGATGCTTGCTGACCGCCTGCCGCGTCATGGCAAGCCGCGCGCACAGTTCGTTCAAGGTCTGCCCGTTGTCGGCACGCAGGCGGTCGAGAAGTTCCCGTCTGCTGGCGTCGGCCAGGGCTTTGAACACCGCATCCATGGGCGACAATATGCAACCTTTTGGTTGCCTGTCAAGCCGCAAAATTGCGCGCGGTCTCTCAGACTTTGGTCGCTTCTCTAATCGGCCGATTGGGGTCAAGCACTTTCAGACTATCCACCACTGCAGTGTCGATGTCGCTCGCGGGCTCGTGCTTCTCTTCGGAATCGGCACCAAGGCCCTTCCATTATGGGAGTCGAGAACGAGGTGGAACAATCTATTGGGCGGCCTTGCCGTTCTATGAACGGCAGGTCCAAGCGACCAAACGAACTCACCTCATCCATCGTCCCGCAAGGGACATCTTTCCACCGCTTGGTGGAGCTCGAGTTTTCTCCTATCGTAATTGATCCTGCGCGGCTCTCATGCCGCTGCTGTTTCTTCCCGGGTCCAGCGGAACTCGGTGCCATCAACCCATATGCGATGCATGATCACGGCCAGCCGGCGTGCCAGCGCCACGATCGCCTTCTTCATCCCGCGGCGCCTGGCGATCTTCATCGCCCAGGCCTTGAGCCAGGACCACTTGTTGGTGCGGGTCAACATGACCTGGGCCGCTTCGTAGAGCATCATCCGGATCATCTCGTCCCCGCACTTTGATATTGCGCCAGTTCGATTGACCTCGCCCGATTGATACTTGGACGGCGTCAATCCAAACACCACCCCGACCGCCTTGGAGTTTCGGAAGCGCGCGGGTACGTCGACGGTGGCGCGATAAGTCAGCGCCACCACCGGGCCGACACCGGGGACCGTCATTAGGCGCCGACACACCTCATCGTCCCGCACGATGGCCAGCAAGCGACGGTGCAGGATACCGATCTGCTCGCGAAGCACCCGCCGGACAACGAGCATCGGTTCGACTAGAACGGCCAGGTCGGGCAAGTTCTCGACGAGCTCCTGGATGCGCGCCTCGAACTTCACCGTCCCGACCATCCCGACCTTGAGACCGAAGTTACGCAAAGTGCCGCGCAGGTCGTTGTCTATAGCAATGGCCTTGGACAGCAGCAGTTTGCGATGGGTTAGCAGCATTCGCAGTTTCTGACTGCGTAACGTCTTCACATGCACCGGACGATAAAGCCCAGCCCGCATCATCTGCGCGATACCACGCGCATCGTTGCGGTCGGTCTTGTTGATCTGTGCCTTCAACACCGCCCGCATATGCCGTGTCTCAACACAGATCACTGGCAAGCCTGCTTCCGCGAGAGCACTGAAAAGCCATTGTGACAGCGGCCCGGCTTCCAATCCAATCCGCTTGAAGTGGTAGGCGGGGTTCCCCAGAGCTTGCAGCAGAGCCTCAGGCTCGCTGGCTACCTTCACTTCCCGCACGATCCTGCCTGTGTCATCCACAATGCAGACGCTCGTCTCCTTGACCGATACGTCTAATCCCGCAAAATGGTCCATGCTGCGCTTCTCCTTCTGATGCTTGAGGCCGCTTCCACGGACCTCGTTTCACCATCAGCCTGAAGCGCAGCACCCAAAATCTTCAGCTATCCACAAGTTCGCCGGCCGATTACCCCATCTACTGATTGATGCAGCTATTGATGTAGCCGGTGCGATCGCCAGCGGCCTGGCCGTAGACGCCGGCCTGGTGTGCGCAACGCGCGGCGCGGTCCTGAAAGGTTTCCTGCCCGTGCGGCCCGGAGGGCGCGGGATTCGGCAGGTTCGGCAGCAAGCGGCCGGTCTGCGGCACATAAAGCGGCGGCGGCACCGCGGCGGGCGGCGTTAGGGTCCGCGCCGGCGGCGGGATCACGACATGCTCGGTCGAACCGCGCGGCGATTTATATTTCGGCGGCAGCCACGGCTCCGGCCGCATGATGTTGTAGCGCTCGTCATCGTCGGATTGCGCGCGGACCGACAGAGCCGGTATCAACGCAGCCAGCGCAAGCAGGGCGACGAGTAGGTACCGGCGCGTCATGTCCATCAGATAGGAACCCCGCGCGGCTGTCTCTACTCCTCTTCCGGCGCCTCGACGATGGGGTCGTAGCGGCTGGTGTCGAAGCCGAGCAGGTTCCAGGATTGCTGCATGTGCGGCGGTAACGGCGCGCTGGCGTCAATGGTTCCACCGCGCGGATGCGGTACCACGATACGGCGCGCCAGGAGATGCAGCTTATCCTGTATGCCGCCGGGTAGTTCCCAGTTCTCGATGTTAAAATATTTCGGATCGCCGACAATCGGATTGCCGACATGCGCCATGTGCGCGCGCAATTGATGGGTGCGGCCGGTGACCGGCTTGAGCGAGATCCAGGCGAGCTTCTGCGCCGCCGTCTCCACCACCGCGTAGTAGGTGACGGCGTGCACGGCGTCCTTCTCGCCGTGCTTGGCGATGCGCATATAGGAATCCTCCTCGACTTCCTGTTTGGCAAGGAAAGTCGACACACGGCCCTGCTTCGGCTTCGGCACGCCGGCGACCAGCGCCCAGTAGATCTTGCGGGCGGCACGGGTACGGAAGGTCTTGGCGAGCGCGGCCGCGGCAAAGCGCGTCTTCGCTACCAACAGACAACCGGCGGTGTCCTTGTCGAGCCGGTGCACCAGGCGCGGCCGCTGCGCGTCGGGGTGGGCCCCACGCAAGGCTCCGAGCATGCCGTCGAGGTGGTGCGTGGTGCCTGAGCCGCCCTGCACGGCGAGCCCCGCCGGCTTGTTGAGCACCAAGATGTCGTCATCTTCATAAAGGGTGATCGACCTGATGAACGCACGGTCCTTCTGCGCCTGCGGCGCGTCGTCGCGCGGTTTCGGCGCCTCAAGCTGGAGCGGCGGGATGCGCACGGACTGGCCAGCCTCGAGCCGCGCCTTCGGCTCGGTGCGCTTGCCGTTCACACGCACCTCGCCTTTGCGGATGATGCGCTGGATATGGCTGAACGACAGGCCGGGAAACCGCCCTTCGAAGAAGCGGTCGACGCGCATGTTGTTTTCATCCGCGGTGACGGCGACGGTCTGCACGCCGGCGGAAAATTGAACCGGCTTTGCGGTCGCTTCGATATGCCCGGCCCTAGAACCGTTATCCTGAGGTGGCGGCCGCAGGCCGCCCTCGAAGGATGAACGGGCACGGATTCCAGGGCCGTCGCCCTTCGAGGCACGCTTCGCGTGCACCTCAGGGTGACGGGGGAGGGCGTCGGCATCGTGGCGGTTCCGGTGCCGCTTCGGCGAATGCTTCACCTGCAGGTCGGATTGACGCTGGGTGAAGCGTTCTTTGGACCGTTCCCGGTTTCGCTCATCGCGGTCGCGGCCATGACCGCGGCCGCGCGGCCCCGCCTGTTGGCGTCCGCCGCCGGGCTGGCGCGGGCCGTTTCTGCCACGGGTCATGCGCGGCTCGCGGCGAGCTTGGCCAGGACCAGATCAAGGCCTTCAAGCTGGTCGAGGCTGAGCTTGAACAGATCGGTGAGCGCGTCGCGTATCTCGTCGGCGCTGCCCAATGTCTTCTTTTCGGTGCCGCCGTTGAGCTTATGCACCGCGAGCTGATTATCGCGGATGGCGTAGCGCTTGCCAGGCTCGGAACGCGCGCCGAGCAGCCCGTTGACGAAAATTGACTGCGGGTGCGTCGACGTCAGCCAATTACCCATCTCGTAGTCGGCCGAATGGGTGTCGGCAAAGTCATAGGCGTAGAGCGGCGTCCAGGTGCCGTTGATCCTGGCCTCCTGCACGACGACGCGATCGTCTTCGTCGACTAGACGGAAGTCCTCATGCGGCGTCTTCTGCTCGTCGCGGGAGGCCAGCTTCAGCGGCGCCGTCAACACGTTGCCGCCGAAGCCGACATCGACCAGGTAGTCGTCGCCCTCGGCCTCGACGAACAACAGGCAGTGCACACGCGGCGTCCTGACCCCTTGCGGCATCGTCCAGCGGACGCGCGCAGTGCCTTCCTGCACCTTGAAGCCAAGTTGGCGCAGTACGTTGGCAAATAGCGTGTTGTGCTCGAAGCAATAACCGCCGCGGCCGGCGTCGACCAGCTTGGCCTGAAGCGACTCTAGGTCGAGCTTCACCGGTCGACCAAGCAGCGGATCCAGGTTCTCGAACGGGATCGCCTGCGGGTGCAGATTGTGCAACTCCCGCAATGTGGTGGCCGATGCGTCGCGCGGGCCGCTGTAGCCGATGCGTTTGAAATACTTGTCGAGATCGACACTCATTCCCCGCCCCGCTCCCGGCGCAGTTTCGCCCAATATTCCAGACGCTTGTTGATCTCGCGCTCGAAGCCGCGCTCGGGCGGATTATAGAACTGCTGGCGCGGCAGCGCATCGGGGAAATAATTCTGCCCGGAGAAAGCCTCCTCGGCGTCGTGATCGTAGGCATAGCCCCGGCCGTAGCCCTCTTCTTGCATCAGCTTGGTCGGCGCGTTGAGGATGTGCTTGGGCGGCAGCAGCGAGCCGGCCTGTTTGGCCGCGCGCATGGCGGCGCCGAAGGCGGCGTAGGACGCGTTCGATTTCGGCGCGGTCGCCATGTAGAGCACGGCTTCGGCGATGGCCAGTTCGCCTTCGGGCGAGCCGAGGAAATCGTAGCCATCCTTGGCGGCATTGGCGATCACCAACGCCTGCGGGTCGGCGAGCCCGATGTCCTCGACTGCCATGCGGACGACGCGGCGGGCAATGTAGAGCGGCGGCTCACCGGCGTCGAGCATGCGGCAGAGATAATAGAGTGCGGCGTCTGGATCGGAGCCGCGCACCGATTTGTGCAGCGCCGAGATCAGATTGTAATGGCCGTCCTGCGCCTTGTCGTAGATCGGCGCACGGCGCTGCACGATGTCCTGCAGTTTGGCGGAGTCAAAAACTTCATCTTTGCGGGCGGCGCGCCAGACTTCTTCCGTCAGCGTGAGCGCGGCGCGGCCGTCGCCGTCGGCCATACCGATGAGCGCGATACGCGCGTCAATGTCGAGCGGCAGGGCGCGGCCCTCGATTTGCTCGGCGCGTGCGAGCAGCCTCTCGATCGCCTCAGCATCGAGCGACTTGAACACCAGCACACGCGCGCGCGACAACAGCGGCGCATTCAATTCAAACGACGGGTTCTCGGTGGTGGCGCCGACCAGGATGATGGTGCCGTCTTCCATCACCGGCAGGAAGCTGTCCTGCTGGGCGCGGTTGAAGCGGTGGATCTCGTCGACGAACAGCAGCGTCCCTTGCCCCAGTTCGCGGCGGCGGCGCGCTTCCTCGAACACTTTCTTGAGGTCGGCGACGCCGGTGAAGATCGCGGAAATCTGCTCGAAATGCAGCTCTGTCGCCTGCGCCAACAGCCGCGCCACCGTGGTTTTGCCGGTGCCGGGCGGCCCCCAGAACACGAGGCTGCCGAGCGAGCGAGTCGCCAGCATGCGGGTGAGCGCGCCGTCCGCGCCCAGCAGATGGTCTTGGCCCACCACCTCGTCGAGCTTGGTCGGGCGCAGGCGGTCGGCGAGCGGGCGCGGCGCGTCCTTGTCGAGGCCAGCAGCGGCGAACAAAGTCGGGCCCGCTTTGGCGCGCGGGGTCATAACACAATGCTATGCGTTGATGTCTTCATCCGTTGAAGACCGCGGAAATCTGCTGCCCGCCGCGGCGGATGACGATCTGCCACGAGTTCCTGGGCCGCTCGGTGGCGCGCTCGAGGTCGCGCGTCTTGGCGATGCGCTCGCCATTCACCGACAGGACAATATCGCCGCGGCGGAAACCGAGATTGCTGGCATAGGAACCGTTGTCAACGTCGACGATGGCAACGCCCTCGTCGGCGTTCTGCAGTTGCAGCTCGTCGGCGAGCGCCGGCGAGAGATTCGCGACCTTGGCGCCGGAAAACGGCGAGCGCGTGTGGATGGTGATTTCGTCGCGCGGCGTCGAAGGCGCGGTGCGCAGCGCGACCTTGGCGCTCAACTCGTGGCCGTCGCGCAACAGGACGAGCGTCGCGGTGCCGCCGAGCGGCTTGGTGGCGAAGCGATAATCGAAGGCGTTGACGTCATCGACCGCCTGGTTGTCGACAGAAATAATGACGTCGCCGGCCTTGAGACCGGCCTGCGCGGCCGGGCTGCCCGGCGTCACGTCGGCGATCAGCGCACCGGCCGGCCGCTTGAGCTTCATGCTGTCGGCAAGGTCGGCGGTGAGTTGCTGCAGCTTGGCGCCGAGCCAGGGCCGCAGCACGGCATTGCTGCCGCTTTTGGCGGAGGCCACCACCACCCGCACCATGTTGGCGGGAATGGCAAAGCCGATGCCCTGCGAGCCGCCCGAGCGCGAGAAGATCGCGGTGTTGATGCCGACCAGCCGGCCGCTCATATCGACCAGCGCGCCGCCCGAATTACCGGGGTTGATCGGAGCATCGGTCTGGATGAAGAACTGATAGTCGGTGATGCCAACCTGCGTCCGCGCCAGAGCCGAGACAATGCCGTGCGTCACGGTTTGACCGACGCCAAACGGATCACCGATGGCGAGCACGATGTCGCCCACCTCGAGCGCGTCGGAATTGGCGAAATCCAGCACCGGAAAATGCTCGTGCGTTCCCTTGAGGCGCAACACGGCGAGATCGCTGCGCTTGTCCTTGAGCACGATTTCGGCCTCGAACTCGCGCTTGTCGGCGAGCGCCACCTTGACCTCGTCGGCGCCCTCGATCACGTGCACGTTGGTGACGATGAGCCCGCTCGCGTCGACGATCACGCCGGAGCCGAGCGAGCGCTGTATCTGCCGGCCACCGTTGTCGCCGCGGCACGCCGAAGAAGCGGCGGAAGATCGGGTCGTCGAACAGCGGATTGCGGGTCTGCACCACCTTGGCGGCGTAGACGTTGACCACCGCCGGCGCCACCCGCTGCACCACCGGCGCATAGGACAGCCGAGTTCTCCAGGGGCCGGCACCAGCGGCGCTCCTGGGCGGGCGCGCTTGCAGGGGTAAGGCCTGGCCAAAGCGATGGCGGCAAACAAGGCGGCGGTCAGGGGTCGTTTCAGGCGCATGGCGGCGATATCCCAGCGAGATGGCCGGGCTTGTCCCGGCCATTGCCGTAAAGAAGACGTGGATGCCCGGCACAAGGCCGGGCATGACAAGTGATTTGCGCGAGATATAGGCCCCGCCGGGGCTAAATGAAGGCCGCAGACCGCCCCCCTGCTTCCGGGGAGAGGTCAACGACCTACTCCTTGGCTGGCACGGTGCGCAGCCAAGCCACGATGGCGTCAAGGTCGTCGGGCTTCAGCGAGCTGTAATAGTGGAAACCCATCGGCGGCTTGAGATGGCTGCCGTCCTTGGCGACACCCGTGGTGATCGCCCGCTTGATTTCGGCGTCGGTCCACGAGCCGATACCCTTGGTCTTGCTCGATGTGATGTTGCGCGAGGTCGAAACGCCCCAAGGTCCGGGGAAATCGAAACCGCCGGCGCCCAGACGCGTGGCCCACTGACGCACGCCCTTGTCCATCGGCGTATGGCATTCCATGCAATGCCCGATGGTGGCGAGGTAGAAGCCCTTCTTCACCTTGTCCTTCAGCATCGCCTCGGTATAGGGCTTCTCGCCGCCGGGCAGGACGTGCTCGATCTGCGGCATCTTGTAGATCGGGTCGGCGACTTTGTTGCTGATCGGCTTGATCGTGCGCAGATAGGCGACCACTAAGTCGAGGTCGCGTTCGGTCATGATGTGGTAGAAGCCGGTCGGCATCACCATCGCAATGTGCACGCCGTTCGGCAGCAGGCCGGTGCGCAGCAACTTCTTGATGTCGGCGTCGCTCCACTTGCCGATGCCGGTTTCCTTGTCCTGCGTGATGTTCGGCGCCGTCACCTTGAACGGCGGCTCGTCCCAGGACAGGCCGCCGGAGAACAGCTTGCCGGGGATGTCGCCCTGCGGGCCTTTCGGCGAATGGCAGTTTCCGCAGGTGAGGATGCCGTTGACCAGATAGTCGCCGCGCTTGACCAGGTCGGACTGGGCGTGGGCGAGGCCGAGTGTGGCGGCGAAGGCGGCAAGTACCGTCGCGATGAAGCGAATCATGAAGTTCCCCCTGGTTGTTTTGCGGGGATTATACATAGGCTGCGCCCGGCTGCGAGCGCTCCTTAAAGCAAAAAGGCGGCCCGCCGGGCCGCCTTTGTCAACTTCGGATTGAAATTCCGGATTAAGCCGCCGCTGTCTCCGCTTCGTCGACCTTCTTTTCCTGCACCGGGCCGGAATCCCTGCCCTTCGCCTCGAGGTCGCGGTCGACGAATTCGATTACCGCCTGCGCGGCGCTATCGCCATAACGAAAGCCGGCCTTGATGACGCGGGTATAGCCGCCCTTGCGATCCTTGTAGCGCGGGCCGATCACGTCGAACAATTTCTTGACCATCGGAACGTCGCGCATTTCCGAGATCGCCTGGCGGCGGGCGGCAAGGCCGCCCTTCTTGGCAAGCGTGACCAATTTTTCCACGATCGGGCGAAGTTCCTTCGCCTTCGGCAGCGTGGTGACGACCTGCTCGTGCTTGATCAGGCTTGCTGCCATGTTGGCGAACATGGCGGTGCGATGCGCCGAATGTCGGCCGAGCTTGCGGTGAACTTTTCCGTGACGCATCGCAGTATCCTCTTAGTAATGGTCTTCGAAGCGCTTGGCGAGCTCTTCGATGTTTTCCGGCGGCCAGCCCGGCACTTCCATGCCGAGATGCAGGCCCATCTGCGCCAAGACTTCCTTGATCTCGTTGAGCGACTTGCGGCCGAAGTTCGGCGTGCGCAGCATCTCGGCTTCGGTCTTCTGCACCAGGTCGCCGATGTAGACGATGTTGTCGTTCTTGAGACAGTTGGCCGAGCGCACCGACAGCTCGAGTTCGTCCACCTTCTTGAGGAAGGCCGGATTGAATGCGAGATCGGGAATGGTCTCCGCCGTGGTTTCCTTGCGCGGCTCCTCGAAGTTCACGAACACGTTCAGCTGGTCCTGCAGGATGCGCGCGGCGTAAGCGAGCGAATCCTCCGGGGTAACCGCACCGTTGGTTTCGATGGTCATAGTCAGCTTGTCGTAGTCGAGGATCTGGCCTTCGCGGGTGTTCTCGACCTTGTAGGAAACCTTGCGCACCGGCGAATACAGGCTGTCGACCGGGATCAGGCCGATCGGCGCGTCTTCCGGACGATTGCGCTCGGCCGGCACGTAGCCCTTGCCGGTATTGACGGTGAACTCCATGCGGATCTCGGCGCCCTCGTCGAGGGTGCACAGCACGAGGTCCGGGTTGAGCACGACCACGTCGCCGACGGTCTGGATCTCGCCGGCGGTTACCGTGCCCGGGCCCTGTTTCTTCACCACCATGCGCTTGGGGCCTTCGCCCTGCATCTTGATGGCGATATCCTTGATGTTGAGCACGATGTCGGTGACGTCCTCGCGTACGCCGGCGATCGAGGAGAACTCGTGCAGCACGCCGTCGATATGCACCGACTGCACCGCCGCGCCCTGCAACGACGACAGCAGAATGCGGCGCAGCGCGTTGCCCAGCGTTACGCCGAAGCCGCGCTCGAGCGGTTCGGCGACGACGGTGGCGACCCGCGCGGCGTCGTGGCCGGCGGCGACCTGCAGCTTGTTCGGCCTGATCAATTCCTGCCAATTTTTTTGGATCACATCTTCACCTTTGAGCGGCGCGGCTCTTGACCGCGCATCCCACCCGCCGTGTGGGGAAAAGTTCGGCGGCGGCGGACGCTCGTCACGTCCGCCCAAAACGAAAATCAAACGCGGCGACGCTTGCGCGGCCGGCATCCATTATGCGGTATCGTGGTCACGTCGCGGATCGAAGTGATGGTGAAGCCCTGCGCCTGCAGCGCGCGCAACGCCAATTCGCGGCCCGAACCCGGCCCCGACACCTCGACTTCGAGGGTGCGCATGCCGTGCTCCTGCGCCTTCTTGGCGGCGTCTTCGGCGGCGACCTGCGCGGCGTAGGGCGTCGATTTGCGCGAGCCCTTGAACCCCATCGTTCCCGACGACGACCAGGCAATGGTGTTGCCCTGCGCGTCGGTGATGGTGATCATCGTGTTGTTGAACGAGGCCGCGACGTGCGCGACCCCCGACGCGATGTTCTTGCGTTCGCGCCGGCGAACGCGGGTGGCTTCCTTACCCATTCTCAAGTCCTTTCGCGGCCCGCCGCCGTCCGGCGCGGGCAATTCCTAATTTACTTGCCTTCGGCCTTCTTCTTGCCGGCGATGGTCTTCGCCGGACCCTTGCGGGTTCGCGCATTGGTGTGGGTGCGCTGGCCACGGACCGGCAGGCCCTTGCGATGACGAAGGCCCCGGTAGCAGCCGAGATCCATCAGCCGTTTGATGTTCATCGCCACTTCGCGGCGCAGATCGCCCTCGACCATGTAGTCGCGGTCGATCATTTCGCGAATCTGCAGCACTTCGGCGTCGGTCAATTGCGACACCCGCCGCTCTTGCGGCAGGTTAACCTTGGTCATGATTTCCTGGGCGGTTTTCGGCCCGATACCATGGATGTACTGGAGCGCGATCACGACGCGCTTATTGGTGGGCAAATTAACGCCCGCGATACGAGCCACGGATGGTCTCTCCTGTTATCGTCCGGCCATGTCCCGCAGGCCGAATCTTCGTGTCCCTGGAAGGGGATAGCCCAAAGCGTAACACGACGCCCGTCCCCCGGATTTCTGGGGCCCGGCATCGCGTCAAACTTCTGAATACGCAGTGTATTAAGGGATTCATCGCGCCTTCGTCAACCTCCGCCTGCTGCCCGCTTTGCGCTTTCCAGCCCTGTTTTTGGCGCGGGCCGGGCGGGCCGGCTTGCGCCCGGATTTGCGGGCTTTGGAGCGGCCTTGGCGGGCGGACGGCCTGGCCGGCTTCTTGGCGGGCGGTCTTTTTCGCCTTCTTTTTGCTTGCCTTGGCCTTGCGGCGGGCCGGCTTGGCCTGGGCGCCAGGGCCGAACAGCCGGTCGATCGCCGCGGTGACGGCATCGATCGGCGCCATGCCGTCCACGCTCCTGAGCTGGCGCAGGCCGGCGTAATGCTGGGTGAGCGGCGCCGTCTGCGTCCGGTAGGCCGCGAGGCGGCCCTTGAGCACTTCCGGATTGTCGTCGGCGCGCAGCTTCTCGCCGCGGGCGGCCATTTCGGCCACCCGGGTCTCGATGCGCTTGAGCAGGATGCCTTCGTCGACCTTGAGCTCGATCACGCCGTCGAGCTTGAGGCCGCGCTCCGCCAGCAGCCGGTCCAGCGCCTGTGCCTGCGGCACCGTGCGCGGGAAACCGTCCAGCACGAAACCGCGCTTGCAGTCTTCCTGGTCGATGCGGTCGGCGATGATCGCCACCACCACCTCGTCGGGAACGAGCTGGCCGGCCTCCATGATGCTCTTGGCGCGAAGCCCGACCGGCGTTCCGGCGGCAACCGCGGCGCGCAACATGTCGCCGGTGGAGAGTTGGACAATGCCGTGTTTCTGGACCAGCCGCTGCGCCTGCGTGCCCTTCCCCGCCCCCGGGGGTCCGAGCAGGATCAATCTCATCGATTGCGCCCCCGCAATTTCGAACGCTTGATCAGGCCTTCATATTGGTGCGCCAGCAGATAGCCTTGAATTTGCGCCACCGTGTCCATGGTGACGCTGACCACGATCAGCAGCGACGTACCGCCGAAATAGAATGGCACCGCGGCGTAGGAGATCAGGATTTCCGGGATCAGGCATACGATGGCGAGATAGAGCGCGCCGACCACCGTAATGCGCGAGAGCACATAGTCGATGTATTCCGCCGTGCGTTCGCCGGGTCTTATGCCTGGGATGAAACCGCCGTGCTTCTTGAGGTTATCCGCGGTCTCGGTCGGGTTGAACACGATCGCGGTGTAGAAGAAGGCGAAGAAAACGATCAACGCGATGTACAGAATCAGGAACAGCGGCCGGCCGTGGCCGAGCAACGTGGTGACGGTGGTGAGCCAGCCCGGTCCCGAGCCGGCGTTGAAATTGGCGACCGTGGTCGGCAACAGCAGCAGCGACGACGCAAAGATCGGCGGGATCACGCCCGAAGTGTTGAGCTTGAGCGGCAGATGCGAGGATTGCCCCTCGAACATGCGGTTGCCGACCTGGCGCTTGGGATATTGGATCAGCAGCCGGCGCTGCGCGCGCTCCATGAACACGATGAAGGCGATGACCGCGACCGCCATCACGATGACGGCGAGGATCAGGCCGGTGGACAGCGCGCCCTGGCGGCCGAGTTCCAGCGTGCCGGCGACGGCCGACGGCAGTTGCGCGACGATGCCGGACAGGATGATCAGCGAGATGCCGTTGCCGATGCCGCGCGAGGTGATCTGCTCGCCCAGCCACATCAGGAACATGGTGCCGCCGGTGAGCGTGATCACGGTGGAGATGCGGAAGAAGAAGCCGGGATCGGCGACGACGCTGCCGGCGCCTTCCAGCCCGATCGATATGCCGTAGGCCTGGAATGCGGCCAGCACCACGGTGAGATACCGGGTGTACTGGTTCATGATCTTGCGGCCCGACTCGCCTTCCTTCTTGAGGTTTTCGAGCGTCGGCGAGACCGTCGTCATCAGCTGGATGATGATCGAGGCCGAGATGTAGGGCATGATATTGAGCGCGAAGATCGCCATCCGGTGGATGCCGCCGCCGGAGAACATGTTGAACATGCCGAGGATGCCGCCGGCCTGGGTGTTGAAAATCTGTTCCCAGGCATTGGGGTCGATGCCGGGCAGCGGGATATAGGTGCCCAGGCGATAGACCAGCAAAGCGCCGATCGTGAAATAGATGCGCTTCTTGAGCTCTTCGGCCTTGGCGAGCGCGCCGAAGTTGAGATTGGCTGCCAGTTGTTCCGCTGCAGAGACCATCAGTCGCTCCTGCCGCCCACCCGAGTCGACGCCACCGCAGCCTTAGATAGGCATCGCGCCGCGTCCATGTAACCGGCTTATTCAGCCGGTTTGCTCTCGCCTTCAGCGGCTTCCGCCTTGGGCTTACCCTTCGGCTTATCGCCGCCTTTGGCCGCCTCTAGCGCCATGCGCTTGTTCTTGCCCTTCGGCTCGGCGTCCACTTCCTTCGCCGGGGCGAGGATTTTCACGCTACCGCCGGCCTTCTCGACCGCAGCGATCGCCGACTTCGACGCACCGTGGACCTGGAACTCGACCTTGGCCTTGAATTCGCCGTCGCCCAAGAGCTTCACGCCGCCTTTGGCGCGGCGCATCAGGCCGGCCTTGACCATGGCGGCGACGTCGATCGGGCTCTTGGCATCGAGCAGGCCGGCGTCGATCGCCGCCTGCACCTTGCCGATGATTGGTCTCGTTGAGCTTGACCGCGAATGAGGTGTTGCGAAAGCCGCGCTTGGGCAGGCGCCGATGCAGCGGCATCTGGCCGCCTTCGAAGCCCTTGATGCGCACGCCGGAGCGCGCGGTCTGGCCCTTGCCGCCGCGCCCGCCGGTCTTGCCCATGCCGGAGCCGATGCCGCGGCCGATGCGCAGGCGGTTCTTGCGCGCGCCGGGCTTGTCGGCGATCTGGTTGAGTTTCATGGCCGTCGTCCTTCTTACTTCGCTTCGCCGACCACGCGCACCAGGTGCCGCAGCTTGCGGATCATGCCGCGCGTCGACGGCGTATCCGGCAGGTCGCGGGTGCGGCCGATCTTGTTTAAGCCCAGCCCGACCAGCGTCTCGCGCTGGTCGTGGTGGCGCCGCAACGGGCTCGCCACCTGCTCGACCTTGATGGTTTTTCCCTGCGCCATGGCGATCCCTCTATTCCGTTGCATCCGCCTCGCCGCCTTCGCGGCGGCGCGACTGCAGCGTGGAAACCTTGATGTTGCGGCGGGCCGCGACCGAGCGCGGCGAATCCTGGTGCTTGAGCGCGTCGAAAGTCGCGCGCACCACGTTGTACGGATTGGACGAGCCGAGCGATTTCGCCACCACGTCCTGGATGCCGAGCGTTTCGAACACCGCGCGCATCGGACCGCCGGCGATGATGCCGGTTCCCGGAGGCGCCGCGCGCAGGAACACCTTGCCGGCGCCGTGCCGGCCGAGCACGTCGTGATGCAGCGTGCGGCCTTCGCGCAGCGGCACGCGGGTCAAGCGAGCGCTTGGCGGCGTCGGTCGCCTTGCGGATCGCTTCCGGCACTTCGCGCGCCTTGCCGTGGCCGTAACCGGCGCGGCCTTTCTGGTCGCCGACGATCACCAGCGCGGCGAACGCGAAACGGCGGCCGCCCTTCACCACCTTGGCCACGCGATTGATGTGGACAAGCTTGTCGGTGAATTCGCTGTCGCGCTCCTCGCGGCCACCGCGTTCGCGGTCTCGCCGGGGTTCTCGTCGGGGTTCATGTGCCATTTGCAACTTTATCCTTTTACATCATCTGATCCGAAAACCGGTTCCCGCTTTTCGGGATGATGCGCTCCGTTAGAAGTTGAGGCCGCCTTCGCGCGCGGCATCGGCCAGCGCTTTGACGCGCCCGTGATAAAGATAGCCGCCGCGGTCGAACACGACGTCCTTGATGCCTTTTTCCTTGGCGCGCTCGGCGATCAGCTTGCCGACCGCCTTGGCCGCGTCGATATTGGCGCCGGTCTTGGCAGCCGTGCGCTGCGCCTTTTCCATCGAGGACGCGGCCACCAGCGTTTCGCCTTTGGTGTCGTCGATCACCTGGGCGTAAATATGCTTGGACGAGCGAAATACCGTCAGCCGCGCGCGGCCACTGGTGCCGGCGGCGAGCTTGACGTTGCGGCGCACGGTCGCCGTCCGTCGCGCAGTCCGATCGCTTAATCTCGACATCGCGCAAGTCCCTCTACTTCTTCTTGCCTTCCTTGCGGAAGATGTATTCGCCGACGTATTTCACGCCCTTGCCCTTGTACGGCTCCGGCGGGCGGAAGCCGCGAATTTCGGCGGCGACGTGACCGACCTGCTGCTTGTCGATGCCGGTCACGACGATTTCGGTCGGCTTCGGCGTCGCGATCGCGATGCCCTGCGGGATCGCAAAGTTGACGTCGTGGGAAAAGCCGAGCTGCAGGTTGAGCGTCTTGCCCTGGACCGCGGCGCGGAAGCCGACGCCGACGATCTCCAGCTTCTCCTCGAAGCCCTTGGTCACGCCGGCGATCAGATTGGTCACCAGCGTGCGCGAGGTGCCCCATTGCGAGCGCGCGCGCTTGGTCTCGACGCGCGGATCGAGCTGGATCGCGCCCTTGTCCATCTTGACGGTGACGTCGTCGTGCACCACGACCTGCATGGCGCCCTTCGGGCCCTTCACCTTGACGGTCTGCCCTTCCACGTTGGCGGTGACGCCGGAGGGGATCGCAACCGCTTTTTTGCCGATCCTGGACATCAGAACACCGTGCAGATGATTTCGCCGCCGACATTGGCGTCGCGAGCTTCGTGATCGGCCATCACGCCCTTGGGCGTCGACAGAATCGAGATGCCGAGGCCGTTATTGATGCGCGGCAGCGCCTTGACCGAGGCGTAGACGCGCCGGCCGGGCTTGGAGACGCGCGCGATTTCGCGGATCACCGGCTCGCCGTCGAAATATTTCAGCTCGATCTCGAGCTCGCTGCGGCCGTCGGCATGCGCGACGCTGGCGTAGCCGCGGATATAGCCTTCGGTCTTGAGCACCTCGCAGACGCGCTCGCGCTGCTTGGAGCCCGGCATGGAAACCTTCGACTTGGCACGCATCTGCGCATTGCGGATGCGGGCAATCATGTCGCCGATCGGATCGTTGACAGCCATCGCGACCTCCCCCTCACCAGCTCGACTTCACAAGGCCTGGGATCAGGCCCTTGGAGCCGAGGTCGCGCAACGCGATGCGGCTGAGTTTATGCTTGCGGTAATAGGCGCGCGGGCGGCCGGAGAGTTCGCAGCGATTGCGAATGCGGGTGGCCGACGAATTGCGCGGCATTTCGGCAAGCTTGAGGGTGGCGGCGAAACGCTCCTCCATCGGCAAGCTCTTGTCGCGGGCGATCGCCTTGAGCTCCTTGCGGCGGGGGGCAAATCTCTTCGTCAATCCTGCGCCGCCGGTTGTTCTTCTCAACCATACTCTTCTTCGCCATTACTTTAGCTCCTTAGTTTCCGCGTTTGAGGGAACGGAAATCGCCCCTCACTGCCGGAACGGGAAGTTGAATGCCGCCAGTAGAGCGCGCGCCTCGTCGTCGGTGCGTGCGCTGGTGCAAACGGTGATGTCGAGGCCCCAGGAATTGGTGACCTTGTCGAAATCGATTTCCGGAAACACGATGTGTTCCTTGATGCCGAGGCTGTAGTTGCCGCGGCCGTCGAAGCTCTTCGGATTGAGCCCGCGGAAGTCGCGGATGCGCGGCAGCGCGATATTCACCAGCCGGTCGATGAAGTCGTACATGCGCGTCTTGCGCAGCGTCACCTTGCAGCCGATGGCCTGGCCGTCGCGCAGCTTGTAGGTGGCGATCGACTTGCGCGACTTGGTGATCACGGCTTTCTGGCCGGCGATCAGCGTCAGGTCCTGGGCGGCATTGTCCACCTTCTTGCGGTCGGCGACGCCCTCGCCGATGCCCATGTTGAGCACCATCTTGGTGATCACCGGCACCTGCATGCGGTTGGTGTAGCCGAACTGCTTGCTCAGCTCGCCGCGAATGACCTGCTCGAAATGGGTCCTGCAGCCGCGCCACGTAGTCGGAGCGCTCGCGCGGCTTCTTCACCTTCGGCGCACCGCTTTCCTGCGGCGCCTTGGCGCCCTTCGGCTGCTTCGGCTTTTTGGGTTCGGTATTCTGTTGCGTATCAGCCATCGATCTCGACTCCGGAACGCTTAGCGATGCGCACCTTTTTGCGGTCCTGCCCCTCGCCGACGAACTTGAAGCCGACGCGGGTCGGCTTGCCATCCTTGGGATCGGCCATCGCCAGGTTGGAAAGATGGATCGTGCTCTTCCTTGGAGATGATCCCGCCTTCCTGCTGCGCGGTCTGGCGCTGGTGGCGCTTGACCATGTTGATGCCGCGCACCAAAGCGCGGTCCTCGGCCGGACGCACCTCGAGCACTTCGCCGGTACGGCCCTTGTCGCGGCCGGCGAGCACGATCACCTTGTCGCCTTTTTTGATCTTGGCGGCCATCACAACACCTCCGGGGCGAGCGAGATGATCTTCATGTGATTCTTGGCGCGCAGTTCGCGCGGCACCGGCCCGAAGATGCGGGTGCCGACCGGCTCCATCTGCGGGGTGATCAGCACCGCCGCGTTGCGGTCGAAGCGGATGACGGAACCGTCGGCGCGCTTGATGTCCTTGGCGATGCGCACCACCACGGCCTTCATCACTTCGCCCTTCTTCACGCGTCCGCGCGGAATGGCTTCCTTCACCGAGACGACGATGACGTCGCCGATGGTGGCGTATTTGCGCTTGGAGCCGCCCAGCACCTTGATGCACATGACGCGGCGCGCGCCGGAATTGTCCGCCACGTCGAGGTTGGTTTGCATCTGAATCATGATGCGGCTCTCCTTTGTCGTGCCAAACATGGCGCTATTGAACTTTCTGCTTCTTATCGCCGCGCACGACTTCCCAGCACTTGAGCTTGGAGATCGGGCGGCGCTCTTCGATCCACACCATGTCGCCGACGGAAAACTCGTTCTTCTCGTCATGCGCGTGATATTTCTTCGAACGGCGAATAACCTTCTTCATCGTCGCGTGCGAAAAACGCCGGTCGACGCGCACGACGACGGTTTTGTCCTGCTTGTCGCTGACGACGACGCCCTGGAGCGTACGTTTCGGCATCTCGAACCCCTTACTTCGACTTCTTCGCGGCAGTCTTCTTCGCGCCAGCCTTGAGGCTCTTCGCGGACTGCGGCTTCTTTGATTTCGGCTTGTCGGATTTCGGCTTCTCCGCCTTCGGCTTGGCAACCTTTGGCTTCGCCTCGGCTTTCGGCTTCGGCGCGATTTCCGGCATCGAACCGGCGCGCTTCTGCGCGGCAATGGTCTTCAGCCGCGCGACATCGCGGCGGATGACGCGCACGCGCGAGGTGTTCTCGAGCTGCCCGGTGGCGCGCTGAAAGCGCAGGTTGAACTGCTCCTTCTTGAGCTTGAGCACTTCGTCGTCGATCTGGTCGAGCGTCATCGCTCTTACGTCTACGGATTTCATGGATCTACTCGACGATGCGTTCGATGAATCGGGTCTTGACCGGCAGCTTGGCGGCCGCAAGCGTCAGCGCTTCCTTGGCGACGGCAATCGGAACGCCGTCGACTTCGAACAGAATGCGGCCCGGCTTGACGCGGGTAACCCAGAGCTCGGGCGTGCCCTTGCCTTTGCCCATGCGGATTTCGATCGGCTTCTTCGACACCGGCACGTCCGGATAGACGCGGATCCACACCCGGCCCGACCGCTTCATGAAGCGGGTGAGCGCGCGGCGCGCAGCCTCGATCTGGCGCGCGGTGACGCGCTCCGGCTCCAGCGCCTTGAGGCCGTATTGGCCGAAGGCGAGCGTGGCGCCGCTGGTGGCGACGCCGTGGATACGGCCCTTGAAGGCCTTCCGGAACTTGGTGCGCTTTGGTTGCAGCATGACTTAAACTCTTTTCGTCCTCTCAGGCCGCGCTATCGCGGCGCGGACGACCCTGGTCGCCTTCGGCAAGCTTCTTGTCCTGCGCCATCGGATCGTGTTCGAGGATTTCGCCCTTGAAGATCCAAACCTTGACGCCACAGGTTCCGTAGGTGGTGAACGCGGTGGCAACGCCGTAGTCGACGTCGGCGCGCAGCGTGTGCAGCGGCACGCGCCCTTCGCGGTACCACTCCATGCGCGCGATTTCGGCGCCGCCGAGACGGCCGGAGCAGTTGATGCGGATGCCTTCGGCGCCCAGCCGCATGGCCGACTGCACCGCGCGCTTCATGGCGCGGCGGAACGCGACGCGGCGCTCGAGCTGCTGCGAGATCGATTCGGCCACCAGTTGCGCATCGAGTTCCGGCTTGCGGATTTCGACGATGTTGATGACCACGTCGCTCTGGGTGAGCTTGGCCACCGACTTGCGCAGCTTCTCGATGTCGGCGCCCTTCTTGCCGATCACCACGCCCGGACGCGCCGAGTGGATGGTGACGCGGCACTTCTTGTGCGGCCGCTCGATGATGATCTTCGACACCGCCGCCTGCTTGAGCTGCTTCATCAGCTCTTCGCGGATCTTGATGTCCTCGTGCAGCAGCGTGCCGTACTCGGCCTTGCCGGCGTACCAGCGCGAGTCCCAGGTGCGGTTAATCCCGAGACGCAGCCCAATCGGATTGACTTTTTGACCCATCGACGACCCCTCAGGCTTTCGCTGCGGCTTGTGCCTCGACCTGACGAACAATGATCGTCAGGTGGGAGAACGGTTTCAAAATGCGGCCCATGCGGCCACGGCCGCGCGGGCTGAAGCGCTTGATCACCAGCGCCTTGCCGACGTGGGCCTCGGCGACGACCAGTTCGTCGACGTCGAGGTCGTGATTGTTCTCGGCATTGGCGATCGCCGATTCCAGGCACTTGCGCACATCCACGGCGATCCGCTTGCGCGAAAACTCGAGGTCGGCGAGCGCGCTCGCGACCTTCTTGCCGCGGATCATCTGCGCGACAAGGTTGAGCTTCTGCGGAGAGATCCGCAGCATGCGGCTCACCGCCTTGGCGTCCGTATCGGGGAGCGTTCGCTCGCGTGCGCTTTTGCCCATGACGTCTCTCTCGATTCCTTAGCTCGCCGACGGCGCCGCGGCCGGCGCGGCAGCCGGCGCGGCCGGTGCGGACGTGCGCTTGGCTTTACGGTCGGAAGTGTGGCCGTAGAACATGCGGCCCGGCGCGAATTCGCCGAACTTGTGACCGACCATTTCCTCGGTCACCATCACCGGAATGTGCTTCTGCCCGTTATAGACGCCGAAATTCAGACCGACGAACTGCGGCAGAATGGTCGAGCGCCGGCTCCAGATCTTGATCATCTCGTGACGGCCGGACGCGCGCGCGGCTTCTGCCTTTTTCAGCAGGTAGCCGTCGACAAACGGGCCTTTCCATAAAGAACGCGCCATAATCGTTGTCCCTACTTCTGCTTCTTGCGCTCGTGGCGGCTGACGGCGATGAATTTGGTGGTGCGCTTGTTCTTGCGCGTCTTCTTGCCCTTGGTCGGGAAGCCCCACGGCGTGGTCCAGTGACCGCCGCCCTTGGTGCGTCCGCCGTGCGGATGATCGACCGGGTTCATGGTGATGCCGCGGTTATGCGGCATACGGCCCTTCCAACGCTGGCGGCCGGCCTTGCCGATCGTCGTATTCATGTTGTCCGGGTTCGACACCGCGCCGATGGTGGCCATGCAGCGGCCATGGATCAGGCGCTGCTCGGTCGTCGACAGCCGCAGGATGACGTAATCCTGGTCGCGCCCGACGATCTGGACGTAGGTGCCGGCCGAGCGCGCGATCTGGCCGCCCTTGCCGATCTTGATCTCGACATTGTGCACGATGGTGCCGACCGGAATATTGCCGATCGGCATGGCATTGCCCGGCTTCACGTCGGCACGCTCGGCGGCGATCACCTGGTCGCCGGCGGCAAGGCGCTGCGGCGCCAGGATATAGGCGAGTTCGCCGTCCTGGTACTTGATGAGCGCGATGAAGGCGGTGCGGTTGGGATCGTATTCGAGCCGCTCGACGGTCGCCGGAACATCGAACTTGCTGCGCCGGAAATCGATCTTGCGATAGGCCTGCTTGTGGCCGCCGCCGCGGAAGCGCGAGGTGATGCGGCCGTTATTGTTGCGGCCGCCGGTCGAGTGCTGGCCCTCGGTCAGCGCCTTCACGGGCGCGCCCTTGTAGAGCGACGAACGGTCGATGTTCACCAGCTGGCGCTGGCTCGGCGTGGTCGGATTGTATGATTTTAAGGCCATCGGAGGCTTCC
Source organism: uncultured Alphaproteobacteria bacterium (assembly GCA_963779345.1). Lineage (GTDB taxonomy): Bacteria > Pseudomonadota > Alphaproteobacteria > Rhizobiales > Xanthobacteraceae > Pseudolabrys. The sequence goes on along the minus strand of CAVZXY010000017.1, from coordinate 77,614 downwards.
CTTACAATCCCGTGGTCACGTCGATGCGGTGACCCTCTTCGAGCGTCACGATCGCGCGCTTCACGTCGGACTGCTGCCCGAGCTTGTTCTTGAACACCTTCAGCTTGCCCTTGCGGGTCAGCGTGTTGACGTTCTTGACCTTGACGTCGAACAGCTTCTCGACCGCTTCCTTGATCTGCGGCTTGGTCGCGTTCTTGCGCACCTTGAACACGACCTTGTTGTGCTCGGACGCCATGGTCGCCTTTTCGGTGATCACCGGCGACAGGATGACGTCGTAATGGCGGGGATCGCTGGTGCTCATTTGAAGCGCGCCTCCAGCGCATCGAGCGCGGCCTTGGTCAGCACCAAAGTCTTGCGCCGCATGATGTCGTAGACGTTGATGCCCTGCACCGGCAGCACGTCGATATTCGGAATGTTGCGCGCGGCGGAGAAGAAGCCGGCCTCGACCTCGGCGCCGTCGATGATCAGCGCGTTCTCCAGTCCGAGCTTGCCGAACTGCTTGGCCAGACCCTTGGTCTTGGCGTCCTTCACCGTCGCCTTGTCGAGGACGATAAGCCCGCCGCCCTTGGCCTTGGACGAGAGCGCGTGCTTGAGCGCGAGCGCGCGTACTTTCTTCGGCAGATCGATGGCGTGACTGCGCACGACCGGACCGAAGGCGCGTCCGCCGCCGCGGAACTGCGGCACGCGCGCCGAGCCGTGGCGAGCGCCGCCGGTGCCCTTCTGCGCATACATCTTCTTGCCGGTACGCCAGATTTCCGAGCGATCCTTGGTCTTATGGGTGCCGCGCTGGCGCTTGGCGAGCTGCCAGTTGACGCAGCGCTGCAGGATGTCGGAGCGCGGCTCGAGGCCGAAGATCGCATCCGGCAGATTGACCGAGCCGGCTTCCTTGCCTTCGAGCGTGGTGATCTTGAGTTCCATGTTATGCGCCCTCCGTGGTGGCGGGCGCTGCCGCGGCTTCAGCAGCCGGCGCAGCCTCAGACTTCGGCTCTTCCGCCAAGCGGAACTTGCCGGGCTTGGGCGCATCCTTGGGCAGCGACTTCTTCACCGCGTCGCGCACGGTGATCCAGCCGCCCTTGGCGCCGGGCACCGCGCCCTCGATCATGATGAGGCCGCGCTCGACATCGGTCTGCACCACTTTGAGATTGAGCGTGGTCACCCGTTCGACGCCCAAATGGCCGGGCATCTTCTTGTTCTTGAAGGTCTTGCCGGGATCTTGCCGGCCGCCGGTGCCGCCGATCGAGCGGTGCGAGATCGAGACGCCGTGCGTGGCGCGAAGCCCGGCGAAATTCCAGCGCTTCATGCCGCCGGCAAAGCCCTTGCCGATCGAGGTGCCGCAGACATCGACGAACTGGCCGATGACGAAATGATCGGCCGTGATCTCGGCGCCGACCGGGATCAACGCGTCCTCGGTCACCCGGAACTCGGCCAGCTTGCGCTTGGGCTCGACCTTGGCCTTGGCGAAATAGCCGCGGTCGGCCTTGATCATGTTGTTGGCGCTGCGCGGGCCCGAGCCGAGCTGGAGCGCGACATAGCCGTTCTTGTCCTTGGTCCGATGTGCGACCACCTGGCACTGCGCCAGGCGCAGCACCGTGACCGGCACGTGTTCACCGGCATCGGTGAACAACCGGGTCATTCCTAGCTTCTGCGCGACCACTCCGGAACGCATCTTAATTCCTCACCCGGCCTTTAGAGTTTGATCTCGACGTCAACGCCGGCGGCGAGGTCGAGCTTCATCAGCGCGTCCACCGTTTGCGGCGTCGGGTCGACGATGTCCAAGAGGCGCTTATGCGTGCGCATCTCGAACTGTTCGCGGCTTTTCTTGTCGATAAACGGCGAGCGGTTCACCGTGAACTTCTCGATACGCGTCGGCAGCGGGATGGGCCCACGGACCTGCGCGCCGGTGCGCTTGGCCGTGTTCACGATCTCGCGCGTCGACGCATCGAGGATGCGGTGGTCGAACGCCTTGAGCCGGATCCGGATATTCTGGCCGTTCATTGTCGTTTCTCTCTGGACTGTCATCGGCCGCATATGCGGACGATCCAGCATTCGCTAACGTCTTAGTTGCCTTACGGCCCTGCAAAAAACTGGGTGCCCCGCTTGCGCGGGGCACGACAGCAAACTTACTCGATGATGCTCGCCACCACGCCGGCGCCGACCGTGCGGCCGCCTTCGCGAATGGCGAAGCGAAGCTTCTCTTCCATGGCGATCGGCACGATCAGGTGCACTTCCATCGCCACGTTGTCGCCCGGCATCACCATTTCGGTGCCGGCCGGCAGGTGCACCACGCCGGTCACGTCGGTGGTGCGGAAGTAGAACTGCGGACGGTAGTTGGTGAAGAACGGGGTATGACGGCCGCCCTCTTCCTTGGTGAGGATGTAGGCTTCGGCCTTGAACTTGGTGTGCGGCTTGACGGAGCCGGGCTTGCACAGCACCTGGCCGCGCTCGACTTCCTCGCGCTTGGTGCCGCGCAGCAGGCAGCCGACGTTGTCGCCCGCCTCGCCCTGATCGAGCAGCTTGCGGAACATTTCGACGCCGGTGACGACGGTCTTCTGCGTCGGCTTGATGCCGACGATTTCGACTTCCTCGCCGACCTTGATGATGCCGCGCTCGATGCGGCCGGTGCACACGGTGCCGCGGCCGGAGATCGAGAACACGTCTTCCACCGGCATCAGGAACGGCTGATCCTTCGGGCGCTCCGGCTGCGGGATGTATTCGTCCACGGCCTTCATCAGCGCCAGGATCGATTCCTTGCCGAGCTTCTCGTCCTTGCCTTCGAGCGCCATCAGCGCCGAGCCCTTGACGATCGGGATCTTGTCGCCGGGGAAATTGTACTTCGACAAAAGCTCGCGAACCTCGAGCTCGACCAGTTCGAGCAGTTCCGGATCGTCGACCATGTCGACTTTGTTCATGTAGACGACGAGCGCCGGCACGCCGACCTGGCGGGCGAGCAGGATGTGCTCGCGGGTCTGCGGCATCGGGCCGTCGGCGGCGGACACGACCAGGATGGCGCCGTCCATCTGCGCGGCGCCGGTGATCATGTTCTTCACATAGTCGGCGTGGCCGGGGCAGTCGACATGCGCGTAGTGGCGCTTCTCGGTCTGGTATTCGACGTGCGCCGTCGAAATGGTGATGCCGCGCGCCTTCTCTTCCGGCGCCTTGTCGATCTGGTCATAGGCAGTGAACGTGGCGCCGCCCGTCTCCGACAACACCTTGGTGATCGCGGCCGTCAGCGTTGTCTTGCCGTGGTCGACGTGACCGATCGTCCCGATATTGCAATGCGGCTTGTTGCGAAGGAATTTCTCTTTGGCCATGGAGCTCTCCGTTCAGAACCTTCAGGTTGCGATCGTTACGCGAATTTCTTCTGCACTTCCGCCGAAACGTTCGCCGGCAGCTCTGCGTAGTGATCGAATTGCATGGTGAATGTGGCGCGGCCCTGAGACATGGACCGTAGCGTGTTGACGTAGCCGAACATGTTCATCAGCGGCACCATCGCGTTGATGACGTTGGCGTTGCCGCGCATGTCCTGGCCCTGGATTTGCCCGCGCCGCGAGTTGAGGTCGCCGATGACGGAACCGCAGTAGTCTTCCGGCGTCACCACTTCGACCTTCATGATCGGCTCGAGCAGGACGGGACGGGCCCGCTGCAGCGCTTCCCGCAGGCATTGACGCGCGCAGATTTCGAAGGCGAGCGCCGAAGAGTCGACGTCGTGATACTTGCCGTCGATCAGCGTCACCTTGAGATCGACCACCGGGAAGCCGGCGAGCACGCCGGAGCCGAGCACCGACTTCGAGGCCCTTCTCGACGCCCGGGATGTATTCCTTCGGCACCGTGCCGCCGACCACTTCGTTTTCGAATTCGAACGGCGTGCCGGGCACGGTCGGCTCGCAGACGATCTTGATCGCCGCGAACTGGCCGGAACCGCCGGTCTGCTTCTTGTGCGTGTAGTCGTGCTCGACGCGCTGGGTGATCTTCTCGCGGAACGCCACCTGCGGCGCGCCGATATTGGCGTCGACTTTGTAGGTGCGCTTGAGGATGTCGACCTTGATGTCGAGATGCAGTTCGCCCATGCCCTTGAGGATGGTCTGGCCGCTCTCCTGGTCGGTGGACACGCGGAACGACGGATCTTCGGCCGCCAGTTTGGCGAGCGCGACGCCGAGCTTTTCCTGGTCGGCCTTCGACTTCGGCTCGATCGCGATCTCGATGACCGGATCGGGGAATTCCATCTTTTCCAGAATCACCGGCTGCTTGGGGTCGCACAGCGTGTCGCCGGTGCGCACTTCCTTGAGGCCGGCCAGCGCGACGATGTCGCCGGCAAAGGCTTCCTTGATGTCTTCGCGGTTGTTCGCATGCATCAGCAGCATGCGGCCGATGCGCTCTTTGCGTTCCTTGGTCGAATTGATCACGCCGGTGCCGCTGATGAGCGTGCCGGAATAGATGCGGCAGAAGGTGATGGTGCCGACGAAGGGGTCGTCCATGATCTTGAAGGCGAGCAGCGCCAGCGGCGCGGTGTCCTTCGGCTCGCGAATAACGTCTTCGCCGTTGTCGGGATTGATGCCGTGGATCGGCGGCACGTCGAGCGGGCTCGGCAGGTAGTCGACGACGGCGTCGAGCAGCGGCTGCACGCCCTTGTTCTTGAACGCCGAGCCGCACAGCACCGGGAAGAAGGCGCCGGTGATCACGGCCTTGCGGATCAGCGACTTCAGCGTCGCCTCATCCGGCATCTTGCCTTCGAGATAAGCGGTGGCTGCGTCATCGTCGAGTTCGCAGGCCGCCTCGATCATCTTGTCGCGGTATTCCTGCGCCTGATCGAGCATGTCGGCCGGAATGTCGATGTCGTGATAATCGGCGCCGAGATTTTCGTCGTTCCAGACGACGCCCTTCATGCGCACCAGATCGATGAGGCCCTTGAAGTTCTGCTCGGAACCGATCGGCAGCTGGATCGCCACCGGCTTGGCGCCGAGGCGGGTCACGATGTCTTCCATGCATTTGAAGAAATCGGCGCCGATCTTGTCCATCTTGTTGGCGAAAACGATACGCGGCACCTTGTATTTGTCGCCCTGGCGCCAGACGGTCTCGGTCTGCGGCTCGACGCCCTGGTTGGAATCGAGCACGACAACCGCGCCGTCGAGCACGCGCAGCGAACGCTCCACCTCGATGGTGAAGTCGACGTGGCCGGGCGTATCGATGATGTTGAGGCGCTTTTCTTTCCAGAACGCGGTGGTCGCGGCCGACGTGATGGTGATGCCGCGCTCCTGCTCCTGCTCCATCCAATCCATCGTCGCGGCGCCTTCGTGCACCTCGCCGATTTTATGGCTCTTGCCGGTGTAATAGAGGATCCGCTCCGTAGTCGTGGTTTTCCCGGCATCGATGTGGGCCATGATGCCGAAATTGCGGTAGTCCTCGATCGGGTGGTTACGGGGCATTGCAGTTCGAGTCCTTGATTCTGTTGTTCGCCGTCACCAGCGGTAATGCGAGAAGGCCCGGTTGGCTTCCGCCATCTTGTGGGTGTCCTCGCGCTTCTTGACGGCGTTTCCCCGGTTATTGGATGCGTCGAGCAGTTCGGCCGAGAGCCGCTCGGTCATGGTCTTTTCGTTGCGGTCGCGCGCGGCCGAGATGATCCAGCGAATGCCGAGCGCCTGGCGGCGCGACGTGCGCACTTCCACCGGCACCTGGTAGGTGGCGCCACCGACGCGGCGCGAGCGCACTTCGATCGACGGCATCACGTTATCGAGCGCCTGCTGAAACACCGAAAGCGGGCTCGCCTTGGTCTTGCTCTCGATCATCTCGAGCGCGCCGTAGACGATGCTTTCGGCCACCGATTTCTTGCCGGCATACATCACGGCATTCATGAATTTGCTGACGACGATGTTGCCGAACTTCGGGTCCGGAATGACTTCGCGTTTTTCTGCGGCGTGACGGCGGGACATGGCTCAGATTCCGATTATTTGGGACGCTTGGCGCCGTACTTCGAACGGCGCTGCTTGCGATTCTTGACGCCCTGGGTGTCGAGCACGCCGCGCAGGATGTGGTAGCGCACGCCCGGCAAGTCCTTCACGCGGCCGCCGCGGATCATGACCACCGAATGTTCCTGCAGATTGTGGCCCTCGCCCGGGATATAGCCGATGACCTCGAAGCCGTTGGTCAGACGCACCTTGGCGACCTTGCGCAGCGCCGAGTTCGGCTTCTTCGGCGTGGTCGTATAGACGCGGGTGCAGACGCCGCGCTTCTGCGGCGAACCCTGCAGCGCCGGCGCCGTGACGCGCACCTTGAGAGGCTTGCGCGGGTTGGCAATCAACTGGTTGATCGTCGGCATCGTCACTCTCGGTTGGGCACAGTCGGCCCGGAATCGTTAAAGGCTTTCGCCCCTCGCAAGATCGCGCGGGCGCCCTCGCCCGCGGTTCGTTTTGGGCTTATCGCCCCGGCATTCCCGCGCGCAGAAAGATCCGCGCCCGTCTCTTGGCGCGGCGTTTCCACGCGCAAAACGAAATCGCGCCATCCGCATGAAACGCGGGGGCGCTTTTCCGTTCCGGACGACCACGATGCGGTTAAAGCGCCGCGGCCGTTCACTTCAAAGTCTGACAGTGGCTGTCAGTGGCAGCGTTTGAGCTTCATCCGTCGAGGCGATGCGCCGGCCAAGCTTTGAGAAAATTAAGCGATCTCAAAGGGTTAGCCGGGCGGCCGTTCCGAACAAGCGAAGCTCACCGCCTGCCGTAAAGTCTGGCGTATGTATCGGCCGGATTCCGCTAAGTCAAGGCGCAAACAGCGGAATAAACGCGATATCGCGGCCATTCCCGAGCTTTGGACGCCGGCCTGCCGCGCCATTCAATCAAGCGCGACCAGCACGCCGTCATCCCCGGCCAAATCGACCCGCTCCCGCACCATTTCGCCCATGCGATCGGCCCCGAGCGAGAGCACGACCGTACCATGATACTCCGGCGGCAGCATGAGCGAGGCCGGGCTGGGGCCGAAATTGAGCGCCACCAGGAATCGCTCGCTACCCTGCTCGCGAATGTAAGCAAGGACATCGCCGTCTGCCGGAATCGGGCGGTAATGGCCGGTCGCCAGCGCCGCGAACTGCCGGCGCAGACCGATGAGCCGGCGGTACAGGCTATAAAGCGAGCCTGGATCACCGCTGTGGCTCGCCACGTTGCGCGAGGCTGAATCCTCGCTCAGCGGCAGCCAGGGCGGCGACGACGAAAATCCCGCGCCGGGCGACGCGTCCCATTGCATCGGCGTGCGGCAGCCATCGCGCCCGAGGCCCGGCACGTTGCGCTCGAACGGATCGCGGATGCGGTCCGCCGGAATGGCCACCTGCGGCAGACCGATCTCGTCGCCGTAATAGAGCGTGGGCGTGCCCCGCAGCGTGAGCAGCAACATCGCGGCGATGCGCGCCTGCGCCTGCCCGATGCGGCTCGCGACGCGCGGGCGGTCGTGATTGCCGAGCACCCAATTGGGCCAGGCGCCCGGCGGCAGCAGCGCCTCGTAGCGGTCGATGAGATCAGCCACCGCGCGGGCATTCCACGGCGTCTCCAGCAGGCTGAAGTTGAATGGCAGGTGCACGCCGCCAAGCTCGCGTCCGTAATAGGTCACCAGGCGGTCGAGCGGCAGATAGATTTCGCCGATCAGCAGGCGCGCGGGGAATTCGTCGACGACGCCGCGCAGTTCGCGGATCAATTCGTGCACCTCGGGCCGGTCGGCGGAATAGAGCGGCATTTGGCGGCGATGCGGTGGATCGCCGGCGCGAAAATCCGGATTCGGCGGGTTATCGCGGAACGCCGCATCCTTGATCAGGTGCCAGATCACGTCGACGCGAAAGCCGTCGACGCCGCGGCCGAGCCAGAAGCGCATGACGTCATGCATGGCCGCGCGCACCGCCGGGTTGCGCCAATTGAGGTCCGGCTGCGCCGATAAAAACGCGTGGTAATAATATTGGCCGGTCAGTTCGTCGTATGCCCAAGCCGAGCCGCCGAATTCCGACAGCCAATTGTTGGGCGGACCGCCGCCGGGCGCGCCGTCGCGCCAGATGTACCAGTCGCGTTTTGGGTTTGTGCGCGAGGCGCGGCTTTCGCGAAACCAGGGGTGCTGGATCCGAGGTGTGATTGGGCACGAAATCGAGCAGCACTTTCAGGCCGCGCGCATGCGCCTCGTGCAGCAGCGCGTCGAAGTCGGCCATGCTGCCGAACAGCGGGTCGATCGCGGTGTAGTCGGAAACGTCGTAGCCGAAGTCCGCCATCGGCGAGGCGAACACCGGCGACAGCCACAGCGCATCGACGCCGAGCTCGGCGAGATAAGGCAGCCGCGCGGTGATGCCGCGCAGATCGCCGATGCCGTCGCCGTCCGAGTCCTGAAACGAGCGCGGATAGACCTGATAGAGGACCGCGGATTTCCACCAAGGGTCGGTCATGGGCTTAAAAGACCTGACTCGCCGTGACAGTTTCACGACACGGCAAAACAAAAAGGGCCGCCCGAAGGCGGCCCTTTCAATGTCGTAATGGCAGCGCGCCTTACTCGGCGGCCGGCAATGCCGGAGCCTCCGCCGCCTCGGCTTTCGCCGCGGCCTTGGCGGCATCCTTTTCGCGTTCCTCGAGGATGAGCGCGTCGCGTTTGACGGCGACCTCGCGCAACTCGTCCATCATCGCGCCGGTGCCGGCCGGGATCAGGCGGCCGACGATGACGTTCTCCTTGAGCCCGTCGAGCGTGTCCGCCTTGCCGTTGACGGCGGCCTCGGTGAGCACGCGCGTGGTCTCCTGGAACGACGCCGCCGAGATGAACGAGCGGGTCTGCAGGCTCGCCTTGGTGATGCCGAGCAGCACGGGATGACCGCTGGCCGGCTTCTTGCCGTCGGCGATGGCGCGCGCGTTGATCTCGTCGAGCTCGGTCTTGTCGATCTGCTCGCTCTGCAACAGCTCGGTTTCGCCGGCTCTCGTCGATCTCGACCTTCTGCAGCATCTGGCGAACGATCACCTCGATGTGCTTGTCGTTGATGTTGACGCCCTGCAGCCGGTAGACCTCCTGGATTTCGTTCACCAGGTAGGCGGCCAGTTCCTCGACGCCCTTGATGGCGAGAATATCGTGCGGGGCGGGATTGCCTTCGACGATGTAGTCGCCCTTCTCGATGATGTCGCCATCCTGCAGATGGATGTGCTTGCCCTTCGGGATCAGGTACTCCTTCGGCTCGTCGCCCTTGTCCGTGGGCTCGAGCGTCAGGCGGCGCTTGTTCTTGTAGTCCTTGCCGAAGCGCACCGTACCGCTGATCTCGGCGATGACCGCCGCGTCCTTCGGCTTGCGCGCCTCGAACAGCTCCGCCACCCGCGGCAGACCGCCGGTGATGTCGCGGGTCTTGGCGCTTTCGGTCGGAATACGCGCGATCACGTCGCCCGCCTTCACGTGGGCGCCGGGATCGACCGAGAGAATCGCATCCACCGCCAGCACGTAACGGGCGTCGCCGCCGCGCGCGAGCTTGAGGATCTTGTTGCCCGACTTGATCACGATCGACGGGCGCAGTTCCTGCTGGTTGCGGGACGAGCCCGTGCGCCAGTCGACCACCACGCGCTTGGCGATGCCGGTCGATTCGTCGAGCGCTTCCGACATCGACAGACCGTCGACCAGATCCTCGAAGGCAATCGAGCCCTCGACCTCGGTGAGGATCGGCCGCGTGTAGGGATCCCACTCGGCGATGCGCTGGCCGCGCTTGATCTGCTGGCCCCGTCCTCGACGCGCATGCGCGCGCCGTAGGGGATGCGGTGATGCGCGCGCTCGGTGCCGTCGGGGTCCACCACCGCCACCACCATGTTGCGCACCATCGCCACCACGTCGCCGTCGGTATTCTTGGCGATGTTCTTGCCCTTGAACTTGAGCTTGCCGTCGAAGTTCGACTCGATGAACGACTGCTCGGAGATCTGCGCCGCGCCGCCGATGTGGAACGTGCGCATGGTGAGCTGGGTGCCCGGCTCGCCGATCGACTGCGCGGCGATGACGCCCACCGCCTCGCCCATGTTGACCGGGGTGCCGCGGGCGAGATCGCGCCCGTAGCAGGCCCCGCAGACGCCGTTCTTCGACTCGCAGGTGAGCACCGAACGGATCTTCATCTCCTGCACGCCCGCGTTGGTGATCGCCTCGACTTCCGGCTCCGTCAGCAAGTGCCGCGCTTGACCACGACCTTGTTGCTGGCCGGATCCTTGACGTCCTCCGCCGTGGTGCGGCCGAGGATGCGGATGGCCAGCGACGCCACCACGGTCCCGGCGTCGATGATGGCGCGAACCTTGATGCCGTTATTGGTGCCGCAATCTTCGCTCGTGATGATGCAGTCCTGCGCCACGTCGACCAGACGCCGCGTCAGGTAGCCCGAGTTCGCGGTCTTCAAGGCGGTGTCGGCGAGACCCTTGCGGGCGCCGTGCGTCGAGTTGAAGTACTCGAGCACCGAGAGGCCTTCCTTGAAGTTCGAGATGATCGGGCTCTCGATGATCTCACCCGACGGCTTGGCCATCAGGCCGCGCATGCCGGCGAGCTGGCGCATCTGCGCGGGCGAGCCGCGCGCGCCGGAATGCGCCATCATGTAGATCGAGTTGACCTGCATGTCGCGTCCCTGCGCGTCCTTCTTGACCGACGAGATCTCCTTCATCATCGCGTCGGCGATCGCCTCGGTGCACTTCGACCAGGCGTCGACCACCTTGTTGTATTTCTCGCCCTGCGTGATGAGGCCGTCGTTGTATTGCTGCTCGAATTCCTTGGCGAGCTGGCGCGTTTCCTCGACCGTCTTCCACTTCGAGCCCGGCACCACCATGTCGTCCTTGCCGAACGAAATGCCGGCCTTGAACGCGTGATAGAAGCCGAGCGACATGATGCGGTCGCAGAAGATGACCGTCTCCTTCTGCCCGCAATGGCGGTAGACCTGATCGATCAATGTCCGGAGATTTCGCGCTTCGTCATCAGCTTGTTGACGATGTCGAAGGGCAGCTTTCGCGCTGCTTCGGCAGCACGTTGCCGAGCACGACGCGGCCGGGCGTGGTCTCGTACCACTTCTTGTACGATTTGCCCTTCTCGTCGACGCCTTCCCAGCGGTAGCTGATCTTGGCGTGCAGCGTCACCGCCTTCTCGTTGAGGGCGTGGTCGATTCGCTGAGATCTTTGTAGAAACCCTGCACGCGGTTGCGCTTCTTGCTGTCGCGCTTGAGGTCTTCTTCCTTGTGCAGTTCGAACCGCCATTCGCCCGGCCCGCCCTCGCGCATCTAGCGTGAGGTAGTAGAGGCCGAGCACGATGTCCTGCGACGGCACGATGATCGGCTGGCCGTTCGCCGGATGCAGGATGTTGTTGGTCGACATCATCAGCACGCGCGCTTCCAGCTGCGCTTCCAGCGACAGCGGAACGTGCACGGCCATCTGGTCGCCGTCGAAGTCGGCGTTGAACGCGGCGCAGACCAGCGGATGCAGCTGGATCGCCTTGCCCTCGATCAGCACCGGCTCGAACGCCTGAATGCCCAAGCGATGCAGCGTCGGCGCGCGGTTCAAGAGCACCGGATGCTCGCGGATCACCTCGTCGAGGATGTCCCAAACTTCCGGCTTTTCCTTCTCGACCAGCTTCTTGGCCTGCTTGACCGTGGTCGACAGGCCCTTGGCGTCGAGCCGCGAATAGATGAACGGCTTGAACAGTTCGAGCGCCATCTTCTTCGGCAGGCCGCACTGATGCAGCTTGAGCTCGGGACCGACCACGATCACCGAACGGCCGGAATAGTCGACGCGCTTGCCGAGCAGGTTCTGCCGGAAGCGGCCCTGCTTGCCCTTGAGCATGTCGGCGAGCGACTTCAGCGGGCGCTTGTTGGCGCCGGTGATGACGCGGCCGCGGCGGCCGTTGTCGAACAGCGCATCGACCGCTTCCTGCAGCATGCGCTTTTCGTTGCGGATGATGATGTCGGGCGCGCGCAGCTCGATCAGCCGCTTCAAGCGGTTGTTGCGGTTGATGACGCGGCGATAGAGATCGTTCAAGTCGGACGTGGCGAAACGGCCGCCGTCGAGCGGCACCAGCGGCCGCAGATCGGGCGGGATCACCGGCACGACGGTGAGGATCATCCATTCCGGCTTGTTGCCGGAGGCGATGAAGGCCTCGATCAGCTTCAGCCGCTTGGCGATCTTCTTCTTCTTGATGTCGCTGTCGGTCTCCAGGATGCCGGCGCGCAATTCGGCCTGCATCTTGTCGAGGTCGAGCCCCTTGAGCATCTCGCGGATCGCTTCCGCGCCGATGGTGGCGGTGAAGCTGTCGGCGCCGAATTCCTCCTGCGCCTTGAGGTACTCGTCCTCGGACAGCAGCTGGCGGTCCTTGAGCGGGGTGAGGCCCGGCTCCAGCACGACGTAATATTCGAAATAAAGGATGCGCTCGAGGTCCTTGAGCGTCATGTCGAGCAACAGACCGATGCGGCTCGGCAGCGACTTCAGGAACCAGATGTGGGCGACCGGCGCGGCCAGTTCGATATGGCCCATGCGCTCGCGCCGCACGCGCGACAGCGTGACCTCGACCGAGCACTTTTCGCAGATGATGCCCTTGTACTTCATGCGCTTGTACTTGCCGCACAAGCATTCGTAATCCTTGATCGGCCCGAAGATGCGCGCGCAGAATAGACCGTCGCGCTCGGGCTTGAAGGTACGGTAGTTGATCGTCTCCGGCTTTTTGATCTCGCCGTAGGACCACGAGAGGATCTTTTCCGGGCTCGCGATCGAAATCCGGATCTGGTCGAAGACCTGAGCCGGAGCCTGCGGGCTGAAAAGATTCATCATCTCTTGATTCATTGCCATCTCCGCTTCGCCGGCCGTCGCCGGCTGCAATCGCTAAAAATTCGTGACGCCGCGAGGACGGCCGGCTCCGAAGGGCCGGCCGGTCCGCTCATCATTCGGCGGCTTCCGCCGTCTCGCCGCCCGGGCCCGACCGCTGCTGCTTGGAATTGTGCAGATCGACGTTGAGGCCGAGCGAACGCATTTCCTTGACCAGCACGTTGAAGCTTTCCGGAATGCCCGCTTCGAACGTGTCGTCGCCGCGCACGATCGCCTCGTACACCTTGGTACGGCCGGCGACGTCGTCCGACTTCACGGTGAGCATTTCCTGCAACGTGTAAGCCGCGCCATAGGCTTCCAGCGCCCACACTTCCATTTCGCCGAAGCGCTGGCCGCCGAACTGCGCCTTGCCGCCGAGCGGCTGCTGGGTGACCAGCGAGTATGGGCCGATCGAACGGGCGTGGATCTTGTCGTCCACCAGATGGTGCAGCTTGAGCATGTAGATGTAGCCCACGGTCACCTGGCGATCGAACTTCTCACCGGTGCGGCCGTCAAAGACCGAGGACTGGCCAGAATGGTCGAGGCCAGCGAGATCGAGCATGTTCTCGATGTCTTTTTCCTTGGCGCCGTCGAACACCGGCGTCGCAATCGGCACGCCGTGACGCAGGTTGCCGCCGAGCTCGACCAGTTCGCTTTCGTTCAGCGATTTGATGGTCTCCTCGTCGCCATAGACCTTCTTCAGCATGTCCTTGAGCGGACGCGCGTCGTGCTTGAGGTTGTAGGCGTCGACCGCCTGCCCGATCTTGAGCCCCAGGCCGGCGCAAGCCCAGCCGAGATGGGTCTCCAGAATCTGACCGACGTTCATACGAGAGGGCACACCAAGAGGATTGAGCACGATGTCGACGGGTTGGCCGTCGGCGAGGAACGGCATGTCCTCCGCCGGCACGATCTTCGACACCACGCCCTTATTGCCGTGACGGCCGGCCATCTTGTCGCCGGGCTGGATCTTGCGCTTCACCGCGACGAAGACCTTGACCATCTTCATCACGCCGGGCGGAAGTTCGTCGCCGCGTTGCAGCTTCTCGACCTTGTCGAGGAAGCGCTGCTCGAGCAGCTTCTTCGACTTGTCGTACTGCTTACGGATCGCCTCGATCTCGGCCATCAGCTTGTCGTTGGGCGACGCGAACAGCCACCATTGCGAGCGCGGATATTCGTCCAGCACGGCCTTGGTGATCTTCGAGTCCTTCTTGAAGCCCTTCGGACCGGCTATGCCCTGCCGGCCTTCCAGCAGTTCCGCCAGACGGCCGTAGACGTTGCGGTCGAGGATCGCCTGCTCGTCGTCGCGGTCCTTGGCGAGACGCTCGATCTCTTCACGCTCGATGGCGAGCGCGCGCTCGTCCTTTTCGACGCCGTGCCGGTTGAACACGCGCACTTCGACAACGGTGCCCTGCACGCCCGGCGGAACGCGCAACGACGTGTCGCGCACGTCGGAGGCCTTCTCGCCGAAGATGGCGCGCAGCAGTTTCTCTTCCGGCGTCATCGGGCTTTCGCCCTTGGGCGTGATCTTGCCGACCAGGATGTCGCCGGCATGCACCTCGGCGCCGATATAGACGATGCCCGCTTCGTCGAGGTTTTTCAGCGCCTCTTCCGAGACGTTCGGGATATCGCGGGTAATTTCCTCGGGGCCCAACTTGGTGTCGCGCGCCATCACCTCGAATTCCTCGATGTGGATGGACGTGAACACGTCGTCTTTGACGATCCGCTCGGAGAGCAGGATCGAGTCCTCGAAGTTGTAGCCGTTCCACGGCATGAACGCGACCAGCACGTTGCGGCCGAGCGCGAGCTCGCCGAGATCGGTCGAGGGACCGTCGGCGATAATATCGGCCTTCTCGACCGAGTTCGCCCACCTTCACCAGCGGACGCTGGTTGATGCAGGTGTTCTGGTTCGAGCGCTGGTATTTCATCAGCCGGTAGATATCGACGCCCGGCTTGGTCGGGTCGGTCTCGCCGGTGGCGCGCACCACGATACGGGTGGCGTCAACCTGATCGACGATGCCGGTGCGGCGGGCGGAGATCGACGCGCCTGAATCGCGCGCGACCACGCCTTCCATGCCGGTGCCGACGAACGGTGCTTCCGAGCGAACCAGCGGCACCGCCTGGCGCTGCATGTTCGAACCCATCAGCGCGCGGTTGGCGTCGTCGTTCTCCAGGAACGGAATGAGCGCCGCGGCCACCGAAACGAGCTGCTTCGGCGACACGTCCATGAAGTCGACTTTGTCCCGGGGGACCAGATGCACGTCGCCGGCGTGGCGGCAAATGATCAGGTCCTCGGTGAACTTGCCGCGCGCGTCCATCTGCGCATTGGCTTGCGCGACGGTGTAGCGGCCCTCCTCCATGGCGGAGAGATAGATCACCTCGTCGGTGACCCGGCCGTCCTTCACCTTGCGATAGGGCGTTTCGACGAAGCCGTATTTGTTCACCCGCGCATAGGTCGCGAGCGAATTGATCAGGCCGATGTTCGGGCCTTCCGGCGTCTCGATCGGGCAGATGCGGCCGTAATGCGTCGGATGCACGTCGCGCACTTCGAAGCCGGCGCGCTCGCGCGTCAGACCGCCAGGTCCGAGCGCCGAGAGACGCCGCTTGTGCGTGATCTCGGACAGCGGATTGGTTTGGTCCATGAACTGCGAGAGCTGCGAGGAGCCGAAGAACTCGCGCACTGCGGCGGCAGCAGGCTTGGCGTTGATCAGGTCCTGCGGCATGACGGTGTCGATATCGACCGACGACATGCGCTCCTTGATCGCGCGCTCCATGCGCAAGAGGCCGATGCGGTACTGGTTTTCCATCAGTTCGCCGACCGAGCGCACCCGGCGATTGCCGAGATGGTCGATGTCGTCGATCTCGCCCTTGCCGTCGCGCAGATCGACCAGCGTGCGGATGACCGAGATGATGTCTTCCTTGCGCAGCACGCGCATGGTGTCGGGCGCGTCGAGGTCGAGGCGCATGTTCATCTTGACGCGGCCGACGGCGGACAGGTCGTAGCGCTCGCTGTCGAAGAACAGCGAACGGAACATCGCTTCCGCGGTGTCGACGGTCGGCGGCTCGCCCGGGCGCATGACGCGGTAGATGTCGAACAGCGCGTCCTCGCGCGTCATGTTCTTGTCGACCGTGAGCGTATTGCGGATATAGGCGCCGACGTTGACGTGGTCGATGTCGAGCAGCGGCAATTCCTTGTAGCCGGCCTCGATCAGAACCTTGAGGTTCTTCTCGTCGATCTCCTGGCCGGCTTCCATGTAGATTTCGCCGGTCTTGCCGTTGGCGAGATCCTCGGCGACGTAATGGCCGATCAACTCGTCGTCGGTCATGCGCAGAGCTTTAAGGCCCTTCTCGGAGAGTTGGCGGGCCTGGCGCACGCTGAGTTTCTTGCCGGCTTCCACCACCACTCGGCCGGTGTCGGCGTCGACCAGATCGTTGACCGCCTTGTAGCCTTTCAGCCGGTTGGCATCGAACGGCACGCGCCAGCCTTCCTTGGCACGCTTGTAGGTCACGTGCTTGTAGAAGGTGCGCAGAATTTCCTCGCCGTCGAGGCCGAGCGCATACATCAGCGACGTCACCGGAATTTTACGGCGGCGGTCGATGCGCGCGTAAACGATGTCCTTGGCGTCGAACTCGATGTCGAGCCAGGAACCGCGGTAGGGAATGATGCGGGCGGCGAACAGCAGCTTTCCGCTAGAATGCGTCTTGCCCTTGTCGTGGTCGAAGAACACGCCGGGCGAACGGTGCATCTGCGAGACGATGACGCGCTCGGTGCCGTTGACGATGAAGGTGCCGTTATTGGTCATGAGCGGAATGTCGCCCATGTAGACATCCTGCTCCTTGATGTCCTTGACCGAACGGGCGCCGGTCTCTTCGTCAATATCGAACACGATCAGCCGCAGCGTCACCTTGAGCGGCGCGGCATAGGTCATGCCGCGCTGGCGGCACTCATCGACGTCGTATTTCGGCGGCTCGAATTCATATTTGACGAATTCGAGCTGCGAAGAATTGGAAAAATCGGAAATCGGGAACACCGATTTGAAGACGGCCTGCAGGCCCTCGTCGGGACGCCCGCCGACGGGCTCCTTGACCAGCAGAAACTGGTCGTAAGATGCCTTTTGAACCTCGATCAGGTTCGGCATCTCCGCTACTTCTTTGATTGATCCGAAAAACTTCCTTACGCGCTTGCGACCGGTAAATGTCTGCGCCATCGTCTCTTTCTCTCGATTCGATTTTGGCGGCCAGCGCGGGCGCCTCTCCGAACGGTCGCAATCCATCGCGACCATCAGGACAGGCGTCGGGGCTACCCGTTTCTATGTGATTCGGGCCTCGCCCGAACCGCCGCACACTTCAAACCATCCCGTGATCGGGCTGCGCCCGTTCACGACCGCCTCCGAAATAACCGTCGAGCGGTCACTTCCTACTTTTTGCTCGAAACCCCCGGGGAATGAACCCCGGGGATATCGGTCAAATAGGCATTCGCTTACTTGAGCTCAACCTTGGCACCCACCTTTTCGAGGGTGGCCTTGATCTTGTCGGCTTCTTCCTTGTTCACGCCTTCCTTGACCGGCTTGGGCGCACCCTCGACCAAGTCCTTGGCTTCCTTGAGGCCGAGGCCGGTGAGCGCGCGCACTTCCTTGATCACCTCGATCTTCTTCTCGCCGGCACTGGCGAGGACCACGGTGAACTCGGTCTTTTCTTCGGCCGCGGCGGCGCCGCCGCCAGCGGGACCGGCCGCAACAGCAACAGCAGCAGCAGCAGAAACGCCCCACTTCTCTTCCAGCAGCTTCGCCAGATCCGCCGCTTCCAGGACGGTCAGCTTTGACAATTCATCGACGATCTTTTGCAGGTCAGCCATTTTTCAGTTCCTATAGGTTCGAACCAGAGAATGCTTGTGAGCCGTCAGGCCGCGGCGCTCTTGGAGGCGTAAGCCTGGATCACGCGCGCGACCTTGGCCGCGGGAGCGTTGGTGAGCTGCGCAATCTTGGTCGCCGGCGCCACCAGGAGGCCGACGATCTTGGCACGCAGTTCATCCAGAGACGGCAGCGAGGCGAGCGCCTTGACGCCGTTCAGATCCAGAGCGGTTTTGCCCATCGATCCGCCGAGAATGACGAACGCTTCGTTCGCCTTGGCGAAATCGACGGCCACCTTCGGTGCCGCCACGGGATCGCCTGAGTAGGCGAGCACCGTCGGTCCCTTGAGCAGGGAACCGATGGAGGCAACGTCGGTGTCCTTGAGCGCAATCTTGGCGAGACGGTTTTTTGCGACCTTCACCTGTGCGCCAACCTGCTTCATCTGCTTACGCAGGGTCTGCATTTGGGCGACGGTGAGGCCAGCATAGTGAGCCACCACCACGACGTTCGCGGTCTTGAAGACCCCGCTCAGTTCGGTGATGGACTCCGCTTTAGCCGCTCGTTCCACTGCAAGCTCTTTCCGGTTAAGACGGCCGCCGCGATCTCGCGGGAGCCGCCGGGTTGAGACCAGCCGCCCCGCCTAAAGTTCACGCAGCGAACCGGGCAGGACGACGTTCGAGAAGCCTGCCCCCCGAAACATGCCCCACGGTCATGAATCGACCGGCGGTCACGAACGGGTCTCCGAGGTTCGAACCAGACTTGGCGCGGCGTTGAGACCGCGCAAACTCGGGTCGTGTCCCCGTCTGTGCTGGCCCCGTTTTCAGTACCCGACCTGCTTTCGCAGGGCGGGCCGGGATTAAGCGTCAGCCCGAAGGCGTCGGCGCCGGCAGTCTTGGACAGGTCGGTCGGCCCGTTGCCGGACCGTCTTTACGCGCCGCCGAAGCAATGACGCCGGTTCTTCCCTTTCAGATGCCCCGCCGGGATGCCCAAAAGGAATAAGTTCCGATCACCATATGTTTGCAGAGACGCGCAAAGGCGTGCCGACAAACTGGGCCGGCACGCCCGATGCGCAATATCTAAAGCTTCCAAATCCCTTTGCCAAGCCCCTTTTTCGCGGCAATACCCGCAAAAATAGCCCGCAAACGAGGTTTAGTGGCCACCGCCAACGGTAAACAGCGACGACGGCTCGACTTTGACGCCCGGACCCATGGTCGAGGAGATCGCCACCCGGTTGATGTAGTGGCCCTTGGCCCCGGGGGGCTTGGCCTTCTGCACCGCGTCGGCGAACGCCTTGATGTTCTCGACCAGTTTGTCCTCGGAGAACGAAGCCTTGCCGACGCCGGCCTGGATGATGCCGGCCTTCTCGACGCGGAACTCGACCGAGCCGCCCTTGGAGGCCTTCACCGCATTGGTGATGTCCATGGTGACGGTGCCGACCTTGGGGTTCGGCATCATGCCGCGCGGACCGAGCACCTTACCCAGGCGGCCGACCAGCGGCATCATGTCGGGCGTGGCGATGCAGCGGTCGAAGTCGATCTCGCCTTTGTTGACCTTCTCGACCAGGTCCTCGGCCCCGACGACGTCGGCGCCGGCAGCCTTGGCCTCTTCCGCCTTGGCGCCGCGCGCGAACACACCGACGCGAACGGTACGGCCGGAGCCATTGGGCAGATTGACCACGCCGCGCACCATCTGGTCGGCGTGCTTGGGATCGACGCCGAGATTCATCGCGATTTCGATGGTCTCGTCGAATTTCGCCTTGGCGCGTTCCTTCACCAGCTTGACCGCTTCCGCGATCGGATAGGACTTGTCGCGATTGACGCCTTCGCGTGCGGCTGTCGTGCGTTTTCCAAGTGCCATGACCGTTACTCCGCCACCGTGAGGCCCATCGAGCGGGCGGAACCTTCGATCATCTTCACCGCCGCTTCGATCGTGTCGCAGTTCAAATCCTTCATCTTCTGCTCGGCGATCTCGCGCAGTTGCTTCTTGGTCACCTGGCCGACCATTTCGCGGCCCGGGGTCTTGGAGCCGCTGTCCAGCTTCGCCGCCTTCTTCAAGAAATAGGACACCGGCGGCGTCTTCATCTCGAAGGTAAACGAGCGATCCTGATAAGTGGTGATGATCACCGGGATCGGGGTGTTCTTCTCGATCTTCTGGGTCTGCGCGTTGAACGCCTTGCAGAACTCCATGATGTTGAGGCCGCGCTGACCGAGCGCCGGCCCGATCGGCGGCGACGGGTTGGCGGCGCCGGCCGGCACCTGCAATTTGAGGAATCCAGTGACTTTCTTCGCCATAACTCTCTCCGGTTAGTGGTGCGGATCTTGACGGTTGGCGGCCGCCTCACCTCCCACGACTTCTGTGTGGCGTGGATGTAGTGGGTCCGCGCGATCCTGTCCAGCCGAAGCGGCCGCGCGGCGGTTAACCGGCGCCCGGCGCCCCGGAAATCCTATAGTTTCTCGACCTGCCCGAATTCCAGCTCGACCGGCGTGGCGCGGCCGAAGATCGACACCGCCACCTTGACGCGCGAGCGGCCTTCGTCGACTTCCTCGACGGTGCCGTTGAACGAGGCGAACGGACCGTCCGACACCCGCACCTGCTCGCCGACTTCGAACGACACCGATGGCTTCGGCCGTTCGATGCCTTCCTGCACCTGATGCAGGATGCGGTTGGCTTCGGCTTCCGAAATCGGCATCGGCTTGTTGTCGCTGCCGAGAAAGCCGGTCACTTTCGGCGTGTTCTTGATCAGATGGTAGACCTCGTCGGTCAGATTCATCTTCACCAGAACGTAGCCGGGAAAAAACTTGCGTTCCGCGTTCACCTTGCGGCCGCGGCGCACCTCGACCACCGTCTCGACGGGGACGAGAATTTCGTCGAAATGATCCTCGAGCCCACGCTGTTTGGCCTGTTCGCGGATCGATTCCGAGACTTTCTTCTCAAAATTGGAATAGGCGTGGACGATGTACCAGCGCTTGGGCCGGGTCGTTGTGGTGGTGGCGGTGTCGCTCATTGCTCTTGCGCTTTCAGGTGCCAATGCCGAGCACGAAGGTAACGGCGATGCGGATGAATTGATCCGCGAGCAGGAAAAAAACCGAGGCGATCGCCACCATGACGAACACCATGGCGGTGGTGATCATGGTTTCCTTGCGCGAGGGCCAGGTGACCTTGCGGGTCTCCTCGCGCACCTCCTGCAGAAACTTGAAGGGAGACGTCGCCATTCAATCCAGTCCCGGTTGTAAAGCTCTGTTACCTACGTCGTGTTCCAACGATCCGTTATCAAGTTGCGCCCGGCCAATTCCGGCCGCGCCTCCGCTTGGCAGGGGCGGCAGGGCTCGAACCCGCGACCCCCGGTTTTGGAGACCGGTGCTCTACCAGCTGAGCTACACCCCTTCGGAAGCGGATACGGCGGACCATATAATGGCCCGCCGCAGGCATGTCATGCATTATACCGGGCGGCTTTGCAAGACGGAAGATTGTGAAAGCGCGTCAATGCCTTGGACAACAGTCCAGGGTGATTTAGAGGATATAGCGAGCTCGGCCCGGACCTCCCCATGAGATTCAATCGAATAGCCGGATATCTATCGGAGCCGGATACTTCGCGGCTAGATCGCATTATACCGCGCGGCGACCCTGCTCGGCCGCAAGGCGGAGGCGCGGCGCCGGCTCATCGGCCTTTTCGAGCAGGTCGAATCTGGCGCCGCCCTCGATAGGCCGGCGCTGCGCCGGAAAAACCGAGTTTTCTCCGACGCCGCCGACCGGCTGGCGGACAGTTTCGCCGCCGAATCGCAGGCCGATCAAGGCATCGCCTTCTTCCATCGCATGCTGGCGAAGAACCCCGGCTGGAGCGTTCTCTATCGTGGCCTGTGCCGGCTGACATTTCCGGGAGACGACCACGTCCGCCTGCTCAAGGCGCTGCATGAAAACGTTCAGCCGAAGTTCTACGTCGAGATCGGGGTGTCGAAAGGCGTGTCCATTTCCGTGGCCGGATCCTCTACCGATGCGGTCGGCGTCGACCCGATGCCGCAGATCGCCGGGCGATTGCCGCCTAACATTTCGATCTTCGCCGAAACCAGCGACGCCTTTTTTGCCGCCTACGAGGCGCGTCCGCAATTCGCCAAGAGAAAAATCGACATGGCCTTCATCGACGGATTGCACCTTTTCGAGCAAGCGCTGCGCGATTTCATCAACGTCGAGAAGCGCGCGGCCGCCGACGGCCTGATCGCGCTGCACGATTGCATTCCGTTCGACGATGTCGCCGCCGGGCGGGACTACCACGCGCCGTATTGGGTCGGTGATGTTTGGAAATGCCTCGCCATCCTGTTGGATCATCGGCCTGACCTGCACATCGCGATTGTCGGGGCGCCGCCTTCCGGACTTGTCCTGGTCAGCAAGCTTGATCCGGGCTCCCGGCTTTTGGACAACGACTTCGAGTCACTCGTCCGCGACTATGGACCGCTGCTCTTTGCCGATTGGGAAACCAAATACGCCAAGCGGATAAATTTGATTCCAAGCCATGCCGAAGCGGTCGGCCGGACTTACGCAGCGGTGGACAAAGCCGCGTCCGTGCCCAACGCTTAATAATCTTAAAGGGGGCAACAACGCGCGCGTGGTGACGATCCCCTTCCCCGATGATCTTCCAGCCAGTGGCAAAATTGCCTACCGTCCGCCCGCGTTGAAAAGCAAACGATCAACTCCGGGTAAGGCAGCGAGTCCGGCTGATGAACATCACAATCCTCGACGACTACTTCGACACGGTCCGCACCCTCGACTGTTTCCGCAAGCTTGACGGCCATGAGGTCAAGATCTGGAACGATCACGTCCAGGACGTCGATCAACTAGCGGAGCGGCTCAAGGACACGGACGTTTTGGTGTTGATCCGCGAGCGCACGAAAATCCGCACGCCCCTCCTACAACGGCTCTCCCGCCTCAAGCTCATCAGCCAGCGCAGCGTCTATCCGCATATCGACATCGGTACGTGCACCGATCTCGGCATCGTCGTCGCCTCCAGCCAGCATCCGGGCGCGCCGTGCTACGCCGCCGCCGAACTGACATGGGCCCTGACGCTGGCCGCGGTGCGGCAGATCCCCCAACAGATGGCCTCGCTCAAAGCCGGGACCTGGCAGATCGGGGTCGGCTCGACGCTGCGCGGCAAGACGCTGGGAATTTACGGCTACAGCCGGATCGGCCGCACAGTTGCCGCCTACGGGCAAGCCTTCGGCATGACGGTCAAGTTCTGGGCGCGCGAGGCGTCGATGACGCAAGCGCGCAGCGATGGCTATGCGACCGCCGAGAGCAAGCAGGCGTTTTTCGAAGAGTCCGACGTGCTGACCCTGCACATGCGGCTGGTCGACAGCACGCGCGGCGTTGTCACCGCTGCCGATTTGGCCCGCATGAAACCGACGGCGGTGATCGTCAACACCAGCCGCGCGCCACTCATCGAGCCGGGGGCCTTGGTGGCTGCCCTCAAGGCCGGACGTCCGGGGATGGCCGCGGTCGATGTCTTTGAAGAGGAGCCGGTGCGCGACACCCATCACCCGCTCCTGACTTCGCCCAATGTCATTGCCACGCCGCACATCGGTTACGTGACGCGCGAGGAATACCAAACGCAATTCGTGGAAATATTCGATCAGATCGCCGCCTATCAGGCCGGTCATCCAATCAACGTCGTCAATCCCGACGTTTTGACGTCGCCGAAGTTGCGCCGATAGAGAGGCCCCTTCCGCACGTTCTTCGAACCTTGTACCGTAAAGAAAAAATCACACCGCGTGAGAGGAAATGCCATGAAACTTCGCCGCAGAACTTTTCTTCATCTCGCTGCAGGCGCGGCCGCGTTTCCGGCGCTTTCTCGCACCGCGTGGACGGATACCTACCCTTCCCGGCCCGGCCGCATCGTCGTCGGCTTTCCCCCGGGGACTTCGTCCGATATCTGCGCCCGTCTGATCGGCCAATGGCTGACGGAAAAGCTCGGCCAGCAATTCGTGGTCGAAAATCGCCCCGGCGCCGGCACCAATATCGCCGCCGAGACCGTCGTGCAGGCTTCTCCGGACGGCTACACGCTGCTGTGGGTCACGCAGACCAATGCCATCAATGCCACGCTCTACAAGTCGCTCAAATTCAACTTCATCAAAGACATCGAACCCGTCGCGGGCGTCATCACCGTGCCGACGGTGATGATGGTCAATCCGCAAGTCCCGGCGAAGACGGTCGCGGAATTCATTGCCTACGCCAAAGCCAACCCCGGCAAGATCAACATGTCGTCGCCCGGCATCGGCAGCGCCAATCATATCCTCGGTGAACTGTTCAATATGATGGCCGGCGTCAAGATGGTTCACGTCCCCTATAAGGGCAGCCAGTTTCCCGACCTGATCAGCGGACAGGTGCAGGTCACCTTCAATCCGTTGCCGTCGTCGCTCGGCTTCATCAAGAGCGGCAAGCTGCGCGCGCTGGGCGTGACCTCCGCGACGCGTCAGGCGGTGCTGCCCGATGTCCCCGCCATCGGCGAAACCGTAAAGGGCTACGAGGGCAACGCCTGGTTCGGCGTCGGCGCGCCGAAAAAGACGCCGAAGGACATCGTCGACAAGCTCAACAGCACGATCAACGCCGGCCTCGCCGATCCGACGTTCAAGAAGAAGCTCGAGGATCTGGGCGGCGTGCCCATGTCGCTCGCGCCCGCGGCGTTCACCAAGTTCATCAGCGACGAGACCGAGAAATGGGCCAAGGTGGTCCAATTCTCCGGCGCCAAGGTGGAGTGAATACGCGATCGGCTCGCTCCGGCTCGCGTCAAGGGCAACGTCCTCCGACCGCAAATCCGAAAGTGGGCCCGCAATGGCGGTGACAGCACAGCTTTGTGAACGGATCGCCGCGACCGGCTATGACGACCTCGGTACGCCTGCGATCGAGGCGGCGCGGCGCCTGGTGCTCGACGGCATCGCCATTGCGATTGCCGGCACCGAGGAAGAAGCGATTCAAATCCTTGCCGCGCACCACAAAGAGCAAGGCGGTGCCGCGCAAGCGACGGCAATCGGCAATGGTTTCCGTCTCAATACGGTCGCGGCGGCGGCGCTCAACGGCGCCGCCATGCACGTGCTCGACTTCGAGCCGATGTGGAGCCCGGCGAACCACGCGCTGTCGACCACGCTCGCCGGCGTGCTGGCGCTGGCGGAGCATCGCGGCGCGAGCGGCCGCGAGATTTTGACCGCGCTGGTCAAGGGCGTCGAGATGCAGGGCTGGATTCGCCAGGCCTCCGGACAGTTCGAAGCGAGCACCAGCCGGTTTCATCCGCCGGGCGCCGCCGGCCCGCTCGGCGCGGCAGTCGCGGCCGGACATATCCTGAAACTCGATCCGGGACAGCTCGCGCACGCTATCGGCATCGCCGCCTCGCGTGCCGGCAGCGTGCTGGCCAATGCCGGCACCATGACCAAATCGACGCATTGCGGCCACGCCGCAGCGCTCGGCCTTGAGGCGGCGCTGCTGGCCGCGCGCGGCTTCACCGCCAATGCGGCGGTGTTCGAAGCGGCGCAAGGCTACGTGCCGGCGTTTTACGGCGACACGTTCAAGATCGACGAGATGCTCGGCTACGGCCGCGCGCCGTTCCGCATCGTCGACCCGGGCTATGCGATCAAGATGTTTCCGAGCCAGTTCGGCACGCATTTCGGCATCACCGCCGGACTCGAACTGCACCCGCAAATTCCCGATCCGCGCGCGATCCGCCGCGTCGTCCTGACCGCGCCGGTGATGGCTTACGTCAACCGGCCTCGGCCGAAGAAGGGGCTCGAGGGCAAATTCTCGCTGCAATATACGGCCGCCAGCGCACTGCTCGACGGCAAGGTCGGCATTCGCACTTTCACCGACGCACGGCTCGCCAAACCCGACATGCAGGACTTGCTCGGCAAGTTTGAAGTCGTTCTCGACCCCGCCATTCCCGGCCGGTTCGAGGACATGCACGTGCTGCTCCGCGTCGAGCTTGACGGCGGACGTGTCATCGAGACGCGCTGCAACGGGCCGCGCGGCAAATGGGGCACGCCGCCGATCAGCGAGGCGGAGCATCTCGTCAAGGTGCGCGATTGTCTGGCGACGAGACTCGAACCGGCCGCGGCCGAAAGCATCATCGGTCTCGCCCGGCAGATCGACGCCCTCGATGCCGCGGGCGTGCTTCAGCTCATGCAACTCGCAGGCTGCTTCGCCTGATTAGGCCTGCAGCGCTTTGCCTCGTTGCGCGCCAACGAGTATCGGTCCGTATGACGCGGCAAAACCGAAAAACGCCAGGACCCAGGCGAACGCCGCGACGTGCAGCAATTGGTCGCTCCAAGCGGGTTCCAATGACGAGCAGATGCGCGCGAGCGCGGCGATGACGACCGCCGCATAGATCATTTGTGTCACCGCCGAAGCGGTCAGCGCATTGCCGGTATGACCAAGACTCGCGCGCGTCATCACCGCCAGCGTCATCGTACCGGCGGCCCCGACCATCCAGGCATGGGTGCCGGTGTCCGCCGGGACGACGTCTATCGCCGCTGCGGCGGCGAGCAGAAATCCGAGCGGGACGAAGGCGTAGCCGACATGCAGGACCAGCACCAAGCGGTCGCGCCAAGTGCGATCCCCTGCCCAGCGGGCCAGCCGCACGACATGCAGGACGCCGGCGGCGGCGAGTGCCGCGGCGGTAATTTTTCCCGACGGCTGAGCGATCCATATCGCCAGAGTGGCGGCACTCAATAGAATGACCACGACATCAAAGCGCGCGAACGGCGCCGGCAGCCGACCCGGATTTTCCCGCGCCAGCCAATTGCGGGTGAAACTGGGAATGATGCGCCCGCCGATCACCGCAAGGAGGAGCACCACCGCAGCGATGCCAATACGGGCGCCGTATTCGGCGCTGCCCTTGAAATGCGCTTCGAGATGAAACGCGATGTTGCCCGCGAGCAGCAGCGTCACCATGACGATGACGCGAAGATTGCGCCAGTTCTTGCCGGCGACGATTTCGCGCGCCGCCGCCGCCACGACCAGGACCAGAAAGCTGACGTCGACGATCGCGGCCAACAGCCAGCCGATCTCGGCGGAAAAAGTGACCGCCACGCGGCCGGCTAGCCACACCGTAAACAGGATGAGCAACGGCGTACCCTGGATCGGCAACCGCCCGGTCCAATTCGGGATCGCGGTGAGCAGAAAACCGGTCACCACGGCCGGCAGAAAGCCGTAGAGCATTTCATGGACGTGCCAGTCGATGGGGCCGAAGGCCGTTGAGAAGGTAAGCTCGCCGTTGAAGACTGGTAGCCAGGCCAGGATCGCGAGCGCGGCGTAAATGGCGCCAAAAAGAAAGAACGGCCGGAAACCGTACGACAGCAGCACCGGTCCTGAATATACTTTTAAGCGCGGGATCGGGCTCATGACGGCGCATAGGCAAAGGCACGCCTGAGACAGGTCGCGCCCGGATCTTGCGAGCGATTCAGCATCCCCATCAGCGTCACCCACTCTTCGTCCGAGGCCGTGGATGCGTAGCGCTGCACGGTTTGCGCCACGCAGTCGGCAAGCTCGATCCCCTCGGCCGCCGCTTTCCCGCGCGCCGTTTCCAGCAACGTCAAATCGCCGAGTTGAAGAAGTATCTCGATAGCGGTGGTCTCGTCGGTCAATCTGGCCAGCAGGTCACCCAGCATTCCCGCAACTCCTCAATGCACGCGCAGCGCGTCGGCGCCGGCAAGATCGACGCCCTCGATCTTCGCCGCCGACACCAGCCGCGCGATGTATTGCGCATCCGCCCGTTGCCGCACGCTATCGCGCAAGTAATCGGCGATGCGATCGGCGACCACCTCGTAGGGCAATGTCCGGCCCTCATGCTTGCGGTCGAGGCGAATGACGTGGAAGCCGTAACGCGTGGCCACCGGCTCAGCGCATAGTTGACCGGGTTCGAGCGCGACGAGCGCCTGCTCGAATTCTGGCGTCGTCTGCCCCGTCGTGATCTGGCCGAGATTGCCGCCCTGCTCGGCCGACGGGCAGCGCGAATAGGCTCGCGCCAGCGTGGCAAAGCTGTCCGGATTTTGCCGCAGCGTCGCCAGCACGCCGATGGCATCGGCGCGCGCCTGGGCATGCGCCTCGCGGTCCGCCGGCAACGCGGCGAACAGAATGTGCGCGGCCTCATAGATGTCGGCGGAACGGAACCGCGCGCGGTTCCGCTGGTAATAGCGCCGGCAAATATCCTCGTCCGGCTCGGGCACGTTGACTTCGTGTTCGATCAAACCCCGGATGACCGCTTCCTCGTCGGTCTCACGGCGTCCCTCGTCGTCGCTCAAAGGCTCTGGCGCTAGAGCAAGACGCCGCGCCTCCTGCAGCAGCAGTTCGCGGATGACCAAAGCGCGCGCAGCCTGCTGCCACGCCGCGATCGGTTTTCCCGCGGCGTGGTGCTGCATTTCGCGCTGGATGGCGTCGCGGGCAATGGCCACGCCGTTGACGCTGACATTAACCGGCTTGCCGGCGGGAAACTGGACGTGAACCGAGCAACTCATCGTTGCGCTCCCGCGCCGAGCGCGCCGTTGACCCGCCGCGTGCGCACCACCTGATAACCGCGCCGGCCGAGATACCAAATCGGTGCGCTCCAGACGTGCACGAGACGGGTGAACGGAAACAGCAGGAAAATCGTCATGCCAAGCGCGAGATGCACCTGGAAGATCAGCGGCACGTCGCCAATGAGCCCGGAAACGCCCGGCTGCAGCGTCAGGATACCCTGCGCCCAGGTCATGAATGTCACCATGACGTGACCGTCGAGATGCTGCAGCGAAACCGGGATGGTGGCGAGGCCGAGCGTGAGCTGGACATAGAGGATCAGCAAAATCGCGATATCGCCGAACGACGAGGTGGTGCGAATGCGCGCGTCGAACAGCCGGCGATGCACCAGCAGCGTAATGCCGATGAAACACATCACGCCCGCCACGCCGCCGACTCCGATCGCCATCCACTGCTTGAAGGTGTGCGAAATACCGAGCGCCTCGAAAATCCAGATCGGCGTCAGAAGGCCGCCGAAGTGGCCGAGGAAGATGACCAGGATGCCGACATGGAACAAATTGGAGCCCCAGGTCAGCTGACGCCGGCGCAGCAACTGGCTCGATCCGCTGCGCCAGGTGTATTGCTCGCGGTCGAAGCGCAGCACGCTGCCGAGCAGAAACACGGTCAGGCAGAGATAAGGATACCAACCGTAGATGATGTAAATGATGAGATCGCGCATGACCGTTTCCTTATTGGCGCGGCGGAATGGTGTGGGCTGCCGGCGGCATATCGGGCGCGGGACGCAAACCGCCGCGGACCCGAGCGATCAGCCCATCTTTGCAGCCGTCATTGGCGCCGGGACCGAAGCTCACTACCTCCGCCTCCCAGGCAGCATCGAGCGCCGCCAAGTCGTCAGCGTCCGGATCGGGCAGCGCAAGCAACGCGGAGACTTCCGTCTCCTTGGGCTTTGCCGCAGCAAGCGCAACCAGCGCGCGGAAAATGCCTTCATAGGACGAGCGCCGCTTGCGCAAACGTTCAGCCATGGCAGCAAAGATATGCGCGGGTTGTGTCATCGTATCGCGCGCCTCCGCCGCCGGCAGCGTCGAGACATATTCCAGGAACAGCGGCAGGAAATCCGGCAATTCGGTCGTATCCAAAAACAAGCCGGCTTTCTCGTATTGCGTCTTGAGGTCGACCATGGCCTGGCCGCGATCGCGGCTCTCGCCGTGCACGTGCTCGAACAGATGCAGCGACAACGACCGCGTATGATCGAACAGCAGCACGTAACGCTCCTGCAGATCGTATAGGTCGCCGCTCGCCACCTCGCGCAGCAGCTGGTGCAATTGGTCGCGCACCGGCATGGTCAACGCCGGTTCGTTTTCGATCGCCTCGCTGATTTCGCCAGCCGCTTGCCGCAGCTCCTTGCTCGGATAGATCAGCAGGGCCGACAGCGCCTTCAATGCCTTGATCATCACGCGACCTCCATCGGCGTCTTGGCGCGCTTGGGCGTGCCGAAAAGATTGGCTTCGCTGGTGCCGCCCGAGCAGCCATTGCCGAACGAGAAGCCGCACGAGCCGCGCAAGTCGTAGGCGTCTTCGTTGGTTTCGCGATGCGCGGTCGGGATGACGAAGCGGTCCTCGTAGTTGGCGATCGCCATGGTCTGATACATGTCCTCGATCGCGCCCGAGGTCAGGCCTACGCGCTTGGCGATGGCCTCGTCGATCACGCCGTCCACTGTCTTCGCACGCATATAGGCGCGCATCGCCAGCATGCGCTCGAGGCCGAGCGCCACCGGCTCTTCCTTGCCGGCGGTCAACAGGTTGGCGAGGTATTTCAGCGGGATGCGAAGTGAGCGCACGTCCGGCATTTCGCCGTCGTGGCCAATCTTGCCGGCCTCGGCGGCCGACTGGATCGGCGACAGCGGCGGCACGTACCACACCATCGGCAGCGTGCGGTATTCGGGATGCAGCGGGAACGCGACCTTCCACTCCATCGCCATTTTCCAGATCGGTGAGCGCCGCGCACCTTCCAGCCAGTTCTCGGCGATGCCGTCGGCACGCGCCTGCGCGATCACCTTCGGGTCCTTGGGATCGAGGAAGATCGACAGCTGCGACTCGTAGAGATCCTGCTCGTCCTTGGCGCTCGCCGCCTCTTCGATGCGGTCGGCGTCATAGAGCACGACGCCGAGATAGCGGATGCGGCCGACGCAGGTCTCCGAGCACACCGTCGGCTGCCCCGCCTCGATGCGCGGATAGCACATGATGCATTTCTCGGATTTTCCGCTCGACCAGTTGTAATAGACTTTCTTGTAGGGGCAGGCCGACACGCACATGCGCCAGCCGCGGCACTTGTCCTGGTCGATCAGCACGATGCCGTCTTCCTCGCGCTTGTAGATCGCGCCGGACGGACAGGCGGCGACGCAGGCCGGGTTGAGGCAATGCTCGCACAGCCGCGGCAGATACATCATGAAGGTATTTTCGAACTGGCCGTAGATGTCCTTTTGAATGCCCTCGAAATTGTAGTCTTTCGAGCGCTTGGCGAATTCGCCGCCGAGAATTTCCTCCCAGTTCGGACCCCACTCGATCTTTTCCATGCGCTCGCCGGAGATCAGCGAACGCGGCCGCGCGGTCGGCATCGCCGTCATTTCCGGCGATTTCTGCAGGTGCTCGTAGTCGAAGGTGAACGGCTCGTAGTAGTCGTCGATCTCGGGCAGATCGGGATTGGCGAAGATATTGGCCAGCACCCGCCATTTCGAACCGATGCGCGGCTCGATCTTGCCGTTGCTTCTTGCGGCGCCAGCCGCCGTTCCAGCGCTTCTGGTTTTCCCAGTCCTTCGGATAGCCGATGCCCGGCTTGGTTTCGACGTTGTTGAACCAGGCGTATTCCATGCCTTCCCGGCTGGTCCAGACGTTCTTGCAGGTGACCGAGCAGGTATGACACCCGATGCACTTGTCGAGATTGAGCACCATCGCGATTTGCGCGCGGACTTTCATTCTGCGGCCTCCATTTTGGGCGCGACGGGGAGCGATTCGGGCTGATCGGCGGTCGGCGTATCGAGCCAATCGACCTTCGACATTTTGCGCACCACGACGAACTCGTCGCGGTTGGAGCCGACCGTGCCGTAGTAGTTGAAGCCGTAAGATTGCTGGGCGTAGCCGCCGATCATATGCGTCGGCTTGAGCACGGTGCGGGTCACTGAATTGTGGATGCCGCCGCGGTGGCCCGTCATCTCCGAGCCGGGCACGTTCACGATCTTTTCCTGCGCGTGATACATCAGGCACATACCCTGCTTGACGCGCTGCGACACCACCGCACGCGCAACCAACGCGCCGTTGGTGTTGAACGCCTCGATCCAATCGTTATCGACGATGCCGGCTTTCTTGGCGTCGATCTCGCTGATCCACACGATCGGGCCGCCACGCGACAGTGTCAGCATCAGCAGGTTGTCGGTATAGGTGGAGTGGATGCCCCACTTCTGGTGCGGCGTGATGAAGTTGAGCACGATCGAATCGTTGCCGTTCGGCTTGCGGTCGATGATCGGATTGACCGACTTGGTGTCGATCGGCGGGCGATAGACGCAGAAGCCCTCGCCGAACGCCCGCATCCACAAATGATCCTGGTACAGCTGCTGGCGGCCGGTGAGCGTGCGCCAGGGGATCAATTCGTGCACGTTGGTGTAGCCGGCGTTGTAGCAAACCTTCTCCGATTCCAGCCCCGACCAGATCGGCGACGAGATGATCTTGCGCGGCTGAGCGACGATATCGCGGAAGCGGATTTTCTCGTCTTCCTTCGGGATGGCGAGGTGGTTGTGGTCGCGCCCGGTGAAGCCGCCGAGCGATTCCCATGCCTTGACCGCGACCTCGCCGTTGGTTTCGGGCGCGAGACTTAAGATGACCTCGCAAGCGTCGATGTCGCTTTCGATCCGCGCCAAGCCCTTGCTGGCGCCCTCCTCGGTGACGGCGCCGTTGAGCCGCTTGAGGAAATCGACCTCGTGCTCGGTATTCCAGCTCATGCCCTTGCCGCCATTGCCGAGCTTGGCCATCAGCGGTCCGAGCGAGGTAAAGCGTTTGTAGAGATTGGGATAGTCGCGCTCGACCACCGTGACCGCTGGCATGGTCTTGCCGGGGATGGGATCGATCTCGCCCTTCTTCCAATCCTTGACGTCGAAGGCTTGCGCGATCTCGCCCGCCGTGTCGTGCAGGATCGGCGTCAGCACCACGTCCTTTTCGACGCCGAGCACTTCCGGCGCGACCGCCGAGAACGCCTTGGCGATACCTTTGTAGATCTCCCAGTCGTTGCGCGCCTCCCACACCGGATCGACCGCCGAGGTCAGCGGATGGATGAAGGGATGCATGTCGGAGGTGTTGAGATCGTTTTTCTCGTACCAGGTCGCGGTCGGCAGCACGATGTCGGAATACATGCAGGTCGTGGACATGCGGAAATCGAGCGTGACCAAGAGATCGAGTTTTCCTTCCGGCGCCTGCTCGTGCCAGACGACCTCGCTCGGCTTTTTCTTGCCGTCCTCGCCGAGGTTCTTGCCCATGACGCCGTGTTTGGTGCCGAGCAGGTGCTTGAGAAAATACTCGTGACCCTTGCCCGATGCGCCCAACAGGTTGGAGCGCCAGACGAAGAGATTGCGCGGCCAGTTTTTCGGATTATCCGGATCGTCGCAGGCGAGCTTCAACGCGCCCGACTTCAAGGCTTTCGCGACATAGTCCTTCGCTTCCAGTCCCGAGGCGGCCGCTTGCTTGGATACTTCGAGCGGGTTCGCCTGCAGTTGCGGCGCCGACGGCAGCCAGCCCATGCGTTCGGCGCGCACGTTGTAGTCGATCAGCGCGCCGTCCCATGGGCCCGCCGGCGCTGTCGGCGAAAGAATTTCCGACACGTCGAGGGTTTCGTAGCGCCACTGGTCGGTGTGCGCGTAGAACGCCGAGGTCGAATTGATCTGCCGCGGCGGACGGCTCCAGTCGAGGCCGAAGGCGAGCGGCAACCAGCCGGTCTGCGGACGCAGCTTTTCCTGGCCGACATAGTGCGACCAGCCGCCGCCGGATTGCCCGACGCATCCGCACATCACCAGCATGTTGATGATGCCGCGGTAGTTCATGTCCATGTGGTACCAGTGATTGAGACCGGCACCGACGATCACCATCGAGCGGCCCTTGGTCTTCTCCGCGTTGAGCGCGAACTCGCGCGCCACCGTGATGATCTGGTCGCGCGGCACGCCGGTGATTTTTTCCGCCCATGCCGGCGTGTAGGGCTCCAGGTCGTCGTAGTTCTTGCCGAGGTGTTCGCCGCCGAAGCCGCGATCGAC
Source organism: uncultured Alphaproteobacteria bacterium (assembly GCA_963779345.1). Classification (GTDB taxonomy): domain Bacteria; phylum Pseudomonadota; class Alphaproteobacteria; order Rhizobiales; family Xanthobacteraceae; genus Pseudolabrys. The sequence continues at coordinate 44,192 of CAVZXY010000017.1, read as the reverse complement.
GCCGTAATTCGCGACGAACAGATCGAACACGGACGCGACCAGCGCCTCGCCCTCGACCAGTTGCAGCTTCTTGACCGGGACATTGCGGATCAGCACGCCGGGATGGTCGGTGCCGAGGAAATGGTCGTGCTCGCGATTGCCGAAATAAGGAAAGCCGACCGCGGCGACGTCATCCTTGATGGGTGCGAGCGACAGCCGCAGCTTGGTGCCCTGACCGGTCGAGGCCTTTTCCTCGAGGTTCCACTTGCCCTTCTCGCCCCAGCGAAAGCCGACCGAGCCTTTCGGCACGACGATCGCATTGCTGGTTTCGTCATAGGCGAGCGTCTTCCACTCGGGATTGTTGGCCTCGCCGCACCCCTTCACGACATCGGATGCGCGGACAAAGCGCTCCGGCACATAATGCGCGCCCTGTTTCACCAGGCGCACCAGCATCGGCATGTCGGTGTATTGGCGGACGTAGTCCTCGAAGTACTTGGCCTGACGGTCGATATGGAATTCACGCAGGATGACGTGGCCCATCGCCATACCGAGCGCGGCATCGGTGCCCTGCTTCGGCGACATCCACAGATCGGCGAACTTCGAGGCTTCCGAATAATCCGGGCAGATCACCACGCTCTTGGCGCCGCGATAGCGCGCCTCGGTATAGAAATGCGCATCGGGCGTGCGCGTCTGCGGCACGTTCGAGCCCCAAAGCAGCAGGAAGCCCGAATTGAACCAATCGGCGCTTTCGGGAACGTCGGTCTGCTCGCCCCAAGTCTGCGGCGAGGACGGCGGCAGGTCGCAATACCAGTCGTAGAATGACATGCTGACGCCGCCCAGCAGCGACAGATAGCGCGAACCCGCCGCATAGCTGACCATCGACATCGCCGGGATCGGCGAGAAGCCGAACACGCGATCCGGCCCATAGGTTTTCACCGTATAGGCATTGGCCGAGGCAATGATTTCGTTGACCTCGTCCCAGGTTGAGCGGACGAAGCCGCCAAGGCCGCGTTTGCTGACATAGGCGGCGCGCTTGCCCGCGTCTTCAACGATCGATTTCCAGGCCGCGACCGGCGTCCTGAGCGTGCGTGCCTCGCGCCACAGCTTGAGCAGCCGCGAGCGCACCAGCGGATATTTCACGCGGTTGCCGGAATACAAATACCAGCTGTAGCTCGCACCGCGCGCGCAACCGCGCGGCTCGTGGTTGGGCAGATCGGGCCGCGTGCGCGGATAATCGGTCTGCTGCGTTTCCCAGGTGACGATGCCGCCCTTGACGTAGATCTTCCAGGAGCACGATCCGGTGCAATTTACGCCATGGGTCGAACGCACGATCTTGTCGTGCTGCCAGCGCTTGCGGTAGCCGTCCTCCCAGCGGCGGTCTTCGTTGGTGGTTATGCCGTGTCCGTCGGAGAACTCGTCGGCAACACGATTGAAGAACGTCAGGCGATCGAGAAAATGGCTCATCGTCCGGTTTCCTTTATTCGGCCGGCTGCGCGGCGGGCGGCAGCGGGCGCCCGCGTTCGATGTCGCGCAGCAGGCCGCCGCGGCGGGTGTAGAAGCTCCAGGTGATAGCCACGCAGGTGACGTAGAACGCCATGAAGCCCCACAGCGCCAATTCCGGTCCGCCGGTGAGCGAGATCGACGAGCCGTAGGCTTTCGGGATGAAGAAGGCGCCATAGGCCGCGACCGCCGAGGTGAAGCCGATGATCGCCGCCGATTCCATTTCGCCCTGCCGCTGCCGCAGCGCCGGGCTCATGCCCGGCTCGAGCCGTGGGATTTCCGCGCGCATGATCGCCGGGATCATCTGGAAGGTGGACGCATTGCCCACGCCGGTGGCGAAGAACAGGATCATGAACATCGCGAAGAAGCCCCAGAACGCTTCCTGCTGATCCTTGATGCCGAGGAAGTAGAGAACGCCGCCGACCGCCGCGATCATCAGAGCGAACACCCAGAAGGTGACGCGGCCGCCGCCATAGCGGTCCGACAGCCAGCCGGTGGCGGAGCGCGAAAGCGCGCCGACCAGCGGACCGAGGAAGATGAACTTGAGCGAGTCGACCTGCGGGAATTGCGTCTTGGCAAGAAGCGGGAAGCCGGCCGAATAGCCGATGAACGAGCCGAAGGTGCCGGTATAGAGCCAGCACATCAGCCAATTATGCTTGCGCTTGAAGATCACTGCCTGATCGGCAAATGACGCGCGCATATCTTCAATGTCGTGCATCCCGAACCAAGCCGCGAAGGCGGATATGGCGATAAACGGCACCCAGATGAAGCCGGCATTTTGCAGCCAAAGCTTGCTGGCGCCGCTCGCCGCGATCTGCGGGTCGCCGCCGAACCAGCCGAACACGCCCGTGGTGATCACCAGCGGAATGACGAACTGCACCACGCTGACGCCGAGGTTGCCCAAGCCGGCATTGAGCGCGAGCGCATTGCCCTTCTCCGCCCTCGGAAAGAAAAAGCTGATATTGGCCATCGAGGAGGCGAAGTTGCCGCCGCCAAAGCCGCACAGCAGCGCCAGCGACAGGAAGAAAATGTAGGGCGTGTCGGGGCTTTGCACCGCAAGGCCGATGCCGACCGCCGGAATCATCAGCGACCAGGTCGAAATGGACGTCCAAAGCCGGCCGCCGAAGATCGGCGGCATGAACGAATAGAAGATGCGCAGCGTCGCGCCGGACAGGCCGGGCATGGCTGCGAGCCAGAACAGTTGATCGGTGGTGAATTTGAAGCCGACCGCTGGCAATTTGGCGACCACCACCGACCACACCATCCAGATGGCGAAGGCAAGCAGCAGCGCGGGAATCGAAATCCACAAGTTGCGCCGGGCGATGGCGCGGCCCTTGTTGTTCCAGAACTCCGCGTCTTCGGGCTTCCATTCCGCCAGCACGTGTCCGGAAAGCGCGCCGACGTGCTTCTCCTCGTGGATCGGCTCCATTTCCGGGAATTCGGGCAGCTTGCGCAGCCCGGTGGCGAGGGCCATGCGCTCCATGCGCTGGATGGCGAAATGCATCCACAAGAGCGATACGCCGGCGATCAGGAACAGCAACATGAAGCAGCTGGTCCAGATGCCGGTGAGGTCATTGAGCGCGCCGAAGGCGATCGGCAGCACAAAGCCGCCGAGACCTCCGATCATGCCGACCAGCCCGCCCACCGAGCCGACATTCTTCGGGTAGTAGACCGGGATGTGCTTGTAGACCGCGGCTTTGCCCAGGCTCATGAAAAAGCCGAGCACGAAGATCAGGCAGGTAAAGGTGACGACGCCGGTCGCCATATGGAAGTGCATCGGGCCGTTGATGCACTGCACGACGTATTCGGTGGGTGGATAGGCGAGGATGAAGGTGATCAACGTCGAGACGCCGAACATCCAGTACATGATTCGGCGGGCGCCATAACGGTCGGAGAGCACGCCGCCATAGGCGCGGAACAAGCTTGCCGGGATCGAATAGGCCGCGGCAAGCATGCCGGCGGTTTCGATGTCGAGTTTGTAGACGCCGATCATGTAACGCGGCAGCCATAACGACAAAGCGACGAAGGCGCCGAAGGCGAAGAAATAATAGAGCGCGAAGCGCCAGACCTGGACGTTCTTCAGCGGCTCAAGCTCGAGCCAGGCGCTGCGCGGCCGTTCGCCCTGCGCGCGGCGCGCGAGTTCGACTGGGTCCTCTCTGGTGGTGAACCAGAACACGATCGGCCATCACGGCGATAGCCGTGGCCCAAACTTGCGCGGTCGCTTGCCAGCCATAGGCGACCAGCACGAACGGCGCGCAGAACTTAGTTACCGCCGCACCGACATTGCCGGCGCCGAAAATGCCGAGCGCGGTGCCCTGTCTTCTGCGCGGAATACCAGCGCGACACGTAGGCGATGCCGACCGCAAAGGAGCCGCCGGCGATGCCGACGCCGAGCGCGGCAATCAGGAATTGGATATAGGTGTGGGCGTAAACCAGCAGGATAGGTCGCGACCGCCGCCGCCAGCATCACCACCGTATAGATGCGACGCCCGCCGATATTGATCGGTCCAGATACCGAGGAAAATGCGGACCAGATGAGCCGGTGAGGATCGGCGTGCCGACCAGGAGACCGAACTGCGTCTCGTTGAGGCCGAGTTGCTGCTTAATCTGAATGCCGATGATGGCGAAGATCGTCCACACCGCGAAGCACACGGTGAACGCGATGGTGGACATCCAGAGCGCGCGGCTTTGGCCCTCGACGCTTTTAACCGTTGTCGCTTGCATCGTTACGTCTCGCTCTCGTGAATCTGAAACTGGTGGCGACGAAATAGGCCACGCGATCCGCGAATGCTTTGACGTCGATCAATAATACCTATGTTTTACCCACGATAACTCTGCTTTCGTTAGTTGTGGTCGCTAAATGACTTTATAGCGACTTATAATTGACTATTATCAAGTTACGAATACGCGGCATATTTTTGCTTGCGAGCCAAAGCGTGGACGGCGCGGACAAAATTCGCCTCAACCCTCGGATTTCCACCTTAAAGAGTTTCAAGCCGAGTATCCCGATGACGCGGCCTGCTTGGCTAAGCTCATGGAGGTCAACTACGGCGGGACCGAAATCACCTGTCCAGCTTGCGGAGTGGAAAAGGCTCAATTCCATGCCATGAACAGCCGCAAGGCGTTTGCCTGCCAAGAGTGCGGCCATCATATCTACCCGTGTGCCGGGACTATCTTTCACAAAAGCCGCACGCCGCTGACCAAGTGGTTCTTCGCCATGTACCTGATGACCTCGACCCGTTCAGGCGTGGCCGCCAAGGAGCTAGAGCGGGCCTTGGGCGTCACCTACAAGTGCGCGTGGCGGATGGCCCATGAACTCCGCAAGCTGATGGCGAGCGCCGACTATAGTGGCCCACTCGGCGGAGAGGGAAAGCACGTCGAGATTGACGAAACGCTGATCGGAGGCGTCGCGGAAGGTCACGCTAATCGGAACAAAAACAAGACGATCATTTTCGGCATGGTTGAGCGGGATGGTATGTCTGACGAAGTGGAAGGCGCTGATTTCCATGGATTTATATCGATATTCGATACTCAATCCGAGTGGGCACACCGCAAGGTCATCACCTTCGGGATGACAAATCCAATTCGCATCATCTAACGCGAAGGTGTCAGTTTTGCCGTCGAAGGTGTTGGCCCGAACAATCGTATTACCGTTTATGACGACGTGCCGATTAGTGACCAAACACAGAAGTCCGGTCACAATTTCGCGTCGCTCATTCGCAACCGGCACGGAGATTAGAAAGCCGGATCCTCCAATTAAGAGTCCGTCCTCCGCCGCCGCCTCAGACGGATAAAGATAAACGACACATTCAATGTAGCTATCATCAATACGCGGCATGTCGCGGACCCACACCCGGACTGGAAATCCCCGCTTAGAGTACCGCGTTTCAAAATGGCCGCTATCGGGATCGGAACGGCCCATTTTAGAGCCTCAACTGTCACTTGTTGTCAGGGGATAAACGTGCGGATTTCGGGGAATACGATTTTGTTCTCGATGGACGTGTTCGGTGAGATCATCGCGAAATTTGCCGCGCCCCATAGAGCGCATGCCACGTATCGAGGCATCGGCCCGACGTGTCAGTTCGCGGTCAATTCGGATAGCGCTTTGAGTTCCACGCCGTGGTTGTTGCGAATGGCGCGAAGGCTGGAGCGGGTGAAGGGAATCAAACCCTCGTCATCAGCTTGCAAGGCTGCAGGAAAACTAAATGATTTCAATGGGTCTTGTGTCAAATGACGGCCCGAAACTGTCCTAAACTCCCCTGTTTTTGCAACCCGCGATGAGACGGTCAGGTCCGTTGCCAATCGACGCGGACGTTGAAGCGCTCAGTCCGAATTGATGCAATACGCCAAAGCTAGACATCGCGGTAAGCGGTCCGGCACGGCAACTAGCTCACGGCTATTCGACACCCAATCCCCGGCTTGGTCAGGCCAATGCGAACGTCGTCGAGATGTTCTTCGACTTTCTGCCGTAGGTGGCCACATAAACGCGCACGATCCGTCGAACGACCTCGATCCGTCGTCAGTACGGACATCAGGCGCGCGCCCCGACGAAAGGACGACAAAATACCCGCCTCTTTGAGCAACTACGCGGAAGACAGCCGGCGTTGGCCTACGATTGAACGATGGCGACCGTAAATCGTTGCCGTCGGCGCTGTAGAAGGACAATGCCTCCAAGCAGCAGCAGTGCGGGAATGGCAAACCAGTAGCGGCTCGGTCGGTGCGCCGGAACCAGCACGGCGGTGATTTCGTCGCCCGCCGACAGGCCGTATTTCGTCAGCCTCGCTGCCGAAGCGGACCAGTCTGCACCGGTGACTTTGTCGCCGGCGTTGCGATCGATAGACCGTCGGCTTGCAGGCGTTCGGTTCCGGTCTTGCCCGCGCGTCATCGTCAGCCGCACGACCTTCTCCACCTCTTCGCCGGTACGCGATTGGCTTTGCACGCGGAAGCGCAAGGTCACGCCCTGCGGCACCGTCGTCAGCGACGCTGCAGATATCCGTCGCCGGCCAGCTGCGGTCGAATGGCGCCTGCAACTTGTCGAGCCAGTAACCGGGCCGGAACAACGTGAAACAGATCAACAGCAACGCGATCGTTTCGTACCAGCGATTGCGCGTCAGCAGCCAGTTCTGCGTTGCCGCGACGAAACAGCCCATGGCGACGATCGCACAGCCGACGACCATGACGAAGTGGCCGGCGCCGCCGATATCGATCAGCAACAATTCTGAATTGAAGATGAAGATGAAGGGCAGCAATCCGGTACGGATTTCATAACGGAAGCCCTGGACGCCGGTCTTTACCGGATCGGCGCCGGATATCGCCGCCGCGGCATAAGCAGCAACCCCGCGGGCGGATGCACGTCCGCCATCAATCCGAAATAGAACACGAACATGTGCACGGCCACTCAGCGGCACGGCGAGATCGTTCTCGCTGGGCCACCTCGACCAGCACCGGCGCCATCAGCGAGGCCACCACGATATAGTTGGCCGTCGTCGGCATGCCGATGCCGAGAATCAGGCAAACCAGCGCCGTCAGCAGTCAGCATGATCATGAGATTGCCGCCGGAAGCGTCTCGACGATCTCCGTCATCACCAGGCCGATGCCGGTCAGCGACACCGTTCCGACGATGATGCCGGCGCATGCGGTAGCGATGCCGACCGAGGTCATGTTGCGCGCAGCCGCCTGCAAGGCGACGATGAGTTCGCTGAAACCTTCGTGCAACCGCTCGGCGAATGCGCGCTCGCCGCGAAACGCCGCGACCAGCGGACGCTGCGTCACCATGATGAAAATGAGGAACACCGTGCCCCAGAACGCGGAGAGGCCGGGCGACAACTCCTCCACCATCAGGCACCAGATGAGGACAACAACCGGCAACAGGAAATGCAAGCCGGTGCGCGCGGTGTCGAAGAAGTCCGGCACCCTCACGATGGCTTTCGAAAGATCGTCAGCGCCAGATCGGGATGCTTCGCCTTATAACGCACTAACAGCGACATAGGCCGCAATCAACGCGGCGCCGAGCACCCAGGTTGCCGCGTCGCCGAAGACGATCTTTGGTCCAGCCGATGCCCTAATAGACGATGCCGCTCAAGATGATGATGCCGCAAATGGTCATCAGCGCGCGCAGGGCCGCGTGACGAATAGGCGCCGTCGACGAGCGCGACAGTCCTCTCAGGCCGAGCTTGGCCGCCTCGATATCGACGATGTAAAACAGCGCGCCATAGGTGAGGAATGCCGGCAGAAACGCATGCTTGACCACCTCGGCATAGGTGATGCCGACATATTCCGCGATCAGGAAGGCCGCCGCGCCCATGACCGGCGGCATCAATTGCCCGTTGACGCCGGCGGCGGATTCGATGGCGCCGGCTTTCACCGCCGAATAACCGACGCGCTTCATCAAGGGAATCGTGAAGGTGCCGGTCGTCACGGTGTTGGCGATGGAGGAGCCGGAAATCATGCCGGTCAGGCCGGAGGCGACGACGCCCGCCTTCGCCGGGCCGCCGCGGAACGTGCCAAGCATGGCGAAGGCGAGCTGGATGAAATAATTTCCGGCGCCGGCTTTCTCCAGCAAGGCTGCCGAACAACACGAACAGAAACACCACGCTGGTCGACACGCCCAGCGCGACGCCGAAGATGCCCTCGGAAGTCAGCCACATCTGCGAGGCAGCGCGCGACAGCGTCACGCCTGTGTGCCCGATCATGCCCGGCAGCCAGGGACCGACGAAAATATAGATGAGCATCAGGCTTGCAATGCCGCGAGCGCCGGCCCGACCGCGCGCCGCGCTGCTTCAAGCAGAAGAACGACGCCGATGACGGAAACCACGACATCCGCCGTCGTCGGCAAGCCCGGCCGCAAGGATATCTCCTGGTAGAAGACAAGCAGATAGACCGCGACGACCAACGCCGAACGCTGGCCAGGACCCAGTCGTGACGGGGATCCATCTTGCGCGGCGAGGATTTCAGCGCCGGGAACGTGGCGAAGGCGAGCAGGAAGGCAAAGCACAGTGAATGACGCGCGCCTGGCCGTCATTGACCACGCCGAAATTGAACATGTAGGGAAGCGGCGAGGCGTACCAGAGCTGGAACAGCGACCAAGCCAACGACATGACCGAAGATGATCGGCCTTGCCGGCGCCGGTGGGCTTGCGCCCGCCGGTATCGGCCTCTGCCACCATCGTCTCGAGTGCTTCGAGCGGCGGCGCCGTTTATACTTGTCCGTCATCCGCGTTCCCCCACCCTGAGCGCGTATGCCTCTAAACAAAAAGGGGGCGGCTGCGTCGCCGCCCCCGGCAGTCGAACTCTACATCCAGCCCTTTCTCCTTGTAGTATTTGATCGCGCCCGGATGCAGCGGAGCCGACAACCCGTTTTTGATCATCGCCTTCGGATCGAGATGGAGCGAAGGCCGGGTGCAGCTTCTTGAACTCGTCGAAATTGTCGAACACGGCCTTGACCAGGTCATAGACGACGGTGTCGGGAGTCTTCGCTGAGGTCACCACGGTCGCCAACACGCCGTAGGTTTCCGTCGGGTTCGGGTTGTTCGCGTACATGCCACCCGGGATGGTCGCCTTGGCGTAATAAGGATGCGCCTTGACCAGCGCATCGACCGCCGGCCCGGTGAGCGAAATCAGCTTGGCGCCGCATGAGGTGGTCGGGTCCTGGATGGCAGCGGAAGGATGGCCGACGCCATAGTAAGAAGCCGTCGATCTTGTTGTCGCAAAGCGCGGAGCCCTGCTCGTCGGCCTTGAGTTGGGCGGCGAGCGAGAAGTCCTCCATCGTCCAGCCCATCTGCTTGAGCAGTTCTTCCATCGACGCCAGCGTGCCCGAGCCGGGATTGCCGACATTGAAGCGCTTGCCCTTGAAGTCGGTGAATTTGGTCACGCCCGCATCCTTGCGCGCCAGAACCGTGAACGGCTCGGGATGCACGGAGAAGACGGCGCGCAGGTTGGGATCGGCCTTGCCCTTGAACTGCGCCTCGCCCTTGTAGGCGTTGAATTGCACGTCGGACTGCGACAGGCCGAAATCGAGTTCGCCGCTCTTGATGGCGTTGACGTTGAACACCGAGCCGCCGGTCGAATTCCACCGAGCAGCGAAGCCCGGTTTGCGCGCGGTTCTTGTTCATCAGCCGGCAGACCGCGCCGCCGACGGCGTAATAGACGCCGGTGACGCCGCCGGTGCCGATGGTGATGAATTTCTGTTGCGCCACGGCCGGCATCGCAAACGACGTCAGCGCCACCAGCGCCGCCGCCATGGTCATGGTCATCGTTCCTGTCCGAGACTTCATGTGCACGTCCCTCCGTCCTTTTGTCACTCTTTGACGCCGCGAGATTTATGGCGGATTGCAGCGTGTCGCGGCAACACTTGCGATCCACGGTAAACCATATTACGCATCGATTGCAGCATCGATTGCGTCTCCGAGCCGTTCGACGATCATATCGACGGCTCCGCTGTCGACAATGAACGGCGGCGCCAGCAGCACATGGTCGCCGCGGCTGCCATCGACGGTTCCACCCATCGGGTAGACCATCAGGCCGCGCGCCATCGCCTCGCTTTTGATGCGCGCATGCAGCTTGCGCTTCGGATCGAATGGCTCCTTGGTGCCGCGGTCAGCCACCAGCTCGACGCCCTGGAACAGGCCGCGGCCGCGCACGTCGCCGACAAACGGATGATTGCCGAAACGTTCCTGCAGCCGGCGCGCCAGATGCGCGCCCTGTTCGCGCACATTGGCGAGCAGATTGTCGCGGCGCAGCACGCGCTGCACGGCGAGCGCCGCGGCGCAGGCGAGCGGATGGCCGGTATAGGTATGGCTGTGCTGGAACGCACCGGAACCGACGGCGATCGTCTTGAAGATCTTTTCCTGCAGCAGGATCGCTCCGATCGGAGCGTAGCCGCCGCCCAGTCCTTTGGCGACGGCGATGATGTCGGGAGCCACGCCCTCCTGCTCGCAGGCATGCAGCGTGCCGGTGCGGCCCATGCCGCACATCACCTCGTCGAGGATGAGCAGAATGCCGTGCCGGTCGCAGATTTCACGCACGCGCTTGAAGTAGCCGGGCACCGCGGGCACCGCGCCCAAAGTGGCGCCCACCACCGTTTCGGCAACAAAGGCGATGACATTTTCGCCGCCGAGCTCGGCGATCTTGGCTTCGAGCTCTTGCGCCAGCCTCTCGCCATAGGCCTCGCGCGTCTCGTCGGCGCGGCGCTCGCGATATTCGTAAACCGGCGAAACGTGATGCGTGTCGATCAGCAGCGGCGCGAATTGCCGGCGCGGCGCCGCACGACCGCCAACCGCCAACGCGCCAAGCGTGATGCCGTGGTAGCTCTGGCGTCGGGCGATGAGATAGCGCCGCTGCGGCTCGCCGCGTTCGACCACATATTGCCGCGCCAGCTTGAGCGCGGCCTCGATCGCCTCCGAGCCGCCGCTGACGAAGAAGACGTGACCGAGCCCCGTCGGCGCATGGGCGACGAGATCGTCGGCCAGCTCTTCGGCGGCCTGCGAGGTAAAGAAGCTGGTATGGGCGTATTCCAGCCGGTCGAGCTGGGAGCGCATGGCGGCGATAATGTCCGGGTGGCCATGGCCGACGCAGGAGACGGCGGCGCCGCCGGAGGCGTCGATATAATCCTTGCCGGTTTCATCGCGGATGAAGATGCCGTGGCCGGACACCGCGGTCGGATAACGATGAGCAATCGCCCGATGCAGGATATGAGTCATGCGCGACGTTTCCCTTTTGCGCGCGGCAGAAGATAAGTGCCGAAGGCCGCCAGTTGCCGTTCGCTTTCATCGAGCGCGGCCAGCGCCTCGCTGCCGCGGCGGGCCGCCACCAGCGCCGCCAGGCATTCGACCGCGGCAAAGGCCGGCGCCATGGTGTGAAAGAACGACGGGGTTTCGGTACGAACCAGGACCGCTTGGTCGGCGAAGGCGACGAGCGGCGAAATCTCGCTGTCGGTCAAAGCAACGACCCGCGCGCCGTGGCTCTTGGCGAACTTTGCCGCCTCGATGGTATGGCGGACATAGCGATTGACCGAAATCGCCAGCAGCACGTCGCCGTCGCCGATGCCGCGCATCACGTCGATGCCGCTGCCGCCGGAGCCGTCGACCAGGATGGAGTTCGAGCCGAACAACGAGCGCACATAATGGAAGATATAGGCGACTGAGAAACTCGAGCGCATGCCGAGGCAAAACACCTGCTCGGCCGACGCAATCATGTCGGCGGCGGCGGTGAACCGTTCGACTGAATCCGGCAGCGCGAGGCTCTGCAAATGCTGCGTGAGTGAGGCAAAGATGTCCTGCACCAGGGCCAGATCGCCCTCGCTGTCGCGCCGCACCAGGAGTTCCGCGGCGCGGCCGCGATAGCTCTCCGGCCGCTGACGCACCGCTTCGGCATGGAGCTTGCGAACGCCTTCATAGCCGGCAAGGCCGAGACGCTGGGCGAGCCGCGTCAAAGTGGACGGAGGAATGCCGGCGCGGCGCGCCTGTTCGCGCAGCGACAGCAGCGCGACGTCGGCGGGATGGTCGATGACCCAACGCGCCGCCTCTTTAAGCTGCGGCGATAGGCCTTCAAATCCTGCTTTCAGGCGAGAATTAAAAGAGGAAAGTTTCATCATATCGGTAGGCTAAACTAGCCGGAACACCGTTTGCAACATTTGTTTCATTTATTCGTGTATCAGTTTGACTGTTTCATCCCCCGTCCCGCATGACACCTCGGCAATGAAGCTCCACACGTCCACTGCACCGCTTCACGGCCTGCGCCACGCGGGCGCAACCGTCGCGGCGAACAACGGAGCGACGGCGAACTTATGGCGATTTTTGGTTGGTCTTCGCTGGAGATGGCGGAGCACTACACACGGCGCCGATCAAATTCGGTTGGCGGCAAACGCGATGCACTTGCTGGCGTCGCGGGACGGTGCGCAAACAAATGCGTGTCCCATTTTTGTGAATAGCGTCTTCTCAGCAATGGTTTCAATCTGCGATCACCGCGCCTTGACACAAGACAACAGTCCGGTTTGATACAACGCCGAGCGTAGCATCCACTAACTCATTGAAAAGATTGGAGCGGGTGAAGGGAATCGAACCCTCGTCATCAGCTTGGAAGGCTGTTGCTCTACCATTGAGCTACACCCGCGGGAACGCGCCGCTCATTTAGAAGATTCCGGCGGTCTTCGCTACCCGTCCCGAAACCTGCGTTTGCCAGCCAAGCACGTGTTAATCCTCGCGACGGACGCTTTAACCTTGGATGCGATCAGCCCCCGCGGACCGCGAATTTGACGCAACTTTTCGCCAGATGGCGCCATGCTCACTTTCAGCAACATGGCGGCCGTGCTTCCCGACAAATTCGATCTCTTGATCGAGCGCAAAGAACGATCATTTCGCGCGCGTAGCGTAGCGCAAACGACGTTGGTAGTGCCTTTTTGCCAGGTTCCCTTGGCGCGGAACCGATTCCTTTGGAATGGGCCAAACACCTGAGAGATTGGGAAACCGAAAAGACCGCCTTGCGCCGCGGCATCGATCAGCTCAGTGCGGCGGACTGATCAAGGAACCCGCCTTTGCGCACAAGGTGCGTCGGGCCGAAGGCCCCGAAAGAGCGAAGGCTGGTGGGAGAGGTAGGACTCGAACCTACGAAGGCATAGCCAGCGGATTTACAGTCCGCCCCCTTTGCCGCTCGGGACACTCTCCCATGAAGCCGCCGCAGCACGTTGATCCGACGCGAAAAACCGCCGCTCCGGCCGGCTGAGGCAGGCCCGGTTTATGGGCACCCACCCCCGCGAAGTCAATGGAGGCTGTTCCACTCGCGGCGGATCGGTTAAGGCACCGCCATGGCACAGCGAATTTCCGGCAGCCGGGGCAAGCCCGGCGCCACCCGCGAGCAAGTCGAGCGGCGCGAGCGCTTCGAACGCGCCCGCCGCGACAGCCTGCGGCCCGCCGCCGACGGCCCCACCATCATGTACGGCTGGCACACGGTGACCGCCGCGCTGAAAAACCCTGCCCGCCGGCTACGCAAACTGCTCGCCACCGAGAACGCCGCACGGCGGCTGACGGACGAAGGCATTACTCCCGCGCTGGCCCCGGAACTGGTCCGGCCCTCGGCGATCGCCGAACGGCTGACCCCCGACGCGGTGCATCAGGGACTCTATCTCGAAACGGATCCGCTGCCCTCACCCGCCGTCGAGGATTTGGCGGCACAAGGCGTAGTCCTCGTGCTCGATCAGATTACCGATCCGCACAACGTCGGCGCCATCTTCCGCTCGGCTGCGGCCTTCGCGGCCACCGCCATCGTAACCACCCAGCGCCACAGTCCGGACGCGACGGGTGCGCTGGCCAAGGCCGCCTCCGGCGCGCTTGAATTCGTGCCGCTGGTCAGCGTGCAGAACCTGGCGCGGGGGCTCGCGGCGCTCAAGCAGAATGGTTTCCTGGTGGTCGGTCTCGACTCCAGCGGCGAAGCCGATCTTGCCGCCCTGCCCTTGCGCGCGCCGCTCGCGCTCGTGCTCGGCGCCGAAGGCAAGGGCCTGCGGCAGCTCACCAAGGAAACCTGCGACGCCGTCGCCCGCATCGAACTGCCGGGCACCATCAAGAGCCTGAACGTGTCGAACGCGGCGGCGCTCGCGCTCTACGTCGCAAGCCGGCAACTTCGCGGCGCGTAAAATGCAAACGGCGGGCCCCCCAGCCCGCCGTTCGCGCCCGCTATCTCTTGCGTCTGTTAGTGATCCGGATGGACGATGACTCGTCCGCGGTCCTTGCGGAACAGCCGGATGTTCATTCGATCCGGCCCGAGGATGGTGACCTCGGCGTCGGCTTTGATCGTGCGCGGCTGCCTGGCGCTGCGGCGCGAGGCATCCTCGATCACCACCGCCGATTCGCGCACGGTAACCGCGCGATCGACGTAGCGATCGCCGCAACCATCGAGGCAATTCACGTAAGGGTAGTTGCGCAGGCGGTACGGGACTGCAAAGGTGTTCGGCGCCAACTCGACCGCAGCAAAGGATCGCTGCCGCGCTACGACATGGCGATAATAGTGAGAATGATAATAGCGATAGTGCGACGCCCGCTCGCAACGACAAGGATCGACCCAATGAGCCTGAGCGGCCGCCGGCAGCAGCGCGGCGGCGGCGCCAAAGAATGCGAGTATCCGCGGGCGTGTGATCATGATGATGTTCCGACTAAACGGGTTTAGTGAATGCGAGATCTGTGATCACCGTGGGCTTGCGGCCGGTGCCGCGCGCCGGAGCGCGAATTGGCCTGATTGTCCTCCAGACTTCCGGACACATCCAGGTTTCCGAGCGGCTGCATGTTGACGGACTGCGCATGCTCGATTGCCCAGTTGTTGGTCCAGGTACGGCGATAACTCTGCGCCGGCTTCGACGGATGGCTGACGGCCGACAGATTTTCATACCGGCCGACGCGCGGCCGAATCCCGGTGTAGGGAAAGTAGTGGTGATTGTGCCAGGGCGCGCTCCAATAGGGCCGCACTACGACGCCGGGTTGACTGTCGTAGAGCCACACCATCTCGCTGCGTTCACCGTAGCCGAACTCTCCGCCGAGAGAGCCGACCGGAAGATCCGCCGCGCGCGCGACCGAAGCGGCACTCAACAGGGCCAGGGCGAACCAAATACGCATCCGAATTCTCCGATCGATCCGCATGCATTTTATACAAAGGCTTTGCGATCACGCCTGTATTCGCGGGGTAACATTAATTGCCGTGTGGCCACGAACATGCCGGATTTCGGAGTCCAACTCCCAACGCCGCTCTTTCGATCCCGACGTTTGATTGTTAAAGTTAATCGTCATGCCAGGCCGCCGCATTCCACCTTTTGAGCAGCCCCCGAGGCGATCACGTATCGGCTTCCGCGAACGCTATGACGAAATCGAAGCGTATCGCGCTGCGTTGGTCGCGCGGCTGACCTCGCTCGGCGAGGCCGCGCAACGGCATCCCGGCTACAAGCGCGCCTTCACGCTGCTCAACGCGACCTTCCGCCGCTCGAAGCTGGCGCAGCGGCTGGCGGTCCTGCAGGCGGCCGCCTGGCTGATCGACATATTGGAAAAGCTCACCTCAATCACTTGATCGGACAAGGCAAAGCCGGTGCTGGGCCGCGCATTTTGCGTTTGGTGCTCTGCAGCAAAATCCACGACTTATCCAAGCACCCAATACTTTAGTTTTACGACGTGAGACGCGCAGACGCGGCCGCTTTGTGCGACATAATGACCTACTGGGGGCGGTCTGCTGGCGAGCATCTGGGAGGTCGCCCCCCAACAAGAAATCAAATCAAAAAATCAAGTTTGGGGACAACGTCCATGACAGTAATGACAGCTAGTACATCCCGCGAAGGCGGGATGACGTCCGAAGAACGGATGGTCATCTTCGCTTCGTCGCTCGGGACGGTGTTCGAGTGGTACGACTTTTACATCTACGGCACGCTAGCGCCAATTCTGGCCGCGCAGTTTTTCTCCGGCGTCAATCCAACGGCAGCCTTCATCTTCACCCTGCTCGCCTTCGCCGCCGGTTTCGCCGTGCGTCCGTTCGGAGCGCTGTTCTTTGGCCGGCTTGGCGACATTATCGGCCGAAAATACACCTTCCTCATCACCATGTCGCTGATGGGCGTCGGCACCTTCTTCATCGGCGTGCTGCCGTCTTATGCGTCGGCCGGCATCATCGCGCCAGTGATCCTGATCTGCCTGCGTCTGGCGCAGGGCCTTGCGCTCGGCGGTGAGTATGGCGGCGCCGCGATCTACGTCGCCGAACACGCGCCGAAGAACAAGCGCGGCCTCTACACGTCGTGGATCCAGACCACCGCAACGCTCGGTTTGTTCATGGCGCTACTGCTCGTGCTCGGCATTCGCTCAAGCCAGGGCGAACCGACATTCGCCGCCTGGGGCTGGCGCATTCCGTTCCTGCTGTCGGCCATCCTGCTCGCGGTGTCGATCTGGATCCGGCTCAAGCTCAACGAGTTCCCTTTGTTCCAACGCATGAAGGAACTCGGCAAAGGCTCCAAGCAGCCATTGACCGAAGCCTTCGCCAATTGGACGAACGCCAAGATCGCGATCTTTGCCTTGTTCGGCGCTACCGCCGGCGAGGCGGTCGTGTGGTACGGCGGACAGTTCTACGCGCTGTTCTTCCTGCTCTTGACGGCCAAGGTGCCGGCAATTCAGGCGCAGATCATGATCGCGGTCTCGCTCCTGCTCGGCACGCCGTTCTTCATCATCTTCGGCTGGCTGTCGGACAAGATCGGACGCAAGCCGATCATCCTGGCGGGCTTTGCGCTGGCGGTCGTGACTTATTTCCCGATCTTCCAGGGCCTCGTCCACTTCACCAATCCGAAGCTGGAAGCAGCGCTGGCCTCCGCGCCGGTGACGGTGATCGCGGATCCGAACGAATGCTCGTTCCAGTTCAATCCGGTCGGCACCGCCAAGTTCACTACCTCGTGCGATATCGCCAAGTCGGCGCTGGTTACGCGTTCGGTGAACTACCAGAACGAGGTGGCGCCGGCTGGCACCAAGGCGAGCGTGAAGGTTGGCGATCAGACGATCTCTACGGCGGCCCCGGATTTCGCCAAGCAGCTCGGTGATGCCATCACCAAGCATGGCTACCCGCCCTCCGCCGCCCTGGCCGACATCAACTACCCGATGGCTGTGATCCTGCTGACCATCCTGGTGATCTACGTCACTATGGTATACGCACCGATCGCCGCATGGCTGGTGGAACTGTTCCCGACCCGCATCCGCTATTCCGGGTTGTCGCTGCCGTATCACATTGGCAACGGCTGGTTCGGCGGCTTCTTGCCGGCAACTGTTTTTGCCATCGTGGCGGCGACCGGCAACATCTACTCCGGCCTCTGGTACCCGATCGTGGTAGCGGCGATGAGCTTCGTCGTCGGGCTGATCTTCCTGCCCGAGACCAAGGATCGCGACATCACCGTCCTGTAATACTACGGCGGTTGGCTGAAGCCGGCTGGCCCCTCGCCAACTTCGAGCGCCTCGCACCTTCCGGTGCGGGGCGTTTCGCTGCCGCCGGCGGACCAATCCCAGTCAGGTGCGACTTGTAGCGACGCGGCGACGCTGATAGCTCTTTGGCCCAAGCCGGGTTAGCTCAGCGGTAGAGCAGCGGTTTTGTAAACCGTTGGTCGGGAGTTCAATTCTCTCACCCGGCACCAAAAAAAGCCGTTAAAATTGGCCGGCTATCGCCGTTTCCGCCCCGCGGCCGCCGTGCCCATGATTT
The DNA here is from genome assembly GCA_963779345.1 of uncultured Alphaproteobacteria bacterium. GTDB lineage: Bacteria > Pseudomonadota > Alphaproteobacteria > Rhizobiales > Xanthobacteraceae > Pseudolabrys. Next base: position 26,520 of record CAVZXY010000017.1, on the reverse strand, counting down.
GACCAGGATCAACGCCCCGTGACGCAATCGGACCACCGTTGGCCCAAGAGGGTGAAACCGTGCTGATCGCACTATTCGCGGACATCCACGCTAACCGGCAGGCGTTCGACGCCTGCCTGGCGCAAGCGCGAGACTTCGGCGCGCAGCGCTTCGTGCTGCTCGGCGACTATGTCGGCTACGGCGCGGATCCGGACTGGACGGTGACGACCGTCATGGAATTGGTCGACAAGGGCGCACGCGCCGTGCTCGGCAATCACGACAGTGCCATCGGCAATCCAAGCGAACAAATGAATCTGGAGGCGAAGATCGCCATCGAATGGACGCGCGGCGAGTTAGACGCGTCGCAACGGCAATTCCTGGCCGATCTGCCGCTCACCGTCGCGGACGATGACCGCCTTTATGTCCATTCGGAAGCCTACAGCCCGGCGAGTTGGACCTACGTGACAAGCACGGTGGAGGCCTCGCGCAGCATCAGCGCCACGCCGGCGCAGGTCTGTTTCTGCGGCCATATCCACCGGCCCGCGATCTACAGCATGTCGCCGACGGCCAAGATGACGGCATTCACGCCGGTCACCGGCGCGACCGTACCGCTCCTGCAGGGCCGGCGCTGGCTTGCAGTGCTCGGTTCGGTCGGCCAGCCGCGCGACGGCAACCCGGCCGCTTCGTTCGCCATGTTCGATACCGACAAGCGCGAAATCACCTACTGCCGCGTGCCCTATGACGTCGAGCAGGCGGTGGCCGCGATCCGGAAAAAAGGCCTGCCGCGCTGGCTGGCGGACCGCCTACTCGTGGGGCAATGACTGATGGCCAAGCCATTGCACGAGCCCGGGGTCATCGTCGACGGTTTCCGGCTCGAGGAAATGGCGCATCAGGGCGGCATGGCGACGGTGTGGCGCGTCTCTCGCCCCGGCATGACCACGCCGATATTGATGAAGGTGCCGAGGATCGGCGAAGGCACCGACCCGGCGGCGATCGTCAGTTTCGAAATGGAACAGATGATCATGCCCCGCCTGACCGGCCCGCACGTTCCCAAATGCGTCGCGGTCGGGGACTTCGCAAAGCAGCCTTACATCGCGATCGAGTGCATCCCCGGCAAGACCCTGTACACGCGACTGCCCGAACTTCCGCTGCCCTATGCGGAAGTCGCGGAGATCGGCGTGAAAATAGCGCAGGCGTTGGACGATCTTCATCGCCAGCACGTGGTTCATCTCGACATCAAGCCGAGCAACGTCATGTTCCGGCCGACCGGCGAAGCAGTACTGCTGGATTTCGGCCTCTCCCATCACGACCAGCTTCCCGACCTGATGCAGGAAGAGTTTCGGGTGCCGTTCGGGACCGCGCCCTACATGTCGCCCGAGCAATTGCATGGCGTCCGCAACGATCCGCGCAGCGACTTGTTCGCCTTGGGCGTTCTGCTCTATTTTTTTTCGACCGGCGTACGGCCTTTCGGCGAAAGCGAAACGCTACGCGGCATGCGCCGCCGGCTGTGGCGCGATCCGGTCCCGCCCCGCCGCCTGCGGCCCGACTATCCGCCGTGGCTGCAGGAAATCGTGCTGCGTTGCCTGGAAATAGAGCCGGGCTACCGCTACCCGACCGCGGCGCAGCTCGCTTTTGACCTCGTTCATCACGATGGCGTCAAGCTGACCACGAGATCCGAACGGTTGCGGCGCGATCCGCTGACCATAGCGCTGCGGCGCCGATTCAACCGCGACCTGACGCGGACGACGAACAAGTCGGCACTAGATGCCCATCTATCATCTTCGCCGATCATCGCGGTCGCGATCGATCTCACGGAAGGTTCCCGGTCGACCAATGACGCGCTACGCGCCACGGCCGAGCAAATTCTCGCGACGATGCCGGAGGCGCGGCTTGCCTGTCTCAACGTGCTCAAGCAAGGGCGTATCACCATCGATTTTACGCTCGACGCGCACGGCCACAACAAGCAGATCGACCGCCTGGTCGCGCTCAAGCACTGGGCCGCGCCGATCAAACTGGATAAACACCGGTTGACCGCCCACGTGCTCGAGGGCGTCGATCCGGCGGCGGCCATTCTGGAATTTGCGCAAGCCAATTCTATCGATCACATACTGATCGGCGCGCGGCAAAACTCGCTGCTGCGCAAGCTGCTCGGCAGTGTGTCGGCAAAGGTCGCCGCCGAGGCTCTCTGCACGGTTACGGTCGTTCGTTCGCATCCGACCGCGGAGGAGGAGCAGAAGCGGGGAAAAGCCGATGACATCGGCCTGTCGTCAAGCAGCTGAAAGCCCACTGAATTTCTGTGCAAACGCTACGCGTTTCAATGCGGACGATCCACGAATGCGAAGATCGGGCAACCCGATGATATGGCTGGCGTTTCCAACTCGACGCGCGTATTTGCGGCACGCCAGCCAGGCGCGATTTTCGCCGTTTCAGCGCAAAGAGCGGTATCCAGCAATCACCCGAAAGTCAGAGGACGCCGGCTCCAGAGGACCTTGTTCGGCGGTTGCAGACTGTGCCAAACTATCCTCGTTACTCGTAATACCTCGGAGATCTAGCATGCCTCAGGGCACCGTAAAGTGGTTCAATCCGACGAAGGGCTATGGCTTCATCCAGCCGCAAGAAGGCGGCAAGGATGTGTTCGTGCACATTTCGGCGGTTGAGCGCGCCGGACTTAGCACACTGAACGAAGGTCAGACCGTTCAGTTTGAACTCGTCGAAAATCGCGGCAAGACATCCGCAGAGAACCTCAAGGTTAAGTGACCTCGTCGCCCGAGGCTGCTTTCGGCCTTTTTGTCTAAGACGGACGCCGTCGGCCTCTTCGGGCCGGGCGGTGCTTGTTCGCTCGCCTGCTGGGGTGCGCGAGCATTTCCGCGCGTGGGGCGGCTTTAACTAGCGCGTGAGAGTTTCAAGTTCGGGAAATGGGGCATAAACTGCGTCCTTGCAAAGCTCCTTCACGTCTAGCTTACCGTCGAAGAAGCGATCGAGCTTGCCGGAGACGAAGGTAGCGGCGCCGTCCTTGGAACCTGCGTATTTGCCATCGACACGCGCGTTGTAGCGCACACAGGCGATATAGCGTTGGCCCGGGCCGACCTGTTTGAGCTGCGGCTGCGACACTGATGCGCCACGGATATGAGTCGGGTCGTTGAGATAGGTGCGCAGGAACGCCATCAAATCGTTTTTGTAGTTTTGCGGAACGACGTTCTGCGCGTCCCACTGCGCCTTGAGTTCGGCCGGGCTTGGGCCGACCTCGGTCGTGCAACCGCCGATTATGAGCATTGCCAGCAACGCCAACCACCGCATCTACGGTCTCCACATTCTCAGCCAGGCGCCCGTAACCGCGATCATAGCGGCTTACGCCGGATCGGCCAGGGATGCCGCCTATGAACTAGACGATGGGGGCGCGGTGTTTAAAGAGGGCAAGCATCTGCCCAAGCACTACTTCGCTCGTGTCGGAATAGCATGCCATGCCGGAGCTTTCGCGCCGCTCGTTCGTAACCGGTCCCCTGTTCGCCGCCGGCTGCGCCGCCTTGCCGGCGCATGCCGCGGCGCCGGCCAAAATGCAAGGGCTCGGCGTCTACCGCTACAGACTTGGCGGCATCCAGCTCACCGCGCTCTATGACGGCATATGGTATGTGCCGATCGACGGCAAATTCGTGGGCAATGCGAGCACGGCCGAAGTCAACGGCGCGTTGGCCGCGGATTTCCTGCCGCCGAGCGTGCTGCCGGTCTCGTTCACCGCACTGCTGGTCAACACTAGCGGTAAACTGGTGCTGATCGACACGGGTACTGCCGGGCAGATCGCCGACAGCGCCGGCTTCATGAATGCCAATCTCGCCGCCGCCGGGATCGCGCCGGAGGCGATCGACACCATCCTGATTTCGCATTTCCATCCCGACCATATCGATGGCATCAAGACTAAGGACGGCGCCAAGGTGTTCCCCAATGCCGAGATCCTGGTGCCGGAACCGGAATGGGCGTTCTGGATGGACGACGGCAACATAAGCCGGGCAACCGGCACGGTGCACCGCTATTTCCTCAACGCGCGGCGCATCTTCAAGGACATCGCCAAGGAGGTGCGGCCGTTCCAGTCCGGCGTCGAGGTCGTTCCCGGCATCGTGTCGGTCGCGGCCTTTGGCCACACGCCCGGCCATACCGCTTTCGGAATCCATTCCGGTTCGCAATCGATGCTGGCGATGAGCGACACGGCGCGCGAGCCGTTCCTCTTCGTGCGGCATCCGCAATGGCAACCGAGCTACGACATGGACGGACCGCTCGCGGCGAAAACACGGGTCGCCATGCTCGATCGCGCGGCCGCCGACCGAATGCTGGTTGAGGCCTACCATTTCCCCTTCCCGGCCTGCGGCCATATCGTCAAGACCGGCAGCGGCTACGAAATGGCGCCGGCGATGTGGGCGCCACTGTAACCAGCGCTACATCTTCGACAATTTGGCGATGTCCACGGCCTGGGCATAAGCGAGCTTGGCCGCGGAGTCGGCCGAGCCCTCGATGGTGACTAGATATTTGTTGGCGACGATCATGTTGATCGTGCCTTCATGGGTCTGGATCGCCCGCTGGTCGCCGATTTTGATCAGCTTGCCCATGGCGCCGGCAATAACCGGATTGAGAAAAAGCTGCGCGAACTGCATCACCATCGCCGAATCGCCGGTAATGCGCACCGAGACGTCATGGCCGTCCGGCCCAAGATAGCGTCGGCTCGCCGAGGACGCGCCGAACATGGCGACGCCAACGGCCGCCGTCTCGACCTTCTCCGCTTTCCAGCCCGGCAGCGGTGCCGGCAGCAGCGACCCAAAATTCTCTGCGTTTTTCTGGCCAACCAGTTGCGAAGCGAGGTCAAGCGACTGCTTGGCCGCGGCAAGGTCGCCGGCCTGGTAAGATTTGCGGGCCTGTTCGATGGCATCGAGGATATCGTCGGCGGCAAAAGCGGCGGCCGGCGTCCCCAAGGACAACACCGCGATTAACAGAAAGCGCGCAAGGATCATGGAAGCCCCCAAGAATAGATGCTGCCGAGGCCGGACGCGCCGGTCTCGGCGGCGCTCGGTTAGTTGGTGGTCAGCCTGACGCCACCATACACCGACAACCCCGGTTGCAGCCAGCCTAGCGGCTCCTCGTATTGCGTGCTGAACAGGTTGTCGGCGCGTGCAAACACCGTGGTGTGGGCATCGAGCGCATACTGGGCGGCAAGATTGACGACGAAGACATCGCCGCCCTCCTCGTTCGTGAAGGTCGAGCGGTTGATGTCCAGCCAGCGTCCGAGATAAATGACGGTCGGCGATATCGTTAACTTGTCGATCGGCTGCCAACTCGCGGTGAACGCATATTTATCGCGGGGCCTGCGTAGCAATTCGGTGTCCGTGTCGAGATCGCGCGCCGTGGTGCGGGTGTAGTCGAGCCGGGTGCGCAATTGGTCATTGATCTTGACCGCGACAAAGGCTTCCGCGCCGTAGGTAACGGCATTGCCGACGTTCACCAGCGTCGTAAACGTGTTGTTGAACTCGATCAGATTGGTGAGGTCGTTGCGGAAATAGGTGACCCCGAAGCGGACGCGGTCGCCGAGCACCGGCTGCTCGAAACCGAAATCGTAGCCGCGGCTGGTTTCCGGATTTAGACTAGGATTGCCAACAAAGCCGAACGGCCCCTGCCCGTAGAGCTGATAGAGGTCGGGCGCCTTGAAGCCGGTGCCGTAGCTTGCCTTCAGCTTGGTCTCTGTTACCGGCACGATGACGGCTGGCGCCAACCGCCAGGTATCGTGGCCGCCGAACGCGTCGTTGTCGTCGTGGCGGATATTGGCGACAAAGAAAAACCGCTTGGCGATTTCTGACTGAAATTCCAGAAAGCCGGCCTGGTTGCCTGTTTTCGCATCGACATTGTCGCTGCTGGCGCGTTCGTTCTGCCGCTCGAGTCCGGCGACCAACACCTGGCCGGGCATCACGGTGAGGGCGCCGTGCCACTCGTATTTCTCGCCGGTGGAATTGAAATTGGTCTGCGGGTTGGGATCGGGGTCCTTGTTGTCGCGCGCGTAGTTCGTGTAGTTGACGCCGAAGGTATTGACGAAACGGCCATCGAGCAGCGTCCACACAGCTTCGCCGCGGCCGTAGAAATTCCGGTTGCGATAGACCGATTGCGTGGGGAAGGTCGCGCCGGGAAAGGCGTTCGGATCGTCGTCCGAATAATGCAGCACAGCATCGGTGTAGTAGCCGATCATATTGAAGCTCAGATTTTTGTCGACGTCGTAACCGAGCTTGGTCGACAGCGACTTGTTGTCGTAGGCGTTGCTGATGGCATGTCCGCCCGGAGGCACCATATAGGCGGGCGTGACCGGCTGATTTTCGTAGCGCATGTGCGAAACGTTGAACGCGTAATTGAACCGGTCCTGCGAACCGCTCACGCCCACGGCTTGGTTGAAAGTACCGAACGAACCGCCTTCGACGTAGCCGGTCGCCTTCGGTGGGCCGGAGCCCTTCTTCGTCGTGATCGAAATAACGCCGCCGATCGCGCTCGCGCCGTAAAGACCGCTTTGCGGACCGCGCAGCACTTCGATCTTCTCGATGTCGGAGGTGAGCAGATGCGCGAAATCGAAGGCGCCGTTCGGATTACTAAAGTCGCTGACGTCGATGCCGTCGATCAATATCTTTACCTGGTTGGAGTTGGTTCCTCGGATAAATACCGACGTCTGCGCGCCGGGCGAGCCGTTCTGCACCACTTGCAGGCCGGGCACGGCGTTAAGCGCGTCGGTGACCGTGCGGCGCTGTTCGCGTTGCAGGTCTTCACCGGTGATGACCGTAATCGAATTTGCGATCTGGTTGACGGGCGTCGGCACCGTGGTCGGGCTGACGACGATGGTCGGCAAGACTTGCGTGTTGTCTTGTGCGCTCGCGGCTTGCGCGAACAATGCGAGCGCCAAGGCGGCGCCAGCGATGCGAAATTGAGTTCCCATAACGTTACGTTCCTTCGTTTGCGCCCGCATGAATGCGGCGCATCGGGTGAGACCAACCCCGGTATGAAGGACACGTTCAGCGGCACGATGATGCGCGACGCTTACGTGTGCAATGTCGTGGGAGAGATCCTCTCACGGCTTCGCACCGGCAATGTCGTCACCGCTGCGAAAGACCGCTCCGTATGGACGCCCCGTCCACCGGTTGGGTGACCGCGCTGGCAGGTCTCCTGGCTCGCGGGTCGTCACCCAGTTGCGCCCGGCCTTCCCGGTTTCCCAGTGGCCATACGGACGCGGGCTCGCCGCTCACAGTTGCGGGGGCAGCCACGGACATCTGCAAACGGGCAGATTCCCGTGTTCCCTCTTTCGTCCCCGGACCAAACCCGAGGAACCAGCACGCAAAAATGTTCCCTGAAACCCGCCGACGAGTTAAGGACGGCTCCGCCAGATTGTATTTCTTGTGAGGGACTAGGCGGCACGGATCGGTTGTTTGTGTCTCGTATCCAACGAATGAGGTTGCTCCATGACGTCAGTCCAGATACTGCGCCGCCTCGCGCTTGTGGCGGCAGCGGCCCTGCTCGCGGTGAGCATCGGCACCAAGCCGCTTTACGCCGTCGACGCGGGCAATTCCGACAGCGCCACCCACAAAAAGGCCGATCATAAAGCTGCAATCAAACATACCAAGATGAAGCGCGAGAAATCGGAAGACAAAACGCCGCAATCGGACATGTCGCGTTACAGGCCGGACGCCACCCCCGGCTCCGGCTATTAGTGCGGAAAGATTGCGGTGAGACACTCCGCGGACTGTTTCTCCGTAACAGCCGTTTTCGGCGTAATATCCAACTCAGCCGCTTTCCGAGAGGAGACCTACGTGACCCTGACCCAAACGTTTCGCCGTGTCGGCATCTTCGCCGCCGCCGGCCTCTTGGTGGCCGCCGTGAGCATCAAGCCGGTGACGGTTTACGCCATGGGCACCGATACGCCGTACCCGCCAACGGATAACGGCAGCAAGAAGAAGAAAAAGAAGGACAACAACGCAATCGAGCAGCAGGAGCAGCAGCTGGCGCAGGAAAATTTCTTGCATGACTATCGCGCCGCCCGCCTGCTCATCCTTGCCGGCAATTATCAGGCCGGCATCGCCGCCATGCACGCGCTCGGCCACGACGAGCATCCGGACGTGGCAAACTACATTGGTTATTCGTATCGCCGGATGGGCGACTATGACCAATCCAGGGTTTGGTACGAGCGCGCGCTCGCCGCCGACCCTGACCATGTGCGCACCTGGTCCTATTACGGGATGTGGCAGATGGAGCAGGGCAACCGGCTCAAGGCCGAAGACGATCTAAAGAAGGTGAAGCTGCTGTGCGGCAGCACCAATTGCCAGGAATACATCCAGCTCAAGGCCGTGATCGACGGCACCGGCACCTACTAAGCAGCACCCGCTGTAAATTGATGCGCGATCGCCGGGCCGACCCCGGCGATTTCGTTTTTCAACCGCCGCTCTCCGCGACGATCCACTGGTGATAGGCCGCGTCGAGGCTTTCGACCGGCAGTACCATGATCGCGGGGGTAGTATACGCGTGCAATTCCTTCACCGCCGCACCGACTTTCTCCGCCAAAGCGGCGCGGGTCTTGATCAGCATCACCGCTTCCTCGGACCGCTCGATTTTGCCCTCCCACCAGTAGTGCGAGATCATTCCTGGCGCGATAATGATACATGAGGGCATGCCAACAACACGCGCGAATATCCGCTATCGCGCGTAAAGCAGACATCGCGCTGACATGGCAACAAGTCCGCTTTTGACCGATTTTGTTGCAGAAGTGATTTGAAGGCTTTGGCGAACAGTGATTTCGTCTTCTGACGACATTTTGTGTGGGAGGCGGGCGATGATGGGGCGCCAGAACAACGACCAGGGTCCTTTATTCTATGAGTTCCGCCTCGATGAGGCGGTTCCTGATGATCATCTGGTGCGCAATATCGACGCCGTTCTCGATCTATCGTGGGTGCACGCAGAGCTCGCACCGCACTATCCAGCCCTCGGCCGGCCGTCGGTTGATCCGGTACTTATGATCCGGATGCTGATCATCGGTTATGTCTTTGCGTTGCGATCCGAGCGGTTACTGTGTCGCGAACTGCATGCGAACCTCGCCTATCGCTGGTTCTGCAAGCTGGGCATTGAGCACAAGATCCCTGATCATTCGGCATTCTCGCGTGCACGCAATGAACGCTTCCGCGACAGCGGCATCTTTCGCCAGGTATTTGAGCGTGTGGTCGAGGCCTGTATCGCAGCCGATCTCGTTGGCGGAGAAGGGTTTGCGGTGGATGCGAGCCTGATTGCGGCTGACGCCAACAAGCAGCGCTCAACCCCGGGCTCAGAATGGCAAAAGAGATGTGATCCCGAGACGGCGAGCCGGGCCGTGAAGGAATATCTGGCAACACTTGATGATGCGGCTTTCGGTGCGGCGAGTGATGTCACGCCGAAGTTCGTCTCGCCATCCGATCCTGCCGCGCAATGGACCGGCGCGATGCGAGGGCCGGCGTTCTTTGCCTATGCCGACAACTATCTCATTGATGTGAAGTTCGGCGTCATCATGGACGTGGAGGCCTCGCGCGCCATCCGCCAGGCCGAAGTTGGCGCGGGGAAGACCATGATTGAGCGCACCGAAGAGCGATTTGATATCAAACCCAGGTGGCTCGCGGCCGATACGGCCTACGGTTCAGGCCCGAACCTCAACTGGCTCGTCAAAGACAAGGACATCGCGCCCCACATCCCGGTGATCGACAAGTCGAGGCGTGATGACGGAACCTTCAGTCGGGAAGACTTCAGGTTTGACAAAGAGCGCGACGTTTATGTCTGCCCAGCGGGCAAGCTTCTAACCACGACAGGAACGCTGATCGATGATGGCGAGACCCTTCGTTATCTCGCCAGCACATCCGACTGTCGGGGATGCCCGCTCAAGGTACGATGCTGTCCAAAGGCGTCCTTCCGCAGGATTCCGCGCAGCATCTATGAAGAGGCGCGCGACGTTGCCCGCGCACTGGCCAAGACCGAGGCCTTCGAACAATCACGCTGTGATCGCAAACGCGTCGAGATGCTGTTCGCCCATCTCAAGCGCATCCTGAAGCTTGGTCGCCTTAGGCTTCGTGGCCCGTGCGGCGCACAAGATGAGTTTACGCTTGCGGCAATCGCACAGAACCTACGCCGGCTCGCCAAACTGGTCGTTCGGCCACCACCGATGGCCGCCGCTTGTACCGCCTAAGCGTTGCGGTCGTCAGTCCCCTCACTTCAAGGCCCCGCCGCCAAATGGAGCGGGCGCCGCAGACGGGCTAAAGACATCGAGATGGTCGCCTCATTCTTCCTCTCGCCGACTTTTGCAACAAAATCGACCCGGAGCGGACGTTCGCTGCCAGAACGTAGCGAACCGTTACAGTACCTGAAATACCTGAATGGTCCGCCCGCTCGCATTACGTGAGCCGGTAGCAATCGAGCAGATGCGATTTAACCAAGCATACTTTTGCGAACCCGTCTCGAAGTAAGGCGTGGTGCGGAAATAATAGGTCCGCGGGTCGACTGTCTCGCCGCGATTGACGCGGTCAATGACCTCCTTCGGGCCGTGGCGAAGTCCCTTCCAGGTCACGCAGATTTTCTCATTATCGTCGGTCTCGAGCGTCAGCCGCGCTTCGATCTCCAGCACGTCGTCGTGGCGGGTGAGCGCCGTGCCTCCTCCGCCCGGCACAACTGTACCCTTGAGCTTAGGTCCTTCGAAGTTGCCGCTATCGAACTGAAAGATGCGCTGGCTGCCATAGGGCGTGTCGCCGAGAGTGAAGCCTTGAACCTCGAGAGCAATCGTGAACAGAAACTCGGTCTTGATTTCAGGCATGGGGACGCTCCTCGTTTTCGCATCTCAACAGGCATTAAGCATTTTTGACCACGCGGTCACGCAAGACCATTCCCAGGTCAGCATTTGGCCATTCGCCGCGTTCGTTGCGCTGCAAAAATCTGGAACGCTACCGGACGAACAGCGCACAAGTTCGCGGAATAATTAATCGCCCATTCGGATTTTACCGATGATGTCGAAATCCACCCCATTGGGTTGAACCACGAAAAATTCGCCCATGGGGACCGTGTCTTCGAGCACAACGTTGGCGATGTTGAGATCGTGGGTAATCATCACCAAATTAGACGGATCGTGGTGATTTAGAATTTCTTGCAAAACATGGCCTTGATCTAATTTGGCCTGGTCTTCAGATACTACGCCCGGTGGCTTCAAATATTGAACTGACGTTGCGTGACCAAACGCAAGCCTGCCTGTGTCAACGCAACGGCAATAAGGGCTCGACAAAACTTCTCCAACCACAATGCCGTGAACGCGGAAGGCGTCTCCAATGCGTTTGGCCTGCTCTACACCGCTGGCGGAAAGATTGACTTCTTCCGCGCAGTTGCCGGGCGCGAGATGCCCTATCCCTTCCCTGATGTCGACGTGAGCATGGCGCAATAAAATAACCTTGCCGCCCTGCTTTAATGCGGCCCAGACATACTCGTCGTCAGCAAATGCGCTTCGTGTCGAATGCGTAAGAAAAACCACTAAGCAGAAAAGTAAAGGGGCCATCCGGTTGTTCATCTGGCGTGTCCCGCTGTCACCTCTACACCCAGTCTAACTCCGTTTCTCGGTGATACGAAGGGTGGAAGAATGTCGGCTGCTGGCACTTAACTTCGTTTCCCAGCGTCACAAAATTCGGTCGCTTCTCTAATCGGACACTGATTGGAATCAAGCGCTTTCAGCACTCATCCACCACTGCAGTGTCGATGTCGCGTCAGCAGGCTCGTGCTTCTCTTTGGAATCGGCACCAAGGCCCTTGCCATGATGGGAGTCGAGCAGACGAGGCGATCAGAGCCAGCTGTTTTATTTATTCAACCTTGAACAGCGCATTCCGGCGAGCCATTTGCTACGCCGGATCAATCCGATATTCACGCAGGTTTTGGCAGGGCTTCGTGAGAAGCTGGCGCCGTTTTATAGCGAGATCGGGCGTCCCTCGGTTGACCCTGAGCTGATGCTGCGGATGATGATTGTTGGGTATTGCTATGGCATCCGCTTCGAGCGGCGGCTGTGCGAGGAGGTCACGCTGCATCTGGCCTATCGCTGGTTCTGCCGTCTCGATCTTAACGATGAGGTTCCCGACCACTCGACATTCTCAGTCAATCGCCATGGCCGTTTTCGCCACAGCGACATATTCCGTCAGATATTCGAGGCGGTGGTGTTTGCGTGCATGAACGCGGGTCTTGTTAAGGGCGAAGGCTTTGCCGTTGATGCCAGCGTCATTGAAGCCAACGCCAGCCGCTTTCATGGCAAGCCGCCCGATGAGATCGATTGGTCGTTGCCGGAACGACAGACGCGTGCTGCTGCCGAGTTCCTTGCCGGGCTTGATGACGAGGATCCCGATGCCAACCGTAATCCCCCTAAGGTAATCTCGCCGGTGGACCCTTGTTCGGCTTGGACAGCGAAGGCCAACAAGCGCGTGCAGTTCGGCTACGGGCTCAATTACCTGATCGATATAGGGCCTGCCGCTGTCATCGTTGGGGTTGAGGCAACCCCGGCTCGCACCTACGACGAAGTCGCGGCAACCAAGCCGATGCTTGAGCGCACCGAGAAGATATTCGGCTTAAAGCCTAAGCGCCTCGTTGCCGACACGGCCTATGGCACGGGCAAGCTCCTTGGTTGGCTGATCGGAGCTGGCGTTACGCCGCACATCCCGGTCTGGGACAAGAGCGCCCGCGAGGACGGCACCTTCTCACGCGGCGACTTTAAGTTCGACAAGGATTGCAACATGTACGTCTGTCCGACGGGTAAGCTCCTGAAGACGACGGGCCGTATTCTCTCTGGCTACATGCTGCGCTACACGGCAAGCACCCGCGATTGCGGCCCATGCCCCCTTAAATCCAAGTGCTGCCCGAAATCTCCACAACGCATCGTCCCACGCGACGTCAACGAAGATGCCCGCGATATCGCTCGCACCCTGATGGGTACGCTCGAATACGAGAAGTCACGAGATGAGCGTAAAAAGGTCGAGATGAAGTTCGCACACGCCAAGTCTCATCACGGTTTTGAACGGCTTCGCCTGCGAGGAATATCCGGTGCACGCGACGAGTGTCATCTCGTCGCTATCGCGCAAAACCTCAAAACGCTCGCAAAATATATCTGGCGGCCGCCTGATGCCACGGTCGCTTGCGCTACGTGATTGTCAGTTGCCGCAGGAGTAGAACCATAGTGTCAGTGGTGAACCCCTCGAAGGGGAGACACCAATAAATAAGACGGGGGTCCTGTATGAAGCTCAAATAAAGAGCTGCAAACCTTCAGGGCCCGACTTTTTCAACACCATCGGAGCATAGCAGACATTGTCTGAGATCGACCTTGGATGGCTCGGGCGCTTTTGACCCACAGTGACATCCGAAACAGCACCCGCTTTTAAATAACTGCGTCAGAGCGATTGTCGCAGTGCCACTCCAATCGTCAGTGGTTGGAGCTGAGGCGTTCCGCAGAATTCAACAAAGCGGATTTGGAGGTATGACTATCGCGCGCACAACAACACGAATTAATCCAGCTTGAAGCCAATTTTCCTGACATAGGCGCCGAAATCGGACCGTTCTGGCCGTGTGTACTGCCGCGCCTTGTCTTCTGACCACCCATAGGCCTCAGCAGCGCCAAACTCATCGACGTATCGTTGCGTCTTGTATGGCTGGACAGCCGCGCGGCGCCGGTCATAGGTATCTATCACGTCTGCCAGACGACCCTCCGTATATGCGTTGTGGTGGACGGTCACAGCAAGCGGTAGCCGCAAGCTCTGAGAGGGCAATACAGCAGGGTATCCGACGGCGAGACCAGCGACGGGAAAGACATAGTCGGGCAACTTTAGAAGACGAGACAACGCTTTCGAATGATTGCGTACGGCACTGATCGGGCAGGTGCCAAGCCCCGACGCCTCGGCGGCAATGACGAAGGCAGATAGAGCTATCGCAGCATCAACGGCCGCGTTAAAGAACGCGTCGAAATGATCATTCACAAACGGCTTGTCGCGCAACGCGTGCAACATGCGCTGCCGGTGATTGTTGCCGCAAAAAATCAACATGTTTGGCACGTTTGCGAGCCATTCCTGACCGCCCGGCCCTTCTGTCATCAGATTACCGATTTTTGACCTCAGATTTTGCGAGTCGATGATGATGATGTCGCGCTGTTGAAGATCGCTTTTGGTTGGGGCGCACAGAGCGAGCGCACAGAGTTGCCGCAAAATCCGGTCTGGTATGGTCTTCTGCTGAAATGCTCGCACCGACCCACGCCCGCCAAGCTGAATATGAACTGGCGGAGCGTCTTTAAGGAGCTCGATGTCCTCGGCGTCCGGACCGAAGCGATGCACAAGGGAATATGAACTAACCGGCATGGATATCCTTTTATATACGCGCGATATTGGCGCCCCGGATCACTTTGCCCCACTTGTCGGTGTCATTGACAATGAACTTGCCAAAGCCGGCGGAGGACATCGACGTTGGAACGCTTCCCATATCGGACAATCGCGCCATCATCTTGGGATCGGAAAGGGCCGCGTTAATTTCGCTGTTGAGCTTGTCAATGATCTCGGCCGGCGTGTTCTTGGGCGCGACTATACCATTCCACACGGTTGCCTCGTAGCGCGGCATAAACTCGCCGACAGTCGGGATATCAGGCAACGCCTGTGAGCGAGTTTCGCCGGTCACCGCAAGCGCGCGCAACTTTCCTGCCCGGATGTTCGCTATCGTCGTAGGTATGGGGCTGAACGATAATGGCACATGCCCCGCGAGCAGATCGGGCACGTAACTGTTGCGATATTGAACCACAACTAAGTTGACGCTAGCCATTTTCATGAACAACTCGCCAGCGAGATGGACCGAGCTGCCGATGCCAGGCGAGGCCATATTGATTTTGCCAGGATTGGCTTTGGCATAGGCAATAAACTCCGGCACTGTCTTGGCCGGGAATGTTGGATTGACTACTATGACGAGCGGGGTACGGGAAACGATCGCAACTGGAATGGTATCGCGCACGAAATCAAAATTGAGCTTGGCGTAAAGCGTTGCATTAATTGCATTCGACGACGAGGCCATAAGAAACGTATAACCGTCTGGCCGCGCCCGGACGGCCGCCTCTGTTGCAAGGTTTGTACCGGCGCCCGGCTGGTCCTCGACTATGAATTGCTGCCCGAGCCGCTCCGACAGCCATTGACCCATTAAGCGCGCTACGATGTCGGTGAGGCCGCCGGCAAAGAAGCCGACGTACAAACGCACGGGGCGCGAAGGATAGGTTTGTGCCCAAGAAAATCGTGACGTAGCCGGAATGATGGCCGCACCCGCTACCATATTAATAAAAGCTCTGCGGGAAAATTTCATGGCGCCCTCCTCTGCGTTCTGGTTTGCGAGACGCCCGTGCCTCCAACTTTGCGGGATGCACGGTCTTGGATCGCCGACTGAGTCCAACTACAGAAGATCGGCGGAGCGGCCGTCAAAGTATAATGCTACTGTCTAAAGTATAATGCTATTGTCTGATGACATCATAACAAGACTGCTATGAGCGCCACCATGCAGTTGAGCGACCGCATTGAACGCCGGATTAAGCTTCACGACCTCCACGTCCTCATGACCGTGGTGCAAACCGGCAGCATGGGTAAGGCGGCGGAACGGCTAAACACCGTTCAGCCTGCCGTTTCAAGATCGATGGCCGAGTTGGAGCATGCTCTCGGCGTCCGCTTACTCGATCGCAACCGCCAAGGAGTTGAGCCGACCGAATATGGCCGCGCATTATTGGATTGCGTAGTAGCTATCTTCGATGATCTGCGACAAGGCATAAAGAACATCGAGTTTCTGACCGACCCTACGGCCGGTGAAGTGCGGATTGGATGCAATCCTCTTCTAGCTGCAACTTTTGTTTCCGCAGTGGCAGATCGGCTCTCCCGCCGCTACCCGCGGATGGTGTTTCATCTCGTGGAAGAACATGTGGAGGCATTGTACCAAGAACTAAGCAGGCGTAACGTTGATTTCCTGATCGCTCGTAGATTGGGCCCTATTTCAGACGTGCGACTTGAGTTCGAATTTCTTTTCGATAACTCATATGTCGTCGTGGTGGGCGCAAAAAACCCATGGATTCCGCGGCGCAAAATAAAACTTGCCGAACTGGTGAACGAGCCGTGGACGCTACCGCCGCCAGACAGCGGCACTGGGTCACTTGCAATCGAAGCCTTTCGCGCAAGCGGGCTCGATAATCCCAGGATCGCAGTGGTTTCCGCTACTGCTCAGGTGAGAATGACTCTCCTGGCGACAGGGCGCTTTCTGACGATCCTCCCGGCCTCCGCTTTGAGATTTCCCACCAGGCGCCCCGATCTCAAAGTCTTACCAGTTGAACTACCTATGGCTCGCGTGCCAGTCGGAATCGTCACCCTTAAGAACCGCACACTCGGCCCGGTCGCACGCGTTTTCGTCGAGCACGCCCGCGAAGTCGCGAAGCCTTTGGCGAAACGAAAATTATAGTCGCCATGTCGGGTCATGCACTTAACGGACATCGCTACGCCAACTCTGAATGTCCGTTATCGGGGTGCCGGCTCAACCGATCGACGCAACACGGGCGTTAAACCTCTCCGGGCGATAGCCGACATCGCTATCAGATGTCGGCACCCCTACTAAACGCGAAAAGTGCATCCGAGTGGCCGCCACCACTGCAGCCCTCTGAAGAGGCCCGCTTACTGGGAAATTGGCAACACACGGGGCAGGATATTAACGCAGGCCGCCAGCCGTTTTTCGACGATTTGCCGCCCAGCCGCCTCCGCCTCGACAATCGAGGGCCAAGTCGTATAGACGAGCACCGCGCGTTCCATCGAAAGACCCCGATTTTGCCCCCGAGCCGTCAATGAACCGCCCGCCCAAGCGTTTCAAGCAGATCGCCTTCATCGCCGGCACGACGCCGGAGGCGCGCGAGGCCTACGAGCGGCTGCAAGCGCGCTACGGCAATGCCGAGCCGAAGGACGCCGACATCATCGTGGCGCTCGGCGGCGACGGCCTGATGCTGCAAACCCTGCACAAGTTCATGAATTCCGGCAAGCCGATCTACGGCATGCATCGCGGCACCATCGGCTTCCTGATGAACGAGTTCTCGCTGGACGCCCTGCCCGAGCGCCTAGCCGCCGCACATATTACAGTGATTCACCCGCTGGTGATGCGCGCACGCGATGCCGCCGGACGCGTTCACGAGCACCGCGCCATCAACGAAGTGTCGCTGTTCCGCCAGAGCGCACAGGCCGCGCACTTGCGCATTCTGGTCGATGGCGAGGAGCGCATTCCCGAATTGATCGCCGACGGCCTGCTCGTTTCAACGCCCGCCGGCTCCACCGCCTATAACCTGTCGGTGCAAGGGCCGATCATCCCCATCACCGCCTCGCTGCTGGCGCTCACCCCGATCAGCCCGTTCCGCCCGCGGCGCTGGCGCGGCGCGCTCTTGCCCGACAAGGCGCACGTCACCATCGTGGTCATGGACGGCGACAAGCGGCCGGTCGCCGCCGTCGCCGACTCCGACGAGGTGCGCTCGGTGCGCGACGTCGACGTCGAGATGGACCACACGATATCGATTAACCTCCTGTTCGACCCGGGCCACAGCCTCGACGAGCGCATATTGCGCGAGCAGTTCGGGTTTTGATTGTTGCGCGTATGATCCCGAAAAGTGGGAACCAGTTTTCGGACAAGATCATGCGCAAAATAAGTGTGAGCCGCGAATGACTCAAGTGTTCAATTTCACCGTCAACGGCAGGCCGGTGAGTGTCACGCTCGCCGACGAAGAGACGCCACTGCTCAATGTACTGCGCAACGAGCTCGGCCTGATGGGCACCCGCTTCGGCTGCGGCCTTGAACAATGCGGCTGCTGCACGGTGCTGATCGACGGCAAGCCGGAGAAGTGCTGCGCCAAGCCGGTATGGAGCGTCGCCGGCAAGGCGATCGTCACCATCGAGGGCCTCGGCACGCCCGAGAAGCCGCACCCGCTGCAACAGGCCTTCATTGACGAACAAGCCGGCCAATGCGGCTACTGCCTCGCTGGCATCATCGTCAGCGCCAAGGCGCTGCTCTACACAAACCCTTCGCCGACGCGCGCCGAGATCGCCGTAGCCCTCGACGACAATATCTGCCGCTGCGGCTCGCATAACCGCATCATCCGCGCGGTGCAAAAGGCAGCGGCGCAGATGAAAGCCGGAGCGCCAACATGAACGCGCCCCTGCCCATCCCGCTCGCCGACAATCCGATGCTGGACCGCTGGGTGTCCTTCCCGGCGCCAGGCAAGATCACGATCAACACCGGCCGTGTCGAGATCGGCCAAGGCGTGCTCACCGCCATGGTGCAGATCGCCGCCGACGAACTCGACGTGGCCATGGCGCGCATCGTCGTCCGCTCCGGCGACACCGAGCTCACACCCAACGAGGGCTATACCGCCGGCAGCCAGTCGATGCAGTCGGGCGGCGTCGCCATGCGACAGGCCTGCGCCGACGTGCGCGCACTGTTCCTGGCGCAGGCCGCGACCGTCATCGGCTGCCCAGTTAGCGAACTCGCCGTGCGCGACGGCAGCATCCTGCGCGGCGGCAAGCCGACCGGTCAGGATTACTGGACGCTCTCCGGCGCGGTGAACCTTGCGGTCAAGGCGAGCGGCAGCGGCAAGCGCAAAGCCGTTGCCGAATTCGAGCACATCGGCAAAAGCAGCGAACGCCTCGATCTGCCCGACAAGATTTTCGGCAAGGCCATCTTCATCCATGACCTACAATTGCCCAGCATGATCCATGCGCGCGTGGTGCGCCAGCCCAACCGCGGCGCCACCATCGACAAGATCGACGAGAAGGCGATCGCGCGCACCGCCAAGGGCAAGGTCGAATTCGTCCGACACGGCAATTTCCTCGCCGTCGTCGGCGACGATGAAACCGCCGTCGATCTCGCAGCCGCCGCCGCGGTCAACGCCGTGACGTGGCAGAACGTGGAGACGCCGACCGCGCTGCAGGCCGAAGCCTCCTGGCTGCTGCAGCGGCCGTGGATCGACAGGCCGTTCGGCGCGCCGGCCGGCGATCCGAAGGGCCGCCGGCGCTTCGAGGCGACGTACAGCCGCGGCTATCTCGCCCATGCCTCGATCTCGCCATCCTGCGGCCTGGCGGAATATACCGATGGCCATCTGACCGTATGGACCCATTGCCAGGGGGTGTTCCCTTTGCGCGGCTCGCTCGCCAAAGCCCTCGGCATCGACGCGTCCAAGATCACCGTGCACCACGTGCAAGGGTCGGGCTGCTACGGCCATAACGGCGCCGACGATGCCGCGGCCGACGCCGCCATTATCGCCATGCAGATGCCGGGCCAGCCGATCCGCGTGCGCTGGCGGCGCGAGGAGGAATTCGTCTATGAGCCGAAAACGCCGGCCATGGTCGTCAAGGTGCAGGCCCTCCTCGACGACGCCGGCAAGCCGGTCGATTGGACGCAGGAAATCTGGAGCCCGACGCACAACAACCGGCCCGGCGCCGGTGGCGTGCTACTCGGCGCGGTCGCCCTGCCCGATCCGATGCCGGAGCCGCCGCCCGGCGATGTGCCGGAGTCGGGCGGCGGCGGCGCCACCCGCAACGGCGAGCCGCTCTACGACATCCCGGCCAAGCGCATAATCCATCATTTGATCACCGAGCCGCCGGTGCGCACCTCGGCGCTGCGCGGGCTTGGCGCAATGCCGAACGTATTCGCGATGGAATGCTGCATCGACGAACTGGCGGAGGGCGCCGGCCAGGACCCGGTCGCCTACCGGCTGTCGATCATTACCGACCAACGCGCGCGCGCGGTGATCGAGAAGGTCACCGCGATGGCGCGCTGGAATCCCGAAGAACCCGGCGGCGCCGGCCATGGCCGCGGCTTTGCGTTCGCGCGCTACAAGAACCGCGCAGCCTACGCCGCTGTGGTGGTCGAGCTCGACGTCGCCGAAGAAATCCGTTTGTCGCATGTGTGGTGCGCGACCGACGCCGGGCTGGTAATCAATCCAGACGGCGTGCTCAACCAGCTCGAAGGCGGCATCATCCAGTCGGCGAGTTGGGTTCTCAAGGAGCAAGTGCGCTTCGACAACAGCGCGGTCGCGGGCATCGCCTCGTTCGACTGGGAGACTTACCCGGTGCTCAAATTCAGCGAGGTGCCCGAGATCGACATCGAACTGATCAACACCAAGGACGAGGTGCCGCTCGGCGTCGGCGAAGTGACCGCCGGCCCCACCGCCGCGGCGATCGGCAACGCCGTGTCACACGCGCTCGGCGCGCGCATCCGCGATCTGCCGCTGACGCGCGAGCGCATCATGGCGACGCTGCTCAAGACGTGAACGCTAAATCCTCCGCAGCGGATTGGTGAACGTCAGGAAAAAGCCTGCGGCCGAAAACACCGCCATGGTCAGAAAGGCGACGCCGAACGCCTGCCGGATATCGGCCTGAATGGCGATACGCTGCGCGGCCGGCAGCGCCGGACCGATGCCGGCATGCTTGACCATGCTGGCGAAGACACGGGCCGCTTCAGGATTGCGCAATGTGAGGAAGCCGAACAGCACGGTCGCCACTAAAGCGGTGCCGAAGGCCGCGCCAATCGAGCGCGAAAACTGCACCGAGGCGGCCGCTTCCCCGAGCCGCGCCGGGCCGGCGGCGATCTGCACGCTCACCTGCACGACACCCATCACGGTTCCCATGAACAGCCCGTTGAACAACAAAATGCCGGCGAGCGCCGGCGTCCCCAGCGCCGAGACCCAGAAGGCAAGCACGACAAATATGGCCGTCACCATGGCAAGGCCGACGATCGGATAGATCGTCAGCAGTCCGGTCTTGTTGACCAACCGGCCAGTCACCAGCGATCCGGTGCCAATGCCAATGGTAAGCGGCACCAGCAGCAAGCCGGTTTCCGACGGCGAATCCCCGCGCACCACTTGCAGGTAAACCGGAAAAAACGTGATCAGCGACACCAGCGCGGCGCCGTGACAGGCGGCAAGAGCGTCGCTGTGCCAGATCGGAGGCTGCCGCAACAGGCCAAGCGGAATGAGCGGCGACGGCGTGCGGTTCTCGTGGCGCACCAGCAGCACCAGGGCGGCGATGCCGACAGCAAGCAGGCCGCCACCGAGAGGGATCATCTCGAGATCCACGTGCTGCACTTGCTCCAACGACAACAGTGAGGTCGCCACGAACACCGCAAACAGGATGAGGCCGCCGGGATCCGCCCGCCAGGCGAGCCGCTCCACTTTCGGAGTCGGCAGCCGCCAGGTCAGCGCGACCGCGCCCAGTCCGACCGGCACATTCACCAAAAATATCGACTGCCAACCGAAGTGTTCGGTGAGATACCCACCGGCAACGGGCCCGAAAGTGTTGGCGCAAACCGCGACCGCGGCGAGATAGCCTTGGTAGCGCGCCCGCTCGCGCGGCGGGATCGCCTCGCCGATCAGCGCCTGCGACAGCGTCATCAACCCGCCGCCGCCCAATCCCTGCAGCAGACGGGCGAGCGTCAGCAATTCGATGGTGGGCGAAGCCGCGCATAGCAGCGATGCGGCCATGAAAACGGCGAGCGCCACGAACATCAGCCGCCGGCGGCCGAAGGCATCACCCAGCCGCCCGTAGATCGGTGCCGCAATCGTCGACGCAATCAGGTAGGAGACGACGATCCATGACGCGCGCTCAAATTGACCCGTGGAAGCGGCGATCGCCGGCAATGCCGTGGCAATGATGGTCTGATCCACCACCGCCAGAAACATCGGCAGCATGATCGAGGGGAATACGGTCAGGAACGCCGGGTATTTCGCCGCTACGGGCCCCGTGCGGTTCTGACTCTTGTTGGGCCCGTTCGACAATTGATTGATGTCCTGCTCTCGTACGGCCGACAGACTTATCAGTGCGCCATCAAGACCGGCAAGGTCGCGTTTGCGAGAATATGGCGAGTTGCACCGCCGAAAATCATCTGACGCAGACGGCTCTGCGTATACGCGGTCTTGACTAGCAGGTCGCAGCCCAGCGATGCCGCATGGTCAAGAATGATTTCTCCGGGCGTGCGCTGCCCGCGCTTGACCGTCAACGCGGTTGCTTTGATCCCGTTCCGGCGCAGGTGGCGCGCAGCCTCCTCCGCCGAAGGCCCCTGCACGGTGCCGCCTTCGACCATCAGCACCGTCACTTGCTCGGCAAGCCGCAACAATGGGAGCGCGAAAATATTCGTGCGCGCCTGCTGGGTGCTGCGGTTCCAGGCGACCAATACGTTGCGCGCCAGCGTCTGCGGCGCGGATTTCGGCACGACCAGGACCGGTCGGCCGCTGTCGAACAGTGCAGTCTCAAGCGGCGGCATCCGGGGATTTTGCGGATCGGGTCCCGGCCGACCGAGCACGATGAGATCGAAACTGCGGCCGTAGCTGCCGATAAAGGCATCCTCGACCGTTTCGGCGCGCGGCCAGCCGTAGGAATAGGCCGCCGGCTCGCGGTCGACTTGCGGCACGCTGTGGCCCTGCATGAACGATTCGAATTGCGCGCGTGCCTGATTCGCCGTGTCGCCTTCGAACGCGCCCGAGATCGCCAGGCTGCTGACCGGCTCGACCATCACGTAGGTGCCGGCCGAGGGTCGGACCGCCAAACCTTCCATGTAGGCGCCGAATTGCTGCGCAACCAGCCGGGCGGTTTCCAGAACCGCCGGCATGGCATCGTGGTCTTCGGTTGGTATCAATAGGGTCTTCATGGTGGGACCGTGTGAGTGCAATACCTCCGCCAATAATGGCGGTTGTTGGCTCGGCGGCGCCGGGCGGCGGCGTGGCGGTATCCTAAACCCTTCCTTAACGGCACCCCAGTAGCTTTCCCCAAGGTATCAGGCTGTAGGCCCGCGGTATCCATGATCCGCATCGACTTCAACCGACTGCATTTTCTCGTCGTCGACGACAATGCCAATATGCGCCGGATGGTGCGTGCCATTCTGCACGGCTTCGATGCGCGCGAAGTGCACGAGGCGGAAGACGGGGCGGCAGGCCTGGAAACCTTCAACAACCACAAGCCCGATATCATCGTGACCGATTGGGCGATGCCGATCTTCGACGGCCTCGAACTCACCCAGATCATCCGTCAGTCCGGCACCAGCCCCAATCCTTACGTTCCGATCATCATGCTCACCGGCCACGCCGAGAAAAAACGCGTGGCCTCCGCACGCGACGCCGGGGTTACCGAATTCCTGGCCAAGCCGATCTCACCCAAGAGCGTCTACCAGCGCCTCGTCAACGTGATCGTCAATCCGCGCCCGTTCATCAAGACCACGACCTATTTCGGTCCCGACCGCCGGCGCAACTTCATTCCGAATTATACCGGCACCGAGCGCCGCAAGGGTGGTAAGGCCGATGTCATCCGGAATACTTCGGCGCTCGACCAAGTCCGCGTCATAGATTGACGGCGCAATAGATCATGGTTCCCCCGAAACAAAATTCGACCGCTTCCGCGACTTTCAGCGATCACGAGGTTATTACACCGGAAAACAAGCTACGCAAAGCCGTCAGCATCAACGCGCTAAAGCCCAGCGAAGACGATCCGGTCGCGCGCGCAGAAAAGGCGCTGGCCGATCTATCGACCGAATTCTCGACCTGGATGGACGCCGAATGCGAACGGCTGGATGGCGCTCGCCGCCGTATCGCAGCCGAGGGTTTCACCGCGGCGGCCAAGGAAGTTCTGTTTCACGCCGCCCATGACATCAAGGGCGAAGCCGCGACCTTCGGATTCCCCCTGCTGGCGCCCACGGCCGAAAGCCTGTGCCGCTTGATCGAGCACACGCCCGATGCGACGCACATTCCGGTCAAGCTAGTGGATCAGCATGTCGACGCGGTGCGCGCGATTTATCGCGAATATTCCAGTTCCGACGCCAAGGACCTAGCCACCGCGTTGACCAAGCGTTTGCGCGCAGTGGCCGACGAGTTTCTCGTCCGCGAAAACCGCGACCGGCCGGACGTGCTCGAGCAGATTCAAAGCGCGCCGCGCGCGCCGGAGTAAGTCGCAACTCGGCAATGTGAATTCGCGCTGTGCCGGGATAACTCCGGGCGTGAGGTTGTCTTACGCCACGAGACGCTCGTCCGCGATGGCCCGGCGCGGGTCGATCATATGGTCGTTGGCCACCAGATCGTCGCAGAACATGCGCGCTTCCTCGCGCGCAGCCTCGACCGCGAATTGCCGCAGCAGCGCCAGCAGTGACGCCAAATCGCGGCTGCGATCGGCTTCGCAAGCGGCGAGCACGCGCTCGACCATGCGTCGTTTGAGCTGGCCTTCCCCGCCCCGTTCGCCGATCAAGATGCCTTCGCGCATGGCCGCGATCGCTTCGCGAAATGCCGGATAGGCCTGGTCGGGCAGTTCGGCCTTGCGATAGAGCGCGGCGAAGCCGGAAATATTGCGGTCGTGAATATAGCTGGTAACGCGGTCGATCGGCATGCCGGACAAATCCGCCAGCGCCTCCTCGAACAGCACTATATTGCCGGACAACAGCGCGCGCAGGACCATGCCCGCGGTGAGTTGCCCGCTTGCGCGCAAGTGCTGAACCAACGGGCCGACCTCGTCGTAAGGCGTCTCGGCGGCAAGCGCGACGGTCGCCTTCTCGCAAGCCTCGCGCGCGGCGTCTTCGGCATGTTCGGGACCGAGCCACTGCCGACCGGCGACGAAGCCGGCGAGCGTGTACGACAGCTTGGCGAGCAACGCCTGACGGCTCGCCATCGGCAAATCGGCACGCGCCAGCACCGATTCGCGGATAGCCGCCAGATGGCCGAAGCGCTCGACCATGCGGTCGATGGAGAACGCCGCGATGTCGGCGTCGGAATTTTCCAAAAGCGCGAGGCAGGCCTGCGCGCATCCCACTTCGGCGATGGCAGCGGCGACCGAGCGCGGCAGCATGGCGCGGCTGGCGATGGCGGTCTGCGCCGACGGCTGCGCGATCGCTACCAGGTCGATCAGATCGGCTTCCTGCAGCATCGGCGATAGCGCGAGGATCGCCATGGCGATCTCCGGCTGATCGTTGGCGAGCGCCCGGATCACCACCGGCGGCGCGCTCTGCGACGTAGCAAACACGTCAGCCAGAGCCCGCCGCACCAGCGGCGACGGATCGTCCAGCAGCATGATCATCGCGCCTTCGGCGGCGGCAAGATCGTCGTTCGATAGATCGGAATAAAGATAAGCGCGGGCCAGCGCGGAAGTCGCCTCGGCTCGTTCGCCGGGCGGCGCGTGGCGGATCCACTGCAGAAACTGACGGACAATCATTGCGACTACCTGACGCGACTGACAACCGTCTCCCACACCGACGGCAGGCGACAACATACCGCCCGACGCTTAACAAAGCGTTCACCATAGAAATTATGGGGCGATTAACCATGCGGTAATCTGCGCGCTCAGATTTTTCCACCGCCCGGTTTGGCCGCCGCAGCCGGCGGGTCAGTGAACAAATTCAGCGGCCGCGGCTGGTTGCTGGCGGCCGGCGTATCGGCCCCGGCCGGCGTCCATAAATTGATGACCGCCTGTGTCACCGCGCGGTTGCTGCGATCGCTGAACATGCTCTGGAAAAGCGGCCGCGTGTCCGGCGGCACCGCCGGAACCGGCACTGGTATGGCGAGCGGTCGGGTATTGGCCGCCACGTAGGCCTGCGTGACGCCGGCAGGATCGGGCATCGCGGCTTGCGCTCCGCGCAGTGCCGGACCGAAGGCGGTGGCGCGCGCAAGCTCGAAGCGGCCGGTCAGCGTCGTGTAGACCTCGCTCACGCTGCGCGGCTGTCCCGATTTGTTGACGAAAATGCCGGGGTTCGCCGCCGCGGCCTGCGGAAACAATTGGGCAGCATTAGCGTCCGGTTGGCTTTTCATCGCTCCGATCAGCTTTGCGGCGCCCTCTGAGCCGAGGAAATGCGCGATGTAGAGTTCGCCTTCGGACGGCTGCCGGCCGAGCGCGCCGGCAAGCTGCGCGGCATTAGTTTGGGTGAAGGCGCCCGCCATGGTCGCGCTTACGGCCGGATCGTTGCGCAAGCGCATGATGGCCGCACGCATGTTCGGGTCTGCCACCTCGTATCGGCCGTCCGGACCCTGCGTGATGGCGTCGGCGTACTGGCCGTAGCCATGCGCGGGGCCGGCACTCTTGAGGGTTGCGAGCCAGGTCTGGTCGATGAACTGGTAAAGCCCGGTCGCCGACGAGGTCGTCGCCTGCGCGGCCGGATTGAGGTTGGACTCGATACGGGCAGCGGTCAGCAGGTAGTCGAAGCTGGCGCCGGTCGAGCGCGCGGCGTCGCGAATTGCGCCTGCGACGCGATTAGATACATTAGTTATGATAGAATCGATCGCCATGATGGGCCTCGAGGTCGCGGGCCATAGCTTTGGCCATACCGGACGCCGACAATCGCGATCTCTGTCGATCCTGGGTAATTATGGTAAATGAACGGTTAACGGCGGCCTGAGGGACGCCCCGGTCATGATGCGGAGGACACCGATGGCGGACACGATTCAGCGGCATAAGCGCGGCGGGCTCTATTTCGAGGATTTTGAGATCGGCAAGACTTACGAGCACC
>CAVZXY010000016.1:0-70012 GCA_963779345.1 uncultured Alphaproteobacteria bacterium | reverse complement strand
CGCTCACCCGCACGGTGACGCAGATGGACAATATGTTGTTCTCCAACATGACGCTCAACCCGCAGCCTCTGCATATCGACCGTCACTTCTGCGAACAGGAAACCGAATGGGGCCAGCCGCTGATGAATTCGCTGTTCACGCTCGGCCTGATGGTCGGTATCCAAGTGTCCGACATGACGGTCGGTACCACCATCGCCAATCTCGGTATGACCGACGTGAGGTTTCCTGCGCCGTTGTTCGAAGGCGATACCGTCCACTGCAGCACGCAAGTGTTGAGCAAGCGTGAATCGAAATCGCGCCCGGGCGCCGGCGTCGTCGAATTCCATCACAAGGCGTTCAAGCAGGACGGCACGATGGTCGCGGAGTGCCACCGCAACGTCTTCATCAACATGCGGCCCAAGTGAATTGGCAGACGTGATTTGATGCGATCCCTGTTATTTGTCCCCGCCGACGGCGGGCCCAAGCTCGACAAGGCAATGGCGAGCGGCGCCGACGCAGTGATCCTCGACCTCGAGGATTCGATCATGCCTGAGCGCAAGGCGCAGGCGCGTGCGGCGGCGTTGGATTTTCTCAAGGCTGCGCAATCAATGACGCAGCGCCCGCGCCTGCTGGTGCGCATCAACGGCCTGGAGACCGGCATGACCGATGCCGATCTCGACGCCGTGGTGCCGGGAAAACCCGACGCCATTCTGTTTCCCAAGGCCGAAGGCGGCGCGACCGTCACCCATCTCGAGGCCAAGCTGACCGCGCGCGAAGCCATCGCCGGCCTGCCGGAAGGGTCGATCAAGATTTTGGCGCAAACAGTGGAGTCGGCCGCAGGCCTGTTTACCGCCGGCACCTACAAGAACGCCAGCGCGCGGCTGATCGGGATGACGTGGGGCCCGGAAGATCTATCGGCCGAGCTCGGCGCCGAGGCCAATCGCGATGCCGACGGCTCGCTGACCGAGCCTTATCGTCTCGCGCGCTCGTTCTGCCTGTTCGGCGCAGCGGCGGCAAAAGTGCCGGCGATTGAGACCATCCACGTCAACTTCCGTGACCCGGAAGTCTTGCGCCGCGACACCGAACTCGCGCGCCGCGACGGCTTCACCGGACGGCTGGCGATCCATCCAGCGCAGGTCGCGGTGATCAACGAGGTATTCACGCCCAGCCTTGAGCAAATCGAAAAGGCGAAGACGGTTGTGGCCGCTTTTGCCGCCAAGCCCGGCGCGGGTGCGGTGGCCATCGACGGCAAAATGTACGATCGCCCGCATCTCGCGCGGGCGCAGGGCTTGCTGGGGCGCATCGGCTGACCGCTATTCGGCGGCTTCCACCACCACTGTATCGTGTGCGTGGCCGTCCTGCGCCTGCTTGATGCGCTTGGCCTGCGCGACATAGGCCTGGGCCGCATCGGTATGGAACAACTCGTGCGTATTGGCCTCGTCGTCGGCGACCGCTGTCATGGCCAAATCGGTATAGCCGTAGCGCTGGGGGTCGCTCTTGATGCGCAAGTAAATGCGACGGAGGCTGAAATATAGCGAGGTCCACCGCACCGACTTGCCGGCGATCTCAGCCAAATATTTCGGATAGAACGACCACACCGGTTCGATCGGCAATCCCGGCCGCCGGTCGCGCCGCGCCCGGCGGCGCAGGAAGCCGCCTTCGAGCGGATGGATGTGCTCGATATTGATCGAGCCCATGAACCACGTGATCAAGAATAGTGCGTTACTGGCATTCGCCTTGGTCTTGGCGACGCGCCGTAGAATCGTCTCGACGTGATCGATGGTGTAATAGCGCTGCCACGCCATTTTGTAGGCGCGGTCCCACTCCTCGCGCGACATCTTCGGATGCGTCGTGCAGATGTGGTTGAGATCGTATTTGTTGAGGTCCGGGTCGAGCGGCGCACCGGCACGATGCAGCTTGAGATGATCCTCGGAACCCGGCAGCGGCGTCAGATAGAAGAACTCCAACAGATCGACCGGCAGTTCGCGCTTGATCACGTCGATGTCGTGCATGATCGACTCGAGCGTATCGTTGGGGAAGCCGAGGATGTAGCCGGCATAGGTGATGACGCCGGCGTTTTTCCAGGCGAGTAGCATCTGCCGATATTCGGTGATCTTGTTCTGCTTTTTCTTGGCACCGGCTAGATTATCGGGGTTGATGTTCTCCAGCCCGATGAAGACGCGTTTGACGCCGGCGCGCGCGCATTTCTCGATGAAATGCGGCAGCTTGTGGCAGAGCGTATCGACCTGGATGATGAAGCTGATGTTGAACTTCTCGACCTCGCGCAGGTAGACGAGCCGGTCGAGGATCGGCTCCCAGTCCTTGTTGCGGGCGAAATTGTCGTCGGTGATGAAAAACGCGCGCAGGCCCTGCGCGTAGTTCACCCGCACGATCTTTTCGACGTCTGCCGGGGAGCGCCGGCGCGACTTGCGCCCCTGCACGTTGATAATGGTGCAGAACGAGCATTGGTAGGGACAGCCGCGGCCGGCATCGAATGAGGTCGTGCCGCCGGCGGTCCGCTGCGCGCGCTCGACCGCCATCAGCGGGATCGGCGTTCCCTCGATGCCCGGCAGGTCGTTCATATAATTGTAAAGCGGCTTGAGCGTGCCGGCATACGCGTCGCGCAGCGTTTCTTCCAACCGGCCTTCCGCTTCGCCGGCGAACAGTGACACGCCCATGGCCTTGGCGCGGTCGAGATCCGCATCGACGCCATTGAGCATCGACAGCACGCCGGACACATGGAAACCGCCGATGCCGACTTGGATGCCGCGCGCGCGCAACGGACGCGCCAGATCGAGCGCGCGCGGGAATTGGTTCGATTGCACGCCTGTCAGCATCACCATGCCCGAACCGGCGTCTTCGATCATTGCCGCCAGACGTTCCGTGCGGATGCGGGTATTGGTCTCGTCGAAAGCGTGGATTTCGATCGCGGTATCCTCGCCCAGAACGCGGCGTTCCGCGCAATCCTTGGCCAAGCCATAAAGCGAGGCGAGTGAATTCGATGGGATCGGCGAGCGCATCCACTGGATGACGTAGCCGTTGTCGTCGTAATGCGACGGTTTAACCAGCACGAGGCAGAACCGCTGCCGTGCGCCGTGCCTAGCCGCCCCTGCCACTCCCATGCCGTCCCCCAAACGCAACGCTGCACGAAACGTAGATGCGATTGTAACCTACACGCGAATTTCGCGCAGCGAAATCGCTATCGACGTTTAACGGCGCGGCTTGCCGGCGGCGGCGCCGTAGACCTTATCCGGATCGAACGTCTTGTCGGCATTGCGGAATTCGAGCTTAACCGCCCCGCTTTGGCCGAGTGGAACCGCGCGGTAGAAACAGGATTGCCGGCCGGTGTGGCAGGCGCCCTCGCCCGCCTGCTCGACCTTGAGCCAGAGCGCATCTTGATCGCAATCGACGCGCAATTCGACGACGCGCTGGATGTGGCCCGAGCTCTCGCCCTTCTTCCAAAGCTTCTTGCGCGACCGGCTGTAGTACCAAGCTTCGCCGCTGGCGATGGTCTTGGCGACCGCTTCCGCGTTCATGTGCGCGACCACCAGCACGTCGCCCGATTTGACATCGGTGGCAACCGCCGTGATCAGCCCGTCTGCGCCGAATTGCGGCGCGAAACCCAGGCCTTCCTCGATTTCCGATTTGGCAGTCAAAATTGCCTCGCGTCGGTTACGCGGGGCTCAGCGTTGCGCCCCGCGCAGCATGGTCATGAAACGGACTTGCTCGCTCGCATCGTCGCGGAAGGCGCCGGTGAAATGCGTCGTCACCGTCAACGCACCGGGCTTTTGCACCCCGCGCAGCGACATGCACATATGCTCGGCCTCGATCATCACCGCGACGCCGCGCGGCTTGAGAATCTCCTCGATCGCGGTCGCCACTTGCGAGGTGAGATGCTCCTGCGTCTGCAGGCGCAGCGCATAGACGTCGAGCAGGCGCGCCAGTTTAGATAACCCCACCACGCGCTCGGTCGGCATATAGGCGATGTGTGCCTTGCCGAAGAACGGCATCATGTGATGTTCGCAATGCGAATTGAAACCGATGTCCTTGACCAACACGAAATCGTCATAGCCGCCGGTCTCGCTGAACGTGCGGTCCAGCACTTCGGCCGGACATTCGCGGTAGCCTTGATACACTTCCTCGTAGGCATCGATGACGCGCTTCGGCGTCTCCAGCACGCCTTCGCGCTGCGGGTCGTCGCCGGCGTAGGCAATCAAAGTACGCACAGCAGCTTCCGCCTCGGTGCGCGACGGACGCGGACCGGGAGGCGTCGGCGCCGCCCGCACGTGATCGGATAAGCCCTGCTTGGGCCACGGCTTAATGATGGTACTTTTGGCGTCCATAACGGTCTCTCCGTTCGACCGGCGCCCGCTTCAAGAAGCAGCACCGGGAGTGTCACCGGGGTGGCCGCGCCTGTAGCCCGCCGGACCGCCGCGGTCCAATTCAGGGCGTGGGACGCCGCATTCCCATTCGGCATGGCTCGCAAGCCATGGCTCGGCGCCAGGAACCCCTTCTCGCGCCATCGGGTCAGCACCTATATATTCGTTTACGCGGCGGAGGCAATCTGCCAGGGGCAAATCGGTAAATCGTCAATGCTGAACGAGGTTTATAACGCAAAAATCCTCGACTTGGCGGGCAACATCCCCCGCCTGGGGCGCCTTTCCGCGCCCGATGCCAGCGCCACCGCCCATTCCAAGCTGTGCGGTTCCACGGTCACCGTCGATCTCAAGATGAACGGCCCAGTGGTCGGCGATTTCGCCCATGACGTGAAGGCCTGCGCGCTCGGCCAGGCGTCGTCCTCGATCATGGCCCGCTATGTGGTCGGCTCTAAGCCTGCGGAACTGCGCGAATTGCGCGACACGGTCCGCAAGATGCTGAAGGAAAACGGCCCTCCCCCCTCCGGCAAATGGGCCGATGTCGCGATGCTTGAACCGGTCCGCGACTACAAAGCACGCCACGCCTCGACCATGCTCACCTTCGACGCTGTAGTGTCTGCCCTCGATCAGATCGAGGCCAAGCAAGCAAAGAAGCCCGCACAAGCGGCCGAGTAGGTCACTTCGCCGAGGCTATCCCGCCCGTCCTGGGCACCGCCAAGTCGGCGCGGTTCCCGATCGATTTCTGGCAAGCCGCCGTCAGCTGCGGCAGGCTATCCTGCACGCCCGTATTGCCGAAGCGAATGCCGGTGACTATGCCGTCGCTTTTCGTTTCGATCATCATCGAGTGGCTGCCGACGGCGGTGAAGGCGCCGATCAACGCCGCCGGCACAGTGCCGGTGGCATACGTGACGAGTTCATCAGGATCCGTGCGATGCTTCGAGGACACGACCTTGAGCGGCGCCGACATGTGTCCGGCCAACAAGGTCACCGCGCCAAGCGCTATCGGCACCTGGATTCGGTCTCCGTCATGGCGCCGCTCGACATAGTTCACGTCGTAGCTGTCGCTGCCAGCGCCGCAAGCGAGCATGAGATCGAAGCTGCCGATGTCCTCGCCTTCGACGGTGAGCGGCTGGCGCCGTGCCAAGGCCGCGACCCCGGCGTGTTCGACCAGCGCCCAACGTCGCTCGCTGATCGCGGTCGCGCGCGCGCCGTCCGTCACGCGCGGAATTGGCCGCTTCGCGACCGGCAACGATGCCACGGCCGGCGCCGCCACCGGCGTCTGCGGCAGGTCGGTCGCGAGGCGTGTCAAGCGCGTCTCGTCCGGCGTCAAAGCGTGCATCGGCTCCCACGGCGGAATGCGCAGCGCCAAGTTGAGCAAATCGATCGAGCCGCCCATATCGATGGTGTATTTCGCCAGCCGCCCGATATCGCGCTGCACCAGTACGAGATCCTCGGCCGTGTAGTTCGCCGCGGTCGGATCGCTGCGGCGATCGCCGAGCCAAATCTGATGCACCATCACGCGCGCTTCGGCTGGCACTGTGCGATGGACGCCGCCGAGCAGCACGAAGCCGCACATGGATTCGCAATCGGCGCGCGGCGAGTATTTCCCCCGTGCGATTCCCTGCTCAGCGGCGTCGAGGTCAATGATATGGCCCACCGTCGCGTTGAGCCCGAGGCGACGAATATCGCGGCCGAGCGCCATGGCGCCATGGACCGAGCCGCCATCGGAATCGAGGACAACGGTCGCCCCGGCGAGATCGTGGTTTTGCGCGAACCGTTCGAAGTCTTGCGGTGTATCCGCCGTGATGGCGCCACTCGCCGAAATCCAGAGATGGCATTTGACGGCGCAGCTATCGGCTGGACCTTGCAGGCGCAGTTCGAATTGCATCGGAAGCGTACGATCGCCGGCCTCGGCGGAGGCCAGCAACAGTTGCAACTGCACTGCCGCAACGAGCGCAAAAGCGGCCGCAAGGGAGCGAACCATCATTCCCCTTCTCGCCGCCGGGCCCTTCATCGCTGGCGCGGTTGTCCGCGTTCGTATCGGGCTTTGGCGGCTTTTGAGACCCCCGGTCTACGTCTTTTTTAAAGAGCCGGCAGATTCGGGTCTAGTGTAAAAAAGTCGCTATCGACATTGCTTTGGATCAAGACCTGCGGTTTCCCTGCGATGGAACTTTTGGACTTAACCTTGTCCGGAACTTTATGCCGGCAATGACCGAACCACACGCCTCATCCTCGCGCTTCGCGCGTTTGCCGCGGCTTTTCGGCCGGGGGCTGGTGATGCTGTACCGTTACACGTTGGCGCCGCTGATCGGCCCGCGCTGCCGGCATCTGCCGGGGTGTTCCGAGTATGCCGACGAGGCGATCACCCGCTTCGGGCTTTGGGCGGGCTCATGGATGGCACTCGCGCGCATTCTGCGCTGCCAGCCTTGGGGCACGCACGGGCTCGATTTCGTGCCGGCGGAAGCGCCAGCCGGCGCTCATTGGTGGACACCGTGGCGCTACGGGCGATGGCGGGGGACGAACGAAGTGCCGCCGCGATGAGATCAAGCCGCAGCAGAATCCTGCCGGCCATGATCGTGTTGAGCGCGCTTGCATCTATCTTATTCGGCTTGCGTAGTTACGGCTCGTTTCTGTTGTTGCGCTCTGCCTACGAGGCGGGCCGCCCGCAAGTCAGCAGTTTGCGCGCCTGGATGACGCTCGATCATGTGGCGGCGACTTATCGCGTGCCACTGAACGAATTGACCGCGCGCCTCGCGCTGCCGCCCGACACCAGCGGTAATGAAAGTCTCAAGGACATTGCGGACAAACGCAATGTCGGCCGCTTCGATTTCGTCCAGCAAGTCCAGCGCGTATTGGGCCAGTCGGCTCCGGCGCCGGAGAACGGCCAAAGTTCCAGTGGCTTCACCGACCGGATCCTGTCGGCGCTGTTGATCTACGGCTATCCGGCGCTGGCGCTGACGCTGCTGCTCGGGGCGATCGGCTTACCACTGCCGATCGGAGTCGCAGCCGTGCTGGCCGGCTCGCTCGCCGCGCTGGGCACCTTGCGTTGGCAATGGGCCGGGCTCATCGCCATTGTCGCCTCTTTCGCCGGCGACATGGTCGCCTATACCATCGGCCGCGCGGTCAGCGATAATTTCCTGGCCCGTTACGGCCGCTGGATTGGCTACAGCCCACAGCACCGGGACAGCCTCGCAGCGCTGCTGCGAAGGTGGGGCGGTATCACGGTGATCATCTCGCGCACACTGACCTCGTCGCTGAGTTCGGTCATCAGCATCTTCGCCGGCGTGAGCCGATACCGCCTCTGGCACTTTCTCGGATTCGCATTGATTGGCCGCCTGATCTGGACATCGGCCTATCTCGGCCTCGGCTACGGCATAGGCGGCAATATCGACGCTGCCAGCCAGTTCCTCGGCAATATGAGCGGGCTGATTATCGCGCTTGGCGTGCTGGTGATCGCGAGCGCCTATCGGGCGGGGATCGCGCCATCCAAAGCGTCCTAAAACCAGTTGCAAGCCCGCAATCGGCTGCTATATCCGTGCCCAATTCAAATCACGCTTACCTGCGTTCGTAGGCAGCGAGTGAGCAAAGGAGCCGCGTCATGGTCGCATTGACCTTCCCCGACGGCGCGCGTCGGGAGTACCCCACAGGCACAACAGGCTTGGATATCGCCAAGGGCATTTCGCCCTCGCTGGCCAAGCGCACCGTCGCCATGGCGCTTGACGGCGCGGTCACCGATCTCGCCGACCCGATCGAGCGCGACGCCAAAATCGAATTTCTCAACCGCGAAGACCCGCGTGCACTGGAACTGATCAGGCACGACGCCGCGCACATCATGGCGGAAGCCGTTCAGTCGTTGTGGCCGGGCACACAGGTGACCATCGGCCCGGTGATCGAAAACGGTTTCTATTACGACTTCTTCCGCAACCAGCCGTTCACGCTGGAAGACCTCCCGGTCATCGAGAAAAAGATGAAGGAGATCATCGCCCGCGACAAACCGTTCACCAAGGAAATCTGGTCGCGCGAGCAGACGAAGAAAACTTTCCGCGACATGGGCGAGAACTTCAAGGTCGAGCTGGTCGACGCCATTCCGGAAGACCAGCAAATCAAGATCTACAAGCAGGGTGACTGGTTCGATCTCTGCCGCGGCCCGCACATGACCTCGACCGGCAAGGTCGGCAACGCCTTCAAACTGATGAAGGTGGCGGGCGCCTATTGGCGCGGCGACAGCAAGAACCCGATGCTCACCCGCATTTACGGCACGGCCTTTGCCAAGCAGGAAGAACTCGACGCCTATCTCAAGCAGATGGAGGAAGCGGAAAAGCGCGACCATCGCCGGCTCGGCCGCGAGATGGACCTGTTCCATTTCCAGGAGGAAGCGCCGGGCTCTGTGTTCTGGCACGCCAAGGGCTGGACGCTGTTCCAGGCGCTGGAGAACTACATCCGCCGCCGTCAGACCGAGGCCGGTTATGTCGAGGTCAACTCACCGCAGCTGATGGACCGTGAATTGTGGATCGCCACCGGCCACATCCCGACCTATAGCGACATGATCTTCCTGACGCAGCAGCGCGAGGAAGACGAGCGCGTCTATGCGGTCAAGCCGATGAACTGCCCGGGCCACGTGCAGATCTTCAAGAACGGCCTGAAATCGTATCGCGACCTGCCGCTCAAAATCGCCGAGTTCGGCAAGGTGCACCGCTTCGAGCCCTCTGGCGCGCTGCACGGCCTGATGCGCGTGCGCGCGTTCACGCAGGACGACGCCCACGTCTTCGTCCGCGAGGAACAGATCGCCGCCGAGGTGCTGGCGATGAACGATCTCATCCTCGCAATCTATGAGGATTTCGGCTTTTCCGACGTGCACATCAAGTTCTCCGACCGGCCCGACAAGCGCATCGGCGATGACGCTGTCTGGGACAAGGCGGAAGCGGCGCTGATGGCCGCGCTTAAGGCCTCGGGCCGGCCGTGGACGCTCAACAAAGGCGAAGGCGCCTTTTACGGGCCCAAGCTCGAATACGTATTGCGCGACGCCATCGGCCGCGAATGGCAATGCGGTACCGTGCAAGTCGACCTCAACTTGCCGGGCCGGCTCGGCGCCTTCTACATCGACGAGCACTCCAACAAGGTGACGCCGGTGATGCTGCACCGCGCCATGTTCGGCTCGCTCGAGCGCTTCACCGGCATCCTGATCGAGCACTATGCCGGCCATCTGCCGCTGTGGCTGTCGCCGGTGCAAGCGGTGGTCGCCACCATCACCTCGGACACCGACGACTATGCGCGCGAGGCCCTTGCCGCCGCGCGCAAGCTCGGCCTGCGCGTCGAAGCCGACCTACGCAACGAGAAGATCAATTACAAGGTTCGCGAGCATTCGCTTGCCAAGGTCCCGGCTTTGCTCGTCTTCGGCAAGAAGGAAGCGACCGAACGGCTGGTGTCGATCCGCCGTCTCGGCAGCGAGGGCCAGCAGGTGATGCCGCTCGACACTGCGCTGAGGGCGCTCGCCGAAGAAGCGGTACCGCCGGACGTGCGGCGGGTGCACGCCACGGCCTGATATCGGTTACTTTCCGCCTGTTGCCTGCTTGAGCGCGCGCATCACGTCGCCGCGCGAGATCATGCCGAGCAATTTGCCGTCTGCGTCAAGTACCGGAAAGCTGCGGATGCGGTTGTTCACCATCATTTGCAGGACGCGGGTCAGCGGCGTTGGCGGATCGATGTGGATAATGCCTTCGGTCATCACTTCGCCGACCGTGCGCTTCATCTCCTCGTCGTAACTCGGCATCAACCGGCCGGTCGTGAAGGCGAAGGCGCGCAGGAAATCGAATTTAGTGACGATGCCCAAAAGCTTGCCATTCTCAACGACTGGCCATGCATCGAAATCATATTGCGCGAACAACGATTCCAGATCGGCCATGGTGCAAGCGCGCGTCACGCTCTTGACGGATGTCGTCATATATTGCGCAGCCGTCGATTCCAGGAAACGGAACATGTTCGTCGATCCCTTCGCGTCCTGACGGACCACAACTCGAAAGTTCATCCGCCATCTCCAGAGTCATAGAGCATGATCCGTCCGATTGGAATCGGATCATGCTCCCTTTATCGTGAACGTATTGCGATGTGCGGCGACGGTTCCGACGACCAACGCAAGCGGCGTGTCCTCGCCGGCGATTTTTTTCGAACCTTATTGGGCGCGGAAGGTGCGCCGCGTGATGGTGCGCGCATTGATCTCAGTCAACGGATGTAAATGCGTTGACTGCGTAGCCACTGAATCGGGCGGCGAAAGCGGTAGCCGGTTAGCGACCCTGGAGCACGATGTAAGCCGCAAGATCGGCGGCCTCGTCGCGGCTGAGATTCATGTCCGGCATCTTTGGATGGGGCGTCAACAGATAAAGCGCGAGCTTTCCGGCGTCGAAGCCCGGCAGCTTGGCGATGGCCGAAAATGGCGCGACCTGGGTGTTGCCAGTTTTCTGGTCTGTAGCCACAACATGGCAGGCTGCGCACCAGCGCTTGGCCAGCCGTTCGCCGTTTGCCACATTGGCCGCGACCGCCGCCTGTGAAAGTGTCGTGACGGCGGCAAGTAACACCAGTCCGGAGATCATTCGGTTCATGAGCGGCGACCTCGTTGACGAGACGGCATGTTAGCGGCGCAAGCAAACACCAATGTGACCTAGATCAAGACGAAAGTTAGCGCCCAGCCGCGGCGCGCATCTGTGTCCAGTCGTTGCCCGAGTTTGGCGGCCTTTCGAGCATGCCCATAAAGCGGTCGGCCCAGTGTGCGATATCGTTCGCCACCAGCATCTTGAAATTCGCCGCGTGACGCTGGCGCCGCTCCTCGATCGGCATCGCCAGCGCGCGGTTGATGGCGATGGCAACGCCTTCCGGATCGTAAGGATTGACCAGCAACGCGGCAGCGCACTCGTGCGCCGCACCGGCAAAGCGCGACAGGATCAGCACGCCCGGGTCGTCCGAATTCTGCGCGGCGACGAATTCCTTGGCCACCAGGTTCATGCCATCACGCAGCGGTGTGACTAGGCCGGCCCGCGCGGCGCGGTAAAGCCCGGCCAGCGCGGTGCGGCTGTGCGCCTTGTTGATGTAGCGTAGCGGCGTCCAGGATGCCTCGCCGAAGGCGCCGTTGATGCGCCCAACCGCCTCGCCCACCAGCCTCCCGATGTCGGCATATTCCTGGATGCCGGTGCGGCTGCGTGGAGTGATCTGTAAGTAAGTCACCTTGCCGCGCCAGTCCGGGAAATTGTTGAGGAAGCGTTCGAACGCATTCATCCGCTCCGGCAGGCCTTTGGAATAGTCGAGCCGGTCGACGCCGATGATCATGGCGCGGCCGGACAGGCTGCCGAGCACCTCGCGCACGAATTCCGATTCGATGGCGCGGCGCGCGAGCCGTGCAAAGGCTTCCGTCTCGACGCCGACCGGGAACGTGCCGATCTGCACGATGCGATTGCCGAAATGGAAGCTGTTGCCGCCACCCCACGGTAGGCCGCACTCATTGGCGATGTAGCGCGAGAAGTTGGCGGCGTCGACTTCGGTTTGGAAGCCGATGAGATCGTAGTGGCCGAGCGCCGGAATGAGCTGGTCGTGGTTCGGCAGGGCTGTGATGATTTCGGGCGGCGGAAAAGGAACATGGATGAAAAACCCGATCTTGTTGGCGTGACCACGATCGCGCAATGCTTTGGCGAGCGGCATCAAGTGATAGTCATGCACCCACACGACGTCGTCCGGTCTGAGCAACGCCTCCAGACGCCGGGCGAAAAATTCGTTGACGCGGAAGTAGCCGCCTAAATCGCGGCGCGTGAATTCGGCCAGGTCGAGCCGGTAATGCAAAATCGGCCACAGCACCCGATTGGCGAAGCCGTTGTAGAATTCCTGATGATCATCCTTGCGCAGATCGATGGTGGCGTAAGTGACGTTGTCGTGCTCGACAATCCTCGTCGGCCCCGGATCGTTATCAGCCGCACGCCCGCTCCACCCGAACCAAAGGCCGCCGCGCCGCCGCAGCGTCGGCCGGATCGCGACCTCGAGCCCACCGGCCCGCGCATTGCGATCGGGAACGCCAACTCTGTTCGAGACTACGACGAGCCGCGCCAATATCGGTCTCCCCAGCTCCGCGACAGTTTGATCGCGGTTAATATCAATCCCGACATCGAATAGGTCTGCGGAAAATTGCCCCACAATTTTCCAGTTAGCGGATGTACGTCTTCCGACAACAGTCCGTAGCGATTGCGCAATTTCAGTGCGTCGACGAACATTTCGCGGGCCTCGTCACGCCGCCCAATGTCCCACAATGCATCGATCAGCCAGAATCGGCAAATCAAAAAAGCCGTCTCCGGCAGGCCGAAATCGTCTGCGGCAACATAACGCATAACGTGAAAGTCGCGCCGAAGTTCGCGCTCGATCGCCTCCACGGTGGAGACGAAGCGCGGATCATCGGGTGCGATTAGCCCGAGTTCGGCCAACAGCAGGCAACTGGCGTCGAGGTCATCGCTGCCGAACGCCGCCGAAAAGGCCTTGCGCTTGGGATTCCACGCGCGCGCTAAGACCTCCTCGCCGATGCGTTTGGCAACGTCGCCCCAATGAGCCGCGCGCTCCGGCAGGCCAAGATGCGCCGCAATAGCCTCCAGCCGCTGGCAGCCTGCCCAGCACATCGCTGCCGAATAAGTGTGCACACGCTTGCGGCCGCGATATTCCCAAATACCGGCGTCCGGCTCGAGCGCGAAGCCCGCTGCCTGTTCGCCGAGTGGCTCGATCACCCGAAACAATGCGGCATCACCCGGATTGGGCAGCCGGCGATCGAAGAACATCGGCGTCGCTGCCATGATGACACTGCCATAGACATCGTGCTGGTTTTGGTCGGCAGCGGCATTGCCGATGCGCACTGGCCCATCGCCGTTGAAGCCGGCAAGCGCTTCCGCGGTTCGCTCCTCGAGCGATTCGGTGTGCACCACGCCATAGAGCGGTTTAAGCCGGTCGGCACGGCCTGCCGCGATGCTCAGAATATAGGAGATGAAGTCTTCCATCGTGCGCGTCGCACCGATGCGGTTGAGCGCACGCACGACGAAGAAGGCGTCGCGCATCCAGCAGTAGCGGTAGTCCCAGTTGCGCCCCGAGCCCGGACCCTCCGGGATCGAAGTGGTGAGCGCCGCCACGATCGCGCCGGTCTCCTCGAAATTGCACAACTTGAGCGTAATGCCGGCGCGAATGATCTCGTCCTGCCAATCAATCGAGAAAGCGAGCCGACGCACCCAATCCATCCAATATTCGCGGGTGTTATCGCAAAATTGCCGACAGGTGCTCTCGAGTGCGCCTTCGAACGGCTCGTCCACGCCCATGACCATATGGACCGGGCGTGTGAGCACGAAGGAGGCCTCCTTCTCGACGTAAGAGAGCGGCGCATCGGTGGTCAGCCGTACCGGCACATCATCGCGCCAGTAGCGAATACTGTTGCTGCTCGACGAGTACGATGTCACCGGCACGCCGTAGCGATGCGTGGTTCGCAGGCGGATGGTGATGCGCGGCATGCCGGCGGTCGGCTCAATAATGCGCACGAGCTGCGGTGGCCGGAACGTGCGGCCATAGTGGTGGAAGCGCGGCGCGAAATCGGTGATGCGTACCGCCCCGCCATTGGCGTCGAAGAGTTCCGTCACGACGATGGCGGTATTGCGCATATAGTCGGAGCGGCTCTCGACCTGCCCGTCGAGCACCACGTCGGTGAAGCCTTTCTCCTCATCGCCGGCCAGCAGCCGGCACAAGACTGGGTCCCCGTCATAGCGTGGCAGACACCACCACACGATGCGCCCTGACGGTTCGACCAGTGCCGCCGTGCGGCCGTTGCCGATGACCGCGAGATCGAGCGAGGATTCGCTCATGATCGCGCCTGCGCCTTGGCCGCGAGCCGCTGCAAGGCGCGTCGCACATCGAACGGCGAATCGAACATGCCTGCGAGCCCGGCAAAATATCGGCCGACCGAGAAGCCTTTACCGCCCAACTCGCCTAATATCGCAAAAGCCGATTCATCGGTGACGTCATCGCCAATGAATACCGGCACGCGGCCGGCAAATGGCGGACGCCGCATCAATTCGCGCACGCCGTCGCCTTTGCTGACATCCGGACGTTTCACTTCGAGCATGGCTTTGCCCGGCAGCACCTCGGTCGCCTCGCCGGGATGGGCGGCGCGGCCGGCCGCGATATGCGAGCGCAAGCGCTCTTCCTGCTGCGGCGCCTGGCGATAGTGCAGGGCTAGCGAATAGCCCTTATCTTCGACGATGATGCCGGAACCCAGCGTCGCCGCCGCGGCAAGATGCCGCCGCAGATGCGGCGACAGCGGCGCGACGGAGCTGGCGGCCTCGCCACCGCGCACGCGCAGCTCGGCGCCGTGGCCGCCAACCGCCGGCAGCTTGAGCGGCGCGAAGAGTGCATCAAGATCGGCGACGGGGCGGCCGCTCACCAGCGCGAGCGCGCCACCGGTCGCCTGCGACAGGCGCACAAGCAAGTCGGGCAAATCGCTAGCGACATGGACGTCGTTCGGCGACGGCCCGATATCGACCAATGTGCCGTCGACATCGAGCAGCAGCGCGATCGATTGGGTGTCGAGTCCGGCGAAAATGTTTGAAGCCTCGTCGTTCGCAATGAGCTGCGTCGCCATAAGTTATTCCAACGATTGGATTTGCGGTTTGGTTCCCGCGGC
Organism: uncultured Alphaproteobacteria bacterium; assembly: GCA_963779345.1. Classification (GTDB taxonomy): domain Bacteria; phylum Pseudomonadota; class Alphaproteobacteria; order Rhizobiales; family Xanthobacteraceae; genus Pseudolabrys. The sequence goes on along the minus strand of CAVZXY010000016.1, from coordinate 54,973 downwards.
TGATTATGTTCTCGAATGGTCGCGCTTTCGCGATGATGCGCTACTGCGCAATCACTTCGACGTCTCCATCAACGCCAGTGACGACCTTGAATTCGCGCTCATAGACTTTGCCCTCGTTGCGAGCAATGGCGCGATATTCTCCTTCGGCCAGGATCACGCGCGGAAAGGCGCCGATCGATTCCTTGATCACGTCGCCGCCGGGGGTCAGCACCGACCAGGCGGTGTTGGCGAGCGCCTCGCCGCCCTTCTCGCTCACCAGCTTGAGCGTGATCGCGGCGGCGCGGTGAGTGACAGTGATATCGGTAAGCTTGCCGGCCGCGACGCGGATGTCGGAGCGCACCACGGAATTGGCGTCGCCGTAGTTAGACACGATGTAATAGGTGCCCTCCGGAACGGCCACCACATTGCCGGTCATCACGTGCTCGGCGATCGGCCGGCGATCGCCAGGCTCGAATTGGCTGCCCTTGTAGACGTCGAAGGACACTTGGCCGGCCGGGATGCGGACGTCGCCGACACGGGCCTCCAGGCGCAGGGCGCCCGCCGGCAGATCGAAGTCCTCGTGCATGGTCTGCCCGCTCAAGGTTACCGGCTTGACCGCGGTGGCAAGCCCGAAGCCGACGTGCACGACATAGGCGCCGGCCGGCAACACCATCGTCGGCGCCGGCGATTTGTCTTCCTTGACGAGCCGGTAATTGCCGGTCGCGTCGCGCTTGGCAGAATAGACACGCCACGTGAGACCGCCGTCGATCACCGGAGCACCTTTGCCGAAGCGAGCGCTGAGCGCGAGCGCCACTTGTCCCGCCGGCACCATCGGCACAGCGATCGGCGCGGTCGCGGGCGCCGTGCTGGGCGGCCATTCCGCTTGCGGCGCCAACACGTCACCCGAGCCAAACACGTCGCCACGTACGGTTGAGCCTGGCGCCAGAAGTCCGGTCGCGGGCGCAGCCGAAAACAACGAATTCTGTCCCGCCGATTGTGCCGATGCCGGCTGCGCGGCGAGCAACGGCAGAATGATCGCGAGTGCCAGCCCCTGAAGGCCGCGGACGGCGGTTGTGGGTGGATTGCTCATGGCAAAGCGTTTTTCGGCCCAAATCGCGGCGATTTCAAGCCACTGGGCCGGTTTGTCACCCCGGTAGCCCTATGCTAGGCGCAAATCTCATTGACCGAAGAGGTTTCGATGCCCGACGCCTTGCAACTGCTGAAGACCCGCCGCTCGGTCAAGCCAATGGAATTAACCGGCCCCGGACCCAGTCAGGCAGAGATCGACGCCCTGCTCGCCATCGCCTCGCGGGTGCCCGATCACGGCAAGCTCGCGCCATGGCGTTTTATCGTGTTCGAGGGCGACGCGCGATTCGCCGCCGGCGAAGCAATTGCCGAGGCATTTGCCGCCGGGCACATCGACGCCACGCCGGATCAACTCGAATTCGAGCGCAAGCGTTTAGCGCGAGCGCCTTTAGTGATCACGGTGGTCAGCCGCGCCGCACCGCACGTCAAGATTCCGGAATGGGAGCAGCAACTGTCGGCCGGCGCATCCGCCATGAGCCTGGTCATCGCCGCCCATGCCATGGGCTTTGCGGCGAGCTGGATCACCGAGTGGTACGCCTACGACCGGCGCGTGCTGGATAAACTTGGCGTCGGCTCCAACGAACGCATCGCCGGCTTCGTCCATATCGGCCGCCCCGCTAGGCTGCCTGAGGATCGCGAGCGCCCTCCGCTCGGGGCAATCGTCACCCGCTACAGCGGCTGAAAACGGCATCGCGCCACACCGAACGAAATGGGTCTTCCCGCGTTTAACCTTTACGTAATCACCGGGGCGCACGCTCACCGTCACGTTTCGGTCACAAGACTCCGCCAGCGTTTCTAACCCTATTGGGGTGAACCGTTTGGGCGCCGGCTGGCCCAATCCGAGAATCGGGGGACGGGGAGAAAATATTGGTGTTTGAAGGCCTATTCGCGCGCGTGCGCAACGGCGACCGTTCCGCCGAAGCTACCGTCACGCCTGTGCAGCCGGTCACTACACGGCCCAGCATCGGGCTGGCGCTCGGCGGCGGCGCCGCGCGCGGTTTCGCCCATATCGGCGTGATGCGCACGCTGGCGGCACACGGCATCGTGCCCGACGTCATCGTCGGCACCTCGATCGGCGCCGTGGTCGGCGGCTGCTACGCCGCGCGCCAACTCGATGGGCTGGAGGAATGGGCGCGCGGCCTCAACGTGCGCAGCATCCTCAGCTATCTCGACATCAGCCTGTCCGGGTCCGGGCTCATCCGCGGCGGCCATCTCGCGGTTCAACTGGAAAAGGCGCTCACCGACAGCCGCATCGATGATCTGCCGATCCGCTTTGCCGCCATCGCCACCGAGTTCAATACCGGCCATGAAATCTGGCTCACCCGCGGCCGGTTGGCCGAAGCGTTGCGCGCATCCTACGCATTGCCGGGAATTTTCCCTCCGGTGCTGATCGGCGGGCGTTGGTTGGTCGATGGTGCGCTGGTCAACCCAGTGCCTGTATCGGCGGCGCGCGCGCTCGGCGCCCGGCTGGTGATCGCAGTTAATCTCAACTCCGATCTATTCGGGCGCGGCACTATCATCTCCGACCATGGCTCGGACGATGCGGACGATTCCGCTCAGGAGGCGGACAAGCCCAATGGCCTGCGTGGTCTGTTCAGCGGCGAACGCTCGTTGCGCCGGCAATTCCTCGGCCGGCGCGGCCGCCCCGGCATTCCCACCGTCATGGTGGAAGCATTCAACGTCATGCAGGACCGCATCACGCGCGCGCGACTCGCAGGCGATCCGCCCGACGTGCTGATCAGCCCGCGGCTTGGCGGTGTCGGCTGGTTCGATTTCCATCGCGCGGCCGACGCCATCGCCATCGGCACCGAAGCGGCCGAAAAGGCAATCGACGCGGTGACCGAAGCGGTCACCGCGTTGTCGCAGCCTTATAGCGGCAACGGCAACGGCGCCGCCAAATAAGCCGATTCAAGCGATCCGATCTACGCGGTGCGGATGTAATCGCGCATCGCCTCGGATTCCTGCTCGATCTCCTCGACGCGCTGCTTGACGACGTCGCCGATCGACACCAGGCCGATCAACTCGCCCTTGGCCAGCACCGGCATGTGGCGGAATTTTCCTTCCGTCATGCGCTCCATGATGCTGGCGATGCTGTCATCTTCGCCGCAGGTGGCAACGTTTCGCGTCATCACCTGGCCTACCGGCAGAGTAAGCGCGCCAGCGCCGTGTTCGGAGATCGCGCGCACGATGTCGCGCTCCGACAATATGCCCGCGAGGCGCCCTCCCGCGCCGCGGATCAGAACTGCGCCGATGCGGTGCGCACCGAGCAGCCGCGCCGCCGCCGTCAGATCCGCCGTCGGCTCGATACTGATAACGTCGCCACCCAAAGCTCCAGAAACTTTGGCGGCCAGAATTGCCTTGACGTTCATGGCAGCCTCCTTGGATCCCGGGCTGCGGATTTGATACCCGCGATGAGTCCCGGGTTCTGCCCAACGATCCTGCCGCGAGGCTGGTTCCGTCAACGGTATTCCGACTGAGATCGGTATGCCGCGATCACATTGCTTAACGTCACATTGCAATCGGTCTATTGCGGCATTGCAATATCGCCGGGGTGTGGTTCTTGCGGCGACGGATCGAACCAGGAAAAAAATATCAAGCCGGCGAGAAAACCGCCGATATGCGCCTGCCAGGCCACCACTTGGTTCGCTCCCGCGCCGGGAAGCGGGAACGAGCCGAGCCCGAATAGAATGTTGATCCCGAACCACACCGCCACGAAGGCAATGACGCGCGGATCGCGCAGCACGCCGCTGAGGGGGATCGCCGGCACGCGGTAGTCGGTGGCGTCGCCGCTGCGGTGGAAATTGAGCGGCCCGCCGCGCTGAAACGCAAACCGCATCGCTGCGGCCATTGTCCCGGAGATTGCCGCCGATGCGCCGATCACTGGCACCTCCTCGCCGGCATGCGTGGCGAGATGCAGCGCCGCTCCGGCCGCGGCTGTCGCGGCGAAAAACAAGAGAAACCGTAGCGCGCCGAACCGCCGTGCGACCGCGCTGCCGAACGGCAGCAGCCATACCGCATTGACGCCGTAGTGCGTCCAGTCGGCGTGGATCAGCGCATACGTGACGAATGTCCACAGTTCGGCGCCGAAGCCGCCGGGCAGCACGCCGCCGAGCACGATTGACGTGTCGTAGCGTGACGGAATGAAGGCGAAGGTGAGCAAGAACTCCATGTCCTGCTGGTCGGTGAGAACGTACGTGCGCACCGCGTGAACGAGCGCCAGCACTGCCAGCAGCCCGACGATGACGGGAGGAATATTGAAGAGAGGTTCGTGCTTCACGAGGGTCCAACGGCTTGCCGAAAGACTTGAGTTACGCCGCCTGACCGCCTGACCGCAAGCGCATCCGCCAAGAAAAAAGGAGGGCTTTCGCCCTCCTGGATGCCTCACGTTGCGTGGTTGTTGCGTTCCCGCTTCCCGAAGCCTTTCAGTCATTGCGCCGGACGTTTGGAGATTTCGAGACCGGCGCGCTCATGTGGATTGCCCAAGCCTATACGCAGACCGGCGCGCTCTGCCTATTCGATTTGAGTTTTAACACTAACTCGCAATGCCGGCCGGCAAACCCGGCGGCGGCACGGCGCCTGCTCCTGTCACGACGTCGCGGCAAAAAGCCGGCGCGGATGTCCCAACCGGGGACAACGAACGCCGGCGCCGTCTCGCGACGGAACAGGTGGCGTCCCATGAAACATCAATCCACGCGGGCCGTATTCGAATATTGGAATAAGAAACGGGGATTCCGCCTCGCCCCCGCACGTGCCGACATCGATCCGGCCGAAATCCGCCACGCCCTCAGCGACACCTTCATGCTGGCGGCGGACTTCACCGATCGGCTCCGGTTTCGCCTGGCCGGCACGCGCGTCTGCGCGCTTTTTGCCCGCGAGATCAAGGGCGAGGCGTTTACCGAGTTGTGGAGCGAAAGCAGCCGCAAATCGATCGATGAGTTGCTCACCATCGTCACCCATGAAACGGTCGGCGTGGTGGCCGGGCTCACCGCGCAGACCGAGGACGGCGCCAAGGCCGATCTGGAGCTTCTACTGCTGCCACTCGCCCATAATGGGCACGCCCGCATCCGTGCCATCGGCGTGCTGACGCCGACCATTCCACCCTATTGGCTTGGCGCCAAGCCGGTCACCGAACTTACGCTTGGCACTTTGCGCCACACCGGGGTGGACGCGGACATCGGTGTTGCGCCTCGTTTGGTCCCGGCGGCGGGTGGCAGGCAAGTACGCCATGGCTTTGTGGTCTATAGCGGCGGCCGGACCGGCTAACGCAGCGTTAACGATAGACTAATAGGGTCCAGGGTGGGGAATGCTTCCCCGAAAAACCCTAGTGCGACCATGGCTCTTACCTTGCGAAAGCCGAGAGTATCGCCGCTGGCTGAGGAACGCCGGCGCCATCAACGGGTGAAGGTCAATCTGCTCGGCCGCTACATGCTGGCAGACCGGCGCGAGTTTCCCTGCCAAGTCGTCAACATGTCGCCCGGCGGCATCGCCATTGTCGCACCGGTCGCAGGCAAGCCGGGCGAACGGGTGATCGCCTATGTCGACCATGTCGGCCGGCTCGAAGGCAAGATCTCACGCCTGCTCGACAATGGCTTCGCCATGACGATCGAGGCGACCCTGCGCAAGCGCGACAAGCTCGCCGCCCAACTTACCTGGCTCGCCAACCGGCATATCCTCAACCTGCCGGAAGACCGTCGCCACGGGCGCTTTGTCCCGCGCAAGACGATGGCGCGGCTGATCCTGCCGAACGGCAACAATGTCGCCTGCCGCGTCATCGACCTGTCGGAGTCCGGCGCCGCGATTTCGATTTCGGCGGAACTGCGGCCGGCGGTCGGCAGCATGGTTACCATCGGAAAGACGACAGGCCGGGTGGTCCGCCACATCGAGGACGGCTTCGCCGTCGAATTCACACGCCTGCAGCACCACGATTTCGTCGAAGAGAACGTCACCGGCGAATAGGCTGAGCGGCCGGTAAAGCGGCTCCCTAAAATTGCACGCATCGCGGCGGCAAATTCGCGCTCCCAGCGCCGGCGCGCGGGTGGCGCAAAACCGCAATCCCCCAACCGCTAACGGTAAACTCGCGCGCGCCGCGACGCGCGCAAACGCGCCATTCCTGCATTTAGCGCATTAATGTATAAAATTTTATACAAACTGTATCGTATAAGATTTTAATCGAATTATATTTCAAGTTTTACTGTATTCGCCTCTTTCTTTATTTCAGTTGTCTTCAAAATGACCTGCGTGACTTAGCGGCGATGCAAAAACTTTGTGCGAATTGTGGTCCCGACAAGATGGGAAGGGGCCACAATAATGGGCTGGCGTTTCAAACAATTTGCCATCGTTGGCCTGTCGTTGCTGGCCGGCACGGCGGTGCTGGCGGCGGCAGCCGGCACCACTGCGGCAGAAGAACGGCTCGCTTATGGCGGACCGGCGAATTTGCGCGAGCAGGCCGCCTATATCGCGGTCGGTCCAGCAACGCGCGCGCCGATCGGCTGGACCGGCTTTTGCGTCCGTTACAAACCTGAATGCCAAACCAAACCGTCGGCACCGCGCGACGTGGTGCTCACGCAGAAGGCCTGGACCGACATGGTCAAGGTCAATGCCTGGGCGAACCAGAATATAGAACCGGTCACTGACCTCGAACATTGGGGCGTCGTCGAGCAATGGGACTATCCCAATGACGGCAAAGGTGATTGCGAGGACTACGTGCTGCTCAAGCGGCGCATGCTGATGCAGGCCGGTTGGCCGCGCGAGGCGCTGCTGATCACCGTGGTGCGCGACAAAAAGGGCGACGGCCACGCCGTGCTCACGGTCAAGACCAATCGCGGCGAGTTCATTCTGGATAACCAGGAATCCGAGATCCTGCTCTGGAACCAGACCGGCTACCGCTTTGTGAAGCGGCAGTCGCAATTCGATCCGAATGTCTGGGTCGCATTGGGCGAACCGCAGGCGCCGGTAACGGTTTCCGCACGCTAGCACGATCACCCACGACCTGACTGAGCACTGAGCAACATTAAAAGGAAGGAATTCGCGCCCCGGTCACGTCCCCACCCCTCCCCGTCCCCAGACCGGTTCGCGAGCGGCCGACCTCCCCCAGGGTCGGCCGCACTTTTTTTATTGGAACTCTCCCGCACCCAAGCTTCACGCGACTGTCAAGGCGCCGCCGGAGTCTCAACTCTTTTCGAGCGTATTGTTTGCTGAGGGGAGCGACGAGCAGCGAATCGACGTGACCAAGGTCAATCCCGCGGCCTACAAGGCGGTGGCCGCGCTGCAAGCTTATGTCGATCAATCCGGGCTCGACGCCAAACTGCGCGAACTCATCAAAATCCGCGCCTCGCAGATCAACGGCTGCGCCTACTGCCTGATCATGCACACGCGCGACGCCCGCAAGCACGGCGAGAGCGACGACCGCATGCATCTGCTCGACGCCTGGCGCGAGGCGCCGGTATTCACGCCGCGCGAACGCGCCGCGCTTGCCTGGACCGAGGCTCTGACGCTGGTGTCGCAGACGCACGTGCCGGACGACGTCTATGACGAAGCGCGCAAGCAGTTTTCCGAAAAGGAAATTGTCGACCTGACAGCAGCGGTCGGCGCCATCAATACCTGGAACCGGATCGCGATCGCGTTCCGCGCGACACCGCAAGTCGAGGCTGCGAAAGCGGCGGCTTAGCGCACGGCGCCGAAAAGTCGGAACCGTCTTCAGATAAGATCATGCGCAAAACAGACTAGCCAACCCGCTTCAGGCCCTTGGCGTATTGCTGCGAGCGCCGCACGTAAATGTCGGCGCCGCCGCGGATCATTTCGATCAATCTGTCGTCGATGGTTCGGATGGCACGCGCGGGCGAACCCACGATCAACGAGTTGTCGGGAAATATCTTACCTTCGGTGACCACCGCGCCGGCGCCGACCAGCGAGTTCTTGCCGATCTTGACGCCGTTGAGCATGATCGCACCCATGCCGATCAGGCTGTTATCGCCGACGGTGCAGCCGTGCATGATGACATTGTGACCGATCACGCAATTGCTGCCTATCACCATCGGGTAACCGGGATCAGTATGCAGCGTAGAATTGTCCTGGATCTGAGAGCGTTCACCCAGTTCGATCCACTCGTTGTCGCCGCGCAGCACGGCGCCGAACCAGACGCTTGAGTTGCGTTTGAGCCGCACGCGGCCGATCAGCGTCGCGGTCTCCGCGATCCAATATTCACCCTCACCCGGGAATTCCGGCGCCTGTCCGTCGAGTTCGTAGATCGGCATTCACGTCTCTCCTGACGAGACGCACCATCGCAACGAAATTGGAAAAATGGAAGTGGCCTAGACCGACAACAGTCCGCAGGCGTGCAATGCCGAGACGAGCGTCAGCCCCGACATCAGGCTCCAGAAGCCGGCGATTATCGTGGCCACGAAAACGAATTCGAAGCGGCGGCCTTCCTGGCGGCGGCCGAGCAGCGTGTTGCGCATGATCAGGAACGGCGCCGCCACCAGCAGAAACGGCACTGCGGCGAAAGCCGCCGCGCTTGGGCCGGCATTGAGCAGCCCGAAGGTTGGCAGTCGGCTGGTGAACAGCTGGTAGGCCGAACTGCAGAGGCCGGCAAAAGCAAAACCAAGGGCCAACGCCAACACGTTTTGTACGGATTCCGGGGACATTTCGGCCTCAACGCATTACAGGGCGCCTGTGTCGCAAAGCCGGCGCGGCCACGCCAGCCAATCCTTAACAAATGGTAAACGCGGGAAGCCGGGGTCGCCGTGGCATACTCGGACGCGATTCGAATTCAGGACGTGAAATGGCCACCGTCACGCACGCCCCCGCCAAAGCGCCAAAGCGGCGCCAGGCCGGCCGTAGTCCGCTCGCGGCACCGCTCCTGGTGTTCGCCGCGGCGGCTCTGGTCGCGGCCGCCTATGTCGCCTATGTGCTGTGGCCGCGCTGGCCGCAAATGCCGGTCACGCTCGATGCGCCTACTTTGCCGATTGTGATCGCCGGCACCGCGTTCAACATCGAGCCGGCGGCGATCCGCATCGCGGTGCAGCGCCACCCCGGCACGCAACCGCGCGTCGATCTTGCCTATCTATGGCCATCGCTAACGCCGCCCGACCCCGCGTTACGGCCGACGGTTGGTGCACCGGTCGATCCCAATCAGCGCCTGTTCGTGACCATCGCGTCGGGGAACGACACGCTGCCGCTGCTCGAGCGCGTGCAGACGATCTATCCGCGCTATCTGGTGCCGCAGCCGACCGCGGGGCCGAACGGGCTCACGCTGCGCGCCTTCCGCGACGGCACGCCGTACCAGGGGGAGGAGCTGGTGTTCGAGCAGGCGGCGCCCGAGCAATTCCTGGCGCGCTGCTCGCTGCGCGGCGTGGTCAATAGCGGCGAATGCCTGCTCGAGCGGCGCATCGGCAAGGCCGACATCACGCTGCGGTTTCCGCGCGACTGGCTGAGCGATTGGAAAAACGTCGCCGCCGGCATCGACCGGCTGATCGCGCGGCTGCATCCGAACTAGGGCGCGAATTTATAAGCGGGCGCACAAATATCGGTACAGGTTCGCTGCCGAAATACGCGCTTCACCCGTCTCCGGCTCGCATCGTCGATGCTCGCCGCCCCCCTGCAGAAGAAGGTAAAACAAGCCGCGGCCGTAAATTAAATGTAAATTCGATGCCGCACTTCGGCCCGACTCAGCTATGATCGTTCGACTTTCCTAGGGAGCAAAACGATGAACCTCAAACAGATCATTGTCAGCGTTATTGCCGTCGGCGGTATCATTGCCACGACACTGCTACTCCCAAGCGCCGCCAGCGCGCAGGCGGACCCGAAAGTCGCCAAGGCCATGGCGCTGCTGAAGTCGGAGACCGATAAGCTGGGCGCCCCCAAGGTCGAGGGGACGGACGCCGTCGCGGGCAAGACCGTTCCGGCGCTGTATTTCGGAACGACCAAAATGAACAACAACTTCACCGTGGTCGATAGCGTGGTGAAGGCGATCGGCGGCTCAGCCACGCTCTTTGTGAAAAGCGGCAATGAATACGTTCGGGTCACGACCAACGTGAAGAAAGATGACGGAACGCGCGCGATCGGCACCATTCTTGACCCCAAGGGCAAGGCGATCGCGGCGATCAACAAGAACGAGGCGTTCTATGGCCAGGTCGATATCCTCGGAAAGCCCTACATCACGGGCTACGAGCCGATCCACGACGCCGCCAAGAACATCATCGGCATCTACTACGTCGGCTACCTAAAATAGGCCAGGGTTGCGCCTCGGCCGCGGCAATCGATTGACAGCGGCCGAATTTTTTCGGCGGATAGTATTTCTCACTCCTGCAATCTAAGATTGCAGGAGTGAGTGGCTGTGCCCCAGGCCGGCGATGGTTAACGAATTTGCAATCAACTGAAGCGACAGTGAACCACTGCCAAATTCAGTGAAATGGCATGTCATTTTTCGGGAACCTGAGATTATGTCGCGGCTTGGCAAACTGACGTCCAACCTCAAGATCGGAATCCGCATCTACGCCGGATTCGTTGTCGTGCTGCTGTTGTTGCTGACGCTGGCGACGGTGGGATATTTCAGCCTCGGCGGCGTGAGCGGGAGGTTCGAGCAATACGCGACGATCTCGGACAACACCGTGCGCATGACGGAGATCGATCGCGATGTCGTCAGCGTGCGGGCCAGCATGCGCGAGTACGTGCGTTCCGGCTCGCCGACCACGCTCAAGAGCCTGCGGGACGTCGGCAAAGAAGCGCGCGCGATTCTCGCGAACCTGAGCACCACCGCACCGATCCCGGAGCAGCGGGAGCGGGCCAAGCAAATTCTGGCCTCGCTCGATACGTTCGTCAGCAATTTCGATTCCATCGTGAAGATTCAGGGCGACCTGGATAAGGCGCTCAACGAGGTGATGAATCCGCTCGCCGCCAAGCTCAGTGGCACTCTCGCCGACATCATCCGCGGCGCGGTCGGCGACGCCGACATGTCGGTCGCGGCCCAAGCCGGTATCGCCCAGCAGCAGCTCATGAGCGCGCGTCTCAGCGTCGCCGGTTTCCTCCAGAGCAATGACGCCAAGCTGGTCGAGGCCAGCGAGCGCGAATTCAGCACGCTGGCGGAAGCCTTGAAACGTCTCAACGAGGCCAACAATGACGATGGACGCGCGGTCAAAGTCAAGCAGGTGATAACCGAGACGCCGCAATTCCTCGCCGCTTTCCACGCCGCCGTGAAACTGATCGCCGAACGCGCGCGTCTCGTCGATAACGGTGCCAAGCTCGCGGCCGACATGATTCAGCTGACATCTACGATGAAGACGACGTCGCAAGCGGACCTGTCCGAGCTCAAGAAAGCCGCCGCCGGCAATATTGCCTCGACCATCAACTTCAGCATCATGACTCGCCGGACTGGCGCTGATCCTGGGCACCGTGATCGCCTGGGTCATCGGTCGCGGCGTGACCAAGCCGATCCTGGCCCTGCGCCAGACCATGGATGCCCTCGCCGGCGGCAATCTCGATGCCGAAGTTCCGGGAACCGAGCGCGGCGACGAGCTCGGATTGATGGCGAAATCGGTTCTCACCTTCCGGGAAGCCGGGCGCGCCAATATCCGCCTGCAGCAAGAAGCCATTGAGAAGGACAAGCAGGCGGTGGCCGCGAGCGCGAAAGCGACGGTCCAGGTGATGGAAGAATTCGATGCCGCGCTTGGCAATATTGTCAAAGCGGCTGTGGCCGGCGAATTCTCTCAGCGCGTCGACCTTGAGGGTAAGACAGGGTTGGTTCTCAAAATGGGAACGGCCATCAACTCCTTGTGCGAGAACGTGGCGAGGGCGGTTGACGATCTCGCCATCATGCTCAATTCGCTCGCGGAAGGCGATCTCACCCACCGGATTACGGCTGAATATCAGGGGACTTTCGCGCTTCTGAAAGACAATGCGAACAAGACGGCGGAGCGTATCGGGACGACGATTGCCGAAATCACCGCGTCGGCGCGCGAAGTTACCAATGCCTCGGCGGAGATATCCGCGAGCACGACCGACCTGTCGCAACGCAGCGAGGAGCAGGCTGCGAGCCTGGAGCAGACTTCGGCGTCGATGGAACAAATTTCGGCAACAGTGAAAAAGAACGCCGAGAACGCTCAAGTGGCGAATGCTTCCGCCGCGTCCACGCAATCTATCGCCGGCCGCGGCGGTGAAGTGGTCGCCAAGGCGGTCGAAGCTATGGCGCGGATCGAAGAATCCTCTCGCAAGATCTCCGATATCATCGGCGTCATCGACGAGATCGCCCGCCAGACCAACCTGCTGGCGCTCAACGCGGCAGTCGAGGCCGCCAGGGCCGGCGAAGCGGGACGCGGCTTCGCAGTGGTGGCGTCGGAAGTGCGCAGCCTCGCGCAGCGTTCCTCGCAGGCCGCCAAGGACATCAAAGACCTGATCACCAACTCGAACGATCAGGTGAAGGATGGTGTTGAGTTGGTCAACAGGGCCGGTACCGCACTCACTGAGATCGTGGAATCGATCAAGACCGTCGCCGCGATTGTCGCAGATATCGCCAACGCCAGCGCCGAGCAGGCGGACGGCATCGAGCAAGTCAACAAGGCGCTCAATCAGATGGATGAGGTCACCCAGCAGAATTCGGCGCTGGTCGAAGAGAATGCTGCAACCGCCAAGACCCTCGAGCACCAAGCCAAAGCCATGGATGAGCGGGTCGCCGTCTTCAAAATACAAGACAGGCCAGCCGGCGCGGCCGGAGGCGATTCACCAAGCGTTCCAGCCATGCGGTCGCCCGATCAGAGCAAGCGAAAAGGCGCCGCTGCCGCTTAGCAACCGAAGCTATTGCGGCGTCGCTCACAAGCGTCGCCGCCAGCGTCGACCCGCTAATCGCGCTGCTGCATTCGAACAGCTAGATCCCTGAATCGACCAAGTCGACATCCAAAATCGGTAATTCGAAAATATACGACTTGCGGCCTTTTTCGTTTTCAAGGAACAGCACGCCGAGGAATTCCTCGCCGATATAGACTTCCAGCGAATCCGTTTTCTTCGGCCGCACCACGACGCGGATGTTCTCGTTGTCGAATTTGCGCCGCAGGTAGGCGTTGAGCGTCGGCACCGGCTGGATCGAGGGATCGCTGCCGACCTGGATGACCATGCGGAAATTGTAGGAACGGTCGCCGTCTTCGTCATCGACTGTCAATTCGCCGAGATCGTCCTCGCCGACGAAAACCTCGGCCACATCGCCCTTCTTCGGCACCACGCGGATCAACGCGTTGCCGAACAGTTTCTTGAGATAGGCGTCGAGCTTTCTGACTTCCGCTACGTCCACCGGGCCGCTCCTGGTTGATTGCGATGCCTAGTTGCCCGATCGGGCGCTGATGCGCAAGGCGTCCAACTAGCCGTCGAGCATGATGCCGTACAGCATCTGGTCCATGACGCGCGAGGGCTCCGGGCAGCCGGCCTCGCCAACCACCTTGGCCGGGACGCCGGCGACGGTGACATTATTCGGCACCGGCTTGATGACCACGGAGCCGGCGGCGATGCGCGCGCAATGGCCGATCTCAATGTTGCCGAGGATCTTGGCACCGGCGCCGATCATCACGCCATGGCGGATTTTCGGATGGCGGTCCTCATGCTCCTTGCCGGTGCCGCCGAGCGTGACGTCATGCAGGATCGAGACGTCGTCGTCGATCGTGGCGGTCTCGCCCACGACCAGGCCGGTGGCGTGGTCGAGGAAGATGCCGCGGCCGATTTTGGCTGCCGGATTGATGTCGCACTGGAACGCCGCCGACGAGCGACTTTGCAGATAAAGCGCAAAATCCTTGCGGCCCTTGCCGAAGAGCCAATGCGCCAGGCGATGTGTCTGGATCGCGTGGAAGCCCTTGTAATAGAGCGCCGGCTCGATGAAGCGGGTGGTCGCCGGATCGCGGTCGAAGGTGGCGACGATGTCGGCGCGGAAGATTTCGCCGAGCACCGGCTGGTCGTCGAGCGCGTCGCCATAGGCTTGGCGGATCAGATCGCCGGAGACATCGGCATTGCCGAGCCGCTCGCTGACGCGGTGGACGACCGCGGCCTCCAGCGTGTCGTGGTGCAAGACGTTTTCGTAGATGAAGGTGGCGAGCTCCGGCTCGCGCCGCGCGATATCCTCAGCCTCGCTACGCATGCGCGCCCAAACCGGGTCGACCTTGTCGAGACCCTTGGCGGGCCGCGTCTGAAATTGAGCCATGGATCGGTTCTCCAGCGCCTCTCGAACCCCTCAGATAGGTCTTTTACCACAAATTTCGAGCCGTCCAGAGGGGCGCCAAAAGGCTAAGGTGCCCGGCTCATGGGCGTTGGTTAAGGAATTCGAGCACGCCCGTTTTGAACACCTTGTCGCCGACCGCGAGCATGTGATCGCGGTTCGGAATGTCGAGTGCTCGCGCGCCCGGAATCAGCGCGGCCAGTTCGTGCGCACTGCCCGCGACATCGTCTTGGGTACCAACCGCAACCAGCGTCGGCGCTCGAATGCCGGCGACCTGCTCGCGGCTTAAGGTCTGCCGCGACCCACGGATGCAGGCGGCTAGCGCCTGCAAGTCCGACTTGGTCTGCTCGGCGAAGGAACGGAACAGCCGGCCGGTTTCATCCGGCACGGCCGCGAGCGACGGCGCTTCCAGCGCGTCGGCAATATTCTCCATAAGGCCGACGCCTTCGACCAGCTTGTAGCCGAGCCCTCCGAGCACAATCGAGCGCACGCGCTCGGGATGCTCCACGGCGAGAAACGCGGCAATGCGCGCACCCATCGAATAGCCCATGACGTCGGCACGGGCGATGCCGAGATGATCGAGCAGCGCCGCTACGTCCTCCGCCATCTTGCCGCTGTGATAGGCGGCGGAGTCGTACAATTTGCTCGACTGGCCGTGGCCGCGATTGTCGAGCGCGATCGCGCGGCGGCCGGCGCCGGTAAGTGTGCGCACCCAGCCCGGATTGACCCAGTTCACTTCCTTGGTGGAGGCAAAGCCGTGCACCAGGACGATCGGCTCGGCATTGGGATTTTCTTGGCCTTCGTCGAGATACGCGATCTCGACGTCGCCATTTTTTAAACTTGCCATGTAAGGTTCTAGCCGCGCCCGCCGGAAGTCGCAAAATACCACCGCGAGCCCGCCTTTTGGGGATAATCCGCAGCCGCCTCCGGAACCCTATGCATCGTGCAGCGACATCGCTATTGTGCCGCCGAATTCGCCACCGTTTCGGCAACAGAGGGTTTCCTATGGCGGAACACGTCGTCCCACATTTTCACAACGATCCGGGCGTGCCGGTGATAGAGATCGGCGCCAAGGAATTCATGTGCGTCGGTGCGACGCCCCCGTACGATCATCCACACGTTTTCCTCGACATGGGCGACGAAAACGAGATCGTCTGCCCCTACTGCTCGACGCTTTACCGGTTCGACCCGAAGCTCGATTCGCATGCGGCGCGGCCGCCCGAATGCGCCTTGCCGATGTCGGCCGCCGCCTGATCCAAAACGGAGCTTGTAGGTCTTGGCGTCCGCGCGTCATGTCATCGTCGCCGGCGCCGGCATTGCGGGCCTGACGGCGGCGCTGGCGCTGGCGCGCGCCGGCTTGCGCGTGACGGTATTCGAGCAAGCCGCCAGACTGGAGGAGACCGGCGCCGGAATCCAAGTCGGTCCCAACGCCGCGCGCGTGCTGATAGCGCTCGGCCTGCGCGAGCGCCTCGTGCCCTCGGTGGTTATGCCGCAGGCGATTCGCGTGATGGCCGGCGGCTCGGGCCATGAAATCGTGCGCATTCCGCTTGGGGCGGCCGCCGAGCAACGCTATGGCGCACCCTATTGGACCATCCACCGTGGCGACCTGCAGGCGGCGCTCGTCGACGCAGTCAAGGCGGTGCAGAACATTACGCTCAAGCTCGGCACGCGAGTCGAAGATTTCGCTACCCACGTCAACGGCATCACCGTGCACGCGCGCGACGATCAGCGCGTTATAGAAGATATCGCTTTCGCCTTGATCGGCGCCGACGGCGTCTGGTCGACGCTGCGTGGTCGCTTGCACGCGCACCGCCCCCCGAAGTTCCGCCATCGCACCGCCTGGCGCGCGTTGATTCCGGCCGAACAGGTGGCCGAGCAATTCCGCGAGCCGCTGGTGCATCTCTGGCTCGGGCTCGGCGCGCACCTGGTGCACTATCCGGTGAAAGCGGGCCGGCTCATCAATGTCGTCGCCATCGTGCACGATGACTGGAATGAGTACGGGTGGAACGCATCGGGCGATCGCGCCGAAATCATGCGTCACTTTTCCGGCTTTTCCTGGGACGACAGCGCGCGCTCGCTGGTCGCGCTGCCCGAACGCTGGCTGAAATGGGCCCTCTATGACCGCGCTGAGCCTTTTCGTGGCGCCAGCGGTGCGGCGACACTGATCGGGGATGCCGCCCACCCGATGCTGCCCTTCCTCGCGCAAGGCGCCGGCATGGCGATCGAGGATGCATCGGTCCTCGCCGCAATGCTGGCGAACTATGGCGACGATCCGGCCGACGCGTTGCGCGCCTACGAAGGCGCGCGCTGGCACCGCGCCTATCGCGCCCAACAGGCGTCGCGCCGCCAGGGCCGCATCTATGGGATGAGCGGCCCGGAGGCCTTCGTCCGCAACGTCGCGATGCGCGCGATGGGCGGAGAAAAACTGCTCAGCCGTTACGATTGGCTCTATAGTTGGCGGCCGCCAGAGCGGTTCGAACACACGAGCTGAGAGATGCTGTTTCCAACAACCATCGCCGGCAGTCTGCCGAAACCATCCTGGCTCGCCGAGCCCAACAAATTGTGGCCGCAGTGGCGCCTCTCCGGCGACGATCTCGCGCAAGGCAAGCTCGACGCCACTTTGCTCGCGGTGAAACTTCAGGAAGACGCCGGCATCGACATCGTCTGCGATGGCGAGATGTCGCGCCAGCATTTCGTGCATGGCTTTCTTGAATTCGTCGACGGCATCGATTTTGCCCACAAGGTCGAGATGGGTATCCGCGCCGACCGCTACAAAGCCATGGTGCCGGTGGTGCGCGGCGCGCTGACCCTCAAAGGCCGCGTGCACAGAGACGAGGCGCGCCACGCCCGCGCCCATACCAACCGCCAATTGAAGATCACCCTGCCCGGCCCGATGACGATTTCCGACACCATCGCCGACGCGCATTACGGCGACAAGATAAAGATGGCGATGGCGTTCGCAGATTTGCTCAATCAGGAAGCGCGCGCGCTTGCCGCCGACGGCGTCGACGTTATTCAGTTCGACGAGCCGGCCTTCAACGTGTTCATGGCCGAGGTTCAGGAATGGGGCATCGAGGCGCTGCATCGCGCCATCGACGGGCTCACCTGCTCGACTGCCGTGCACATCTGTTATGGCTACGGCATCAAGGCCAATATCGATTGGAAAAATTCGCTCGGCGGCGAATGGACGCAGTACGAGAAGATTTTTCCGGCGCTGGCCAAGAGCCGCATCAAGCAGGTGTCACTGGAAGCGATCAATTCGCGCGTGCCGCTGAAGCTACTTACGCTGCTCGACGGCAAGGACGTGCTGGTCGGCGTCATCGACGTCGCCACCGACGAAATTGAAATGCCCGAGCGGGTGGCGCAGGTGATCGGCGACGTGATGAAGTTCGTGCCGAAGGAGCGCATCGTCGCCTGCACCAATTGCGGCATGGCGCCGATGCGGCGCGACATCGCCGCGGCGAAGCTGATGGCGCTCGGCGCGGGGGCGAAGTTGGCGAGAGAAAAGTTCGCCTAACTCGATTGATCTCGATCAACGCTGCCATTTCGGGCGCGGCTAGGCTCTCTTGCGAACCATCGTCGCAAAGGAGTTGTCCATGTCTGCCAATGTCGGAACTTTCGACCGCATTGCACGCGTCGTCATCGGCCTGGCGCTGATTGCGTTCGCCTTGGGTTATGTCGCCCCGGGCACTGGCTGGAACTGGGTCGGCTGGATCGGCGTCGTGCCGATCCTTACCGCATTGTTCGGCACCTGCCCGGCCTACAGCTTGTTCGGACTGTCGACGCGATAAGATCTCAGCGGCCGGCGCGACCCATCACGTCCATCAGCTCGGTGACCTTACGCCGCTGATCGGCCTTGTCGCCGCTTGCGATCGCGTGCGCGACACAATGCGCGACGTGGTCACGCAGTATTTCCTCTTCCACCCGGCGCAGCGCCGCGCGCACCGCGCCGATCTGCGTAACGATGTCGATGCAGTAGCGCTCGTCCTCGACCATGCGGGCAAGCCCGCGCACCTGGCCCTCGATACGATTGAGCCGGCTGAGCGTCGATGTCTTGTTGGTCGCCTAGCTGTTTTTGACCATGCAGTCTATGTACCCCCTAGGGGTATCGAAGGCAAGAGCCTCCGGATACCACCGGGTGAAAACAAGCTGAAAACCGGGTGAAAACAAGCTGAAAGTTGTCCGCCATGAGCAAGACCGCCGAGCACCATCATCATCACCACGACGCGCCGGCCAAAGGCGGCGCGATCGATCCGGTCTGCGGCATGACCGTCGATCCCAATGCCGGTAAGCCGTACGCCGATTACGAGGGACAGACTTATCATTTCTGCTGCAACGGCTGCCGCACCAAATTCCTCGCCGACCCGCAGAAATATCTTGGCGCCCGCACGCCCGAACCAAAGACTGCCGACGCGATCGATCCGGTTTGCGGCATGACGGTCGATCCGCAAACCGCCAAGCATCGCGCCGATTATCACGGCACCACCTACTATTTCTGCGCTGCCAGCTGCCGCACCAAATTCGTTGCCGATCCGCCGAAATATCTGGGCAAGCGCGAACCCGAGCCGGTGGTCGAAGGCGCGATCTACACCTGCCCGATGCATCCTGAGATCCGCCAGATCGGCCCCGGCGCCTGCCCGATCTGCGGCATGGCGCTCGAACCCGAAATCGCCACCGCCGACAGCGGACCCAATCCCGAACTCGCCGACATGACTCGCCGGTTCTGGATCGGCCTCGTGCTCGCCCTTCCGGTGATGGTGCTCGAAATGGGCGGCCACTTCGTCGGGCCGCACGACTGGGTCGAACCGACGCTATCGAATTACATCCAGTTCGCCTTCGCCACGCCGGTCGTGCTGTGGGCGGGCTGGCCGTTCTTCGTGCGCGGCGCGCAATCGCTCGTCACGCGCAACCTCAACATGTTCACGCTGATCGGCATGGGTACCGGCGTCGCCTACGCCTACAGCGTCATCGCCACGTTCGCGCCCGGAATTTTTCCGAACGCTTTCCGCGGTCACGGTGGCGCGCCGGCGGTCTACTTCGAAGCGGCCAGCATGATCACCGTGCTGGTGCTGATCGGCCAGGTGCTCGAACTCCGCGCGCGCGAGGCAACCTCCGGCGCAATCAAGGCCTTGCTCGATCTCGCGCCCAAGACCGCGCGCCGCGTCAAAGACGACGGCAGCGACGAGGAGGTCTCGCTCGACGCCGTTACAGCCGGCGACAAATTGCGTGTGCGCCCCGGCGACAAGGTGCCGGTCGACGGCGTCGTGCTGGAGGGCCACTCCTCGCTCGATGAGTCGATGGTGACCGGCGAATCCATGCCGGTGAGCAAACAAGAACATGCACGCGTGATCGGCGGCACCATCAACATCGCGGGAAGTTTTGTGATGCGCGCCGAAAAAGTCGGTCGCGACACATTGCTGTCTCAAATCGTGCAAATGGTGGCGACTGCGCAACGCAGCCGCGCGCCGATCCAGCGGCTGGCCGATCAGGTGGCCGGCTGGTTCGTGCCGACGGTGATCGCGGTGGCGCTCATCGCCTTCGCATCCTGGGCGATATTCGGACCGGAGCCACGCTTCGCCTTCGGGCTGGTGGCGGCAGTGAGCGTGCTGATCATCGCCTGCCCCTGCGCGCTGGGGCTGGCGACGCCGATGTCGATCATGGTCGGCGTCGGGCGCGGCGCCCACGCCGGGGTCCTGATCAAGAATGCCGAGGCATTGGAGCGGATGGAAAAGATCGACACTTTGGTGATCGACAAGACCGGTACGCTGACCGAAGGCAAGCCGAAGCTGGTCGCGATCGTTCCAGCGTCGGGCTTTGACGAGGCGCAGGTCCTGCGCTTTGCCGCCAGCGCCGAGCGCGGCAGCGAGCACCCCCTGGCGGCGGCGATCGTTGCGGCCGCGGCCGAGCGCAAGATCGATCTGGCGCCGGTGCGCGGCTTCAATGCGCCAGCCGGCAAAGGCGTGGTCGGCATGGTCGACGGCAAGCGGCTCGCGCTTGGCAATGCGGCGTTTCTCGCCGAACTCAGTATCGATACCGCGGCACTCCGCGATGAAGCCGAACGCCTGCGTCAGGACGGCGCCACGGCCATCTTCCTCGCTATCAACGGCAAGCTCGCCGGTGTCCTCGCCATCGCGGATCCGGTGAAAGCCACCACGCCGGAGGCGCTTAAGACGCTCGCGGCGGACGGCATTCGGGTCGTGATGTTGACTGGCGACAACCGCACCACCGCGCTCGCGGTCGCCAGGCGCTTAGGAATTACCGAGGTCGAAGCCGAAGTCCTGCCCGATCAGAAAAGCGCCGTGATCGAAAAGCTCACGCGCGAGGGCCGCGTCGTGGCCATGGCCGGCGACGGCGTCAACGACGCGCCGGCGCTCGCCGCAGCACAAGTCGGCATCGCCATGGGCACCGGCTCGGACGTCGCAATCGAAAGCGCAGGCATCACGCTGCTCAAGGGCGATCTCACCGGCATCGTCAAGGCGCGCGCGTTGTCGAAGGCGGTGATGCACAATATCCGACAGAATCTGTTCTTTGCCTTCATCTACAATTCGGCCGGCGTACCGATCGCCGCCGGTGTGCTCTACCCTGCGTTCGGGCTCTTGCTGTCGCCGATCATCGCCGCCGCGGCGATGGCACTTTCTTCCGTTAGCGTGGTCGGCAATGCGTTGCGTCTACGCGGCGTCAAATTATAGGAACCATTTGAATGTGCCGCGCCTCGTTTGCTTTGTGTGCCGTATACGCGGGACTTGCGGTCAGCGCTTCGCAAGCCGCCGAATGGCGGGTGCAGCGCGTCGATACGCCGGCCCGCGTAATCGCTATCGAGACCGCCGAGGGCCAGGTCCGCGTCAATGCCGGCGGCCTCTGGTACCGCGCCGTATTTGACGGCGAGCAGGCCAAGCTCGAGTTTATCGATCGGCCCGCGGAGGCGAAATTGCCGGAAGACGCCCTGCCCGACGGCCGCATAGCTACCGGTCCCGGCGAGATCGCGCGCGCCTGGCTTGCCGAGCCGACCACCCGTTACGACCATGGCATCCTCGGCGACAAGATCGAAGCCGGCAGTCTGGTGATCGAGACGCGCGACGGCAAGCGCCAGACCGTGCAACTCAACACCGACGCCGTATTCGAGGATCTCGAGCCGCGCATTGTCGATCTTGACCGCGACGGACACAATGACATTGTCCTCGTGAAGTCCTATCTCAAGCGCGGCTCCAGCCTCGTAGTGATTGCACAGCGTCGCGGCAAGTATGAAATTGTCGCCGAGACGCCGCCGCTCGGCGCGCCACACCGCTGGCTCGATCCGGCGGGCATCGCCGATTTCAACGGCGACGGCAAAACTGATCTGGCGCTGGTGCGCCAGCCGCACGTGATCGGATCGCTCGAATTGTGGAGTTGGAGCGGCGGCGCGCTGCGTAAAGTCGCCGAGCTGCCCAACATCGCCAATCACATCGCCGGCACGCGCGCGATCGACATGGCCGCCACGGCGGACTTCGATGGCGACGGGGTCGCCGATATTGCCGCGCCCTCGCTCGACCGCACGCGTTTACGCATCGTCGGCTTCGCGCAAAGCCCACGCGAGATCGGAAGCGTCGCCCTGCCGGCAAAGGCGGCGACCAATCTCGGTCTGGTCGCACAAGGCAAAGGTCCCCCCGCCATTGCGGTCGGTCTCGCCGATGGCTCGCTGGTGGTGGTCCGCCGCGCGCCCTAGACCGCGCGACGATTCGCGCACTCAGCGAAGTTCGTGGTTGCTCGCCGGCGCGACCGGGGTTTCGGCGCCCGGTACAAAATTGCAACTCTTCTCGATGGCGGCGGCGCGCAAATCCTTCAGCTGACCGCGCGTCGTCTCATATTCCGGCCCATAGGTCGCGTTGCTGATCAACTGCCCGCCGGCGCTGGTGCCGGCTTTCGCCATCAACTGTTCCAGCTCTTTCTGGCGCGCCGCCACGCCTTTGGCGGTCCGCTCGATATCGTCGCATTGGTACAGCACGTAATGCCCCGGCGCGACGAAGAACGACGACATCGAGTTCGTCCGACGCGGCGCAACCGGCAAGCGCGCCGAAGCCGAGGGCGGCCAACAGGAGACGAAAGAGACTATGGTCCCGCAAATGCTTCGCCTTTCCTGCCGTTCTACGCGCGATTGCCCATCGGCGCCGCTTCATGACCGACTCATTATGGCGTCCGTTTGCCGCCGGCGACGGTTCCAGACCCGTATTACGAATTTGTAAACCGGCGATCCACCGGCTGTCATCGAACTGAAATAAGGTGGCACTCCCAAGGTCTCGAGACACTCAACCCGAGCCGCGAGTGAGCGCTTAATTGGCGGCAGGCTGGTTGATGGGGAGAAGTCCTTCACTTTGGCAACGTCGGCTTGGCTGTCAATCTGATTTGGGGCGTCCGAACAGCACCCCTTTAGACCAATACCAAGGCTCCCGACCTGTAACATGACTGTCACAAATGCCGCGTATCACGCATCGGCTACGCCGGGGGCGGCATTGTCATACACTTTCTGGGAGGCTCCTCCATGAGTCCAAACCGCCGTATGTTTGGGAAGGCCGCAGTCGCCGCCGCCATCGTTGGGATGGCTGGTGTAGGCTTAAACGGTTCAGCTTATGCCGTCACCATCACCGGAGCCGGCAGCACGTGGGTCTATCCGCTGATTTCCAAATGGGCAGACGCGTACCAAAAGAAAACCGGCAACCAGATAAATTACGCGTCTATCGGTTCGGGCGGCGGCATCAAGCAGATCGAAGGCGGGGTGGTGGCCTTCGGCGCCAGCGACATGCCGCTCAAGCCTGAGGACCTCGCCAAGTCCAAGCTGATCCAGTTCCCGACCGCCATTGCCGGCGAGGACCTGGTCTACAATCTGCCCGGCATCGGGCCCGGTAAGATTATTCTGTCTGGGCCTGTCGTCGCGGATATCTATCTGGCCAAAATCAAGAAGTGGAACGATCCGGAGCTCGCGAAGCTCAACCCCGGCCTGAAATTGCCGGACCTGGCTATCACCGTGGTGCATCGTTCCGATGGTTCCGGCACGACCTTCACCTTCGCGGATTACCTGTCCAAGGTCAGCCCCGAATGGAAGACGAAGCTTGGCGCCAATGTCTCGATAGACTGGCCGACTGGCGTGGGCGGCAAGGGCAACGAAGGCGTTTCCGCCTATGTGCAGCGGATCCAAGGCGCCATCGGATATGTGGAATACGCCTATATTCAGCAAAATAAACTTGCCTATGCGCGCATGATCAATAGCGCCGGCAAAACAGTGAGCCCCAATCTCAAGGGGTTCCAGGCCGCCGCCGGACACGTGGACTTCACCAAGGCGAAGGACTTTTACGTCATTCTTACCAATCAGCCCGGCGACGATACGTGGCCTATCTCTGGCTGCACATGGCAGATTTTGCGTAAGGATGCGCCCAAAACGACGAACGAGGACGTGACCAAGTTCTTCGATTGGGGCTTCGAAAAAGGTCAGAAGATGGCAACCGATATTGCCTTCGGTCCGCTGCCACCCAGCACGGTGTCTGCGATCAAGGCTTATTGGAAGGCCAATCTCGGCATTTGATACGCCGACGCCGAACCGTCTGCGTGCCGCTGCCCGATCCCGTCGCGTCGTCAAGCAGATCGAAGCGCACTGGCACAACGAGTTCGGCTCGGCCAGAAAAATGGCGTCTAATTGGCCGCCGCACGGCTTTTAACGGCGCGGTGGCCGATGTGTTGGGGGCGCTCTCTAGACTAGACTTGGAGGCCGGAATAAAAAGCGGCCTCCATTTTTTACGCCACGTGTAATCGCGCAGGCGCTGGGTTTGCATTTGGTGCGGACGCCGGGACTCGAACCCGGACGGGATTACTCCCAAGGGATTTTAAGTCCCTTGCGTCTACCATTTCGCCACGTCCGCGTGACACATGTGTTCCGATCCGCGCCGGCGCGCGGACAAACACCCCGCGGCGGCGCGTCAAACTATTTCGCTAATAACGAGCCCCAGGCCTCGTCCCAGTTCTTGCCGGTCGAATCGAGTACGCGCCCGTCCTGCTCGAAGAACCTGTTGGGGATCTGGAACATGGCGATGAAGGTGCCGCCCTTCGGCGCCCACGCCGAGTGGCGACTGCCCGCCGGGCGCCAGACGAATTCGCCGGCCGCGACTTCGATGCCGGCATCGGGGCCTTCCTTATCGACCAGCGAACCCTCCAGCACATAAGTCTGCTCGATCAAGACATGCTCGTGGTCTGGCAGTTCCGCGCCCGGTGCCATCTTGAACAGCAGCGTCGCCAGTCCGCTTTTGGCGTCGACCAAAAGCGGCTTCATTTCGCAGCCGGGAAAGCGCGTCTTCTGCCACGGCATGTCGACGGGCTTGAGGTGGCGCGAGCGCAGGTCGGCGACCGGTGCCGCGTTGTCGGTGTTCGGCTTGACGTTCATCGGCTGTCCTCCCCGCTCACATGTGGGATGATACACGAAAAAACCGGCTAATTCGCCACTTTAATGTTGGCCTGCACGATGATCTTGCCGAATTTTTCGGTCTCCGACTCGACGAACTTCTTGTATTCGGCGGCGTTCATCGGCCGCGGCACGATGCCTTGCGGATTGAGCTTGTCGGCAATCGCCGGCTCCTTGAGCGCGGTGTTCACGATCCCATTGAGCCGGTCGACGATCGGCTGCGGCGTGCCGCCGGTCGCAAACATGCCGAACCAGTTAAGCAGTTCGTAGCCGGCAAGCCCCGGCGCGCCTTCGGAGAGCGGCGCCACGTCCGGCAATTGCGGCATGCGGTCCTTCGAGGTGACGGCGACCGCGCGCAGCTTGCCGGCCTTGATCAGCGGCAGCGCCGCGGCGAGGCTGGTGAAGCTCATGGTGACCGCGCCGGTCGCGACGTCGGTCACCGCCGGCGCCGCCCCGCGGTACGGCACGTGCAGCACGTTGGTGCCGGCCATCATGTTCATCAACTCGCCGGCAAGCTGTTGCGGATTGCCGACGCCGGACGAGGAGAACGACAATTTTCCGGCATTGGCCTTGGCGTAGGCGATCAATTCCTTCGGATTGTGCACCGGCGTCGAGTTCGGCAACGACCACCACACAGGGCACGATGCCGACGAGCGCGATCGGCGCGAGCTCGCGCAGTGGATCGTAGGTCATCTTGCCCTTGTACAGATGCGGAGCGATGGCGATCTCGCCCGAGGTCGCCATCAGCAGCATGTGGCCATCAGGTGTCGCCTTGGCGACCGTGTTGGCGGCGAGCATGCCCGCCGCGCCCGTGCGGTTTTCGACAATAACCGTCTGGCCGAGCGCGTTCTTGAGCGGCTCGGTCATCAAACGCGCCGAGATGTCGATGCCGCCGCCCGGCGGAAAGCCGGCGATGATCCGGATAGTCTGCGTCGGATATGTTTGTGCGAGGGCCGGCCCGGCCAGCAAGGTAGCGCTCGCACTCGCCAGCAATGCGCGTCGGGTCAGCATGTCGTTTCTCCCTGCTCTCTTTTATTTTCTCTTGTATCGTCGCTAGTCGCCACCCTCGCGGATCGGGGGCTGGAAGGCGAGGCCCGTGTCCCAGGGGAAATAGATCCAGGTGTCCTGCGACACCTCTGTGATGAAGGTGTCGACCAGCGGCCGCCCCATCGGCTTGGCATAGACCGTGGCGAAGTGCGCCGCGGGCAGCATGTCGCGCACGATGCGCGCGGTCTTGCCGGTGTCGACCAGGTCGTCGACGATCAGCACACCTTTGCCCTGCCCGCGCATCGAGGTCACCTCCGGCCCCACGCCCTTGATCACCTTCAACTCGCCCTCGTTCTTGTAGTCCTGGTAGCTTGCCACGCACACGGTCTCGATCAGCCGCACGTTGAGCTCTCGCGCCACGATCGCCGCCGGCACCAGCCCGCCGCGGGTGATCGCGACGACGGCGTCGAAGGGACCTGCCGCGTGCAGCCGCCAGGCGAGCGCCCGCGAGTCGCGATGGAACTGGTCCCAGGAGACGGGGAAGATTTTTTCCGGACTGGGCGGGCTTGTCTGCGGCTTCGGCATGGTCAGCGCGCCGCGGCAGCGAGCTGCGACTTCACTTGCGCCAGCATCGCCTCGACCGCGGCCTTGGCGGTCGCGAGTTTGCCCGGATCGCGCGAGCGCACCACGATATTGGTGTTCGGCCCGAGTTTCTCGTCGAAGAACGGATAGCTGCCGATGATGGTGTCTGGGTTAGCCTTGGCGATGGCGCCCAATTCGGTGCCGACGTCGCCTTCCTTGGCGTCGGCGCGGATGGTTTCCGACAAAAGCTTGGCGCCGGTCTTGAGCTTCGGCGCCACCTCGTCGACCATCGCCTGCATGATCGAGGGCACTCCCGCCATCACGATCACGTTCTCAATCCAGAAGCCTGGCGCGCCTGACACCTTGTTTTTCACCAGCGCGGCGCCGTACGGGATGCGCGCCATGCGCAGCCGCGCCTCGTTGAGTTCGCCGCCGATCTTGGCCATGCGTTCCTTCAGGATCGCCACCGCTTCCGGATGATGGCTGATGCCGACGCCGAAGGCCTTGGCCACGCACTCGGCAGTAATGTCGTCATGGGTCGGACCGATACCGCCGGTGGTGAAGAGATAGGTGTAGCGCGCGCGCAGCGCATTGACCGCCTCGACGATCGCGGATTCGTCGTCGGAGATGACGCGAACTTCTTTCAGATCAATGCCGATGGCGGTCAGATAATCGGCAATGAAGCCGATGTTCTTGTCCTTGGTACGTCCCGACAGGATCTCGTCGCCTATGACCAGTACGGCCGCGGTAACAAGCTCCGGATTTGCGTTCGTGGCGGTCACGGCGTCTCTCCTGGTCCAGCCGAACACCTAGCGTGACCCCGTCAGTCACTCAAGTTGGGGCGGCCTTTATGACCGGCCAAGACAAATCCCACTTAGCGGCGCTTTTCGCCTATAATTTAGGCAGGGCCAGATCGGCCAAATTCGTGTAAGGTACTGTTTTTGTTGTTATTTTCTTGTGATTTTCTTGGCCTGAAGCTTGCAGATCAATAGCTGGGAGCGGTGGCCGCCCGCGTCCCCCTGCAGGAAAGGACGAGAACTCTGGTGGTCGGGCGTTCCTCGTAAGCGGCCTAGTGCTGGGGGTCCGAGATGGTTGTCGCTTTCGATGAAATGAACGGCGCCGACGGCGGCGTGCGGCCGGCCTATGGCGAACTGTCACGCTGGCTCGGCGAGGTGCCGCCAGACGTGCTCGACTATCGGCGGCGCGAAGCCGAGCTTCTGTTCCGCCGCATCGGCATTACCTTCGCAGTCTATGGCGAAGCCGAAGCGCAGGAACGGCTGATCCCGTTCGACGTCATCCCGCGCATCATGTCCGGCGCCGAATGGCGGCTCCTGGAAAAAGGCCTGATCCAGCGCGTCAAGGCGCTCAATCTTTTCATCAAGGACATCTACGGCGCACGCGAGATCCTGCGCGCCGGCGTGGTGCCCGACGACCTGGTGTTCCGCAATCCGGCGTTCCGTCCCGAGATGAGCGGACAGAACGTGCCCTACAACATCTACGTCCACATCGCCGGCATCGACATCGTGCGGGTGGACGCCGACACCTTCTACGTGCTCGAGGACAATGCACGCACGCCCTCCGGCGTCTCCTACATGTTGGAGAACCGAGAGATCATGATGCGGCTGTTCCCGGAGCTGTTCTCGCGCCACCGCATCGCGCCGGTAGAGGACTATCCTGACGTCCTGCTTGCCACCCTCAAGTCGGTAGCGCCGACCCGCGTCGCACGCGACCCGACCGTGGTGCTGCTCACGCCCGGCGTCTACAACTCGGCTTACTACGAGCACTCGTTTCTTGCCGACAAGCTCGGCGTCGAACTGGTCGAGGGCCGCGACCTGTTTGTGAAGGACGAGATCGTCTACATGCGCACCACGCAGGGACCGCGCCAAGTCGATGTGATCTACCGCCGCATCGATGACGACTTCATCGATCCCCTCACCTTCCGCCCCGATAGCGCGCTCGGCGTCGCCGGGCTGATGGCGGCGTATCAAGCCGGCAATGTAACCCTCGCCAACGCGGTCGGCACCGGCATTGCCGACGATAAGGCGGTGTACAGCTTCATGCCGGCGATCGTGAAATTCTATCTCGGCGAGGAGCCGCTGCTGAAGAACGTGCCGACCTGGCGCTGCCGCGAGGAAGAACACCTTGCCTACGTCCTCGACCATTTGCACGAACTCGTGGTCAAGGAAGTGCACGGGTCCGGCGGCTACGGCATGTTGATCGGACCGGCGGCGAGCAAGGTCGCGATCGAGCAGTTCCGCGCCAAGCTCAAAACCGCGCCGAAAAATTTCATCGCCCAACCGACGCTGGCGCTCTCCACCTGCCCCACCTGCGTCGAGCAAGGCGTGGCGCCACGTCATGTCGACCTGCGCCCGTTCGTGCTAACCGGCAGCAAAGGCACGCGCATCGTGCCTGGCGGGTTGACGCGGGTCGCCATGAAAGAGGGCTCACTGGTGGTCAATTCCAGCCAAGGCGGCGGCACCAAGGACACCTGGGTGTTGGACGGATAGAAATGCTCTCGCGCACCGCCGACAACCTGTATTGGCTTTCGCGCTACGTAGAGCGCGCGGAGTATCTCGCGCGCATTCTCGACGCGACGCAGCGGCTTTCCGCGCTGCCGCTCGCCTATGTCGGCTCCACCAATGAATGGGAATCGGCGGTGCTCACCGCCGGCTGCGCCACCGCCTTCTTCAGACATTACGAGGAGGCCAACGAGGAAAACGTCACCGACTTCCTCGCCTTCTCCACGGCGAACTCCTCGTCGATCCGCAATTGCTTCGAGCTTGCTCGCTCGAATGCGCGTAGCGTGCGCACGGCGTTGACCATGGAAATGTGGGACGCCATCAACGGAACGTGGCTCGAACTCAAGCGCTACGGCAACGGCCCGACGTCGCGCGAGGAGTTCTCCCGATTCCTGCGCTGGGTGCAGGAATCCTCACTGCGTTACGACGGCTCCGCCTACCGTACCATGCTGCGCAACGACGCGTACTGGTTCTCCCGCCTCGGCGTTTATCTCGAACGCGCGGACAACACCGCGCGCATTCTCGACGTGAAATATCATCTGCTCTTGCCCGACAACGAACGCGTCGGCGGCCCGCTCGACTATTTCCAGTGGGCGGCCATCCTGCGCTCGGTATCGGCGCTCACCTCCTACCATTGGGTCTATCGCGAGCGCCTGCAACCGTGGCTGGTGGCCGACCTCTTGATCCTGAAGGAAGAGATGCCCCGCTCGCTTGCCTCGTGCTACGAGGCAATCGTGCGCAATCTCGACGCCGTCGCCGGCGCCTATGGCCGGCAGGGACCGGCCCAGCGCCAGGCGCGCGGCATCCGCGCCCGCCTGCAGAACAGCCGCATGGACGGCATCTTCCAGCGCGGATTGCACGAGTTCATCGGTGAATTTATCACCGAAAACAACTGCCTGGGCGCGGCCATCACCGAACAGTTCCTGCTGTGAACGACCCAAATTCCTGTCATGGCCGGGCTTGTCACCGCAAGTCGGGTATACCCGACTTGCGGCACTCAAATAATTTGCACAACTCGGGTAAACCCGAGTTGCGCGTGCCATCCACGTCTTGGACAATTGAAAGAAAGACGTGGATGCGCGGGTCAAGCCCGCGCATGACGGAGTAGTATCGCGCATGCGAATCCGCATCTCCCACGCGACGACTTATCGCTACGACACGCCGCCCAACAGCGTGATCCAGATGCTTCGGCTCACCCCGCGCAATCACGACGGGCAATACGTGGCGAATTGGCGTGTCGATCTGTCGGAGGATTGCCTGCTGCACCAGCACGAGGACGCCTTCGGCAATATCAGCCACTTTTTCACTGCCGAAGGACCGTTTCGCGAATTGTCGATTTCGGTCGAAGGCGAAGTCGATACGCACGACACCAAAAGCGTGGTCAACGGCGCGGTCGAGCGCTTCCCGCCCGGAATGTTCTTGCGCGAAACGGCACTCACCGAGCCCGACGATGCCATCATCGATTTCGCCGATAGCATGCGGGCCGCCGCGGGATCAGATTCTTTGGTACTGCTGCATGGGCTGATGACGGCGCTCAATCGCGAAATCGCCTTCGACACCGATCCGACCCACAGCGCGACGACGGCGGCCGAAGCTTTCGCGCTACGCCGCGGCGTTTGTCAGGACCTTACCCATATCTTCATCGCGGCGGCACGCCACCTCGAAATTCCGGCCCGCTATGTCGGCGGCCATTTCTACCGCGCCGACGGCGTGACGGCGCAGGACGCCGGACACGCCTGGGTCGAAGCCTATATCGAGCACCTCGGCTGGGTCGGCTTCGATCCGACCAACGGGATCGGTACCACCGAAGCCCATGTGCGGGTGGCGATAGGATTGGATTACCTGGGCGCGGCGCCGGTCCGCGGCACGCGCTTCGGTGGCAGCGGCGAAAGCCTCAAAGTGGCGGTACATGTCGATCAGGCGCACCAGCAGGCGCAAAACTGACATGTCGGATATTCTTGTTCGAAAATCGATCGGCCACATCGGCTTCGGATGCCGCGACATTGCCGGACATGGGCCTGTCGCTATACCCTTGACCTCCTTACCGCCGATTCACGTGTGAAGAAGTCGGGTGTCATGACATATTGCTGCGGAATCCTGGTGCGCGACGGATTAGTGATGATTGCCGATACGCGCACCAATGCCGGCCTCGATAACGTCTCGACCTTCCGTAAATTGCACGTCTACACGGAACCGGGCGAGCGCATTATGGCGATCGCCTCCTCCGGCAATCTGTCGCTCTCCCAGTCGGTGCGCTCGATCCTCACCGAGGGCGTCGACAATCCGGAAACCGGCGAGCGCGAGACATTGATGAATTCGCCGACCATGTTCCAGGCCGCGCAGCGCATCGGCCGCACCATCCGCACCATCCAGAACGCCGAAGGCAAGGAGTTGGAAGCCGCCGCGGTCGACCACGATGTCGCCTTCCTGTTTGGCGGCCAGATCAAGGGCGAACGGCTGCGGCTGTTCATGATCTATTCGGCCGGAAATTTCATCGAATGCACCACCGACACGCCCTATCTGCAGATTGGCGAGCATAAGTACGGTAAACCGGTGCTCGATCGCGCCATCAGCTTCGACACCGACGTTTATGACGGGCTCAAGATCGGGCTGATCTCCATGGATTCCACCATGCGCTCCAACCTTGGGGTCGGCTTGCCGATCGACGTATTAGTTGTACGTCGTGACATGCACAACTCAGAATTGAATTACCGCATCGAGCCCGGCGAGCCCTATTTCCAGGACCTGCGCGAACGCTGGTCCGCCGCCCTGCGCGCCGCCCATATCGCAATCCCGCGCCCGCCTTACCGCAGTTCCGTCTGACGGTTTTAGCTGCGGCCTTTTACCATCGGTTAACAGCGCCGCGCGAATTGCGGTATTCGGCGGCCTCGCAGCCGCGGCCACCACCAAACCGAAAGCGAAAAGCAAGCTTTCGACCCTAGGTTCCGCCCCAAAAGCTCAATGGGCAGGACGGTTTAAGGGGTCAAACGTGTCGGTGGTCGCTCACCCGCGCGCATCCGAGGAAAGATATACGAGTTGGGATCGCGCGCGCTTGAGCGTCGTGGTGCCGATCGGCGTCATCGTGGCCGTGGCCATCGTCTGCATTGTCGTCGCCGTTTTGTCTTCCGCCCAGCGCGCCGACGAGGTCGCAGTGCAGCAGGAGAAGCTGCTGTTCTCACGTGCGCTGAGCACCTACGGCGAGCAGGTGTTACGCGAGGTCGAAAGCGTCGCGGCCTCCGATCGCGCGATCCAGAACGTCCGCGTCAAATACGACTCGGACTGGGTGAAGCAGCGCGTCGGGCACTGGCTGAAAACCTACTTCGATCACGATCACGTCTTTGTCTTCGACGGCGACGACAAACCGCTCTATTCGCAATTCGACAGCCATGGCCTCGACCCGTCCTGGTTCGAGGCGGCGCTGCCCGATATGCAGTTGGTGCTCGACTACATGCGCGGCCGTAATCCGGCTCTACACGGAGCGCTGCGCCTCGCTGGAGCAACCGCGCCAGACGGCGGCCCGCATTCGCAAGTAGCGGTGATCCGTAGCCTGGCGGGTCAGCCCGCGGTCATCGCCGCGGTCGCGGTCGGACCGGTCGGCGGGATCTCCACCGCGCACGATGTCGCGGCGCCGATTGTCATGTCGGTGAAATTCATCGACGGCGAGGCGCTCGCCGGCATCGCCGGGCAACTGCGGCTGACACACCTGCGCAAGCTCGGCGGCGAGCCGGCGCCGTCTACCGATTTGACCTATGAGTTGGACGGACCGCAAGGCAAGCTGATCGCGCGCTTTGCCTGGACGCCGAAACAGCCCGGCGCCGAGATCGTCAACAGCGTCATTCCGTTCATCGCCGTAGCCCTCGCCGGCTTCGCGCTGCTGGCCGCTTTCGTGCTGCGTTACATGCGCCGCACCGCCGTCGCGATCGCCGCAGGCGAAACGCGGCTGCGTCATCTCGCCATGCACGACCCGCTCTGCGGCCTGCCTAACCGCATCTTCTTCAGCGAGCGGCTGGAGGCGGTGATCGACGAGGTGCACGCGGGCTCGTCGCCGGCGGCGGTGTTCTATATCGATCTCGACCATTTCAAGGACGTCAACGATACGCTCGGACATCCGGTCGGCGATGAGCTGATCCGTAACGTCACACTGCGGCTGTCGCACGCGCTACGCGGCGACGACTTGGTGGCGCGGCTCGGCGGCGACGAATTCGCGGTGATTTCCACGATAGGCGACGACGATGCCAAGACGATGGCGGTCGCGCAGCGGATCATCGCCACGATCTGCGCTCCCTATGCGATCAACCAGCAGAACATCGTGATCGGCGCCTCGATCGGCATCGCCATGATCGACCGCAACAGCGGCGGCGCCGCCGACATTATGCG
The DNA here is from genome assembly GCA_963779345.1 of uncultured Alphaproteobacteria bacterium. Taxonomy (GTDB): domain Bacteria; phylum Pseudomonadota; class Alphaproteobacteria; order Rhizobiales; family Xanthobacteraceae; genus Pseudolabrys. Next base: position 21,831 of record CAVZXY010000016.1, on the reverse strand, counting down.
CTATGCGGACATGGCGCTCTACCGCGCCAAGAACGAGGGCCGTAACCGCGCCTGCATCTACGATGCCGCGATGGACGCGGATCTATCCAACCGCAAACTTCTGGAAGGCGACCTGCGCGAGGCGATCGAGAACAATCAACTCAGGCTTCTTTATCAGCCGATCGTCAACAAAAGCGGCGAGACCGTGGTCGGCGTCGAGGCGCTTTGCCGCTGGACGCACCCCACGCGAGGCGAAATCCCGCCTACCGAGTTCATCGCCGTCGCCGAGCACAGCGGCTTGATCATCGAGCTCGGCGCCTGGGTGCTGCGGCGCGCCTGTCTCGATGGCAAGGCTTGGCCGGACCTTACCATCTCAGTCAACGTCTCGCCGCTGCAGTTCCGCCGCACCGATTTCTTCGACACGGTGCAACGCACCTTGAGCGAAACCGGGTTCGATCCGACCCGGCTTGAGATCGAACTTACCGAGAGCGTGTTGCTCGGCAACGCCGACGCCGCGGAAACTGGCATGTTGCGGCTGAAGGAACTGGGCGTGCGGCTCGCACTCGACGATTTCGGCACCGGCTATTCCAGCCTGCTTTATCTGCGACGCCTGCCGTTCGACAAGCTCAAGATCGATCGCAGCTTCGTGCTCAACATCGAAAAAGCCGCCGACGCCGCAGCCATCGTTCACGCGGTGGTCAGTCTTGGCCGCGGCCTCGGCATGAAGGTGACGGCGGAAGGCGTGGAGACCGCCGACCAGCAGCTCTTCCTGCGCGCCGCCGGCGTCCATTTCATGCAGGGCTATCGTTTCGGCAAGGCGGTGACCGCGGCTGAGATCACCGAGCGCCTCAAGTCGCCCGGCGTCTTCAAGCCTATCGATGTGCCCCAGGCGCTCGCGGGCTGATCTCAAACCGCAATAGCCGGGCAGAATGACGACGCCGCGGATGGCGCGCGCGCACTTTTGTGATATGGCGATCCTCCCAATTGTCGGGTCAGGGAAGGAAACCAAAATGAGTGCGTCCGCGAAAATTGCCCTGGTCACCGGGGCCGGAACCGGCGTCGGCCGGGCGGTGGCAATCGCGCTGGCCAAAGCCGGCTATAGCCTGGTGCTGGCCGGCCGCCGCAAGGAAATGCTCGACAAAGTTTCAGGCGAGATCAATTCGATCGGCGCGCAGGCGCTGGCCGTGCCGACCGACGTGTCCAAGCGCGAATCGATCCTGTCGCTTTTCGCCACCACCAAATCGACTTTTGGCCGCCTCGACGTCCTGTTCAACAATGCCGGCATCGGCGCGCCCGCCATGCCGCTCGAGGACCTGCCATTCGAAACCTGGCAGAATGTGGTCGCCACCAACCTGACCGGCATGTTCTTGTGCACGCAGGAAGCGATCAAGATCATGAAGGCGCAGACCCCGCGCGGCGGCCGCATCATCAACAACGGCTCGATTTCGGCGCACGCGCCGCGACCCTTTTCGGTCGCCTATACCTCGACCAAGCACGCGGTCACGGGCCTGACCAAATCGACCTCGCTCGACTGCCGGCAATACGACATCTGCTGCGGGCAGGTCGACATCGGTAACGCGGCGACGCCGCTCACCGAACGCATGGTGCAGGGCGAAGGCGTGCTGCAGCCGGACGGCCACAAAATGATCGAGCCGCGTATGGAGGCCGATCACGTCGGCAACGCGGTGGTGTACATGGCGAGCCTGCCGCTCGACACCAACGTTCTCTTCATGACGGTGATGGCCAACAAGATGCCGTTCGTCGGGCGCGGCTAGGCGCAAGGAATGACCGCCGAACTCGAACACTGGCACGATTTTTACGTCCTGGTCGGCACTGCGGGAGCGACGCTGGTAGCCTTGTTGTTCGTTGCGTTATCGCTCGGCGCCGGTTTTCTGAATGACAAACGAGCGGCGGCGACCCGCGCCTTCTATAGCCCCGTCGTCGTGCATTTCAGTGCCGTCTTTTTTCTGGCAGCCATCGCACTGGTGCCCGCACACCGGACCGTATTTTTCGCGGCGATGATCGGCGCCTGTGCCGCGGTCGGGCTCGGCGTCTCTCTGTTTGTGACAATCCAGCTGTTGCGTCACAACTGGACGAATTACAAGCAAGACCACCTCGCTTACGCACTCTTGCCGACGATTGCCTATGTGGCGCTGCTGGTTGGGCGGCGATGATCTGGTCGGACGACGACTTTGCGCTCGACGTACTGGCCGGCTCGCTGCTTTTGCTGCTGATCGTTAATATCCGCAATGCGTGGGACCTAACGCTGTCGATGGTGCGCCATCAGACCGAACGGCGCGAGTGACGCTCACCGCCGGTCGAGCACGATCTTGAAGTCCGGCTTATTGCTCGAACAGTCCGCCGCTTCGCCCCAGAATATCAGCACGGCCTTGGCATCGGCCACACGCCAGATCGCATGTATTCAGCAGACGCCCGGCTTGGCCGGATCCCAGAACATCGAGATCAAATCTGGCTTGTCGCCGATGAAGACGCGCTCCGCGATCAGACATGTCGGTCGTCGTCTCGCGCCCCATCCGAATTCAGGATCGGAAACGTCAGCCGCCGCGGATCGTCGCCATCGCGGTCGCGCGTCAGATAAACGTAAGCCTGTTCCTTGCGCAGCATGTCGGCGCTGGCGTTACGCGCCTTCATTTGCTCGACGGTCGGGTTCGCGTTGCCTGGACAACCGAGCACGACGAGCCGGCCAAGATCGAAGCGCTGGTTGGTGGAAAACATCGCCGCCCCATCCTCGGTGCAACGGTGCACGGCCGCGAGCGGCTTGGGCAGTTTGTCGCGCGTGACATGCTCGACCATAGTCATGCGCACGCGGACCATGCCCGGCCGCGACGGACACCATTTGTTGAAGGCCTGCAGCGACGCCTCGATCGCGCACCGAACTGGTGCGCTCATTGGGCTCCTCACAGCGCGCGGATCACGTCAGCGATTATCGTTTTTTCTTCTTTTTCTTCCCGTAAATCGCGTTCCAGTTATCCTTGTAGGCTTGGGTGACCGGCTTCTGGCCCTCGCCCCGGCTATAGCTCTTGGGCGCAGCGGCAGCGGTATCGCCGGTTTCAGCCTCGGCTGGTTCCGCGCCAGCAGGGGCCTTGTCCTTCGGCGCGGCCTCGTCTTTTTTCTTTGCAACGACCTCGGCTTTTGGCGCCGGGCCCGCTTGGATTTTCTTGTCGTCCTTGGCCATCGTCGTTCCTTACACTCATATGTCTGATTAACCCGCCACCGCAGGTCCATACTATTTGACGGCCGTAACCTCTACCTTCTCGCCGGTCTTCACTTTGCTCAAGCTCTTCACATCGCCGAGCGCCTTGGCGAACACGTTACAGGGGCTGGCCAGCCGCGTCTCGTTGCCCTTGGAAATCGGCGTGCGGCCGAAGCCGATGGCGATGGCCGGACCTTGCGGCCAATAGGCGATCTCGCCCGGCACGATCACCGCGCGCGCGTCCGGCTCGCGTGCGACCTCGACCGGCACGTCGAAATAGACCTCCTCGCCCCAGGTCAGCGCCGACGAAGTGACCGGCAGTGCCGCGGCGATCGCCTTGGCAGTTGGCGTATCGAGCAGTTCGGCCTCGAGCGTGAGCGCAGCGAATTCGAAGCGGATACGGGCCATGTGCGGTTTCCTTATCGTTGCGTTGGCCCCGGCATTCTGAGTTTGATGACCGGGCCCATGCAAGGCGGCGACCGCCACTTGAACACTCCGTGTCGGCGGAAGCACGACATGCGCATCTGCATCCGCGCTCGGGTGGTCGCTCTTGGCGCTGGCCCGGCGCACCCGGCGCAGGCGCGTCCCGTCCACATCGTCGCCTATGGCGACAGCATGACCGCCGGCTGGCTAGTGGCGCGCAACGAAGCCTATCCGGCGCAGTTGCAGGCGGCGTTGCGCAAAAAGGGCTACGATGTCGTCGTCGACAATGCCGGCATCAATGGCGGCACTTTCATCGACGCGCTCTTGCATTTCGACGAAGCCATCGCGCCGGGTACCGATATCGCGATCATCGAATTCGGCACCAATGATCTGCGCAACCGCACGTCGATGAAAACCGTGCGGGAGCGGCTGACCGAAATCGTCCGCTCGCTGCGGGCGCGCAAAATCGAGGTGCTGGTGATCGGTCTTGCCAGCCTGAAGCTTGGCGACGTCGCCCGCGCAGAAAACGTCGCCTATGCGCGAATGGAACCTGCCGCCCGGAAAATACCGCGCGCGCGATCATGCGCATTATAACGCGCAGGGCTATGCCATCGTGGTTGCGAGCATGTTGCCGCAGGTCGATACACTGATAGCCAAGGTCGAAGCGCGTCGGGGCCATAGGACTATTATCACAAATCCGTGAAGCCCGACAGTCTCCGCTTGACGGCGCCTCTGCTAGGAATATTTTCACGTGGTCCGGTCCGCCGAGGGCGCTTCATGAGGCGTCATGACAGCGGGGCCGGATGCGGCGCCCGCGGGCGTGGTTCGCAAGCCACGCACCCCGGCGGCGCCGGGGCTCCGCCCGGGACCACGACGAGTCCCCGCGAGGAGCTCGCTGACGGCGGGCCGCAAAGCCTGCCCGAGGCTCGGAGCGAGCGGCCGACCCGAAAGGCGCCGCGAAGTCCGGAGCCGGAGGCAGGACAAAGCGGTTTCCCGAAAGCGCGGCCCGGCGCCGCAGTGAAAACGCCGCCGAGGCGCGCCGAGAGGCGCCGTGCATCGGCAACGATGCACGCACATAAGGAATGGACGCGCCGCTTGGCGCGCCTCTCCCTCGCACTGCCGAGGGGAAAGAAGGGAAGACGGCGGACCCCGCGCCGCCAAAAATAGGGGCGATGATGCATGTCCGCTGTTTGACAGTTTAATCGGAACAAGACGCACGACGGAGCGATGCGCGTGTTTCTCCCCTCCCCCTCGTGGGAAGGGCTAAGAAGCCGCAGCGGACGAAAAATTAATGCAACCGAAACTCGCCGTTGATGGCCTTCAGCTCTGCCGGCTTGATCAGCTTGCAATGGGCGACCTGCACCGAGTGCAGCGGGCCTTCCAGCTTCTCCTGCCAGAACTCCAGAAACTTCTGCAGTTCGGGAAATTTCGGAAACAGGTCGTAGGCCTGCCAGACATAGGACTGCAGCAGCCATCGGTGATCGGGACGCCGATACAGAATATGGGCGGTCGTCAGGCCGTAACCGGCGGCCATTTTACGAAAGTCTTGCGAAACCATCGCGTCCCCCTTTTGAGTCGGACGCAGAGTTTCCAATTCGGGCCTTAGGCATTGCAAGCCAAAAAGGTAAACAAACTGTTTAAAATCAAGGCGATAGCAGCAACCATGCCGACCTGCTAACAGCAGCATCGGCGCACGCCACGCGCCTGCAATGGCTAACCCGGTGGCTCTCCTGGCGCGTTCCGCGCCCCCCGCCGTTAACCATTGAACCGCAAGGATTTTCTTGGCTTCTTGGCACTCTCCTCAAATGAGTGCTAAAAAATTTCCGGATGCCCCTTGCGGGCCGGAATGCCTGCACCACCTGCTATGCAGGTGCTGGCAAGGGGACGCCGGCCACCGAAACCGCAAAATCGTTCATAACCGAGGAGGACTGCCATGAAGTTCCGCCCGCTTCACGACCGCGTTGTCGTCAAGCGCATCGATGCCGAGGAAAAGACTGCCGGCGGCATCATTATTCCCGACACCGCCAAAGAGAAGCCGAGCCAGGGCGAGATCGTCGCCGTCGGCCCCGGCGGCCGCGACGAGAGCGGCAAGCTGATCCCGATCGATCTCAAGGTCGGCGACACCGTGCTGTTCGGCAAGTGGTCGGGCACCGAAGTGAAAATCGACGGTCAGGATCTCCTGATCATGAAAGAAAGCGACATCATGGGCGTGATCGAAGGCGGCCATGCCGCCAAGCGAAAAGCCGCCTAAGCGCTTAGCCGATATCAAACCGAAGGAATTCGAACTATGGCTGCTAAAGACGTCAAATTCGCCGTCGATGCGCGCGACCGCATGTTGCACGGCGTCGACATTCTCGCCAACGCGGTGAAAGTCACCCTTGGCCCCAAGGGCCGCAACGTGGTGCTCGACAAGTCGTTCGGCGCTCCGCGCATCACCAAGGACGGCGTCACCGTCGCCAAGGAAATCGAGCTCGAAGACAAGTTCGAGAACATGGGCGCGCAGATGGTGCGTGAAGTCGCATCGCGTACCTCCGACCAGGCCGGCGACGGCACCACCACCGCGACCGTGCTGGCCGCGGCGATCGTGCGCGAAGGCTGCAAGGCCGTGGCCGCGGGCATGAACCCGATGGACCTCAAGCGCGGCGTCGATCTCGCGGTCGAAGCCATCGTCGAGCATCTCAAGGCCAACTCGAAGAAGGTCACCTCGAACGAAGAGATCGCCCAAGTCGGCACCATCTCCGCCAACGGCGACGCCGAGATCGGCAAGTTCCTCGCCGATGCCATGAAGAAAGTCGGCAACGAAGGCGTGATCACGGTTGAAGAGGCCAAGAGCCTTGAGACCGAACTCGACGTGGTCGAGGGCATGCAGTTCGATCGCGGCTACATCTCGCCCTACTTCATCACCAACGCCGACAAGATGCGCGTTGAGATGGACGACCCCTACATCCTGATCTACGAAAAGAAGCTGTCGGGCCTGCAGGAACTGCTGCCGCTGCTCGAAGCGGTGGTGCAGACCGGCAAGCCGCTGCTGATCGTGGCTGAGGACATCGAAGGCGAGGCGCTCGCCACCCTCGTCGTCAACAAGCTGCGTGGCGGTCTGAAGGTCGCTGCCGTCAAGGCGCCGGGCTTCGGCGATCGCCGCAAGGCCATGCTGCAGGACATCGCGATCCTGACCGGCGGCCAGGCGATCAGTGAAGATCTCGGCATCAAGCTCGAGAACGTCACCATCAACATGCTCGGCCGCACCAAGAAGGTGATGGTCGACAAGGAAAACACGACGATCATTAACGGCGCCGGCAAGAAGGCCGACATCGAAGCGCGCGTCTCCCAGATCAAGGCACAGATCGAGGAGACCACCTCCGACTACGACAAGGAGAAGCTGCAGGAACGTCTGGCCAAGCTCGCCGGCGGCGTTGCGGTGATCCGCGTCGGCGGCGCCACCGAGATCGAGGTGAAGGAGCGCAAGGATCGCGTCGACGACGCGATGCATGCGACCCGCGCCGCGGTCGAGGAAGGCATCCTGCCGGGCGGCGGCGTCGCGCTGTTGCGCGCCACCGAAGCCCTCAAGAAGGTCAAGGCGCACAACGAAGACCAGAAGCATGGCGTCGACATCGTCCGCAAGGCGATCCAGGCTCCGGCGCGCCAGATCGCGACCAATGCCGGAGAAGACGGCTCGGTCATCGTCGGCAAGATCCTGGAGAAGGACCAGTACAACTGGGGCTTCGACGCGCAGCTCGGCGAGTACGGCAATCTCGTCAGCAAGGGCGTGATCGATCCGACCAAGGTCGTGCGTTCGGCGATCCAGGGCGCGGCATCGGTTGCCGGCCTCTTGATCACCACCGAAGCGATGGTCGCCGAGGTTCCGCAGAAGAAGGGTCCTGCCGGCGGCATGCCGGGCGGCGGCGGCATGGGCGGCATGGGCGGCGGGATGGATTTCTAATCCATCCTTAGCTCAACGCGAAAAATGCAAAGGCCCGGGAGAAATCCCGGGCCTTTTGCTTTTCGGGTGTCGCCGCTTGGCGCCGACCGGTATATCCTCCGGCCATGGCAAAGACGCATCTATACCGGCATTGGCGGGTGGACTTACGAGCCCTGGCGGGGCGTGTTCTATCCAAAGGGACTGCCGCACGCGCGTGAACTTGTCTTACGCCGGCCGAGCATTTGACCTCGATCGAGGTCAACGGAACGTTTTACAGCACGCAATCGCCGAAGACTTTCCGCAAATGGGCTTCCGAGGTTCCGGATGGCTTCGTTTTCGCGCTCAAGGGCCCGCGCTACGCGGTGAACCGGCGCGTACTGAAAGAGGCGGGCAACTCGATCAAGCGCTTCATCAATTCCGGCATCACCGAACTGGGCGACAAGCTCGGCCCCCTGCTCTGGCAATTCGCACCGAGTAAGAAATTCGACGAGGCCGACTTTGGCGGTTTCCTCGAACTGCTGCCGAAAACATCCGACGGACGAAGGCTGCGTCACGTTGTCGAAGTTCGTCACGACAGTTTCAAGACGCCGGCCTTCGTCGCGCTGGTCAGCGCAAATTCAATGTGCCGGTCGTTTTCGCCGAACATGACACCTATCCGGCCATCGCCGATATTACCGGCGACTTCGTCTATACGCGGCTGCAAAAGGGAAACGAAAAACTGAAAGCCGGCTATGCGCCGAAGGCGCTCGATCAATGGGCGAAACGCGCGCAAGCCTGGGCGCAAGGCGGCGAGCCGAAAGACCTGCCGAAGATCGACAAGACATCGGCGGCAAAACAGCCGCGCGACGTTTTCATCTATTTCATTCACGAGGCGAAGGTTCGTGCGCCGGCCGCGGCCATGGCGCTGATCGAGCGGCTCGCTAAAAACTAAGGCCGCCCAAAAACGGAAACGACCACGAACGAGAGGGCGCGGTTACATCCGCCGTCGCCAATTCTCATCGTGGCCGTCAAGGCGATCGGTACACAACAAGTTCCGTTCGCCACTTGCCGCCTGTATACTGGGCGGTTGTGTCATTACTGTGACCAAGATATGCGCACTTTATTTACGATCGGTTACCAACTGGCCAAGCCTGATGCGGTGCTCGGCGAACTCAAACGCGCAAAAATCGATCTTCTGATCGATACCCGCGCGGTGGCGGCATCGCGCCGGCCCGGTTTCTCCAAGCGGCAACTCGCGGCGTCGCTCGACGAGACCGGAATCGGTTACCTCCATTTGCAAAAACTTGGCACGCCGGCGAAAGGCCGCGAAGCCGCGCGCTCCGGCGATTTCGAGAAACTCTGGCGCATCTACGACAAGCACATCAAGACGGCGGAAGCGCAGGAAGCGCTCGGCGAATTGCTGGCGCTGATCAAGTCGGGCAAGCGCATGTGTCTGCTATGCTACGAGCGCGATCCCAACGAGTGTCACCGCAGCCGCATTGCCGCGCTGGTGAAAAAGCGCACTCGCGTCAAGGTCGAGGACCTGATTCCGCCGCTTTATTGAAATTTATTCCGCGGGCTGAACGGCCGCGTGCCGCGCCTCGATATTCACGATCAGCGCCACAAGACCGAGCGTCGCCAGAAACATCGCCAGCGCGATGATCGAATTGACGCCGAGCACAAGGCCGAACCCGCCGCTGTTGTGCAGCAAAGAAATCAACGCGATCGCAGCGCCGGCGCTGACGAACAGCGTGAAGTAGCGTACGGCGTAAACGCGCCCGCGCCAGGCATCCGCCGTGTAGCGCGCCAGGATCATGTCGTTGACCGTTACCTGGCCGTAAATCGCCGCGACCGCGAGCGCGAGCGCGAGCATCAACGAGATGCCGGTTGCATAGGTCGCCCAAAGATTGCCAACGAAACCGAGCGCGGTCACCGCGGCAAAGATGGCATGCGGTGGCACCCATTCGACCAGCCGCCCGACGGTAAGCTGCGCCAGCGCGCCGCACACGAGCACGGCGGTGGCGATACCGCCGACCAGCACCAGCGGCACGGACGAAGCGACGCCTTCATCGACGATCTTCGGCAATGCGATCGTCAACACATTGAAAACGAGCCCAGCGCTGATTGCGATAACCAAGAATAGGCCAAACAACATGGTTGCGACCTTGGGCGTCAGCGGCACCGTTGGTTTCGATTGGCGCGATTTGGTGTGATGACGGTCATTCGGCGTCATCCAAAGGTAAATGATGCCCGTGATAATGCAGAGAGCCGCGGGCGCCAGAAAGGCGGCGCGCCAGCCGAGCCAGGTTGCCAGCGCCGCACTGATGCCGGCGGCCAGCGACACGCCGAAATTGCCGCACACGCCGTTAAACGCGAGCGTGCGCCCGCGCGCGCCCGAGGCCTCGATCAGCATGGCCATGCCGACCGGATGGTAGATGGCAGCGAACATGCCGAGGAGGAACATGCCGACCGCCAGCATCGGCAAGTTCGGCGCAAAGGCGGTCAGCGCCAGCGATATGCCACAACCGAGATAGAAGGCCGCCATCATGTTGCGGCGGCTCCAGTGGTCGGCGAGCCAGCCGGCCGGCAGCGAAAAAACGCCGAAGGCGACAAAGGCCGCGCTCGAAAGCGCGATCAGTTCGTTGTAGGGCCGCCGGTAAACGACTTCGAGACCGATCACCACCGTCGGATAGATCAGCAGCACGAAATGGTCGATCGCATGTGCCCAATTGAGGAAAGCGATCGACCGCAATCGGGCGCGTTCCTCGGGAATCTGGCTGGCGGTTGCGACGGTCATTGGGGCCCGGCCACAGTGTTTGCATGCATATACCCCGCTACTGGACCTTTGTCCTATGCGGATTTTGCAACTTTGCCCTCGACTGCAACCGCATAACACGCTTAAGTTGAAACGGTAACCCGGTGTGTTTTCGGATTGTCCTGGGGCTCGGGGGCCTCAATGCGTTGTGTCAGGCGCGTCAGCGTGGCGGTCATCGCCGCCGCGGCCTTCCTGGTTTGTTGTATTTACGTGTCCACCGGACCTGCCCGGGCCGGCGATGACGGCGCGCACTTCCTTTTGTTCTCGGGCGCCGACCTGTGGCGCGACGGCCAGTTCATGCATGGCGGTCTGCTGTGGTCGCCAAAGGGCCTCGACCGCGACGGCTTCACGCTGAAAGCGATGATTTCGGGTGGACAGTACCGCTACGCATCTGGCGCGCTCAACAATGCCTGGGTGATCGGCACGGAGGAGGAAGCCCAGTTGCTGCCGGGCTGGCGGTTCAAGCACGACGGGTTCGAACTCACCGTATTCGCGGGGCTCGACATCAAGAACGACACTACAAGCCCATATGATCCCGGCAGCCGGGTGCATGGAACGTCGCTCGGCGCACGCGCCGCAATCAATCTGTGGTTCGAACCGACGCCGGCCACGATGTTCGCCGCCCACGCATCGTTGACGTCAATCGAAACCGGCTATTCGGCACGCGTGGCCTATGGCTGGAAACTGCATGATTGGTTCTATCTCGGACCGGAGGCGCAGACCTTTGCCTGCCTCAGCTATCGGCAGCTGCGATTAGGCGCACATCTGACCGCATTCAAGACCGGACTGTTCGAGTGGTCCGCCGCCGGCGGCTGGGCGAACGACTCCGATAACCGCTCCGGCGCCTATATGCGGATTAGTATCTTGACGCGCCGCTGATCAATCAGGACGCGGTTCTCTCGGCCGCGGCGCGCAAGGTGTCTCTCCATCGCCCGTCACTGCGCAAAGCGGCACTGCCCAGACGAAACCAAGCTGACTGTATTGAGGGGCCGACGGCGAACCAGAACCGGTGAACCAGCCCGGCTGCGGGGCGCCCGTTTCGAACAATCTGACCTTGCTTGCATTGCCATTCCTGTCAGCGGCGGCCTGCGCATGACACGTCATGCATGACGAGTGCGTAAGTGGCACGGCGGCGTTTATCGCTTCGCTCACCGAATTGCCGAGCAACGTGGCCTGCCCGGTGCTGGACACAAAATTCGTTTGCGAGCCTTTCAAGCAATAATTGAGCCAGACGTCCGGCAAACCGGCTTTGCTGAAGATTTGCTTGAGCGCCTCAGTATGCGCGCAAAAAGAATACCCTTTGTTCGATTGCATGTTGGGCTTTACTTCAGCCTGCACGGCACCGAAGTCGTCGTGACAACCAATCTCGTCGCAGCGGCCGGGGTTCTTCCAATGTTCAAAGGTGGCCCAGGTCCAGTTCGGCACCTCTTTGGAGATCACGTGGAGCGCCACCAGCGCGACCGAGACTGTCTTGTTACCGATCCGCGCCGTGTTGAGATGATAAAGCGACGCGGCCTGCGCAGGCGCGACGCCGTTCCAGGCCTCAAGCTGCGCGACAGGAATCCATTCGGCTTTCACCTCAATCGACTCGGTAGGGAAATTGATCGCCGTGCCGAAGGCCGCGGCCAATCCTTGCCGGGTATAAAGCTTGTGTTCGACGATGAAATCGAATGCCGGCCGGTTGCGCAGGGTTTCCTTGCCGACGCACGGCGCAATCTTACCCGGCGCGCATTCAACATCCGGCTCGCTCGCCCATCTCAAGCGGGCCGTGCTTTTCGGCCCTGTTTTGCCGAGCTTGTTGATCAAGGTTTTTCTTATCGTGCCGCTTGCTGTATCCGGCCAGCGCGGGTTGTTGTTGAACGTATCCGCGTCGGACGCCCATGTCTCGAACAGGGCATTTTTACCGCCGGGCGCGGCGACCGGGCGGCTTACCGTAGCGAAAAGTCTCCAAGCAACACTATCCGGGTGGCTCATGGCTGGATTGGGATCACCAGCCCGGGCGCAGGCAATCGCGCAAAAGGCCGCGGCGGCGGCACCCGTCATCACCGGCCGAAGACCTGTAACCATAGCCAATCCCTGCAGCGATGCTCCTACGCGAAGAACACCGCGCCACGCTTTCAATTCCAGAGGCGGTGGGCGAAAGGTCCAGTTTGTCCGGATCAATCCAGCGTGCGACGGAAACGCGTTACGGCGATCGTCATGGCGATCAGCATCAAAATGAACAGCGCAATGCCGTCGTAGCGCAGATCGCCGAGCGAGGAGCCTTTGAGCATGATCGCGCGCACGATGCGCAGATAATGCGTCAGCGGCAGCGCCTCGCCGATATAGCGCGCCCAAACCGGCATGCCGGCGAACGGAAATAGGAACCCAGACAACAGGATGTTCGGAAGAAAAAACATTATGGTCATCTGCATCGCTTGCAACTGGTTTTGCGCGATGGTCGAGAAGGTGTAGCCGATCGACAGGTTGGTGGCGATGAACAGCGTCGACAGCGCGGCGAGCATGCCGAGATTGCCGACGACCGGCACGCCGAACAGCGTCACCCCGATGCCGATGATCAGCGTCGCCTGCACGAAGCCGACCATGATGTAAGGCACAATCTTGCCCAACATGATCTCTGTCGGCGTGATCGGCATCGACAGCAGGCTTTCCATGGTGCCGCGCTCGATCTCGCGCGTCACCGACAACGCGGTGAAGATCAGCATGGTCATGGTGAGGATGGTACCGACCAGCCCCGGCACGATGTTAAGCTGCGTGACGCCAGCCGGGTTGTAGCGGGGGTGTGTGCGGATCTCGAACGGCATCGTCGGCGCAGCCGGCACGTCGCGGTCGTGCGACAGTGCGGTCTGCAACACCTGACCGAGCGCGCCGAGCGCGGTGCCGGCGGCAACCGGGTCGGTGGCGTCGGCCTCGACCAGCATGGCCGGCTTGTCGCCGCGGCGCACTGAGCGCTCGAAGTTGGCCGGAATCTCGATCGCAAACAGCACGGTTCCAGAGGCGAGCAATTGATCGACCTCGGCTTCCGTATGCGGCAGCCTGGTAACCTTGAAATATTTGGTGTTTTCGAGCGCCGCCAGAATCGAGCGCGACAGATCGCTCTGCTCTTGCAGCAGCACCGCCGTCGGCAAATCGCGCGGCGTGGTGTTGATGGCGTAACCGAACAGCATCAACTGCACGAGCGGAATAACGATAATCATGGCAAACGATACGCGGTCGCGCCGCAGTTGGATGAATTCCTTCACCAGCATCGCCCAGGTCTTGCGCCAGAAGCCGTCGCCCGGCAGTCGGCGCGGCGCTTGGGTGGGGAGCAGATGGGTCATTGGAAATTATCCTGCGCCTTGCCCATCAGGTCGATGAACACGTCTTCGAGCGAGGGCTCGGAGGGTTTCCAGTCGAGATCCTTGCGCTGGCGGTAGGGCGTAATCGCCGCATCGAGCGCGGTAGCGTCGCGGCCCGATACGTGCAGGCTGGTGCCGAACGGCGCCACCATGTCGACGCCCGGCTTGCCGGTCAGTTCCTCGGACAGCTTGGCCAAGCCGGCACCTTCGGCGCTGCTCACCACATAGGTGCTTAGGTGCGCCGACTCGATCACGTGCTCGACGGTGCCATGCACCAGCAGATCGCCGTAGGCGATGTAAGCGATTTCGTGGCAGCGCTCGGCCTCATCCATGTAATGGGTGGAGACCAGCACGGTGAGGCCGTCGGCGGCGAGCGCGTGAATCTCGTTCCAGAATTCGCGCCGCGCCTTGGGATCGACGCCGGCGGTCGGCTCGTCGAGCAACAGCAGTTGCGGGCTCGGCAGCGTGCAGGCGCCGAGCGCGAGCCGCTGCTTCCAGCCGCCCGACAATTCCCCGGCGATCTGTTCCTCGCGCCCGCCCAGGCCCAGCCGTTCGATCGCCGCGCGCGCCGCGGCGGCCGGCTTGGCAATGCCGTAGATGCGGGCGATGAATTCCAGGTTCTCGCGCACCGACAGGTCCTGGTAGAGACTGAAGCGCTGCGTCATGTAACCGACCTGACGCTTGATCTTGTCGGTCTCGGTGCGGATGTCGTACCCAAGACAAGTGCCGTCGCCCTCGTCGGGCGTGAGCAGACCGCACAGCATGCGGATGGTGGTGGTCTTGCCCGAGCCATTCGGGCCGAGGAACCCGTAAATCGTGCCGCGCTTGACCTGCATCGATAGGTCGCGCACCACCGCCTTGCCATCGAACTTCTTGGTCAGGTGATGGACGTCGATGACGATATCTTGTGCGCCATTTTGCTTCCCGTTTTGCCCGCTCATGGCGGAGCCTCTTTCGGCAGCGTAACGGTGACCGGCTGGCCGACGCGGAATTTCTCGGGTTCGTCCGGCCGCGCCTCGATCAAGTAGACGAGCTTGGCGCGCTCATCGAGGCTGTAGATCACCGGCGGGGTGTATTCCGCGCTGCGGGCGATGAAACTCACTTTCGCGGTCAGACCTTTCGCGCAGCCATCGCAGGAGACCGCGACGGTCTCGCCATACTTGATCGCCGGCAACGCCGGCTCCGGTGCGAAGAAGCGGAATTTGAGATTTTGCGGCGGCAGCAGCGCCACCACGGGTTTCCCGGCCGACACCGTCTCGCCCACGCGGTAATAGACCTGCTCGATCGTGCCGTCGGCGGGGCTGTGCGCATTGCGGCGCTCAAGGCGGGTTTCCGACCAGGCCAAATTGGCTTTGGCCTGGCGCAACGCGGCTTCCGCGTCGTCGTAGGTCTTTTGCGTGCCGGCTGCGGTTTTCAGCAACTCCTTGGCGCGATCGAATGCCTGCTGCGCATTGGTTACCGCAGCTTTCTTCACCACCACGTCGGCCTTCTGCAGATCGTCATCGACGGCAAACAGCAGATCGCCTTTTTTGACATGGTCGCCTTCCCGCACCTTCAAGGTCTCCATGCGGCCCTGCTCGTCGGGGGAAACGAAAATCAGTTCGGCTTCGACCCAGCCCTGCAATTGCCTCTCGTTGCCCTTGTCGCACCCGGCGAGCGCGAGTCCGGCAAGCGCTAGCGCCGCCACGGCGGCCAATTTCATTGTCATGGCGCACTCCTTGGTGCGAACAACAGCTCGACGTGGGTCTTCATCATTCTGCGGACGTCGAGCGGCTCGAAGCGTTCGAACAAACCGCTCCAGATGATGGCCACCAGACCTGGAGCCGCGATGATCTGCGGGAACTCGGCCAGCGCCTCGGGCACCTCGCCGCGCGCGGCGGCGCGGCGGAGCAAATCGCGCACCGCGGCGACGATGCGCGACAGCACCTCGCGGTAGTAAAATTCGGCAAGCTTCGGGAAGCGGCGGCCCTCCGAGATCATCAGGCGGATCACGTCCTTGCGCCGCGTCTCGTAGACCTCGCGCACGAACAACTCGACGATCTGCTCTGTGAGCACGCTGATCGGTACGTCGGCGGCACCCAGCGCCTCGATGGTGCCAATCAACGGCGTCAGCATGGTGCGAACAAGCTCCTGGAACAGGCTCTCTTTGTCACGGAAGTAGAGATAGATGGTGCCCTTGGCGACGCCGGCCCTTTTGGCGACGTCGTCGAGCCGCGCCGCCTCGAACCCTTTCGAGGAGAATTCATCGAGTGCGGCGGACAGGATCGCCTCACGGCGCGCGGCGCTCCGCGCTTCACGCGCGCCGCTGCCCGGTGCCGGGCCGCCGCGGTTTTGCAGCGTTGCAGCGCGCCGGCGGCGCGGCGCCTTGCGAGGCAATCGGGGATGCGCTTTGGCCATGCGGTTGCCAGATACTGACTGACTGGTCAGTCATTTTCTAGCGCAAAAACCACTGTCGGGCAACCAAAAATAAGCGCAGGAAAATCAAGTTGTTAAGCGGCATCGGCGCGGGGCTCAGCCCTTGGCGTCGCAGAAGAAGGTGCGGATCACGCACTCCTTGCCGCCGCCTTTGTAGCAGGAGCGCAAGGCTTCGTTCTCGCTGACGCCCAGCCGTGGCCCCTTGCCCCAGCCATTGGCGCCGCAGGCATTGCCGAAATCGACCGCAAAGGCGGCGCAGCCGCGTTCGGTGACGGCCGATTTTGTTGCAGAAGTGATTTGAAGGCTTTGGCGAACAGTGATTCCGTCTTCTGACGACATTTTGTGTGGGAGGCGAGCGATGATGGGACGCCAGAACAACGACCAGGGTCCTTTATTCTATGAGTTCCGCCTCGATGAGGCGGTTCCTGATGATCATCTGGTGCGCAATATCGACGCCGTTCTCGATCTATCGTGGGTGCACGCAGAGCTCGCACCGCACTATCCAGCCCTCGGCCGGCCGTCGGTTGATCCGGTACTTATGATCCGGATGCTGATCATCGGTTATGTCTTTGCGTTGCGATCCGAGCGGTTACTGTGTCGCGAACTGCATGTGAACCTCGCCTATCGCTGGTTCTGCAAGCTGGGCATTGAGCACAAGATCCCTGATCATTCGGCATTCTCGCGTGCACGCAATGAACGCTTCCGCGACAGCGGCATCTTTCGCCAGGTATTTGAGCGTGTGGTCGAGGCCTGTATCGCAGCCGATCTCGTTGGCGGAGAAGGGTTTGCGGTGGATGCGAGCCTGATTGCGGCTGACGCCAACAAGCAGCGCTCAACCCCGGGCTCAGAATGGCAAAAGAGATGTGATCCCGAGACGGCGAGCCGGGCCGTGAAGGAATATCTGGCAACACTTGATGATGCGGCTTTCGGTGCGGCGAGTGATGTCACGCCGAAGTTCGTCTCGCCATCCGATCCTGCCGCGCAATGGACCGGCGCGATGCGAGGGCCGGCGTTCTTTGCCTATGCCGACAACTATCTCATTGATGTGAAGTTCGGCGTCATCATGGACGTGGAGGCCTCGCGCGCCATCCGCCAGGCCGAAGTTGGCGCGGGGAAGACCATGATTGAGCGCACCGAAGAGCGATTTGATATCAAACCCAGGTGGCTCGCGGCCGATACGGCCTACGGTTCAGGCCCGAACCTCAACTGGCTCGTCAAAGACAAGGACATCGCGCCCCACATCCCGGTGATCGACAAGTCGAGGCGTGATGACGGAACCTTCAGTCGGGAAGACTTCAGGTTTGACAAAGAGCGCGACGTTTATGTCTGCCCAGCGGGCAAGCTTCTAACCACGACAGGAACGCTGATCGATGATGGCGAGACCCCTCGTTATCTCGCCAGCACATCCGACTGTCGGGGATGCCCGCTCAAGGTACGATGCTGTCCAAAGGCGTCCTTCCGCAGGATTCCGCGCAGCATCTATGAAGAGGCGCGCGACGTTGCCCGCGCACTGGCCAAGACCGAGGCCTTCGAACAATCACGCTGTGATCGCAAACGCGTCGAGATGCTGTTCGCCCATCTCAAGCGCATCCTGAAGCTTGGTCGCCTTAGGCTTCGTGGCCCGTGCGGCGCACAAGATGAGTTTACGCTTGCGGCAATCGCACAGAACCTACGCCGGCTCGCCAAACTGGTCGTTCGGCCACCACCGATGGCCGCCGCTTGTACCGCCTAAGCGTTGCGGTCGTCAGTCCCCTCACTTCAAGGCCCCGCCGCCAAATGGAGCGGGCGCCGCAGACGGGCTAAAGACATCGAGATGGTCGCCTCATTCTTCCCATCGCCGACTTTTGCAACAAAATCGGCCACCACCCGACACGCCTCGCCGTGGCATTTTGTCAGAGCGCTTTTGCGCGCACCTTCGGCGGAAGGGAAATCGTACGCCTCGCCAAACGCCCCGCAGGCACCGATCGCGAGCGCGCCAGCTGCGCGCGCAGTGTTGACCGCGACCAGCATCAGCGTCGCGGTCGCAAGCAACAGCGACGCGGCCACAAGCGCGCGCACAACCGGCGTGAAGCGATCGGTCATCGCCCTTCCCTTACCCAGACACGCTTCAGCTAAGGGCTGAGTCGCGGGCGCGATCAATGATTCAAGTCTTAAGCCCGTTCGATTTCCGCCTTGACGGCGGAAAACGACTCGGGCGTGTCCACGTCTGTTAGCGCCGCCTCGCCGGCGACCGGGACTTCAATGACTGCTTCGGCGTAATTGCCGATGAGGTAGCGTGCGCCGAAATCTCCGCCGATCGACATCAGATCGGGGAAGAAGCGGCGTGCCCACACGACAGGATTGCCGCGCCGGCCTTCGATGGTCGGCACGACGATTAAAGCGCCGCTTTCCGGATCGAAGGCGTCAAGCAACGTGTCGATTAGTCCGGCATCGACTTGCGGCATGTCGCCGAGGCAGACGATGGCGCCATCGACTTCATTCGGCACGGCCGCTATGCCGGCCCGGAGCGAGGTGCCGAGGCCCTCGGCATAGTCTGGATTGTACACCAGGTGCACATTGAGACCGCTCAAAGCCGCCTCCACCTTGTCGCGCTGGTGGCCGGTCACGACGATCACCGGACCCGCCGCCGAGGCAAAAGCCTGCTCGGCGGCGATCCGCACCAACGGCTTGCCGCCGATTTGCGCGATGAGCTTGTTCACGGCGCCCATGCGGGTGGAACGGCCGGCGGCAAGGACAATGGCGGCGACCCGCTTGCCCTCTTCCGCCACCGGTTTGGCGCGCGGCTGCGGCCGCGTGACGATTTCCATCAAGAGGCCGCCGACGCCCATCCCGGTGATATCGGTGCGGCTGACCGGCAGCCCGGCGAGGAGCCGCATCAGCACCCAGTCGAAGCCGTTCTCCTTGGGCGAGCGGGCGCAGCCGGGCGCACCGATCAAAGGACTGCCGCGCAAGCTCGCGATCAGCATCAGATTGCCGGGATCGACCGGCATGCCGAAGTGCTCGATCTCGCCACCGACCGCCTCGACCGCCGCCGGGATGACGTCGCGTCTGTCGGCGATGGCGGAGGCGCCGAACACGATCACCAGTTCGGCGCCGGCCTTCATCACTTCGTCGATGGCGCGCGCGAGTGCTGCTTGGTCGTGCGGCACGCGCCGCTCGGCGACAATCGTCGCGCCGGCAGGCGCGATGCGTGCGGCCGTGATCTTCAGCGTCTTGTCGATGACTTTGGGCGACAGCCCCGGCAGCAGCGTGGACACGATGCCGATTTTGCGGATCGTGTAGGGCGCGACGCGGATGACCGGCCGCGCGGAAAGTGCCGCCTTCACCGCTTTGTCACGCGCGCTTCCCGCAACCGCGAAAGGGATAATCTTGACAGTGGCGATCATCTCGCCTTCGACCAGCGGCTTGTAGGCCGCAAGCGTCGCAAACGTCACCGCCTCGTCGACGCGGTTGAGCGCGTCGACCGCGTCCTTGTCGACCACCAGCACGCCGGCATTCGCCGCGAACAAGTTGCAGCGGCCGGTGAAGGCTCTATCGACGCGGATGCCCCCGCCTGCTACCGCGGCCGCGATTTGGGCGGCGGCTTCATCCTCCGAGACGTCGCCCGGCTCAAGCCGCGAGACGACGATTTCCGTCACGCCTGCGGTCTTGAGCGCGGCCACTTCCGCCGGCCCGATCAACGTGCCCTTCTTCAGCACGAGACCGGCTTGGCGGATCGAATGCACCGCAGTGGCGCCGAGCGCGTCGTCCGGGGCGACTGGGCCGAATTTCATACGGCCTCCGCCTTCTCGGACTTCATACGCAGCCGCGCTGTGATCTCGGCCATGATCGAAATGGCGATCTCGGCTGGCGACACCGCGCCGATGGCGAGCCCGATCGGCGCATGAATTCGCGCGATGTCGGCGTCGCTGAGCCCTGCTTCTTTCAGCCGCTGCACCCGCTTGGCGTGGGTCTTCTTCGAACCGAGCGCGCCGATATAGAAGCAATCGCGCGCCAGCGCGTGCTTGAGCGCGGGGTCGTCGATCTTGGGATCATGGGTGAGCGCAACGAAGGCAGTGTAACGATCGACATTGAGCGGCGGCAACGCCACGTCCGGCCATTCGGCGATTACCTTGACGTCCGGAAAGCGCTCGATCGAGGCGAAGGCCGTGCGCGGATCGACAATGGTCACGTCATAGCCGAGCAATTGCCCGACCGGCGCCAGTGTCTGGCTGATATGCACGGCGCCGGTGATGACAAGCTGCGGCGACGGCACGTGTACGGTGAGAAAGACGCGGCCCTGCGCGGTCTCCTCCATGCCGCTTTTTGCCATGCGGATGCGCTTGTCGATGAGGTCGCGCAGCGGATCCTTGGCGATATCCACCGCCCTGACCAGCCGCTGGTCGCCGCTCGCCACGTCGGTAACGACGACGACGGCACGCCGCGCGGCGCGTTCGGCGTTGAGCGCGTGGAGGATGTCGATTTTCAACTGACTTTCTCCACATAAACGCGGATGGTGCCGCCGCAGGACAGACCGACATTCCACGCAGTCTCATCGGCAACGCCGAATTCCAGCATCTTCGGCTTGCCTGAATCGATCACGTCGATGGCTTCGGTGACCACCGCGCCCTCGACGCAGCCGCCCGACACCGACCCGAGGAAATTGCCCTCGTTGTCGATGACGAGGTTCGAGCCGACCGGCCGCGGCGCCGAGCCCCAGGTCTCGACCACGGTCGCCAGCGCCACGCCGCGGCCGGCTTTGCGCCAGTCCTCGGCGGCTTTAAGAATGTCTTCGTCGCGCGAAAGCATATGAACCTCCGTCAGGCCGCGCTCGGCAGCCACAGCTCCGGATCGTAGTTCTTGTCCGGCGCGCCCGACAGGGCGCGCACCAAGTCGCTCATCGAATCCAGATTGTGGATCGGCCGCAGTTCGTCAACATGCGGCAACATGGTTCGCACGCCCTTGGCGCGGGCTTCAAACCCCTCAAAGCGAAGCAGGGGATTGAGCCAGACCAGCCGGCGGCACGAGCGGTGCAGCCGGTCCATCTCGAATGATAGCGTGTCATCGGCATCGCGCTCAAGCCCGTCGGTGATCAACAGCACCACGGCACCTTGGCCGAGCACGCGGCGCGACCAGCGTTTGTTGAACTCGCGCAGCGAGGAGGCGATGCGCGTGCCGCCCGACCAGTCGGTGACATTGGCCGAACAGGCCGCGAGCGCCTCGTCCGGATCGCGCGCCCGGATGGCGCGGGTAACGTTGGTCAGCCGCGTGCCGAACAGGAAGGTGGTCACGCGCTTTTCACGCTCGCTGAGGGCATGGAGAAAATGCAGGAACAGCCGCGTGTACTGGCTCATCGAGCCGGAAATATCCAGGAGCGCGACAATCGGCGGCTCCTTCTGGCGCGGCCCGAGATATTTGAGGTCGATCACCGCTCCGCCAGCCTTCATGCTGGCGCGCAGGGTGCGCCGGATGTCGATGAGATGTCGGCGCCGGCTGGCGGCGAGCCGCCGCGTGCGCACGAGATCGAGCGGCAGCACCAGGCGCGCGATCGCCTGCTTGGCCGCGGCGATCTCGGCCGCGGTCATCTGCGCGAAGTCTTTTTTCTGCAACACCTCGCGGTCGGAGACGGTCAGCCGTGCATCGATTTCGACTTCGGATTCATCGTCGCGCCGGTCGAGACCGCCGAACAGCGCTTCCTGGATGCGCTGCGCGCCCGGCGGCGGCGCTTTGGGCTCGCCGGGCGGCGTGCCCGGCAGCATCGAGGCGATCA
>CAVZXY010000015.1:0-167858 GCA_963779345.1 uncultured Alphaproteobacteria bacterium | reverse complement strand
GTTTCTCGATATAGCCGCGCTTGCGGAAGAAGATGCGAAAGGCCTGATCGAACAAAATGGAATGCTCGTGCCGCTTTACAAATACGGCGTGCAGCGTCCAATAGAAATCGTCGCGGTTGCCGACCTGCGCCACCTGCACGGCTTCCAGCGCATCGAGCACCGCGCCGGGGCCGACCGGAATGCCGGCGGCACGCAACGCGCGCGCGAAGTAGAGGATGTTCTCGGCGAGGCGGCCTTCGGCCATGCGATCTACTCCGCCGCTCTCAACTCCGACTTCACTTCGTCGATCAGAGTCTTGACCTTGCTGCCGTCGAGCCGCGCGATGTCGTCCTGATATTTGAGCAGTGCGCCGAGCGTGTCCGACACTGTCGCCGGATCGAGCGCGACCACGTCGAGCTCGGTCAGCGCACCGGCCCAATCCAGCGTCTCGGCGACGCCAGGCGACTTGAACAGGTCCTCCTTGCGCAGCGCCTGCACAAAGGCGACCACCTGCGCCGACAATTTCTTGGAAATGTCCGGCACCTTGGTGCGGACGATGGTCAACTCGCGCTCGGCATTGGGATAGCCGACCCAATGATAGAGGCAGCGGCGCTTGAGCGCATCGTGCACTTCGCGCGTGCGGTTGGAGGTGATCACCACGATCGGCGGATGCTCCGCCTTGATGGTGCCAAGCTCCGGCACGGTGATCTGGAAGTCGGCAAGCACCTCCAGCAGGAACGCCTCGAAGGCTTCGTCGGTGCGGTCGATCTCGTCGATCAGCAGCACCGGAGCACCGGCCGGATCGGGTTCGAGCGCCTGGAGCAGCGGCCGCTTGATCAGGAAGCGTTCGGAAAACACGTCGTGCTCGATGCGCTCGCGGTCGCCCTCGCCTTCAGCTTCGGCGAGCCGAATGGCGATCATCTGCGCGCCGTAGTTCCATTCATACACGGCGGACGAAATATCGAGGCCCTCGTAGCATTGCAGGCGGATCAGCCGGCGGCCGAGCGCCGCCGACAACACCTTGGCGATCTCGGTCTTGCCGACGCCGGCCTCGCCCTCGAGGAACAACGGCCGGCCCATTTTGAGCGCAAGATAGAGCACCGTCGCCAGCGCGCGGTCGCCGACGTAGTCGGCTTTGGCCATAAGCTCGAGTGTGGCGTCAATGTTGCCGGGCAGCGGTGTAAGAGACATGCCTAGGTCACCTCGAGGACACTTTAACCGGCGCGGGCGCCAGCCTACATTTATAGCCCGAGGCGACCTGCCACCAGCCCAGGATAGCTGCCATGACCAGCCCCGACACCGCCGAAAAGACCGCTTTGCGCCTGCCTACCATCGATCCGGGGGTCAGAATCGGCCATGTGCACCTGAAGGTGGCCGATTTGCAGCGGGCGCTCGATTTCTATTGCGGGGTACTGGGTTTCACGCTGACCACCAGCCGGCCTGGCGCCGCCTTCATCTCGGCCGGCGGCTATCACCACCATCTGGGCCTCAACACCTGGGAGAGCCTGGGCGGCTCACCGCCGCCTCCCGGCACCACCGGCCTTTACCATACCGCGATTTTGTACCCGACCCGGCCGCTTCTGGCCGACGCGTTGCGCCGGCTGATCGTCGCCAAGATCCCGCTCGAAGGCGCCAGCGACCACGGCGTCTCCGAGGCGCTCTACCTGCGCGACCCGGACGACAACGGCGTCGAGCTCTATTGGGACCGGCCGAAGGAGCAGTGGCCGCAGAAGCCGGACGGCTCGCTGCGCATGTACACCAACCCGCTCGATCTGCACGATCTGTTGGCGGAATTGGATAAGCCGGCCTAATCGCTTTCTCCCTACCATTTCCGATGCTTAGCTCGGCAGACGCATTCACGCGCAACTTTCTTGCTGCCAATTGAGGCGGCTAATTGACCAATTTCTGACGTAAAATTTTCCCTGCCCAACGCCGAAATCTGATTTGATGAGGACGCGGACAACTCTGTCGGTAGGCGTGGGGGCGTACGATGCCATCGAAGTCAGCCGTCGCTGGTGCTAAGCGCCGTTTTTGCCTCGTGCTGGTGAAGCCAACGCATTACTGCGACGACGGCTATCCCATCCGCTGGTTCCGCTCCGCCATCCCTTCGAATTCGCTGGCCTGCATCTACGGCATCGCCAAAGACTGCAACGAGCGCCGCGTCCTCGGCGACGACGTCGAGATCGAAATCCACGCCATTGACGAAGCCAACACCCGCATCAGGCCGGACCGTATCGCCGCCCAGATCAAGGCCGCCGATGACGGCATGGTCCTGCTGATCGGCGTGCAGTCGAACCAGACGCCACGCGCGCTCGACATCGCGCGGCCGCTGCGCCAAGCCGGCATCAAGGTCGGCATCGGCGGCTTCCATATGTCGGGCGTGATCTCGATGATCGACGGCGACGATCCGTCGCTGCGCGAAGCGCAGGCCATGGGTTTGTCGGTCTTTGCCGGCGAGGCGGAAGGACGCCTCGACGATGTCCTGCAGGACGCTGCCGCGGGCCGGCTCAAGCCGCTCTACAATTACATGGATGACGCGCCGGCCATCAACGGTGCGCCGCTGCCGCTGCTCGAACGCGAGCGGCTCAAGCGCACGGGCGGCGCGACGACGAGCTTTGATGCCGGCCGCGGCTGCCCTATCAATGCTCGTTCTGCACGATCATCAATGTGCAGGGACACAAATCGCGCCGCCGCACACCTGACGACATCGAAGAAATCGTCCGCAGTAATGTGGCGCAAGGCGTGTTCCGGTTTTTCATCACCGACGACAATTTCGCGCGCAACAAGGACTGGGAGATCATCCTTGATCGCCTGATTTATTTGCGCGAGGTCGAAAAGATCGACCTTAGCCTGATCATCCAGGTGGACACGCTATGCCACAAGTTGCCGAACTTCATCGCCAAGTGCCGGCGCGCCGGGGTGAAGAAGACCTATATCGGTCTGGAAAACATCAACCCGGAAAACCTCAAGGCCGCGAAGAAAAAACAGAATAAGATCACCGATTACCGCAAGATGCTGCTGGAGTGGCAGAAGGCCGGCATCCTGGTCTATGCCGGCTACATCACCGGCTTCCCCTTCGACACCGCGGTGTCGATCCTCAACGATCTCGAGGTCATCAAGAGAGAATTGCCGATCGATGTCCTCGAAATCCACTATTTGACGCCGCTGCCGGGCTCGGAAGATCACCAGAAGCTGTTCCGCGCCGGCACCTGGATGGACCCGGACCTCAACAAATACGACCTCCATCACATCACTGCCGGGCACCCGCGCATGTCGAAGGAGGAATGGGAATACGCCTACCAAGAATCGTGGAAGCGCTATTATTCGTACGAGCACTGCGAGACAGTGATGCGGCGCGCCGCCGCGCTGCGATCATTCGGCAATGTCCTGATCACGATGACTTGGTTCAAGGCATCGTTCGAGCTGGAAAATTGCCACCCGGTCGAGAGCGGCTTGTTGCGTTTGAAATCGCGCCGCGACCGCCGACCGACATTGCCGATGGAGCCGATCTGGTCGTTCTATCCCAAATATTTCGCCGAGCTGTCGCGCAAGACGTTCGGCTGGGTGACGATCTACCTCAAGTTGCGCAGGATCTATCTGCGCATCAAGTACGATCCGAAGCGATATCAATACTCCGACCTCGCGATCATGCCGGTGATCGACGACGAGATCGAGACCCACGAGATGTTCGCCACCGACGCCGCCAAGGCCTATGTCGCCGACGAACGGCGGATCGAGACCGTCATCCGCAAGGGCGCGGCGGCTTCGAAAGCCGTCGAACCGATCGCCTAGCGGGATCAGGCCTTGGCGGCTGCCGCATTGCGTGGTTGCCGCAGCAGCAGCGTCAGCAGCACCGCCAGCAGCGAAACTGCGCCCATTGTCGCGAACGCGATGTCGTAGGTGCTGGTGGCGTCGAACACAGCGGCGCCGAGATAAGCCCCGATGCCACCGAAGATTTGATGCACCATGGTAATCAGGCCGGTCAGCGCGCCGAGATGGCGGGTGCCGAAGCTCTCCGACACGAATACGACGGTGAGCGGCGCGGTCACCAGGAAAGTGGCGCCGAACACCAGCGCGAAGATCGCCACCGAGAGCGGCGACTGATCCACCATCACCAACGCAAACACCGCGACACGCGCGGCGAAGGCGAGCGCGGTCGGCCAGACCGGACCGGCGCGGTCGCTTAGCGCCCCGCCGGCAATCACGCCGACCAAGCCGGTGAGGCCCATCAGTGCCAGCAGATTGCCGGCCAGAAAGACGTCGACGCCGCGATCTTCCGCGAAAGCGACGACGTGGGTGGTGACGAAAAAATCGTCGAAGCCGCAGATGGCGTAGATAGCCAGCAGCAGCCAGAATTGCCGCGAGCGGGCCGCCTCGGTCACGCCGATACCATCGCTCGGCCGTGCCGTCTTCGCCTGCGTCGGCGTCGTTTTCGGGACCACCCAGATCAGCAGCGGCACGAGCACGAGGTTGGCGACGCCGAGCCACAGGTAGACCAAGTGCCAGCTCACCGTCACCAGAACCGCCGCCAGCGTGGCGATCACCACGAGCTGCCCGGCGCTCAGGCCCGACATAGCCAGCGCATTGGCGATGCCGGCACGTTCGGGAAATGTGCGCGTCACCATTACCCCGACCGGGATCATCGAGGCCGCGCCGTTGCCGAGTGCAAACACCACGCCGTAGAGAGCGAGCGCGTGCCAAGGGGCGGTGATCGCGCTCATCAGGCCGATACCGATGCCGCTGACCAGCAGGCCGCCGCCGAGCACCAAGCGCGGACCTGAGCGGTCGGCCAGACGGCCGGCGAAGAACATCGCCGCCGCCGATACGACCTGGAACAACGCAACGGCGACGCCGAGGTCGCTGCGTCCCCAGCCGAAGTCGTCGACGATCGGCCTCAGCGTCAGGCCGACGGCGAAGCGCGCTCCGCCGCCGATGAACAGCACGAGGAAACCGGCGGCGAGGACGAGCCTCGCGCCCGTGTTGAACGGCTTGCCCGGCAAGGGAAGTGGAACGACGGCGCGCTCTGCGTTACGCCGTCGCCTTCGCTACCGCGCGGCGCGCCAGCACGCCGACGAGATGCGCGCGATATTCGGGGCTGGCGTGGATGTCGCTGTTCATGCCGCTCGCCGGGATGCTCATGCCCTCGAGCGACTTCGCCGCGAAGCGTTTCTTCAGCGCCTCCTCGAACGACTTCACGCGGAACACGCCGTTCGAGCCGGCGCCGGTCACCGCCACGCGAATGTCGGCGCCGCGCTTCGACACAAACACGCCGACCAGCGCAAAGCCCGAGGCCGGATGCTTGAACTTCTCGTAGGCCGCTTTCTTGGCGATGGGGAAGCTGATCTTGGTCATGATCTCGCCCTCTTCCAGCGCGGTCGAGAACATGCCGGTGAAGAAATCATCGGCGGCGATGCGCCGCTTGTTGGTGATGATGGTCGCGCCCAACCCGAGGCAAGCCGCCGGATAGTCGGCGTTCGGGTCGTTATTGGCGATCGAGCCGCCGATGGTGCCGCGGTTGCGTACTTGCGGATCGCCGACCGAGGCCGGCACCGAGGCGAGTCCCGGCAGCGCCTGCTGCAGGATCGGCGAATTGGCGGCATCGGCGTGGCGCGTCATGGCGCCGATCACGATCGAGCGACCTTTCTGTTCGACGCCGCTCAATCCCTCGACCAGAGAGAGATCGACCAGCGCCGAAGGTTGCGCCAACCGCTGCTTCATCACCGGGATTAGCGAATGGCCGCCGGCCAGAAGCTTGGCCTCCGGATTGCGCGCCAGGAGGCCCGCCGCCTGGCGGACCGTGGTCGGACGATGGAAGGTGAAATCGTACATCGCTCTCTCCTGATTAGGCAGCTTGGCGCGGTTTGGCGCCTTGCAGCGCCGTCCACACCGCATTTGCGGTCGCCGGCATGGCTAGATTTTCGGTTCCGATCGCGTCGGTGATGGCGTTGATCACCGCGGCGGG
The DNA here is from genome assembly GCA_963779345.1 of uncultured Alphaproteobacteria bacterium. Lineage (GTDB taxonomy): Bacteria > Pseudomonadota > Alphaproteobacteria > Rhizobiales > Xanthobacteraceae > Pseudolabrys. The sequence goes on along the minus strand of CAVZXY010000015.1, from coordinate 161,917 downwards.
CGCGGCGATGGCGCCGGCCTCGCCGCAGCCTTTGATGCCGAGCGGGTTCGATGGCGACTTGGTTTCGGTGAGGCCGACGTGAAACGACGGCAGGTCATGAGCACGCGGCATGGTGTAGTCCATCATCGAGCCGGTGATGAGCTGGCCGTCTTTATCGTAGACCGCGCCTTCGAGCAGCGCCTGGCCGACGCCTTGCGCGATGCCGCCGTGCACCTGGCCCTCCACGATCATCGGGTTGATCACGGTGCCGAAGTCGTCGACCGCGGTCCAGTTCACGATCTCGGTCTTGCCGGTATCGATATCGACCTCGACCTCGCAGATGTGACAACCGGCCGGAAAGGTGAAATTGGTCGGGTCGTAGAACGAGGTTTCCTTCAGGCCCGGCTCCAGTTCGGCGCCGGTGAATTTGTGCGCGATATAGGCGTTGAGCGCGACGTCACCCCAGGCGGCCGACTTGTCGGTGCCGGCGACGGTGAACTTGCCGTCCTTGAACTCGATGTCGCCTTCCGCCGCTTCCAGCATGAAGGCCGCAACCTTCTTGGCCTTGGCCTCGACCTTGTCGAGCGCCTTGACGATCGCCGACATGCCGACCGCGCCCGAGCGCGAGCCATAGGTGCCCATGCCGAACTGCACCTTGTCGGTGTCGCCGTGCACGATCGAGACGTTCTCGAACGGAATGCCGAGCCGCTCCGATACCAGTTGCGCAAAGGTCGTCTCGTGCCCCTGCCCGTGCGCGTGGCAGCCGGTGAGCACTTCGACGCTGCCGGTCGGATTGACGCGGACTTCGGCGCTCTCCCATAAGCCGACGCCGGCGCCGAGCGAGCCGACCGCCTGCGACGGCGCGATGCCGCAGGCCTCAATATAGGTCGAGTAGCCCAAGCCGCGCAGCTTGCCGTGACGGGCCGCGTCGCGCTTGCGCTTGTTGAAGCCCTTCACGTCGGCGACCTCCACCGCCTTCTTGAGCGAGGCGAGATAGTCGCCGGCGTCATAGGACATGATCACCGGCGTCTGGTGCGGAAACGACTTGATGAAGTTGCGTTTGCGCAATTCCGTGGGCTCGATGCCCATCTGACGCGCCGCCACTTCCACCAGCCGCTCGACCACGAAGGTCGCCTCGGGACGCCCGGCGCCGCGATAAGCGTCCACCGGCACGGTGTTGGTATAGACAGCATCCACCTCGCAATAGATCGATGGGATGTCGTATTGGCCGGACAACAGCGTGCCGTAGAGATAGGTCGGCACCGAGGAGGAGAAGGTCGACATATAGGCGCCGAGATTGGCGATGGTTTTGGCCTTCAGCGCCAGTATCTTGCCGTTGGCGTCAAGCGCAAGCTCCGCGTGGGTGACATGGTCGCGGCCGTGCGCGTCGGTGACGAAAGATTCCGCACGCTCAGCGACCCATTTCACCGGACGGCGCACCTTGCGCGAGGCCCATAGGCAAACGACCTCCTCCGGATAGATAAAAATCTTGGAGCCGAAGCCGCCGCCGACATCGGGCGCGATGACGCGTAATTTGTGCTCCGGCGCCATGCCGACAAAGGCGGCAATGACGAGGCGTGCCACATGCGGGTTCTGCGACGTATTCCATAACGTAAGGTTGTCGGTGCCGGCGTCGTATTCGGCGAGCGCCGCGCGCGGCTCGATCGCATTCGGCACCAGGCGGTTGTTGACGATGTCGAGCCTGGTGACGTGCTTGGCGGCGGCAAAGGCCGCTTCCGTTGCCTTGGCGTCGCCGAGCGACCATTCGTAGATGGTGTTCTTCGGCGCCACCTCATGGATCTGCGGGCCGGACTTCGCCTTGGCCGGATCGGTCACCGACGGCAACACCTCGTAATCGACCTTAACCTTCTCGGCGCCGTCGCGCGCTGCGGCAAGCGTTTCGCCGATCACCACTGCGACCGCGTCCCCGACACAGTTCACATTGCCGGAGGCGAGCGCCGGATGCGGCGCCATCTTCATCGGCGTACCGTCCTTGGAGTGGATCATCCAGCCGCAGATCAAGTTGCCGATCTTGTCGTTGGCGAGATCGCCACCGGTGAGCACGTCAACGACGCCCGGCATTTTCTTCGCCGCGCTCACATCGATGCTCTTGACCTTGGCGCGGGCATGCGGCGAACGCACGAATACGGCGCGGGTCTCGCCCGGCCGCACCATGTCGTCGGTATATTGTCCCTGGCCGGTAATAAAGCGGAAGTCTTCCTTGCGGCGCACCGCCGCGCCGATCCCGGTCGCGCTCATGGCGGTCTCCTCCCGTTGTATTATTTTAAAACTACTCGGCAGCCTGTCTTGTGCCGCCCTTGGCCATTGCTTTTGCTCCCGCGGCGATCGCCTTGACGATGTTGTGATAGCCCGTGCAGCGGCAGATGTTGCCGTCGAGCTGTTCGCGAATGGTGTGTTCGTCGAGATCATTGCCCTTGCGGCGCACGATATCGAGCGCCGCCATAATCATGCCCGGCGTGCAGTAGCCGCATTGCAGGCCGTGGTTCTCGCGGAAGGCTTCCTGCATCGGATGCAAGGCGCCGCCCGGCTCGGCCAGGCCTTCGATGGTGGTGATCTTGGCGCCCTCGCATTGCAGGGCCAGTAAAGTGCAGGACTTCGCCGCAATGCCGTCGACGTGGACGACGCAGGCACCACACTGCGAGGTGTCGCAACCCACATGCGTGCCGGTAAGCCGGAGATTTTCGCGCAGGAATTGCACCAGCAAGGTACGCGCTTCGACGTCGCCGGTGACGGGTTTGCCGTTCACCGTCATGGACACCGCAGGCATGACCATCCTCCCAAATTCGGGGCCAAAAGCCCTCTTTTCGCTTCGCCCGCCGGGGGCGGCGGCGGTTCGGGTTTGAAATATAGCCGATTTCTGCCCGAATGCGCCTTGGAACAGCGACAACTCTGAACCCCGATGGCTCGCTGGGTCAAGCGATTCCAAAGGCGAAATCCCGTGATCGTGCGCCGGGCCGCCACACCCTACGAAAACTTAACGGAACCGCGCGGCTCCTTGCGGCTTGATTTTATGACCAGGCAAGACGGAGGAGTCTCTTATGCGTATCAAAATCATGGCGGGCATCGCCGCACTGGCGCTGTCGAGTGCGCTGGCCGTTTCGTCGGCAGACGCGCACGGCTGGCATCACGGTTGGCACGGCGGCGGCGGCGGCGGCGCAATCGCAGGCTTCGCGGCCGGCGCGATTTTAGGCGGTCTCGCGGCGCAGGGTCCCTATGGCTATTACGGGCCGGGCTATTACGACGAGCCCGATTACGCCTATGCGCCGGGGCCGGCCTACGTGGGCGGCGGCGACGTGAGATATTGCATGTCGCGGTTCAAATCCTACGATCCGGCATCCGGGACTTATCTCGGGTACGACGGATATCGTCACCCCTGCCCCTAAGCTACCTTTAGACTCGCGTCGCGGCACAGAAAGCAAACCGTCCGCGTCCCGCGGGCGGCTTGTTTTGCGTCAGGCGGCCGGCGGATTCATCGCCGCGGCGAAATTCTTGAAAAAATCGTCGGCGATCTTCTTGGCCGCGCCATTGACCAGGCGCTGGCCGAGTTGGGCCAGCTTGCCGCCGATCTGCGCTTCAACATTATAAGTGAGCAATGTGCCGCCGTCCTTTTCGGTCAGCACCACTGTGGCGCCGCCCTTGGCAAAACCGGCGACGCCGCCGTCGCCCTCGCCCGAAATTTTGTAGCCGTTGGGCGGGTCGAGATCGGTCAGGTGCACTTTGCCTTTGAAGCGCGCCTTCACGGGCCCGATCTTAGTGACGGCGACCGCCTGCAACTCGGTATCGGAGATTTTGTTGAGCTCCTCGCAGCCGGGGATGCACGCTCTCAGCACCTCGGCGTCGTTGAGCTTCGCGTACACAACCTCGCGGCTGGCTAGGAGTTGAACCTCCCCAGTCATGACCATCGCCATCTCCGTCTCCTCCTCACGCACTTGCCCAAACCTTGGGCCACGGCTTAAGCCCTCGCGGGCCCGGTGAAAAGAGCTTTGCAGCGCGCCCGCCACCCTTTATGGGTGTCGATCGCAAACAATAATTACGGATTGGGGAAGGATTTTCATGCCGACAATCACCGCCGAAGACGGCTGCCCGCTCAACGTCGAGCTCGAGGGCCGTGAAAGCGCTCCGGTTTTGATGCTGTCGAATTCGCTCGGCACCGACCTGCACATGTGGGACGACCAGGCTGGCGAGTTCGCCAAGCATTTCCGCTTGGTGCGCTGGGACCGCCGCGGCCACGGCAAATCGGGCACGACCAAAGGTCCCTACAACTTCGCCCTCTTCGGCCGCGACATCATCAATATCCTCGACGCGCTCAAGATCAAGAAGGCGAACTGGTGCGGCCTTTCGATGGGCGGCATGGACGGTCAGTGGCTGGGCGCCAATGCGTCGGACCGGGTCGAGAAGCTCGTCCTCGCCAATACGAATTTCTACTATGCCGACAAGACGCCGTGGGCCGATCGCATCAAGACGGTGCGGGAAAAAGGCCTTAGGCATATCGTCGGCATGAACATGGAGCGCTGGTTCACCAAAGGCTTCATCGAACGCGCGCCGCAAACGATCGCGCGCATGACCGAGATGTTCGTCGCCAGCAATCTTGACGGCTACATCGGCTGCGTCGAAGCCGTCCGCGACATGGACTTCCGCGAAACCAACCCGCGCATCGCTACGCCGACTTTGGTGATCGTCGGCAAACACGATCCGGCCACGCCGCCGGTCGCCGGCGAGACCATCGCCAAAACCGTCAAAAACGGAAAGGTGGTCGCACTCGATGCCGCGCACATCTCCAATGTCGAGCAGCCCAAGGCCTTTACCGACGCGACGCTCGATTTCCTGCTCAATTAGAGATCTCGCCATGGACGACAAGGACCGCCACGAACGCGGCATGACCCAGCGCCGTAAGGTGCTCGGTCACGAATGGGTCGATCGCGCCAGCGCAAAGAAGACGTCTTTCAACGAGGAATTCCAGGATCTCATCACCCGCTATGCCTGGGGCGAGATCTGGACGCGGCCGCATTACGACCAACGCACCCGCCGCGTCCTGGTCATCGGAACCATGATCGCGCTCGGCCAGTGGGACGAATTCCGCCTGCACGTGCGGGCGGCCTTGGCCGAGGGCGGCTTCACCGAAGCCGACATCAAGGAAATCATCCTGCAGCAGGCGATCTATTGCGGCGTGCCGGCCGCCAACCATGCCTTCAAGGAAGCCGCCGAGGAGATGGCGGCCCTGGCCAAAAAATAAAGCCTGTCACGGAACCGTCGCGATCTCGTCATTTCCGGTTGAAAGGCCTTCAATGTAGCCATGGGCCCATTCGAGGGGACAACCATGGCCAAGATAAAAGTGCGCAAAGGCATGCCGAGCGTCGCGCTCGACAAGCGGGAATTCAAAAAACGATTTCTCGCGAGATTCTACGACCCCGACTTCGATCCGCTGATGCCCGAGCTCGACAAGCTCGTCGACACGGCATGGGTCACCTACGACGGGTACCACAAGAGCCCACGCACGCAGAAAGCCGGCAAGGAATTCGCCGATCCCAGCTTCGATCTGCCGGTTGAATGGTTCGAAACGCGCGCGAATGTCCGGGCCGCCGAGCGCAGGCAGAAAAATCCGAAAACGCCGTCGCGCATCCTGATCGTCAATGGCTCATCGCGTAACGATCAGACCTGTCCCGGCGAAATGTCGAAGACCTGGCGGATGGTGACGCTGGCGAAAGAAGCTATCGAGAAGACGCGCGGCTTCGAGGTCGAGATCCTCGATCTGTCGCGTCTCACCGCCGAATACGGCAAGGTGATCTATCCGTGCAAGGCTTGCGTTTCCACCGCGCAGCCGCTCTGCCACTGGCCGTGCAGCTGCTACCCCAACCATGCGCTCGGCCAGACCGGCGACTGGATGGCCGAGATTTATCCGAAATGGGTCGCCGCACACGGCGTCATGATTGTCTGCCCGGTCAACTGGTACCAGGCGCCCTCCTCGCTCAAGCTGATGATCGACCGGCTGGTCTGCGCCGACGGCGGCAATCCGGACTTCACGTCGACCGGCGGCAAGGATCCGGAAAAAGCCAAGAAGCTCGAACTCGCCGGCTGGCCCTATCCGCGCCATCTCGAAGGCCGCGTGTTCTCGGTGGTCGTGCACGGCGACGCCGCCGGCACCGAGAACCTGCGCCGTATTCTATCGGACTGGCTGCAGGATATCGGCCTCATTCCGTCCGGCCATCTGGGCCAGATCGATCGCTACGTCGGATACCTCACGCCCTATGCCACCTCGCACGACGACCTCGACCGCGACGTCGATTTCCAGCAGGACGTGCGCAACGCGGCGCTCGCGCTGGTACAGGCGGTCAAGGATCGGCGCAACGGGAAATTGCAGCCGCCAGATCGCGGCTTGCACGAGGCGCGGCCTAAATAGCGCCCCGGCGAGAAAAAGTTTAGCGGAACGGCGAGAACCAGGCCGCCGCGGGTGGCGTAGCGGCGAGTTCGGCTTCAAGACTGGACTTAGCCTCATTGGTCGAGCGGCCGTAGTTGCGCTCGACCAGGCAAAGCGCGGCGGCGACCGCGGCCAGCGCCAATTGGATGGTCGCTTCGCGCACCAAGTCGACGTTTTGCGCCCATACCGCCGGGCCGACCGACAAGATACTGACGGCCACGATTAAGATCAGTCCGCCCTCGAGGATGTCAGACTCGGCTTTGCCGGCGATCAGGGCACGCATCCGGTCGAGAATGTGAATGGCACAGAAAGCGGCAACTGCGAGCTTGACGGCCCCAAAGAAGGCCGCGAGCTTGATCAGCCCGATCGGGCTTAGGCCGAATATGCTGCCAATGGCAAAGATGAATTGCGAACGCCAGGCGTCGTCCAGCCCATAGCTCGGCGATGTGAGCACGCGCAGCCCGTCATGTCCCCATGCCAGGGTGAAATAGAGCGCTACGCCTACAATCACTGCAACGGCCGTGCCGGACAAATTACGCATGGCGTCCTCCTATGACAACACATCAAGCGTAAGCGTTTCAAATACTAATTTCAAAAGGAACCGTTCTTTTACCTTACTTGTTAGCCGCTTAACCAAGCTGGCGTGCGGTTCCGCTGTGAATTGCGGGCAGAAATCGGGTGGGTTCAGTGAACCTCACACCCTAGATCGGGTTTTCCAAAGAGCGACCGAGGAAGGGAACGCGCGATGGCGATGGTTTCATTCTTGCGCAGTGGCGCGACGGTCCACACGCGGCCGCGGCTGGTGCTGATCGCAACCTCGCTTGGCGTACTGTTCGCGCAAATCGACACGTCGGTGGTTAATCTCGCACTGAAAAGCATCGCCGCCGACGTGCATGCCGGCATCAGCGCGATGCAATGGGTAATCGATTCCTACAATCTCGTCTACGCGAGCCTGCTGCTGACCGGCGGCACGCTCCGCGACATTTACGGCCGCCGCCGCATCTTCATATTAGGCATCGCGTTGTTCATCGCCGGCACGCTCACCTGCGCGCTCGCGCCCAACGCCGAAGTTCTGATCGTCGGCCGTGCCGTGAGCGGCCTCGGCGCCGCCTTCGAGGTGGCGATGTCGCTGGTGCTGCTGGCGGCTGCCTTTCCCGACCGGAACGAGCGCGCGCATGCGTTCGGCGTGTGGGCGAGTTGCAACGGTATCGCCTTCATCATCGGCCCGACTTTCGGCGGCTGGCTGGTCGACAGCATCGGCTGGCGCAGCATTTTCTACGTGATTCTGCCGGTGTGCGCGGCCGCATGGCTGCTGGCGCTCTATGCCGTGCCGGAAAGCGCCGATCCGAAAGGCCGCAGGCTCGACCTGCCTGGCCAAGCGCTGGCGATCCTCGGCTTGAGCGCGTTCGCCTTTGCCGCCATCGAGGGATCGCGCTGGGGTTGGACGTCGCCGGTGATCCTGACGCTCGTAGGCGTCGCCGTAGTCGCGCTGGCGCTGTTCGTCTGGGTCGAGGCGCGCACGCCGGGGCCGCTGTTGCCGCTGACGTTCTTGCGCCGTCCGGTGTTTGCGGCAGCGCTTGCCTGCGCCGGCCTGATGACCTTCGGCATGTACGCGCTGTTGTTTATCATGCCGCTTTATTTCCAGACTGTGCGCGGCGGCAGCCCCTTCATCGCCGGGCTCGAGTTGTTGCCGATGTCGGCGAGCTTCGTCGCCGTGTCGCAATTCGTCGGCCATCTGAACAACCGCTTCGGTCCGCGCATGGTGATGACCGCCGGCATGGCCTGCATGGGCGCTGGCGCACTCGCTTTGGCCTTCATCGGAGAGGCGACGCCGCTTGCCATTGTCGAATTCGAACTGTTTGTGGTGGGCGTCGGGCTGGGATTGAACACCGCGCCGGTCAACGGCGTCGCGGTCGCGGCGCTGCCGCCCGAGCGATCCGGCACCGCGTCCGGCCTGGTCAACACCGCGCGCATGGTCGGGGCGACGCTCGGCGTCGCCATCCTCGGCGCCTTGTTCGCCGCCTTTGCCGGACAGGAGGCTGCTGCCGGCGCCAATTTCCTGCCCGGCTTGCAGGCAGCCATGACCGGCGGCGGCGTGAGCGAATTTCTCGGCGCAGCGATTGCGTTCGCCTTGATCCGCCACGACTCGCTCAAGGCGAAAGCGGCCTAGCCGCCGCGGCCCTCGCGGAAGGCCTGCGGCGTCATGCCGGTCTGCTTGCGGAAAAACCGGGTGAAATGCGACGGATCGGAGAAAGCGAGATCGTAGGAAATCTCGTGAATCGGCAGACTGGTGAACACGAGCTGGCGTTTGGCTTCGGTCAGGACGCGCTGGCGGATGAGATGACCCGCCGTGACGCCGGTCGCGCGCTTGACGTGATCGTTGAGCCGGTCGGCGGTCATCGCCAGCTTCTCGGCGTAGAAGCTGATCAGCCGCTCCTTGCGGAAATGTACGTCCAGCAGCCGGCGCAATTGTTCGACCCGCGCATCGGCGCGCGTCAGCGTCACCGCGCCCGAGCGTGCGCGGCTCACCGCCAAGCGGACCACTTCGATGGCGATCAACGCCAAGAGTCCACGCATGGCAAGCCGATAGCCTTCGCGCGCCAACGACGCCTCTTCGTTGAGGTCGGCGCATAGGGCGGTGAGACGCTTGGCTTCACCGACATCGGCGAGCGGCACCACCGGATCGGCCGCCACCGCCTTGAGTCGGGACAGCGCTTCGCCCGACTGGTCGCCGAGGGCATCAGCGACATCCTCGGTGAAACTGACTACCCAGCCGTCGGTAATCTGCGGCGAAAAGCGAAAACCGTGCGCAGTTGTGGTCGGCACCAGGATCGCTGCCGGCGCCGAAAACGCCACAGTCGCCGTCTCGAAGTTCATCTCGCCGCCACCCTGCTCGATCAGCAGGATCTGGAACAGGTTGCGGTGGCGATGCGCGCGAATCGTCCAGTCGTGTATCGATGAGCGCGATGAAATCGTTTCGATATGGATGAAGTCGAAAGCGGAATCATCCGGCGGGTCGCCATAAAGATGAAACAGCGGGAGCGGTGACGAGGCCATGCCTTCAAGCATATGCGAGGCGACGCGTCAGGCCAACGTCGCCGAAAGCACGACCCTCGCTGTCCATCGCCGCGTAAAAGAAAAGCCCCGGCATCTGGCGGGGCTTTCCGTTCATCTTGTTACAGCGCGTCAGCGGTTCTGCTGGCCCTGCTGACCGCCCTGACCCGGGCGATCCTGCTGCTGTTGCTGACCGGGCTTCTGGCCGGGCTGACCGCCCTGCTGCTGCTGGCCGGGCTTCTGACCGGGCTGATTACCCTGCTGTTGCTGACCCGGGTTCTGGTTGGGATTTTGATTCTGACTCATCGTGTTTCCTTCCAACGTTGACCGTTCGCGCTCCCCGCCCGAACGTCAAGACAACGCATCATCGTCAATCCAGTTCCCTGTCGTGTGAATGGTAATACCGTAGGAACCACGCTCGGCTCTCGGAGTTCCCATAATGTAAATGGAGGTGACGCATCATGGGACGATATTTGTTGCTTTGGCTCTTGGGAATTCCACTGCCGATTTTATTCTTGATATGGATATTCGGCGGACTTCACTAACGCTCTTTTCGGAACGGCTGCGTCAACAACCGCACGATTCCTAATTCCGCGACGTCGCGAAAAATCGGCAGGCCGATCGTCATCGCTCGCTCGCCTACCGCAGGCTTTGCGCGATAAGTGCCGAACAGACGATCCCACCACGGTAGATTGAATCCGAAATTGCTGTTTGTCTCGGCGCGCTCGATCGAGTGATGCACCAGATGCATCTGCGGCGTCACCACGAACCAGCGCGCCATGGCGTCGAGTCGCGGCGGTAACGCCACGTTGCTGTGATTGAACATAGAAGTAGCGTTGAGCAGCACTTCGAAGATCAGCACGGCGAGCGCCGGCACGCCAAGCGCTGCCACCGCCGCCATCTTGATCGCCAGCGACAGCAATATCTCTACGGGATGAAAGCGCACGCCGGTAGTCACGTCGATGTCGAGATCGGCGTGGTGCATGCGGTGCAGCCGCCACAGCATCGGTACGTAATGAAAGACGACGTGCTGAGTGTAGATGACGAGATCGAGCGCGATCACCCCGACGATAATCGCCGCCCAGGCCGGCAGGCCGAGCAAGTTGAACAGGCCCCAGCCATGCGCTGCCGCGATCAGCGCCACGCCGACTGCCGCGGTCGGCACCAGGAGCCGCACCGCCACAATGTCGATGGCCAGGATGCCAAGGTTTCCCGGCCAGCGCGGCCGCCGGCCGGCGGTCAGGCGGCGGCGAGGGGCAAGCCATTCCCACAGCGCCATGGCCGCGAAAACGGCCGCGAAACAACCGAGGCGGGCAGCGATTTCGAGGCTGGGAGACACGCACCTTTCCTTTCAGGCTGCCGCCGCGGCGGTCCGACTTAATAACACACCTCGCGGCGAGCGTTGCCGCTCCCGCCATGCCCTGTTAAGCCTTGTAGAATCGAAGCAATGACCGTCCGCCGGGACGGCCCAAGGCAAAAGGCGTGAGCGCAACGCATGGAAGTCTTCCTCCAGCAGCTCATCAACGGCATCACCCTCGGCTCGATCTACGGCCTGATCGCCATCGGCTACACCATGGTGTTCGGCATCATCGGCATGGTGAACTTCGCCCACGGCGACTTGTTCATGGTCTCCGTCTTCATCGCGCTGATCGCCTTCCTGATCCTCACGACTTGGCTGGGCATCAGTTCGATTGCCTTGGCGCTTTTCATCGTGCTGATCGTGGCCATGGTGTTTACCTCGCTGGTTAATTGGGTGATCGAGCGCGTCGCCTACCGCCCGTTGCGCGGCTCGTTTCGCCTGGCGCCGCTGATCTCGGCGATCGGCATGTCGATCTTTCTGTCCAACTTCGTGCAGGTCAGCCAAGGCCCGCGCAACAAGTCGATCCCGCCCATGATGCAGGGCCAATTCGACTTCTTCACCAAGGACAACTTCGAGGTCACGCTCTCCTATAAGCAACTCGTCATCTGGGGCGTCACCGCGGTGCTGCTGCTGATGTTCTGGTATCTGGTGACCAAGACCAAGCTTGGCCGCGCGCAGCGCGCTTGCGAGCAGGACCAGAAGATGGCGGCGTTGGTCGGGGTCGATGTCGACCGCACCATATCGATGACCTTCGTCATTGCCGCCGCGCTCGCCGCCGTCGCCGGCACCATGTACCTGATGTATTATGGCGTCGTCAGCTTTTCCGACGGCTTCTTGCCGGGCGTTAAGGCATTTACTGCCGCGGTGCTCGGCGGCATCGGCTCGCTGCCCGGCGCGGTGATCGGCGGCCTGTTGATCGGCCTGATCGAGACCATGTGGTCGAACTATGTTTCCATCGATTACAAGGACGTCGCCGCTTTTTCGGTGCTGGCCGTCACCCTGATCTTCCTGCCGCAGGGCCTGTTCGGCCGGCCGGACGTCGAGAAGGTGTGAGATGGCGGACGACGCGCCAGTTATGCGCGTCGAGCTGGCCCGCGCACTGCGCGACGCCGGCTTCACCGCCGTGCTGACATTCGGGCTACTGCTGCCGCTGATCGGTTTCCAGACGATCACCGACTTTCACAATAACCTGGTCCTCAATACGCGCTGGCCATTGTTGTTCGCGATCGTCGCCATTGTCGGCGCCGGACGGCTGGCCTTTTCGCTCGTCGTCGAACCGTGGCTCAAGCAACGCAGGCTGCGCCCGGTCGCGGCAGCGCCCTCGCCCTGGCGCGCGGCGCTCGCCAAATGGTTCGGTCCATTCGCTATAGGCTTCGTCATCGTCTACCCGCCGCTCGTTATCGTCATCAACGGTTTCGGCGGCGCGCTGAAGTGGATCGACAATTTCGGCATCCAGATCTTGATCTACGTCATGCTCGGCTGGGGGCTCAATATCGTGGTCGGGCTCGCCGGTCTGCTGGACCTTGGCTATGTCGCATTCTACGCGGTCGGCGCTTATTCTTACGCGCTTCTCGCCAAGGAATTCGGCTTTTCGTTCTGGCTGCTGTTGCCGCTTTCCGGCATCCTGTCGTCGTTCTGGGGCATCCTGCTCGGCTTTCCGGTGCTCCGGCTGCGCGGCGACTATCTCGCCATCGTCACGCTCGCCTTCGGTGAAATCGTCCGCCTGGTCCTGATCAACTGGGTCGATCTCACCAACGGTTACGCCGGCATCACCGGCATCCCGCGCCCCACCCTGTTCGGCATTCCGTTCAACGCCGACGACAACGGTTTCGCCGCCAAATTCGGGCTTGAATTCTCGCCGCTCTATCGCGTGATCTTTCTCTATTACATTATCCTCGCGCTCGCTTTGCTGACCGCCTTCGTCACCGTGCGGCTGCGCCGGCTGCCGGTCGGCCGCGCCTGGGAAGCATTGCGCGAGGACGAGATCGCCTGCCGCTCGCTCGGCATCAACACCACCAACACAAAGCTCACCGCGTTCGCAATGGGCGCGATGTTCGCCGGTTTCGCCGGCTCGTTCTTTGCGACGCGCCAAGGCTTCATCTCGCCGGAATCCTTCACCTTTCTGGAATCGGCCACCATTCTGTCGATCGTCGTGCTCGGCGGCATGGGCAGCCAGATCGGCGTCGCCATCGCCGCCATCGTCATGATCGGTGGCACCGAGATCATGCGCGACCTCGATTTTCTTAAAGATATTTTCGGCCCCACCTTCGATCCGACGCAGTACCGCATGCTGCTGTTCGGTTTCGCCATGGTGTTGATCATGATCTGGCGGCCGCGAGGCTTGATCTCGAGGCGCGAGCCCTCGGTGTTCCTGAAGGAACGCAAGAGCATTTCCGCCGACCTGATCGGAGAAGGTCACGGCTGATGGCGAGCGCCGACGACACCCTGCTCCGCGTCGAGCACCTGACCATGCGTTTTGGCGGGCTGGTCGCGGTGGACGACATGTCATTCGAGGCGCGGCAGGGCGACATCACCGCGCTGATCGGGCCGAACGGCGCCGGCAAGACCACCGTCTTCAATTGCATCACCGGCTTCTACAAACCGAGCGAAGGACGCATCGGGCTGCGCCACGGCGACGCCTCGGTGTGGAGCGAGTTGGGCGCGCTGACCGACAGCGGTAAGCGCCGCCTCACGCGCCCGCATGGCGCGCTCTACCAGCTCGAGCGCATGCCGGAATACCAGGTCACGCAACAGGCGCGCGTCGCCCGCACGTTCCAAAATATCCGCCTGTTTCCCGGCATGACGATGCTGGAAAACCTGCTGGTCGCCCAGCACAACCGTCTGATGCTCGCCTCGGGCTACACGCTGTTCGGCATTCTCGGCTTTCCTTCTTACGCCGCTGCCGAACGCGCCGCGATCGACACGGCGCGGCTGTGGCTCGATCGCGTCGGTTTGCTGGCGCGCGCCGACGATCCGGCCGGCGACTTGCCTTATGGCGCGCAACGGCGCCTTGAGATCGCCCGCGCGATGTGCACCGATCCGCTGCTGCTGTGCCTTGATGAGCCCGCCGCCGGCCTCAATCCCCGCGAAAGCGCCGACCTCAACGAGCTTCTGCTTGCCATTCGCGACGAACACGCCATTTCGATCCTGCTGATCGAGCACGACATGTCGGTGGTGATGGAAATTTCCGACCACGTCGTTGTGCTCGACTACGGCGTCAAGATTGCCGACGGCGAACCCGAGGCGGTGCGCAACGATCAGAAGGTGATCGCCGCCTATCTCGGCGTCGCCGACGAAGACGTGGCGAAAGTCGAAGCGGAGGTCGGCCTATGACCTCGCCGTTTCTCTCCATACGCGGCGTCAAGACTTTCTACGGCCGCGTGATGGCGCTCAAGGGTGTCGATCTCGATGTCAATGATGGCGAAATCGTCACCTTGATCGGCGCCAATGGCGCCGGCAAGTCGACGCTGATGATGACCATCTGCGGCAATCCGCAGGCGCGCGAGGGAACCATCACCTTCGACGGCCGCGACATCACGCGTATGCCGACCCACGAGATCGCGCGGCTGAAGCTGGCGCAGGCGCCGGAAGGCCGCCGCATCTTCTCGCGCATGACGGTCTTGGAAAACCTGCAGATGGGCGCGACCACCGCCGATCCATCCGGCTTCGAGCGCGATCTGGAGCACGTACTCACGCTTTTTCCGCGGCTGAAGCAGCGCCTGCACCAGCGCGGCGGCACCCTATCGGGCGGCGAGCAGCAGATGCTGGCGATCGCGCGCGCGCTGATGGCGCGGCCGCGGCTGTTGTTGCTTGATGAGCCGTCGCTGGGACTGGCGCCGCTGATCGTGCGGCAGATATTCGACGCCATCAAAACGCTCAATGCGCAGGATGGGCTGACAGTGTTTCTCGTCGAGCAGAACGCCTTCCATGCGCTCAAGCTCGCACACCGCGGCTATGTCATGGTCAACGGGCTGATCACGCTTTCGGGCAGCGGGCGCGAACTGTTGGAACGGCCGGAGATCAAGGCCGCCTACCTCGAAGGCGGCAGGCAGCAGGTGGAGTCGTAATGCAAGGCTTCATCCACGAGGAAGGCTCGTTCGGCGTTTTCATTTTCGTCACCGTCGTGCTCGGCGGCGGCGCGGCGGCACTCGCCGGCCGCGCCATCGCGGTAACCTGGCGGCCGTGGGGACAAGTCATCGCCTACAGCCTGATCCTGGGCGCGGCCGTGCGGTTTCTCCACTTCGCTTTGTTCGAGGGCACCCTGCTGTCGATCCACTATTATCTGGTCGACTGCGTGGTCTGCCTGGCGTTCGGCCTCGCCGGGTTCCGCGCCACTCGTGCCGCACAAATGGTCAGCCAGTATCGCTGGATCAATGAGCCGGATGGTCCTTTACGCTGGCGCCGAAAGTTGCCGTGACGTAGTATTTATAGGGTAGACGAGCCTGCCGGCTCCACTCAGAGGGGAAAACGGATGAAACGGATCACCACGCTCGGCTTGGCGCTGGGCTTTGCGATTGCATTGGCGGGAACGGCTTCGGCCCAGGTCAAATTCGGCATGGCCGGCCCGATCACCGGACCGAGCGCCGCGACCGGCGCGCAGATGAAGAACGGCGTCGATCAAGCCGCCGAAGATATCAATAAGAGCGGCGGCATCCTGGGCCAGAAGATTACGGTCGAATACGGCGACGATGTTTCCGATCCCAAGCAAGGCGTCTCCGTCGCCAACAAATTCGCCGGCGATGGCGTCAAGTTTGTGATCGGCAACTACAATTCTGGCGTCACCATCCCCTCGTCGGAGGTCTACCAGGAAAACAACATCCTCGAGATCAGCCCCGCTTCGACCAATCCGACCGTCACCGAGCGCAAGATGTGGAACATCTTCCGCGTCTGCGGCCGCGACGATCAGCAGGGCAAGGTGGCCGGCGCCTATATTCTCAAACACTTCAAGGGCAAGAAGGTCGCCGTCGTCCACGACAAGACGACCTACGGCAAAGGCCTTGCCGACGAGACCAAGAAGGCGATCAACAAAGGCGGCATGAAGGAAGTACTCTACGAAGGCATCAACACCGGCGAGAAGGACTATTCGGCGCTGGTCTCCAAGATCAAGCAATCGGGCGCCGATCTGGTCTACTTCGGCGGGCTGTACACCGAAGGCGGCCTGATCGTGCGGCAGATGCGCGACCAGGGCGTCAAGGCGCCGCTGATGGGCGGCGACGGCATCACCTCGGACGAGTTCGCCTCGGTCGGCGGCCCCGGCGTCGAAGGCACGCTGATGACCTATGGCCCCGATCCGCGCAACAAACCTGAAGCCAAGAATGTGGTTGCCGAGTTCCGCGCCAAGAAGTTCGAGCCGGAGGCTTACACGCTCTACTCTTACGCCGGCGTGCAGGTGATCAAGCAGGCGGCGGAGGCGGCCAAATCGCTCGATCCCAAGAAGGTGGCCGAGAAGATGCACTCGGGCATGAAGTTCAAGACCGTGCTCGGCGATCTTTCCTTCGACAAGAAGGGCGACATCACCAAGCTCGATTACGTGATGTATCTGTGGAAGAAGGACGCCAGCGGCAAGGTCACTTACGTCGAGTGCCCGGGCTCCGATTGCTCGAAGATGAAATAACGCGCTTCGCGATGATATTTGGAAGGCCCGCCCGGTTCGGCGGGCTTTTCTTTTCAGCCGATGCGCCCCAGCGCCGGAAACGCCTCCAGCAGCCACACGCTCACCTGGTTGATGCTGCCGGTGAGAAAGGCAATGCCGGTGAGCACCAAGAGCGCGCCCATCACCTGTTCGACGCGGTGCAGGTAATTCTTGAAGCGCGAAAGAAACGCCGCGAACGGCTCGACCGCGAAGGCGGCGATCATGAACGGAATGCCAAGGCCGAGCGAATAGATCGCCAGGAGGCCAGCGCCCTTCGCCACCGTCTGTTCGGACGCCGCCACCGCGAGAATCGCGGCGAGGATCGGCCCGATGCAAGGCGTCCAGCCGAAAGCGAAAGCCAAGCCGATGACATAGGCGCCCCACAGCCCCACCGGCTCGGCAACCTCCAGCCGCTTTTGCCGGTGCAGCAGCGCGATCGGCGTGATGCCGAGAAAGTGCAGGCCCATGATGATGATGACGACGCCGGCGATGGTCGACAGCGGCCCCGAATAGGCGCGCATCAGCGCCCCGACGACGCTGGCGCTGGCGCCGAGCGCGACGAACACGGTCGAGAAGCCGAGCACGAACAACGCGGCGGCGAGCACGGTCTCGCGCCGGACGCGCCGTTCCGGCTCGGCGTTTTCGAAGCGCTCGATCGAGGTACCGGTCAGGAACACCAGATAGGGCGGAACCAGCGGCAGGACGCAAGGGGACAGGAAACTGATCAGCCCGGCGATCAGCGCGGTCAGGATTGGGACATTACCGTTCATGGCGCCTAGATGCCCCGGCAACTGTGGCAATGGCAAGTCGGATGCGGCCCTGCTGACTTTGACGTGATCGGCCGTGATAGACTACCGCCCATGACACTACGCAATCTCATCACCGATATTCCCGGCCTGCGGGTGGGCCATGCCGGCGACGCCAAGCTCGGCTCGGGCGCTACCGCAATCGTGTTCGATGCCGCCGTGGTGGCGAGCGTCGACGTGCGCGGTGGCGGACCCGGCACGCGCGAGACCGCGCT
This sequence comes from uncultured Alphaproteobacteria bacterium, assembly GCA_963779345.1. Taxonomy (GTDB): domain Bacteria; phylum Pseudomonadota; class Alphaproteobacteria; order Rhizobiales; family Xanthobacteraceae; genus Pseudolabrys. Next base: position 144,435 of record CAVZXY010000015.1, on the reverse strand, counting down.
GCTCGATCCGGCGCAGACGGTGGAAGGCATCGACGCCATTGTGCTGTCCGGCGGCTCGGCCTTTGGGCTTGATGCCGCCTCCGGCGTGCAGGCCTGGCTGCGCGAGCAAGGTCGCGGCTTCAAGATACGCGAAGCACTGGTGCCGATCGTGCCCGGCGCGATCCTGTTCGACCTGCTTTCCGGCGGCGACAAGAATTGGGGCCGCTACCCGCCCTACCGAGAACTCGGCTACGGGGCGGCGAAAGCCGCGGGCGCCGATTTCGCGCTCGGCAGCGCCGGCGCGGGACTGGGCGCCACCACGTTCAGTCTCAAGGGCGGCATCGGATCGGCTTCGGCGCAGACGCGCGAAGGACTGACGGTAGCTGCGATCGTTGCGGCAAATGCCGCCGGCAGCATGACGATCGGCGACGGACCGCATTTCTGGGCAGCACCGTTCGAGCAAAATAAGGAATTCGGCGGCTGCGGCTGGCCACCGGCGTTCACCGGCGACGCGCTGTCGTTCCGCAGCAAGGGCGCGCCGCGCGAGAACACGACGCTGGCGGTGGTCGCGACCGATGCTAGGCTCACTAAGGCGCAATGCAAACGTCTCGCCGTCATGGCGCAGAGCGGGCTGTCGCGCGCGATCTATCCCGTGCACACGCCGCTCGACGGCGATATCGTGTTCGCCGCCGCCATGGGCGCAAAGCCGCTGCCCGATCCGGTCTATTCGCTGAGCGAACTCGGCATGGCCGCCGCCAACGTGCTGGCGCGCGCCATCGCCCGCGGCGTCTACGAGGCAACCGCCCTGCCCTTCGCAGGCAGCCAGCCGAGTTGGAAGGACAAGTTCGGGCAGCGTTGAACCAAGGCAAGGGCCGCGGCGACCAAGCACCAAGCGGTGGAGCCATTCATGCTGACCCGAGTTTTTGGCGCTTTGCTCGTTTCCTTCCTGGTCATGGCGCAGACCAAGCCCGACCCACAGGCCTTATACAAAGCCGGATTCGACGCGCGCGTTGCACACAATTACGACGCCGCGATTCGTCTTCTCACGCAGGCGATCGCGACCGGCAAGCTCAGCAAGAACGATCTCGCCACTTCCTATAACAATCGCGGCATGGCCTTCGCGGAGACGGGTGAGCCGGGCAAGGCCGTGGCCGATTACAGCATGGCGATCAAGCTCGTGCCCCTTTATGGCCCGGCCTATCTCAACCGCGGCAATATCTATTCCAACCAAGGCAACTTCGACGAGGCCATCGCCGAGTTCGACATGGCGATCAAGATTTCCGCAACTTACGCCCTCGCCTATAACAGCCGCGGCGGCGCCTATTATAAAAAGGGCGATCTCGACGCGGCGATGACCGATCTCGATACCGCGATCCGATTGAAACCCGACTACGGCAATGCATACTGGAACCGCGCACGCGTTGAGATGCGCAAAGACGACCGCCAACAGGCGCTCGCCGATTTCGGACAGACCATCCGTTTCAAACCGAATGACCCAGAGGTCTATGTCGAGCGCGGCAACGTGAGATCCGAAGCCAACGATAACGCTGGCGCGATTGCCGACTACACCAAGGCGATTGAACTCGATACCAAGGCGATTGAACTCGATCCGAAGGTACCGCTCGGCTACAACCAGCGCGCCAACGGCTATTTCGCCATCGGCGACATCGACAAGGCGCTTGCCGACTATGACCGGGCGATCCGCTTGGCGCCGACGTATCCGGATCCGGTGACCAGCCGCGGCCGCATCGAACTGTTCCACACCAACCGCCCGGCCGCCGCGGTCACGGACCTCGCGACCGGCGTGCGGCTCGATCCCAAGGACGTCTACGCCGCGATCTGGCTGCACATCGCACGCAGCCGCAGTGGCATGCCCGACCACGAGGAACTCGCTACCAACGCCGAGAAGCTCGGCGCCGGCGATTGGCCGTGGCCGGTGGTGCAATTGTTCCTCGGCACGACCACGCCCGAGAAGCTCCTCGGCGCCGCCGCCGCAACCGACAAAGAACAGACGCGGCAAGAACAATTGTGCGAGGCGAATTTCTATCTCGGCATGTTCAGGCTGGAGATGAAGGCGCCGGACGAAGCCAGGAAACTCATCGCCGCCGCCGCGGAGAAATGCCCGGTCGACATGCTGGAAAAAGCCGCCGCCAAAGCCGAATTGGCGCGCCTCGCACACTAATCAGGAGAAACGCTCGGCCCGGTAAGGCGCCGGATCGCAGAACGGGGCCTCAGCCGCCATCATCTCGGCAATCATGCGGCCGGTCGCGGGCCCGAGCGTGAGGCCCCAATGCGCGTGGCCGACGGCGAGCCAAAGCCCGGCAAGGCCGGGCGCGCGCCCGATCACCGGCCGCGAATCCGGGAAACACGGCCGGCTGCCGAGCCAAGTTTTGTCGTCGGCACGTTCGCCGAGCGGGAACAGTTCGCGCGCGCGCGGCATGATGCGGCCGAACTGCACCGGCGATGGCGCCGCATCACGCGGCGCGAATTCGACGCCGGTGGTCATGCGGATGCCCTGCTCCATCGGCGTGATGACATAGCCCACGCCGGCGTCGAGCACCGGCCGCGCCAGCGAGGCCTTGCCGGCACTGCGGAAGTGGCGGTGATAGCCGCGCTTGACCATCAGCGGCAATTTCAATCCAAGGGGCGTCAGCACATCGGGTGCCCAGGGGCCGAGCGCGACCACGACCTCAGGCGCGTCGATGCCGCCTTCGTTGGTCTCGACCCGCCAGCGATTGCCGGCGCGATGCAAGGAGCGTGCGTCTCCCGCAAGCGTCACGCCGCCCAGCGCGGCAAAGCGCGCAACATAGGCGCGCGTGACGCCGAGCGGATTGCTCACACTCGCCGCCTGCGGCCAGAATACCGCGCGCGCGAATACTGGATTGAGCGACGGCTCCAGCGCACGCGCGCCCGCGGTATCGAGAGATTGCAGTGGCAGGCCCAGTTGCGCCGCCATGTCGAATTCCGGTTTCAACGCCGCAAAACCGCGTTCGCTGCGATAGACTTTCAGCCAGCCGGTCTTGCGCAGGTAATGCGAAGCGCCCGATTCCGCCAGCAGCGCCTCGTGCTCGGCCACCGCGCGCGCAAACAGCGGACGGATCAGCCTCGCATTCTCGATCAGCCGCTGCGGCGGCGACGCCGCGCGGAAGGCCAAAAGCCAGGGCGCGATCTGCGGTAAAAACGAGAGATAGTAATTGGCCTCGCTCGCGCGCTTGAGCGCGATGCGCGCCAACGCGCTGAAATCGGATGGAAACGCCGGCGGGAATACCGTGTTGCCCTCGATAATCCCAGCATTGCCGTAGGAGGTCTGCTCGCCAGGGCCTGCGCGATCGATCAGCGCGACGCTCATTCCGCGCTTGATGAGGTGCAGAGCGACAGAAGTGCCGACGATGCCGGCGCCAAGCACGATGGCGTCCGTGTGTGCCATGTTTGAATATCTCCTGCGTCCGCCCCGAAGCGGCGTCTTTTATATGGAATGGATCGGGCTCCGGCGCTATGACCGTCCGGCAATACCGCGCCGGAGCCTTGCCGTTCATGCCCATTCTGATGGCGTTGCGCGCCGCTTTGGCGTGGCTCGGCCGCCAAGGCACGCGCGCGCTCGCGGTATCGGTCTTCTTCGGTCTCGCTTTGCCGCAGCTTGCCGCCTACGTGAAGCCCTACCTCGGCGAAACGGTGTTCGTGCTGCTGCTGTTTTCCTACCTGCGCACCGACCCCGCCGCATTCATCCGCTATGTGCGCGCGCCGAAGCTGACCATCGTCGCCGCCCTATGGGTGATGGTCGTCGTACCGCTGTTGTTTGGCATCGGCTATACGGCAGTTGGCCTGCGCGAGGGCATGCCGGCGCTCTACACCATTCTCATCCTACAGATCGCGACGACGCCGATCACTTCCTCAGCGGCTTTCGCCGCGCTGATGGGGCTCGACGTGGCCTTCTCGCTGGTGACGCTGATCATCACCAACGCGCTGTCGCCGGTCACCACCGTCGCCTTCAGCTATTTGTTTCTCGGCTCGGCCCTGTTTTCGCCGATCGAGCTCGGCGTCAAGCTGTTTCTGTTTTTTGCGCTCTCCGGCATCATCGCCTACGCCATCCACCGCGTTGCAGGCAGGGAATGGCTGGAGCGTCAGAAAGAGCCGCTCGATGGCCTCAACGTTGTTGCCGTGTTCATTTTCGCTATTGCCGCCATGGAGAGCGTGCCGCGCAACGTGATCGCCGACCCCGTCTTTGCGATCGAACTGTTCGTGCTGGTCATTCTGGTAAGCTGCCTGCTCATCGGCCTGAGCGTGCTGATCTTCGCCCGCGCCGGGCTTGACCGCAGCGTGCCGATCGCTTTGCTGTCCGCCTTCCGCAATATCGGACTGGTCATGGCGACGCTCGGCTCGTCGCTGCCGGACCTCGCCTGGTTCTATTTCGCGATGGCGCAGTTTCCGATCTATCTACTGCCGGCCCTGCTGCAGCCACTGGCAAGGCGGCTGCGCCGGAGCGGTTAGAGACTACGCGACGGCCGACAATGTGGGGGGCGCCGCGTTCAGCAATTGCGACTGCAACTGGATCAATTGCTCGAGCAGATTGGCCGTGTTCTGGCCGGTCGTACCGGTGCCCGTGTTGCCGGAGTTATCCGCGGCGGCCGCGGGCGTGGTCATCTCGACCGTGCTGCCGTCGGCGTAGGAAATGGTGGTGGTAGTCGAACCGTCCGAATTGGTCGTGGACTGGGTTTGCGCGCCGCTGGCGCTGGCCGACGATAGCAGCGCGTCGATCGTACTTTGCCCAGACGCACCGCCGGCTTGTCCACCGCCGCCGGCGTGCATGTGATGGTGATGGCCGCCGCCGTGCCGCGCTTGAGTCAATTCGCTCTGGCCGATCGAGCCGTCGCCATTGGCGTCGAGCTTGGAGAATAGCGCATCGGCGCTGGATTTATCGACGCCGTCATTGCCGAGCGCGGTCTCGAATTCCGACTGGCTGATCTGCCCGTTACCATCGGTATCGAGCTTGGCTGAACAATTGCGACGGGTCTTGCGGAGCGGCGCCGTTCGTTGACTGGCTTTGCTGACTCTGCAACGAAATCAGCGCGGCCATCATGCCGGCGTCGAACGTCGGTTGGTTTGCGCCGGCCGTCGATCCGGTCGATGCCGCGGCGGGCGGCGGCGCGCCCGTGGTCGGGTCGGACCCGGATTGGCCGTCCAATAAGGACGATATGGGATTGGCGCCGTTCGCGTCGCCCGCCCCGGAAGTACCCATCGCCAGAAGCGACTGCAGGTAGGACAGCGCGTTGGACGCTGCGCCGATAGGGATGAACATGACACATACTCCATCACTCCACCGGCCATCCCGGCGGACGTAGCCCCTGCCGGCACGGTCGCAAATGCCGCGCCAATTCCATGCCGACCCGCAAAAGGCCCGCCGTTATTGAAGTTGTCCACAGGGTCCGGCATGGCAGCGGCCATGCTTTCGCCGCCGCGCATGGGCAATTTTTGCCGGACCGGTCGGCGTTAGTGCCGGGTCACGCGTGGCCCCGGCAGTGCGTTGCTCCGCGCGTCCTGCCGTGTTAGGCGATCCCCGTTTGGAGGCCGTGCATGCGCCCGTTACTGATCGCGCCGTCGATTTTGTCGGCCGATTTCGCCAAATTGGGCGATGAAATCCGCGCAGTCGAGGCCGCAGGCGCCGACTGGATCCATGTCGACGTGATGGACGGGCACTTCGTGCCCAATATCTCAATCGGCCCCGCGGTGGTGCAGGCGATCCGCCCGGTCACCAAGAAGACGCTCGACGTCCACTTGATGATCGCGCCGTGCGATCCCTATCTCGAAGCCTTTGCCAAAGCCGGCTCCGACGTCATCACCGTACACGTGGAGGCAGGCCCGCACGTGCACCGTTCGCTGCAGGCGATCCGCGCGCTCGGCAAGAAGGCGGGCGTCACCATGAACCCGGCAACGCCGGTTTCAAGCATCGAGCACGTGATCGACATGGTCGATCTCATCCTCGTCATGTCGGTCAATCCCGGCTTCGGCGGGCAGGCTTTCATTCCCGCGGCGCTCGACAAGATCGGCGCGGTGCGCGCGCTCGTTGGTGCGCGGCCGATCGACATCGAGATCGACGGCGGCGTCACGGCGGCGAACGCAGCCGACGTGGTTCGCGCCGGGGCCAATGTGCTGGTCGCCGGCAACGCCGTGTTCAAAGGCGGCAACTACAAGGGCAACATCGCGGCGATCCGGCAGGCCGCGGCCATGGCGCGCGGGGAAGCGGCGTGATCCCCCGCTACTCCCGCCCCGACATGGTCGCGATCTGGTCGCCGGAAACCAAATTCCGCATCTGGTTCGAGATCGAGGCGCACGCCGCCGACGCCATGGCCGAACTCGGCATTATCCCGAAAGAGGCGGCGAAAAAAATCTGGGAAAAGGGCAAGACCGCCAAGTTCGATGTCGCGCGTATCGACGCCATCGAGGCCGAGGTCAAGCACGACGTCATCGCCTTCCTGACGCATCGTCTCGGAGATCGTCGGACCGGAGGCGCGCTTCATGCATTCCGGCATGACGTCGTCTGACGTGCTCGACACCTGCTTCAATGTGCAGTTGGTGCGCGCCGCCGACATCCTGATCAAGGACGTCGACGCCCTGCTCGCCGCGCTCAAACGCCGCGCCTTCGAGCACAAGTTGACGCCGACGGTCGGCCGCTCGCACGGCATCCACGCCGAGCCGACGACGTTCGGCCTCAAGCTCGCTTATGCCTATGCCGAGTTCGCCCGCGGGCGCGAGCGCCTGGTAGCCGCACGCAAGGAAGTTTCTACCGCTGCGATTTCCGGCGCGGTCGGCACTTTCGCCCAGGTCGATCCACGCGTCGAAGCGCATGTGGCCAAGGCGATGGGGCTCACCGTCGAGCCGATCTCAACCCAGATCATCCCGCGCGACCGCCACGCCATGTTTTTCGCGACGCTCGCCGTCGTCGCCTCCTCGATCGAAAGGCTGGCAACCGAGATCCGCCACCTGCAGCGCACCGAGGTGCTGGAAGCCGAAGAGTTCTTCTCCGAAAAGCAGAAGGGCTCCTCGGCCATGCCGCACAAGCGCAATCCGGTGCTGTCGGAAAATCTCACCGGCCTCGCGCGCATGGTGCGTTCCTACGCGATGCCCGCGATGGAGAACGTGGCGCTCTGGCACGAGCGCGACATATCGCATTCCAGCGTCGAGCGCATGATCGGGCCCGACGCAACGGTGACGCTCGACTTCGCGCTGGCGCGGTTGACCGGTATCGTCGACAAACTCGTCGTCTATCCAGCCGCCATGCAGAAAAACCTCGACAGGCTCGGCGGCTTGATCCACTCGCAACGTGTGTTGATCGCTTTGACGCAGAAGGGCGTGCCGCGCGAGGACGCCTACCGCCTGGTGCAACGCAACGCCATGCAGGTGTGGAGCGGCGAAAGCGATTTCCTGGCGCTGCTCAAGGCCGACAAGGACGTGCGCGCGAAATTGAGCGATAAGGAACTCGAGGCCAATTTCGACGTCGATCATCATTTCAAGCACGTCGATACGATCTTCACGCGGGTGTTCGGGGCGAGGTGACGCCGTGCGCGACGCCACGAACGACTATGACTTCCTCATCCTGCCCGGCCTCGGCAATTCCGGGGTCGAGCACTGGCAAAGTTATTGGTGCCTCGCCTTTCGCAACGCCACCCGCCTGCTGCAAGACAATTGGGACGCGCCGAAACTCGCCTCCTGGCTCGAACGGCTCGACACCGCACTCGCCAGCGGCACGCGCCCGGCGATCCTGATCTGCCACAGCCTGTCATGCACCCTCGCAGCGCATTGGGCGCTGCGCGGCGATGCGGGCCGCGTGAAAGCCGTGCTGCTGGTCGCGCCGTCCGACCTTGAGCGGCCCGACGCGCCGCCGGCAACTTGCGATTTCCGGCCGACACCACGACCGCGTTTTCCGGTGCCGACGCTGGTCGTTGCCTCTACCGATGACGCTTTCGTATCGCCGGCGCGCGCGCGCGAATTTGCCGAAGCCTGGGGCGCGGACTATTGCGAGTTGCCGGAACTCGGCCACATCAACACCGCGTCGCGGCTCGGTTTTTGGCCGCAGGGGCTGCTTCTACTCGGCCGCCTGATCGAGCGGATCAAGGCCTGACGTGCCCCGAGCGCCGGTAAAAATTCTCGTTTTCGACTCCGGCGTTGGCGGGCTCACCGTCTATCGCGAGATCGCCAAGGCGCGGCCGGACGCGGCTTATATCTATCTCGCCGACGACGCCGGCTTTCCGTATGGTAGCCAGGCCGAAACCGCTTTGATCGCGCGCATCATCGACGTGGTCGGCCAAGCGATCGCCGAACACAAACCCGATCTCGTTGTGGTGGCCTGCAACACCGCCTCCACGTTGGCGCTCGCCGATCTGCGCGCGCGCTTTTCCGTGCCTTTCGTCGGTACCGTGCCGGCGATCAAGCCGGCCTGCGCGCAATCGACGACCAAGCGCATTTCGGTGCTCGGCACGCAGGCGACCGTATCGCGCGAATATACCCGTGGGCTGATCCGCGAGTTCGCCGCCGGCTGCGACGTCGCGCTTATCGGCTCGTCGCATCTGGCGTCCTATGCCGAGGCTGAGCTCGCCGGCGAGCCGGCCACCGACGCCGCGGTCAAGGAAGAGATCGCCGGCTGTTTTATCGAGGCCGACGGGCGGCGCACTGACACCGTGGTGCTCGCCTGCACGCATTATCCGCTGCTGCTCGATCGCTTCAAGGCGAACGCGCCCTGGCCGGTCGACTGGCTTGACCCAGCGCCGGCGATTGCCCGCCGGGTCGCCGATCTAACGCGCGACAAGCCACCGGGCGATTTGCCGCCCGCGCCGAAGATCGTTTTCACCTCCGACCGCACTCCGTCGTCGGCGTTGGCGGCGGCCCTCGCGCGCTACGGATTCTAAAATTTATCACCCGTTCGTCCCGCGAAAGCGGGGACCCAGGGAAGCGGATCGCCAACCCCGCGGTTTGCCGCACTGGATTCCCGCTTGCGCGGGAATGAGCGGAAATTGGTTGACGCCCTAGCCGACCATATGCGGCCACACTTCGTGGCCGCCGCGCCAGATCATGTCGAGTGCAACATAGAGGATGATCGCCAGGCCGACGTAAGCGATCCAGCGGTGCCGGTTGAGCAAGCGCGCGATGAAACTCGCCGCCACCCCCATCAGCAGGATCGACAAGGCTAGTCCGAACACCAACGCGACAGGATGGTCGCGCGCCGCGCCCGCCACCGCCAGCACGTTATCGAGCGACATCGAAATATCGGCGACGACGATTTGCCATGCCGCTTGCGCGAAGGTCTTGTGCGGGACATGGGCACTTTTACCGCCGAGCGCCGCTTCGGTGTCGTGCTGGTTGGGCCCGCGTAATTCACGCCACATTTTCCAGCAGACCCACAACAGCAGCACGCCACCGGCGAGCAGCAGACCGACAATCGCCAGCAACTCGACGGCAATGCTTGCAAAGAGGATGCGCAACACGGTCGCGGCGACGATGCCGACCAGAATCGCGCGCGCGCGCCGCTCCTTGGGCAGGCCCGCCGCCGCAAGGCCGATGACGACGGCATTGTCGCCGGCCAGCACCAGGTCGATCATGATCACCTGGAGGAAGGCGGCGATCGAGCCTTGCGCGAAAATCTCGGTCATGGACTTCGATAGCATTGGCCGGTCGGTTTGACACCCGCGCCGCTACCCCCTAAATACCCGGCTCCCGGCGGGTTTTCGGATTCACCGGGCGTTTCGCGACCCGTGGTAAGGCCTTGCGCTTACGAGGCTTTTCCTGTCGGTCCCGGGGTTTCCCGGGGCAAAGGAGGGCGCGATCCTCAACCAACAACAGCAACACTTCGAGGACGCGATGACCAAGCGCATGGAATCCAAGTACAAGCTCGACCGCCGGATGGGCGAGAACATCTGGGGCCGTCCCAAGAGCCCGGTGAACCGGCGTGAATACGGCCCCGGCCAGCACGGCCAGCGCCGCAAGGGCAAGCTCTCCGACTACGGCGTACAGCTCAAGGCCAAGCAGAAGCTGCGCGGCTATTACGGCAATATCTCCGAGCGTCAGTTCCGCGGCATCTACGACGAAGCGATCCGCATGAAGGGCGACTTGGGCGCCCACATGATCGGCCTGCTGGAACGCCGGCTCGATGCCGTCGTCTACCGCGCGAAGTTCGTGCCGACGGTGTTTGCCGCGCGCCAATTCGTGAACCACGGTCATGTCCTGGTCAACGGCAAGCGGGTGAACATCGCGAGCTACCGCGTCAAGGTCGGCGACGTTGTCGAAGTCCGGGAAAAAGCGAAGCAGATGAATCTGGTGCTGGAAGCGCAGGCTTTGGCCGAACGCGACGTGCCAGATTACATCGAAGTCGACGGTTCGAAGTTGACCGCCAAGCTCACGCGCGTGCCCGTGGTCACCGACGTGCCTTACGCGGTACAGATGGAGCCGCATCTGGTGGTCGAGTATTATTCGCGCTGACGCGCAAGGCACATTCCGAGGCTGTCGAATCCCCTGCCGCGAGGCGGGGGATTTGCTTTTTTTCGCTGCGAGCCCAGCCTTAACCCGCCGACTTTTCGCCGCAACGCACAAAACTTGGTAGTGTGTTTGCTCGTTTTTTCTACATTTAGTGTTTTCACTGCGGTAATTTTGCGCGTGCCCGAATCGGGCACAGCTGGGGAGAAGCGCTATGAAAGGCATTGAAAACGTCAAGGGCTGGGTCGCGGAATTGACCGAGCTCGGCTTGATGTTAGTTGCGCTGGCGATCGTACTCGCAGTGTTGGTCGGTTCAAATCTTCCGTTCTTCGGCACCGTCACCGCCAACATCATGGCGTGGGTGAAGGATCTCGGCTCGAACGGCCTCGTCGGCCTGATCACGCTCGGGATCATTTTCTGGCTGTTCTCTAATCGGAAACTCGCCTGACCCGGGCGCACATTATCTGAGCCACTCCGGTGGGGAGCGTGACGGCTCCCCACCGCTGTAATGCTTATCTTCGCCCGCGGGCATTCGCGCCGGTCAGAGGTCTCGTGCCATGTGGAAATTTATCGCCAACGCCAAACGCGCTTTGTGGGAGTTCGTCGAACTCGCCTTCCTCGCCGTGCTCGCGCTGATGTTGATCTTCCTGCTGCTCGGCAAAGGCGCAGGCAGCTACGTCGAGTCGGTCGCCGACAACGTGACCAAGTTCGCCGCCGGCTCCAGCTCCGGGCTGCTCGGCATCTCGTCGTGCTCGCGATCGTCTATCTGGCGCTGCGGCGCATGAAGCAGGAGGACGGCGCGGCGCCGCGCGCGCCGCGGCAGGCCAAGCGTTCGGGCGCCTAATAGGGCGGCGGCAGCATCATCGCGGCGAGCGCGCCGGCCGGCGGCACCCAGGCGACGATGATGGCGGGCGCGGGCTTGCCGCGCCGGGTCAAAATAAACCCGAAAACTGGCGCCGCAACACAGGCGATCACCGCAGCGGCATAGGCAACGAGGAAGCCTGCGCCACCGTGCATGCTTTCGGGACCCGTCCCGAACAGAAAACCGGAAACGCCGATCAACAAGGCGGCCAAAGCAACGTCCACAACCGCCGCCAGGATTAGCAGAACCTGGACCACGCGGCCTTACGCGGTCTGCGTCAGCGCCACGCCCTTCTCTTTCAGCGTCTGCTGCAATTCGCCGGCCTGGAACATCTCGCGCACGATGTCGCAGCCGCCGACGAACTCGCCCTTGACGTAGAGCTGCGGAATGGTCGGCCAGTTCGAATAGGCCTTGATGCCGTCGCGCAACTCCGCGGAGTCAAGCACGTTGAGCCCTTTGTAGGTGACGCCCAAATGGTCGAGAATCTGCACCACTTGGCCGGAAAATCCGCACTGCGGGAACTGCGGCGTGCCCTTCATGAACAGCACCACGTCGTTACCCTTCACTTCATTGTCGATGAATTGCTCGATGCCCATGAGATTTCAGTCCTTTTCGCGGCGGCGCCGCTTCGCTGCCGATATATGTAGCGCAGATTCCGGCGCCAGCCCAAGTGGGGAATTGCCCTTAGCTGCAAGGTTATTTCGGGGCGAAAAACGTGCCCTCGACCTCGAAAATGTCGTCCTGGTTCAGTTTGGCGACCTCGACGATGGTCCGCGGCGGATAAGGCCCGCCGCCCCAGAGTTCCTCCTGCACCTTGTTCACCAGCGGCCGCAAGCGGTTCATATCGGTGACGAAAACCGTCAGCCGCACGCAGTCGGCCAAGCCCGCGCCATCCGCCTGCGGCGATCGTCTTCATGTTCGTGAAAGCCCGCCGAATACGCTCTTCCTCGCTGCCGAGGATGGTGTTGCTCGCCGGATCGATGCCGCGCATCCCGGCGACGAAGACGAAATCGCCGGCGCGCGCGCCCAAGCTCCAGGGGCCGGTCGGTTTGATCGCGCCGTCGGGTGACAAAATCCGGACGCCGCCTTTGGCAGACATCAGTTTTCCGGCGTGGCGGTCTGCAAGGCGAGCGCGTGCAGCACGCCGCCCATCTGCGCCTTGAGCGCGTCGTAGACCAGCTGGTGCTGCTGCACCCGCGATTTGCCCTTGAACGAGGCGGAAATCACCGTGGCCGCGTAATGGTCGCCGTCGCCGGCCAGATCGCGAATGGTCACCTGCGCGTCGGGCAGGCGCGCCTTGATCAGCCGCTCAATTTCGCCGGCATCCATCGCCATGTGTCTCGACCTCTAAAGGCCGCGGCGGTCCTTATGCCATGCCTGTAGCAGAGTTGCCCGTTTTCGGGAACCGCGCTTTGCCGTCGTCGCATCGTCGGTGTGGATGAGCGGCGGGCGGCGGCGTGCCGCAGTGGCGAGCCGCGTCCGGCTTGGTAATCTGTTCCTTCATGACAATTCTCGAATACCGAGGGGATTAATGATCTGCATCTTTAAGTCGAAATACGGCGCAGTCGCGGCCTTGATCGCGGCCGCGGTTATCTGCCTCGGATCGCCGGCGCAGGCGCAAAAGCCGAGCGAAGAGCAGTTGAGCGCCATCCGCTCGTCCTGCCGCTCCGACTTCCTGTCGAATTGCTCGGGCGTGCCGCGCGGCGGCAAGGAAGCGCTCGATTGCCTGCGGCAACACATGGCCAAGCTGTCGCCGGCCTGCGGCAGCGCGGTCAAAGCGGTGTCGCCGCCGCCCGCCGCAGCCGCTCCGCCACCACCGCCTCCCGCCGTCAAAGCTGCTCCGCCGCCGCCACCTCCCGCGGCGGCAGCGCCACCGCCTCCACCCCCTCCACCGGCCGCCGCTGCACCGCCCCCGGCGGCGGCGCCCGCGCCGAAGCAACTGGCTGCTCCGCCGCCGGCCAAAGCGGTTGCCCCGAAGGTCGAGAAGAAGAAGGTTGAAGAGCCGCACCCGGCGCCGCCCCCACCGCCGGCCGCCGCCGCGCCGCCACCAATCCCGCTGGAAAAAATCGAGGCGCTGCCGCTGCCGAAGCGGCTCGCGATCGCGCGCCATTGCCGCGCCGACCTCGATGCGGTCTGTCCCTCGATCAAGCGCGGCGGCGGGCGCCTCATCGCCTGTCTTGCCGCGCATCGGCCCGCGCTATCGCCGCCGTGCCGGGCGACGCTGGAGAAGGAACTGCAGTAAGGACTAGATCAGTTCGCCCGCCATATACGTTGGCAGCCAAGCTTCGAATGTCTCGCGCAGCTTGGCGACGGGAAGCGCGCGTTCGCCCGGCAGGGCGAAGGTATCGCCTCCGGTGGTCCCAATCCGCGACGCCAGCACGCTGGCCTCGCGGGCGCGGTCAAGCACCGCCTTGACCTTGGCCGCCGGCACGGTGACGAGATAGCGCGCCTGGTCCTCGCCGAACCAATAGGCGTGCGCCGGAATATCGTCGGGCGCGTCATCGAGCTTGGCCCCGATTCCCGACGCCATCGCCATTTCTGCGAGCGCTACGGCCAAACCGCCGTCCGAGAGATCGTGCGCCGCCGTTGCCGTGCCGTCGAGGATCAGTGCGCGTACGAAATCGCCGTTCTCGCGCTCCTCGACGAGGTCAACGGGCGGCGGCGCGCCCTCTTCCCGCCCGCACAGCTCACGCAGGTACATCGACTGGCCGAGCCATCCGGTCGTCTCGCCGATCAGCAAAATTGTTTCGCCGTCGCGTTTGAAGGCGAGTGAGGCGGACTTGGTGAAGTCGTCGAGCAAGCCAACGCCGCCGATCGAGGGCGTCGGCAAAATGGCGCGGCCATTGGTCTCGTTGTAGAGCGAGACGTTGCCTGACACGATCGGAAAGCTGAGCGCCTTGCAGGCCTCGGCGATGCCGCGGATGCAGCCGACAAACTGGCCCATGATTTCCGGCCGCTCCGGATTGCCGAAATTGAGATTGTCGGTGACGGCAAGCGGCTTGGCGCCGACCGCGGTCAGGTTGCGCCAGCATTCGGCCACCGCCTGCTTGCCGCCTTCGAACGGATCGGCCTCGCAATAGCGCGGCGTCACGTCGGTGGTGAGCGCCAGGCCCTTCGGCCCGTTCTCCACCCGCACCACCGCGGCATCGCCGCCCGGCCGCTGCACCGTGTTGCCTTGAATGATGTGGTCGTATTGCTCCCAGACCCAGCGCTTGGAGCAGAGGTCCGGCGCGCCGAGAAGTTTCTCGAGTGCGTCGGCGATGCCAACGGGCGCCGCCACATCCTCGGCCTCGATCGCCTTGGGCTTGGCCGCACTGACGAAGGGCCGCTTGTATTCCGGCGCCTGGTCACCGAGTTCCTTGATCGGCAGATCGGCCATCACGTCGCCGCCGTGCCGCACGATGAAGCGCTTACTGGGCGTGGTCTCGCCGACGATGGCGAAGTCGAGCCCCCATTTGCGGAAGATCGCCTCGGCCTCTTTCTCTTTCTCCGGCTTGAGCACCATGAGCATGCGCTCCTGGCTTTCCGACAGCATCATCTCGTAGGCGCTCATGCCCTCTTCGCGGCACGGCACCTTGTCGAGGTCGAGCGTGACGCCGAGATCGCCCTTGGCGCCCATCTCTACCGCCGAACAGGTCAGCCCCGCCGCACCCATGTCCTGGATGGCGATGACGCAACCCTTGTGCATGATCTCGAGGCAGGCTTCGAGCAGCAGCTTCTCCGAGAACGGATCGCCGACCTGCACGGTCGGCCGCTTGGCGTCCGAATCCTCGCCGAATTCCGCTGACGCCATG
The DNA here is from genome assembly GCA_963779345.1 of uncultured Alphaproteobacteria bacterium. Taxonomy (GTDB): domain Bacteria; phylum Pseudomonadota; class Alphaproteobacteria; order Rhizobiales; family Xanthobacteraceae; genus Pseudolabrys. Next base: position 129,339 of record CAVZXY010000015.1, on the reverse strand, counting down.
GACGCGCCATGGATACCGTCGCGGCCGGTCTTGGAGCCGAGATAGACGATGGGCATGCCGACGCCCGAAGCGGCGGCGTAGAAAATCTTGTCCTTCTCGCAGATGCCGACCGCCATGGCGTTCACCAGATTGTTGCCGTCATAGCGCGCGTGAAAGCGCACCGAGCCGCCGACGGTCGGCACGCCGAAGGAATTGCCGTAGCCGCCGATCCCGGCGACGACGCCGGAAACCAGGTGCCGGGTCTTGGGATGCTTGGGATCGCCGAAGGACAGCGCGTTGAGGCAGGCGACCGGCCGTGCGCCCATTGTGAACACGTCGCGCAAGATGCCGCCGACACCGGTGGCGGCGCCCTGATAGGGCTCGATGTAGCTCGGGTGGTTGTGACTCTCCATCTTGAAAACGCAGGCCAGGCCATCGCCGATATCGATGATGCCGGCGTTCTCGCCCGGTCCCTGGATGACGTGCGGGCCCGATGTCGGCAGCGTGCGCAGATGGACCTTGGAGGACTTGTACGAGCAATGCTCGTTCCACATGGCCGAAAAGATGCCGAGCTCGGTGAGCGACGGCTCGCGGCCGATCAGGTCGAGCACGCGCTTATACTCGTCGGGCTTGAGGCCGTGTTCGGCGACCAGTTCGGGGGTGATGGCAGGCTCGTTGGAAATCACGCTAAGCCGCCCGCGCCAAGGCCTCAGCCAGTCCGGCGAACAGTCCGCGCCCGTCGGTGACGCCGAGGGCCGCTTCGACATGGTTCTCCGGGTGCGGCATCATGCCGAGCACATTGCCGCGTTCGTTGACGATGCCGGCGATGGCGTTGGTGGCGCCGTTGACGTTCCAAGCCGGATCGAGCGCGCCCTCCGGCGAGCAATAGCGGAACAGCACCCGCCCGTCGCCTTCCAGCCGCGCGATGGTGTCGGCGTCGGCGATGTAGTTGCCCTCGCCGTGCGCGATCGGCACGCGCACTACCTGCCCCGCATTGTAGCCGCGGGTGAACGGCGAATTGGACTGTTCGACACGCAGATAGACGTCGCGGCAGATGAAGCGCAGCCGCGCGTTGCGCATCAGCACACCGGGCAGAAGCCCGGCTTCGCACAGAATCTGGAAGCCGTTGCAGACGCCGAGCGTCAATCCACCCTTGGCGGCGTGCGCGCGCACCGCGTCCATGATGGGGCTGCGCGCCGCGATCGCGCCGCAGCGCAGATAATCGCCGTAGGAAAAGCCTCCGGGGATAACAACCAGGTCGCTGCCGGCCGGCAATGCGGTGTCGGCATGCCAGACCATCACCGGTTTTGTCCCCGAAACAAGCTCCAGCGTGCGCGCCATGTCGCGCTCGCGGTTGATGCCAGGGAATACGACGACGGCGGCTTTCATCCCACCACCTCGACCCGGTAATTCTCGATCACCGTATTCGCCAAGAGCTTGTCCGCGGCCTGCTTGAGCAAAGTCTCAGCCTGGGCGCGGTCGCTGCCCTCGATTTCGATGTCGAACACCTTGCCCTGGCGCACGCTGGCGACGCCCGCAACGCCCAGCGAGCGCAGCGCGCCTTCGATCGCCTTGCCTTGCGGGTCGAGAATGCCGGATTTCAGGGTGACGGTGACGCGCGCTTTCATGTTTCGCCGCTTATGCCATGAGTTGTGGGCGCCGGGCGGGCCCGTTTCGCCTAACCTAGAGACGCCGAAGCCCGGCACAAGGCCGGGCTTCGGGTAATTCACGGACAAAAAGGCCTAAATCGGACCTTTGCCTAGCCTTTTACCAATACCGGCCCGGCGCCGCGCGGCGGCTCGCCCTCGTTCATGATGCCCAGCCGCTTGGCGACCTCAGTATAGGCCTCCAGCAGCCCGCCGAGGTTGCGGCGGAAGCGGTCTTTGTCGAGCTTCTCGTTCGACTTGATGTCCCACAACCGGCAGCTATCGGGCGAAATCTCGTCGGCGACGACGATGCGCATGACGTCGTTTTCCCACAGCCGGCCGGCTTCCATCTTGAAGTCGACCAGGCGGATACCGACACCGAGGAATACCCCCGAGAGGAAATCGTTGACCCTTATGGCAAGAGCCATGATGTCGTCGATTTCCTGCGGGGACGCCCAGCCGAAGGCGGTGATGTGCTCTTCCGACACCATCGGGTCGTTGAGCGCGTCGTTCTTGTAATAGAACTCGATGATCGAGCGTGGCAGCTGGGTGCCCTCGTCGATGCCGAGCCTGGTCGCGAGCGAACCGGCGGCGACATTGCGCACCACCACTTCGAGCGGGATGATTTCGACCTCGCGGATCAACTGCTCGCGCATGTTGAGCCGGCGGATGAAGTGGGTGGGAACCCCGATTTCGTTGAGGTGCTGGAATATGTATTCGGAGATCCGGTTGTTGAGCACGCCTTTACCTTCGATCACCTCATGCTTCTTGGCGTTGAAGGCGGTCGCGTCGTCCTTGAAGTGCTGAATCAGCGTGCCCGGCTCCGGGCCTTCATAGAGGATCTTCGCCTTGCCCTCATAAATGCGGCGGCGGCGACTCATCGGGATATACCGTGGTTTTTGAAAGTCCATGGGATGCCGTGGTTCCTGTTCGTGTCGTGTCGAGATCCGCGGCGGCGGGACCGGACATTTGCAATTGCGCTAAAACGCACCGGGCACGAGGTCAACCTAGCCGATCGGTCGGGTGAGCACAATCGCGAGAACAAGACGTTTTCCACTTGGCAAATCCGCGTCAACAGCGCTGCCGCATGTTGCCTTGACGCTGCCACAGCGATATGCAAGGCGCAGACGTAAATACGTGTGCACGCGATCGCCAGCGGTCGCAAGCAGTGAGGGCGGCATGACCACATTCGACAAGCGCGAGGAGGGCTTCGAGAAGAAGTTCGCGCATGACGAGGAGCTCAAATTCAAGGCCGCCGCGCGGCGTAACAAGCTGCTCGGCCTGTGGGCGGCCGGGAAAATGGGCCTCGCCGGCGCGGAAGCCGAGGCCTATGCCAAGGAAGTCGTTATGTCGGAATTCCAGGAGGCCGGGGATCACGATGTATTTAAGAAAATCCGCCAGGATTTCGACGGCAAAAAACTGGCCGTTTCCGACCAGGACATCCGCCGCGCCATGGACGAGTTGATGGCGCAGGCTATCGCCCAGATCAAGGCGAGCGGCTGAAGTGGCGGCTTTCGCCCTCGCCCGGCGGCTGCGCGCCGGCGAAACCGTCTATGCCGCCTGGTGCAGTCTGGCCTCGCCGATCGTGGCCGAGACCGTCGCACGCGACGGGTTTCCAGCCGTTGTCCTCGATATGCAGCACGGGCTGTGGGACACCGCCTCGATCATCGCCGGCATCGGTGCGGTCGATCACGCGACCGCTTCGCCGGTGGTACGGGTCCCGCTCAACGACTTTGCCTTCGTGTCGCGCGCCCTCGACTTCGGCGCCGAGGCGATCATCGCGCCCATGATCAACAGTCCCGCCGACGCCCGCCAATTCGCGGCCGTGGCGAAGTTTCCGCCGCTCGGCGAGCGCAGCTGGGGCCCGCAGCGCGCCATGACGCTGCAAGGCAAGACCGCGACGGTCGACTACCTGCGCGAAGCCAATGACGGCACGCTGACCATGGCGATGATCGAGACGCCGATGGCCCTGGCGCAGGTCGAAAGCATTGCCGAAACGCCCGGTATCGATGCGCTGTTCATCGGGCCTTATGACCTGTCGACCGCCTTGAGCGGCGGCAAGGCGCAGGACGTAGCGGCGCCCGAGGTCGAACGCGCCATCGACCAGATCTGCGCGGCGGCGAAAAAGGCCGGCAAGATTCCCGGCATCTACTGCAACGGCGCCGAACGCGCGCTCACCATGGCCAAGCGCGGCTTCCGCTTCGTCACCGTGGGCGGCGATGTCAGCTACTTGCGCGACGGCCTGGCGGCGCAGTTGAAGGCGCTAAAGGGCTAGGCGCTCTTTACTTGAGCATCACCCGATAGCCGAAATTGCCGTTGGCGGTGAAACCTTCGTTCTGCGGTTGGCCGTAGTTGCGATTGATGTTCACGTTGACGGATTCGAGGCGGCACTCCGACGCGATCGCCGCCTTCAGCACCTCGCACTCGTGGGCCGCGACACGATAGAGGGCGCTGCGCGCGTCCTCCTGCGACTTCAGCGACGCCTCGCTGCCGTTGACTGCGCCGGGCACGAAGAAGCCGACGTTCATCTGCACGCGAATCTCACCCTTCTGCTCCGCCAGGTTCGGACGATTCTGGATTGTGATCTGTTGAGCCTCGACACCGCCGACCAAAAAGACGAGCGGGACGGCCAGCAAAAATGCGCGCACCATCGTGTGCCTCCTTCAGGGACACGCTTTTCGTAGCGCCAGGCCATTGCTATTCGGTTGTGGGCGGAGCGAAACAGCCGGCAAGCGAGTTTACGGTTTGTCAGCCATGACGGCATCGGCGAGCGCATCCAGCACCCCCGCCACGTCGCGCTCAACCTCGCCCGACCGCACCTCGTTTACCCGGTAGCCATGCGCTTCCAGCCAGGCCCGCTTATCGGCGCGCAAGCGCGCCGCCGCGTCGTCCTCCGCGGCCGGCACCAGATCGATCACACATTTGAGCGGAAACGATACGAAATCGGCGATGTGCGGGCCGATCGGCACCTGCCGCTTGAAGCCGCGGCCGGCAAAGCGGCGGTCGTTGACCAGCGCGGGCCACAGAACGCGTTCGGCGTCGGTCGGATTACGCCGCAACAGCCGCGGCAGGCCGCGCAACGGCGTGCGCTCGGAGGGCGCGCGGCCGGCGCCGTGTTCCGCCAGCAGAGCACGCAGCTTGTCCGCGCCGGCGCCATCGAGCACGCCGCCGCGCGCCGGGCCTTTGCGCCCCTGCGCGATCGCCGTGATGACGCCGTGCAAGGTGCGCACGTCCTGCTGCGACGGCTGCATGCGCTGAAAGATGTTGCGTAGATTGATGCCCATGGTGCCGCGCTTTTCTTCGGGGCGGAAAAATTCGACGGCATCGAGCTCGCGCTCCAAGTCGGCAAATAATGCGTCGAGCTGCTGCTTGGCCGCCGGCGGCGATTTTTGCGGGATTGAAAACGGCAGTTCGCCGCCCTGCTGCTTGAACCATTCGTAGCCGACGATCACCACCGCCTGCGCCAGATTAAGGGAGGCAAAGGCCGGATTGACCGGCAGCGTCAGGATGCGGTCGGCGCGCGCCACCTCATGGTTCTCCAGCCCGTTGCGCTCGCGCCCGAACACGATGGCGACATTTTCACCGGCCGTAACGTGCGGCGCCATCTCGACCGCCGCTTCCGCCGCGCCGACCACCAGTTTGGCCTGATCGTGATTGCGTGCCGTCGCCGCTAAGACAAAAGTACAATCGCCGATGGCGTCGGCCAGGCTGTCATAAAGCTGCGCGCCGTCGAGTACGCGGTCGGCGCCGGCCGCCATGACCCGCGCCTTCTCATTCGGCCAGCCCTGCACCGGCTTGACCAGCCTCAGGCGCGACAGCCCGAAATTGGCCATGGCGCGCGCCGCCGCGCCGATGTTCTCGCCCATCTGCGGCTCGACCAGGACGACGATGGGCGCCGGCTCTACGCTCCAGCGTTTGGTCTTATCGGTGCCGGCACCCGGCATGACGCTTAGCCCTCCATACCGGTGCTCGTTACCACCGCAACGGCGCTCTGGGAAACCGTCGATTTTCTATGACTTCGCAGCCGCGCCGCCGACTTCCGCCCTCCGCCGCGCAACGCACCTATGTATTTATCCGTGCTTTGCCTCGCCCTAACGGCGGTGCTATAGGCTCGCCCGCCGGGCGACCGCTTCCTGCTGTCCGCGCCGAGAACAATTCATTTGAGGGCCCGTGGGAGAAGCCATTCCACCGCGCCCGTCAATGTTCAGTTTCCGGTCGGCCCCAACAAACACGGCGACCAGAGGTGCAAGCATGCCAGATCTCGAAATCATGTGGACAAAGGTCGATGAAGCCCCGGCGCTCGCGACCTATTCCCTGTTGCCGATCGTCAAAGCCTTCGTGGGCGCGGCAGGCGTATCCGTGACGCTGAAGGATATCTCGCTGGCCGGTCGCATCCTCGCGAGTGTCTCCGACAAGCTGCCCCCTGCGAAACGGCACAACGACGAACTCGCCGAACTCGGCGCGCTCACGCTGAAGCCCGAAGCCAACATCATTAAGCTGCCCAACATCTCCGCCTCGATCCCGCAGCTCCGCGCCGCGATCAAGGAATTGCAAGGCAAGGGCTACGGCGTTCCGGATTATCCGGACAACCCGGCGACGGAAGCCGAGAAGGACATCAAGACCCGCTACGACAAGGTGTTCGGCAGCGTCGTCAACCCGGTGTTGCGCGAGGGCAATTCCGACCGACGCGCCGCCGGCGCCGTCAAGCAATACGCCCGCAAGAACCCGCACAAGATGGGCACCTGGAGCAAGGACTCCAAAACGCACGTGGCCCACATGTCGAGCGGCGACTACTTCGGCTCGGAAATCGCGACCACGGTCGACAAAGCGACCAACGTTCGCATCGAATTAGCCAGCGCCGACGGCGCCGTCACAGTGCTGAAGGCCAAGACGGCGCTCGCGGCCGGCGAGATCATCGACGCTTCCGTGATGAGCGCCAAGGCGCTGCGCGCCTTCTTTGCCGAGCAGATCGAAGCCGCCAAGAAGGAAGGGGTGCTGTTCTCCCTGCACGTGAAGGCGACCATGATGAAGATCGCCGATCCCATCGTGTTCGGCCACGCCGTTTCCATCTTCTTCGCCGACGTGATCGAGAAGCACGCCGCCACGCTGAAGAAGCTCGGCGTCAATCTCAACAACGGCTTCGGCGATCTATTGTCGAAGATCGAGACGCTGCCGGACGCCGAGAAGAAAGCGATCAAGGACGACATCGCGGCCGAATACGCGAAGCGTCCGGCTCTCGCCATGGTGAATTCCGACAAGGGCATCACCGGCCTGCATGTCCCCAGCGACTTCATCGTCGACGCGACGATGCCGGCGATGATCCGCGAAGGCGGCCGCATGTGGGGACCCGACGGCAAGCTGCACGACACCATGGCCGTGATCCCGGATCGCGCCTATGCGACGCTGTTTCAGACGGCCATCGAGGACTGCAAGGCCCACGGCGCGTTCGATCCCAAGACCATGGGCTCGGTGCCGAACGTCGGCCTGATGGCGCAGAAGGCCGAGGAATACGGCTCGCATGATAAGACCTTCGAAGTGCCGGCTGGCGGCACGGTCCGCGTCGTCGCGGACGACGGCAAGGTGCTGCTGGAGCGGCCCGTCGAGGTCGGTGACATCTTCCGCATGTGCGAGCTCAAGGACGCAGCCGTGCGGGATTGGGTGAAGCTCGGTGTGCGGCGCGCGCGCCTCACCAACACGCCGGCGGTGTTCTGGCTCGACAAGAACCGCGCGCACGACGCACAGCTCATCGCCAAGGTCGAGACCTACTTGAAGGATCAAGACACCAAGGGACTCGACATCCGCATTTTGGCCCCGGTCGACGCGATGAAATTTTCACTCGAGCGCATTCGCAAGGGGCAGGACACAATTTCCGTCACCGGCAACATTCTGCGGGATTATCTGACCGACCTGTTTCCGATCATGGAGCTCGGTACCTCGTCCAAGATGCTGTCGATCGTTCCGCTGTTGGCGGGCGGCGGCATGTTCGAGACCGGCGCCGGCGGCTCGGCGCCCAAGCACGTGCAGCAGTTCCAGGAAGAAGGCTATCTGCGCTGGGATTCGCTCGGCGAATTCCTCGCCCTCGGCGCCTCGCTCGAACATCTGGCGCATACCTACAAGAACGCCAAGGCGCTTGTTCTCGCCGAGGCGCTCGACACGGCCATTGGCAAGTTCCTCGAGTTCAACCGCAATCCTGCGCGCAAGGTCGGCGAAATCGACAATCGCGGCAGCCATTTCTACCTCGCCCTCTACTGGGCCGAGGCTTTGGCCGCGCAGACCAAGGACGCGGAGCTGCAAGCCCGCTTCAAGCCGCTGGCCGAGACGCTCGCCAAGAACGAGGCCAAGATCAATGGCGAACTGATCGGCGCGCAAGGCAAGCCAGTCGACGTCGGCGGTTACTACCTGCCTGACGACGCCAAGGCATCAGCGGCGATGCGGCCAAGCGCCACGCTGAACGCCGCAATCGCCGCGCTCTGACCCTGCGCGCCGGCGCCATTCCGTCCGCGTGACTTTTCACAAGGTCTTATCGCGATGGCGCAGATCAAGGTTGCAAATCCCGTCGTCGAGATGGACGGCGACGAGATGACCCGCATCATCTGGCAGTTGATCAAAGACAAGCTGATCCGTCCTTACCTCGACATCAACCTGCTCTACTACGATCTCAGCGTCCAAAAACGCGACGAAACCAACGACCAGATCACCATCGACGCCGCCGAGATGACCAAGAAGGTCGGCGTCGCCGTCAAGTGCGCCACCATCACCCCCGACGAGGGCCGGGTGAAGGAATTCGGCCTCAAGGAAATGTGGCGCTCGCCCAACGGCACGATCCGCAACATCCTCGGCGGCGTCATCTTCCGCGAGCCGATCATCTGCAAGAACGTGCCGCGCCTAGTGCCGGGCTGGACCAAGCCGATCATCATCGGCCGCCATGCCTACGGCGACCAGTACCGCGCCACCGATTTCAAGTTCCCGGCCGCCGGCACCATCACCATCAAGTTCACCGGCGACGACGGCAAGGTGATCGAGCGCGAAGTGTTCAAGGCACCGGGCTCGGGCGTCACCATGGCGATGTACAATCTCGACGATTCAATCCGCGACTTCGCCCGCGCCTCCATGAACTACGCGCTCAACCGCGGCTATCCGCTCTATCTGTCGACCAAGAACACCATCCTGAAGCAATACGACGGCCGCTTCATGGAGCTGTTCCAGCAGATATTCGACGCCGAGTTCAAGGCGGCGTTCGACAAAAAGAAGATTACCTACGAGCACCGGCTGATCGACGACATGGTGGCGGCGGCGCTGAAGTGGTCGGGCGGCTACGTCTGGGCCTGCAAGAACTACGACGGCGACGTGCAATCGGACGTCGTGGCGCAGGGCTTCGGTTCGCTCGGCCTGATGACTTCGGTGCTGATGACGCCGGACGGTAAGGTGGTGGAAGCGGAAGCCGCGCACGGCACGGTGACGCGCCACTACCGCCAGTACCAGAAGGGCCAGGAGACCTCGACCAACTCGATCGCTTCGATCTTCGCCTGGACGCGCGGCCTCGCCCATCGCGCCAAGCTCGACAGCAACGCCGCGCTGGCGAAATTCGCCTCGACGCTGGAGAAGGTCTGCGTCGATACCGTCGAATCCGGCTCTATGACGAAGGACCTGGCGGCGCTGATCGGGCCGAGCCAGAAGTGGCTCTCGACCGCCGGCTTCCTCGACAAGGTCGATGAGAACCTGAAAAAGGCGATGGCGTAATCCCTCCCCTGCAAGGGGAGGGTGGCTGCGCGCGCAGTGCGCGGACGGGCGGGGTTATGCCGACGATCGCGCACTTCCCCCACCCGGCTCGCCATAGCGCGTCGAAGACGCGCGTAAACGCGCTTATGGCTCGCCACCCTCCTCCACAAGCGGAGGAGGGATAAGAAATGCTACTTGATCTCCTCCGTCACGATATCGCCTTCGGGCGACACCCGCTCGCGGCCGACGCGTTTCTCCACCACGTCCTTGATGTGCTGGGCGACGCGCGGGCTGCGCTCCATCAGCGCGTGCAGGTCCTGGGCGGCAAGGACCAGCAGGTTCGTGCGCGTGATCGCGGTGGCGGTGGCCGAGCGGCGGGCGCGGCGCAGCACCGCCACCTCGCCGAAGAATTGGCCGACGCCGAGCCGGATGCGCTCCTTCTTGAGCGCCACCTCGACCTCGCCGGCGGCGATGAAATACATCGAATGGGCGGGGTCGCCGGCGCGCACGATCACCTCGTCCGCCTCCACCACCTGCGCGCGCAGCAGTTCCATGATGTCGGATATGGCGGCGGCGTCGAGTTCGGCGAACAACGGCACGCGAGCGATCATGCTCCAGGTGACGATGAAATCGCGGCGGTGAATCTGCTCGGCAAAGGCGGTGGCGATGATGCCGATCGGCAGCGCCATCATGATCAGCCCGGCGAAGATGGTGGCGGTGGCGATCAGCTTGCCGAGGGCGGTGATCGGCACCACGTCGCCGTAACCGATGGTGCCGATCGTCACGATCGCCCACCACAGCGCGTCGGGAATGGTGCCGAGCTTGTCCGGCTGCACCTTGCCTTCGACAAGATGCATCAGGGCGGCTGCGACCAGCGACGTTCCCAAGGTGATCACCAAGCAGCCGAACAGCGCACGGCGCTCACGGTAGAGCACGTCGAGCAGCGAGCGCATCGCGGGCGAATAGCGCGCAATCTTGAAGAAGCGCACGATGCGGAAGACAACGAGCAGCCGCAGATCGTCGGGCAGCACCAGCGCGAACCAGAACGGCAGCACCGCGATCAGATCGATGATGCCGCTCGGGCTCAAGGCGTATTTCAGCCGCGCGCGCAGGGCGTTGAGGTGGCGGTGCGGCCCATGCTCGACCGCGGCCCACAGCCGCAAGGCATATTCGACCGAGAACACGACAAGCGAGAAAATTTCGATGGCGACGAAGACGGCGGCGAAACGGCTATGCAGTTCGGGCACCGACTCGAGCGCCACGGCGACGAGATTGATTAGAATCAGCAGCATCAGCGCGCGGTCGACGGCAATGCTCAACGTGTCGCCGACCAGCCCTTGTTCGAGGACCAGGTAGACGCGGTGGCGCAGTTTCTTGACCCCGTCGCGTGGCATGCGGCTTCCGTCGAGAATCGGACGCGGCATGTTACACTTAAGGGCTGCTCGTTTTTTGCGCTCGATCAAGGTCCAGAAGCGGCCGTCCCGGCGATGGCGGCAGCCCTTACGCTGCAGCTTTTATGGCCCCATCCTTCGAGACGCGGCCTTTGGCCGTTCTTCAGGATGAGCGCCGACCTGGCTAAGGGACTTCTAGCCGCCGAGCGCGGCTTCGATCGCCTTGAGCGCGTCCTCGGCCTTGGAACCGTCCGGGCCGCCGGCCTGCGCCATGTCGGGGCGGCCGCCGCCGCCTTTGCCGCCGAGCGCTTCGGCGCCCTTTTTGACGAGATCGACCGCATTGAACCGCTTGGTCAGATCTTCGGTAACGCCGACCACAATGCCGGCCTTGCCGTCGGCGGAGAGCCCGACGATGGCGACAATTCCGGAGCCGACCTGCTTCTTGCCTTCGTCGGCGAGGCTGCGCAGGTCCTTCAATTCGATGCCGGTGACCGAACGCGCGATCAGTTTCACGCCGTTGACCTGGCGCACACCGTCGTCGGCGCTTTTCGCGGCCCCGCCGCCGCCCATGGCGAGTTTTTTCTTCGCGTCAGTCAACTCGCGCTCAAGCTTCTTGCGTTCGTCGAGCAGCGCGGCAACACGCGCCGGCATGTCCTCGAGCGGGGTCTTGAGTTCCCCGGCGACGGCCTTGGCGATCTGCACCTGATGGTCTGCGCTCTTACGCGCCACCTTTCCGGTGAGCGCTTCGAGGCGACGCACGCCGGCGGCGACGCCGCTGTCGGAAAGCCCGGTGATCAGGCCGATATCGCCGGTGCGCTTGACGTGGGTGCCGCCGCACAATTCGACCGACCAGCCGAGCGTGTTGCCCGATCCCTCGCCCATTGCCACCACGCGCACCTCGTCGCCGTATTTTTCGCCGAATAGCGCGCGCGCACCGGAGGCCCGCGCGTCGTCGAGCGCCATCAACCGGGTGGTGACCGGCGCGTTCTGCAGCACGATGTCATTGGCGATGTCCTCGACGCGCTCGAGTTCGGCCGCCGTGATCGGCTTGGGGTGCGAGAAATCGAAGCGCAGCCGGTCGGGCGCGACCAGCGAGCCTTTCTGCGCCACGTGATCGCCGAGCACCTGGCGCAGCGCCTCGTGCAGGATATGCGTGGCGGAATGGTTGGCTCGGATCGCGGCGCGCCGTGTGTGCTCGACTTCCATGAGCAGCGGATCGCCGACTTTGACCGCGCCCTCGTCCACCTTGACCATGTGGACGAATACGTCGCCGGCCTTCTTCTGCGTGTCGGTGACGGCAAGGCGCACGCCCTCGCGCCGCATCTCGCCGGTGTCGCCGACCTGGCCGCCCAACTCGCCGTAGAACGGCGTCTGGTTCATCACCACCGCGCCGCTGTCGCCCTTTTTCAGCTCGGTGACGCTCTTGCCGTCCTTGACCAGCGCGGCGACGACCCCTTCGGCGCTCTCGGTCTCATAGCCGAGGAATTCGGTCGCACCGGCCTTCTCGCGCAGGCCGAACCAGACGGTTTCCTGCGCCGCTTCCCCGGAGCCTGCCCAGGAGGCGCGCGCCTTTTCGCGCTGGCGCTCCATGGCGTCGTTGAATGCCGCAAGATCGACGCCGATGCCGCGCGCGCGCAGCGCGTCCTGCGTCAGATCGAGCGGGAAGCCATAGGTGTCGTAGAGCGTGAAGGCCGTCTCGCCGTCGAGCATGGCGCCCTTCTTGAGGCCGGCGCTCTTGTCGTCGAGGATGGCGAGGCCGCGCTCCAGCGTGGCGCGGAACCGCGTCTCTTCGAGCTTGAGCGTCTCGGTTATCAGCGCCTCGGCGCGGGTGAGCTCGGGGTAAGCCTGGCCCATCTCGCGCGTGAGCGCGGGGACGAGCTTCCACATCAGCGGGTCCTTGGCGCCGAGCAGTTCGGCGTGGCGCATGGCGCGCCGCATGATGCGGCGGAGCACGTAGCCGCGGCCCTCGTTCGAGGGCAGCACGCCGTCGGCGATCAGGAAGGCGGAGGCGCGCAGGTGATCGGCGATCACCCGGTGCGAGGCCTTGTGCGGACCATGCGCGCCGACCTTGGTGAGGTCGGCGATGTGCTGGATCAGTGTGGCGAACAGATCGATGGCGTAATTGTCGTGCGTGCCCTGCAGCACGGCGGCGATGCGCTCGAGCCCCATGCCGGTGTCGATCGAGGGCCGCGGCAGGTCGATGCGCTTGCCGCCCTCGAGCTGCTCGTACTGCATGAAGACGAGATTCCAGATCTCGATGAAGCGGTCGCCGTCGGCCTCGGCCGAGCCGGGCGGGCCGCCGGGAATATGGTCGCCGTGATCGTAGAAGATTTCCGCGCAGGGGCCGCAGGGGCCCGTGTCGCCCATCGACCAGAAATTGTCGCTTCCGGCAATGCGGAGAATTTTTCTGTCCGGCAGGCCGGCGATCTTCTTCCACAGGTTGAAAGCGTCGTCGTCGTCGATATAGACCGTGACCAGGAGCTTGTCCGGCGAAATCTCGTAATCCTTGGTGATCAGCTCCCAGGCGAGCGCGATGGCGCGCTCCTTGAAGTAATCGCCGAACGAAAAGTTGCCGAGCATCTCGAAGAAGGTGTGGTGGCGCGCGGTGTAGCCGACATTGTCGAGGTCGTTGTGCTTGCCGCCAGCGCGCACGCATTTCTGCGCGGTGACGGCGCGCGAATAGGGGCGCTTTTCCAGGCCGGTGAAGACGTTCTTGAATTGCACCATGCCGGCGTTTGTGAACATCAGCGTCGGGTCGTTGCGCGGCACCAGCGAGGACGACGCCACGACCTGATGGTCGTTGCGGGCGAAGAAATCGAGGAAGCTTTTGCGGATATCGTTGACGCCGCTCATCGGAACGCTGTGCTAGCCCCCAGTTTACGGGGCTAAATCCCCGTCCGGACTGATATTTCGGTGAGCTATTTAGCGACGGGGGTGGGTTAAGTCCAGGAAGGGCTTGTCCTTCTCCCGGCTTCGCGGGAGGGGGCCCGAAAACGCCCTCGCCCCCGTCCTCGGTGGCGGCCGCTTTACGCAGCCGGGTGCCGACGGGGGCGAATGCTGACGCGTTACCTGGTACGCAGTACCGATTGGTGCGGCGAAGAACTGGCGCCGCCGCAGCGCCTTACAACCTTTGCTGGGAGACGTCAGGCCTCCGCGGCCTCGTCGCCGTCGTCGTCCTTCTCACCTTCGCCCGCCATGATCGCCTCGGCGACGATGCCGGAGTTCTGGCGCACCTGCGCCTCGATCTTGGCGGCCATATCGGGATTGTCCTTGAGGAACTGCTTGGCGTTCTCGCGGCCCTGGCCGATGCGCTGGCTGTCGTAGGAGAACCAGGCGCCGGACTTCTCCACCACGCCGGCCTTGACGCCGAGATCAATCAGTTCGCCGACCTTGGAGACGCCCTCGCCGTACATGATGTCGAACTCGACCTGCTTGAACGGCGGCGCCAGCTTGTTCTTGACCACCTTGACGCGGGTCTGGTTGCCGACCACCTCGTCGCGCTCCTTGATGGCGCCGATGCGGCGGATGTCGAGGCGCACCGAGGCGTAGAATTTCAGCGCGTTGCCGCCCGAGGTCGTCTCCGGCGAGCCGTACATCACGCCGATCTTCATGCGGATCTGGTTGATGAAAATCACCATGGTGCGCGACTTCGAGATCGAGGCGGTCAGCTTGCGCAGCGCCTGGCTCATCAGCCGCGCTTGGCTACCCGGCTGCACGTCGCCCATCTCGCCTTCGAGCTCGGAGCGCGGCACCAGGGCTGCGACCGAATCGACCACCAGCACGTCGACCGCGCCGGAGCGCACCAGCGTGTCGGCGATTTCCAGCGCCTGCTCGCCGGCGTCCGGCTGCGAAATCAGGAGGTCGTCGACCTGCACGCCAAGCTTGCGGGCATAAACGGGATCGAGCGCGTGTTCGGCGTCGACGAAGGCGCAGATGCCGCCGAGCTTTTGCGCCTCGGCGATGGTGTGCAGCGCCAGCGTGGTCTTGCCGGAGGATTCCGGCCCGTAGATTTCCACCACGCGCCCGCGCGGCAGACCGCCGACGCCGAGCGCGATGTCGAGCCCGAGAGAGCCGGTGGAGATGGTCTCCACATCCATGGATTTGTCGTTCTTGCCGAGCCGCATGATCGAGCCCTTGCCGAACTGGCGCTCGATCTGGCTGAGCGCGGCGGTCAGGGCTTTCGACTTGTCCATGGACGATCCTTCGACGATACGCAGGGCGGGCTGACTCATCGTTGCGCTCCTATATGGCCGGGAATTTCCCCACCGACAACGAAGGCCGCTGGCCCGCGCCGCCGGAATTGACTGAAACAGCAATGTACACTATTTGTTCTCAGTTCGCAATATGTTCTTTTTGGGCCGGTGAGTGCTGGCCCGTTTTGACCCCTAATGGCCTAGTTTGAAAACCGGAGTGGCCTGATTTGCTCTTTCTAATTCCGTTCTGCGCGGTATTTCGCTACTCGATGGTGGTTTCACGTTGTGTTCAAAAAAGCACATTTTGCTTTAGGTCAATACACGCAAGGATTATGTGGTTTACATAATTCAACTGTGAGCTATTTGTCCAAGGACCATGACATCAACGACGCGGGCTACTGCCTGGCGAAGGAGGACAAATATACAGCTAAGGCCAGAGCTACAAACAATCGAGCCGTAAAATCGGCCTACGAAGCCGCAGCCCGCGAATACGCTTATCGAGCTAGCCTCATAGAGTCCAAGAAAGCAGGGTAGTTACTAGCCCCTTTCGAGCCCTCTAAATACCAGTGGCCCCTTTTTGAACGGGACGGTGGCCCTTTTCATTAGGTCGCCGCGCTTTAAAGGCGCATGGTCCGCCCCTATTCGGGTAATGCGTTCTACGGAGGCGCCTATGTGCCCCACAGAAGCAGCCACTGATCGATTCATTCACGTTGAAAATCTGATTCTATTAGGCAGGCGGCTCGCCGAAGCGACCGATGCCGTGAAACGTCAGCAAATTTTGGTGCTGCTCGATGAGGAAAAAGCCAAAGGGCATCTGCCAACGGAAAAGTAAGCCGCTTCCATTGGCGCCTCTTTCATTTCTACAAGCGATTCTCTGTCGCGTGCGCAAAAGCCTGCGCAGCACGCTAGCCGTGGCGTTTGCATCCCGGCGTGCGGTTTCCATTTTGTTCTACGTGGTAATTAGTTACAGGACGTTGGATTCATGTTGTGTCCAAAAGTGTACACAACGATCTCCTCAACCGGCAGGAGTTTATTAAAATCGGAGAGGCCGAAACCTGATACCGCATCTTCGATTGCCGCCGGTCAGTCATGCGCAAGTAATTGACGTTCAGCCTTTTTTTGCCTCTGCCGCCGCATATGTTTTTTGTACGAAGGGGCGATACGTGGGGCCAGGGGTTGTTCGACGTCCGACGTCAAGGTGACGTTCCATGGACTGTGTGCGGTACCGCATTTACCCCTCCGACTCCGGCGGCTGGACGCTCGATCTCGAGACCCGCGTGGCCGGTCCCTACGCGACGCGCCATATGGCGCTGCAGGTGGCGCTGGCCGAGGCCGCGCATTTGCGCGCCGCCGATTGGCCGGTTTGCATCATCGTGGCCGACGCGCGCGGCGAGGTAACCGCGGCGCGCTGCATTTGCGCGGCGTTTGAACAGCATTTGCAGCCGCAATCGTCCTAGACCGCACCGGAGGCGCGAGCGTTACGCCGCACCGCGACGTGCACAGCCGGCCGCCGTCGGCGTTTGCCGTATAAAAATTTTTACTGGCTTTTTTCGCGATCTAGGGGCGGAATCGACGCGTTTCGAGTCACGGGCAATCAGCGCAACAGGGAGAGCAAGCAATGCGCAAGCTGGTGATCACTTTCATTGCTGCGGCAGCGTTTCTGACCGCAGGCACTGTCGCCTACAGAGCCGACGCGCAGACTTCGCGCGGCGCCGGCGATATCACGCTGCAGGCCAAGAACTTCACGCCGATCGAAAAGGCAGCCTGCGGACCGTATTGGGGCCGCTGGTGCGGACCGTTTCATCGCCGTATCTGCCGCTACGGCCGCTGCTGGTGCGTGCACTGCTGATCGCGCCGGAAACGCCGGTGCCGGACCGCCTTGATGGGAGGCCGTCCTGGTGGACGGCCTCGTTCATTTCGCATTGCGAAAGCCGGATCCTTTAAGCTGGGCAAGGGGAATGCTGGAGAAGCCCTATACCTGATTACCTAAATTTCACATAAACAAGCATTGATGCTGGGATCACTGCCACAGCGGCAGCCGGGGGAGACCGCACAACTGACTGGGTTGCCTGGGCGCGAAGTGATGCAGATCGGAATTGCCGCCTATCTTAGAAATCTTGCGGTGCGCTGCAACAAGATCGCGCGCAGTTGCTCGGATGCGCGCACCCATGAAGCGCTTGCCGCCATTAGCGCGGAACTCGCCGACAAGGCGGAGGCGCTGGAAGAGACATTCAAGGTGCCGAAGGAGCGGTTCTGACCGCCGACCACTTGCGCACCGGGGCTGGCCGGCATCGAGCGCAAAAAAAATCGCTGGCCAAAAAAATATCAGGCGGGATTCGATTTCGACGGCGGCGAAGCGGAGCGGCACGCCGGCGCGGCTTGCCATCGACGCCAATGCGTCGGCCGCACGTCCAGCCGCTCCTTGGTCTCCGCCTTCATCCAGCCGTTGAGAATACGGCGGCACGGAAACACCAGCGCGTGCGGGCCGTCATCGTCGATAACGGCCAGTTCGAGATCGCAGTCCAAAGGCGCGGTGGAAACGGGTTGCCACATCGGGGGATGTTTGGCCGCCCTGCCACCCGGTGCATTGACCTAAATCATGTTGATCGCGGTGCCGCGGCGGCATCCGCGCATTTAGTGCGCTGGCACGTTGGCGCATGAAACAATAGCGATGCAAGGACGCGAGATGGGCGGGCCCGCGACGGGCGAAGTTCAAATTTGATCTAGATCAAATCCGGTAGGACGGTACTCGGGGATGCTGTGGACCTGCTCCCAGGCCATCCGGATGAAACGTTGCCAGCACGCCCACGCATTCGCCATTGTCCAATCTGTGGTATCGCCATGCAGGCGAGTAAGTCACGGGAGGAACAAACAAATTTTGACATTTTCAAATGCCTGAATTGCGGCACCGAAATCCGCGATTCCAGATCGCCGCCGCGAAGCCCCGGCAATCCCGACGGCCGTAACACTCCGCGTTAGGCACGCCGACGTCCGCAAATTATTTATCAGAACCAATCACTAAGCGCGGCCGGCCCGGCCCGCCGCGGTTGCCCTTAGACGATGGTGTTAGGCGGGAATTCGCTGCCCGCGTGCGGTTTTGATCTCGCTCAATACCGCCTCGCTAAATTCATTCATGGTGCGGTTTCAATCGGTGACGGCTTTTCGGCCCGCCGCAGCTAACGTTGGAGAAACCATGAATTCCGCAAACATCAAACGCTCGATCGTGCGCAACGGGCAGAAGACCAGCGTGTCGCTCGAAGACGCATTTTGGGATGGCCTGCGCGAGATCGCGACCGCGCAAAAGGCCAAGCTGTCGACACTGGTGCGCCAGATCGACCAGGGTCGGCAGGGCAACAACCTGTCGTCCGCGATCCGTGTGTTCGTGTTCAATCAACTTCGCGGACAGGTTTCCAACGGCGGTTATGCCGTCGCGCAACAGGCCGCCGAACACGCCGAGATGCGCTGAGCGCACCGCGCCGGAGCCCGCCGCACGCGGGCCTTGGCATTGTGGGCGGCCGCCGCTAGCGTCGCTCCCGATCGATAACGGGAGCGCCGTTTGGCCGATACGATCACTGCCACGCCGCCTGCGCGCATTGCCGCGCCGCTGCGTCCTGCTTACATCGCCGCCGCTATTGCCGCCTTGGCGGCGATGGCCGTGGCGATCCTCGGCAGCAGCCTGTGGTTCCTTAATTTCGTCCATGTCATGGCAGGCAGCCTGTGGACCGGCATCGACCTGTTCATGGGTTTCGTGATCGGCCCGGTGCTGCGCCGCGTCTCGCTCGATACAAGGCGCGCCATGATCGCCGGCATCATCCCGCGCACGCTTATCCTGATGCCGACGCTGTCGGCCATTACCTCGACCGCCGGCTGGTTTCTGGCGGTGCGGCTCGGCTTCCTCGACCTTGGCTATCCGCAGTTCTGGTGGGTGATCGCCGCGCTCGCCATCGTCAGCGTGCTGACGGTGCAGGGGCTCGGCTATCTCTTGCCGATGAACCTCAAACTTTATTTCGAGATCCAGAAGCCCGCGCCCGACCCCGAGAAGCTCAAGCGCTGGATGCGCACTTACGTGCGCGTGGTGGGGGTGCAGGGCGTGATGCAGGTCGCCATCATCGTGGTGATGGCGCGCTTTGCCACCGGGTTCTAGCCGTCCGCATGCCATTTGCCCACGCAATCGACGACCGCTACTTCGAGGACTATGTCGAGGGCGACGTACATCGTTTCGGCAGCGTTGCGGTCGAGGCTGACGAGATCGTCGCCTTCGCCAAGCTTTATGACCCGCAGATTTTCCATACCGACGCGGAGGCGGCCAAGCAGACCCAGTTCGGCGGCCTCATCGCCAGCGGCTGGCTCACCTGCGGGCTGATGATGCGGCTTTATGCCGAGTACTATCTCACCCATAATGCGAGCCTCGCCTCGCCCGGCCTCGACGAATTGCGCTGGCTCAAGCCGGTGCGTCCAGGCGACCGGCTGTCGGTGCAGGTGACCGTCCTCAAGGCGGCGGCGTCGAAATCCAAGCCCGACCGCGGCGCGGTGACCTCGTTCATCGAGGTGTTCAATCAGCACGGCGAAGCCGTGATGACCATGAAGGTCGTCAATATCATCGCCCGGAGGCTTCCGGCGTGACCCACGACAGCGCCGGCTTGACCGGACGCGACGCTGCCCGGCACAGTGCCCAGGGAGCGGCGAAGCGACACCGGAATCGACGATGGCGCGTCAACCCAATGCGGTCGATTTCTGGCGCGGCTTCGCGCTGATCACGATCTTCATCGACCACATCCCCGGCCTGGTCTACGCCAAATACACGCTCATCAACTTCTCCATTTCGGACGCTGCCGATCTGTTCGTGTTCCTGGCCGGCTGGTCGCTGCGGCTGATGGCGGACGGCGGCGGCCGCACCATGCCGACGCGCAACGTCATGCTGCGCCTGTTTGGCCGCGCGCTCGAGCTTTATGCCGCGCAGGTGCTGATCACCATGCTGGCGATCGCCATGCTGGCGCTGACCTCGATCGAGCTCGACAATCCGCTGCTGCTCGAGTGGCACAACGCCGCCGCCGTGTTCAACGATCCCGTGCCGACGCATATCGGGCTCGCCTTGCTCACCCATCAGCTCGGCTATTTCGACATCCTGCCGCTCTACGTGGTGCTGATGCTGATGGCGCCGTTCTTCGCGCTGATCGACCGCACCGTGCCAAGCCTGCTGCTGCCGGCCTCCGCCACGCTCTATGTCTGCGCCCTCGTCTTCCGCCTGACGCTGCCGACCTGGCCGGTGTCGGGCACCTGGTTCTTCAACCCGCTGGCCTGGCAATTCACATTCGTTCTCGGTTTTGCGCTCGCGCGCGAGGACGCCGGCGTCGGGGCTCTGGTGCGCCGGCATATCCGCTGGCTGCGCATCCTGGCGCTGCCACTCCTGATCTATTTCACCGTTGGGGTTTTATTCGACGCCCTGTGGGACCCGACCAATGTACCCGAGCCGAAGCTGTTCTTCCTGCTCGACAAGACCTGGGCGACGCCGCCGCGGCTCATTCAGTTTCTCTCGTTGGTCGCGGTATTCTCGCCGCTCTTCTACTACATCCGCCGGTCTGCCGGCCTGCCTTACCTCCACTACCCGGTTGATGCCCTGATCCACATGTTCGCGCTGCTCGGGCGCAACTCGCTCTATGTGTTCTGCGTCGGTTCGCTGCTCAGCCTTACCGCGCAATTCGTCCGTTTCGCCTACCGCGGCACTGTCGGCGTCGACACGGCCGTGGTAATTTCCGGAATCATCGTCATGGCGTTCACCGCATGGCTTGCCGAATCGCGACAACGCGCACGACCCGCCTCGCCTGCTGCGCAGCGCTCGTAAGCGCGATGCTCGCCGGCGGACCGGTGCTGGCGCAAAACGCGCCGGCGACGCCGCTGTCGAAAGCCTGCCAGCCCGGCGCGGGCGCCGACGCCGATCAATCGCCACTGCCCAACGTCGCGGCCGCTTTGGCACAGCGCAAAACATTGCGCATCCTCGCCTTTGGCGCGGCGCCCGGCCGCGTCAGCGCGCATGGCGGCGGCTACACCGCGTTGATTGAAAACATGCTGGAGCGCGCGTTAAAAGGCGTCGACGTGGTGATGATCAATCGCGGCGTCTCCGGCGAACTCGCCGCCAGCGCCGCCAGCCGCATGAAGAACGAGGTCGCGCTCGATGAGCCCGATCTGGTGCTCTGGCAGGTCGGCACCAACGACGCGCTCGCCGGCGTGGACACGGAGGAATTCGCCGCGACGGTCAAGGACCAGATCGATTGGCTCAAGGCGCACAAGATCGACGTCGTGCTGGTCGGCCTGCAATTCGCCAAGGAGATGGTGCACGACCCGCATTACGTCGATATCCGCGAAACCTTGCGCCGCGTCGCCGCGCAGGAGAACGTGATTATCATCCGCTTTTTCGAGGCGATGCAGATCATCAACCAGGCGCAAGACGCCGGGTCTGAGCCGGTGGCCGAGGAATTCTCGCGCGACGAGGCCGGCTACAATTGCCTGGCGCAATATGTCGCGCACGCCATCACGCTCGGCGTCTTCGCCAAGAACATGCCAAAGCAGCCGGCGCCGAAATAGCCCTAGACGCCGAGATAGCGCTGCAACACGTCGGGGTTGGCCTTGATCTCGGCTGCCGGGCCCTCGTGCACGATGTGGCCGTTGTTGATGATGTAGGCGCGGCTCGCCAGCGCCAGCGTTGCCGCAAGGTTTTGCTCGACGAGCACGATGGTCTGCCCCGCTTCCACCAGCTTGCGGCAGGCCGCCATCAGGTCGCGCACGATGACCGGCGCCAGCCCCTCGAACGGCTCGTCGAGCAGGATCAGTTTGGGATCGCGCACCAAGGCGCGCGCAATCGCCAGCATCTGCTGCTCGCCGCCCGACAGGTCGGTGCCGCGGCTGCGCCGCCGCTCTTTGAGACGGGGGAAGATCTCGTAGATGCGATCGAGCGGCCAGGCCTTCGGCGCGGTAAGACCCGCGAGCACCAGATTTTCCTCGACATCGAGACTGCCGAAAATGCGGCGGTCCTCCGGCACCAGTTGCATGCCGGCCTGCGCTATGGCGTGCGCGGGCCTACCCGCGACATCCTTGCCGTCGAAGCTGACCGAGCCTGAACGCGGCCGCACCACACCCATCAGGCTCTTCAAAGTGGTGCTCTTGCCGGCGCCGTTGCGGCCGAGCAGCGCCACCACCTCGTGCGCCTCGACGCGCAGTGCGACGTCGAACAGAATGTGCGAGTCGCCGTAATAGCTGTTGAGCGCGTTGACCTCGAGCAGGCTCATTTTTCGAGCACTCCGCCGAGATAGGCTTCCTGCACGGCAGCATTGCCCTTGATCTCCTCGGGCGTGCCCTCGACCAGCACGCGGCCTTCCTGCAGCACGGTGATCCGCTCCGCCAATTCGAACAGCGCGTCCATGTCATGATCTATGATGATCATGGTACGGCCTTCGCTGATCGATTTGAGCAGCCTGACCGTCTCGACCCGTTCGCGCGGGCTCATGCCGGCCAGCGGTTCGTCGAGCAGCAAGAGGCTTGGATTGCCGGCGAGCGCCAGCCCGATCTCCAGCCGGCGCTTTTCGCCATAGGCGAGTTCGGCGACCGGGAGTTCGGCGCGCTCGGTCAGGCGCACCAGCGCCAGCGTTTGATTCACCTGCTCGCTGAGCCCGGCGACGCTGCCCATCGAGCGCAGCAGATCGAGGCGGAACGGCCCGCGGATCTGGCCGAGCGCGGCGATGGTGACGTTCTCGCGCACGGTCAGCCGGTTGAACAGCTGATTGACCTGGTAGCTCTTGGTCAGGCCGAGTTGGCACACCTGGGTCACGTTAAAGCCGGTGATGTCCTTGCCGTCGAAGGTGATGGAGCCGGCGGTCGGCGGCAATTCGCAGGTCAGCATCTTGAAAAAGGTTGATTTGCCGGCGCCGTTGGGGCCGATGATGCCGCGCAGTTCGCCGCGGCTGACGCTGAAGTCGATGTCGTCATTGGCGGTCACACCGCCGAAACGCTTGGACAGGCCCTGCGTCTGCAGGATGGGCGGTCCGCTGCGCACGGGCACCGCGCGCCGTATCGCGGGCGTCGAGCCGTTGCCGTTCCCCGCATCGATTGCGGGCACCAGCGTCGAATTGGTTTCGACCGGCTCGGCTTTTTTGCCGCGGGCGAGCTGCGCCACATCGACCACGGCGCCGACGATGCCGCGGCGCAGGAAAAATACCAGCAGCACAAACACGATGCCCAGCACCAATTTCCAGGTCGCGCCGAGATGCAGCGTCGTCTGGAAGAAATCACTGAGATAGAGCCACACAGTCGCGCCGATGAGCGGTCCGAACAGCGTGCCGGTGCCGCCGATCGCGGTCTGCATCACCAGCTGGCCAGAGGTGTCGAAGGTGAAGGCTTCGGGCGGCATGAAGCCCTGCATCAAGCCGAGCAAACCGCCGGCAAAACCGGCATAGGCGGCGGCGATGACGAAAGCAGTGAGCTTATAGCTATGGATATTGTGGCCAACGGCCGCGGCGCGGCGCGGGTTATCGCGGATCGCGCTCAAAATCGCGCCGACCGGCGAGCGCACGATGCGCAGCGCGAGCACGAGACCGACGAAATAGCAGAACGCCAGCAATACATAGAGGGACTGATCGGTGTCGAATTTGACGGTGGTAAAGCCGAGATTGAATACCGGGGTCGGCACGCCGGGAAGGCCGTTTTCGCCTCCGGTGAAATCCGACAGCGGATTGAACTCGATGAAGTAAAACATCTCCGCGATCGCCACGGTGATCATGGCAAAGTAGATGCCGGTGCGCCGCAACGCGATCAACCCGATCAGATAGCCGACGATTGCCGCCGCGACCGCGCCGACGAACACCGCCGTCATGACGTGAGGAAAGTTCATGACCGTCAGCAGATAAGCGGCGACCATGCCGCCGGTGCCGAAAAAGGTCGACTGGCCGAACGACAGCAGACCGGTAAAGCCGAACAGGATGTCGAAGCCGATTCCGAACAGGCCCCAGACCAGGATGCGGTTGACGGTGGCGGCCGAAAACCCGAGATAAGGCAGCACGAACGGCGCGGCGACCAGCCCGACCGCCGTCAGCGTCTCGACCAACAGGGGACGTTTCCTGACCATCAGAGGACTGCGTTCATTCGCGGCCGGCCGTGCCGAGCAGGCCGTAGGGGCGGAGCACGAGCACCAGGGTCATCGCCGCGAACAGCATGACGTAGGAATAGCCTGGATTGAACATCGAGGTGACGCTGATGATTTCGCCGGCGATCAGGCCGCCCAGCACGGCGCCAAGAAACGAGCCGACGCCGCCGATGACGACGACGACGAAGGTCTGCACCAGGATCGCCTCGCCGACGTCGGGCGCGATCGACACCACGGGTGCATTGACGATGCCGGCGAAACCGGCCGCCATGGCGCCGATGCCGAACACCAGCATGAAAACTTTATAGACGTCGATGCCGAGCGCATCGACCATGACCGAATCCTCGATGCCGGCGCGCACGATCATGCCGATGCGGGTGCGGTAGAGCACGATATAAAGCGCGAACAGCGCCACGGCGACGATGCCGAGCAGCGCCAGCCGATAGGTCGGATAGAACATGAAGCCGATCGAGGTAATGCCCACGAACGGCGGCGGCGCCGGCACCATTTTCGACAGGCCGCCGAAGAAGAAACGCACGGCCTCCACGAACACGATGCCGAGACCGAAGGTGACGAGCAGTTGATCCTCGTGCGGCCGGCCGTAGAAGTGGCGAATGATCAACCGTTCCATCAGCACGCCGACGAGCATGACGAAAAGCGAGCCGGCGATGACCGCGACGATGAAGGAGCCGGTGTAGCTATACGCCACCCAGCCGGCGTAGCCGCCGAGCATGAACATGGCGCCGTGCGCGAGGTTGAGCACGCCGAGCGTGCCGTAAATGATCGTCAGGCCCGACGAGATCAGCGCGAGCAGCGCGCCGAGTACCAGCCCGTTGAAGCATTGCGAGAAAAAATTAGCCCAGTTGATCACGCTGTCGTCCGCTATCGATATACGAGATACCCATTGCCTATCGGTATCATGGCCGGGCTAGCCCGGCCATCCACGTCTTGCTGATCCGCTAAAGGCGTGGATGCCCGGCATGACGCCGGGCATGACGTGGCAATGAAGGCGCCCTCCCCGCTTCGTCGAAGCGGAGAGGGCGGATGATGGTCAGACGTAATCCCCGAGCTTGCAGCCGAAGGCGTCCGGCTTCTGCATCAGCGGCGCGCCGGGCACCACCTCGGTGACCTGCCAGTAGTCCTCCTTGTTCTTCATCTCCTTCGGCGACTTGCCCTTGACGATGATGACGGGACGGACGAGCTGGTGATCCTCGGGACGGAAGTGGACCTCGCCGACGGTGGAGTCGAACTTCTCGCCCTTCTCGTACTGCTTGATCACGTCCGGCGGGTAGAACGAGCCCGCTCCCGAGACCATACGCGCCCAGATGGCGAACTGCATGTAGGCGTTGTTGGCGCCCCACTCCGGCTTGTAGCCGTACTTCTTGTCGAAGGCCTCGACGAACATCTTGGCCAGCGGGAACTTGTCTTCCAGCGTCCACCAGAAGTCGGTGGCGGCATAGACGCCTTCGGTGAGTTCCGGACCCGTTTCCTTGGCGAGGAACGGGATCTGATAGGGCACCACCATCTTCATCTTCGGCGTCAAGCCGAACTGCTTGGCCTGCTGGATCGACAGCACGGCGTCGCGGCCCCAGTTGACGTTGATGATGAACTCGGCGCCCGAATTGGCGATGTTGGTGATGAACTGGCTGAAGTCCTGGGTGCCGAGCTTGGAGACCTGGTTGGTCACCATGGTCCAGCCGCCGTTCTTGGAGAGATAGTCGTTCATCGACTTGGTGACGGTGTGGCCGTAGGTGTAGTCCGGCGTCATGAACGCCGCTTTCTTGTTCTTGCCGTAGGTCTTGAGCAGCACGGGGCCGATCGCGTTGGCCGCCGTTTCGCCGTAGAAACACTGGCGGAACGAGTAGCGCGCGCAATCCTTGCCGGTGGTGTCGTTCGAGCCGGAGATCGCCACCAGATAGAGAATCTTCTCGCGCTCGGCGAACTTGTTGAGCGCCACCGCCACCGCCGACGAGGTCGAGCCGGTCATGGCGACGATCTTGTTCTCGTTGATGAAGCGCTGCTGCTCCTGCACCGCATCGTTCGGCTTGGCGCCCGAATCGGCGACCACCAGATTGACCTGCTTGCCGAGGATGCCCTTGGAGACCTTGGGCGCGATCTTCTTGATCAGCGGATGGCCGGAATTGATGTGCTCGACGGCGAGCTGCATGCCCTTGAGCTCGTCTTCGCCCTGCACCGCATAGGCGCCGGTGCGCGGCACGGTGGCGCCGATGGTCACTGTCTTGCCTTCCGAGCCGGCCGGCCAGGTGCCGATCGGCGGCTTGTCGGCCGCAAAGGCCGGCATGATCATGCCGCCCGGCAGCAGCACGCCGCCGGCCAGTCCGGCGCCGGCTTGCAGCAGCGCGCGGCGCGAAACGCCATTTCGATCGTGATCGTATCGTGACATGGGTCGTTCTCCCTTTGGTATTTTTTGTGGATGCGACGGCCGGCTCATGGGGCCGGCCGTGTCGTTCGGCTTCGTATTCTTCGTGCGCCCCCAGACGGTAAATCGGCCGTCACCGGCTCCCGCGACAACGGGCGCCGGCAACCGCCAACGATGACGCCATTGCCGTCCGCAAAGGGCATGGCCGTCAATGCCACTTTCGTCGAGCCTATGGTGGGCAACTATCGTGCGGCGGCGCGCAAGGATGGCTCTCGCCGCTGCGGCAACTCGCCACAGTAAGGCCCGTGCCGATACGCCCGTGCAATGGCGCGTCACTATTCACTATAATGTATGAACGCAGGGAATAGTCCGTGCGTCGCGTAAGCGAAGCAGCGGTGCTGCGCCGCACAATACGTCGGCGTTGCTGACCTATTCAGCTGGACTTGTCAGCTGGCCTTTTGCTGCGCCAGCGGATCGTCGCGCTCGATGAACAGCCACAGGCCGCCGCTGCGCGACGACTGCACGCGGATGCGCAGCTCGCGCGCCGGATCGCCGAAGTCGCCGGGCCAGCCGATTTCGAGATCGACCGGGCCGTCCGCCATCGCGCGCTCGAGCCGCCCGCGGAACCCATCGCTGCCCAGGCAGTTCGAGATGGCGAACAGATTTTCGCCGATCGGGATATCGCCGTAGCCCGACAGCCGCGCCTCGGTGGAATTGTAGAACTGCACCGTGCCTTCGCGGTCGAGCTTGATGACGCCGAACGGCAAATGATCGAGTTCGAACAGGCTGGCGCGTTCGGCCCGCGCGGCCAAGTCGGGTGCATCGAAATCAATGCGCGTTTTCGCCATGTAGATTGCCCGTGCAACCGGGAAGGCCCCGGCACGACGCTGCCCGCGTCGCCGCGATTCGACAAGGGTCATGGGCGCGCCTGTGGAACGCGGGCGTAGCCGCGTACGGCCGTCCGGACTTGGCGCTTATGCCGCCTTGGTGATGGCGCCGCCCAGGGAATTGTCGACGATAACCGGGGTGTCGAAATACGTCACCTGCGGCGCGTTGCCGTAGAGCTTGGCGACGCGCTCGCGCCATTCGCCGCTGTAGACCTTTTCCGCCGCGGCCTTCGACTCCCACAGGTAAACGCCGCCGGCGGTGCGCCCGTCCTCCGAGCGCAGGTAGTACTTGCGGATCAGCCCCGGCAGATTCTGGTATTTTGGCGCGGTCGAATCGAACATGCGCGTGGCCTCGTCGAGCGACACCGGCGCCGGCAGTTGGAATTGGACGATGGCGGTGATCATGGGCGGCCTCCCTGGGTTCGATGCAATGCTAGCGCATATTCCCCCGTTCGTCCCCGCGAAAGCGGGGACCCAGGGCCACGCAACAAGAAGAACTGGATTCCCGCTTGCGCGGGAATGAACGTGGGAGAGGCCTCGCCCCCTATCCCAAATTCAATTCCTTGAAGAAATCATTGCCCTTGTCGTCGATGACGATGAAGGCGGGGAAGTCCTCGACCTCGATGCGCCAGATCGCTTCCATGCCGAGTTCGGGATATTCCTGCACCTCGACCTTCTTGATGCAGAATTCGGCCAGGTTCGCCGCGCTGCCGCCGATGGAAGCGAGATAGAAGCCGCCGTGCTTCTTGCAGGCGTCGCGTACCTGCGGCGAGCGGTTGCCCTTGGCGACCGAGATCATCGAGCCGCCGGCCGCCTGGAACTGGTCGACGTATGAATCCATGCGCCCCGCGGTGGTCGGGCCGAAGGCGCCCGAGGCGTAGCCTTCCGGCGTCTTCGCGGGCCCCGCGTAATAGACCGGGTGGTTCTTGAAATAGTCCGGCAGCCCCTGCCCTTTCTCCAAGCGCTCGCGCAATTTGGCGTGCGCCAGATCGCGCGCCACGATCATCGGCCCGGACAGCGACAGCCGCGTCTTTACCGGATACTTCGACAGCTGCGCCAGGATTTCCTTCATCGGCTTGTTGAGGTCGACCTTGACCACCGCGCCACCCAATTTCTCCTGGTCGACGTCGGGCAGATACTGCGCCGGATGATGCTCGAGCTCCTCGAGGAACACGCCGTCCTTGGTGATCTTGCCGAGCGCCTGCCTGTCGGCCGAGCACGACACGCCCAGACCGATGGGCAGCGACGCGCCGTGCCGCGGCAGCCGGATGACGCGCACGTCGTGGCAGAAATATTTGCCGCCGAACTGCGCGCCGACGCCGGTCGACTGCGTCATCTTCAGCACTTCCTGTTCCATCTCGAGATCGCGGAAGGCGTGGCCGTCCTCGCTGCCTGTGGTCGGCAGCTCGTCGTAATAATGCGTCGAAGCGAGCTTCACCGTCTTCATGGTGAGTTCGACAGACGTGCCGCCGATGACGATCGCCAGATGATAGGGCGGGCACGCCGCGGTGCCGAGCGTCAACACCTTCTCTTTCAGGAACGCCAGCATGCGGTCATGCGTCAGGATCGACGGCGTCGCCTGGAACAGAAACGACTTGTTGGCCGAACCGCCGCCTTTGGCGATGAACAAAAATTTGTAGGCGTCCTCGCCCTCGGCGTAGATCTCGACCTGCGCCGGCATGTTGTTCTTGGTGTTCTTCTCCTCGAACATGGAGATCGGCGCGAGCTGCGAATAACGCAGGTTCTTTTTCAGGTAAGCGTCGCGCGCGCCTTCCGACAGCGCGCCCTCGTCCGAGCCGTCGCTGAACACCAGGCGGCCCTTCTTGCCCATGATGATGGCGGTACCGGTGTCCTGGCACATCGGCAGCACGCCGCCGGCGGCGATGTTGGCGTTTTTCAGGAAATCATAGGCGACGAACTTGTCGTTGGCGGAGGCCTCGGGGTCGTCGAGGATTTTGCGCAACTGCTTCAGATGCGCCGGGCGCAGCAGATGATTGATGTCGGTGAAGGCGGCCTCGGCCAGCGCGCGGAGCGCCTCGTGGCTGACCACCAGCATGTCCTTGCCCATCACTTTTTCGACCGTGACGCCGCCGACCTCGAGCTTGCGGTACGGCGTCTTGTCGGGCCCGAGCGGAAACAGCGGCGAGTGGTGGTACGGGGGGATGGTGGGCGGTGTGACGGGGGCGTTCATGGGCTTGTCTCGCGCTATGAGCCGAAGGTTTCGCTCTCATATCACTATAGCGGCGCGAGGGAAGCCTGTGCAGTGCGTGGCTGCAATGCCTCTATTTGTCGTCGCCGGTTGTCCCGATCACCCCACGGGGGACACATCTATCCAAGGGCCTTGCCCCTTGTCGATTTCGGCTAATATCGGAACGGCCTCTTGGAATGTGTTGAGCACGCTCTCCATAAGGCCGATGAGCATAAAGCACGTCACTATATGTCCTTCTATTCCGCGCACTCGTGGTGCGTCCTCATGAAACGTTACTTTGCCAGTCTTCTTATCGAGTTCCAAAGTGAAGAAATGGCCGCTTCCGTTGGGGTGCGCCCACTCGGATAGAAAATCGTAGGCTTCTCTCGTTCCGGGCAAGCGTTTGTCAAACTTGTCAATGTAAGTGAGAATGTTCGTAGCGAGATGGCCATATCCATCCGCAACTATTTTCTCGTCTCTGGTCGCGAACAGGTGCGCGTTTGCTAGATCATCGATTGCGTCAGCGTCTTTTTCGGCGATGAGCTTCTGCAATTCGTCTTTCACATAAACGGCAATGGCCAACGTCTCCACAAGAGCCCGCGCGCAAAGAATGGCAGGAACGACGCTTCCACTATTCCAAGCAGCGGCCGATCCGTTAGCAAGCGCGGTTGCCCGGTACAAAAGCGATTGTGCAAGTACGGTGCATTTCCACGCCGTCTTTGATTCCAAGAGCGGTCCGATCGGCTCAACTTCAATTTTGCGCAGATGTAGAAGACGTCCTAGACATTCGTTGTAGCGTTCAACGTTTGGCCAATCTTCACCGTTATAAATTGACTCTTTAAAAAATCCGGCCATACCAACGCCTCCTCGCTCACCCCACCACTTCCATCTCCCCCACCGCCTTCCTTGTTGGCTTCACCGTGATCTTCACGTCCTGCCCGAGCGCGGTGAGGAATTCCATCAGCCGCCCGACCGAGAATGGGCCTCCGCGGTTGCGCATCAGCGCCGAGACGTGCGGCTGCTTGATGCCGAGCAGGTGGCCTGCCTGCGCCTGCGTCAGCTTGCGCGCCTTGACGATCTTGTAGATTTGGAGCGTGAGCTGCGCCTTGAGCAGCTCCTGCTCCGGATTGGGCAAGCCGAGATCGGCGAAGATGTTGCCGCTACCGCGAATGACTTTTTCTTTCTTGCCCATGTCAGGTCTGCCTTTCCCGATATTCGCGCTCGGCCACGGCGAGCCGCCTGCGGATCAAATCGATGTCGTGCTTCGGCGTGGCAATGCCACGCTTGGATTTCTTCTGGAACACATGCAGCACATAGATCGCATCGCCAAGCTGGGCCGTGTATACAGCGCGAAAAGTGCCGCTGCGATCGCGTTCGACGATCTCCATCACCCGCGCGCCGCCAAACCCTTTCAGCGGCTTGGCCGCCGGGTCGGTCGCGCCCTGCTGCGCGGTATAGAGCGCCTGACCGATGTCGCGGCGCACCTGGTCCGGCATCGCGCGCAGATCGTCCCGGCTGGAGCCGATCCAAAAGACGGGTTTGACCGCGTCAGCCATACTAATATACTAATAGACGTATATTCGTCAAGGTGCGAACGACAACTTGTGCTTGCAATCTTGGCAAGATGGATTGCCGGGTCAAGCCCGTGGGGATGTGGAACCCGCCCGCCCTCCAAAACTTAACCAACGCCGCCGTTTTGATTTGCCATCGCCTGCCGCCTGGCGGAAACGGAAAAGCCAGACATTTGCGATGGAGGCTGCCAATGACCGTCGGTTCTCGCCTCACCCTGACGCAACGGATTTTCACGGCCGCGCTGTGCGCGGCATTGCTCGGCGGCGTATCGGCCGCGGCGAACGCCGCCGATCTCGCGCCGCTGCGCGGCTGGCACAGGCACGTCAAGTAGTCTCGGAAGCCTATTGGAATTGGCGCGACCGCTGCGCTTACGCCGGCTACTACTGCCTCTACGCGGAATACGGTTACGTCTATCACTATCCCTTCGACGACCGCCCGATCGCGCGGACCAATTACCGGCATCGCGTCCGATAAAAACGCCGCCCCCGTAGGATGGGTTGAACGCAGTGAAACCCATCGCTTCGGCTGCGGCCGACAATGGGTTTCGCGTTGCTCAACCCATCCTACGAGCTAGCGACGAGTCCCTGGCGTTTCGCCGTCGCGCGCCCAGCCCCTCAACACGGCGGGATCGGCGTCAGCTTCAACACGTCGGTGTGCGTGGCCGAGCCGCCCATCGGGATATTCACCTTGCCGGTGTGCGTCTGCTTGAGCGTGCCGCCCTTGCCGTCGAGCGTCACCGTGTAAGTCCCGGCGCCGGACATCGGCGCGCCGGGGCCGCCGCCGGTGTAGCTCACTTTTCCGCCGCTCGCGCCCGCCGGCGCGTAGCTGAATTTCACCGTCATGCCGCCGCCACCGCCCGACACGGCGAACGGCTTGGCGAGATCGCAAGCCTTCCCGCTCACCTTCATCGGCCCCGCATTGCCGGCGATGGTGTAGCTGTGGCTGTTGCCGCCGCCCTGCGTCACACAGATCGGTTTGGCGCGACTTTCCAGTTCCGCCAAAGCGGCCGTAGCGCCGGTCGTCTTCCAGTAATTGACCAGGATCGATGGATCGGATTTCGCCTTGCATGCGGCCCTGGCGGCCTCCTCGCGCGGATCGGGCGCGCCTTGCGCCTGCGCCGCCTGCGACAACAGCAACGCTGCCGCCAGCCACACAAACGTGACCGGTGCGACCATTCGTATAGTCTTCATTAATCGCCCCCTATTTCCATTCCAGCGGCGCGACGCGTCCGCGCCGCAACGTATCACGCCGATGCCGGCTGCGCCGCCTTCATCCGCGCGGCGGTGCGACGGATCGCGTCTTCGAGGTCGCCGGCCTTCCAGAAATTGCCGACGCTGGTCCGTCCTCCGTCCGCGGTCACCACGTAGACGACGTCGACGACGGCGCTCCGTCGCGCACCCGGCACCCGCGTGCGTTTGACCTCGACATCCTTATACCGGCTCCACGGAATCTGCACGGGATTGCCGAAGCAGCGGCTGAAGGCGATGCCGCTCGCGTCGAGGATGAGCCTCGGGCAGCCGCGCACGACCGCGAACACCGCGTAGCAGGCGAGCAACGCGGCGAACGCGGCGAACAGCCAGCCGGCCGTACGTCCGTCAATCGTGATGAAATGAACGAACGTCTCCGAGGTGGGGTATTGCGCGGACAATTTCGCGTAAGCGGCGACGCCGCCCACCGCAGCGCAGCCGAAGCAAATCAAGCCGACGCGCAGCCCGGCCTTGAAGACGATCGGCAATCTGTCGTCCGCCATGAAGAAGCCTCCTCTCTCCTCGTGTTCCAGCGCGGCGCTGCCGCCGTGCAGTGCGCCCCACGCGAAAAGGTATCACGCAACCGGCGTGGCCGCGCGCTACGTAAAAATCCATAGCCAAACGCTTGATTTAAATCAGCATCCACGCGGCCCGACTCGGCGATTGTGGACCGCGGCGGATCGGGAACGCGTACCGCCGCCCACGCATAGGCTCCGAGGAGGCCACGCCATGCGCACTGCGCTTTTCGTGTTCATGCTCGTCCTTCTCGCCGCGCCGCTGCCGCAGGCCGACGCGCGATGGAAAGCGGAATACGCCAGCCACACGCCGCAGCAGCGCGACTGGTACGAGAGCCAGAAGACGACGCCGCAGACGCGCGCGCGCATCCAGGCGAGCTGGTACATCTCCTGCTGCCTGCACGCCGACACCGTCAAGGCGCGCTTCGCCGTGAGCAAGTCGGACGGCGGCGACAAGTGGTTCTACCAGGTCGACGGCACCAGGGAATGGCGCGCCGTCCCCGTCGACACCGTGCAGCCCGGCATCGAGACGCCCGAAGACCAGCCGGTGCTGTTCGTCGACGCCACCGGCCGCGATTTCGGTCCGGTGTGCTTCTTCCCGGGCGTCGGCCGGATTTGACGGCGGTTCATTCGCGGCAGGCCGGACGATCGAGTAACTGCCCGAGCGTGTCGTCATGCCCGCGCTTGTCGCGGGCATCCACGTCTTTTTCAAACAGGTACGCCAAGCAAGGCGTGGATGGCCGGGACAAGCCCGGCCATGACGGCGAAAAGCCTCACCCCGCGCCAAACCCCTTCCCCGCCTTCTTATATTCCGGGCGCGGCGGGCTGAAGATATCGAGCACACGCGCGCCGTCGGGCCCCGCGCGCATGGTGTGCGGCACGTTGCCGGGCGTGCGCCAGAAATCGCCTTTCTTCACCGCGATCTCCTCGCCGCCCTGAAAGCGCACCGCGGAGCCTTCGAGCAACACGCCCCATTGCTCCTCCGGGTGCTGGTGCATGACGCCTGCGGCGTTGGGCGCGATCGTCACCACCGACAGCATCGCCTGCTCGCCGGCGAAGATGCGCGTCGTCACGCCGGCCGCGAGCTCGCGCAGCAAGCCGTCGTCCGGCTTTTGCAGATTGTGGAATTCGGCCTTTTGGCTCATCGCGTCCCTCCCTGTCGGTCGCGCCGAGTGTAGTGCAAAAATAAATCAGCGCGCTAGGAATAAATTCCACAGTTCCGCCACATTGACCCTGCATGCTCCGTCTCGCCTGGCTCGGCTGAGGGCGTCGTCGCGAGACGTTTCGATGATGGAGCCACGATGAGGAGACGGCGCCGGAGATGCGGCGCCGCGCCTCAAAGGACCGGCGGGAAACCGCCGGTTGGTGTGGCGCCCGCGGGCGGGGCTCGTAACCCCGCACTCGGCTGCGCCGGGGCACCGCCCGGGACCACTATGGGTCCCCGCGAGGAGCTTCGCTGACGGTGGTCGGCTCGGCCGGCCGGGTAGGCTTCAAGGCGCGGTCACCCAGAAGGGATCGCCGCCTGAAGAGCCGAGCGGCACGCCAAGAGCTCGAGCCGAAAGCGCGGCCCGGCGCAGCAAGGAAAACGCCACATAAATAAGCCCAGACTGGGCAAGCTTGTCTGGGTGGAGCGCCGAGAGGCGCCCGCACATCGATGAGATGTGCGGCTTACGGAACGACTGGTGCGCCGCTCGGCGCTCCGTTCCCTCGGCATTTGTCGAGGGGAGAAAGCTGCCCCCGCCGAAGCGGGGAAAGACGACGGCCTACCCGGGGCCGCAAAGAATACGGGCGATGGTGTGCGCCCGCTTGGTTGATTGACAATCGAATCGGCGACGAACGTTGCGCGAGGAAATCGAGAGCGCCCTACACAATCCTGCACTTGCCCGGCGCGCCCAAGGCGCACTCCAGCGCCTTGCGGTCCCATTTCGCCAGATCCGCCGCGGCGTCGTAGGTGCTCTGCAGGAATTCCATCAGCATGGCGTCGGGGTCGCGCGCGGTGCGCACGGCATCGTAGGGCAGAATGAATTCGCCAAGCTCCGTGGAGAAGAACGCGGCATCGGGCTTCACTTTGGCCGCCGCGAAACCGTCCGGCGCCGGATAGGCGTAAGAATAGAACGCGGCGTAATCGATCGGCCCGCCGCCGCCCGGCCAAAAGCCCGCGCTCGACACCTCGTGCGAATAGGCTTCCTGCGCCACCACGTTCGGCAGATGCGGCACCCCGCCGGGGTGGCGCGGCGCGCCCCGCCCCGAAAATCGCGTCACCGCCAGATCGAACGAGCCCCAGAAAAAATGCACCGGACTCGCCTTGCCGAGAAAGCCGGTGCGGAAACGATAGAGCACCTCATGCACGGCGAGCAGCACGCGCCAGAAGCGGTTGGCATAAGCGGCGTCGTAGGATCTATGCATCGTATCTTCGTCGAACGGCATGCAGTTGGGGATTTCGCACGGCATGGCGCGGATCGGCACGGCGACGCCGAGCTCTTTGAGCGCGATGTTAACGTCGGCATAGAATTCCGCGACGCTGACGGGCTTGAGCTCCACCTGGCGGAAATGGCCGTTGCTCAGGCGCAGCCACAGCACGTGATCGATGAAGTCGAACTCGATCTCCAGGCTGCCGCTTTGGCAAGGCATCGGCGACGTGGTCAGGCCGCGCGACGTGACATAGAGCGCGACGTGCCAGGAATGGTTCAGCCAGGGCGTGAGCGCCAGGCGGATCTTGCCGACAACCTGCGTCCACAAATGCAAGGTATCGCGCGTGTCCCGCCACGCGGCGTAAGGCAGTTCGGGCCAGCGGTCGGGGTTTACAGCCATAACGTAATCATGCCGCGCCCGAGGCGACGCGGCAATGACGCGGCCTGCAAAAGAATTGATCGCGGCCGCGGAACCGGCGGCGGCCGTCATTGAATGACGGGACAGTGCACAATGTCCGTTGCGGACGCGTCGCCGCTATGGTCCGGTCCGCCCGGGCTTGAATCCAATACCAGGGAGACACCTATATGCGCAGAGAACTCGCCTTGCTCGCCGCCGTCGCGGCCTTGTTCGCGTTCACGACGTTCAGCGTCCGGGCCATGCCGGCCGCGCCTTAGCCTCCAGGCCACCGAGCAGGTGATCCAGGTGCGCGACGGTTGCGGCCAGCACCGCTGGCGCGACCACCACGGCCACTGCCATTGGGATAACGGCTGGCGCCACTAAACCGGCCAAACCTGCTGCGCGTGACTTTGGCCCGGGCCAAAGTTTTTTGGCGTTGACGCGCGCGCGTCCATCTGGCATCCGCAACGCTCATTCTGTTGGAATCGAATTTCCGGAAAATGCCCAAGATACCGTTCCGTATCGGCCGCTCGCGCACCGGGCTTGGCCTGTTCGCCACCCGGCCGATCCGCAAGGGGGCGAAGATCGCCGAATACAAGGGGCCGCTGCTCAAGACCAAAGAAGCCGAGATCCTCGAGGCCCGCGGCAATCGCTACCTCTACGAGCTCAACAGCCGCTGGACCATCGACGGCTCGCCGCGCAGCAATATCGCGCGCTATTTCAATCATTCCTGCAATCCCAACTCGGAAACCTACGACGTCAAGCACCGCGTCTTCGTCCGCACGCTGCGCGCCATCAAGCCGGGCGAGGAGATCGTCTACGATTACGGCATCGACTACCTGAAAAACGTCATCGGGCGCTCGAACTGCAAATGCAGCCGCTGCCGCAGACGGCGGGCCAGGAAGGCACGCGAGGCGCGGGCCCTGAAGAAACGCCGCGCCGCGCGGCTGGCCGCCAAGCGAAGGCGCAAGTAGCGACCGCAGGCGGCCTTTCGCAAGGCCGCCATTCCGATATAGCCCTGCCCGCTTGGCGGAGGCCGTGCTAGGCGGAATGTCCGATCCCGCCAGAGGCCTCATCCCGGTGACCTCCGACAGCCTCGACCAGCGCCTGCCCACCGCGCGCGCCGACCGCGTGCCGCGCGGCATTTTCTATATGGTCGGCGCCACCGTGATGTTCGCGTTGTCGATGGCGATCGCAAAATGGCAGGTGGCGAGCTACTCGTTTGCCGAGGTGCTGTTCTACCGCTCGATCGGCTCGCTCGCGGTCTGCGCCGCGCTCATTCTGCCGCGCACCGGGCTCACGGTGTTCCGCACACGGCGGCTGCGCGATCACCTCGGCCGCAGCACCACGCAGGCGGTGGCGCAGAGCCTGATCATCGTCGCCTTCTCGCTGATGCCGCTCGGCGGCGCCGTCGCCATCAATTTCTCCGCGCCGCTGTTCGCCACGCTATTCGCGGCGATCTGGCTCAAGGAAAAAGTCGGTTTGGCGCGCGCCTGCGCGCTGGCTGCCGGCTTCGTCGGCGTACTGCTGGTGGCGGCGCCCGGCGCCGACTCATTCCGCGTCGGCGCGCTGTTCGCCATCGGCAATGCGGTTCTGTTCGGCAGCGTCACCGCGGCGGTGCGCGGCATGACGCAAACCGAATCGGCGGAAACACTCACCATGTACCAGATGGTGTTCCTGGTGGCCTTCTTCACGGTCGCCATGCCGATCTTCGGTGTGACCTCGGCGGGCGGCCTCGACCTCGCCGCCATGCTGGCGAACGGACTGCTCAACGGGCTCGGCCAGTATTGGTGGACGCGCTCGCTTTCGCTCGCCCCGCCCGCCGCGGTCGGACCGTTCTATTATTTCTCGCTTGTATGGGCGATGGGGCTCGGCTTCTTGATCTGGGGCGACATACCGACGCTGCCTTTGCTCTTAGGCTCCGCCATCGTGGTCGGCTCCGGGCTGTTCCTGCTTTGGCACGAAACCAATAAGAAGGCGCTCATCGCGGAATGAAATCAAAGGAAGGATCGAACAATGAGCCTCAAAATTCGCCGCGTCGTCACCGGCCATGACAATCAGGGCCGCTCCAAGGTGCTGATCGACGAGACGGTCGGCAACGTAATCTCGAGCCGGCCAGGCGCGCAGTCATCGGTGATCTGGTCGAGCACCGGCTTTCCGGTGAACAACGATGGCGATCACGATCCCTCGCACCAGGAGATCGCCACTACCATCGACAACGGCACCGTGTTCCGCATCGTCTATTACGGGCCGGGCGTCGCGCCGCGCAACCACCGCACAGACTCGATCGACTACGCCGTGGTGATCTCCGGCGAGATCGACATGGAACTCGACGTCGGCAGCGTGCATCTGAAGGCCGGCGACGTGGTGGTGCAGCGCGGCACCATCCATAATTGGGTGAACAAGGGCAAAGAGCCCTGCGTCATCGCTTTTAGCCTGATCGCGTCGAAGCCGGTCACTGCCGGCGGCAAGCCGCTGCCCGCGCATGGGTAAGGCGGCGCGCTAGTCATCCAATTCGGGGTAATGCCGGAAGATACCGTTCTCGTTGAACGGGATGCGGCGCGGCGAATTGAGATATTTCTTCAACCGCTCGCGCTCCGCCACTTTGTCGCGCGCCGCCACCACGCGCGGCACGACGCGCTCGATTGTCCTCATCGCCTTGGGGAACGCGTAGCGTAAGCCCTCGATCAACTGAAACAGCGACAGGTCGACATAGCTCGCGTTGCGCCCGAGCGTATAAGGCCCCTTGCTTTTATTCAGCACCGTCTCGAAATAGCCGAGATATTTCGGCGCGCGCTCCTTGAGAAAATTCTCGGAAAAACGCTTGGCCTCCGGCTTGGCGTCCTCGTAGTACAACTCTCCGCCGAGCGGATGATGCGTGTCGTGGATTTCCTTGACGAAGTCGGTCACCGTCAGCTGCATTTGATGCAGCCAGAGCCGGCCGGCCTCGTCGCGGGGCGAAAGCTTCAGCCGCGGGCCGAGATAGAACAGGATATTGGCGGTCTGCGCGATGACGAGCTTGCCGGCTTTGAGAAACGGCGGCGCGAATGGCGGATGCTTGCCGCTCCCGCCATTCATCAATGCCATCATCTTGTCCATGCCGCCTTTCGCACGCGCGACGTCGTCGTAAGCGGCGCCCGCATCCTCCAGCGCGAGACGCACGAACTCGCCGCGCCCCTGGATTTCAGGCCAGTAATATAATTGATAGCGCATGCGAAAACTCCGCAGCGACCGGATCGCCGTCAGCCCGTCTGCACCAGCCTTATGGAATTATCCCCGCCGCCGACGCGATTGCGGCCGTCGGCCTTGGCCTTGTAGAGGCGCTTGTCGGCGGTCTCGAACAGCGTGTCGTAGTTCTTGCCGTCGCGCGGGCAAGTGGCGATGCCGATGCTGACCGTCAGCCGCGCGTCCGGCTCGGCGCCGGCGGTCGCGCCGGCAACGCGCCGGCGGATGCGCTCGCCAAGCGCCTGCGCATCGTCGGCGTTGACGCCGTCGGTGATGATGACGAATTCCTCGCCGCCGAAGCGATAGGTGAAATCCGACACGCGTGCCGCCGCCATGATCTCAAGCGCGATGTGCTTTAGCGCCTTGTCGCCAGCGGCATGGCCGAAGCGGTCGTTGAAGGCCTTGAAGTGATCGATATCGATCACGATCAGCGCCAGCGGCCGTCCGGCTGCGGCGGCATGTTCGACCACGCGGCGGCCGTGCGCCTCCAGCGAATAGCGGTCGAGGGCGCCGGTGAGCGCATCGCAGCCGGTACGGGCCAGCAGATCCTCGTAGCGCTCGCGATAGGTCAGCGTGTCGAATACATCCGAGATACGCGGCGTGTCGGTGCGGCGGCCGAGCGGGCGCTCGAAATAGACAAGGTATGCGGTGGCAAGCCCGCTGTAGCATACGACCGCGCCCATCTTGGCGATCCAACCGCCGATCAGAACGTGCAGCCCGGCGCCGGTCAAAGCGTGCAATCCGATGAAGAACGCAGCCTGATCGAAGGTCAGCACCAGCGCCGTGCATAACAACAGCCGCGGAAACACGCGGTCGCCGAACCACCCGCGCGAGCGCTCGTAGAGCAGAATGATGATGATGCAGTCGAGGAACAGGATTGCCGTGCCCCATACCATCAGCGCGCCCATCTCGTTGAGGAAGCCGAAATCGGCGGCATGGTCGGGCAAAAATGCCACCAGCGTGTGCTGGCGCATGATGAAAGCCAGCGCAAACAACAGGACGTTGCCGAACAACAGCCCGTAGATCGGCTGGCGCACCACCACCGCGTCCTCGCGGATGTAAAGCAGCAGCAGCAGCAGCAGCTTGCCGGTGAACAGCACGGTCGAACCGGGCGAGGTGACGATACCGAACGGCAGGGCGACGTAGAGGATGCCGGCGAGATAGGTTTCGAGGAAGTGCATCACGCCGAGGGCGCAGAAGAAGGCGCCCAGCCCGATGCGGGTGCGGGCGCGCAGCAACGCGCCCAACGCGGTGAAATAAAGCAGCGCTTCGCCGCCGAGCAACAAGACGTTATCGACTTCAGCCATCAGCCCGTCCGCCGCCGCGCCATTCGGACGCTGCGATTCGGACCCCCACCCCTATTTCGTCTGAACGGCTTGGATGAAAGCGTTCAGCCTCCTCAGGCGGAAGCCCCCACCCGTCGGCCGATTGACCGCCCGGCAAGATGACCGCCGACGAAGACGAGAAACTACCATCTCTTCGCCGGCATCACATGCCAATTTTTCAGCCACGGACGGTTTAATTCACTGCAAAGCAGTAAAGCAGCCCGTCACCACCGGTCGAACGCAGATCGGCCTGCGAGCAGCCACCGTCCGGACCGCGCGAGGGATGCGACGAGTTCCAGGAATGGGAGGCGTCGTCCTCGCGCAAGCCTTGCCGGTCGTTATGGCCGAGCATTACAGCGCCTTGCGTGCTGCTCGTATAATTCTTGCAGGTCATGTCCTTGTCGGGCGGGAAGGCTTTGCCGTCCGGCGTCGAGCCGGTCAAAATATCGTGCCGGTTCGGCTTGTCGCCGCGGCCGTTGATGATCTCGCCCTTCTCCGACCGATTGTTCTGCTTGCTGAGCTTGTTGTTGGCGCTGTGCAGGTCGTCCACGCTGGCTGGCCACCACCACGCCCTTCGCGTTCATCCAGGGGCCCTTTGCCGATGCGGTCGCGCGCATTCACCGCGCCGGCGCCCTGTGTCGACAGATACGCGTGCCAGGTCTTGGCCCCTGCTCCCGCCGACTTGGCAAGGTCCTGGCAATGCTCGTCGGCACCGACGAGCCCGCCGAGGTCGGCACCCTTGCCCGGCCCGGCGCTTGTGACGAAGAAGCTCATATTGCTCTGCTGCGCCTGCGCAGGCACCGCAGCGAACAGCGCCAAGCATGCCGCCAGCGGCATGCCGATCCGAAGACCCGTCATCGAAGTTCCTCCCGACATCGGCGCGGGCCCGTCGCCCCGCCATGGCAGTAATGAACCCCGGCAAAGTGTCGCTATTCCGACACCCACGCGCCCTTGATCGGACGGCGCTGCATCAGCCGGCGGGCTTGGCCTGGTATTGCTCTTCGGTGACGGCCTCGAGCCAGGTGACATGCTCGCCGTCTTTCGCCTCCTGCATGGCAATATGCTCCATGCTGTTGTCGGGCGCGCCGCCGTGCCAATGCTTCTCGCCCGGCGGAATCCACACCGTGTCGCCGGCGCGCACCTGGCGGACAGGGCCGCCCCAGGCCTGGACGTGGCCGATGCCGGAAACGATATGCAGCGTCTGTCCGAGCGGATGGGTATGCCAGAAGGTGCGCGCGCCAGGTTCGAAGCGCACCCGGCCGGCGCGCAGCAGCGCCGGTTCCGGCGCCTGGACAATCGGGTCCTGCCACACCGTTCCGGAAAAACTCGATGCCGGCCCGCGCCGCGACGGCCGCGATCCGCAAGCGATGATGTCCATGGTTTGTCCCTCCCTGACGCTCTTGTTCTCGAGCGTCGTTTTTACACGAGCGGCGCGCATACAAAAAGCCCGGCGTCGCCGCCGGGCTTTGCAGTCAGTGAAGTTCTTCTTGTTGCTTGCGCGTTCAGGCCGGCTGCAGATTGCCGGCGGCCTGCTTGCCGCGCTCGGTGACGATCTCGTAGCTCACCCGCTGGCCCTCGTTGAGCGAGCGCATGCCGGCGCGCTCGACGGCAGTGATGTGCACGAATACATCCTTGGAGCCGTCTTCCGGCTGAATAAAGCCGAAGCCTTTTTGGGTATTGAAGAACTTCACAGTTCCGACAGGCATCATAGTTCCTTTCAAGCTTCATGTTGAACGCCAGCGCGCCGATCGCGTTGGCGGCAACACTGCAAGTTTTTGGGAGATCACTTGAGTCGCAGCCCAAAGCCGGCAGCGTTTCAACAAGATGAGGCCGAAAACCAGGTTGCGGGCGGCGGCATAGACGGAAATCGCTGCAACGTCAACGCCTAAGCGGCGCGTCGCGCGGCCGATGCTGGCGCCGAACGGCGTTCTGCGAATTCACAATCGCGCCCGACGGCAAAACGCCGCGTTGCTCTGACTGAGAGTTAATGGATGGTGAATCCCACAGCGCACCTGCCCAGGCCGCAGACAGCGATGGTCCGCGATCGGCGCGATCACTCCGCCATCGTCTCTTTGACTTTCGACACCAACTGCTTGAGCGTGAACGGCTTGGCGAGAAATTCGTACTGCTCCTGCTCCGGCAGGTTTTTCTGGAATGCTTCCTCGGCATAGCCCGACACGAAAATAACCTTCAGATTCGGATTACGCCGGCGCAACTCCCTAAGCAGCGTCGGCCCGTCCATTTCCGGCATCACCACGTCCGACACCACCAGATCGACGTCGCCCTTCTTGTCGAGGACCTCGATGGCGTCGACGCCGTTGCTGGCCTCGAACACGGTGTAGCCGCGCGAGGCCAGCCCACGCGCGTTGAGCGCGCGCAAGCCCTCCTCGTCCTCGACCAGCAGGATAGTGCCCTGTCCGGTGAGATCGGCGCTGGCCGCCCGCGCGGCGCCTGCCAGCGCGTCAACGGCGATCGTCGGCGCCTCGGCATCTGGAATTTGCCGCGCCAAGTCTTCGGCGCTCGCAACATAGCGCGGCAGGAAGATGCGGAACGCGGTATTGCCCGGCACCGAATTCACATAGACGAAGCCACCGGTCTGCTTGACGATGCCGTAGACCGTGGACAGGCCGAGACCCGTACCCTTGCCGACCTCCTTGGTCGAAAAGAACGGCTCGAAGATCTTGTCGACGATGTCGGGCGGAATGCCGATGCCGGTGTCGCTCACTTCGACCAGCACGTGGTCGGCGCTCGGCATCCCCTTGTAGGCGAGCGTGCCGCTTTCGCTCGCCGGCACGTTGGCGGTGCGCACGGTGAGTTTGCCGCCATCAGGCATGGCGTCGCGCGCGTTGACCGCCAGATTGACGATGACCTGCTCGAACTGGGAAATGTCCGCCTTGACCGGCCACAGGTCGCGACCGAACGCCGTGGTCAGCATTACCTTCTCGCCGATCAGCCGCCGCAGCAGCATGGTGAGATCGTTGAGCGTCTCGTTGAGGTCGAGCACCTGCGGCCGCAGCGTCTGTTTGCGCGAGAATGCCAGCAATTGCCGTACCAGCGCCGCGCCGCGATTAGCGTTCTGCTTTATCTGGATGATGTCCTGGAAGCCGGGATCGGTCGGCTTGTGCGCGTTGAGCAGGAAATCGGTCGCCATCATGATGACCGACAACACGTTGTTGAAGTCGTGCGCGATACCACCGGCGAGTTGGCCGACCGATTCCATCTTCTGCTGCTGATTGATGCGGTTCTCCAGGCTGCGTTGCGCGGTCGTCTCCAGCGCGTAAACGATGGCCGCCTCGCCGTCGCGATCCTCCTCCTCGATCGCCGACACGAAGAAAGTCGCCCAGCGCTCGCTGGCGCCGGCGAGCACGGCGTCCACCGGCGCGATGTCGCCCTGCCCTTCGCCGGCCTTGCGAATCGCGGCTTCCAGCGCCGGACGGTCGCGCTCGGCGACCACCGACAGGATCGAACGCTCGTCGCCCTTGAGGATGTCCTCGAACGTCGAGGCGAAACGCGCATTGCTGCGCGCGACGCGGCCGGTCTTGTCGACGGTGGCGATCGCCATCGGCGTGTTCTGGAAGAAGCGCATGAAGCGCACTTCCGCCGCGCGGGCGGAATCGCTGCCGTCGTCCTTGGCGCGGTTGAGCACCAGCGTGCGGGAGACGCCGGCGACGCCGTCGGCGCCATAGGCCACTTTGTGATAGAGGCGCACCGGCACCGGTTTGCCGCCGCGCGTCTTGAGGTCGAGATCGACCACCTCGGTTTTCACGTCGCCCGGCGTCGCATTGAGCGTGGTGAGCAGCGCCGCGCCTTCGCCGGCGACGATATCGGAAAGCTTGAGCGAACCGGCGCCGACCTGGGCCAGATCGTGGTCGAGCCAATCCGCCAGCGTCGCGTTGAGATAGACGATGTCGCCGGCGCTATCGACCGAGAAGAAGCCGGCCGGGGCATGGTCCAGATAGTCGATAGCGTGTTGCAGCTCCTGGAACACGTTTTCCTGACGCGCGCGATCGTGCGTCACGTCGGCGATCGACCACACCGTCATGCGGCTGTCGTGCTGGCCTTCACCGAGCGGGCGCACGCGCATGCGCAGCCAGCGCGCGGCCTGCGCGGTGGCGCCTGGAACGCGCACTTCCTCCTGCAGACGGCGGCCCTCGCGCGCGGCCTTGAGCAGGCGGTAGATCGCCTCCGAGACGTCGGGATCGCCGACGAAAACCCGTTCGATCGGCCGTACGTCGCCGCTGTCGGTCGCCCCGATCAGGTCGAGATAGGGGGCATTCGCGTAGAATACGCGGCCCGACTGATCGGAGACCACGATGCCGTAGAAGGCATTGTCGACCACCGCCTTGAGC
Source organism: uncultured Alphaproteobacteria bacterium (assembly GCA_963779345.1). Taxonomy (GTDB): domain Bacteria; phylum Pseudomonadota; class Alphaproteobacteria; order Rhizobiales; family Xanthobacteraceae; genus Pseudolabrys. Next base: position 84,782 of record CAVZXY010000015.1, on the reverse strand, counting down.
AGCGGATTACCTTGAGCCCGGCTGGAAAATTGCAGGATTCCGGAGGCCATGCCGAACAGCGCGGCCACACCGACAGTGCCGAGCAGAGCCAGGAGCGCCAGGATATAGGTGCCGCCGTGGCGTGGCTCGATATAGAGCATGGCCATGGCCGCGGCGACCAGCGCGATGGCCACCAGCAGCACCAGGCCGATCGAGCCTGAGCGCGGGGCGTTCTGGCTTTTGTCGAAGGCCTGCCGTCCCGATTCCGTGCTGCGGTCGGTGCCCGGCGGCTGCGCTGCGGGTTTGTCGCCTGCCATGACTCCTGAGTGCCTTAACCCGCCCTACCGGCGCAAGAGCCAGCCCATCGCAATCCCGCCCTTTGGCTAGTGACGGCCCTGGGACGGCGGCCTGCCAACCGCCCGGCGTAGTCGCATGACGTAGCCGATCACTTCGGCCACCGCCTTGTAGTGCTCGACGGGGATCGCCTGGTCGACCTCGACGGTGGCGTGCAGCGCACGGGCAAGCGGCGGATTCTCGACAATGGGGATGGAATGTTGGCCGGCGACCTCCCGGATCTTCAAGGCCACCGCATCGACGCCCTTGGCGACGCAGATCGGGGCCTCCATGCCGCGCTCGTATTGCAGGGCGATCGAATAGTGAGTCGGGTTGGTGATGATTACCGCCGCCTTGGGCACGTTGGCCATCATGCGTTTGCGGCTGCGGTTGGTGCGCAGCTGCTTCATCTTGCCCTTGACGGCCGGGTCGCCCTCGCTCTGCTTGAATTCCTCTTTCATTTCGCGCAGCGACATTTTTTGCCGCTCGTACCATTGCCGGTATTGAAACAGGTAATCGGCCATCGCCACCACCGCCATCATGGCGACCACGGTGCCCATCAATTTCAAGGCCAGCGACTGCGCGAGCGGCAACACCGAGCCGAGATCGGTGCGCTCGAGCGCCATGATGCGGCCGCGCTCGGGCCACATCAGCGCGGTAAGCACCGTGCCGACCAGCACCAGCTTGACGAGGCCCTTGGCGAAGTTGGCGAGCGCCTCCTTGCCGAACAGCCGCTTGAAGCCGGCGGCCGGCGAGATTTTCGACAGCTTGGGTGCCAGCAGATCGATCGACCAGACCAGCCGATGCTGGATCATGTTGCCGCCGAGTGCGGCCAGCATCAGCAGCAGGAACGGAATGGCGACCGCGGCGATGATCTCGACGCCGATCTTCTCGAACAGCCGCGGCAAAGCCGGCCCGTCCATGCTGATATTGTGCGCGTTGGCGATGATCCCGCGCATGGTGGCGGTAAGGGCGCCGCCCATCTTGCCGGAGAACATGCTCAGCACCAGCGCGGCGCCGGCGATGATGAACCAGGTGTTGACCTCCTGGCTCTTGACGACGTCGCCGCGCTCGAGCGCTTCGTCCAAGCGCTTTTGTGTAGGGTCTTCTGTTTTCTCGGAACTGTCTGGGGTGTCGCCTTCGGCCATCTGCTTTCACCGTCAGCCGTAAGGTGCCAATTCGCCGAGCACGCCCTGCAAATAGCCGACAAAGGTGCCCATCATGGCGCCAATCACCAACAACAGCAGCAGCAGGCCGAGCAGGATCGACAGCGGCAGGCCGATGAAGAACACCTGCATTTGCGGCATCAGCCGCGACAGAAGGCCCAAGCCCAGATTGAACAGCAATCCGAACACCAGAAACGGCGCGGATAGCTGAATGCCGATGCGGAACGCGGTGGCAACGATCCGGGTGACGTGGTGCGCCGCGTCGCCGACGAGCGGCATCTCGCCCGGCCGGAAGATCGCATAGCTGTCGTTCATGGCCGCGATCACCAGGTGATGCATATTGGTCGCAAACACCAGCGTGATGCCCAGCAGCGTAAGGAAATTGCCGACCAGCATGCCCTGCTGGTTTTGCGTCGGGTCGATGGCGGTGACAAAGCCGAGGCCGAGTTGCTGCGCCACAACGGAGCCGGCGATTTGCAGCGCAGAAATCGCCAATCGCGCCGTCAGGCCAAGCACCGCGCCGATCACCACTTCCTGGATCAGCAGCGTGAGCACGGGGCCGAGCGCGGTGAGGTCGACGGCATAGGCCTTCTGATGCGACGGCAGCAGGATGGCGGTCAGCACCAGCGCGATGGTCAGCCGCACGCGCGAAGGCAAATTCAATTCGCCGACGCCCGGCATCAGCATGACCATGGTTCCGACGCGGGCGAACGTCAGCAGGAATGCGGCGGCCAGCGCCGGAAGGAATGAAACATCGACGTTCATTGTGGACTTATCCGCCGACGATACGGGCGGCGATCCGCAGCATTTCCGCGTGCAGCCTTTCGGCCATGAACGGCAGCGCGATCAGCAGCGAAATGAAAATCGCCAGGATTTTCGGCACGAAGGCTAGGGTCATTTCCTGGATCTGCGTGACCGCCTGCAGCAGCGAAATGACCACGCCGACCGCCAAGCCCACCAGCATCACCGGACTGGCGACGATGATGAGCGTGTAAATCGCGTCGCGGGCGACGTCGAGAACTTCAGGTCCGGTCATTTTCTCTCCGCGCTTCTCCCCCTCCCCGACTGGGGGCAGAGGACAAATCAGATCGGCATCTTCATGATTTCGTCGTAGGCCGCGATCACCTTGTCACGCACCGCGACCATGGCGTCGACGGCGACCTCGGTCTGCGCCACCGCGGTGACCACGTCGACCATGTTGGATTTGCCGTTGGCCAGCGCCTGCGTCTGCGTGTCGGACTTGTGGCCCGCCGTCATGACCGAGCCGATCGCGTCCTTGACCAATGAAGCAAAACTGCCTTCGGCGGCGCCGGCGCCCTGCGCGACGCCGAGCGCGCGCGTCGGATCGACGGCGAGACGTGCGATGTTGGCGTAGGCGCCGGCGGCGGTGAGCGGTGAAGCCATGGGCTTATATCCTTGTTAAGTTAGGCCTTGAGAATGTCGATGGTGCGCTGGAGCATGCGGCGCGTCGCGCTGATGACATTGATATTGGCCTCGTAGGAACGCTGCGCGTCGCGCATGTCGCTCATTTCCAGGAGCGAATTGACGTTGGGTAAGCGGACGTTGCCGTTCTTGTCGGCGGCCGGATGGCCGGGCTCGTATTTGATGCGGAAGTCGGAATTGTCGGTCCGCGTTTTGCCGAGCTCGACCAAGTTGACGTCGAGCGTGCGGTCGACCTCGGTCTGAAAGGTCGGGATCTTGCGCCGGTAGGGCTGCGCGTTCGGGGTCGACGGCGTCGAATCCGCGTTGGCGATGTTCTCCGAGATGATGCGCATGCGGCCGGCCTGCGCGCGCAGGCCGGAGGCGGCGATGGCCATGGTCTTGAGGAAATCCACATCGGCCTCCTTCGCTTATGGGCCGCGACGAAGTGCGGCGGAATGTCAGGATTTGCCGAGCGCGGTTTTGAGCAAACCGAGGCTGCGGGTGTAGAGCGCGGTCACCGCTTGGTAGTCCATCTGGTTCGCGGCCACTTTCATCATCTCTTGTTCGAGGTTCACGGAATTGCCGGTCGGACGCACTTCGTAACCGGCTTCGTTTTTGGAGCGGAACGGCGAATCGCTCTGCCCGATGCCGGCGATGTGGCCGCTTTCGGTGCGCACGAGCGAAACGGAGGTGGGCGGCGGGCCAGATCCCGGGCTTTGCTGTTGCGTATCGAATTTCAGCGGCGCCAGGTCGAGCGCGTGGAATTTAGGCGTATCGGCGTTGGCGATATTTTCCGCTAGCACGCGCTGCCGCTCCTGCGCCCATTGCATGCGGGTCCGCAGCATTGAAAGGATCGGTATATCGGTGATCGCCATCGGCCAGCCCTCAGAAGTCCCCATTGCGGCGGCGCCGCGCTAGGCAGACTTTGCCGGGCTTATGGTTAATGGTTGGTAAAGATTCGGGGGCGGAACTCCTAGCCCCGTCCGTTGTTTACGACCCGTGAGGGGCTAAATCCTCGACGGGATGCCAAACGATCTAATTTTTGTTAAGGCTCTGTTAGGGATACGGGCGGCAAATTATGCTTTACGGAATTAACCAATTGGACGATCCCCGTCCAATAAGCCGCCACATCAGGGACGGAGTGGATTGATGTTCGAGAGCGTGTTTGGCTCGGAAATACCGCTGGCCGCGAGATTTTTCATCGCGTTTCTGGTGGTCCTCGCGCTGATTGGGCTAACCGCCTGGCTGGTGCGCCGGTTCGGCGCCAACCGGCTCGGCAGCGCCACGCGCGGGCGCCAGCCGCGTCTCGCCGTCATCGACGCCGCCACCATCGATGGCCGACGCCGCCTGGTCCTGATCCGCCGCGACAATATCGAGCATCTCTTGATGATCGGTGGGCCCACCGACGTCGTGGTCGAGCCCAATATCGTGCGCGCGACCGGCGCGCGCGAGCCAACCCGGGTCAATAACGTTGCTCCCGAGCCGGTAGCGCGGCAAAGCCCCAGCGCCGAAGGCGCCTGGCCGCTGCAACCGCTTAGTGAGCCGGCGCCTATTCCGGCACCGCGCCCGTCCCGTGCGTCAGCCACTGAGGAACCGTGGCTGGCACCCGAGCCGCCAGCGCCGGCGCGTCCGCGCCCGGCCGACAGCCTTTCCGGTCTTGCCGCCGAATTATCGACACGGCTTAGCCCGCCCGAAGCGCCCGCGCGCAGCGAACCGCTATCGCGTCCGAGTGTCGCGCCCGTGCCGCCGCCGCCCGAGGCGCCGCCGCAGACCGATCACAACCTCGCCGAAATGGCGCAGCAGCTGGAAGCCGCGCTACGCCGCGCCCCGGCGCCGGAAAGCCGTCCGCCGGTGACCGATCCCCTTGTCGCGCCGCCGCCAAGACCGGCACCGCCACGAGATCTCAAGCCGCGCCTCGAACCCAAATTCGAACCGCCGCGCGAAGCCAAGATCGAGTCCAAGGTCGAAACCAAATTTGAACCCAAATTTGAACCGAAGTTCGAACCGAGGCTCGATGCCAAGATCGAACCGCCGGCCGAACACAAAGCCGAGCCCAAACTTGCCCCCGCCCCGATCAAGGCGCCATTAGACAATCTCGAAGAGGAGATGGCCAACTTGCTCGGTCGTCCGTCAGGAAAATCGTGAGAGGCATTTCCGACCGCCGTGTCCGTCTTTTGACGGTGGTGGTTGGAGTAGCCGGACTGATCGCAGCGGCCACGCAGCCCGCTGCCGCGCAGGACATCAGTGTCAACTTCGCCCAAGGCAGCGGATTGACCGAACGCGTGATCCAGATGATCGCGCTGCTCACTGTGCTGTCGCTGGCGCCGTCCATCCTCGTCATGATGACGTCGTTTACTCGCATCGTGGTCGTGCTGTCGCTGTTGCGCACCGCGCTTGGCACCGCCACCGCGCCGCCCAATGCGGTGATCGTTTCGCTGTCGCTGTTCCTCACCGCTTTCGTGATGGGTCCGGCGCTGCAGAAGGCCTACGACACCGGCGTGAGGCCGCTGATCGCCAACGAGATCACCGCCGAGCAGGCGTTTCAGCGCAGCGCGGTACCGCTGCGCGCGTTCATGGAGAAGAACGTCAACGAAAAGGATCTCAAGCTATTTATTGACATGTCGAAGGAAGCCGCGCCCGCCAAGCCCGATGACATCTCGATGCGCGTGCTGGTGCCGGCCTTCATGATCTCCGAGCTCAAGCGCGCTTTCGAGATCGGCTTTCTGCTGTTCCTGCCGTTCCTGATCATCGACCTGGTGGTGGCCTCGGTGCTGATGTCGATGGGCATGATGATGCTGCCGCCGGTCGTCGTCTCGTTGCCGTTCAAGCTCATCTTCTTCGTCCTGGTGGACGGCTGGAGCCTGGTGGCCGGCTCGCTTATCCAGAGCTACGGCAGTTAAACTCCGACTGAATTTGGGAATGAATGCGGACGCGGCCTGGACATGCCGCCACGGCCGCCTCTGATCCTTTCTGGATTCGGCGCCATCGATTTATGAGTACGCGCTCCCAACGATAGCGACATTTTTTGCGATCTTATTCGCTTCAAATTTCTTCTGACTGTCCGGATTAATATTTATGCGGGAATTTCCGTTTGATAACCGGCGAGCGCCGCATTTCACGAACGATCAAGAATTATGGCTGCATGGCCGATCAATGCGGAGAAAGCACCGATGGCACATCAGCAACCGGAACAAACGAACAAGCCGGCCACGTTTGGCCGGCGAAAGGTCGCCCCTCGCGTTTGCGTCGTTGATAGCAAGCCGCACAATCAAAAGTTCCTCGGCGAGGCGCTGGAGGAACTCGGTTTCATCGTTTGCAAGTGCGCCCAATTCAGCGAGTTAAACGCGGCGCTCTGTGCGCACCCCACCGATCTCGTTGTCGTCGGGCTATCGGTCAGCGGCATCGAGGCGGCGGCAATGCTGGAAGCGCTCGCAACAAAGGCATTCGACGGCAAGGTTCTCCTGCTGGGGCCCCGCGATTCATTGATGGTTCGGGCGGTCCAGGAACTCGGCGAACGACTCGGGATTGCGATGCTGCCCACGCTCGCCACTCCCTTTGACAACAGGGGCTTGCACAACATTGTCGGCGGGCTGCTGCCTAGAGAAGCGGCGCCGAACCCCATTATCGATGCGGCCGAAGCTCTCAACGAGGGCTGGCTAGAACTATGGTACCAGCCGAAATTCGACACCCATACGCTGCAACTGTCCGGCGTCGAGGCGCTCATCCGCGTCCGTCATCCGACCTGGGGGGTCGTTCCGCCGGCATATTTCGTACCTGACAAGGACGACCCCCACCTTCGTGTCTTGTCGGAATTTGTGATTGGCCGCGCGATTGACGATTGGCGCAACTTCGTTACGCAACACCGCGGCGTCACCATCGCCATCAACCTGCCAATCAATTTTTTTCAGGACCCGAATTCGGTCGAGAGTCTGCGCCGTCAGATGCCCAATCACCCGGCGTTCGAAGGGCTCATCATTGAAATCGACGCCGCCGATGTCGTTCATAACCTGGATTTGGCGAAATATGCCGCCAGACAGCTTCGGTTCAGCAACATCGCCATCTCGATTGACAATCTTGGAGCCGAATGGCCGTTGCTGCTTGAACTTCAGGACTTCCCCTTCGTCGAGATTAAGGTCGACCGGCATTTCGTCGCCAGTTGCGCCGACGACCGGTTGAGGCAGGTGGTGTGCCGGCAAATTCTCGACCTTGCCGATGGGTTTGGTGCCCGCACTGTCGCTCAGGGCGTCGAAACCAGACCCGATTTTTTCACCGTGCGGGCGATGGATTTTGATCTGGTGCAGGGATTTCTGTTCGCAAAGCCCGCCACAGCACAAAAATTCGCGCAGACAACGCTGCGCAATCCCGTGGGGGTGCCGACGTGATCCGCGTCTATTGTGACTCGCGCCTGCCAGGCGAATGCCGTCAGCCAAGGTCAGGAGCAAGCAAAAATTATCCCTTCAATTTCATGCTACCTCGGATCTATGGGGGGTCGATCACAAATACAGAGGACATTATTTATTAGAACTATTCTCCATTTTACTTTCAACTCTAGATGTTAATCACTCGATAATCTTACTGTTGTCTGTACAGATCATGTATATACTTTCACAGGCTCTGGAAATCTTTTTCGAGGGCCTGGCAAATGCGAAAATTCTTCGTTCGGTCGCTGCTCACATTGTCCGTCACCCTCGTTCATCCCCGCTTGGAAGCCGCCGCCACGCCCCCCCCCCAGGATTGCGTTATCGAGCCGGCGCCGGGGCCGCTCTCGGATCCGGCTGTAACCTCGTCATTGCCCGATCGGCGCGCTTCATCGGCGCTGCTCGATTTTGTCGCGAGCATTGCGGTGCCCGGCACCGAACGCTTTTCCGCCGCCGACCATTTCCAAGAACGCCGATCGCCGTTTCAATTGCCGATCGCCTGGCTCGGCGACAATTTCCGCAAACACTTTCTGAGCCAAACCGACGTGAATATTCCGGCCGGACGCCTCGACGTGTATCGCCTCCGCCAACCGGCGCACGACGACAGCATCATTGCCGCGCTTGGCGGGCAAAGAAGCGCAACATTGTATGACGTCTGGACTTTGATGAATTGTCAGTCGCAAGGAAAAATCGACCTGCTCCCGACGGACGGCACTCCGAACTTTTTCTATGTTCTGGATTCGGCGGGCGTCGCATGGGCCGTCGACGCTGTCGGGGCGGGGCCGGTTGGAAAGTCGGAGCGAGTTCGTTCCGAGACTCTCGCCCTTGGGGCCGCGGCCGACAGGTCATTTTACGCCGGCCCTAACTTTCCGGTGAGGCCGATTTCCTTCGAACACCTTATTGAAATGATTTTCCAAAAGTGTTCGGCGGCGCAGGCGACGTCATGCCGGACTAAGATGGGCGCAACACATTTCAGGACGCCCGTTAGCCCCGCGAAATCGACCCGGTCGGCGTGCGGTCGGGTTCGGGCCCCGCGGCGCCCGGCGCCTTCGGCGGCACGGCCTCGGCAGCAGGCTGCGCGGCCGCTGGCGCGGCGGCACCGGCGCCGGGTTGCGGGGCGGGGCGCGAGATCGCCGACGATTCCGGATAGCGCTTGCGCATGTCACGCAGGAACGCCTCCAGCGTATCGATGCCGGTGACCTTTGTGGCAATATTTTGGAAGTCCCGGCCGCTGCTGCCGGCCGCCACGCTCACCACGTCGAAAGCGTTCGCATCCGGGGTGTTCGCCATCTTCGGGGCATAGCGCTCGCGGAAACGCGCCAGCCCCAGCGGCTCGTCGCCGAGCGAATAGCCGATCGCCGCGCGCAGGATGTCGAAACGCTCGGTCTCAGTGAGCGGGGTAAAGTCGCGCCAGCGGGCGCCGTAAAGGATCTCGATCTGCTCGGCGGCGGCGCGCCAGCGCTTGGCCGCCCACAGAATATCCGAACGCAGCCGGATCGCTTCGTGGGTGTCGATATTGGCGATCAGTTCCAGCGCCAAGTCATGGCGGCCGGTCTCCGACAATGCGCGCGCTTCCAGCAGCAGGCGTTGATCGCGCAGTTCGGTCGGCAGCTCGGTTGCGCGTGATTTCTGCAAGGTGACGATCGCGCGCTGCGGCTTGTGATTCATGAGATAGATGACGGCGAGCCGCGTCGCGACCTGCGCGCGCGCACTGCCCTGCAGGCGATGATCGACTTGATGTTGGAGCAATTCGGCGGCCTGATCGAGCAGATCGACCGATACCAGCCGGTCGGCAAGCTTGCGGATCATCTCGTCGCCGCGCCACCCGATCGGGGTGAGATCGCGGTAGTCGTAGAACAGACCGAGCGCTTCGATCGGCGGCAACGCGTCGGCCTCGCCGCCGAGGAAGAGGTGATCGAAGCTAACGCTTGCCTCGTCCTGGATCGCCCGGGTGTATTCGGAATAAGGATGAACCTGCAACGCCGTGCGCATGACGTGGAACGCGGCGCGGTAGTTTTTCTCGTCGGTATAAAGATGCGCGAGCAGCTTGAGTCCTTGGGCTTCGATGTCGTCGCCGCGCCAAATCGTGGTGAGCGTTTCCAGCGCGCCGATTGTCTCCTTTCGCGGCATGTCGCCGATTGAATAGCGCAGCAGAATCTCGTGCAGCCGCCCGTCCGCGGCTTCACGCCGGTCGGACGAAACCGCCGCCGCGTGATAGTTGGCGAGCGCCTCCGAGTTGCGGCCCAAGGCTTCTTTCAGGCGGCCGACCAGCACCGCAACCGAGGGCTTCATCTCGGCCGGCACACCGAGCGAGGTCAACTCATTGAGGATGCGGTCGGCGCCGTTGAAATCGTGCACTTCGATCGCCGTTCTCAGCGCCTTGCGCAACGCCATGCGCTGCAGCTGGATCGGCAGTGCGAAAATCGCGCCGTCGGTGTTCTTGAAGGAAGCTTGCGCGTTCGGCCATTGGCGCAGGTCTGTGTAAGCGATGCCGCGCCAAATCGGCGCATCGAGCTTGTTGCCGATGCGCGGATTGGACAGTCCCTTGAGCGCGTCTTCGGGCCGGGCGAGCATGAGATTGGCGACCGATTCGAGCACGCTGCCGGTAATGTCGTCGTCGTTTTTTGCGTCGGCCTGTTCAACTTCGAGCACCGCCTTAGCCTCCGCCGACATGCCCGTCGCAAGATAGAAACGCGCGAGATTGAGGCGCGCCGGCTTGCGTTGGCTCGGCGGCGCCATGGCCGCGATCTGCATCAACTCCGCCTGCCGGACGTTGAATTTTGCCTGACGGTTGAAGGCCCATAGCTGGGTATCGAAGCTCAACGCGTGATATGTGCTCACGGGTTCCGCCGTGCCCGCCATTGACGAGAGCGAGAGCCCGCTGGGGCGGGTGACGGTGATTTTGTCGACCGAGAGCGCTGCCGTGATGTCATCGGCGAGCGGCTGCAGCACCACGCCTTGTGTGGACGGTAGCGCGCGCAATTCGACGAAATTCTGCACCTTCAAGAATCCGCGCGCGGGGCCGAGCGCGGTGATCACCAACAGCCGGTCACCGATGTCGTTATCGGTCAGGCTATGAACCTTGGCCGGATGATCGAACGGAATCGAGATGCTGGCGCGGTTCTTGCTGACGATGTTACGGGCGATGGCGAGCGGACAACTCGGTACCCCGACGCTGTCGCCGATGGCGACGATCCAGCTCGGGCCATCTGTCTCCAGGCTCACCAGACCCGGCCGTTCGAGCTTGACGCGCACGATCGCTTCGCCGTCCGTGCCTCGCTCCTGCGCGGCGCCGCGGATCAACTTGGCGGTGTCTTTGGTCAAAGCGGCAATATCGATCTTGGCGGCGCTGTCGAAGACCAGCCAGAGCGTGTCGCCACGCTGGAATACGGCGGCCGGCGTTGCAGCTATGAACGGAAATTCGGCGCGCAAATTGTCGCCGGACTGGCGCACGTCAACGACGACCGGCGCGTTCGGATCGGCCGGCGGCAGCGTGCGTCCGGTTGCTGCGGGCTTCGCGGGCGGTTGCGGAGCGGCGGTCGCAGCAAGCTTCGACGCCGGGCTCGCCGGCGATGACGCTACGGCCGCGGCCACCGGTGGTGCCGCACCTCGGGGCGGCGGTGGCGCGCTTTCCGCCGCTTTGACCGGCGGCGGCGCTGGGGCCACCGGCTGTGTCGCCGCGGCGGTTGGCTTGGCCGGCGGCGCACTGCCGGCCTGCGGCGGAAGCGTACGAGCGACTGGTGGCGCAGCCGCGGCAGGCGGCGGCACGCTATCGGCCTGCGGCGCCGGTGCGGCGGCCTCCTTGGCCGGCACGGTGTCAGGCGGCGCGATGCCCGGCAATGCAGAGGGCGGCGCGACGCCCAGCAGGCCGGCCGGCACGGCGGCGGCCTGCTTAGGTTTGGCGACTTGCTTGGGCTTGGCGTCCTGCTCCGCCGCCTTGGGCTTGGCGCCATCGTGGCTGACGTCGACCACGATGCTGCGGTCCTCGCGGAAGGTGCGCACCTTCGGCTCGCCATTGAACGTGAAGGTGACGGTCACCGAATCGTCGCCAAGGTCGTTGTCGATCGATCGTAACGTTGCCGGCATTGCCACCCGGGCATCCGACATGTCCCATTTGATCGGCTGATCGAATTCGAGCGTCAGTTTTCCATTTGCGTTTTGAGTAGCGACGTTCGCCAGTTCCGGCATCGCGAAGACGTAGCGGGTGAACGTCGGCTGGGTCGCGACCTTGACACGGATCTCGACCGTCTTCTTCTCCGTCTCGCCCTTGGCGGTGATCCGTTGCAAGCGCAACTGGCGTTCGGCCTCAAGCGCGCGCTTGGCGAGGTCTTCGATCGTCTCGCGCGGCAGACTTGGCGGCAATCCGCTCCACGTCTCCGGCAGCAGGTCGATAAAGAGCTGCTCGGCGGCCGGGATCGAATCGATCTTCACTTTGTGCACCAGTGCGATGCGAACCGACATGCCGTCGGGGTCGATGCGCGCCGCTCCGATATAGTCGGAGGCGGCACCGCTTAGCCGATCGACTGAGACGGCGACCGGCTGTTTGAACGTCACCACCATAACCGGATAGTTGAGATGGATGCTGGCCGGCACTTCCTTTTCGAAACGGAACACCAGGCGCGCGTAGCCGCCATCGGTACTGACCCTGACCTCGCCTTTGACCCGCTCGGCGGCGAGCGCGCGGCCGCCGAAGGGCGACGCGATCAGCATCAGCAATTGCGCAAGCCACACCATCGTCAGCACGCCGCCAAATAGCGGCCGCCCCCGCAGGCGCTTGCGCGCGCGGACCGTCCTCGGGCTGTGGGGCATTGCCGTCATGCAGCCGTTCCAGCCAGCAACAATGCCGGCCGCGACAGCCTAGGGATTGCCGTTTAATGTCGCGTTAACCGTCAGTTTTTTGCCGGGCCGGTGGCTGTTGCGGACTTTGCTCAACCGCTGTTTGCTCAGCCGCCGCTCGTTCTACCTTCAATTTTCGGCAATTGGTCCGAACTCTGCGGCTTGCCGTCGGCGCGGCGCGCCAGTTCGGTGGTAAGCCGTTCTGCCGCCTCGGGCGTCATTTGCGCGAGGATTTCCGACATTTTGGCCGGCTTGATCGCGCTGACCACTTCGACCTGAATCTTCATGTCGATCCGTTCGAGGATGCGCGCGGCGTCCTTCGATTTCATATTCTCGTACATGGAGACGATGGCCTTGAAGCGTTCGGCCTCGGCCTTGTCGCGGTTATCCATGGCGGCTTTGATCCGCGCTTCCCGATCCTTCAGGTCGGCGAGCTTGGCATCCAGACGCTTTTCCGTGACCGCGAGCAGGTTCTCGCGCATTTCAAGGTCGTGGCTGCGCGCATCGAGTTCCTTGCGGCGTTCCTGCAGGCGCTCGAGGATGGCGCGCTCGCTGGCCGAGGCAATCTTGCCGGCTTCGATTGGCGCGGTGACGTCGCCGACCTTCAACTTGGGCGGCTCGGGCGGCTTATTGCTCGTCTTGAGCGGCGGGCCGTTCGATTTTTCGCCCCCTTCGACCGATCCGGTAACGTCGGCTTTGTCGCCGCCGAAGTTGAACATCTCCTGTGCCCAGGGCCGCTTCGATACGGGCGCCGCGAAAGCCGGGACCGGCGCGTCCTTGTTGGTGAATACGATCTTGGGATAATCCGGCACGCTCTCAGCCGTGGTGACCTGCATGCCGTTCTTATTGGCCCGCTGCATCCGCTCCGCCAGCGTGTAGCCGCCGTCGAACACCAGGCCCGAGACTTTGAGCGCGAACAGGCAGATCGTCGCCAGCAAGACGATCGGGATCAGCCGGAAATCGCGCGCAAAACGGATCATGCGGCAAGGCCGCGTACTCGCGCGGTGGCGCGTTCGGCGAAAGCTTGGGCCGCGGCCGCGACCGACTTGGGGTCAAGAGCCGCGGTCGGCTCTCGCACCGGCGGCTTGGCGGCGCCGACGATGCGCATGAGCCGCGTCAGCAGTTCCTCGCCGGCGGAGAGCTGACGCTCGATGTCGGCGCTGAGCGTCTCCGCCCGCTGTAGCCGTCCGGCCAGGCTCTGCTCGCCTTCGCGCATCGTCGCCTTCAGGCCGGCGATCGCCCGCTCGGCGATTTCAGTGGCGGTGATGAGCTCGGAAATGGTCGCGCGCAGGGTCTGCTCGTCGGCCTTGAGCAAGCGGAGCTGTTTGTTCAGTCGTACGCAATACAGGATCGTGAGCAGCAGCAGGATCGAGACCATGGTCTCGACCAGATAACCATAATGATAACTCACGTCCCCTCCAATCGATTCGTCGGCTCGTCAGAATTCTCGAACATGGCGAAAGTAGTCCGGGGTTTGCGCAGCGGCTTGGCGATACGCACCGAGATGCGGTCGCCGACTTTGCCCATGCGCCCTTCGGTCAGCGTGATGTCGCCGCAACGCACGGTGACCAGCGCGTCAGGTTTTAGTTCGAGCGGAATCGTGTCGCCGACGCTCAGGCTCATCATCTTGCGCAGCGGCAGGCGCTCCTCGTAGAGCACGGCATCGACCGAAATCTGCGCCTGACCGATTTCGGTGGCCAGATGATCTTCCCAGATCGGGTCGCGGCCGAATTTCTCGCCCATGAACATCTGGAGCAAGGTGGCGCGGATCGGCTCGATCGTCGCGTAGGGCAGCAATAACTCGACATTGCCGCCGCGGTCTTCCATGTCGATGCGCAGACGCACCAGGATCGCCGCATTGGCCGGTCGCGTAATCGCGGCGAAGCGCGGATTGGTCTCAAGCCGGTCGATGGTGAATTTGACCGGTGACAACGGCTTGAAGGCGAGTTCGGCGTCCGACATCACCAACTCGATCATGCGTTTGACCAGGTTAGTCTCGATCGTGGTGTAGGGGCGTCCTTCCACGCGAACCGTGTTCTGTCCGCGCCGGCCGCCGAGCAACACGTCGATGATCGAATAGATCAGACTGGAATTGACGGCGACGAGGCCGAAATTGTCCCATTCCTCCGCCTTGAAGACGGCGAGGATCGCCGGCAAGGGAATCGAATTGAGGTAGTCGCCGAAACGCACCGAGGTGATGCGATCGAGCGAGACTTCGACGTTGTCGGAGGTGAAATTGCGCAAGCTCGTCGTCAACAACCGCACCAGGCGGTCGAAGATGATTTCCAGCATCGGCAGGCGTTCGTAAGACACCATTGCCGAGTTGATGATGGCGCGAATGCCGGAATTGTCGTTCAGCGAGACATCGGTCAGGCTGAAACCGAGCATGGTGTCGATTTCATCCTGATTGAGGATGCGCTCGGCGCCGCCCTTGCTGGTCTGAACTCCGCCTTCGGCGGCCATCGCCGCCCATTGCGCCGCAGCCTCGTCGGCGGCCGCCACGGCGGCGGGTTTGTCGGCGCCCGCAGCCGCCGGGCCCTCTTTTTCGAGCGCCCCGCTCCATTCGGCCGCTAGCGCGTCTTGATTGGCATCTTGTTCGGGGGCCATCGATTAGACCGTCACTGAACGATGATTTCTTTGAAGAGTACGGCGGTGACGCGGTTCGGCGCGACGGCCGCATTGACCCTGCGGGTCAATTCCTCCTTGAGCCGGTAAAGGCCCGCGGAGCCGTCGAGGTCGGTCGGCCGCAATTCGCGCAAATAGGTCTGGAAGGTGTCCAGGACCCGCGGCATCAGCGGCTGGATCTCGGTGACCACCTCGGGCGTCGGCACTTCGAGCACGATCTTCACTTTGAGATATTGCGTGCGTTCGTTGGCGCCGCTCGACAGATTGACCAGCACGTCGGGCAGGTCGATGAAGGTCGCGGGCTTGGCGGGCGCGGCCGCGTGTTTGGCCGGCGCTTCGTGCTCGGAACCGCTGAAGAAATAGAAGTAGGCCCCGCTTCCGCCACCGAGCACCAGCAGGCCGGCCGCAGCGATGATCATCACCTTGCGTGACGGCATCCCGAGCGACGGCAGCCAAGAAAACAGTTTTCCTTTCGGCTTTACTGTTTCCTGTTCTTCGCCGTCTTCCAGATCTTCGTCGAGCTCTTCTTCTTCCTCAGCTTTTTTGGCTTTAGCCATGAAAACCCCGATCGCAACGGATTTAGCCGCCAACGGGTGCACGGGTCAGACACCGCGGATGCGCGGCCCGTGCGCTCCCCTTGCGATTGAGCGTAGGTCGGTATGGTTAACAGATGCTTTCCAGCGCCCGTTCGGCAGGAATGTTTTGCCGGGTACGGGTACCGCAATGGCGGTTTTTGCCCGCCGGGATCTGCGTCATTTTCACATAACATACTGATTTCACAGGATATTCGTAGTTGGCACGCGGCCTGCAAAGCCTTCGTCAGCCGTCGGCTTGGGAGAGCTTGGCGGCGACTTTCGGCAAGGCCGGCCTCGGGAGGGCCAGTCTTGCTGGATGAGCTAGGGGAGAAGGCCGATGCAGAACGCGATCCTTGTCGGACTATCGCGCCAAGTCGCGCTCGCGCGCGAGATGGATGTCGTCGCCAACAACATCGCTAACCTCAACACCACCGGCTACAAAGCCGACGGTTCGGTGTTCGAAGAATATCTTTCATCTGCGGCACGCGCCGACATGACCGGCAGCCGCATAAGCTTCGTGCAGGACCGCGGAACGTGGCACAATTTGAGCCAGGGCGCGGCAGAGCACACCGGCAATCCGCTCGACGTCGCGATCGACGGCCCCGGCTTCCTGGTCGTGCAGACGCCGCAGGGCGACCGCTATACCCGCAACGGCTCGATGCAGATCAACGCCACCGGCCAGCTCGTCACCAACGACGGCTATACGGTGCTCGGCGACGGCGGCCCGATCACGCTGCAGCCGAACGACCGCCAGATCCAAATCAGCCGTGACGGCACGATCAGCGTGCGCGAAGGCACCTCGAACGTCGATTCCACACGCGGCAAGATTCGTCTGGTCGACTTCGCCAATCCGCAGCAGTTGCAGAAGGTCGGCAACGGCACCTTCAATCCGGTGGGTGGCGCGCAGCCGCAACCTGCGGCGGCGACGTCCGGTCTTATTCAGGGTTCGATCGAGCAGTCGAACGTGCACGGCGTCGTCGAAATGTCGCGCATGATCGAAATCACCCGCGCCTACACCCAGATCGACAGCCTGCTGCAACAGCAGAACGACCTCAGCCAATCGGCGATCGACAAGCTCGCCGAAGTTCCAGTTTGACGATGACGGAGAGCTAAAGCCATGCGCGCGCTCAGTACTGCATCGACTGGCATGATGGCCATGGAACTCAACGTCCAGGTCATCGCCAACAATCTCGCCAACATGACGACCACCGGCTACAAGCGCCAGCGCGTCGCGTTCCAGGACCTGCTTTACGACCACGTCAGCCGCATCGGCACGCAAACCTCGGCGCAAGGCAACATCCTGCCGGTCGGCATCGATCTCGGCTCGGGCGTCAAGACGGTCGGTACGCCGCGGCTGATGACGCAAGGCACGCTGGCGCAGACCGGCGGCTCGCTCGACGTCGCCATCCGCGGCGACGGGTTCTTCAAGATTCAACTGCCCGACGGCACCTACGCCTATACCCGCGACGGTTCGTTCCAGATGGACAACGCCGGCCGCATCGTCTCCGCGCAGGGCAACGTCGTGCAGCCCGCCATTACGATTCCGAACAACTCGACGGGCTTGACCATCAACCCGCAAGGCCAGGTTTCGGTGATCCCGCAAGGCTCGACGACGCCGACGATCCTGGGGCAACTCACCATCACCCGCTTCATCAATCCGACCGGCCTCTTGCCGGTCGGCGACAACATGTACACCGAGACGCCGGCGTCCGGCACGCCGCAGGACGGCCTCGCCGGCACCGACGGCGCCGGCGATGTGCAACAGGGGAACCTGGAGCAGTCCAACGTCAACTCGGTCACCGAAATCACCAATCTGATCGCAGCGCAGCGCGCCTACGAGATGAACGGCAAGGTGATCACCGCCGCCGATCAGATGCTGCAATCCGACGCCAACTTGGTCCGCTGAGGCATAACCATGGTCCGCAAGCTCGCCATCGCCACTGCCGCCCTGCTCGCGCTCGGCGCCGCAGCAGCCGCCGAAACCGTACCGGAACATCCCAAGCTCAAGGCCGAAGCCGTCATCACCGGCGGCATCGTGCGCATCGGCGATTTGGTCGACCATGCCGGCATCATCGCCAACGTGCCGATCTTCCGCGCGCCCGACCTCGGCGTCACAGGAACGGTGTCGGCCGAAGCGATCATCGAGGCGGTGCGCCCCTACGCGCTGGTCGGGCTCGACACCGGCAACGTCGCCGAAGTGACGGTGACGCGGGCGAGCCGCGCCATCTCCGCCAAAATCATCGAGGACCGCGTGGCGGAGGCGCTTGCCGCGCAATACGGGCTCGGCCCCGTCAAAGACATCGTGGTGCATTTCGACCGCGAACTGCGCGCGATCCACGTCGAACCGTCCGCCAAGGGCGATCCGCGCGTCGCCTACATCAATTACGACAGCCGCAGCGGCCGCTTCGAACTCGCGCTCGAAATGCCGACGGGCGCCGGCAGCCACGGCACGCTGCATCTGACCGGCCGCGCCGCCGCGACCGCCGAGGTCGTGACGTTGCTCCGCCCGGTCGAGCGCGGTGAGGTGATCAAGGACGGCGACGTGGTGGTCGAACGTCGCGCGCGCGCCGATGTCGGCCGCGACCTCATCAAGAATGCCGACCAAGCGGTCGGACTTGCCGGCGCGCAGCTCGATGCAGCCGGGCCGGCCGCTGCGTATCGCCGACCTGATGAAGCCTGAAGTGGTTCAGCGCAACGAGACGGTGATGCTGGTCTACAGAGTGCCGGGCATCATGCTCACGGTGCGCGGCAAGGCGACCGAAGGTGGCGCCGAAGGCGACGTGATCTCGGTACTCAACGAACAATCCAAGCGCACGGTGCAAGGCGTGGTGACCGGACCCGGCCGCGTCGTGATCAGCGCCTCTACGCCGCAGCTTGCCGCCAACCTGCCGGTGCGCCGATGACGCAATAGTGCGAAGCGTACGATGGTCGCCTTGTGTTTCGAATCGATGCCAAACGTAACGGCGCCGTTGCGCCTTTTGTGAAAGTGAAGTCGATGAAAGTCATAACCCTCGCGCGTCACGCGGTGCTCGCCGCGCTCGCCACCTCGCTGCTCTCGAGTTGCGCGGCCATCGACCGGATAAAGGACATCGGCCAACAGCCGCCGCTGTCGGCGATCGACAATCCGACGACGCGACCGGGCTACAAACCGGTGCAGATGCCGATGCCGACGGCGCAGCCGGCCTCATACAATCCCAATTCGCTGTGGCGCAACGGCTCGCGCGCCTTCTTCAAGGACCAGCGCGCGCACCAGATCGGCGACATCCTCACCGTGCAAGTCAACATCACCGACAAGGCCAATCTGTCGAACGAGACGCAGCGCACGCGGACAACAACGGAGGATTCCGGCATAACCAATTTCTTCGGCAAGAACAAAGTGCCGATCGTGAATGCCACGGTACCGACGCGCCTTCTCACGACCGATTCAAATTCGGCCGCCGACGGCAAAGGCACGATCAACCGCTCGGAAGCGCTGCAGACCAACGTCGCCGCGGTGGTGACGCAGGTGCTACCGAACGGCAATCTGGTGGTCGAGGGCAAGCAGGAGATCCGCGTCAATTTCGAGGTGCGCGAACTGATCGTCGCCGGCATCGTGCGGCCGGAGGACATCCAGAGCGACAACACAATCGATTCCAGCAAGATCGCCCAGGCGCGCATCGCCTATGGCGGACACGGCCAGGTCACCGACATCCAGCAAGACCCGTACGGCCAACAGCTGATGCAGGTCCTGCTGCCGTTCTAGTGCGTGTTCACCCTCCCCCTTGGGGGGGGTCGCCCGCCGCAGCATTGCGAAGGCGGGCGGGGTGGGGGTCGGTGCTTGGGCCCCACCGGTTTGTGCGAGTTGTTCGTGTTCGGCGCCTGTGCCGCGTCGGTTGGTTTAAGTCGTAGCGTGCTCGGTGCGTGCCGAACGACCAGTTGAGTTTGTCGAGCTCCCCCGCCGTTTGCGTTTCGCGAGCGTAAATGGCGTTAACGACGCGGCCTCCGGATGCTCCCCAGCCGGAGGCCGCGTGCGTTTTTGGGGCATAAAGAATTCCACCAAGACTGCGCGCGATCGCGATTTCTCGCTTTTTGGGGCCACGCGCGCGTCATCGCCCCGGGTGATTGAAATTTGAATCGGGAAATACGAGCGGCAAACTCCCTTCCCCTCTCCCCGTAAACGGGGAGGGGGAAAGAAAAAATCAATCGTCGCGATAAACTCTTTCGCGCCGCTCGTGGCGCTCCTGCGCCTCCACCGACAGCGTGGCGATCGGGCGGGCTTCCAGGCGGCGCAGTGAGATCGGCTCGCCGGTCTCCTCGCAATAGCCGTAGGTGCCTTCCTCGATGCGGCCGAGCGCCTCGTCGATCTTGGCGATCAGCTTGCGCTGGCGGTCGCGCGCGCGCAGTTCGATGGCGCGATCGGTTTCCGACGACGCCCGGTCGGCGAGGTCGGGATGGTTCTGATTTTCTTCCTGCAGATGCTGCAGTGTTTCCTTGGCTTCTTTCAGGATGTCTTCCCGCCATGCGAGCAGTTTGGCGCGGAAGTAATCGCGCTGCCGCTCGTTCATAAACGGCTCTTTGTCCGACGGCCGATACGTCTTGGTTTTAGCCAGCATTCCCACCAACTCCCTGTCTTTTTATCGTTCTTGGATACGACGCCTGTCCTCCCGATGCGGCAGGCTTATATACGCGCGCCGGGCCGCGGACAATATACGAATAACGGCATGTGGCCAGATAGTTTATTATGACATTTCAATGACTTGGTAGAAATGTGCGAAAAAGGTGGCGCGGCTTCGCGAGCTGCCGGCTGAGCAATATTGAACAGGGCAAGAGGTAAAACGATTCCGCTCTAGCGGATCCCGGCCTTGGCCAACTCGACTGCCACGCGCAGGTCAATCTCGCCCAGCACCGTGTCGAGGCCCGGATCGCCGGTTTCCCCGGTCAGTCCTTCCGCTGCAACTTTGAGACGCGCCAGGGTCGATTGGTCGACACTGCCGTCCAGCACCGCGAGTTTGAGGGCATCTAGCACGTCGAGCGCCTTGCGGCCGCGAACGACCGCGCGTTTCTTGCGCTCGGTCGAGTCTTCCACCCCTTGCAAGGCGATAAGGGCGTCGACCGTCGATACCGCGCGCAGGTTTCCGGCCGCCGAGGTATTGCGCGGCGCCTCGTCTTCGCTGACCGTGAACGAGCCACCGCCGCTGCGGCGCGCCGTGGTGGGCGCGGTCGCCAACGCAGTTCCGTTCGGTCCGTAGACGCGCATTGTTGAAAAATCCCAACCGGACGTGCCGGTCCCGAATATCGTGCAGCGTGAGCCGTTATGGTTAATGAACGGTAAATGCCCCGGCAAAATCTGCCGCCCTGGTCCTTTCCTGCCGGTCTCACGCATCTGCTGCTTTCGCCACACCGATTCAAAAAGCGCAATCTTGTCAGAGTCTTGGATAGCGCGCCCGGCTTGGCACGGCGTTCGCATACATAGTGATAGTTAAGCGTCACATTGGGGAGCAGTGATGACGACGACGTTGCGAGCCGCATTGTTGGCCGTGCTATTGACCGCGTTCGCCGCGCCGAACGTCGGAGCGACTTCGCGCATCAAGGACCTCGCCAATATCGAGGGCGTGCGCCAGAACCAGCTCATCGGCTATGGCTTGGTGGTCGGCCTCAACGGCACCGGCGATACCCTCAACAACATTCCTTTCACCAAGCAATCGCTCACGGCGATGCTGGAACGCCTCGGCGTCAACATCCGCGGCCAGACGCTGCGCACCGGCAACGTCGCCGCCGTGATGGTGACCGCCAACCTGCCCGCCTTCGCCACGCAGGGCACGCGCATCGACGTCACCGTCTCGTCGCTCGGCGACGCCAAGAGCCTGCAAGGTGGCATGCTGCTGGTCACCCCGCTGCTCGGCGCAGACGGCAACGTCTACGCGGTCGGCCAGGGCTCGGTGGCGATCGGCGGTTTCCAGGCCGAAGGCGAGGCCGCCAAGATCGTGCGCGGCGTGCCGACCGTCGGCCGCATCGCCAATGGCGCGCTGATCGAGCGCGAGATCGAATTCACACTGAACAAGCTGAGCCAGTTGCGCATGGCGCTGCGCAATCCCGATTTTACCACCGCCACGCGCATCGCCTCGGCGATCAACGATTTCCTCGGCACGCCGACCGCCGAACCGCTCGATCCCGCGACCATTGGCATTACCGTGCCGCAGCAATATCGCGGCAACGTCATCTCGCTGCTCACCGAGATCGAGCAGCTTCAGATCGAACCGGACCAGGCGGCCAAGATCGTGATCGACGAACGTTCCGGCATCATCGTCATGGGCCGCGACGTGCGGGTATCCATGGTGGCGGTGGCGCAGGGCAATCTCACGGTCACCATTACCGAAACGCCGCAAGTAAGCCAGCCGGCGCCGTTCTCGCGCGGCGGTCAAACCCGCGTCGTGCCGCGCACGTCGATCGGCGTCCAGGAAGACGGCAAGAAGCTTGCGCTGGTGAAAGAAGGCGTATCGCTGCAACAGCTTGTGGATGGGCTTAATGCGCTGGGCATCGGCCCGCGCGACTTGATCGCGATCCTGCAGGCGATCAAGGCGGCAGGCGCGATCCAAGCCGACATCGAGGTGATGTGATGGCAAGCACCCTGCCCCTCGCCGCGCCGGGTTTCAGCGCGATCGACCTGCTCAACACGGCAAGCCGCCCGCCGCCGGCAAGATCGCCGCCGCCGGGCAAGCCAAGGCGCACGCCGCGGCAAAGGATTTCGAGGCAGTCTTCCTCAATTCCATGTTCCAGCACATGTTCACCGGCGTCGACGGCGAAGGCCCGTTCGGCGGCCAGGGCGCCACCGGCGTCTGGCGTTCGCTGCTTACCGACCAATACGCCAAGTCGATCGCCAAGGCCGGCGGCATCGGCATCGCCGATCACGTTTATCGCAGCCTGATCGCCCATCAGGAGACACATGTATGAGCACGCCTACGCCTGAAACCCCGATTGCCAGCGCCAGCGAGGCGGAGCGGTTGATCGAGAGCCTCAATGCCATCACCGACCAGTTGGAGGAGACGATCGGGCGGGAGACCGCACACGTCCGCGCTGGCCGGCTGCGCGACGCGGCCGAATTATGCGAGGCGAAAGTCGAGTTCTGCCGCCGCTACACCGCGGAAACCATGCGCTTCATTTCCGCCCGCGAACTGATCGCGCGATCCCTGCCCGGCGCATATGCCGCGTTGCGCGAGCGGCACGGCGCCTTCCAGGCTCTGCTGCAGACCAACATGACGGTGCTGGCGACCGCCCACGCGGTATCCGAAGGCATCCTCCGCGGCGTCTCGGGCGAACTCGCCCGCAAGCGCGCGCCCTCGACCTATGGTCCGACCGGCCGCGCCAACCTGCCGAGCGCCAAGGCTAACCAGCCGCTGGCGATCAGCCGTTCGCTTTAACTCAACCTGGAAGAAGCTGTTAACGACTTGGAAACGACTTAGACTTCGGACCGAAGATTAGGCCCTGATTTTTCATATGAATTCGCTCGGCGCCGGCATCCGGCAGCCGAAAAAGTCTTAACAAATCAATCCGCTGGCGCCCTTACGGCAGCAATCATTAACCATGTTCTTTTACGCTGCGTTACGCCGCGTTGGGTAGTTTCCCAAAACGCGCGCTGGTCAGAGCGATTGGCGCCGGAACCAGCGCCGTTACGGCAAAAAAACCAGAAGGGTTAAACTTATGTCGAATATCACTCTCTCCGCCGGCATTCGGGCGAACTTGCTTTCGCTGCAGAATACCGCAAACCTGATGCAGATCTACGCAGAACAACCTTGCGACCGGTAAGAAGGTCAACTCGGCCCTCGATAACCCGCTGAACTTCTTCACCTCGCAGTCGTTGAACAACACCGCGCCAGCTCGCTCAACGGCCTGCTCGACGCGATGTCGAACGGCATTCAGACGATTCAGGCGGCCAACAACGGCATTACCTCGATCACCGCGCTGGTGCAGCAGCTGCAATCGGTGGCGAGCCAGGCCCGCACCGACACGACGCAGGCCGCGGTTACGCCGGGCGTCGGTGTCGCCACAGCCAACAACTCGACTCAGGCCAACAACACGCTGACCTTCAACGTCGGCGGCGGCGTTAATGTTTCGGTCAGCACCTTCACCCCTGCGACCGCCAGCACGCTGGCGTCGAACGACCAGACCAAGTATACGGCTGACGAGTCCGCCGCGGGCAACCTGGTGATTAACGGCACCGCCGTCACGTTCGCGTCCGGCGACATCACAGCCGCTGCAAAGATCGCGAAGATCAATACTGCCCTGACACTGCGGGATCGTCTGTATCCGCTGCGCTGGATGGCAGCGGCAACATCGAACTAACCAACGCCGCAGGTACAGGCGTCACGGTTACCAGTGCCGGCGGCACGGGCACCGTCGGCGGCCGACCTGGGCTTCGCCGTCGGCAACAACACGTGTCGAGCAACGGTTCGGCTGCGGCCGCGTTGACGCTCGCCCAGTTGGTGACTTCGATCAACGGCAATGCGGCGCTGACCGGCAAGGTGTCCGCTGACGTCGGTGCGGTTGGTACCGACGAACGCAGGCAAGCTCGAAATCAACAACCTGCAGACGTCCACCGCTCTCGGCGTGACGGGCTTCGATGGCACCAACGTCACCGGCGCCGCCGCCAACACCACCAGCATCGCGGCGGCGACCGGCAGCACCATGACCGCCGCCCGCACGAGCTTGATGAACCAGTTCAACAATCTGCTGTCCCAGATCAACCAGCTTGGCCAGTGACTCCGGCTTACAACGGCGTCAACCTCGCTGAACGGCGACAGCCTCACGTCTGAACTTCAACGAGAACGGCACGAGCTCGATCTGACCGTTCAGATGGTCGACAGCAGCAACAACTCCGTTCATCGTCAACGCCGACCAACCTGGGCATCGCGGCAGCGTACCATCTGCCAGTTCTCCAGCAACACGAACCTCGATAGCTCTGGCCACGACCATCACGGCCGCGCTGACCACCCTGCAGACTCAAGTCGACCGCGCATTTCTTCGGTTCGCTGTCGGTCGTGCAGAACCGTCAGGACTTCACCAAGAAGATGGTCAACACCCTGCAGACCGGCGCCGACAACCTCGTCCTCGCCGATCCGAACCAGGAAGGCGCCAACCTGCTCGCCTTGCAGACCCGCCAGTCTCTGTCGACCACCGCGCTGTCGATGGCGTCTCAGGCTCAGCAAGCCGTGTTGCGCTTGTTCCAGTAATCGAAAGCGTATCGCTTCCGAGACGGCGGGGCCCAAAGCCCCGCCGTTTTTCTTTGGATCGGCCGGCATGCGCCGCGCAACTTAACGATCCATTAATCATGCGGGGCAAGGATACGGCACAGGAGATATAGAGATGGCACTCAAGGTCGAGCTGAAGCCGGGTGAGCGCATTTTGATCGGTGAGAGCGTCATCACCAATTCCGGCCAACGCACGCGCCTCGTCATCGAGGGCAAGAAGGTACCGATCGTCCGCGAAAAGGACATCCTGACCGCAGAGCAGGCCGATACCCCGGCCAAACGCATCTACCTGGCGGTGCTGTTGATGTACACGTCGCGCGATGCGCGCCAGCATCACGCGACCTATTTTACGCTTGTGCAGGAACTCGTTCGCGCGGCGCCCAGCACCATGATCCACATTGAGATTATAAATAATCATATCTTAACGGGGAATATGTATAAGGCTCTCAAGCAAATTCAGCAGCTGATCGATTATGAACGGGAGCTACTAAGCAATGAAGCAGGCCGCAAAAATCTACGGAAAAGTGGCAAACAAAATCTCCAGCCCGCGTGAATTGGAAGCCGATCTCTTGCTGGATGCGGCGCGCCGCCTGCAATCGGTGCAAGAAACGTGGAACGGCTCGGGCGAGGCCTCGATTCCGCGCTGCACTTCAATCGCAAGCTCTGGACGTTCTTCATGTCCTCAGTCACCAGCAACGACAATCCGCTCCCGTCCGACGTCCGCCAGAACGTCGCCAATCTCGGTTTGTTCGTCTGCAAGCAGACGCTCGCGATCCTGGCCGATCCGAAGCCGCAAACCCTCGGCTCGCTCATCAGCATCAATCGCGAAGTGGCGGCAGGGCTGCTCGGCCACGCCTGAGCCCCCCACCGGCAAAGCAAATAAAAAGACCGCGGCCATGCCGCGGTCTTTTTCTTATTGCGCGGAGCGATGACGGCCGGCTCGTATTATCCGGTCACCGGCGAGAGATAAGTGACCAGATTGAGCTGCGCCATCCTTGCGGTCGCCGACAGCGTGGCCGACAGGCTGGTCTGCAGCGACAAAATTTCCGCGCCAATCGTATTCTGATCGACACCCTCGATGGACTGCAACAAGTTGGTCAGCACATTCGTCGTTTGTTGGTGCTGGCTTTGCGTGGAAGCCATAAGTACCTGCGCATTGGAGAGGCTCGCCTCGATCGTCGGTGATCCCTTGCGTACCGGGTGGAACCGCAAGCGCGGAATAGAGGCGCTGATTGAGGTCGGCGTAGCTCGTTGCGGCATTCGGATCGCTCGCGGAGTAGGTCGTTGCCGCCAGTGTCGCGATGCTTTGCACGATCGATCGGATGCCTTGTTCGTTGGCCTGCGTCCCGTAAGCTATCGTCGTCGATGGATCGATGCGCGCCGTCGCGGTCGATCGCATCGCGCATCGAAACCGTGGCGTTGGCGAAGCCGAGGGCGGCGGTGGTTCCAGCGGAATTGCCGGCAGCGTCCGCAATGGTGATATTGTTGCCGCTGGCGCTGGTCAGGACGATCTGGCCGCCGCTGAGACTGGCCTGCACATCGCTGCCGGCGCCCAACGCGGTATTGATCTTGGTCATCACGGCGGCAAGCGAATCGCCGTTGGCGACCGTTACGGCGACGGGGTTGCCGCTATTGACGGCGGCGCTGGTGATATCAAACGTGCCGGCGGTGCCGGCGGTAATGGCGGCTCCGCCGGTGGCTGTCAAGGTCACCGCGGTGGTGCCGCCGGTGTACCAAGATACCGTGTTGGCGGATGTTCCAGCGACCAATGCCGTTGCGGTAGCCGGGGCGCCGCTAACCCGCATCGGCGGCTGATCGAAGAAGTTGTTTGCAGCGGCCACGGCGGAAGCGGACGGCAGCGTCGTCTGGCCAATTTGGGTCACGCCCGCGGCGAGCGCGGCCTGAAGGTTTTTCGCGGTCACGTCGCTTGTAGCGCCGATCGAGAATTGATTGGGGCCCGGAGATCCCGAATTGGTCGCCTGCAACTGCAGCGTCTGGGTCGTGCCATCGGGTAGGTTGAATGTGAAGGAGATCGTATCGCCGGGGTTGGGATTGGTCGCCCCGAGATCGATGGAATACGACTGCGGCGGACCGGCCGGCGTTACGGTCGCTCCCGTGAGCGACGAGCTGACCGAGCCCAACTTGAGCCCGAACGGCGAACCCGCAGCATCCTCGGCCACCGATACGACGGTGCTGGCGGGCGCGGGCACTGGAATGACCAGCCGGCCAAGCCCATTGGAACCCTGATCCGCCTGCAGACGTTCGGCAATCACCTGCTTAAGGCCAGCCTGCGTTCCATTGCCGTTGAGTATATCATCGGCGGACGCGACCGAAGGCTGGTTCACGGCGTTTCCGGAGAACAGATAGCCGTTTCCGCCTTCCGAATTAAGCAGGCCCACAATTTGATCGAGCTGACTGACGGCCGTTTGCTGGGTGGAAGTCTGCCCGGTATTATCGAGACTGAAGCTGGGTGTCGCCATTGCCGTCTGCACCGAGCTGCCGACGCTTCCGACCTGTTGGAGAACCTGCTGCTGCAGATTGATTGTCGTTCCCACATTCGTCATGGTCGTGTCGAAGCTGCCGAGCGCCGCCAATTGCGCGTTCAGCGAAACGGCAATTCCGCTCTGCGATCCGAGTCCGGCATAGTTATCCGCCTTTTGTCCCGATCCGAGCTGCCGCTGCAGGTTGTCGAGCTGGGTGGTGATATCCAGCGCCGACTGAATGAGCGGAGCAACGGTAGGTGAAATGCCTGAAAGAGCCATAATCGCCTCACATCAAACTGCCAACAAAGAGTCCATCATCGCTTTGATCGTCGACATCACGCGCGCATTCGCTCCATAAGAGTTCTGCAGCGTAAGCAGGTTCGCCATTTCGGTATCGATATTCACCGCCGACGTCGAATTGAATCGCGATTGCAGCGAATTGACCACGGTATCTTGCCCGGTCTGCAGATTGGTCGCGGTATTCGTTGCAAGGCTCTGCATGCTCACGATCTGGCTTATATAGCCGGACAGCGTTCCTTGAAATGGAGCGGTGGTGCCCCCGACGCCGGTATCGGGAGAATAGACACCCGTGGCATTGATGAGCTGATTATAGATAAAGTTTGGCCGCGTCGCGTCGCCTGCGGCCGTCGGCGGCGACGTTTGATAAGTTATGAGTTTCGAAGGATCGTCAACCAGCCCGGGGTTGACCGCAATGCGACCTGCGTAACCCGTGATCTCCGGGCCGGTCCCCGCGAAGGCGCCCGTATACGGGCTCACGCCGTCGACGAAAAGTGGAAGCGCCGCGGATCCGGCCGTCAACGACGTCGCAGTGGTCGTCGTCGACACCGAATTCACGGTGACCGGCGAGTTCGTCGCATTCAGAATTTCGAGGGTCGAGCCTGACGGATTGGAAAATTGCAGGCCCGCCGAGCCGAGCGCGGTATTGAGCGCGGCCGCGACCGCGGCGGGACCGCCGGAGAAATTCACACCAATGACAGTATCGTTCGGATTCGCGGTTGCCGTATTTGGCAGCGGCAGCGCGGTCGGATCGTCTACC
Organism: uncultured Alphaproteobacteria bacterium; assembly: GCA_963779345.1. Classification (GTDB taxonomy): domain Bacteria; phylum Pseudomonadota; class Alphaproteobacteria; order Rhizobiales; family Xanthobacteraceae; genus Pseudolabrys. The sequence continues at coordinate 56,664 of CAVZXY010000015.1, read as the reverse complement.
CGAACGATCGTGACGCTGTGCTGCACATTGTTCCCGTCGGTGTAGCTGAGCTGGATCGTATTCCCGTTCGACACACCGCCGATATCGGCATCGAAACCCGCATTTGCTCCGACGGTGACCGGCTTTGCGGCCGCGGTCGTGTCGGAAAGGGCGCTCGACATCTGTGCGGCGAGTGCGTCGAGCTGATTTTGCGCCTGCGGCAGCACGTCGTCGCGCATGCTGAGGTAGCCGGCGATTTCGCCGGACTGGATGCCGCCGTCGGCAACAAGATCGGTGGTCGTACCCGATGGCGACGTCAGAGTTATGGTGCTCAGTCCGCTCTTGGTCGGATCGGCGTTCCAGAGCTGCGTCGCGTTAATCGTGCCGCTGGCGGTGAAACTGAGCTGTGACGCGCCCCCCTGCCCCACGAGTTGGGTTCCGCCGGTGGTCGTCACGATAACTTGGTTGTTGCCGCCTTGGGTAATGCGAATGTCCATCAACTTTGCGAGTTGACTTGTATACTGATCGCGCTGATCCTCCAGCGTCACTGTCGTGCCGTTGTCGATTCCGACAGTGGATAGCTGGACATTTATTTTCGCGATCTGCTGCAGGGCATTGTTGGCTTGCTGTACGTCGCCGGCGATTCCCTGGTCGGCTTGGCTGCGAAGCGACTGAATGCTTTGTGTCGCGCTGTTGAGCTGCTGCGCCATCGCTTGAGCCGCGTTGACCGCCTGGGCTTGCGCGGCGGCCGAGCTCGGGCTGGCGGATAGAGCCTGAACAGCGCCCGTGAGATTGTTGAAAGTTGAGTCAAACGTGGAGTCCGAACCGGGCTGACCGTAAACTTGCTGCAGCTGCTGATAGATATTGGCTCTCAGATCGGCGTAGCCGCCACCGGCGCTTTCCGTCCACAATTGTTGCTGAACGAAAGTGTCGAGCAGACGGTTGATCGACCCAACACTTACGCCATTGCCGCCGTTGCCGGCTACGGTCTCGTTGAGGCTGACCGATTTGGCAATGTAGCCGGCCGTCTGCGCATTGGCCACGTTGCCCGCGACAATCGAAAGACCGGTCTGCGTTGCCTGCAATCCGGACGTCGCAGTGGCGAGCGCTTGCGTTAAACCCATGGCCCGGCCCCGATCATGTGCTTCGCCGATTCATACCGGGTGCTCACTGAGCGCTATCGAATGATGTTCAGCAAATCCTGCGACATTTGGTTCGCAGTCGTGATCACTTTCGTATTCGCCGAATAGGCCTGTTGGGTCACGATCAATTTGGTGAACTCGGTCGCAATATCGGTGTTGGATTCTTCGACCGACCCCCCGACGACCTGACCGGTCGCCCCGGTGAGCGCTACACCGGAAGCGTCCGTTTGCTCGTAGGCGCCGCCGCTCAGCGACTTGAGGTTGGCCGGACTGTTGAAATGCACGAGCGGAATGTCAGCGAGCGCCACATTTTGCCCATTGGAAAACGTGCCGGTAACCGTGCCATTGTCAGCGATGGCAATCGTTTCCAATTGGCCGGCCGCAAAGCCATTCTGTTTCAAGTTGTTGACGGTCGATAATCCACTCGAGTTGGCGAATTGCGTGATGGCGCTGGTCGGCGTTTGCAGCGTGAGGTTGCCGAGAACGGTGCCGCCGATGTTGACGTTACTCAGCGCAATCGAATTGATTGGCGGTGTGAGTTGACCGGACGAGTTAAATACAAATTGGGTCCCAGCGTTCTGCCACGCGACTTGTCCGCCGGTCGCATTCGGGTTGACCTCATAAAACAACTCCCAGGTATCGGTGCCGCCGGCCGCCACGCTGTTGGTTTTGGCCCATCTGAACTGGAGATTGGCCGGCGTGCCGGTGGCGTCATAGACGGTAAGCGAGCCGCCATCGATCGTTTGGTTGACAAAGGCTTGTGCATCGGAACCGATCACCTGACCGGTTGCCGGAAGACCGTTGGTACCGTTGGCTGTCGCTGTCGCGCTGGCAAAGCCGAGCTGGGTTGCGTCGCCGCTGCTGAAGGTGTTGACCGTCACCGAGTCGCCCGCGCCAGGCACTCCGGTGCTTGTGATCACCAGATATCCGGCGCCATTTAGCGTTGCATTCACCTTGGCGGACGCGCCGACCTGCGTGTTGATCGCGTTTACGAGGTCTCCCGGCGTATAGAGACCGTTTGCGCCCGAGCCCCCGTTAGTCGCCAGCGTGACCGTCTTTCCGTTGACGTCAAACGTGATGGCGCCGCCGCTCGCGTTAATCGTGGTGAGAGCTGCCGTGCCGGTCACGACGGCATTGCTGTTGGCGGTTGCGACAAGTGTAGGATTTTGGGTGAAGTTCGCGGCATTGAGAAGATTGGAGTTTGGAATAAGCGAGCTAGTCGCGGTCGTCTTCGGTGTCGCCGGAAGGTTGACTGCATAGTTGACTTCGGTGGTCGCGCTCGCCGGCAGAAAGTTGCTCTGGAAGTTCAATGGCGTGGCAACGTTGCCGACCGGATCGCCGGTGGTCGAATCGATCGGAATCCCTTCCAGGTAAAAACCGGAGCCGTTGACCAGATAGCCGTCGGCATTCAACGCAAAGTCGCCGCGTCTTGTATAGTTTTGGGTACCGCTGAATATTGGGGTCGTCCCACTGAAGCCGGTCGGGCTTTGCACCGTGAAATAACCGTCGCCATTGATCGCCATATTCGTTGCGGTCGTGGAAGACTGGATGGCGCCTTGAACGCTATTCGTCGCAACGGAACTTGCCGTGACGCCGCCGGCAACCTGCTGCGACGCATCGCCGCTGCCTGATATCAAATCCGCAAAATTGGTATCGATGCCCTTGTAGGAAATGGTCTGAGAATTCGCGATGTTGCCCGAAATGTTCTGCATGGCGAACGCTTGCGCCTGCAATCCACTCACGGCCGAGGTAAGAGCGCCGAACAAACCCATGACTTCATCTCCACGTTCGCGATTCGCAGCCCATAGGCCGCGTGCGGACATTCCCGCGAACAGGACAACGCAATCACCGTGCCATCTAAATTATTATTATAATACAATGGCTTATCAGGACGCACCGGTCTGGGGATGACGGTCATGCGGATTGTTTTGCCGCATGACGGCAGATTTTGCCGGGTGCTTCGGGACTTAAACCGCTTGATCGCAGCGCGCAAACCGCGGCCGCCCGGCAGGTTTCCCTGCCGGGCGGCAACAACACTGCGCCTTAAGCCGACTGCCGGCTTCAGGTCTGGCCGGGCGCTTGCGGCTCGAACTTCAACGACACGCCGTTCATGCAGTAACGCAGCCCGGTCGGCGGCGGGCCGTCGTCGAACACATGGCCGAGATGGCCGAGGCAGCGGCTGCAGTGCGCCTCGGTGCGGGTCATAAAGAAACTGCGGTCGCTCGTGGTGCCGACCGCATTCGCCAGCGGTTGATAGAAGCTCGGCCAGCCGGTGCCGCTCTCGAACTTGGTGTCGGACGAGAACAGCGGCAGGTCGCAGCCGGCGCAGGCGAATGTGCCTTTGCGCTTCTCGTGATTGAGCGGACTGGTGCCAGCGCGTTCTGTGCCGTGCTTGCGCAGCACGTCGTAAGCTTGCGGCCTCAGGCGTTTGCGCCACTCCGCATCGGTCACTTTAGCCCAGTCGATGTCTTGCGTTGTCGTGGTCATTGTTTCTGCCTCGCCAAATTTACTCGCGGTCAACAGCGCGCCCAATGCAACGCCGGCCGTCAACAGGGCTCGTCGGTCGATCATGTCAGCTGTCTCCCTTCGCTTTGCCCCATAGCTGTTCCAGCCGCTGATCGCGGCCGCAATTCCAGCGGTAGAATTTATATTTCGTCGGGTTCTTCAGATAGAAATCCTGGTGATATTCCTCGGCCGGGTAGAATGGGCCGGCGTTGTCGATCTCGGTGTAGATCGGCTTCTTCAACTCGGCCTCGACCTTCTTCTTCGACGCTTCCGCGAGTTTGCGCTCCTCGTCGTTATGGACGAAGATCGCGGTGCGGTACTGGTGGCCGACGTCGCAGAACTGGCGGTCCTTCACGGTCGGATCGACGTGGTGCCAATAGTACGTGAGCAATTGCTGGTAGGAGACCTTGCTCGGGTCATAGATCACTTGCACCGACTCGGCGTGCCCGGTGCCGCCGGCCGAGACCTGCTCGTAGGTCGGATTGGCGACGTGTCCGCCGGTGTAGCCCGACGTGGTCGAGATCACGCCCTTCACGTGGTCGAAATCGGATTCCGTGCACCAGAAGCAACCGCCGGCAAACGTCGCCACCGCCTGCCCCGGACCGGGCTTCGGCAGCGGCGCCATTTGCGCATTCGCCAGCCCGGCGGTCGCAAGCACAAGGATAAAGCCGAGCAACAAACGGCGCATCCGATACTCCCGAATTCATTTCCGAGCCATCACATATACGCTTCGCGCATAATAGCCATTCAACTTGCCATCACTCGGCCATCACGTTGGTGCGAGGGCGAATGGTCCCGAAACGCGGGCGCCGGTTTTCGGAATAGGCCATGCGCCAAACGAATAGTGCCTTGCAATCCGCCTTGCCCTGCCCCGGCGCCCTGCCTAGTGTCGCAAAAAAGCGAGGAATTCCATGCGTTTTGAAGGCACAAAGGCCTATGTGGCGACCGACGACCTCAAGGTCGCGGTCAACGCCGCGATCACCCTGGAGCGGCCTTTGCTGGTCAAGGGCGAGCCCGGCACCGGCAAGACCGTGCTGGCGCTGGAGATCGCCAAATCGATCGGCGCGCCGCTGATCGAGTGGCACATCAAGTCTACCACCAAGGCGCTGCAGGGTCTCTATGAGTACGACGCGGTGTCGCGCCTGCACGACAGCCAGCTCGGCGAGGCGCGCGTGCAGGACATCCGCAACTACATCAAGCGCGGCAAATTGTGGGACGCTTTCATCGCCGACGAGCGCCCGGTGCTGTTGATCGACGAGATCGACAAGGCCGACATCGAGTTCCCCAACGACCTGTTGCAGGAGCTCGATCGCATGGAGTTCTTCGTCTACGAGACCGGCGAGACCGTCAAAGCACGCCGCCGGCCGGTCGTGGTCATCACATCAAATAATGAGAAAGAATTGCCGGACGCCTTCCTGCGCCGCTGCTTCTTCCACTACATCCGCTTTCCCGATCCCGACACTATGACTGCGATCATCGAGGTGCATTTCCCCGGCATCAAGCAGCGCCTGGTGAGCGAAGCACTCAGGCTGTTCTACGAAATCCGCGACGTGCCCGGCATGAAGAAGAAGCCGTCCACATCGGAGCTATTGGACTGGCTGAAATTGCTGATGGTCGAGGACATCGGGCCGGAGATATTGCGCGAGCGCGATCCGAAGAAGCTGATCCCGCCGCTGCACGGTGCACTGTTGAAGAACGAGCAGGACGTGCACCTATTCGAGCGGCTTGCTTTCATGGCGAGACGCGAGGGACGCTGATGATCTCGTCGCGGGAACCGTGGTTGGCATAGTGCGCGGCGCTGTTGCGATTGCGTTCCCGTGCAATGGAACCGGTTCAGCCGGAACCAGTCCAGCTATTCCCACGTTGGCGAACAGGCACGAGGGGTCGCGCGGACAAAACGATGTCTTTCTTTGCTTACATTGCAATCGTCTTCGTCTCGATCGCCGGCATCCTGCTCGAACTTGACTGGCTGACCAGACCGAAATCGGAAACCAGGTCCCCGGTGCAAGTTGCGACCAGGACCGTTGCGCCGGCACCGCAGGCAAATGCCAAGGTCAAAGGCCAAAGCACCGATCTCACTCCGGTCTATCCGAAAAACCCGGAGACGCGGCAATCGGACGATACGGTCCACCATGCGCTTGCGAAGCCACCGGTTGCGCAGCACCCGCCGGCCGCCGATGCTTTCACCGCCAACGTTACGCAAGCGGAGCACCAGCCGACGGCGGCAACAAAAGATGCCGCGCCGCCGGCGCAACAAGCCGACGGTTCGACCGGCGGCCGCGCTCCGGCATACGCTGCGGAATCCCCGCCTGCCCAAGCCGCCGTGGTCCCGCCATCCGCCCAAACGCGTAGCGCTGCTGCGGCGCCTGACCGCTGCGACGTCCAGGCCTGTTCCAGCGCCTATCAGTCGTTCCGCGTGTCCGATTGCACCTATCAGCCCTACGAAGGTCCTCGACGAACCTGCGTGAGACCGCCTGTAACTGAGCGGGCCGTGGCATCGCGGCCGCGCGCCGAAGCCGCTTATCGCAAGCGCGACGACGACACCGACCGCGATGTCATCGGGCGGCGCGTGAAGTCGATTGACGCGGACGATGATGATGCGGATGATGAAGATGACCGCGGCACGGGACGCAGCCGAGTCATCGTGATTGAGCGGCCGGTGCGCGAGCGCTGGTGGTAACGTGCGTCGGCAGTCATATGCTCGAGCGGCTAGCTTGTCTGATAAGGCGCGAAGGGCGCTGATTACGTCGCCGGCTTAGCCGGCTTTGCCGCCTTCAGTTTTTGCTCGGGCTTGGGCTCCGCCAATTTCACCGGCTCCTCCGGCGCCGCGATCCAGCCCTGTTCCTTGGCATAGGCGGCGACCTTCTCGCCCGCGGCGCGGCCGAGCCGGCGCGCCTGCGCTTCAACGTCGGGCGAAAGTTTCACCTCGTCCTTTTCGGTCAGCAGCACCGCGGCGATCGCGGCATTGCGCTCGGCCGCCTCCTTCTTGCCGGCCGGCGGCTTGCCGGCATCCTTGGGGTCGACGCTGAAGCCTGTCAGAGGCTTTCTCGCACCGCCCGAGAAAAGCGAAATCGTGATGTCGGCCACCACGCCGTCGTGGCCGGCGCCAAATCCGATCGGCTTGGCCTTCTTCGTACCGCCGCTTTGATCGCCGCCGTGCAGCCGCCCGCTTACGACCGCCGCCTGATCGTGGAGCGTGAGCGCCTCTTCGCTGCCGGGCTGCGCGTCGAGCCCGGCCTCGCGCAAGGTGGCGACGATGGTTGCGACGATCTCGTCGTTGATGCGCGCGAGCGTGCGCCGCTTGCGCTCCAGGATCGGGAAATTGCTGCCATTGCGATCCATGCGCTGGCTGTAGCCGCGGTCGATCGCGTCCACGTCAGGGGCCGCCGTGAAATCCGTCACCAGCACCGTCTTCGGCTTTACCTCCGTGCTGCCGAACAGGTTGGTGCCGCCGGTGCTGGCGCAGCCGGCCAGCGCCAGCGCGGCGATGGAAAGGACAATCAGGCGTAGGCGCGATGGGCTCATAGGGCTGGAACCTAGCACAGGCCGGCAGGCCCACAGAACACGTACGGAGTTGATGTGACGGGCCGGTCAGGCCGGCGGGGTGGCAGGCGGTTCGGCCACTGGCGGCCCCTGCCCGTTGCGGGCGGCAAGCCGCATTGCCTTGCGGCTGCGCGCCTGTTCACGGTAGCGCGACCAGCCTTGTTCGAGCCGCTCGATCGGACGCGTACCCCAATAGATGCCTTGCGCCAGCGCCCGGCCGAGCAGGCCGCCGGCCCCCACCAATTCGTAGGGCGCGAACAGCCGCCAGGTCGGATCGGTCTCGACGATGCCGCGCGCGACCAGTTCGCCGCCCATCGCCGTAGTGTTGAGCCCGTGTCCGCCGAAACCGCTCGCCACCCACAATCCGCTCTCGATCTCACCGATCTGCGGCATGCGATGCACCGCGCGTCCGAGCGTGCCGCGCCACAGATGCGCGATCTCAACCGCGCCGAGATCGGGAAAATTGCGCTTGATATCGGCGAGCAGCCCGCGGCGGACCCAACGCGGGTCGGCCTGCCAGGCACGCATGCGGCCCGACCACTGCAATCTTTCGCCGCCGGACTCGGCGCCGCCGACGATGCGGTAGTGATTGTCGGCGCGGTTGGTGTCGCTCACCGCGCCGCGGTAGCGCACGATTTCCGCAAGCCGCGGAATCGGCTCGGTCACGAGCACGAAGGTCGTGATCGGCAGTAGCGTGGCGCCGAGCCGCGGCATCAGATCGCCGACCTGCACGTTGCAGGCGAGCACCACATGCGCCGCGCGCACGCGCGCCTCCGGCGTATCGACGCGTTTGCGCACCCCGGCCGGATCGATCCCGGTCGCCAGTGTGTTCTCGAAGATGCGGGCGCCGAATTTCTCGGCGTCGGCGGCGAGCCCCAGCGCGTAATTGAGCGGATGAATGTGGATTGCGTCGGGAAAATGCAGCGCGCCGAAATAGCGCTTATTCGGCAGCACCTCGCGCACGCGCTGCGTCGGCCAGGCTTCGACGGTAGCGCCTATCCAACGCAGCCGCTCGACCTCGGTATCGATTTCATCGCCGGCGTCGGTCTTCGAGACATGCAGCCAGCCGGGGGCCGGATCGACGCCCGGCATCCCAGTCTCCGCGACCGCGCGCCGCACATAGTCGATGCCCTGCTCCGACAACGCCCAAAGCTGCTTGGTGTGATCGAGCCCGATGCGCTCGACCATGCTTTCGATGTGTTCCGAATAGCCCGGCAGCACGAAGCCGGTATTGCGCCCGGACGCCGCGCAGGCGACGCGGCCGCCCTCCAGTACCGCCACCGACCAGCCGCGCCGCGCCACCTCGCGCGCCACGGTCAAGCCAGCGAGCCCGCCGCCGATCACGCAGACGTCGACATCGAGATCGAAATTCAGGCGCGGGCGTTCCGGGCTTGCCACCCGGGTCGCTTCGTACCAGCCCGCCGCCACATTATCGTCTTCGCTCATCGCCACTCTTGTTGACAGTCCCGCGGCGTCGCATGCGCCGACGGCGCGCATGCTAAACTACCGCAGATTCGAAATCGACGCGTCCCCAGCCCCCACTCTGATACACCATGCGCCGCCTTTTGTTGCTACGCCATGCCAAGGCCGAAAAGTCCGAGCCCGGGATGAAAGACTTTGCCCGGGTCCTGATCGATCGCGGCCGCAAGGATGCGGCCAAGATTGGCGCCTATATGGCGGCCCATGCGCTCGTCCCCGACCGGGTGATCCTGTCGCCCGCCGCGCGCACCCAGGAGACCTGGAAATACGCAGCCAACGCGTTCCATCCAGCCCCCGCGGCGATGTCGGTGGAAAAAGTCTACGACGCCACGCCGCACACCATCCTGGCGGTCATCAAGGACGCCCCGGCCACCGCCCATACGCTCATGGTCATCGGCCATAATCCGGGGCTCTACGAACTCGCGCTGATGCTGATCGCCGCAGGCGATGTCGACGCGCGTGAACGGCTGCGCGAGAAGCTGCCGACTTCGGGGCTGGTCATCATCGACTTCGCCTTCGACAATTGGAACAAGCTGCATCCGCAATCCGGCCGCCTCGAGCGCTTCATCAGCCCGAAATCGCTGGAAGCCGCTGCCAATTAAAACAATCGACGCATTAATCAGGGTCGGCGGCTAACGGCTACGCTGCACGCGTCAAATAAAACGCCCCACACCGGAGGTGCGGGGCGTTCGAAGATGTTTGGAAGGGCGGCGGGCTGCGGCCCGCCCCACCGGTTTGTCACATGGTGGTGATGTCGCGATCCTTGGTCTCGGGCAGGAAGATCAAACCGACGACGAAGCTCATCGCAGCAATCACGATCGGGTACCAGAGACCGGAGTAGATGTTTCCGGTCGCCGCCACGATGGCAAAGACGGTCGCCGGCAGGAAGCCGCCGAACCAGCCGTTGCCGATGTGATACGGCAGCGACAGCCCCGAATAGCGGATGCGGGTCGGGAACAATTCGACCAGCCAAGCGGCAATCGGCCCGTACACCATAGTCACATAGACGACCAGGATGGCGAGCAGCAGCACCGTCATCGGGTAGTTGATATCCTTGGGATCGGCGCTCGCCGGATAGCCGTGGTTCTTCACCGCCGCAGCAATCGTGGCGGGCAGGTTTGGCGTGTCGGCGTTGAGCTGAGTATCGCCGATCTTCACGCTCGCCTTGGTACCGGCAGGCGCTTTGACGTTTTCGTAGTTCACCGACAGGTTGACCAGCGTTGACTTGATGATGTCGCACGCGGTGGTGAACGTCTCAGTGCCGGTCGCCTTGAACTGGAACGAACACTGGTTGGGATCCGCGGTTACGACTACTGGCGCCGCCGACAAGGCATGCTCCAGCTTCGGATTGGCGTAGTGGGTGATGCCCTGGAAGATCGGGAAGTAGGTGATCACCGCCAGCGCGAAGCCGGCGAGCATGATCGGCTTGCGGCCGATCTTGTCCGACAACCAGCCGAACAGGATGAAACACGGCGTGCCGATCGCCAGTGAGACCACGATCAAGATCCAGGCGGTGACTGCCGGCACTTTCAGCGTCTGAGTCAGGAAGAACAGCGCGTAGAACTGTCCGCCGTACCACACCACAGCCTCGCCGGCGGTGGCGCCGAACAGAGCGGCGAGCGCGATCTTGAGGTTACCCCACTGGCCGAACGCTTCGCCGAGCGGACGCTTGGACTGCTTGCCTTCCGCCAGCATCTTCTGGAACAGTGGCGCTTCGTTCAGCTTCATGCCCATCCAGATCGTCACGATGAGCAGCAGGGCCGAGACCAGGAACGGAATGCGCCAGCCCCAGTTGGTGAACGCCTCTTCGCCGATCGAGGTGCGGATGCCGAGGATCAGCAGCAGCGCCATGAACAAGCCGAGCGTCGCCGTGGTCTGGATCCACGAGGTGTAATAGCCGCGCTTGTTCGGCGGAGAATGTTCGGCGACGTAGATCGCCGCGCCGCCATACTCGCCGCCGAGCGCGAGACCCTGCACAAGGCGCAGCGCCACCAGAACCACCGGCGCTGCGATGCCCCAGGTGGCATAGCTCGGCAGCACGCCGATGAAGAACGTGCCGAGACCCATCAGGGTCATGCAGAGCAGGAAGGTATTCTTGCGACCGATCGTGTCACCGAGCCGGCCGAACAGCAACGCGCCGAACGGACGCACGGCAAAGCCGGCGGCGAAGGCGAGCAGCGCGAAGATGAAGCCGACATTGGCCGGCACATTGGAGAAGAAGTATTTTGCCAGGAACGCGCCGAGCGTTCCGTAGATGTAGAAGTCGTACCACTCGAGTACGGTGCCGAGAGATGAGGCGAAGATGACTTTGCGTTCCTCGGAGGTCATCCCGCCTTCGCGGTGGGTATTTGCCGTCATTACGGTCATGAGCGTTATCCCCGTTACATGTTGATTTGTTTTTTGTTGGGGGCCGCCTCGTCGCGCTTATATCTCCCTTCCAAAGCCATCCCCGCAGCAGAGTTACGCTCACACAACCATTTCGTCTTTGCCCCTGGAGTTTTACGCTCAAAGTCTAAACTTCAGCAGTAGCAGAGTAGTGGCGTTGTGCTTTGATCGTCGATACGATGTTTTCGAAACATCAATCGGCCATGCACGAGCCCGCAGCGTCATCGGCCGTTGCGACAAATTCGCAAGAAATATCTCCTCACGCGATTTGAATGTGGCCGTAAAGTTCGCATTTCAGCGAACTTTTAGGCGGACGACGCGGCAAGATCGCCCTCAACGCCGCGCCGGAAACATGCCATGATTGTCTCCCGCAGCGGAAACGAGGGGCGCTGTCATGTACAAGCAGATTCTGGTTCCGATCGACCTCGCCGACACCGATTTGGCGAAACCCGCCATCGAGGCGGCGGTGACGCTTGCCCGCTCGTCCGGCGGCTCGGTGCGCTTGATCAATGTACTGCCGATGACGCCGGTGATGCTGGCGGAATACGTACCGCCGGATTTCGACGTGCAACAGCGCAAGTCGGCCGACGAAGCCATGGCCATCATCGCGGGCGAAAGCGGGCTCGACGCCGCGCATATTTCGGGCACGGTGCGGCAAGGCGGCATTTATCACGAGGTGCTGGAAGAGGCGAAAGAGATCAATGCCGACCTCATCGTGATGAGTTCGCACCGCCCCGCCATGCGCACGTACTTCCTCGGCTCGAATGCCGGCCACGTGGTGCGTTACGCCAAATGCTCGGTGCTAGTGGTGCGCAACGGCAAAAGCTGAACGTGCGCCGTCAGCCTTTCGGCATCAACTCGGCCGGCGGCGCATCGGGGCGATAAAAGCCCGGCCGGTTGCGGCGGAAGAAGTTGCCGCCCTGCCACAGAAACAGGGCCAAAAAGGCGCCGATAACAGCCGCGCCGCCTTCGATGCCGGCCTGCAAGGCGCGCATGACCAGCCAGGCGAGCCCGAACGACACGCCGATATAGACAATCAGCCCCGGCCAATAGAGCAACGGGTGGCTCCCTTGCTCGAACCGCGCCGGCGGCGCCGCCAGCGCAATGCGCCGGTGCAACTCCGCGATAAATGCAGCATAGGGTTTGTCCAGCCGCTCCTGCTCGACCATGCTCTTCCACGTACTCGACAGGATTTCCAGCTTGGGCGCGCCGTCCGCCCATAACTCGGCCGCAAAGCGCTGCGTCTGCATGCTCGCCGGCCGAAACGACAGGCGCACGCGGCGGAGCGTGCGAAACGGAACACGGCCGGTTTTGCGCCCATTGGTCCAGTCGATGCGGTCGCCGACGAGCCTGAATTCCCAGGGCGAGCCCAGAAGCGACGGCCGGTAGGTATAGGCGACGCCCTCGTCGGCGCCCGCCGGCTCAATATCCATGTCATCCATGTCGGCCGCCTGCGTGGTAAGGGCCATCCAGCACCCGTTTCATGCACAATTTCAGCCGTTAACCATGATGTCGGACGGCATCGCCGCGCTCTGCGGCAACACCCCGCAATATGCTTCAAGATGCTTCACGCACATGTTTCAATGCGCACGAGTATATATTAACCTGAACGCCGGGACACGTAGCGTAGGGTCTGGGGAGCCTTGTCATGGCCAAGTTGTCGAACCTGTTCGGGCGCAAAAGCGATGAGACTGGAGGTGACCGCGCGCCCGGTAACGACGAGCCCCGCCCCGCCGAGACCATCACAGATGTCGGTTCGCGCATAGGCGAGGAAAACGAAGCGCTCCGCAACATGCTGAGCGATACCGCCCGCAAGATCGGCGAACTCGACGAACTCAAGGAATCCTTCGACAAGATCGTCGCACCTTTCAACAGCACGCTGCGTGCGCTCGAGCAGGAAAAATCCCAGACGCTCGCGCTCAGCGGCATGCTCAACGAGTCGCGCACGGCCTACGAAACATTGCGCGCCGAATTCTACCGGGTCGACAAGCAAGCCACCTCGCTTGAGGCCGATATCGAGACGCTGCGCGTCGATTACGAGCTGGCGCGCGAATCAAATCGCGCGCTCGAAAGCACCCAACTCGAGCTCACCAACGAAATTTCCAACTACCGTGCCCAGATCAGTGAACTTGAACATCGGCTGGCCCAAGAAACCACCGAGCACCGCACGTTGATCGAGAATAACCGCACGCTGCGGGAGCAGTTCGACAGCGCCGAAAAGCGCAACGTGGAGATCGAGGGAGACATCGCCGACGTGCGCGAAAGGCTGGCGTTGGTGGACGACGACAAGCGTTCGCTGCAGATCGCGGTCGACCGGGCTTTGGACGAGAACGCCCGCCTCTCCCACACGCTGACCGAGACCGAGAACGCGCTGGCCGCGACCCGCGCGCAACTCACCAAAGTTGAGGCCAACTTCGCCGAAACCTATGCCGAACGCGGCCAGCTAGCCATCGCGCTCGACGAAGTCCGCGAGCAGCGCCAAGCGGAACACAACAGCCTCAACATGCGGCTCGAAGCGTTGGTGTCCCGCGCGGCGACGGCCGAGCGTCTGCTGGCCGAGACGCGGCAAAATATGATCATGCGCACCGAGGAAGTGCGCGCGTTTGACCGCAAGGCGGTGGAAGCCACCATCGCCCGCAACAACGCGGAAAAGCGTCTCGCCCAGGTCGAGGGCATGCACGAGATGCGCGAAAGCCATATCAAGGACATCGAAAAGGCGCGCACGGCGCTTGCCGAGCGCAACAATGCGATGACCAAGGCGCTCAAGGCGCGCGAAGCCGCGCTGGTGCGCGCAGAAGAAAAGATCGCCGCGCTTGCCGACCGCAACGGCCATCTCGAAGCCGACGTTCAGGTCAGCCGCACCAATATCGAAAAACGCGTCGAAGAGCTCAATTCGGCGTTGCAACGCGAGCGCATGGAACGCGCGATGATCGAAGGCGCGTTGGAAGCCACGCGAAAGGATAACTCGCGGCTGCAGAGCGAAGTGGCGTCATTGCGCTCCGTGCTGCGCCGCGGCATGTCGCTTGACGATACGCCGGTGGCGCCTGACGAGCCGGCAAACGACGAGGCTTCGGTCAAGGCCAAGATCGGCAAGAACGCGGAACCCGCGTGACACTGAATGTAGCGCGGCGGCTCATATAAATTTTTCTTCATATTCGGAACGCGGCGCTTAGGCCGCGCGTTCCTTTGTCATGTGGCGCGCGTAACGGCGCGCCCCTTTGTCTTGCGCATTTCCGCACACAGACTCAAAGAGGAGGAACGATCATGATGAAACGCGTATTGACCGCCACCGCACTGGCCGCGGTGCTTGCGGTGCCTGCGTTCGCGCAGCAGCCGATGAGCAAGCCGGATACGCCCATGGCTAAGCCGGATACGATGCACCAAAACTCGGAGAATATGCCCGCCAAGGCCGGCTTTGTGCAGCAACAGAGCGATAACGAGTGGCGCGGTTCCAAGCTGATCGGCACCAGCGTCTACGGGCCGGATAACAAGTCGATCGGCAAAATCGACGACGTGATCGTCGCCGGCGACGGCCAGATCAAGGCTGCGGTGGTGGGCGTCGGCGGTTTCCTCGGCGTCGGCGAGAAGGACGTCGCGGTGCCGTTCAATGCTCTCAATATCACACGCAAGCCGGACTCCAGCACGATCGACAAGATCACCGTGAGCTACAGCAAGGACCAGCTCAATAACGCGCCGAAGTTCGCCTACTACCAGGCGCCGAAGTCCTCGACCACCGGCTCGGGCCTCAACAGTCTCGGCGGCAAGGGGTCGACGGGCGCCACCAAACCGATGGGCGCGCCTAAGTAATTATCGACGGTTTGCGTTCGACCTTGCGCCCGGCCTCCTGCCGGGCGTTTTTTTGCGTGCCGCAAGCGGATGACAACGCGAATTGCCCATCTTATATCCGAGCCATGCGCACGCTGATCATAGTCGCGTTATTTGCCCTCTTGGTGGCATCGGTCTGGTTCGCAGCCGCGGCCTGGGAGCGGCTCGGCGGCGAACCCATGCCGCTTTACGGCTATGCCGCGATCGCCGGCGGCGTGCTGGTTTCCCTGCTGGTCGGCGGCGGATTGATGGGGCTCGTCTTCTATTCAAGCCGCCATGGCTACGACGACATGAACGGCGAACCGTAGCGCGCTACCGTCGCTGCAACGCAGCGAGGAGTGCCGATATCTGTCAATTGTATTTTTGCGCCAATTGCAACTTTCGTCTCACACGTGTTTAGCTGTTTGCGGCGCCGCCGGGGCAGCGCCGGTATCGAACATTAGGGAGAGGAAAGCCGCGCCCTGCGGCTGGGGGAGTACCTATGTGGAATCAAATTTATAATCCGCTTGGCAACGCCGCTTTGTCGACCTGCGCCGCCGCGCTGCCGGTGGTCACGCTATTGGTGCTGATCGCATCCAATAAAGTGAAGGCGCACATTGCCGCGGTGATCGCGCTGATCGTCGCCAATATCGTTGTTATCGCGATCTTCGGAATGCCAGCCGACATGTCGCTGCGCGCGACCGTGCTCGGCGCGGTCACCGGGTTCTTCCCGATCGGCTGGATCGTGCTCAACGTCATCTTCCTCTACCGGCTGACGGTGGCGCGAGGCGTCTTTGAGACGCTGCAGACAACGATCGGCGGCGTCACCGAGGACCGCCGGCTGCAATTGCTGCTGATCGCCTTCTGTTTCGGCGCCTTTTTCGAGGGCGCATCCGGCTTCGGCACGCCGGTCGCGGTCACCGCCGCCATCCTGATGGGCCTCGGCTTCTCCCCGCTCGCAGCGGCCGGCCTGTCGCTGATCGCCAACACCGCTCCGGTCGCTTACGGCGCGCTCGGCACCCCGATCGCCGGCCTTGCTAGCGTCACCGGCATCGATCCGTTCCTGCTCGGCGCCATGGTCGGCCGGCAATTGCCGTTCTTTTCGCTGATCGTGCCGTTCTGGCTGATCTGGGCCTTCGCCGGCTGGAAAGGCATGAAGGACATTTGGCCCGCGATCGTGGTGACCGGCGTCTCGTTCGCCATCCCGCAGTTCCTGATCTCAAACTTTGTCAATCCGTGGATCGTCGACATCGGCGCTTCGCTGGTGTCGATGGCCTGCTTGATCCTGTTCCTGAAAGTCTGGAAGCCGAAGGTGATCTGGACCTCGCCGGCGCTGCGTAGCAAAGACGACTCCGCGGCCACGATGGCTGCGAAGCCGGTCAGCACCAAGCCCAAGCCGACAACCGCGCAGGTGTGGTTCTCGTTGATGCCGTGGATCATCGTCTGCATCGTGCTGCTCGCCTGGGGCACCAACTCAGTCAAGAACGTTCTCAACGCCTACGCGACCTGGAACTACGCGGTTCCCGGCCTGCACAACCTGATCAACAAGGTCGCCCCGGTTGTGCCGGTACCGACCAAGGAAGCCGCTGTGTTCTCCTTCACCTGGCTGTCCTACACCGGCTCGGGAATGCTGATCGCGGCGATCATCTCCGGCTTCCTGATGGGCTTCTCGCCGGTGAAGCTGGTGGTGGAATACGGCAAGACCATCAAGATCTGCGCCTATTCGCTGCTCACCATCTCGGCGATGCTGGCGATCGGCACCCTCACCCGCCTGTCCGGCGTCGACGCCACGCTCGGCCTCGCCTTCGCCGGCGCCGGCGTGTTCTACCCGTTCTTCGGCACGTTGCTCGGCTGGTTGGGTGTCGCACTGACCGGCTCGGACACCTCGTCCAACATCCTGTTCGGCAATCTGCAGAAGATCACCGCAACGCAGCTCGGCATCTCGCCGATCCTGATGGCCGCCGCCAATTCCTCCGGCGGCGTCATGGGCAAGATGATCGACGCGCAATCGATCGTCGTCGCTTCGACCGCCACCAACTGGTTCGGCCACGAAGGCTCGATCCTGCGCTTCGTCTTCAAGCACTCGATCGCGCTGGCCTGCCTGGTCGGCATCCTGGTCATGCTGCAAGCCTACGTCTTTACCGGCATGATCGTGGTCGCGCCGCACTAGCGCGTTCATCGCGGCAAAACAGCAAGGCCCTGCATCGAAAGATGCAGGGCTTTTTGTTGTCCCGCGCGATATAGTCCCGCCGGTAAAACCACCCGGAAAGCCCCCATGAACAAGACCCTGGTCCAGGAACAATTCGGCAAAAACGCCGCCGGCTATCTCACTTCGGCGCCGCACGCCAAAGGCGCGAGTCTCGAGCGCCTGGTCGAGCTCACCAAGCCGCAGAAGAGCTGGCGCGCGCTCGACGTCGCCACCGGCGGCGGCCATGTCGCCTACACCTTCGCGCCGCATGTCGAGCGTATGTGGGCGACCGACATCACCCAGGAAATGCTCGACATGGTGAAAGCCGAAGCGCAAAAGCGCGGCCTCGCCAATATCCGCACGGCCTACGCCAAAGCCGAGGCGTTGCCGTTCGAGGACGCAAGCTTCGATCTTATCACCTGCCGTATTGCGCCGCATCATTTCGATTCGATCCCGGAATTTCTCGGCGAGGTGCACCGCGTGCTCAAGCCGAGCGGCCTGTTCGCGGTGGTCGACAATGTCGTGCCGGACGGCAGCGTCGGCGACTACGTCAACGCCTTCGAGCGCTTCCGCGACCCCAGCCATCTGCGCGCCTGGACCATCGATGAATGGCGCACCGCGTTGAAATCACACGGCTTTTCCATCACGCACGAGGAGCAGCTTTACAAGCAGATGGAATTCAAGAGTTGGGCGGCGCGGCACGACGCCGACATGCAGGCTTTTCTGCGCGCGATGCTGGCGCTGGCGACGCCCGAGGTGAAAACCGTCATGGAGCCGAAAGGCACCGGGCCGGATCTGACCTTCCGCCTGAGCGAAGGCTTGTTCATCGCCAAGCGCGCGTAAGCACGCAATCCAATAAGCGCGCGCAACCGCGCAAACCGACAAGCGGGCGTAAAACAAAACCGCCGGCGCGATCGGTACCGGCGGATATAGCAGAACGCGAATTACTAGCCGCGATTACATCTTCGCGCGGCGCTTTCGGTGATGCTTGACCGCCGGCGGCGCACTGCCCGCTTCCCATTCCGGATGGGCGTCATAGGCCTCATTGACCAGCCAGCCGCCGATGATCGGCAACACGCAAGAGGCGACCAGCACGTGCGCCTCCCGCATGGTCAGTGGGCGGTTGATCACGACAGTCGCCACCATGGGTGACAACGCCATGCAGCCGATCGTGGCGCCGGCATAGGCGCCGAATTGGGTGATCGAACTGGCTTGCCAATGGCCGAACTTCCAGTCGTTGATACTGAAATAGGCTGCAGTCGACGCCGCCCCCACGCCGATCGAGACCGCCGCGAGGCGCTTGTCGACGTGGTGCTTGCGCCAATGGGCGTCTGCCCCCTGGCAGGTAAAAACAAACGCCGCGATCGCGGCGGTCAACATCGCAAGAGCCTTATTCATCCTCAGTTCCCCGATACGGTGTTGCTCGATGCAGCACGAGTTTAGTGGATTGCCTCAGCCTTCAAGTCGAGCGGACGGGCCGCCCCCGGCATGATTATTCATAAGCCTATGACGCAAACGTTTCATTTACTCTAAACGCGCGCCGGCGTCGGCCGCATCCGGCGGCGGACGCCAGCCGCCGATCTCAGGCGATTCGTCCGTCAATACAAGTGGTTAAACTCTTGATTACCGTCGCAGAGCGGTTTTCATTCCGCTAGTATCGCCTTCTGTGGTTGATTCGGAGTCGCTTGGGCCGGGCGGATCGGCGCATTTAAGGGGTCACCGCCATGAGCAGATTTGGCTTTCTCACCCGGAAATCGGGTTCCGAGGAAAAGCCGGACGAGCCAATAGACGACAGCGACAACCCGCTTGAGCTCGACGAGGAACTTTTTTCCACGCTCGGCGCCCAACTCGGCGGCGAGAACGAGGCGCTGCGCAACCTGCTGCTCGACGCCAACAACAAGATCGGCGAACTCGATACCATCAAGGCCGCGGTCGGCAAGCTGGTCGACCCGGTCAGCAAGGCGCTACGCGATTTCGAGGCCGAGAAGACCGAAAAGGTCGGCCTGCAGACGGTGCTCAACAATACCCGCACCGCCTACGGCAAATTGCGCAATGAGGTGGGCGACCTCGAGAAGCGGCTGGCCGCATCCGACCAGGAATGCCAGACGCTGCGCCAGGATCTCGCCGCTACGCAGAGCCTGCTGCATACGCTGGAATCGACCAAGACCGATTTCACGATCGATATTGCGGCCGCGCGCGCGCAAATAGCCGAATTAGAGTCGAATTTGGCGCAGCGAACGGGGGAATGCCTCGCCTTGCGCGAGGAAAACCGCCGGTTCGATGAACGGCTGGTCGCCACCGAAAAGCGCTCGATCGCGATCGAATCGGACCTTGCCAGCGCGCGGCAGCGCCTCCTAGTCGCCGAAGACGAGAAACGCGCGCACCAGGTCATGCTCGACAAAGCGAGCTCGGAAGCCGCGCGTATTTCGCGCAAGCTGGCCGAAACGGAAGCGAGCTTCGCCGCCGTGCAAGGCCGCCTGCGGCAAGCCGAAGCGACCATGAACGAAGGCAACATCGAGCGCGCCCGGCTCGTCACCACCATCGACGAGATCAACGAACGGCACGAGCGCGACCGCACCGGCCAGGCCATGCGTTTCGATTCGCTGCAGGCGCGCACGGTCACGCTCGAAAAGGTGGTCGCCGACGCGCGCGAATTGTTGCTCGCCCGCGCCGAACAGATCCGCCAATACGACCGGCGTATCGCCGATACCGCAGCCGAGCGCGACGCCTTGCAGGAGCGCGTGACCAATCTGCAGGCCGCGCTGATCGAGTATGAATCCAAATACAAGGAAGCCGACCAGACCCGATCGAGCTATCTGGAACGCAACGAGACGCTGGCGCGCGCCTTCACCGCCAAGGAAGCCGCGCTCAAGCACGCCGAGGACGCCAACGGCTCGCTTATCGACCGCGTCCGTGCGCTGGAAACCGCGCGGGCCGTCGAGAAACAGGCCTCCGAACAAAAGATCGAAGGGCTCGACACGGCGTTGCGGCGCGAGAAGCTGGCGCGCGCCGTCGCCGAAGGTGCGCTGGAAGCGGCCCGCAGGGATTACGCCAAGGCGATGCGCGAAGTGATGACGCTGCAGCGCAATCCGGCGGCGCCCGGCGAACCGACGCGGCCGCGCGCCGCCAACGCCGCCTAAGTACCGCTCTACCGCTTACTCCACATCGCCGGGCCCCGCGCCCGGCGATGTCGTTTTAGCGGCTTGCGTGGGGCGCTATTGATCCAGCGCAAAGCACCGGGCACCGGTTGCCGCTAGCGTGCGCAGGCATCATCCCGGCGGGGGCCGACTACTTCTCGACATGCCTTATCGCGTCAACAGCGATTTGCCGCCGTCCGTCAGGAACCACCTGCCCGATCACGCGCAGGACATTTATCGCGAAGCGTTCAACCACGCCTTCGCCGCCCATGCCGCTGAACCAGATCGCGAAAAGCGCGCCCACATGATCGCTTGGGGAGCGGTCAAACGCGGTTACGTCAAGGCGGGCGATATTTGGGTTCCGCGCGACGGCGAACCGGCAACACGCTGACAAATCTCAAATTTTATAGAGGCGTTTGACTCAGATCATGGCCGGACTCGTCGCGCTGCCTAGCGTTTCAAGCAACGTGCGCCGCGCTTCTGCCCAAATGCCGATATCTTCTTCGAGTTGCAGGTCGATCGGCCCGGTGACCATCCCGGCTGGTCCGGTCGCGCGTAGGATTGCTGCCAATCGTGCACGGCGTTTTGAACGGAGTTGAACACGACCATGACAAAACCAGCAAACATCGCCGACCTTGTGCGGCTGGAAGACGAAATCGACGAAGCGCTGCTCAATCTGCTCAATAAGCCGGGCGACGAGCGGACGATTGACGAACTCAGGCGCTGCCGGATGCATCTGCGCGACGAAATCGAAGGCCTCCTGCACCGGGACGAGGGCGGCACCCCCCCGCGCCCGCACTGACATCGCCGGCGCCTCAACCAAGCTATTTGTGAGTTGGCAGGCTAGTCGCAGAACGCGTGCGGCGGCACGAACGAATCGGTCCGCCGCAGCGGCAAATCCGTGCCGGCCTCGCGCACGTCGCGCCGTTGGCAGGCCTCGACCGCCTGCGCCAGCACCGAAACCCCGGCGGGCCACGCCGCCACAACGGTCGCCAGCCTCAACTGCGTGGTCACCGCCGCCATAGGGCAATCGATAGCGGGCTGCGCCTCTCGAGCAACCTGAGATAACTGGGATTTTTCAAACGGGTCCATTGTTTACATCTGAACCGATTTTGCGGGTTCGGCATTGATCCACCGCAACGGCAAAGCCCGCCGCCTTAGGGAAAAATACGTAACGCTCGTATCGGCGCACCGGCCGCTGCGGCAGCGCAAGCTTCCCGGAGCAGCGCCGCCGACGCCGTGACGGCCCGTAATCGGGGTGGTAATACCGGACGCACGCAAACCCGAGACAGGCCCGAGACAGCCCCATGCCGCGTTACTTCTTCCATCTTACCGATGGCAAAAATGTCCTCAACAATCACAAGGGCATCGACCTGCCCGGCAACGCTGCCGCGCGCGAAAATGCCGCCGACCTTGCCCGCGATCTGCGGCACGAGAAGATGCCGCACTGGAATTGGGCCGGCTGGTTTGTCACCATCGTCGACGCGCACGGCCGCAAGGTCGACGAAGTCCCGATCGCCGATACGCTCGAAAAACAATAGCCCTCGATTTTAGCGCCGGACAACAAAGAAGGGCCGCCCTTACGGACAGCCCTTCCATTGTCAGGCCGTGGCCCGGTTGCGCCGGCGTTCTCCTGCCGAGCGCGCGTGGCCTGCCGACGGATGAGATCGGCTAGGCGTGGACCTCGCATAGGCTGAGGATCCAGTTCACGAATGCCGGCGACCGCGGCGATAGACAATGAGACACTGGATCACCTCCTTTCGGTTGTTAAAGGTGGGATCAGTATAGGGAAGCAGTGGCGATTCGGAAGGGCGTTCGCCCTCACCTCACCAACTCCCGCATCGCGCGATCAAGCCCATCCAAAGTGAGCGGATACATCCGCCCGCCCATGAGTTGCCGCACCATCTGGATCGAATAGGTGAAATCCCATTCCTTCTCCGGCGCCGGGTTGAGCCACACCGCGGACGGATAAGTCCGCGTCACGCGTTCCAGCCACAAGGCGCCCGGCTCGTCGTTGAAATGCTCGACCGAGCCGCCCTGAGCGGTGATCTCGTAAGGCGACATCGAGGCGTCGCCGACGAACACCACTTTGTAGTCGTGGCCGTAGGTGTGCAGCACGTCCCAGGTCGCGGTGTGCGCCTGGAATCTGCGGCGGTTTTCCTTCCACACTTTCTCGTACAGGCAGTTGTGGAAGTAGAAATGCTCCATGTGCTTGAACTCGGTGCGCGCTGCCGAGAACAATTCCTCGGTCGCCTTGATGTGCCAGTCCATCGAGCCGCCAATATCGAAGAACAGCAGCACCTTCACCGCGTTGTGCCGCTCGGGCCGCATCTGGATGTCGAGATAGCCCTTGTGCGCGGTGCCCTTGATGGTGCCGTCGAGATCGAGCTCGTCGGGCGCGCCGATGCGGGCAAATTTGCGCAGACGGCGCAGCGCGATCTTGATGTTGCGGGTGCCGAGTTCGACCTCGTCGTCGAGATCCTTGAATTCGCGCTTGTCCCACACCTTCACGGCGCGGAAATTGCGGTTGCCCTCCTGGCCGATGCGCACGCCTTCCGGATTGTAACCATAGGCGCCATACGGCGAGGTGCCGGCGGTGCCGATCCATTTCGAGCCGCCCTGGTGGCGGCCCTTCTGTTCGGCGAGGCGCTTCTTCAGATTCCTCAAGCAGTTTCTCGAGCCCGCCCATGGCCTCGATCTGCTTCTTTTCTTCCTCGGTGAGATATTTCTCGGCCAGTTTCTTCAGCCACTCGGCAGGGATCTCGGCCTCGATGGCGTCGCCGAGCATTTCCAGACCCTTGAATACGTGGCCGAACACGCGGTCGAACTTGTCGAGATTGCGCTCGTCCTTCACCAGCGTGGCGCGCGACAGGTAATAGAAATCCTCCACCCGGCGCGAAGCGAGATCGGCCTGCATCGCCTGCATCAGCGTGAGGTATTCGCGCAGCGTCACCGGCACGCCGGCGGATTTGAGTTCCTGGAAAAAATTGACGAACATAGGCTGAGAATTCGCCCTCCGGCGCCGCCGTCAAGCGCCTGCCGCCGCGCCGTTCCGGACCGAAAGCCGCCGATGATCCACGAGGCCTTCGATTTCATCGACAAGGCTTTCGCCCTCCTCGATCGGGCCCAGCCCTACCTCACGCTCACGCTTCTTCTCATCGTCGTCGTCGCGCTGGCTGGCCAGTGTAATCCTCAATCGCAACATGCCGCGCGTCGGCGGCAAGATCGGCCGCCGCACCGCCGACGCGCCGGCCATGTCGGTGCCGGAACGGCTTCTCGCGCGTCGATTGCCGCGAGATCACCAATTTCGTCGCCGCGGACGACGCCGAGCCCTATGCGAGTCTGAAGGCCTTTGCGCGCGAGGCCGTCGACCGTCGGCCCGGTCAGGTCTATGTTTATCGCGTCGCCGGCATCCGGACCCGCATCGAAATCCCCGCGGACACGCCCGTCTACCAGCGCATCGACGCCGCCGAGACGCTCGCGCTGTTGCGCGAATTGCCCGATCCGCGCCTTGTCCACCGCCTGCACCTGAGCGACGAGCTGGCCGTACTCGACCCCTGGATGCGCAAAGCTCATCGGGCGCGACTTCTACAGCCTCGGCCATGCGACTTTTGCCGACCTGGTCGTGCTCTATCGGCCCGACCGCCGCCTTGGCCGCGAGCTGGGCGTCACGCTGCTGCATGAGTGGCTGCATCTGGCAATGTTCAACTCGGCCAAGCTGGTCCGCCGCTTCAGAGCGGGCGGACAAGATCGAGACGCTGCCGCCGCTCGCGTACGTCCAGTTGCCGCTCGGCAATCCGCTAACGCCGACCTACGAGGCCTGGTGCGAACTCGGCGAGAAAATCCTCGGCTACGACGAGACCGTCGCCCGGCAGGCGGCGCTGGCCTCGCCGGTGCATACGATGATCATGTGGCGGTGCATCGAAAAGATCCTGCGCAAGGTGCCAAAACGGTTTGCCAGCACGCGGCTCGACGAATTTCGCGCGCGCGCCGCCTTCATCCGCGCCGAGGTCCTGCCGAAGGCGCGGGCGGTGCGCGAAAGCCGGCGCTGGTGGCGCCGGCTTTTGCCCTCGCAGCAACGGCGGTGAACAACTGTCGCTGCAAGACGGCGTTGCTTACCGCTTGGTGACGATTACCTCGAGATATTCGCCCGGCACCACCATGGTTGCGTCACCGGACTTGTTGAAGCGTCCGATGAGATCGATGATGTCGCTGGCGAGTCCTTGCTTGCCGGCCGCGTCGAGCGCATCGAAGGCCTTCAGCATCGGTCCGTAATAGCTGCGGAACATGTCGAGGAAGTGCTGCGGCGAGCGATAGCGGAAGACGTAGTGCTGTGGTTCGGCCACGATTTTCACGGCCGCGGCGCCGAAGGTGGTCTCCATCCACTCCCGCGTACCCCACAGCGCGGGCGACTTTACGCCGGCCGGCGGCGGCAGGTATTTGCCGATCGTCTTGAACATCTGGCCGATGAACCCGTCCGGCGTCCAATTGGCGAGGCCGATGCGGCCGCCGGACTTGCACACGCGCAGCATTTCGCTGGCCGTGCGGCTCTGGTCCGGACTGAACATCGCGCCAAAGGTCGACACCACCGCGTCGAAGGAATTGTCCTTAAACGGCAGCTTTTCGGCGTCGGCGATCTGGAACTTGACCTGTAGCCCTTCGGCCTCGGCCCGCTTGCGGCCGCGCGCGAGCAGCGCATCGACATAGTCGGTCGAGGTCACCTCGCACCAGCGCCGGGCGGCGGCGAGCGTGATATTGCCGTTGCCCGCGGCGATGTCGAGCACGCTCTCGCCGCTGCGCAGATCCATGACCTCGGCCAGCCGCTCGCCGACAAGCTGCAAAGTGGTGCCGATGATGGCATAGTCGCCGGACGACCAGGCTGCTTGCTGTTTGGCCTTGACCGCTTTCAGGTCCGGTGCCGCCGTTGCGCCGGCGCGCGGAAGGCAATCGATCACTGTCGTCATTGCAAAACTCCTCATGTTGTCTGTGCTTGCAGCCCGACTTCTACGAAAACCGGCGTCGGCGTTGAATGACCGCGCTACCGGGTCTCTTGCTCGCAATTCCAAATCGGCTATCGTCCCTCCCCGATGATCCAGCAGCCCGCGGAGCGTCGCGGACGCCGCCGCTTAAACGGCGCCATCGTTCTTTGAAGGAAGCCGCGATGAGCACGGACGTCTTGTCTGAGCTCCTGCCAGCCGTGCGTCTATCAGGGTCGGTCTTTTTCGACGTCCAGGCTAAATCGCCATGGGTCGCGGAAGCGCCGCCTGCGGCCCAGATCGCCAACGAGGTCACGCCCGGCGCCCAGCACGCCATCGAATATCACGTCGTCACGCAGGGCTCGTGCTGGATCACGCTGCTCGGCGACGACCCCCTCGAGCCGGTCAAGCTGACGGAAGGCGACATCGCCGTGATGCCGCATGGCGATCCGCATGTGGTGTCGAGCGCGCCGGGCATGCGCGCCGAACCGAACATGGAAATCCATCGCCGGCCAGCGGACGCCAACGCCCTGCCGTTCAAGCTGCGCACCGGCGGCGGCGGGCCGGGCGACGCTCATTTGATTTGCGGCTTCTTCAGTTGCGACCTGCGTCCGTTCAATCCGTTGATCGGCTCGCTCGCGCGCTTCCTGCAGCTGGGCCGCGACACATCACCGGCGCCGCTCAGCCTGCTCGATGAGTTCATCCGCCTCGCCACCGCCGAGACCAACAACAAGCGCGCCGGCAGCCAGAGCGTCCTCAACCGTCTGTCGGAGCTTTTGTTCGTCGAGGTCGTCCGCCTGCACATGGACCAGCTTGGCAATACCACCACCGGCTGGCTGGCGGGCCTGCGCGACCCCCTGGTCGGCCGCGCGTTGACGCTGCTGCACGGGCGGCCCGCGCACGCCTGGACGCTGGAGGAATTGGCCGCAGAGGTGGCCACATCGCGCTCGGCCTTGGCCGATCGTTTTGTCCAACTGGTCGGCTATCCGCCGATTCAATATCTGACGCAATGGCGCATGCAGATCGCCGCCAGGCGCCTCTTGGACCCCGGCGCCAAAGTGGCCATCGTCGCGCATGAAGTTGGCTACGAGTTAGAAGCGGCGTTCAGCCGGGCCTTCAAGAAATTCGTCGGCCGCTCGCCAAGCGAATGGCGCAACGGGCCGGCCGAGGCCCCTCGCTAGCGGCGAAATCGACTGCGCCGCGCCCGATGCTTGACCCGGCCATCGGTTATCTGGATGACTGCCGCATAAGACGCCAAGGACCGAGGATAATACGGTCCCGACTGCCGGGGGACTTATCGATGCTTGCGCGCGACCGCGCCATCTGGACGCTTGCCGTCATTTTGTCGATTGCGCTGTTGATGGCGCCGGCGCTGTGGAACGGCTTTCCGCTTTTGCAATACGACACCGGCGGCTATCTGTCGCCGTGGTTCGATGGGCGGCTGCATACCAACCGCTCGATTTCCTATGGCCTGCTGCTGGTGCTGGGCCAGTGGCCAGATTTCTGGCCGGTCTTGTTCGTGCAATCGGCGCTCACGATTTGGATCCTGGCGCTGACACTGCGCGCGCACCGGCTGGGCGGGCGTCCGCTGCTGTTGCTGGCCACCGTCGCGGTGTTGTCCGTCCTCACCACGTTGCCCTGGCTGACTGCCATCCTGCTCACCGATATCTTCGCCGGGCTCGGCGTGCTCGCGCTCTATCTCCTGCTGCTGCGCGACGACGCGCTGAGCAAACGCGAACGCATCGGTCTGATCGTGTTTGTGGGAGCATCGGCAGCGACCCATAGCGCGACCATGGCCGTGCTCTCCGGACTCGTGATCGTCGCCACGATTGTTTGGCTTATCGACAAAACGCGCATTCCATACCGGCGGCTGTTGCGCGCCTTCGCAGCCTTGCTGCTCGGCGCGCTGATGGTGCTGACGACCAATGCGCTGATCACCGGCCGGCCCGGCTGGACTCCGGGCGGCTATGCCCTGACCTTCGGCCGCATGCTGCAGGACGGGATCGTCAAAAAATACCTCGACGCGCACTGCCCCGAAGCGACCTTGCGCCTGTGCCCTTACAAGGATCAGTTACCGCGAAACGCCGACGCGTTCTTCTGGGAAGACGACCTATTCATCAAGCTCGGCCGGTTCGACGGCCTTCATGACGAGATGCGCCGCATTGCGCTCGCAGGCCTCGCCGACTATCCAATGCTTCAGCTGAAATCGGTCCTCACCGCGTCCGCAACGCAGCTCACCATGGTCGAGACCGGGGCCGGCGTGGTCAGATGGGTATGGGACAGCTACTTCAGCATCAAAAATCATGTGCCCGCCGCCGTGCCGGCGATGAAAGCGGCGCGCCAGCAGCGCGCCGACATCGACTTTACCGGCATCAACAAACTGCACGTCCCTGTCGTCTTTCTCGCGATGGCGCTGCTGCCGCTCATCGCGCTGCTGACGCTACGCCGCAAAGGCTTCCGCGATATCGGGGAACTCGCCACCGTCACCATGCTTGCGCTGCTCGGCAATGCCGTTGTGTTCGGCGCATTTGCGACGGCGCATAATCGTTACGGCGCGCGCATGGTGTGGCTCGCCCCATTCGTCGTCATGCTCGCGCTCGTGCGCCTGTACGAACGCCGCCGCGCCAGGGGCGAGATACCCAGCCTGCCGCATGGCGAGCAACCCGCTTTGGGCCACCTACCGAATTGACCTAGACTTTGCATAAAATGTGCGTCCGAGAGGCAATCCGACAATGACTGTGTCCACTCCGAATACGACCTTGCTTGGCGCCGGCGCCATGGCGGACGCGCTCAAGGAGTTGGTCCCCACCGGAAAGCTGCGCGCCGCGATCAATCTCGGCAATTCGGTATTGGCGCAGAAGGACGAAGCCACCGGAGAGATCAAAGGCATCACGCCCGATCTCGCACACGAACTCGGGCGGCGGCTGGGCGTTCCGGTCGAGTTGATCCCCTACAACGCCGCCGGCAAGGTGTTCGACGACGCCGGCAGCGGCAACTGGGACATCGCCTTTGTCGCGATCGAGCCGGTGCGCGCCTCGGTCATCGAGTTCAGCGCGCCCTACGTCATCATCGAGGGCACCTACATGGTGCGCAACGACTCGCCGCTCAAGACGATCGCCGACGTCGACCGCCCCGGCGTGCGCATCGCCGTCGGCCCCAAGTCGGCCTACGACCTCTACCTGACGCGCACCATCAAACACGCCACCCTCGTGCGCGCGCTGGCAGGCGGCGGCCGCGCCATGATCGACATGTTCGTCAACGACAAGCTCGAAGTCGCCGCCGGGGTGAAGCAGCCGCTGGTCGCTTATGCCAAGGACCATCCGGACATGCGCGTGATGGACGGCCATTTCCAGGAAATCCAGCAGGCCATGGGCATGCCCAAGGGCCGCCCGGCCGGCGCCGCCTATTTGCGCGCCTTCGTCGAAGAGATGAAGGCTTCCGGCTTTGTCGCCGCGGCGCTCAAGCGCAGCCATCAAACGGCGACCGTGGCGCCGGCCGCCAAGTAACTGTCCAATAGCTACAAAGTAAACGTGGAGTCTTTGCAATGCCCGATTCTGCCGCTCAACTCGCCCCCACCGGAAAACTGCGGGTTGCCATCGCGATTGCGCCCTCGCCGTCCGCCCAATTCGCCATCAAGGACGAGGCCGGCAATTATCGCGGCGTCGCCGTGATCCTCGGCAACGCGCTCGCCAAGAAACTCGGCGTGCCGGCCGAACTGATCGCGCACAACGGCTCCGGCGAAATCCAGAATTCGGCCGCCGACAACAAATGGGATGTGGCCTTTCTGCCGGTCGACGAGGAGCGCAAGAAATTCGTCGACTTCGGCAACGCCTATCACCTTCTGCAGAGCACCTATCTGGTCGGCCCTTCGGGCAAGATCGCCTCGGTCGCCGCCGCCAATACGGCGGGCGTGAAGCATCGGCGGCGTCGCCAACACCGCAACCTTCCGCACCTCGAACAAGACCGCGCCCAACGCCACGCACGTATCCTTCGACAAGACCGACGCCGCGCTGGCGGCACTGCGCAGCGGCGAGGTCGACGCGCTGGCCTTCTCGCGCGAATCGCTCACCGGGCTCGCGCCCAAGGTGCCCGGCTCGCGCATCCTCGACGGCGGCTTTCTGAATTCGACCACCTCGGTCGCCGTGCCGAAAGGCCGGCTCGCCGCCCTCGCCTATGTCACCGAATTCATCGAGGAGGCGAAAGCCTCCGGCCTGGTGCGCAAGGCCTTCGACGAGATGGGGATGACGTCGTCGCAGGTCGCGCCGGCGGGGATGAAGTCTTAGGCCTTGATCTCCGGCGTCGCGATGTGCTCCGGCCGCACGCCGAGGCCGATGATGCGCGCCGGCAGGCGCTGCAGCGGCGGGAACCAGTTCAACAGCTTGACCGGCCACGGCGGCTTCGGCCTCGCCGCGCTCTTGAGCACCGGATTGAGCACGTTGTTCTGAATCCGCACTTGGAGCCACTGGATCGCGCGCGTCGGTATGGTGCGCCGCTGCTGCACCGCCGCGAGCGACGCGTCGGTGACGCGGCCTTCCGCCAGCGGCGCGGCGAGGATATTGGCCGCGGCCACCGCATCCTGGATGGCGAGATTGATGCCGACGCCACCGATCGGCGACATCGCGTGCGCCGCATCGCCGATGCACAGCAGCCCCGGCCTGTGCCAGCGCGACAGCCGGTCGACCGCCACCGTCAAAAGCTTCACGTCGTCCCAGCTTTTGATCTCGCCGAGGCGGTCGCGCAGGAACGGCGACATGACGGCGATATTGTCGCGAAACGCCTCCAACCCCTTGGCCTTGACCGCGTCAATGCCGCCCTTCGGGATCACGTAGGCGCATTGCCAATAGTCGGTGCGGTTGATCATGACGAACATGCGGCCGGCTTCCATATGGCCGAAGGTCTCCGCGCTGTCGCTGTCGCGGCGGCTGACGCGGAACCACAGCACGTCGATCGGCGCGCCAAGATTATCGACCGCAAATCCTGCGCTCACCCGCACGGTCGAATGACGCCCGTCGCACCCCACCACCAGGTCCGCACCAATCTCCAAATCGCCGTCCGGCGTCTTGACCTTGAGGCCGGTGACGACGCCGCCGTTTTGCAACAGGCCGGTCACTTCCGCGCGCATGCGCAAGTCGAAGCACGGATAGCGCTTGCCTTGGCCGGCGAGGAAATTGAGGAAATCCCACTGCGGCATCAGCGCGACGAATTTGCAATGCGTCGGCAGGTGGCTGAAATCGGCGAGATGAATGGTGGTGTCGCCGACCTGCCCGCTCAGCCGCGTGACGCGCGAATGCGGCAGCTTGAGGAATTCGTCCAGCAGACCGAGCTCGTACATGAGTTCGAGCGTCGAGGGATGGATGGTGTCGCCGCGGAAATCGCGCAGGAAGTCCTTGTGCTTTTCCAAGACCATCACCGGCACGCCGACGCGTGCCAGCAAAAAGCCCAGCATCATGCCGGCAGGTCCACCGCCGGCGATGCAGCACGTGGTTTTGATCTCAGCCATCGGATGACAAACGGCCCCGGCGCGGCTTCGGTTCCGGCCTGAGCTTAGGCCTGCTTCTCCGGCGTGCGCACCACCAGCCCGTCGAGTTCGTCCGAGACCTTGATCTGGCACGACAGCCGCGAATTCGGCCGTACGTCATAGCCGAAGTCGAGCATGTCCTCTTCCATCGGCGAAGGCTCGCCGGTCTTTTCGCGCCAGGCCTCGTCGACATAGACGTGGCAGGTGGCGCAGGCGCAGGCGCCGCCGCACTCCGCCTCGATGCCGGGAATATTGTTCTTGAGCGCCGTCTCCATCACGGTCGAGCCGTTCTCGCCTTCGACGGTGCGGGCGGCCCCGGTGGAATCGATATAAGTGATCTTCGGCATAACGGACTATGGTGGGAAATCGCGCCGGAATTGGCGCCAAGCGGCGCCCCGTATATAGCCATTCCGCCGCCGATGCTATCCTTTCATGGCCCGCGCTCAGGACTCGCGCAGCAGCCCGGCGATCGCCGCGCAGGCCTCGTCGATGGCCGCGGCAAGCCGGTCCAAGGCGGCCTCGCGCTCACCGGCGCCGGCATGTTCGACCGCTGAGGCGGCGAGCATGACGTCGGTTGCGCCGATACTGGCAGCCGAACCCTTCAGCGTATGCGCGAGCGCAGCCACCGGCGCCGCTTCCCGGCTCTGCATGCGCGCGAGCAGCAAGACGGCTTGCCGGTCGAACAATTGCAGGACCTCACGTTCAAGACTGCGGTCGCCGAAGGTCATGCGCGACAACTGACTGCGGTCGATCGCCGCGGCCGGCACTGCCGGCTCCAGATCGGTGATCGTGATCGCGAGTTGCGCCATGCGGACCTTCCCGGGGATTTCTTCGGCCCCTGCTGTTGGGCGCCCAGTTTGACCTGCGCGCGACAAAAACTCGGTAAATGCGAGGCCATCCATGGGTGCGATTTAGCCCTCATCCCGGGGGTGTAGTTAATTCGCGCTGTAAGGATTGCGCGCGGAGAGCCTGAAACGCCATGGTTAATAGCAAGTTAACGATGATGAAAAAGTCCTTACCGTCGCGGTTTCTTTCGTGTTGCCAAGCCGATAGGATGCCGAGCCGGCGTTATTAACGGTGCTTGCGGAGCTTGCGGGCACCGCAATATGCCGCGCTTTTGGCGCGACCCGTGTGAGGCGACGGCGCGGGCCGCAACTGTCCGGCGTAATGGCGAGGCGACCACCGAATGGCGAACATCCCACAAAAGTCCCCGGATTTGACCGAAGACGCCCTCAACGCCATCCAGGAAGCGCTGTCCGCCGGCCAAAGCGAGCGCCGCGGCGCTGCAACGGCCGCCGCCGCCAACGAGAGCAACCGCAGCCAAATCCCGGCGCCGCCGGCCGCCGACTTGTTCGTGGAGCCGCCGGAGGCGGACGACGGACCGCCGCGCCGCGCCGCCAATGACGACCGCGCCGAACTTGGCCGGATCCTGCAGACCTTGCACCACCGCCCGGCGCGCATGCCCTATATCCTCGCCAGCGCTGGCGCCCTGGTCTGGACCGCCGGCGGCCTCGCCACCGCTTATTTTTACGCCGGTCAATTGCAGTCCCTGTTCGCGACCCCGCGCCTCGGCATCGCCGCCGTAATCGGGCTTGCCTGCGGCATCGCGGTGCCGGTGATCTTCTTCTACGTGCTCGCGCACATGTTCCGCCGCACGCACGATCTGCGCCTGATCGCCGAGACCATCGCCGAGGTGGCGATGCGGCTGGCCCAGCCGGAGGACACCGCGCGCGAGCAGGTCGTATCGGTCGGCCAGGCCATCCGCCGCGAGGTCGCCGCCATGGGCGACGGGGTCGAGCGTGCCTTGGCGCGCGCGGCCGAACTGGAATCGCTGGTGCACAACGAAGTCTCCGCGATCGAGCGCGCCTACAACGACAACGAAGTGCGCATCCGCGATCTTCTCAATGGGCTCGCCAACCAGCGCGAAACCCTGGTCAGCCAGGCCGAGCACGTGCGCAACGCCATCGCTGGCGTTCATCTCGATCTGTCGCACGACATCACCTCGGTCGGCGATCTGGTTGCCGACAAAGTCAGCGAAGTCGCCCAGCGCGTCACCCGCTCGCTCACCGAAAAGGGCGAGCACATCACGCTTGCGCTCGGCCATGTCGGCGATTCCATGATCGACACGCTGACCGAGCGCGGCTCCACATTGCTCGACCGGCTGGAGACCACTGGCGACCGCGCCACGACCGCGATTACCGCCGCCAGCGAGAACCTCACGGCCAGCCTCAGCTTCAAGACCGAGAACGTGCACGACGAATTCGCCGAACTCGCCGCGCGCCTGCAGCAGATGATGAGCACCCGGCTCGATCAGGTCGCGCAAGGCTTCGCGCAGAAAGCCGCGGTCACCATCGAGAACATGGCGAACCGCTCGCAGCAGTTCACTGACAACCTCACCCAGACCGGGACCAAGATGGCCGAAACCATCTCCGCCCGCGCCGACGAAGTGAACTCCACGCTGCGATCGACTGGCGAGGCGCTGGCGATCGACCTGGGCCGGCGCGGCGGCGAAGTGGTCTCCAAACTGGAGCAGACCGGCGCAAGCATCACCAGCACTTTGGTCAGCCGCGGCGACGCGGTGGCCGGCGCCTTCCGCGAAAACGCAGAAGCCCTGGCGCAGGCGCTCACCAGCCGCAGCGACGCGGTCAAGGACATGCTGACCGCGCGCCTGCAGGCGTTCGAGGACATGTTCAACCACGGCGGCACCGCGCTCACCGAGAAGGTGTCGCGCGATTCCACCACGCTCGGCAGCCTGATCACCCGCCACATGACCGAGTTCGACCGCACCGTGAAAACCTATGGCGGCGAACTGGTGGAACGCCTGGGCCAGCGCACCCAGGACGTGGCCGAGGCCATGCGCAACTACGTCGACACGTTCGATCAACGCATGAACGGCCGCGCCAGCGATCTTACCGGCTCGATCGACGTGCGGCTCTCGCAGTTCGAGGAAAGCATGGCGGCGCGGGTCGCCGACTTCACCACCCGGCTGACCGGCGACGGCCAGCGGGTCGTCGATACGATCGACGGCCGCATCAGCGCGGTGACCGGCATTATCACGGCCCGCGGCACCGAGGTCGCCGACACCATCGGCGCCAAGATCGCCCAGATCGACCACACCCTGGGGACGCGCGCGCTCGAGGTCGCCAACACGCTCGACAATCGCGTCACCCGCTTCGAGGACCTCCTGGTGGGGCGCGCCGAAACCGCCACCAATCAGATCGAGGCCCGCACCAAGGCCGCCGCCGACGCGCTGCATGACCGCCTGGAGAACCTCGGCGAGTCGATCAAGACCAATGCGGCGGACGCCGAACGCTCGCTCGGCCAGCTCGCGCAATCCACCGCCGAAACGCTGCGCAGCAGCGCCGACGACGTCGAGCGCAAGCTCGTCGGCATGAGCGCCGAGGTCACCCGCGCCATCGCCGGAAAAGCCGACGAGATCTCCGCCACGGTCAGCCAGCGCACCAGCGAGATGGCGAGCGTACTGTCCGACAAGGGCGGCAGCGTGATCGCCGCCATCACGGAAAAGGGCGAGCAATTCGCCGCCGGCCTCAACAAAGCCACCGATGAAGCGATGCAATCGATCGAGAATAGCGGCCTGTCGTTGACGCGCGCAATGCTGGACAACAGCACCGAAATCGCCCGCATGATCAATAGCGCGGGCGAAGCCGCTTCCAACTCGATCAACCGCACGCTGAACGATCTGCATTCCAGCGGACAGACCGCGATCGAACAATCGGCGTCGATCGCGACCGCCGCGGTCAACGAGATGATGGAAACGCACAATATGCTGCGTGCCGACACCACCGCGCTGTTCGAGCGGCTGCGTGAAGCCAATATCATGCTGCAGGAAGTGCTCTCCGGCTCGCACGCGAACCTGAGCGCGCTGGAGAATACGCTGGTGCTGCGCGTGTCGGAATTCGTCTCCGCCATGACCGACGTCACCGCCGCGACCGGCGCCGTCACCACCAGGGTAGAATCCAACGTCGCCGACTTCCGCGACGTCACCAACCGGGTCATTACCGATCTCAGCCAGATCGCCACTCAGTTCGATGCCCACGGCCGCGAGCTTGCCGGCGCCGCCGAGCAGATCGAACGCAGCAATCAGCGCGCCGAGGACGGTCTCGGCCAGCGACGCGCCGCGCTCGATGAGCTGGTCGCCTCGCTCGACACCCGCACCGAGGATCTCGACCAGCGTCTCAAGCGCTTCTCCGGCCTGCTCGACGAGTTGCTTGAGGCGGCGTCCGCCCGCGCCCGCGACGTCGCCCGCGTGGTGTCGGAGGCGACCTCTGAAAGCAGCCGCGCGATCAGCGATCAATACGAGCGTCTGCGTGAACAGGCCGACGACGAACGCCGCCGCACCACCGAGACGATGCGCTCGGTCTACGACCAGACCACTGCCGACACGCATGCCGTGTTCGGCGACGCCAACGAGCGCTTTGCCGAAACGGTGCAGGGTATGCGGCAAATGGCGGCCGAGATGCAGCGCGAACTGGAAGCGACGCGCCTGCAGATGCACCGCGAGCTCGAAGCCACCCGCGACGAACTGCGCCGGGGCGCCTTCGAGTTGCCGCAGGAAACCGCCGATAGCGCCGCGCAAATGCGCCGCGTCATCGTCGACCAGATCGAAGCGCTGGCCGAGCTCAACCGCATCGTCGCCCGCCACGGCCGCAATCTCGACGCGGTCGAGCCGCGGCGTCCGGCGCGCGAGGACGTAGCCCTCGCCGCCGGCGGCCGCGAGCTGGCGCCCCGCCCGGCCCCGCCGCGCAGCAGCGAGGTCGGCGGTTTCGCGCCGCGCCGCCCCGAACCGCCGCCGCCGCTCAGCCCGAGCGCGGGTTCCGGCAACCGCAGCAGCGCCGGCTGGCTCACCGATCTGCTCAGCCGCGCCTCGCGCGAAGACGGCGAACAGGCCCGCGACCTGCCGCGCGAAACCGCGCGCGAGCCGCTGCGCGGCAGCGAGGAACGCTCGCCCCGGCACAGCATCGAATCGCTCGATTCGCTCTCCGTCGACATCACCCGCATGATCGATCACGACGCCGCGGCCGATCTATGGGACCGCTACAAGCGCGGCGAGCGCAACGTGTTCACCCGCCGGCTCTACACCTTGCAGGGCCAGCAGGCATTCGACGATATCCGCAAGAAATATCGCAGCGACCGCGAGTTCAAGCTCGCCGTCGACCGCTATATCGGCGAGTTCGAGCGTCTGCTCGACGAGGTTTCGCACGACGACCGCGGCCAGCTGGTGGCGCGCACCTACCTCACCTCGGAAACCGGCAAGGTCTACACCATGCTGGCGCACGCCGCCGGCCGGTTCGACTAGCGTCCACGGTAAAAGCCCGCGGAACAATAATCAGGCAGGGCCGGGAAACCGGCCCTGCCTTTATTGCAATATAACTGCAACGTAAATTTCAATTTGCCTCGGGCCGCCAACTATCGGATAGTAGCGCAAGGCCGCCGTCCGCGTGGGGCGAAGTCGGCGGCCATTGCGGAATTTCTCCGCCACCAAAAACAATAATATCGAGGCGGAGTGGAGGGTCGATCTGGCGTTGAAAAACGCCAATGGCGAACAAGGCAACTCTGGGAGGATTATTGCCATGCGCAAGCATGTTACGTCGGCGCGTGCATTGATTGCACGCAGCTTAACTGCGGCTCTATTGGCCGCATTTGCATTCGGCCTGTCGAACAGTGCAGCTTGGTCCGCACCGAAGGACATTCGGTGGGGAACGGGACCGATCGGCTCGGTCGGGCAAAAGGCCCTGGTCGTGCTGGCCAATCTTTTGAACAAGGAGATGCCCGAATACCAGATCACCGTCCTGCCAATGCCTGGCGCGGTGATGACCGTGAAGGGCTTCGCCACCAACCAGATCGACGCCTTCTACGGTTCCGACGACGCACTGCGCGAGTTCGCCAGCGATTCCGGCCGCTTCAAGGGCTTCAAGGCGAGCGTGAAGCGGCAGCCGGTGCAGTCGATGTGGATGTTCACGCTCGACTGCGGCCTCGCCATCAAGGCCAGCAACGCCGGCACGATCAAGAAATGGGGCGATTTGACCGGCAAGAAGGTCTTCACCGGGCCGCTGCCGTTCGATACCCGGCTGCATCTCGAAAACGCCATGGCGGCGGCCGGCGTCAAGCACGTCTACACGCAAGTCGACCTGTCGACCGCCGGCTCGCAACTCCAATCCGGCGCCATCGACGCCATGATCGTCTATTACACCGGCGGCGTCGTGCCGGCGCCGTGGCTCAGCCAGGCGTCGCTCGCGGTCGACTGGGCCGGACTCAATCCGAGCCCGGACGAACTCGCCAAGTTGAAGGCGAAAGGCTTCGCCATCAAGGACGTCGACGCCAAGACAATCAGCAAGAACGACATTCACGTCAAGAAGCTGACGCTGTTGCCGTTCTACTGGGGTTTCGACATCGGCATGAACATGTCGCCCGACGATGTGTACAAAATGCTGACAATCATCGACAAGCACAGCGACGAATTGGCCAAGCAGGACGGCGACTTCATGGAAATAGCCCATGGCAAGTTCGCCGCTTTCCAGAAGCAGGCGCTTGAGCAAACCTGGGACCTCGTCCCGATTCACCCTGGCCTCGCACGCTTCCTCAAGGAAAAGGGCCAATGGGATCCGAAATGGGACTCCAAAGTCGCGGCGATGTGAGGAAATCCAGCACCACAGCGTAGGTCGCGGGCGGACGCCGAAATAGCGTCCGCCCTGCGCCACTCCGATATTAGGGAATGGTCATGTCCAACACGACGTCCGGCCGGTCGCTTTTCATTGTCGACTGCATTTATTACACCCTGTCGATCGCGTTCTTCCTGTTTATCTTCTACTACTACTGGACGGGCATAGGCGGGCCGACGCTGCTCGCGATGACGCTGATTCCGATCGTCTTTATTCTTTACACGCTGCAATCGTTGCGCACGAACGATCTCTATCCCGCGCTGCCGCCGGCCATCAATTATGCGATCGCGTTTTTCTTCTGTGTTTTTTCGGCTTACTGCGCCTACTACATGAACACGCAATATATTCCGCTCGGCACCGATCGCGCCGGCGACTGGAATAACACCGACATGATCATGGGCGGCGTGATGGCGCTCCTGATCCTGGAATATTCGCGCAAGCGGCACATGCCGCTGTTCATTCTGAACATCATTCTCATCATCTATGCCGTGTACGGCAATTGGGTGCCCGGCATGTTCTATCACGCGGGCCTCTCCTGGGAACGTGTGATTACCGCGAGCAGCGTCGAAATGGCCACCGGTATTTTCGCGCGCCTGCCGCAGATCGCGCTGACGGTGATCGGCTCATTCCTGCTCGTTCTTAGCCTGCTGCGCGGCTACGGTTGCGTCGATTCGCTGCTGCGTGCGACCAAGCACATTTCCGTCCGCTCCCAACACGCCATTCCCCAATCCGCGGTTGTCGGCTCGATGCTGATCGGCACGGTGAGCGGCAGTGGCGCGGCTAATGCCATCACCGTCGGTTCGGCGACTATCCCGTCCATGATCGGAGCCGGCTTGCCGCCGGCGACCGCGGCGGCAATCGAGAATGCCTCCTCGATGGGCGGCCAACTGATGCCGCCGGTCATGGGCATCGCAGCGTTTTTGATGGCCGAATTCCTCGGCGTCGACTATTTCGACGTCGTGGCGCGCGGCTGGGTGCCGGCGCTGATCTACTACGGCTCCGTCTCGACTTCGGTTTATCTGCTGGCCATCCACTATCGCACGCATCTTGTCGTCATTCGCAAAGCCGACCCGCTGACGTGGTCCGACAAGGTCAATATCGGCGCCTTCGTCTTCGTGGTCGGCGGCATCGTCGCGCTGATGGCGGCATTCTTCATGGCGCCGATGTTCGCCGCGCTCTACATGTTCTGCACCGCCGGCGCCGCACTCTTCGTCATCAACGCGGCGCCGCTGCTGCGGCCCGGCCGCTGGTCGTTCGCCGAGTTCATCGCCCCGATCCGACGCTTCCTCGATTCATACATGGAGATGATCACCGATATCGCCTTGCTTCTGGCGACGCTGTCGATCTTAACCGGATCGCTGGTGATCACCGGCGTGCCGACCAAGCTTGGTGCTCTGCTGATCGAGGCCGCCGGCGTCAATCTCGCCGCCATGGTGGGGATGGCCTTCATTTTCGGCGTCGTGCTCGGCTGCGGTCTGCCACCGGCGCCGGTCTACATTCTGGTCGCCATCGTGATTGCGCCACCGTTCATCCAGGCCGGTGTCAATCCCTGGGCGATTCACTTCTTCGCGTTCTTCATTGCGGTGTTCGGCGAGTTGACGCCGCCCACATCGATTACCGCGGCGATCACCTCCAAGATCGCCGGCGCCTCGTTCTACACGACGCTCTGGCGCTCGGTGCAGATCTGCGTCTCACTGTTCACGCTGATGGCGGCTGTATTCGTCCATCCGGAACTCGTCATCAAGCCCGGCGTGGACCAGTTGTTCGCCGCACTGCTGGTCGCCACCTCGACGCTGGGCATCACATTCAGCTTGCAGGCCACGTTCTCCGATAAGCCATTGGTGGACAGGGGCGTCCGGATGGTGCTGGCGGCGATCGCGCTGGTAACGTTGTTCTCGGCCAACGACACGATCTCCGCGCTGGCCTGCGTGCCGGTGCTGATCGCGATCGGTTATTGGCTGGTGTATCGGCGCAAGCACGAAGCCGGCGAACCAGATGTGGTTGAACTCGACGCCAAGGCGCTGGAGCCGGTGGCCGTCGGCGGCGCTTCGCTCAGTGACATGAGCTGACGTCGTCGGTCGCTTCACGTTGGGCGCAAGATGGCGGCCGCGCCCTAGGTATCGCGCGTCGCCCTTATTTCGACGCCGGCGCGCCGCCGAACAGCAGGCGGCTCGGGTTCTGGTTGATGTTTTTCACCGTCTTCTCGACCTCACCCATCATGCGGTGGGCGTCGGAGCCGATCGCATTGATCTGCTTGGTGCCGGCGGCGGTGAACGTGTTGATGCCTTTGGTGATCTCTGCCGTGCGCTGATCCAGGTGATCGGACAGCGTGCGGATCGAATGCACCGCTTCGAACAACTCTCCGCCTTTGCCGTCGGTCCCCGCGGTCAAGGTTTCCAGGCCCGTGGTGATCTTGTCGATGCGGTCGGAATTGCGCGCCAGCGCCTGGCTGAACTTGTCGAGATTGGCGAGCGCGTTGTGGAAGGTTTCCTGGTTTTGCTCGATCAGGTTGTCGATCCGGCGCAGCGTGTCGCGCGCGCCTTGCGTGACGTCCTGCGCCGCGCCGGCGGCCGCCATAAGCTGCGGTGGATTGTCCTTGGAGCCGATCAGCGCCGGCGAAGCCGGGCTGCCGCCCTTCAGCGATACCGAGGCGATGCCGGTGAGCCCCTGGAATTCCAGGCCGACCTCGGTGTCCTTGCGCACCGCCACCGACTTGTCGATCGCAATGACGGCGACCACCTGCTTCGGCCGCTTCGGGTCGAGCTTGAGACCGGTCACTTCGCCGACGCGGATGCCGTTGAACAGCACGGTCGCGCCGGTGCGCAGTCCGGACACCGACCCGTCGAACACCACGCTGTAATTGGCGCGCTCGGCGGTGCCGCCGATGTTCTGGAACCAGTAGACGAATCCGAACACGCCGAACACGACGGCCAGCGTGAACAATCCGATGATCACATAATTAGCTCTGGTTTCCATCAACCGACTCCAACTAGACGTTCGCAGCTTCGATGTGGCCCGCCCGCGACCGCTTGCCGTGGAAATAGGCGCGCAGCCAGGGATGGGTGGACGCGAGCATGGTGGCCATGGTCCCCGCGGCAATGACCTTGCCGTCGGCGATAACCGCGATGCGGTCGCAGACTGTGTGCAGGCTGTCGAGGTCGTGCGTGACCATGAAAACCGTCAGCCCCAAGGTGCGCTGCAACGTCGCGATCAGCGTGTCGAAGTCCCCTGCCCCGATCGGATCGAGGCCGGAGGTCGGCTCATCGAGAAAGACGATGTCGGGATCGAGCGCGAGCGCGCGCGCCAACGCCACGCGTTTGGTCATGCCCCCCGACAGTTCCGAGGGGAATTTGTCGAGCGCGCTGGCGTCGAGGCCGACCATTTCGAGCTTGGCGAT
Organism: uncultured Alphaproteobacteria bacterium; assembly: GCA_963779345.1. GTDB lineage: Bacteria > Pseudomonadota > Alphaproteobacteria > Rhizobiales > Xanthobacteraceae > Pseudolabrys. The sequence continues at coordinate 15,931 of CAVZXY010000015.1, read as the reverse complement.
GGCCAGTTCGTCGAGCAGCCGTTGCGACAGATTGAGGTATTCGCGGATCGGGAATTGCAGGTTTTCCCGCACCGTCAGCGACGAAAACAGCGCGCCCTGCTGGAACAGCACGCCCCAGCGCCGCTCGACCGCATGGCGTTCGTCGTCGGACGCCGCGCCAAGATCGACGCCGAACACCTTGATGGTGCCGGCGCGCTTGGGCAGCAGCCCGACAATGGTGCGCATGAGCACCGACTTGCCGGCGCCGGAGCCGCCGACGAAGCCGAGGATTTCGCCGCGATAGACGTCGAGGTCGATCTTGTCGAGCACGGTGTGATCGCCGAAGCCGACGGTCACGCCGCGCACCTCGATCACCACCTCCCGGCTGCCGTTGCCTTTTGCTTTGTCTTGCGCCATCGCTCACATCCCGATCGAGGCGAAGAAGATGGCGAAAAACCCGTCGAGCACGATCACCAGGAAGATCGACTCGACGACCGAAGCGGTGGTCTGCAGCCCCAGCGATTCCGACGAGCCCTTCACCGCCATGCCTTCGACGCAGGCCACCACGCCGATCACGATCGCCATGAACGGCGCCTTGATCATGCCGACCTCGAAGGTCGTCAGGTCGATCGCCTCTTTCAGCCGCGACAGGAAGATGTCGGGGCTGATGCCGCCATAGAGCCAGCACACCAGCCCGCCGCCATAGAGCGCCGCCATCGATCCGAGGAAGGTGAGGATCGGCACGCCGATGATCAGCGCCACGATGCGCGGCAGGATCAGCACCTCGGTCGGATCGAAGCCCATGGTGCACAGCGCGTCGACTTCCTCGCGCATCTTCATGGCGCCGAGTTCGGCGGTGTAGGCCGAGCCGGAGCGGCCCGCCACCATGATGGCGACGATCAGCACGCCGATCTCGCGCAGCACCAGGATGCCGACCATGTCGACGACGTAGATGTCGGCGCCGAATTTGCGGAAATGGAAAATGCCCTGCTGCGCGATGATGGCGCCGATCAGGAACGTGATCAGCAGGATGATCGGCACCGCGCGCCAGCCGACATTGTCGAGCTGGTGCACCATCGAGGTGAAGCGAAAACGGCGCGGGTGCGTCACGACGCGCGCGAACGCGACCACCAGCGCGCCCAGCATGTTGACGATAGCGGCGAGCGAGCCGCCCACCGCGGCGATGCTCACGCCGATCGAGCCGACCGCGGCGGCGAGCGAATGGCCGCGGCGGTGCGCCTGTGCGTCTGCTCCGGCGGCACGCCATGCACCTCGTCGACCAGCGCGCGGAAGTCTTCCTTGAGCCCGGTCACCGCGGTATCGCAGCCGCGCGCGGAAAAGCTCCGCGTCAGCCGCTCCAAGAGCCAGGCGCCGAAGGTATCGAGGCGGTCGACCCGCGCCATGTCGATGACGACGCGCTTGATGGCGTCGCCGCCCTGGGTCGCGGCGTTGACCTGCGCCTCCAGGCTGTGGGCGTTCTCGGCCACCCAGGCGCCGGCGCCGGCAAGCCGCAGCCGCTCACCATCCGCCGTGCCTTCAAGCAATGCGCCGCTCATCCTACCAAGCCTTTGATTTCATAGCAGTTTCCCCGGCAACCGGGCGGGGCGCCGACCGAGCGGCACTTGACCCAAGGGCCTGAAACTGTCGAGGGTCTGGCGGTTGGCGCCATCCCCATCCCGTCGGTAGACACTAGAATTTAACCCTGAAAATGGCCTTAACCATCGCCGCTGCCGCCGAAAGCTGGCCGATCGCCGGTTCCTTTGCCATCAGCCGCGGCACCAAAACCGAGGCCGTGGTGGTGGTCGCAGAATTGGGCGATGGCAAGGCGCGCGGCCGCGGCGAATGCGTCCCCTATGCCCGCTACGGCGAAACCGTCGACAGCGTGCTGACGCAGATCAAGGCCATGGGGCCGCGGCTCGCCGCCGGTCTCGACCGCCAGGCTTTGCAGGACGCGATGCCGGCCGGGGCCGCACGCAACGCGCTCGACTGCGCGTTCTGGGACCTCGAGGCCAAGCGCAGCGGGCGCCCGGTTCACGCGCTCGCCGGCCTGCCCGCCCCGCACGCGCTGACTACCGCGTTTACGATCTCGCTGGCGCCGCCCGACGCGATGGCCGCGGCCGCGGCCAAAGTCGCCAATCGCACACTCTTGAAGGTCAAGCTCGGCGGCAGCAACGACAATGGCGGCGACGCCGCGCGCATCGCCGCGGTGCGCGCTGCGGCGCCGCGCGCGACGCTGACCGTCGACGCCAATGAGGGCTGGGACGAGTACAATCTCGACCGCCATCTCGCCGCCTGCGCCGAGGCCGGCGTGGTGCTGGTGGAACAGCCGCTGCCGGACGGCCGCGATCAGGCGCTGGCGCAGATCAAGCGGCCGCTGCCGGTCTGCGCCGACGAAAGCGCGCACGACCGCGCGTCGCTTTCGGCGCTGGTCGGCAAATACGATGCGATCAACATCAAGCTCGACAAAACCGGCGGGCTGACCGAAGCGCTGGCGATGGCCGAGCAGGCGCAACAGCTCGGCTTCATCGTCATGGCCGGCTGCATGGTGGCGACCTCGCTCGCCATGGCGCCGGCCATGCTGCTGGCGCAAGCGGCGCGCTATGTCGATCTCGACGGGCCGCTCTTGCTCGCCAAGGACCGCCCGGAAGGACTGCGTTACGAGGGCAGCCTGGTTTATCCGCCGGCCGCCGCGCTCTGGGGCTGAGCGGCCGGCCTGCCCAAATTCCAATCGAATTGATATTCGTCAATGCGGCACGGGATGGTTGCAGGCATGAAACCAGCATGTCGCAACCCTCGACCATGGCGGAACGCCTGCTGGCGCATGCCCGTATTTGCCGGGAGATCGCCAATACCACCTTGAACGCGCAAACCGCCCGCGAACTCGAGCTCCTTGCCGCGGACTGCGTCCAGGCTGCCCGCGATGCCGAGCCGGTGACGCAGTTCCAAAGGTTCCAGCCCCCGGCCGCAAGCGGGCGCGCCACCGGCTGATCCCCCGCACGGAATTGTCCCCATCCGGCTGGTTAACCAAGCCTTTCCAGCAGCCGAGTCTTTGGCCTAGACTTGCGCTTAAATCGTGCAGCCGCCGGGACAGGCGGAGACCAACGATGATGGGGACGGAAGTCATGGGAATTCGGGGCCCGCTTCTTTGCGTCGTTTTGCTGGTGTGCGGAGTGTCGTCGGCGTCGGCCACCATGCGCATCGCCGAGGACCGCGGCGGCCAGATCGGTCAATACATGCAGAACTTCGCCGCGGTGCGCGAGAGCGGCGAGCGCGTGGTCATCGACGGCAATTGTCTTTCGGCCTGCACGATGGTGCTCGGACTGGTGCCGCGCGATCGCATCTGCGCGACGTCGCGCGCGCGTCTCGGCTTCCACGCCGCCTGGATGCCGGATTCCGACGGCCATCCGGTCACCAGCCCGATGGGAACGCAGGCGCTATGGAATATCTATCCGCCGTCGGTGCGGCACTGGATCAACCGGCATGGCGGCCTGTCGCGCAAGATGATTTTCATGCAAGGCCGGTCGCTTAACGGAATCGTCGCGAGCTGCGACCGGCCGATCGAACGCGCGCGGCTGCGCTCAGAGCGCCGTTACTCGGCGCGTCCGCTGCGCGATCTGCCCGCAAGCGCCGCCAGCGACCGCCGCTAGCGCCATCGCGAAATAGGCGCGGCTGCCGAAACTGCCGTAGAGCCAGCCGGACAATCCGGTCGCCGCCGCCGTCGTCACGCCGACGGCGATGGCGAGATAGCCTTGCGCGGTCGCGCCCTGCCCCACCGGCGCATGGCGCGCGACAAAACCGAGCGCGCCGAGATGCGTGGCGCCGAACGAAGCGGCATGCAGCAATTGCAGCCAAGGCAGCACGGAAGCCGGCGGATCGAGCGCCATCGCCGTCCAGCGCAAGGCGGCGCCGGCTGCGCCGATCATGATGAGCACGGTCGGCTGGAAAAACGGCGGCAGCCGTCCGGAGATCGCGAACAGCACGATCTCCGCGATCACGCCGAGCCCCCACAGCGCGGCGATCGCCGTGCCGTCCAAGCCGGCGCCGCGCCATTGCAGCGCCGAGAAGCCGTAATAGACGGCATGGCTCGCCTGGATCAGGCTCGCCGCCGCCAGCACGGCGATGAAAGCGGGATCGCGCAGCAAAGGCTGACGCGGCTGGGATGGCTCACTCGCCGGCGGCGCGGCAACCGACAGCGGCTCAAGCGTCAGCGCCGCCAACGCGCTGATCAGGCCCGCGGCGGCGATCAGCCAGATCAGATCGCGCGCCGGGATCGTATCGGTGGCAAAGCCGGCGACGAAAGTGCCGAGAATGAAGGCCGCCGAACCCCACAGCCGCACCGGCCCGTAGGCGCGCCCGCGCTGGCCAAGTCCCTTGAGCGCGTAGGTCTCGGCCAGCGGCATCACCGGCGTGAGCGCCAGCGAGGCCAGCGCGTAGGCGGCGAGAATCGCGCGCGCCCCCTCGGCCAGGCCCACCAGCACATAGCCGGCGACGCCGAGAAAGCTCGCCGCGACGATGGCCGCGCGCACGGCGTCGCGCCGGTCGGCGGTGCGCGCCACCAGCGGCACCGCAATCAGGCGCGCGACGATCGGCGCCGCCAGCACGATGCCGATCATCTGCGGGTCGAGGCCCTTGGCCTTCAGCCAGACCGGGAAGAACGGCAATTGGATGCCGCCCATGACGAATATACCGGCATAGAGCGCCGCCAGGCGCGGCGCGAAACCGATTGGCAACTGGCTTAAGGGCCGCATTTCGCTGTCATTTTCGCTGCTGCAGAGGTGTCGTTGCCGGGCTTTCCAGGGCAGGACCGGCTAGCCGAATCACGCCGGCTGATTCATAAACGGGCAATCACGGATTGCCCATGGCGAACGAGCCGTTAGCGCTGGCGATCAGGCCGCCGGAAGCGCCCCAAGAAGCGTCCCAGAAGCGTCCCAAGAGGACGAGTATCTCACGCTGTGCGCCGCGCTGTCGCAAAGCGCGCGCGGCCGCGCGTTCCTGGCCGAACATACCCGGCGCAGCCGCAATGCCGACAACGAGGCGCTGCTGATCGCGATCGGCCGCATCGAGACGCGACTGCAGGCCGATGCCTCCGCCGTGCAACGCCTGCGCGACGACCTGCGCATGCTGGTCACCGCCATCCGTCTTGCCCGCCCCGAAATCGACGCCGCCGATCCGCCGGCGCGGGCGGTGAAACTCGCCAAGCTGCTCGACCTGTTCGAGCGGCGCATCGACGCCATGGCCGAGGCGAGAGCGTCCGAACTGCCGGCCGATGCCGCGCCGCGCGCCCGCATCGCGCTGGCGGAGACCGAGCCCTCGCGCGCCCAGCTCTTCGTGCTGCCGATGCGCAACGAGCCCGAAGCGCCGCCGCCCACGCCGGCAAGCTTCGAGCCGCCGCAACCCGCGCCCGCCAAGCGCCAGCGGCGACTGCCGCTCCCAAAGCCGGGTCGCGCCGGAGCCGCCGTCGCGAAGCCGCCCACGGCCGAATTTATTGAAGCGGCCGCGCCGCCGGCCGACCCGCTCGCCGCCATCATGGCGCTGAGCGCCGACGAGCGTCTGGCGCTGTTTACGTGATTAAAGCGCGGACGCATTAGACAGCGGGCAATTAGTTACTTCCCTTTGCCGCGCCCGACGTCCGCGTTTCGCGGCATAGCGGGCATTTATGCAAGAGCCGTTGACTTCCGCTTTTGACCCGAAGCGACATTGCAGATCGGCTCTCTATGACTTGCATGTTTATGAAAGTTTGAATGGTTGACTTGCCCCAAGGTGCAATGGCTTGGCGCGGAGAGAGGCACTAGAAAACACACGCACGACAACCAAGGGCGAGGGTTGGAGAGAGTTGCGTCATGCTCAATTACCGCGTTTATTCTCTGGAATTGGACGGCCATATTCATAGCCCACCGCAAATAATTGCCTGCGCCGACGATGCCGACGCGGAAGCACAGAGTCGGCAGCTTTTGGAAGAAAACGTAATCGAAGTATGGCAAAACATGCGCCTGGTCGCGGTTCTTACGCCAGATAAAACCGAAAATAGGCTGCCTTAGTCGGGCAGCCTCTTTCATTTCAGATCAAAGCCGATGTCCGTTGCTGGCGCTTACAGACAAACCTATCGCGTCCCCGTTTTTCGGCTACTGGGCTAGCAACAGACATTGCTCGCCGCTGGCGTTGAACGGGTCGGTAGCGAATGAGCCGGAGCGGACTTTGTTGCCCCTAAGGGCAATTGCCAGACAATCGGCTTCGACAGCACCCTCCAAAGGAGAATTATCATGGAGGACCGTCATATGATCAGAATAATCAGCGTTGCCTTCGTTCTGGCCCTCGCGTCATCATCGACACAGGCGATGCCGCTCGCGGCTATCCAGCAACCGGACAGCATGGTCACGAAAGTCGTCGCCGGGTGCGGCGCGGGCATGACACGAGTTAACGGTGTCTGCGTGTCCAGACACCACAAACGTCAGGCGCGCAGGTGTGCACGATGGAATGGAACTACTTGCGTGAAATACTACTGAACCGACACCGCGACCGCGGTTTCGTCTCTGTCGGCGAAATCATTTTTTCGATCGACAATGCGCTGCTGAGCGGCCGTCAGACCGCGGCTTAAGCGGATTGCATTTACCGCGGCGCACGAGTCCGCTCCTGGCCCTGAGAGTGTCTAATGTAAGCATTGCGCCGGCATCGATCAGAGAGACGCCGCAAGCTACTGCGTCAGACCTGACCACGCCGATGTCTATTGTAATCTCGACGCAGCGCAACGCGCGAGCGGTGAGATTGATTATCACCGACGCGAGTTAGGCCAAATCAACTCAGGTCAGAATATTCACCGACTGTCCCGACGTCTGGCCGTTTGTCGACTGTGCCGATACCTGACTTTCAAGGCTCGTGACAACTTTATTTACGGCGTTATTTTCGATGTTAAAGTCGAGACCGGACGCTAGAGTTTGCTCGGCTGAGGCAAATGCGTTTGCGTCAGTAGCGCCGAAATCCTGTACGGAGTTTTGTTTTGACGAAGCACCGTCTATCCAGTCAGCAGCGCCCGTCGAACTGGAGGAAGCAACTGACTGAAGCCAATTGCTGCTCGACGTGATTGAGTTCAGCCAACTGGCGGTGGCGTTCGAAATACCTGACATCGTTTTATTCCCATCGTTCCTTTTTTAACATGCGCCATGGCGGTTAACGAAATTCAGCCGCCGAATAGAATGCCTGAGCGACGAGACGATTTTTTTGTATCTAAATGTTTCCAAGCACGAGCGTGGACACACTGCGAAACATCTCGCCGCTTGCCGGTAAGATGTGGTTAATCCGCCGCGCCCACTGTGCTGCGAGATGGACGGCGGATGCCACCGTCAATTTTTTTGGAGGTTCTGATATGACGTCGATCTCGTCCACTTTCGCGGCACAATCGTTCTCGCCGCTGTCGCGGCTGCAAGATGAGCTGACTTCGGAAGTGTCTTCCGGAACCATCAGTTCGTCGGACCAGAACGCGCTCAGCGCAGCGCTCTCCGACATCGATTTGCAATTGAAAAGTCAGATGCAGTCCGCCGGCAGCGGACAACCGCCGTCGCCCACGGACATGCAGTCGAAGATCAACGATCTGATTGCCGGCGAGGTCACCAACGGCAAGCTCACCAGCGCGCAGGCCGATGAACTGAAGAACGTGTTCGCGAATGCGTTTCAGCATGGCCCGGGCGGCGCCGGTGGCCCTCCTCCCGGCGGGCCCCCTCCGGGCGCGGGCGGTGATGGAAGCGGCGGCAGCAACGCCGCTGGCTCGACCAGCACGACGAGCTCCGATGCTTCGAAGCTGTTGCAGGATTTCCTCAAGCTCATCCAGGACTTGCAAAGCTCCTCGTCGAGCTACGGCACCGACGGCAATAGCCTGGCCGCGCAGATTCAGTCGCTCATCGTCAACTATCAGGCCTAAGTTCCACGCCTCTTGTCGTGCCCCTACGAGCGTGGACAGAGCCGCGGAGACGAGATCTCCGCGGCTCTTGCCATTGAGACGAGCGTTGCCGATCGTGGCCATCTCATCGCTGCGCTTGCGCGGCAGGCGCCACGCCCGCACGAATATCGGACCCCGAATCCTGCGGTCCAGGTGATAGCAGCACCTTAGCAAATACAATAGACGTTCGGCTCGCTTGGAATTTTCTGGGCCGCAGATACATTTGGAAACAAAAAGACTCGCCCAATATCCGCGACCTACGCTATCCGGGCAGGATGAGTTCGCCGCCGCATATCCTCATCGTGGAAGACGACCGCGACGTCAGCACTTTGGTGGCGCGGACGCTGCGGTCGAACGATATGCGGGTTTCCCAGGCCGCCAACGGCCGGACGATGGACAAGACGCTCAATGAGAACCGCATCGATCTCGTCATCCTGGACGTGATGTTGCCGGATGAAGACGGTCTAAACATCTGCCGGAGGCTGCGGGCCAGATCAAACCTGCCCATCATCATGTTGACGGCGAAGGCGGAAGACTTGGACCGGATCGTGGGTCTCGAGATGGGCGCCGACGACTACATGACAAAACCTTTCAATCCGCGCGAGTTGGTGGCGCGGATACGCTCCGTTCTACGCCGCAGCGCGGGCACATCAGTCGATGCGCCCCGCACCGGCAACGTGTTAACCTTCGACGGTTGGAGGCTCGACCGGCACCGGCGCCAGCTTCACAATGCCGACGGCGCGCGCGTCGCCTTGACGGGAGCCGAGTTTGATCTGTTGCTGGTTTTTTGCGAGCGGCCGCGCCGAGTTCCTGCGCCGCGATCAGCTTATCGACCTCACGCAGGGCCGCATCGCCAATCCATTCGAACGCAGTGTCGACATTCTCGTCAGTCGCCTGCGTCAAAAAATGGAGAAGGATCCGAAGGAGCCTGTGCTTTTTCAAACGATCCGCTCCGGCGGCTACATGTTCTCCTCGGAGGTGAAATCGGAATGAGAGCGGTGCTCGCTTTTCTTGTCTCGGCGAGGATTGGCACGCAAATCGCGGTTCTCGTCGTTGGCGCGCTGGTGCTGGCTCATGTGGCGATGGCAGCGGCATTTCTGACGCTGCATCCAATTCGACCAGAGCAAAACTCGCCGTTTGCCGCCATCGAACGGCTCGTGCTGGTGGCACGCATGATCGAGGCTGAGCCCGACGCTGGCAAGCGTGCAACGCTGCTCGCACAAGCTCAACGTGCCGAGAGTGGACTGTCGGTCCTGCTGACCGCGCCGGCGCCAGAGCCGGCCGTGCGGGAGGCCCGCCTGCTGCAAGACCTGCAGGCAAGGCTCGGTCCGGGGACCGACCTGTTTCTGGCGCAACCGGGCCGTTCGCAAAGCGGTGCGCGGTCCGTTGTCGCGAGGCTGCCGGACGGCACGTTGCTTGCCGTGCCACTGCCGCAGCCGCTCTGGGACAACGTTTTTCTGTCACCGGTGACGATCGGTACGCTCGCATTTCTCGCCAGCGCGGTAATCATCCTGTCATGGTGGGCGGCGCGGCAGTTAACGGCGCCTCTACGAAAATTCGCCGATGCCGCCACGCGATTTACCGTAGATGCCGCAGGCCTGCCCATCCCGGAACAAGGGCCGCTCGAGGTGCGCCGCGCGGCCAAAGCCTTGAACGACATGCAGGCGCGCCTGGCAAAGCTGATCGCCGACCGCACACGAATGTTGGCGGCGGTCAGTCACGACTTGCGTACGCCCATCACACGACTTCGGCTACGCGCGGAAGACGTCGCGAATGAAGAGTTGCGCGCGCAGGTCCTGCGCGATCTCGGGACCATGCAAAATTTGGTGCAATCGGTTTTATCCTTCCTTCGTGGCCAGCATGAGGGAGGGCCCGCGATCAAGACCGATCTGCCGCCTCTCGTGCAAACCGTCTGCGACGGTTTCTCGGATGTGAAGCATAGCGTCCATTACAGCGGCGTGCCGCATCTCTACGCGCATTGCGAACCGGATCAGCTGATGCGCGCCATCGAAAATCTGATCGACAACGGGCTGAAATTCGGAACCGCGGTCGAGGTGCGCGTCGAGCAGTGCGACCGTGCGGCCGTCATCGAGGTCCAGGATAATGGCCCAGGGATCGCCTTAACCGAGAAGGTCCGCGTCATCGAGCCGTTCTATCGCGGCGACACCGCTCGCAATCTCAGCGAAGGTGACAGCTTCGGACTAGGGCTATCGATCGCACATGCCATAATCGAGCGTAACGGCGGAAAGCTCGACTTGCTGGACGGCGCGCCCGCAGGTCTACTCGCGCGTATCACGCTTCCGGCCCTTACCGACCATTAGGGTCGCGTCACGAGCAAAAGTGTCATTGGTCAATCCGTTCTGCATGAGTAAGCAGCTTGAGCAGTTGCCGCGCACTTCAAAACTGACGAACCGCTGCAAGTCCGTCTTTCTGTTTGCAGCAGCGTATAAGTCCGCTCCTGGCCCTTAGCTGACGTGCCGAACACGACGCCCACCAATCTCGATCTATGAATACGCGCCCCTAGCTGGCAATCAGCTTGGCAAACAAATCCGGGTCGACATTGCCGCCGGACAGGATGCCGACCACCACCTTGCCTTTGACGTCGAGCGAGCCTGCGAGCAGCGCGGCGAGGCCGATGGCGCCGCCCGGCTCCACCACCAGCTTCAGTTCCTGGAAGGCGTAGCGCACCGCGCGCCGCGACTTCGGCATCGCTCGCGGTCATGCCGGCGCCGATCAGTTCGCGATTGATCGGAAAGGTCAATTCGCCCGGCGTGTTGCTCATCAGCGCGTCGCAGATGGTGCCGCTCATGCGTTCGTTGTGTTCGCGCCGGCCGCTGACGAAGGAGCGCAGCGTGTCGTCGAAACCTTCCGGCTCGACGGTGTAGAATTTCGCCGCCGGCACGCGCGCCTTGACGCCGAGCGAAATGCCGGCGGCAAGCCCGCCGCCGGAGGCGCCGACCACCACGATGTCGGGCTTCAACCCCAGGCGCTCCAGATCCTCGACGATCTCGCGGCCGATGGTGCCCTGCCCGGCGATGATCAAAGGATCGTCGTAAGGCGGCACCAGCGTGGCGCCGCGCCCGGCGACGATCTTCTTGGCGATGGCGGCGCGGTCCTCGGTGTCGCGGTCATAGAGCACGACTTCGGCGCCGAGCGCCGCGGTGCGCTCGCGCTTCAAACGCGGCGCGTCGGACGGCATGACGATGGTCGCGGGCATGCCGAGCAGGCGGGCGGCCGCCGCCACGCCTTGCGCATGATTGCCGGACGAATAGGCCACCACGCCCGCGGCGCGGCGCTCCTCGGGGATCGACGACACTTTGTTGTAGGCGCCGCGGAACTTGAACGAACCGGTGCGCTGCAGCGTCTCGGCCTTCAGAAACACCCGCGCGCCGAGCCGGTCGTCGAGCACCGGCGCGTTGATCAGCGGCGTGCGCACCGCGATACCGGCGAGCCGCTGGGCGGCGGCCTCGATATCGGCGGCGGACGGATGCAGCGCGGTGTCGATCGCGCCCATGTTGCGGAGGCTAACGCCGCGTCGTGGGTCAGGGCAAGCGGCGGGCGGCTCTAGGATGGGTATTCACGAGTCCGGTCCTGCGACTTGCCGGGCGGATGCGGATTGCTGTTCGATCCCCTTCAGCACGAAGGCACACAATTGCCCCGAGGGGCAATGGATGTTCCAAGCGCCTGTATGGCATTTTGCACCCACTGCGAGGTGACCCGACCGAGGCGCTGGAGCCGGTTTGTGCAGTTCCGCAAGCGGACGCGCAGCTGCGAGAATTTCATGTCCCTAGAGGGACATTTTCATGGAAGGACATTAGATTGTGCTTTCCAGATTTCCGATCTGAACGGGGGAGGAGCTCATGCGAAATTCCGTTTATGCCGCCTTTTTTCTTTGCTTTTCCGTTTTTTCGGCTTCGGCGCAAAGCAATGACCCGGCGCCACTTCCGGTCGGAACGATAGTCGCATCCCGCAAAGCCGTTGAGAAGACGACGGATTTCCGCGGGCGGATCGACGCGATACAGCGCGTCGACATCCGGGCGCGGGTAACCGGGTATCTCGAGGACGTTCTGTTTCAGGAAGGCAGCACGGTCGCCGTCGGCCAGCCGCTTTATCGGATCGAAGACGGCCTGTTTAAGGCCGCCGTCGGACAGGCCCAGGGCGCCCTTGAGCGCAGCAAAGCCGCTCAGACGCTGACTGCAATCCAGCTTCAACGCGCGCAGGAATTGCTCGAGAAGCAATCCGGTACGGTGGTGGCCCGCGATCAGGCGCTAGCGGCTGACCAGCAGGCCAAAGGCGCGATATTGCAGGACGAGGCCAGCCTGGAAACGGCGCGCATCAATCTCGGCTACACCAATATCGTTTCGCCGATCGCCGGCAAGATCGGCAAGACCAGCGTCACGAAGGGCAACGTGGTTGGTGCCAACAGCGGGATTCTTACCACCATCGTCAGCCAGGATCCGATGTATGTCACCTTCCCGGTCAGCCAGCGCGAACTGCTCAAAGCGCGTGCGGACGGCAACGTGGATCGAAAATCCATCAAATGCCGTCTTGCGATTTGCCGATGGATCGATCTACGGCGAAACCGGCGAGATCAATTTTGTCGACGTGACCGTCGATCGGTCGACGGACACGGTTCTGGTGCGCGCCACATTCCCCAACCCGAAAGGCCAGCTTGTGGACGGGCAACTCGTCGTCGTCCTGCTGCAGATCGGTGCGCCGGAGGAGCAGATCGTCGTGCCGCAGTCGGCGCTGCTCGCCGACCAGGAGGGTGTTTACCTGTTCGTGGTCGAGAATGGAAAAGCCGTGCCGCGGCGGGTGAAGCCCGGCGGCGCAAGCGGCGCCGACGTCGTGATCAACGAGGGCCTGTCGGGCGGCGAGCAGGTCATCGTCGACCGCCTTCAGGCCGTCCGTCCGGGACTGCCGGTTCGGGCGACTCCCGTCGGGATCGCCCGTCGGCGGAGGCTGATACATGCTGTCGTCGGTCTTCATCGATCGCCCGCGTCTTGCCGGCGTCATTGCGATCGTCATCACGATCGCCGGCGCGCTCGCATTCTATTCCATACCGGTTGCGCAATATCCCGACATCGTTCCCCCGCAAGTCTCGGTGACGACGAGCTATCCCGGCGCGTCTGCCGCCGTGGTCGATGCCACGGTCGCGCAGCCGCTCGAAGCGCAGGTCGTCGGCGTCGACAAGATGATCTACATGAAGAGCGTCAGCGGCAACGACGGCAGCTACACGCTCACCGCCTCCTTCGAGCTCGGAACCAATCCGGACATCAATACCGTCAACGTCAACAACCGCGTCCAGGTCGCCCTGTCCAGTCTTCCGCAGGACGTTCAGCGCCAGGGCGTGACCGTGAAGAAGAAGTCGTCGGCGCTGCTCGGCGTGATCGCCGTCTATTCGCCGAAGCACACGCACGATCCGCTGTTCATCTCCAACTACGTCACCATCAATCTGCTCGACCAGATCCGGAGCACGCCCGGCGTCGGCGACGCCACGCTGTGGGGCCCGCAGGACTATGCCATGCGCGCCTGGGTGCATACCGATCTGTTGACGGGTTTGAATCTCACCACCGGCGACATCATCAATGCCATTCAGTCGCAGAACGTGCAGGCGGCGGTGGGCCGTATCGGGGCGCGGCCGATCTCGAACGACCAGCGGCTCCAGCTCAACATCCAGACCAAGGGACGACTGGACTCGGTCGACGAGTTCGCCAATATCGTCATCCGCACCAACCCGGACGGATCGATCCTGCGCCTGAAGGATGTCGCGCGGCTCGAACTGGGCGCGGCAAATCTCGACCGCGACACGCGCTTCAACGGCGGCCCCGCCGCGGTCATTGCCGTCTATCAGTCGCCGGGCGCCAACGCGATCGCGACGCTCAACGCCGTGCGTGCCCAGATAACGGAGGCCCAGAAACGCTTCCCGGAAGATCTGGCGTGGAAAGTCACCTACGACCCCACCGTCTTCGTGACCGACACGATGCACGAAGTGCAGAAGACGCTGATCGAGGCCTTTATCCTGGTGGCGATCGTCGTTTTCCTGTTTCTCGGCAGCTTCCGCGCGACGCTTATCCCGTTGATTGCAGTGCCGGTCAGCCTCATCGGCACCTTCATCGTCCTCAATGCGGTCGGCTATTCGGCAAACACGGTCTCCCTGCTCGCGGTCGTTCTGGCCATCGGCATTGTCGTGGACGACGCCATCGTTGTCGTCGAGAACGTCGAGCGCGTGATGGAGGAGCACCCCGAGTTGACGCCGGCCGACGCTTCCAAGCGGGCGATGGCTGAAATCACGGCGCCGATCATTGCGATCACGCTTGTGCTGCTCTCGGTCTTCGTACCGGTTGCGTTCATTCCTGGCATTTCCGGCGAGCTGTTCCGGCAGTTCGCCGTGACCGTCTCCGTGTCCATGTTCCTGTCGGCAATCAACGCGTTGACGCTGTCGCCGGCTTTGTGCGGCATCATGTTGCGCCCGAGTCACGGGCCGCGCCGGGGGCCGATCGGCTATGTCATGCGCGGCATCGATCACGTGCGCGATAGCTACGGTGCCGCGGTTGCCCGCATCGTCCGGTTCTCGATCATCGGGCTTGTCCTGGTGGGCGTGGCCGCGGCGGGCGTCGTCGGCCTGTCCAGGATCACGCCGACGGGCTTCCTGCCCGAGGACGATCAGGGCGCATTCTTCGTGGTGGTTCAGCTTCCGGAAGGCGCGTCGGTCGGCCGGTCCGGCGAAGCCGTACGGCAAGCCGAGACGATTTTGCGGAAGGATCCGGCCATCGCCGACCTGACCTCGGTGATCGGCCTGAACTTCATCGATAACTACTCGCAGGCGAACGCGGCCTTCCTGGTGGTGACTCTGAAGCCATTCGAAGAGCGCAAGGCAGCGTCGGAATCGGCGAGAGCGGTGATTGCGCGGTTGACGCCGCAACTTCGCCAGATCGAGGCGGCAGCGGTGGTGGCGCTGCCGCCGCCGCCGATCGTCGGTCTCGGGACCGGCGGCGGTTTCACCTATGTGCTGGAAGATCTCCGCGGCGGCGATCCGGCAACGTTTGCACAGGTTCTGCGCGGTCTCACCGTCGCCGCCAACCAGGACCCGCGGCTGTCGCGCGTTTTCAGCACTTTCTCGGCGACCAGCCCCTCGATCTATCTCGATATCGATCGCGACAAGGCGCAGATCCTCGGCGTTCCCCTCAATGCCGTATTCCAGGCTTTGCAGGCGTCGCTTGGCGGCTACTACGTCAACGACATGAATCTGTTCGGGCGGACCTGGAAGGTGCAGGTCCAGGCGGAGGCGGGCGACCGCGCCCGCGTTGATGACATCTACCGCATCAATGTGCGCAGCAATGACGGCAAGATGATTCCGATGCGCAGTCTTGCCGAAGTGCGGCTCGTGGTCGGGCCGCCGGCTTTGATCCGCTACAACAACAAGCGCGCGATCACCATTCAGGGCAACCCGGCTCCCGGCGTTTCATCCGGCCAGAGCCTTGCCGCCATGGAAGAGGTTGCGGCGCGCACGCTGCCGGCGGGCTTTATCGGCGAATGGACCGACACCGCCTTCCAGGAGAAGCGGGCCGAAGGCAAGACCGCGATGATCCTCGGCTTTGCCGTGCTGTTCGCCTACCTGTTCCTGGTCGGCCTCTACGAGAGCTGGACGATTCCGGTGCCGGTGCTGTTGTCCGTTTCCGTCGGCGTGCTCGGATCCTTCATTGCCATGGTGCTCACCCATCTGACGCTCGATCTCTATGCGCAAATCGGCATGGTGGTGCTGATCGGGCTGGCCGCCAAGAACGGCATCCTGATCGTCGAATTCGCCAAGGAACAGCGCGAGAAGGGCGTGCCGCTGCTGGCGGCAGCGACCGAAGGAGCGCGGCTACGCTTCCGTCCGGTGATGATGACGTCTTTTGCCTTCATCCTCGGCCTGCTTCCGCTAGTCGTCGCCACCGGGGCATCGCAGCTCGCGCGGCGCGACGTCGGCACGCCGGTGTTCGGCGGGATGATCGCCGCGTCGTTCCTCGGCATCTTTGT
>CAVZXY010000014.1:0-36918 GCA_963779345.1 uncultured Alphaproteobacteria bacterium | reverse complement strand
GCGGGCGCGCCCAATCTCGGCGCAAAACGCCGCCCCCACCGTTTATTCCCGCGCAAGCGGAAATCCAGTTTTTTGCGACAGAGCAAGCGGCCCCTGGGTCCCCGCTTTCGCGGGGACGAGCGGGGAATTTTCTGACGCCTGCGTCTTTCCAGGGCGCAACGATGTAGGGAAGTCGTTATTCTTTCTTGATGCTCTTGATGGTCGCCACGCCATTCACGGTTTCAGTGGTCACCGTGACCCGGTCGCCTTTCGCGACGGCGCCGAGCAGTTGCGGATTGCCGACCTTGAACGGCGTCGGCGCGACGGTCGCGTCCGCGTTGGTCGTGCCGCTGCCCGCGGTCCCCGCGGTGCCGGCAATCTGGATCGAGATCTTGCCCGCGGCCTTGTCGATCGCCGCGACTTTGCCCTTGATGGTCTGCTGCGCGTAGCTCAAGCCGGAAGCGCCGACGACGAGCGCCACGGCCAGAAGAATACCGACATGTCGCATGGGTTCCTCCTCTACGCCCTGGAGATAACCCGCGACGCACCGCTTGCGTTCCGCGCGGGAACCGATCTCGGCGGCAAGCCGTTGCCCGTCAAAGAGGTTCGCCATGGGTATACAGGAGGCACTGTTCGGCGTCGGCACGCTCATTCTGCTCGCGTTGCTGATCTACGGCGTGGTCGTCGCCGGCCGCCGCCGCCGCAACGCCAGAGCCGATGCCATCGCGCGCCGTAATCTCGAGAAGACGACGCCGCAGGTCGAGCGGCGCTAAGACGCGATCGCGCAAACCGGCGCGGTCTGTTCTCTTCACCTCTCCCTGCTCGCGTCTTCTTCACCCTCCCCTGGAGGGGGAAGGTCGGCGAAGCATCGAGCATTGGCGAGCTGCGAGCCGGGGTGGGGTGATCTCTTCTTTATTGCTAGAGCGCGATGTCGGTGCCGTGGCCGACCAATTCGGCACCGTCGAATATGCCCGATTGCAGCGCGGTGAGGATCTCCGCGGGCGGCGAGCGCTGGCACAGGCCAGCGCGCCGCGGATCGAGGATATTAGACGACGTTGAACTCCATCGACTTGAAGCTCAGATGCCGCACGCCTTCCGGCGCATCGGATAGTTTGCGGATCGCCGCCCAGGTCTGCTTGTAGTTCGGGATGATGAGTTCGTTGACGCCCGGTGACACCACGTTGCCCTGCACGCCGTTCGGGTTGGCGAACAGCATGAAGGTCTGCTTTCGCTGCGCGGTCGGCGTCGGATAGACCATCGCCTGGGTCGAGCCGTTGTCGTTGTAGACCTCGACCAGATCGCCCTGGCTTGAGCTTGAGCTCCGCCATGTCCTGCGGGTTCATCTGGATGAACGGATACGGGCAGCGGTCCATGACGAACTCGTTGTCCTGGTCGAGATAGGCGCTCTGCCAGACGATGGTTGGTGCGGCCGTTGTTGATCAGGAACGGCCACTTCTTCTTCTCCGCCTCCTTGCCGGGCGCCTCCAGGCCGCGCCACTTGCGTCGCCATGAAGGTGGCCTTGCCGTCCTTGGTGTTGAACTTGCCGTCGGCGAACAGGCGCTTGGTGCCGATGATCTTGCCGTCCTTGAAGTCGGTCGCCGGCTCCTGGAAGCCGTTGGTGCCCATGGCGCGCAACCGCTCATAGGTGACGAACTGGCCGCCTTTCTCATGGCCGTGATAGCCGTCCATGAAGGCGTCTTCCTCGGTCTTCCAGTCGAAGCCCTTGAACTGGTCGGCGTACTTCGCCTTGCCCTGCTCGCGCAGCACGCGCTCCATGTGGTTGGCGATGCGCGCCGCGATCAGGCAGTCGGGCATCGCCTGGCCCGGCGGGTCCATGTAGCGCTCGGTGAGCCGCATGCGCCGCTCGCCGTTCATCGAGGTCAGATTAGCTTCGCCGGACGTCGCCGCCGGCAGCCAGACGTGGCAGGCCTCGCCGATCTTGGTCGGCACGATGTCGACGTCGACCGCAAACAGGCCGCCCTTCTTGATCGCGGCCATGATGGCGTTCGACCATCGCCGTCGCGATCGCCATAGGGCACCGCGAGCATGGCGTCCTTCACCATGTCGGTGCGCTTCTTGTAGGCCTGCTTGAACTTGAAGGCGTTGAGCGTCGTCTTGTAGTGATCGCAGCCCCAGATGTGGTGGACGCCGCCTTTGCCTGCGATCAGCAGCTTGTCGATGTAGGGCGCCGGCCGCGGCCCGGGTAGTCCGGGCCGCGAATAGCCTTCCTGGTGGCCGCCCATACGCACGCAGCCGCCGCCGGGCCGGCCGATATTGCCGGTCGCGAGCGCGACGTTCACCAGCGCGCCGTTGGTGCGGTAGTTGTCGTTGCCCCAGATCAGGCCCTTCTCGTAGGCGAACATGGTGCGGCGGCGCGCGCCGCCCTGCTTCGGCTGCGCGATCCATTCGGCCGACTTGCGGATTTGATCGACCGTCAAGCCCGGTGATCGCGCGCCGCGTCCTCGAGGCTGGTCTTGTTGGCCGCGACCGCCTTGTCGAAGTCCTTGGTCGAGGCGGCGATGAAAGCCTTGTCGGTCCAGCCCTTGTCGGCGATGTAGGTCAGCCAGGCGTTGAACAGCGCAAGGTCGGTGCCGGAATTGATCGCAAGATGCATCACGCGGTCCTTGCCGGCTTCGACCTCGCAGGCATTGACCGTCACGGTGCGGCGCGGATCGACGATGACGATGCGGCCCGGCTCGACCGGCTCCGAGCCGAATTCGGCCTTCTTCTTGTCCACCGAAGTGCCGCGCAGATTCGGAACCCAGTGATTGAGGAAATAATTGGTCTGGGTCTCCAGCGCGTTGGTGCCGACCGCGACGATGGTGTCGGCAAGCTCGGCATCCTCGTAGCAATTGTTCAGTTCGCCCACGCCCATGTCGCGCGTGGCATGCACTTCCGAATTGTAGGCCGGGCGATTGTGGATGCGGATGTTCTTCACCTTCATGGCGCCGAAATAAAGCTTGCCGGTGCCCCAGGTGTTCTCGTAGCCGCCGCCGGCGCCGCCGTGATCGAAGGCGGAGACGAACAGACCGTCTTCGCCCTGCTCGTTGATCACGCCGACGGTGACGCGCGCGACGAGATCGAGCGCGTCGTCCCAGCTCGTCGGCTGCATCTGCCCGTAGCGCCAAACCATCGGATCGGTGAGGCGCTGCAGTTGCGTGTTGCGCTGGCGCGAATAGCTCATTTCGGCCATGCGGGCGCCGCGCACCGAACCGAGCCCGGAATTCACCACGCAATCCTTGTCCGGCTTGATGACGATATGCACGTCCTCGCCGTTCTGCTTGACGATGTTGTACATCGACGGCGCATACCAAGCCGCGGTCTCGGCCGCCTGCTGCTTGGAAAGATCGACGCCGAACTTGTTCTGGTCGGGCGCCGTGCCGCCCTGCTTGTTGGTCGGCCAGGTGTAGGCCTTGTAGCCGCAGCCGACGATGCAGTAGTGGCAGACGACGTTGAATTCCTTGGCGTCCTTCGGGATGATCGGAAGCCGGTCGATTTGACGCTTGTAAGCCATCGTTTCCTCCCTCACAGAACGTTGGACAGCCGGCCGTACAGAAGCTCGTCGACGCCTTCGGCGTAGATGTCGCCGTTGTCGTCGACGCGCAGCACGTACTGCGGGAGGTTTTGCGTGGCGTGGCCCCAGATCTGCTGGCCGCCGGCCTCGCATCGAAGCGGGAGTAGTGACCGGGGCAATTCAGGGTGCGATCGGCCTTGTTGTAGGCGAGCGGAAAGCCCTTGTGCGGGCAGATCGTGGTGAAGCCGACGATGTCGCCGTCGGGGCCGACGCCGGTCGGCACGCGCTTGCCGAGCTTGAGCAGCACGCCCGGCGCGTCGGCGTCCGGATAGTCGACCTGCAGCGGCTCGTTCGACTTTGAGATCGCGGACATTGGCGAGCCGGTTGGATGGATAGTCGACGCGCGCGGCGCGCCGGCGCCGCCTTGGCTTGCGGCGGTCACGACCGCCGCCGCGGCCGCGCCGGCGGCCGCCAAGCCGGCCCCGGTCAAAAACTTCGCGGCGGCCGAGCATCGACCATAGCGTCGCATCGCTTCATGGATGTCCTCCCTGTTGTGGTCCGCCCGTCCGGATTGCTTTCGGATCCTCTGTTGCGGCGGACCTGACGCCGCGATGGCAGGGTCCGATTGTCACATGAGCGTAATACGGATATGTGACGATCCGTCGAGAATTCTCGACACGAACGATAATGCGGCTTGCGGTGTTTGTCATCCGGCTATATTGGGTCCACCGGTCGAGCGACGCGACGGAGCGAACTGTATGAACAAAGGCAGTCTGGCCGTGGTTGGCCATATCGGTCCGGCGCGGAGGGGGAAGGCCATGTCGGCCCCGCATGCGCTCGCCGCATTGGCGGCGCTCGGCCAACAGACACGGCTGGGGATTTTTCGGCTGCTGATGGGTTCGGAACCGAACGGCCTATCGGCAGGCGCCATCGCTGACAAGATCGGCTGTCCGCACAACACGCTGTCGTCGCATCTGAGCATCCTTGCCCGGTCGGGCCTAATACGCGGCGCGCGCGACGGCCGCTCCATCATCTACCGGGCCGACGTAGACGGCATCCGCATCCTGATTGGCTTTCTTGTCACCGACTGCTGCCACGGTCACCCGGAACTGTGCGATCTGCAGGATGCGATCACCGAGGCGGGTTGCTGCCCTCCGGCCGGGAAAGGCAAAAAGCGGAGGACCCGACCATGAACGAAACAACCGAAAAGAAAGTCTACAATGTCCTGTTCCTCTGCACCGGAAACTCGGCCCGTTCAATCATGGCCGAAGCGATCCTGAACCGAGCGGGGCAAGGAAACTTCCGTGCTTTTTCCGCCGGCAGCCAGCCGAAGGGCAAGGTGCATCCAAAGACGCTCGAACTGTTGCGCAAGTTGCATTTCGACGTGAGCGGCGCGCGCTCGAAAAGTTGGCTTGAGTTCTCGCAGCCAAATTCACCAAAGCTCGATTTCGTGTTCACCGTTTGCGACAACGCCGCGGGCGAGGCCTGCCCGTACTGGCCGGGTCAGCCGATGACGGCGCATTGGGGCGTGCCCGATCCGGCGGCGGCGACCGGGACCGACGCCGAAATCGGCTTTGCCTTCGCCGACACCATGCGGATGCTCACCAACCGCATCAATATCTTCGTGAGCTTGCCGCTGAAAAAACTCGATCGCCTGAGCCTGCAAAAGCAACTCGATGCCATCGGCAAGACCAAGGACGCCGGCTCTCCGGCGACGGCAGCGGAATGAGCGAGGCGTTGGCTTCACTTTCGCGGCGCTCCCAAAAGCAGAGTCATTCCGAACAAGCGAGTCTAATCATGTCGACTTTCGAACGTTACCTCACCATTTGGGTCGCTCTTTGCATCATGGTTGGAATAGCGCTTGGGCACTTCTTCCCTACGGTATTTCACGTCATCGGTTCGGCCGAAATCGCCAAGGTAAACATGCCGGTGGCAGTTCTGATCTGGCTGATGATCATTCCCATGCTGGTGAAGATCGATTTTGCCGCCCTCGCGCAGGTCAAGGAGCACTGGCGGGGCATCGGCGTCACGCTCTTCATCAACTGGGCCGTGAAACCGTTCTCGATGGCGTTTCTAGGCTGGCTTTTCATCGGCTGGCTGTTCAGGCCCTATCTCCCGGCGGACCAGATCAACAGCTACATCGCCGGCCTCATCCTGCTGGCGGCTGCGCCCTGCACGGCGATGGTCTTCGTCTGGAGCAACCTCTCCGATGGAGAGCCGCATTTCACGCTGAGCCAGGTAGCGCTCAACGACGTGATCATGGTGTTTGCCTTCGCGCCGATCGTTGGACTTCTGCTTGGTCTGTCGGCGATCACTGTACCATGGGAGACCTTGCTGCTGTCGGTCATCCTATACATCGTGGTGCCGGTCGTCATCGCGCAGATCGTTCGACGCAGCGTGATAGCGAGCGGCGGGAGCCAAGCGCTGACAAGGCTTTTGGCCACCCTGCAACCGGTATCATTGGTAGCTTTACTGGCGACGCTGGTTCTTTTGTTCGGCTTCCAAGGCGAGCAGATTCTCGCTCAGCCACTGATCATCGCAATCCTTGCCGTGCCGATCCTGATTCAGGTCTATTTCAATGCAGGACTGGCCTACGTCCTGAATCGCGCAGCCGGGGAGGCGCATTGCGTTGCCGCGCCATCCGCGCTGATCGGTGCCAGCAACTTCTTCGAATTGGCCGTCGCGGCCGCGATCAGCCTTTTCGGCTTCAATTCCGGTGCAGCGCTTGCGACCGTGGTCGGCGTACTGATAGAGGTTCCGGTTATGCTGTCAGTGGTGAAGATCGTGAATAGCACCCGCGGCTGGTATGAAGCGGGCGCGACGCGACAGCGCGTCGCCAGCGGCAAGGCGCGCGGCTGAGCGGAGATTTATCTCGTCCATCCTCCGAGGAGGATGGAAGCGGATTACACCCCCCTCGCCCGCAGCACCGCCTCAATCGACACCCGCGACCACGGCGCGGTGCGTTCGCGGAATTCGTCGTAGGAGCCGGAGATCTTGCCGCGCATGTCGCTATGGACCGCAAACATTTCGCCCATGACGAGGCGCGCCTGCTCCCGCGCCGCCGCGACCACGTCGTCGGGGAACGCCGTCAGCTTGACGCCGTGGTCCTTGATCAGCGCCGCCAGCGCCTGCGCGTTGAGCCGCTCCATCTCGGCCAGCGCGTAGCCCGCCTCCGCGGCGCAGGCATGCGCGACGATCGCCTTGAGCTCGTTGGAGAGCGCGTTCCACACTTTGAGCGCGACGATGCACTCGCCGGTGCCGTTCGGCTTGTTGAAGCCGGGATAATAGTAGAACGGCGCGACGCGATAGAGGCCGAGCGCGATGTCGGTGCCGGGGCCGACGAATTCGGCGCCGTCGAGCACGCCCGATTGCAGCGAGGTGAGGATTTCCGCCGGCGGCGTGGTCTGCGGCGTGGCGCCGAGCCGCCGGTAGACTTCGCCGCCGAGGCCGAGCGAGCGCAGCTTCAAGTCCGCGCAGGTCGGCGACGCTCTTGAGTTCGTGGCGGAACCAGCCGCCCATGCAGACGCCAGTGTTGCCGGCCATGAACGGCTTGACGCCAAAGGGAGCGTAAAGCTCGTCCCACAGCGCCTGGCCGCCGCCGGCCTCGATCCAGGCGACGTGCTCGGCGGGCGTCAAGCCGAACGGCACGGTGGTAAAAAAGGCCGCGGCCGGCATCTTGCCCTGCCAGTAGAAGGCGGCGGTGTGGCCGATGTCGGCGACGCCCGAGCCGACCGCGCCGAGCACCTCGAAGGCCGGCACCACTTCGCCGGCGGCATAGACCGCGATGTCGATGCGGCCGCCGCTGAGTGTGCGGATGCGGGAGGCGACGCGCTCGGCCGACATGCCGGGGCCGGGCAGGCGTTTCGGCCAGGAGGTGACCATGCGCCATTTCATCGTCTGCGCGCGGGCGATGGACGGCGCGGCGATGAGGCCGGCGGCGGCGCTCACGCCGGCAAGGCGGGTGAATTGACGGCGCGTGGTCATCGTTCGCTCCTTTTGCTTTTGCGCATGATCTTTTCCGAAAACCGGTTGCCACTTTTCGGGATCATGCGCCCTGCTTGTAGAAGTGATGCAGCGGCCCGGGGCCGTGGCCGATATCGAGTTCGTCGGCGTGGGCGATCGCCGCTGTGACGTAAGCTTTCGCCTCCTGGCACGCGGTCACCACGTCGCGGCCCTTGGCGAGCCCCGCCGCGATCGCCGACGACAAGGTGCAGCCGGTGCCGTGTGTGTTCTTCGTGGCGATGCGCTTTGCTGAGAGACGCACGACCTCGCCCTCGCCGATCAACAGATCGACGCACTCGTCACCATCGCCGTGGCCACCTTTGATCAGTACATGGCGCGCGCCGAGCGACAGGATTTCGCGCGCCTGAATTTCCATTTCGCGCTCGGTACGCGCCGGCGTGGCGCCGGTGAGCGCGGCCGCCTCTTCCAGATTGGGCGTCACCAGCAGCGAGTGCGGGATGAGCCGGCGGCGCAGCGCTTCGACCAGATTGCCGGCGAGCAGGCTGTCGCCGGAACTGGCGATCGTCACCGGGTCGAGCACGACGTTGCGCACATGGTGGCGTACGAGCCCTTCCGCCGCCGCGCGTACGGTCGCTGGGCGAAACAGCATGCCGATCTTCACCGCACCGATCGCGAGATCGGCAAAGACGGCGTCGATCTGCGCGCCGATGAAACCGGGCGGCACGTCGTAGATCGCGCTCACGCCTTGCGTGTTCTGCGCCGTCAGCGCGGTGATGACGCTGGCGCCGTAAACGCCGAGCGCGGCGAAGGTCTTCAGGTCGGCCTGAATGCCGGCGCCGCCGCTTGAGTCCGAGCCGGCGATGGTGAGCGCGACCGCGGTCATGCGGGCCCTCGCCGCTTCAGCGCCGCGTCGACCACCGCGCGCAAGTCCCGCGCAGCCTGCGCCGGATCGCCCGCGAGCGATAGCGCCGAGATCACCGCCACGCCATCGCCCCCCGCCACAATCGTCTCGGCGGCATTGCCGGCCGTGATGCCGGAGATGGCGCAAACCGGAAATCCCGGCTTACGCGCGCGCACGACTTGCACAATCTCGCGCAAGCCCGCGACGCCAATTGGCGTCGACACATCCTCCTTCGAGCCGGTCGGATAGACCGCGCCGATGCCGACGTAATCGATCAGATCGAGCGGCGCGGCCTGCGCCTGCTGCACCGTGCTGAGGCTCAACCCGATGATGGCGGTGCGGCCGAGCAGCAGCCGCGCGTCTTCGGCCGTCATGTCGTCCTGGCCGATATGGACGCCGTCGGCCTCGGCGGCGAGCGCGACGTCGACACGGTCGTTGATCAGCAACGGCACGCCGGCCGGCTCCAGCACGGCGCGAAGGCTGCGCGCTTCCTCCACCATGACGCGGGTGGACCGGTGCTTGTCGCGCAACTGCACCAGCGTGGCGCTGTTGGCGATCAAACCGGCGAGATCGGCCAGGGTACGGCCACCGGCGACGGCGGGATCGACAAGCGCATAAAGACGGAGATCGATGTCCATCAGTTCACCTTGGCAAAATTTATGCGGGCATTTGCGACGAGCGCCGACCCATCGAGATTGAACAGCGCATCGAGAAATGCAACGGCGAAGCTGCCGGGTCCCGCAGCATTTTCGGCCGCCAACTCGCCGGCGACGCCGGCGATCGTTAGCGCGGCCACCGTGGCGAGCCAAGCATCCTGTTCGACGCCAAGACTCGCCGCGACCAGGGCCGAGACAGCGCAGCCCATGGCGGTCACCTTGACCATCAACGGGTGGCCATTGGCGATGACCGCAAGCCGCTCACCGTCGCCGACCAAATCGGTCGCGCCCGACGACGCGACAACGCATTTTGTTGAGCGCGCGTAGCCCGCCAGCGCCTCGCCCGTCGGTTCGTTGCCGGACAAGGCGGTAAATTCCGCGGCGTTGAGGCGTACCGCCTTGGGCGCGCAGCCGATCAAGGCGCCCGCAAAATCCGCGCGCGCGGCGCTGCGATCGATGAATACGGGGTCCAGCACCCACGACACGTTTGCTTTCGCCGCGGTTTCAACCGCAATTTCGCTAGCCTCGCGCCGCTCTCGGTCGAAGGTGCCCAGATTGACCAATAGCGCGTCGGCGCGAGACACGAAGCCGCCGATCTCCTCGGCCGACAGCGTCATCGAGGGCACGCAGCCCACCGCGAGCAGCACGTTGGCGGTAAAATTCTGCGCCACCGCGTTGGTAATACAATGCACGTGCGGCGAACGCAGGCGCAGGCGCTCAATCAGGGCTGCCGCGAATTGGGCCACGGTGTCATCGCGCGTTGCCAGCCTGGAATTGCGCATCTCATCTCCCTCCGCCGGCATGACCCGGATCAGGTTCGTTGGGTTGGCCGCGGATCGGCCTCTCAGTCCGGCGATGCCGGACACCCCACGAGATTGCTGATCACTACCTAGTCTGCGCGGCGAGGCAAGGCAAGCCGGCGATGCTTGAGCGCCTTGCATATGGTCCGTGTTTTTGCTGGATTGCGGCGTCCCTCTCAGGGGCACGGAGGCGCGCGATGACCCCCTTCTTTGTCCAGATCAAATGCGAACTCGGCAAGGCCTACCAGGTGGCCAACGAACTGGCCGAAGCCGAAATCGCCTCCGAGATATATTCGACCGCCGGCGACTACGATCTGCTGGTCAAATTTTATGTGGACGCGGGTACCGACATCGGCCACTTCGTCAATGAGAAGGTGCAGACCCTGCCGGGGATCAAGGACACCTACACCATTATCACGTTCAAGGCGTTCATGGCGTAGCAGGACCGAAGCGGTATCGTTTCTGTGATCCCATCCAACAACTGCTAACCATTTCATCTGAATGCCCGCGTCTGGCCGAACCTCTTGACGAGCGCCAAGTTGGTGCGCCGGGAGGTGTCGGGACATGAAAATCTTCTATTTGCTGTTGGAACTCGCACCCGTCGCATGGGCCGTTGCCGCGGTTTGCCGCGTGGCGGCGTAACTGGCCGCGATCGTTCATATCTCCGGCCGCCGCGGTCCTTCGGCTTCCCGCGCGCGTTGCAAGCCGAGCACGCGTTCGCGCCAGATCACGAACAGGCCGGCGCCGGCCACGATGGTCGCACCGGCATAGACCAGCGCGCTTGGCAACTCGCCGAACACCCAATAGCCGAGCAACAGCGCCCATAGCATCGAGGAGTAGTCGAACGGCGCAATCACCGAAGCGGTCGCATGGCGATAGCTTTCGGTCAGAAAAATATGCGCGACACCGCCGAAGACGCCCATCGAAATCAGCATGAGGAGTTCGGAGCCAGTCGGCGCGTGCCAAGCAAACGGCAGCGTTACCGCCCCAGCCAGTGCGGTGACCAGCGAAAAATAAAATACGATCGACGAGGTGGTCTCGCTTTGCGTGAGCCGCCGGGTCTGGATGACCGTGCCGGCGTTGCAGAAGGCAGAAAACAGCGCCAGGATCGAGCCGATTGTCGCTGCGCTGGCGACACCGGCGGCGGCATAGTGTTTGACGTCGAAGTGCGGCATCAGCATCACGATCACGCCGCCAAAACCAACCACCACCGCCGACCAGCGATAGAACCGCACGTGTTCCTTCAGAATGACCGCGGCCAATGCCACCGTGATCAGCGGCGAGGCAAACGAAATCGCGGTAGCGTCAGCCAACGGAAGCCGCACCAGCGCTGAGAAATTGCTGTACATGCCGCAAACGCTCAGTGCGCCGCGGCCGAGCTGGCCAAGCGGACGCCGGGTGTAGACCGCACTCGCCAGTTCGCCGCGCAAGGCATAGATCAACAGCACGGGCGGGATCGCGCAGGCGCTGCGGAAGAACACGAGCTGGCCGACCGGGACCACGTCGCCCAACTGGCGCACAAATGCCGACAGGGCGGCGAACAAAAGCGCGGAGATCAGCTTGAAGCCGATGGCCTTGAATAGATTCATCGAGCCCGGCTTATAGCAGCCAATGGCAACCGCAAGTCATTCCTTCTTTTTCAGCGATGGCTTTTGCCCTTCGACCGCCGGCAGCGACTTGATATAGGCGGCTATTGCCAAACGATCCGCCGCGGTTAGTTGCGACGTGTTGCGCACTACCTCGGCCATATTACCGCCGACCCGGTCGGAATCGGGCGTCATGCCGTCCTCGAGCGTGTCAGCAATGTCCTGTTCCGACCAGGCCTTGAGCTTGTATTGGGTAATGTTGGGCACGCCGCCCTGACCGTCGGGGCTTGGGCCGCCCGTGAAGCGCAAGCCCGCGATCACACCGCCAAGCGCATCGCGCGGCGAGTGGCACTCCACGCAATGACCGGGGCCGTTGACGAGGTAAGCGCCGCGGTTCCATTGCGCCGATTTCGGCGGGTCGGGCGTAAACGGTTTGCCGTCGAGATACAGCAGCTTCCAAAGCCCGAGCGTGCGCCGGATATTGAACGGAAACCGCAGATCGTGGTCGCGCACCCGGTCCTGAACCGGCGGCAGCGTCTTCAGATAAGCAAACAGATCGCGCAGGTCGTCGAAGCGCATGTGCTGATACGACGTGTAGGGAAATGCCGGATAAAGATGCTCGCCATCGGGCGACGTTCCTTTGGTCATGGCGGTGACGAATTGCGCCTCGTCCCAGGCGCCGATGCCGTCCTTGGGGTCGGAGGAAATATTGGGAACATAAAAAGTGCCGAACGGCGAGGCCAGCGCCAGTCCGCCGCCGAGCCTGGTCATGTCCGGCTGCTTCGGTACGGCGTGGCAGGACGCGCAGCCGCCGGCGTAGAACATCTCCTTGCCGTTGGCGAGATCCGGCACATGAGACGGCAGCACACTCGCCGGCACGACGGCGGGGATCGTCAAGAACCAGAATGCGGCAAGCCCCGCCACGGCAGCAATGGCCGCCAGCAACATCAGCCTCCGTATCATCAGGCCCCCCGGACTCGTAGGCCGCCTGTCATACGGCAAACAAAATGCTGCCGCGACGGGATCGCAGCGGCGTCACGCATTGACGTGGCCGAGGCCTATTGTTTCGACAGCCGGTATTCCTTGTGGCAATCGTCGCACGTCTTTCCAACCACCGGGATCGCCGCTTTAAGACCGTCGAGCGACGATTTCGCGTTGTCGTGGTTTTCCGCCACGGCTTTGGCGAACGCCGCGGCCTTGGCATCGAAATCGCTTTTGTTCGCCCAAATCTTTGGTGACGCACGGTTGTCGCCTCCGGTCTTGGAATTGTCCGGAAACAGACCGGGCAGTTTCCGCGCGGTGTCGGCCCATTGCTTAAACGCGGCGTCGACCGCGGCGGCATCGAAGGGAGCCCGCCCCCGCATCATTTGTACGACCGCTTTTGCGTGATCGTTATTCTGCTTCATCAGATCTTCGCGAGTTTTCACGGCCTCCTGCTCGGCCATGACGGCGCCGACGCTGAAAACAACCGTCAGAGCGGCAAGAATTGCACGAGCGAACATCGTGACCTACTTTTTTCGAATCAATGATTGCCCCCGGAAAACCCTGGTGCGGCAGGATTATTCCTTCCACGGCTGGTATTCATTTTACCGCGTGAGATCGCTGCATCGGCTGCCATGATCACAAATTTGTGATCCGCTAAGCCATTATGTGGATTTGACTTTCCTGGCCGAAGCGATTGCCGCCCAGACCTTTTGCGGCGTCGCGGGCATATCGATGTGCCCGATCCGATAGGCGCGCCAGAGGGCATCGAGGATGGCGTTGATCAGCGCCGGACAGGAACCGATGGCGCCGGCCTCGCCCGCGCCTTTGACGCCAAGCGGATTGTTTTTGCACCGCACGTTGCGCGTCTCGAACTCGAAGTCCGGCGCGTCCGCCGCGCGCGGCATGGCGTAATCCATGAAGCTCGCGCTCAGCAATTGTCCCGATGCCACATCGTAGACGGTGTCTTCCATCATCGCCTGGCCGATGCCCTGCACCGCGCCGCCATGCACCTGGCCCGCCAGCAGCAGCGGATTGAGCGTGGCGCCGAAATCGTCGACCACGACATAGCGCGCAATCGCCGTCGCGCCGGTGTCGGGATCGACCTCGACTTCCGCGATATGCGTGCCGTTCGGAAATGTCGGTTGCTCGACGCCGAACGCGCTCGACGCGCGCAACTGTTCGGGCTTCGCCTCTGGTCGCGCGGCAAGGTCCGCAAAAGAAATGAGCCGGTCGGTGCCGGCGACCCGCACGATGCCGCCGGCGATTTCCATGTCGGTCGGCGCGGCCTCGAGCGCGTCGGCGGCAAGTTGCTTGAGCTGCTCGGCCAGCGTATTCGACGCGCGGTCGACCGAGACGCCGCCAACCGGGATCGAACTCGAACCGCCGGTCCCTGCACCCGTCGCAATCGCGTCGGTGTCGCCTTGTACGACGCGCACACGCTCCGGCGGCAGATCGAGCCGCTCAGCAACCAACTGCGCATAGGACGTGGCGTGCCCCTGCCCGGTCGATTGCGAACCGATCAGCACCGTAACCCCGCCGTCTCGCTCAAGCTGTATGTTTGCGGTTTCGGGTCCGTTATTGCCGCAAGCCTCGACGTAGGTCGCGATGCCGATGCCGCGCAGCTTGCCGGCACGCTTCGACGCCGCGGCGCGTTTGTTGAAGCCGTTCCAATCGACAACCTCTTGTGCCCGCGCCAGCGTGCCGGCAAAATCGCCGGAGTCATAAATCTTGCCGGTCGGAGTCGTGTACGGCATCGCCTTCGGCTTGATCAGATTGCGCCGGCGCAGCGTGTCGGGCGCGATGTCGAGTTCTCGCGCCGCCGTATCGACCAGCCGTTCGATCACATAAGAGGCTTCCGGCCGGCCCGCGCCGCGATAGGCGTCGACCGGCACGGTGTTGGTATAGGCCGCGCGCAAGCGCACATGGGCCGCAGGAATATCGTAGGCCCCGGTCGCCATGCCGGCGCCGAGCCAGGGAATGTACGGCGCGTAGCACGACAGGTAGGCGCCCATATCGGCGACGATATCGAGCTCGAGCCCGAGAAATCGCCCCTTGTCATCGAGCGCAAGCCGCGCTGTGGAAATGTTGTCGCGCCCGTGGCTGTCGCCGAGGAAGTGTTCGGAACGATCGCAAATCCATTTCACCGGCCGGCGCAGCCGCTCGGCGGCAACAGCCGCGAGTGCGTATTCGCGGTAGGGAAATAGCTTGGTGCCGAAACCGCCGCCGACGTCGGGGGTCACCACGCGCATGCGTTCGGGCGGGATGCGCAGCACATCGTTGCAGATGATGTCGCGGATGATGTGGCTACCTTGGCTGCCGAGCGTAAGCGTATAGCGCTCGCCATCGTACTCGGCGATCACGCCGCGGGTGTCCATGTAGTTGGTCACCAGCCGCTGGTTGACGATGGTCAGCTCGACCGTGCGCGCCGCCCGCGCGAACGCTGCCTGGGTGGCGCCTGCATCGCCCAGATCGGTCTCGAAGGCGAGATTGTTCGGCCGATCCGACCATACACGCGGCGCACCTGGCGCGAGCGCGGCGATGGCGCCGATGACATGCGGCAGCGGCTGCCAGTCGACCGCAATCGCTTCGGCGGCGTCCTTGGCCGTTGCCAGACTTTCGGCAACGACAAAGGCGACGGCATCGCCGACATGGCGCACGATATCCTTGGCGAGGATCGGATAGACCGGAATCTTGATGTCCACGCCCGGCAGCACGCCCGGCGTCGGCAGCGGCCCGAGTTCGACCACCTCGGCGCCCGTGAGCACCAAGCGCACGCCCGGCATCGCCCGCACACGGTCGAGATTTTCGATGCTGAAGCGGGCGTGCGCGTGCGGCGAGCGCAGCACCATTGCGTGCAGCGTGGCGGCGGGCGCGACATCGGCAACGTAGCGGCCGGCGCCGCGCAGTAGCGCATCGTCTTCCTTACGCGTGAGCGGCTGCCCAAATCCGAATTTCATTGTCATGGTTTGGCCGGTTGCGATTGCGGTTGCCGCCGGGCGAAGCGCAGCGCTAACCAGCGCGAAACAACGTAGAACACCGGCGTGAAGATCAGCCCGAAGACGGTGACGCCGATCATGCCGGAAAACACCGCCGTTCCGAGTGTCTGACGCAGTTCAGCGCCGGCGCCGACCGCCCAGACCAGCGGCGTCACGCCGAGGACGAACGCCATCGAGGTCATCAGGATCGGCCGCAGCCGCAGATGCGCCGCCTCGACTGCCGCGGCAAAACGGTCGCGCCCGGCGTCCTCCAGCTGTTTGGCGAATTCCACGATCAGAATGGCGTTCTTGGCGGCGAGACCAATCAGCACGATGAAGCCGACCTGGGTCAGAATATTGTTGTCTTGCCCGCGAATGACCACGCCGACGATGGAGGCGATCAGGCACATCGGCACGATCATGATCACGGCCAAAGGCAGCGTCAGGCTCTCGAATTGGGCGGCCAGCACCAGGAATACGAACACCACCGCCAGCACGAAGGCAAAGATCGCGGTGCTGCCGGCGCGCAATTGCTGGAAGGCGAGCGTGGTCCATTCATAAGAGAAGCCGTCGGGCAGCGTTTGAGCCGCGAGTTGCTCCATTATTTTGATCGCCTGGCCTTGGCTGTAGCCGGGCGCCGCCGTGCCGTCGAGCTCGGCCGCCGGATAGAGATTGTAGCGCGGCACGCGGTACGGCCCCGTGACGGTCCGTACCGTCGTGAAAGCGCCGAGCGGAACGGTATCGCCGGTTTTATTACGCACACGAATTCTCAAGACGTCATCGGTGCTCTTACGGTAGTCGCTGTCGGCCTGCGCCACCACGCGGTAGGTGCGGCCGAACAGGTTGAAGTCGTTCACGTAGGCCGAGCCGAGATAGATCTGCAGCGCGGCGAACACGTCCGGAATATTGATGCCGAGCAGCTGCGCCTTGACGCGATCGATGTCGAGATAAAGCTGCGGCGTGGTGTTCTCGAACAGCGAGAAGACCTGCACCAGCCCCGGCGTCTGCGCCGCGCGTCCCATCATCGCATAGACAGCGCTCTGCAAGGCCTGCGGCCCGCGGCCGGCGCGATCCTCGACCATCATGCGGAATCCGCCCGCATTGCCTATCCCTGAAACCGGCGGCGGCGCGGCGACAAAGATCAAGCCGTCTTTGATCGCCTGCAACCGCATGAACAATTGGCCCTGGATGGCGGCGGCCGTTTGCCGCGGGTCTTTGGCCCGCTCCTCGAACGGATTTAGCGTGACGAAAATCGCCCCCGAATTCGGCGCGTTGGTGAAGGTGGCGCCTGAAAAGCCGACGATGTTCACCGCATGCGCGATGCCCGGCACTTGCAGCGCGATCTCCACCGCGCGCCGGTTGACCTCGTCGGTGCGGGCAAGCGAGGCGGCCGGCGGCAGTTGCGTGATGATGATCAGGTAGCCGCGGTCGAGCTGGGGGATGAAGCCGATCGGCGTCTTACGGAATTCATTGAGACCGAAAGCGATGACACCGCCATAAATGACGAGCATCAGCACAGCGAAGCGGACGGTGCGCGCAGAAAGCCAGCCATAGCCGCGCGTCAAGACGCCGAAATAGCGATTGAACCCGCGGAAGAAGCCATGGATCGGCCTGCTCCACCAGGTATCGTCCTCAGGCCTGCCATGCGGCTTGAGCAGCAGTGCGCAGAGCGCAGGCGACAGCGTCAGCGAAACGATCAGCGATATCACCGTCGCGCCGGCGATGGTGAGCGCGAATTGCCGGTAAAACTGGCCTGAAATCCCGGTAATGAAGGCCGACGGGATGAACACCGATGACAAAACTAGCGCGATCGCGATCAGCGCCGCGCCCACTTCGTCCATGCTTTTCACCGCCGCATCGTGCGGACTCAAACCCGCTTCGATGTTGCGTTCGACATTTTCGACCACGACGATCGCGTCGTCGACGACGATGCCGATGGCGAGCACCAAGCCGAACAGCGACAGATTGTTGAGCGTGAAGCCGAACAACGACATCACGAAGAATGTGCCGATCAGCGATACCGGAATGGCGACGATCGGGATGATCGCGGCGCGCCATGTCTGCAGGAACAGAATGACGACCAGCACCACCAGAATAATCGCTTCGCCGATCGTCGATTCGACGGCATCGACCGATTGCTGAATGAACTGCGTCGGGTTGTAGACGATAGTGTATTTCAGGCCCGGCGGGAACCTCTTGGAAAGATCTTCCATGGTGTTCTCGATTGCCCGCGCGGTGGACAGCGCGTTCGATCCCGGACGCTGGAAAATGCCGATGGCGATCGCCGGATCGTGGTCGAGATAGGAATTGGTCGAGTAGTCCTGCGCCGCCAGTTCGACCGTGGCGATGTCCTTGATCCGCACGATCGCATTGGCGGTCTGCTTGACCACGATCTTGCCGAACTCGTCCGGATCCGCGAGGCGGCCTTGCGTCTGCACCGAAATCTGGAACGCGCCCGGCTTGGCCATCGGCGGCTGGTTGAGTACGCCGGAGGCCACCTGCACATTCTGGCCTTGTAGCGCCAGAACCACGTCGGCGGCGGTCAATCCGACCGACTGCAGGCGGTCGGGGTCGAGCCAGATGCGCATCGCGTAGTCGCGCGCGCCGAACACGATGAGCGAGCCGACACCGTCGACGCGGGTGACGGCATCGGTGATTTCCAGCGTCGCGTAATTGGAAATGAACAGCGTGTCGCGCGACTTGTCGGGAGAATACAGATGCACGACCATCATCAGGTCGGGCGAGCTCTTGTTCACGGTCACGCCGATGGCGCGCACGTCGGCCGGCAAGCGCGGCTGCGCGATGGCGACACGGTTCTGCACCTGAACCTGCGCGATATCGAGATTGGTGCCGATGTCGAAGGTCACCGAAATCGTGAACTGACCATTCGCGGTCGAGTTCGACGACATGTAGATCATGTTCTCGACGCCGTTGATCTGCTGTTCGATCGGCGCCACCACCGTCGAGGCAACCACATCGGCGCTGGCGCCCGGATACTGGCCAGACACAGTGATGGTCGGCGGCGCGATCTCCGGATATTGCGCGATCGGCAAGCGCAAAAATGCGACACCGCCCAGGATCACGAACACGATCGAGACCACCGAGGCGAAGATCGGCCGGTCGATGAAGAAATGCGAGATACGCATCGGTTGCGGCCGGGGTTATTTCGGTTTCTGCGGCGAATTCGCGCCTTGCGGCGGAGCCGCGCCAGGCTTGGCTTCTTCCTGCGGCGTGACCTTCTGGCCCGGTCGCGCCCGCATCAAACCGTTCACGACGACGCGGTCATCGGGGCCGATGCCGCTCTTGATCACGCGCAAGTTGTCTTTGGTGATTTGGCCAAGCGTTACATATTTCGAAACGACCGTATTTTCGGCATTGACCGTGAGGACGAATTTCCGCGTCTGCTCCGTGCCGATGGCGGCATCCGGCACCAGCAAGGCCTCGTAGGGCGGCGAACCGGCGACTTGCACGCGCGCGAACATTCCGGGTGTGAAGAGATTGTTGGCATTGGCGAACACTGCACGGCCGCGGATGGTGCCGGTCGACGGGTCGATCACGTTGTCGACGAAATCCATGCGGCCCTGATGCACAAAATCTTGCTCGTCGATCAGCTTGATCGCGACCGGCACGCCGGCACTTCGGCTGGCAATATCATTGCCGGTTTTCGCCATGCGCTCGTAGCGCAGGAACGAAGCCTCGTCGAAGGTGAACTCGAAGTAGATCGGGTCGGTCGACACGATGGTGGCGAGCAGCGTGGTGTTGCCGGCGGTGCCGCCGGTCACCAAATTGCCCGGCGAAACACGCCGGTCGCCGATGCGGCCGTTGATCGGCGCGCGCAGTTCGGTGAATTCGATGTCGAGTTCGGCCTGACGCACGGCCGCCTCGTTGTTGGTAACCGACGCTTGCGCGTTGCGGAAGGCCTGCGAACGCTGCTCGAAGACCTGGTCGGTAATGGTCTTATCCTTCACCAATTGCTGGCCGCGCGTGTAGTCGCCCTGCGTGAAGGCGAGATTGGATTTCGCCTGCGCCAGATTGGCGCGCGCCTGGTCGAGCGTGTTCTGGAACGGCCGCTTGTCGATGGTGAACAACAAATCGCCTTGCTTGACGATCTGCCCGTCCTTGAAATGCACGCCATCGAGATAGCCGGAGACGCGCGCGCGCACCTCCACCGAATTGATCGCGGTGAAACGGCCGACATATTCGTCGTAGTCGGTGACCGTGCGTTTAACCGGCGTGGCCACAGTGACCGCCGCCGGCGGCGGCGCGCCACCTTGCTTCTTCGCCTCGCCGCAGCTTGCGACCAAAGTCGCAAGCGCGCACAGCAAAAGAATTTTGCGACCACGATGCATCAACGAAAATGATGGAATTGCCCATGCGGAATTCATGAGTACCTGCAATATCGGCCAACCACGAATAGCCCGGCCCGTCCCCATAACGTCGGAAAGGAGTTATGTCCACCGGGCGCAATCGGCAAGGACCGTTTGATGGAAACTCGCTTCAACCGCGCTGCCGAGCGCGGAATGCGGCAAGCCAGCGCGCGCCGAATAGCACCAGCACGATGCCACCATAGACGCCGCCGCCGATCGCCGCCAGCAACGCCAGGGTGGCAACATCGCCAAGCCGGCGCCAACCCGCAAACAAATGCGCTGCCGGCGCCTCGCATAGCCACAGCGCCGCGGCGAGCGCGAGCCCGGCGGCCGCCAACTTGACCGTCGATTGCCGCAGTCGCTCGTCGATATGGATGTGGCCCGCGCGCGCCGCAAACCACACCACCAGACCAAGATTGATCCAGGCGCCGATCGACGTCGCCAGCGCAAGGCCCACTTGCGCCAGCGGCCCCATCAATAAAAACTTGAAACCTATATTGACGGCGGCCGCTATCAGCGCCGCCTTAACGGGTGTTGCGGTGTCGCTGCGCGCAAAAAACGTCGCCACCGTGCTGCGGATCAACACGAAAGGCAACAGCCCCACCGCATAGGCCGTAAGCGTGCGACCGGCGGCGACCGCATCGGCTGCGGTGAAGGCGCCGCGCATGAACAGCGCCCGCATGATCAGCTCGGGAATGACGAAGAATGCAACGAGACAGGGAATTGACAGCAGTAATGTGAATTCAATCGCGCGGTTTTGCGCGCTTGAGGCGCCGACTTCATCGCCGGCAGCGAGACGCCGCGCCATCTCCGGCAAGATGACGGTGCCGGCCGCGATGCCGATGACGCCGATCGGCAGTTGATCGATGCGGTCGGCATAATAAAGTGCCGACAGCGCGCCGGCCGGCAGGAAGCTGGCAATGATCGTGTCGGCAAACAGCGCGAGCTGCACGCCCATCGAACCGACCGTCGCCGGCCCAAGCGCGCGAAAGAATCTGCGCACGTCGGCATCGAGCTCGGGCCAACGTAAGACTGTCATCGCGCCGGCACGCAAGGTGTCGCCGCCAACCAGCAGCGCCTGCAGCACGCCGGAGATCAACACGCCCCAGGCGGCGGCATGGCCGGCGGTTGGAAAGAACGCGGCGAGCGCCAGCGTCACCACCATCGACATATTGAGCAGCGTCGAGGCAAAGGCGGCGGCGGCAAAGCGTTGCAGCGCGTTGAGGATGCCGCCATAGAGCGTCACCAAGGTGATCAGCAGCAAGTAGGGAAAGGTGATGCGGGTGAGATCGACGGCCAGCCCGAAGCGCTCGGGATCGTGGGCAAAGCCTGGCGCCAGAACGTCGATCACCGTCGGCGTGAACAGCAGCGCCAGCGCCAGCAGCACGATCTGGCTGGCCAGCAGCAGCGTAAAGATGCGGTCGGCGAAGAGTTCGGCGCGCGCGGCGCCGCCCTGCTCGCGGATTCGCGCATAGGCCGGAACAAAGGCGGCATTGAAGGCGCCTTCGGCAAAGATGGCGCGGAAATGATTCGGCAGGCGGAAGGCCACAAAAAAGGCGTCGGCCGCAGGTCCCGCGCCGAGGATCGCAGCCAGCACGATGTCACGGACAAAACCGGTGATCCGCGACAGCAGCGTCAGGCCGCCAACCGTGAGGATTTGCTGTATCATTACGGAACTTGCCTCGCGCCGACACGAATATGCCGAAGTTGAATGGACTTGGACGATGAGCAACGATAGCGATAGTCAGATCGGCCGAACTGCCTTAAGACGATTCCCGCCGCAAACATAGAGCCAGGCTCGGTTCCGCTCGTGCATGATCCCGAAAAGTGGGGACGGGTTGTCAGAAAAGATCATGCACAAGCAAAATGTTAAGGACAGTGTTGATTTAATCTGAATGGACCGGACTCTATAATCATGCCCTCGCCCATCATCCCCATTCTCCTCGCCGGCGGCGCCGGGACGCGGCTCTGGCCGGTTTCGCGGGACGCCCTGCCCAAGCAATTCCTGCCTTTGGTCGGCGACCATTCGACCTATCAGCAGACATTGCTGCGCGTACAGGACCCGATGTTCGGAGCCCCCATCGTCATCACCGGTCCGAATTTCCATTTCTTCGCCCGTCGGCAGGCCGAGGACATTGGCGTCGAAGCGACGGTGGTGATCGAACCGCTGCGGCGCGACTCGGCGGCCGCGATCGCGGCGGCAACGGCGGTCGCGCGCCAGCGCGACCCCAATGCCGTGGTGCTGGCGCTCGCCGCCGACCACATCATCCTCGACGTGCCGCAGTTCCGCGCGACTTGTCGCGCCGGCCGCGAAGCCGCGGAGGCTGGACGCATCGTCACCTTCGGCATCAAGCCGGACGAGCCGAAGACCAGCTACGGTTACATCCTGCCGGGCGAGGCTATCGGCAAGAGCGGCGTGCGCGCCGTGAAGAGCTTTGTCGAGAAGCCTGACGCCGCGACCGCCGCGCGC
This sequence comes from uncultured Alphaproteobacteria bacterium, assembly GCA_963779345.1. Classification (GTDB taxonomy): domain Bacteria; phylum Pseudomonadota; class Alphaproteobacteria; order Rhizobiales; family Xanthobacteraceae; genus Pseudolabrys. Next base: position 14,722 of record CAVZXY010000014.1, on the reverse strand, counting down.
TATGTGCGCGACGGCTATCTGTGGAATTCCGGCAACTTCCTGTTCCGCGCCGACGTGCTGCTGTCCGAATTGACAAGGCTCGAGCCGGCAATCGCCGAAGCGATCGAGGCGGCGGTCGCTAACGCCACCACCGACCTCGGCTTCCTGCGCCTGGAGCCGGAAGCTTTCGCGCGCGCGCCGCAGAAGTCGATCGACTACGCGGTGATGGAAAAAACCGATCGCGCCGCCGTGGTGGCGGGCGATTTCCGCTGGTCGGACATCGGCAGTTGGGATGCGCTGTTCGACATCACGACGCCCGACGCAGCGGGCAATGTCGTACAAGGGCCAACGGTGGCGCTCGATGCCAGCGGTTGCGTGCTGCACTCCGACGGAAGGCTTATCGCCGCGGTCGGCGTCAAGGATCTGGTGGTGGTGAGCACATCCGACGCGGTGATGGTGGTGCCGCGCGCGCGCGCGCAAGAGGTCAAGCAACTCGTCGACACGCTCAAGGCCGCCAAGCGCGCCGAGGCGACCGACCACAAGCGCGTGCACCGGCCGTGGGGCTATTATGAATCGATCGACATGGGCGACCGTTTCCAGGTCAAGCGTATCGTCGTCATCCCCGGCGGCGTGCTGTCGCTGCAGAAACACCGCCACCGCTCCGAGCATTGGGTCGTCGTGCACGGCACCGCCGAGGTCACCGTCAACGACACGGTCAAGAACGTGCACGAGAACGAGTTGATCTATATTCCGATCGGCAGCGTCCACCGCATGGCCAACCACGGCAAAATCCCGCTCGAACTGATCGAGGTGCAGACCGGCAGCTATCTCGGCGAGGACGACATCGAGCGTATCGAGGACATCTACAAGCGAAGCTGACGCCGGCGCTTCCTACAAAGCGGCAACCGCGGGCAATCCAGCATTGCGCCGCGCGATCATATTGAATTTTCTGTAATTCGCATCGTTGGTCACTTCGCGTCCGATCCAATCGGGGAACTCGAATTGCTGAGTTTCGCGCTGCAGCTCGATTTCAGCGATCGCAACGCCGTCTAAAATGCCCTCATAAACATCAATCTGCCACATCGATCCTGCGTGCATAACAAAGTGACGCATTTTTTCCAGGTGATTTTCCTCACACATCCGTAACATCTCTTCCGCATCGCCGCGCGGAATCTCGTACTCGAATTCAGCACGCGCTAAACCGCACTCCTCGCCTTTCACAGTGATTGTCGCCCGACCGTCCGAAATGCGAACCCGGACCTTACGGCCGCTCATATGCGCAATGAGGCCGTCGCGAATGCGAATACTGCGCAAGCACGAACTTTTCCAGCCATCGTGTTTGACAAGAAATTTGCGCTCAATTTCCAGAGGCATGACTGCTATTATTAATTTATGAGTACCTATTGGCCTGAGCATCGAGCGTCAGGTGCAGCGCTTCTAGCACGCGGTCAAAGATGTTAGTTCCGCCACCGCTGCATCGCTCGGCGGCGATTTTGTCATAGTTTATTTTAATCATAGCCGCGTACGGCCGCGAATGGCGGTAGACGCTATTGACGAAGCATCGCCAACGAAACCGCTATCAATGAACGCGCGCGTTCGATCAGGCCGGAGCCAATGCCGGCTTCGCTGTTGCGGCCTTGAACTGCTCGAACGCCTCTAACGCGTGATTGGCGTACATCACCGACGGACCGGCGCCCATATAGATCGCCATGCCGAGCGTCTCCATCACCTCGTCGCGCGAGGCGCCCTGCTCCAGCGCCGCCTTGACGTGGAAGCCGACGCAATCGTCGCAGTGAATCGCGACCGCGATGCCGAGAGCGATCAGTTCCTTGGTCTTGCCGTCGAGCGCCTTCGGCGCAAGCGCCGCCTGCGCCAAGCCGGAAAACGCCTTCATGACGTCCGGCGCGCCGCTGCGCAAATTGCGCAACTGCGCGGTGCGTTCCTTGATGTAGTCGGGCCAATTGATCATCGCGGCAGCTCCATACATCTGCGCCACGCGGCCAATCGCCGCACGGTTTCATATTCATAAGTCAATATTCGATAACGCGGCTTGCGCGGCCGGGTATTGATTTCGATCAATCACCGAACGGGCCAATGCGCGGCGCGGAAAAATTAGCCGCTAAATGCTTACGCCCTTAGGGCGCGACGCACGGCATCGATGATGCGGCTTTGTGTCGGCTCGTCGAGATAGGCATGCATGGGCAGGCTGATGACTTCGGAGGCCAGACGGTCGCTTACCGCCGCGCCGCCCTCGCCTACCGGGAAATTCTTGTAGGCCTGCTGCCGGTGCAGCGGGATCGGGTAATAGATCGCCGTCGGAATGCCTTCCGCCTTGAGAGCGGCCGCCAGTTTGTCGCGGCCGCCGGCGCGGACGCGAATGGTGTATTGCGCCCATACCGAGGTCGAACCGGGCGGGACTTGGGGGACGATCACAACGTCGCCCAACGCTTCGGAATAGCGGCGCGCGACCCGGTTGCGTGCCTCGATTTCGTCCGGGAAGATCCTCAGCTTCTCGCTCAAGATCGCCGCCTGGATGGTGTCGAGCCGGGACGCCAGGCCGATACGAACGTTGTCGTATCGATCGCTGCCTTGTCCGTGCATGCGCAGGCTGCGCAAATCATCGGCCATCGCGTCGTCGTCGGTCATCACCGCGCCGCCGTCGCCATAGCAGCCGAGCGGCTTGGCGGGGAAGAAACTGGTCGCGGTGGCATGGCCGAATGTGCCGAGCCGGCGGTTGTTGAAAGTCGCGCCGAACGCTTGCGCGGCGTCGTCGAGAATAAACAGGCCTTCCGCTTCGGCAGCCGCGGCGACAGCCGCATGGTCGGCCGCCAATCCGAACAGATCGACCGGGATGATTGCTTTCGGCGTCAGCCCCCCACATTTGGCCACCGCAATAGCACCCGGGATTTTGCTCGCGTCGATATTGAACGTGGCGGCGTCGACATCGACGAACACCGGCGTCGCGCCGACCAAGGCGACTACCTCGGCGGTCGCGCAAAACGTAAATGACGGACAGATCACCGCGTCACCCGGCCCGATGCCGCGCGCGCGCAGCGCCAGCACCAGCGCGTCGGTGCCGCTGGCGCAGGTCACCGCGTGCTTGGCACCGCAGAATTTAGCCAATTCCGCCTCGAACGCTCGTACTTCGGGGCCAAGGATGAACTGGCAGTGGCTGAGCACGCGCGCGACCGCGGCATCGACGGCGCCGCCGAGCCGGCGGCGCTGCGCGGCCACGTCGATAAATGGAATCATGGGCGGGTTGGGGCGCTGATTCATACTCTTCCCAAATAATGGCGCCGGTCAGCCGGCCACGACGCGCGGCGCCTGCCGTTGCGCCGGCGCCGCCGCCGGACGAGACGCAAGACAGCGGATGGCGATCTCGAGGCTGGCGACGCCCTCCTCCCCGGTCACCGCCGCCGCCGATCCCGAGCGCACTGCGCGCAGGAACGACAGCAGTTCGGAGCGCAGCGGCTCGGCGTGCCCAACCGACAGATGGCGCATGGAATAGCTGCCGTCCGGCTGGAAGCCGAAACATTCGGTCACCTGCCGGGTGAGCAGATCGCCCATCACGTATTTGCCGCGGGTCGCAACGGTGACGTTGCGTGCCTTGAACGGGGTCAGCCAATTGGTGTTGATGTGGGCGAGCACTCCCGAGGCGGTGCGGAATTGCAGGAGCGCAATGTCCTCGCGCTCGGCGACCGCGCTCGACAGCTGCGGCTGCACCTCGACGATGTCGGAATCGGTAAACCAACGGATCAGATCGATATCATGCACGGCGAGATCGATGACCACGCCAACGTTCGACATGCGCGGAGGAAACGGCCCGACCCGGGTGATCGCGATTGAAAGAATGTCCTCGTTACGAATGGCTTCCTTGATCGCTTCGACCGCCGGATTGAAACGCTCGACGTGGCCGACCATGAGCGTGACGCCGGCGCGGCGCGCCGCGGCGATGATCTCGCGGCCTTCCTCGACCGTCGACGCGATCGGCTTCTCCACCATGACGTGGACGCCACGCGCGACGCAGGCGAGCGCGATATCGCGGTGAAGATGGGTCGGCGCCGCGATGGTGACAGCATCGACTTTCAGATCGAGCAGTTCATCGACCGTGGCTACGGCGGTACAGCCGAGCGTGCGCGCGACAAAATCAGCCTGCTTGAGGTCGGGATCGGCGACGCCGACAAGTTCTGCGCCCGGTAGCCCCGTAAGCACCCGCGCATGGTTACTGCCCATCACGCCGACGCCGATCACGCCGATACGCAACGAAGCCCCCGCATCCGGTTTTACCGCCTGCGTCATGGTCGAACGGATTTCCCCTGCCCTTAACCCTTAACAGAAGTTCCCCTAGCACGCTCAGCGACGGCTGGCGACCGCCTGAGGAAAACGTACCGAACACGTTTTGATTCAAAGCGTTACAGCAAGGCTGCGGCCTAAAATCCAGGCACCGCGGCAGGCCGCGCGGTTAGATCACTCGGCGGCGCGGGAGGCAGGAACCGCAAGCTGCAAGTTAGTAGCCAACGCGTCCTCGCGGAACGACTTCACGGCGCCGAGCGAAAGCTCGGCCCCCGACTTGGTGCCGAGCGCCGGCAGCTTCTTGAGCACATCGGCCGGCGCGGTGATGATGTGGCAGCCCATGTCGTGCGCCTCGATGACGTTGAACACCTCGCGGGTCGAGGCCCAGATGATCTCGACATTCTTGGTCTTGCGCGCGCGCGCGATCGCGTCCTGCATGATCGGCCGGTAGTCGATGCCAAAATCCGCGAGCCGCCCGGCGAACACCGACACGCAAGCCGGCGCGCCGCCGTCGAGCGCAGTGTGCGCTTTCTCGACCTGCTCGGATGTGAAGATCGCCGTCATGTTGATCTTGACGCCGTCGCGCGACAGCGAGCGCACCGCGTCGTAGAGCGGCTCATTGCGCGTGGTCGTCACCGGCAGCTTGACGTGGACGTTCTTGCCCCAGGTGGTGATGACGCGGGCCTGCGCGACCATTTCGGGAATGTCGTCGGAAAAGACCTCGAACGAAATGTGGCGGTCGGGAACCGCGGCGACCAGATCGCGGCCGTAGCGCTCGTAGTCGCTGACGCCTGCTTTCTTGAGCAGCGAAGGGTTGGTGGTAAACCCGGCGATCCAGGCCTGCTTGGCCATCTCGACGATCTGCGCCTTGTCGGCGCCGTCGGTGAACAGTTTGACTTTGAGATCGGACAATTTCGGCATGCCTACCACCTTTGCGAGCCCGCACCCGAGTTGGCATATATCTCATTCTCGGCGCGCGACAATCAAGCTGCGAACAATGAAACCCCTAGATTTCCCCCAATATCCGTCCTGCCGGGCATTTGTTTGGCCAAAGTGCGCGCGAGGCAGCGCCGCCTCAACCGGCCTGGTGGTACTGTTTGTACCAGGCGATGAACTGAGCGATCCCCTCGGCAATCGGCGTCGACGGCTTGAAGCCGACATCGCGCATCAGGTCGTCGACATCGGCGAAAGTCGCCGGCACGTCGCCAGGCTGCATCGGCAGCAGTTCGCAAATGGCTTTTTTGCCGATCGTCTGCTCCAGAATTTTCACGACGTCGAGAACCTCGACCGGATTGTTATTGCCGATGTTGTAGACCCGCCACGGCGCCGAGCTGCGCGATGGATCCGGCGCATCGCTCGACCAAGCGGGGTCGCCTTGCGCGGGCCGGTCGATGAGCCGCGCCACCGCCTGCACAACGTCGTCGACATAGGTGAAATCGCGCTTCATGTTGCCGTGATTGAACAGCTTGATCGGCTTGCCGGCGTCGATCGCCTTGGTAAAGATCCACATCGCCATATCGGGCCGGCCCCACGGACCGTAGACGGTGAAAAAGCGCAGACCCGTCGTCGGCAGATTGAACAGATGCGAATATGAATGCGCCATCAGCTCGTTCGCTTTTTTCGTCGCGCCGTAAAGGCTGAGCGGATGATCCACGTTGTCGGAGGTGCGAAACGGCATTTTCGTATTGGCGCCGTAGACCGACGATGATGACGCATAGAGCAGATGCCGGCAGCCATTGTGGCGGCCGCCTTCAAGGACATTGAGAAAGCCGTCGAGATTGGCGTCCGCATAGGCATAGGGTTCGACCAGCGAATAGCGGACGCCCGCCTGGGCGGCGAGATGAACGACGAATGGAAAGCGGTGCTCGGCAAACAGCGCCGCGGTGCCGGCACGATCCGTCAGGTCGAGCCGCACGAACTTGAAATTCTTGGCGCCGGCGAGCTGCTGCAGCCGCGCCTGCTTGAGCTTTGGATCGTAGTAAGGCGACAGATTGTCGACGCCGATTACCTCGCGTCCGGCCTCCACCAGGCGCCGCGCGGTGTGGAAGCCGATGAAGCCGGCGGCGCCGGTGACCAGGATGGGATTTGCGGTTGTCACGAATTCAATGCCTTCTGGCCTAAGTTGATCGCCGAGCCCCGAAAATAACGCCGTTTACGGCACGTTGTTGCAAGGCGCTTGAGCAGGTAATGAATATCCGGAATGGCGGGTCCAGGGCAAATGAGTAGCGCGCAGGATAGGTTGGCAACTTGATGGCGCAGAAGATTCTCTATCTCGTTTCGGAAGACTGGTATTTCGTCTCCCATCGCCTGCCGATGGCGCGGGCCGCCAAGCAGGCCGGATTTGAAGTCCACGTGGCGACGCGCGTTGCGGCCAATGGTCCAACAATCGAGCGCGAAGGTTTCGTGTTGCATCCACTGCGCTGGCGGCGCGGCAGCCTCGATCCGCTCCATCTGCTTGCCGCCGCCCGCGAGGTTCGCGGCGTTTACCGTCAGGTGCAGCCGGACCTCGCCCATCACGTCGCATTGCTGCCAACCCTAGTCGGCTCGCTCGCCGCGATTGGACTGCCGATCGTCTGTCTCAATGCGCTTGCCGGCCTCGGCTTCGCATTTACCTCGCGCACGCCGAAGGCCGTCGTCGTTCGTTTCACGATTGTGCCCCTGCTGCGATGGCTGCTCCGGCGCAAGCGCAACTCGGTGCTGGTGCAGAACCCCGACGACCGCGCCGCCATCCGGTCGCTCGGGGTCAGCGATGCGAAAATCGCGCTGATTCCCGGCTCCGGCGTCGACGTCGACGCGCTGACGCCGCTGCCGGATCCGCCACCGCCGGTCGCCGCCGGCTTCGTCGGCCGGCTGCTCAGCGACAAAGGCCTGCCGACCCTGGTCGAGGCCCATGCGTTGCTGGCGAGCCGCGGCCGGCCTGTCGAACTCTTGATTGCCGGCGAGCCCGATCCGGCAAATCCCGCTTCGATCCCACAGACGACGCTTGCCAAATGGAAGCGGCATCCGGGACTGACCTTCCTCGGCCACGTCGATAACATCGGCGCGTTCTGGGCGCGGGCGCATATTGCCGTACTGCCGTCGCTGCGCGAGGGCTTGCCGATGAGCCTGCTGGAAGCCGCCGCCTGCGGGCGACCGATCATCGCCACCGACGTGCCGGGGTGCCGCGAGATCGCGCGCGACGGCGTCAACGCTTTGCTGGTGCCGCCGAACGACGCGACGGCGCTTGCGGATGCAATCGGCCGGCTTGCGGGCGACGCCGAATTGCGGCGGCGCTTCGGCGGCGCCGGCCGCCGCATGGTGGAAAACGAGTTTTCACATCGGCGGATAGGCCAGGAAATCGTCGCGCTCTATCGGCGACTGCTGACGCAAGGCTAAGGCTCGCGCCGGCTATTGCGGCCACCGGGACCTCCCGGATAAACAGAGGGCCAACAAGCGAAGGAAACCTCCGTGGCGCATGCGCGTAAGATTGCCGTCATCGGCCTCGGCTATGTCGGCTTGCCGGTGACGGTCGGTTTTGCACGGACAGGCGCAAGCGTCGTCGGCTTCGATATCGATGCCGGGCGCATTGCCGAAATCGCCGCGGGCAATGACCGCACCCGCGAAGTCGCAGTCGAGGAATTGCGCGGCGTGCGGGCGCACTGGACCTCCAATCCCGCCGACCTGCGCGCGGCGGATTTTTTCATCGTCACCGTGCCAACGCCGATCGACAACGATTTTTGTCCCGATCTGAGCATGTTGTTGAAGGCGTCCGAACTGGTCGGCAACGCCCTCAAGCAAGGCGACATCGTCGTCTACGAGTCGACGGTCTATCCGGGCGCCACCGAAGAAGACTGCATGCCCGTCCTTGAACGCGCCTCCGGACTTGTCGGCGGACGCGATTTCACCCTCGGCTATTCGCCCGAACGCATCAATCCCGGCGACCGGCAACATCGTTTCGAGACCATCGCGAAGGTGGTGGCCGGGCAGGATGCGCGCACGCTCGACATCGTCGCTGACGTCTACGGTTCGGTCGTGAAGGCTGGCATCCACAGAGCGCCCTCGATTAAGGTGGCGGAAGCCGCCAAAGTGATCGAGAATACCCAGCGCGATCTCAACATCGCGTTCATGAACGAACTGTCCGAGCTTTTCCACGTGCTCGGCATCGACACCGGCGACGTGCTCGCCGCGGCGCGCACCAAATGGAATTTCCTGCCCTTCACGCCCGGCTTGGTCGGCGGCCACTGCATCGGCGTCGATCCTTACTATCTGACCCACCGCGCGGAGAAGGCCGGCTTCGACCCAAAGATCATTCTTGCCGGCCGTCGCGTCAACGACGCCGTTGGAAGGAAAATTGCGCGCGAATGTCTGCGCTTGCTCCAAGCCGACGGCCGCAAGCCCGAGCGCGTCACCGTTCTCGGCCTCACCTTCAAGGAAGACGTGCCGGATATCCGCAATTCGAAGGTCGTCGACATTGTGCGCGAATTGTCGGCGGCCGGCATGGCCGTGCAAGTCAACGATCCGATGGCCGACCCCGTCCATGCGCGCCGGGAATATGACATCGACCTGGTAAAACTCGATGCGCTGCCGCCGGCCGATGCGGTGGTGTTGGCGGTCGCGCATGATGCTTATAAGGCGGGCTGGCCGTTGATCACGCCGCTGCTGCGCGACGGCAAGGGCGTCGTCGTCGACGTTAAAGCGCGCCTCGATCGCAGCCGCGTTCCGGCCGGCATCGCGCTGTGGCGACTGTGACATGCTAAGCGCCGGCGGACTCGCGCTCATAGTTGTAGGTGCCGCGGCGGTCAGCTTTACGCTGCTGTTGGCGCTGCGTCCGTTGCTCGGGCGGCATGCCCTCGCCCACCCCAATGCCCGCTCGTCGCACAAAATTCCAACGCCGCAGGGCGGCGGAATCGCGGTGATTGCCGCGACACTCTGTTTTGTCGTCGTATCCGACCTGTTCGGCGTGTCGGGCCTCGGCGGGCTGTCGTTATGGCTCGTTTTGCCGGCCACGCTCTTCATTACTGTTGTCGGCGCTATGGATGACATTCATTCGATCGCGGTGGTGCCGCGGTTGCTGCTGCAGGCGGTCGCGGTCGTAATCGTGCTGGCCGCGTTGCCGGACAATCTAGGCATCGTGACGTTCCTTCCCGTCTGGATAGAACGTGCGCTGCTGGGTCTCGCCATTCTGTGGTTCGTCAATCTGACCAACTTCATGGATGGCATCGATTGGATGACGGTCGCCGAAGTCGTTCCGGTCACGGCCGGCCTCGTGCTGTTCGGTTTGATGGGCGCGCTGCCGCGCGAGGCCATGATCGTGGCGCTCGCGCTGTGCGGCGCGACGATCGGCTTTGCGCCCGTCAACCGCCCGGTGGCGCGGCTATTTCTCGGCGATGTCGGCAGCCTGCCGATCGGCCTGTTGCTCGGCTGGCTGCTGGTCGTACTCGCGGGCGCGGGGCATTTCGCGGCGGCGCTGCTGCTGCCGCTGTATTATCTCGCCGATGCGACGATCACGCTGTTGCGCCGACTCGCAAAGGGCGAACCGATCTGGCACGCGCATCGCACGCATTTCTATCAGCGCGCGACCGACAATGGTTACAGCGTCATGCAGATCGTCGGCCGCGTGTTTCTGCTGAATGTTGCGTTGATCGCGCTCGCCGCCGCGACCTTGCTGATGACGTCGTATCTTCTGCACGCCGCCATGCTGATCGCCGGCTGCGTGCTGGTCGGCTTGTTGCTTTACCGCTTCGCGGCCGCCAAGGCCTGATCGACGACGGCAATCGCCCGCTCCGGCGGCAGTTCATCGAGACACGTGCTGTAACTGTCGAGCCGCCGCTCGCAGCCTTCCAACTGACACGGCATGCACGGCAGCGGATTTTGCACCAGCCAGACATTGCCGCGGCGCTGAATGATGCCCGATGCCGCCCAAATTTCGTCTAGGCCGCCGACTGGCCATGGCCCCCACAGCCGCGGGTCGGTCGGCCCGTAGAGCGCGACGCTTGGACACCCTGCGGCGGCGGCTAGATGCGTCACCGAGGTGTCGGGGCCGACATAAACGCGGGCTTGCGCAAGCAATCCTGCAAGTTGCGGCCAGGCGAGTTGGCCATCGCGGCGGGTGACATTTACGCCATCCCACACCTCGTCGAGATAGCGCCGTTCGGCTTCGGCCGGCCCACCGGTCGCGATGACCGTCAGCCCGCGCTTGGCCAGCGCGTCGGCAAGCGCGCGCCACCCGTTTAAGGTCCATTGTTTGTAGCGAAACATCGGCGCCGCATGGATCACCGCATAGGGACCGGCGGGCAGGTCGTATGTCTCGGCGGCGCGCGGGCAGACAAGTTCTGGCACGCGCGCAATGCCAAGCGCATCGGCGAGCCGCAGCATTTCCTCGACCCGGTGCAAACCGGGCGCGGCGGCGACGCTATGCGTCAGCAACATTCGCTTCACGCGGCCATTGAGGTTCGCCGCCGCCGGCGCGACGCGCATGCGCCCGGCGGCGATGGCGAAGCTGGTCGGCCGGTCGCCGCTTTGCGTGGAGATCGCAAGATCGTAGCGGCGGAACAGCCGCGCGCCGAGGCGAAGGGTTTGCGCCGCCGTGGGCCGCGGTGGAGTGGCGATGACGCCGTCGAGATCGGGATTGCCCGCAAGAATTCCGGCGGTGTCGGCGAAGACCAGCGCGTCGATGCGCGCTTGCGGCCAGGCGCGCCGCACGCTGCGGATCAGAGGCGTAGCGAGCAGCACGTCGCCAAGGCGGCGCAAAGTGACGACCAGGATGCGCGGCCGAACCGGAAGATCGAGCCGCGTCATGGGCCTGCCGCTGCAGCAGCAACCGCACCAGACGACCGCTGCACCATGCCGGCCACCACACCGACACCGATCACATAAAGCCAGCCCTCGGTAAAATCGAAAATGAATGAATTGAACAGCGAGCCGACGATATTCGTCGTCACGACCACCAGGCCAATCCACGCCAGCGACCCGTTGCGCCAGAAAAACACCGACTGGCAAATCCACATCGCCCAGAGCACCGTCATGCCGACAAAGCCGAGCTGAATGCCGACGGCGAAGGTTTGATTGTGCGGGTTGGCCGAAACAGCGCCGCGCACGCCGGGTTGCCCGGCCGCGGCGCGTCGGAATTGGTCCGGGATCGAACCGGTCCCGTGCCCGAACAGCGGCGCAGTTTGGATGAAAGCAATCGATTTGCTCCAGAAATCGAGGCGTAAGCCGGATGAGGTGATGTCGTTGCCCCGTTCGTAGCGCGCCGTTTCCGTGATCGTGGATGTCACGCGCTCGCGCAGATAAGGCGAAGCCGACCACAGAATAGCAGCAACGATGAGCAACGCCGCCATGGCGCCAAGAACGCCCTTCCAGCCGGAATGCCGAATTCCGTAAAGCACGGCCAGCACCGGAATGATGACCAGCGCCGTGCGGCCGGTGGTGATGAAGAAAATGTCGCCGAGAAAAGCCAAGGCCAAAACCGCCAGAGCCGCCGATGTTGTCCAGAACCGCAGCCGCGCTTTGGCGAGGGCGAGATCGAGCAGGACCGCGGCGCAAATGGTGAACTCGGCGCTTTGCAAAATATAGCTTTTGACCGGGACCCCGACATTGGCGCCCTGCCCATGTCCGATACTCGGCCAGATCGTGACGATGACGGAGGCGATCAGCACCCCAACGCAGGCGATCAGGAAACCGATGAGCACCCGGTACCCGCTATCCGAACGGCGGAACTGCGCCATCAGCAGCGGGATCACCAGCAGCCGCACAAAGCCGTCGAGACCGCCCAAGCGCTCATGCCACGTCACATCCGCCCACGCCATGCCGACGGCGCCGAGCAGAAACAGCAGGACCGGCAAACCGCCGACGGCCGTCGCCAATTCGCGGCGTACGCCGTCCCATGTCAGCGTGGGAATGAGCGCAACCAGCCAGAGCGCCAAGAGGATGGCGGTCGCCGACGTCGACCAAGGCAGCGACACCGCAACGGCGACGGCGAGACCGTCGGCGATTTTGGTCAGCCGCGAGAGGTGGATACCTGACGCAATGGGAAGCGTGGCCATCGTTCACCCGGCCAAAGCAGGCGACGGCGCGGACGTTAGCGCCGACAGGCCGCGCCGCGCGCGGATGTCGTCGCTGGCGATGATATCGGAAAGCTTGCGCTCGTTCGCCGCCAGCCGGCCGCGTTCGGCCTCGGCGTGCCACAGATGCACCACGCCGGTGGCGAACGTGCCGTCCTTGCGCCGCACGCCGGCATGCAGCAGGCGCACGATGATGTCGGAATCTTCCTTGCCCCAGCCGCTGTAGTCGCCGTCGAAGCCGTCGACGCGGTCGAGATCGGCGCGCCAGATCGCCAGATTGCACGACCGCGCACCCTGCCACTGCCGCTGCCGCAGCCGCCGCAGCGGCCCGAGCGGCAGACGCAGCAGCGCCGACAGCCGGTTGATGCCGCCGCGCCGCCGTTCCGCCAGCCAGCGGCCAAAGCTCCATGTCTCCGGCATGAGTTTGCCGCCGAGCACCTCGACGGTCAGCTCGCGCGACAGCAGAATGCGATTGCCGGTGACGAAGCAGCCGTGTTCGGCGAGACGGCGATGCGTGGCGACGAAATCCGGCCGCGCGATGCAGTCGCCGTCGAGGAAGACGCAGTAGGCGCCGCGCGCCGCCAGGATGGCGCGGTTGCGGATTTCTGCCGCGCGAAAGCCGCGGTCCTCGTGCCAGACATGGTCGAGGCGGCGGCCGAGCTTGCCTTTCCATGCATCGATCGTGGCCGCGGTCGCCGCGGTTGAGCCATCGTCGGCCACCACGACCTCGAAATCCCGGTCGCTCTGGCAGGCGAACGAGCGCAACACCGCATCGAGCGCGTCTTCGCGGTTATACGTGGTGACGATGACGGAAATCAGGTCGGACACGGGCACCCTCTTGGCGGACGCTTTAGCCGAACTTGCCTGCGCCGACAAACCCCTAGGGCGCGCCCGTCCGGCAATGTTATGTAGGATGCGCCAAGCCACGAGCGGCCAAGCACGGACCATGCAGAAGATATCAGCCTATATCCTGACCTATAACGAGGCCGCGAAAATCGAGGCGGCGCTGTCGAGCGTGCTGTGGGCCGACGAAATCGTGGTGGTCGATTCCTTCAGCACCGACCGCACGGTCGAGATCGCCGCCGCGCTCGGCGCCCGCGTCGTGCAGGTGCCGTTCAACGGCTTCGGCGATCTGCGCAACCGCGCCGTCGCGGCCTGCACGCACGACTGGATCTTCAGCCTGGATGCCGACGAGCGCTGCACCGAGGAAGTGCGCGACGAAATTCTCAGGCTGCTCGCCGGCGCGCCGCCGCACGACGTCTATCTGGTGCCGCGCCGCAGCTACATGATGGGCCGCTGGATCAAAGGCTCCGGCTGGTATCCGAACTTCCGCCAGCCGCAGCTCTTCCGCAAAGGCTCAATGCGCTACACGATCGAGCCGGTGCACGAAGGCTATGAAATCTTGAACAGCAAACCGGTCGGCACTTTGACCAACGCGATCTGGCAATTTCCCTTCCGCAATCTGGACGAAGTCATCCGGAAGATGAACCGCTATTCCTCGCTGGGGGCGCCGAAGCTCACCCACAAACGCGTGTCGATGGCGGGCGCGCTCGGCCACGGCGCGTGGTCGTTCCTCAAGCACTACATCTTCAAGCTCGGCTTCATCGACGGCTGGGCCGGCTTCGTCATCGCCATGGGCAATTTCGAGGGCACCTTCTACCGCTACGCCAAACGCTACGAAGAAACGCAAAGCTGGCGGCCGCCGGAGGGGAAGCCACTGAAGCGGGAAGATTAGTTTCTTTCTTCACCCTCCCCTGGAGGGGAGAGTCCAGCGACAGCAGCGGGGTGGGGTGACGCTTCGCAAAACAACTTCACCCCACCCCGACCGCCTTCGCTATCACTCGGCGGTCGACCCTCCCCCTCCAGGGGAGCGTAAAGAGAGCAGGCAAGCATCATCGCCCGTATTCTTTGCGGCCCCGGGCAGGCCGTCGCCCATATTCCGACCGCCCGCTCTCGAAAAAGTACCGAGGGCGCGCGGGACGCCAGGGGTCCAGACGGACCCGCGGACCTCGACGCCTCGCAGCATCGAGGCGTGCTGAAGTCCGTAGTACCGCAAGTCCGCCAAACCCAAGGCGTCCCGCGCGCGGTGTTTATAGGTTTGCTCCGCCCCGCCCCCGGTGGACGGCCCATTTCAGGCAAGCCCTCTTACGAAAGCCCGCCTATCCACCGCTATAGGCCCAAACGGTGCCCAGCACGTCTGACCGTGCCGGCTGCCGCCGTCAGTGGGGCCCGCCGACGCGCGGCTGGCGCGCCAGGACGAAGCGGCTTGGACCGCCGGGCGATGACAGCGCATCTCCGCTGCCACCTCATTCCCGGCCACCGCTCCCCGCCCCGCGTCTGGAGACGCTGATCAGACACCCCTCGGTCACGAGGGACGGGATGTAGGGATACTATCCTAAGGAATATTA
>CAVZXY010000013.1:0-72205 GCA_963779345.1 uncultured Alphaproteobacteria bacterium | reverse complement strand
GGCTTAGCTAGAGTCGAGGATGGGCGTGGTAGCTTGGGCCATCTTGCTGTTCCCTGATCATGGCGGTTGGCAACACCTCTTCATCGATCCGTAGGCTTAGCTCCTCTAGCCGTAAGGATTTTTTTATGATTATTGGCATCGGTTTCAGCTAATCGTTCAAGGCGCTCTCTTCGAATCTGTCGCGCTTTTGAGAAGATCAATAATTAACAGTACCAAAGAGTGTATTTTGAGTTTCAGGGGGAACGATTATTACCAGTTACGCGAAAAACAAAAGCAAGTATGCCGACGACTGACCGAAATCGAAAAGCGCTGGTCGTACACAGCCGATTGCGGGTGGATGCAGGAACTGCAGCCACCCGGAATATTGATATTTACGATAAAGACCTGGAGCCGACGGCATGCGCCGGAAATGGAAGGATGATCCTGGCAAGCCGCTCGAAAGCTCTTTTCCGGATATTATCGCGACGATGTCAATGGCTGGCCCGTTTCTGGTAAACAACGACAAAGCGCGCAGAGGCGGAGAAGCGTCGCTGGGAGGAAGAGCACAAGCGCCATGAGGAGCGACAGTTCAGAGCAGGACGAGAAGCGCTGGCGTCAATTTCTGGAGATCGCCTTGCGCTGCGAGCAAGCGGACCGCGCGAGACGCCTACTCGCCGACCTTAAGGCAAGATCGCCATCCGAAGGCGTGAACATCGGCGGCCATCCGACCTCCGCCTGGTTCGACTGGATGAGCGATTGGCTCGAGCGATTTGACCCATTAAAGTGCAAGCTGGAGGATCTCTTGCAAGAGCTCGCAAATGCTTAAAGCAGAGCACGCCCCTGACCTCCTCCGCGGGACAAAATGGAGACGCCATGTCGCAGGAGCCAACGTCTTCCTTCCGATAAACGTCGTTATCGGAAATTACTCACTAAAGTCACTTCGAGAGCCGCCGACATGACGCCCAGGAACAGAAACGGGCGTTGTACGACCTTTGGCAAGACCAATTGTCTTGCCAATGAGATCCGATTGAACGCTTCCCTCCGAAGCTGGGAGGAATAGGCATCCGGGGTTCACGGAAGCCTAGCGATCTCAGCCCAATCTAAGCGCCATTCTTTCAATTCGGTCGTAATCGGCACACAAGCGTCACAGAAGCGTTCGTTGGAATGCGACATGGCTTCATCTGCTCGCCCGCCTAGCGATCAAATACCACAACTCCGCGCAAGTTCTTGCCGGCATCGAGGTCGGCATAACCGCGATTGATATCGTCGAGGCGATAGGTTTGAGTGATCAGTTCGCGCAGCTTCAATGTGCCGTTGCGATATAGCGCAAGAAGCTCGGGGATTTGAAGTCGTGGGCTGGCAAAACCGTAAACCGCGCCCATAATTGCCTTTTGGGTCACGAAAAGCTCGAGTGGCGGAATTTTAATCTCCTTCACCGAGTCTGGCGTGAGCGCAGTCACCACCACGTTGCCGCCTTTGGAAGTGGCACGGAAGGCTGGCAGTAGCGTCTCCGGCGGATAGATGCAGACGAAGGCGTGATTAACTCCAATCCCATCGGTGAGCGCCAACACTGCACGTGTAAGCTCTTCGTCACGTGCATTGATACCGTGGGTAGCACCGAACTTTGTTGCCCAATCTAACTTTGCCTGGACGATGTCGGCTGCAATGATTTTCGAGGCGCCGCACAGATGCGCACCCTGAACCACGTTCATTCCATCCCCACCGCAGCCTACTACGAGCACACTGTCACCTGGCTTAACCTTGGCCCGGTAACGTGCGGCGCCGATACCTGCTGGTACGCCACAGGCAACAAGGCTGGCGAGATCAAGTGGAATGTCTCTATCAATCACGACGACCGAGGCCTGATCCACCACTGCGTATTCGGCAAAACCACCAATCATGCAGAAGGCCCCGACGGCTACACCCTCGCCGTCATGCCGGCGGTATGTGCCGTCGAGCTGTGGCCCCTGGGTTATGCGCGGACCTTCAGCGCAGAGATGATGCAACCCCAGACGACACCACCTACAAATTCCACAGGCAGGAATGAACGTTAGCACCACGTGGTCGGCGCGCTTAATTTTGTCAACCTCGGCACCAGTTTCTTCGACTACGCCGGCAGCCTCGTGGCCGAGCACCATCGGTCGCATTGCTACGCGGCGCTCGCCTCGCATCACATGATAGTCGGTGCGGCATAAGCCCACAGCGGCTATCCTCACCAATACCTCGGTAGGCCCCGGTGGAGCGAGCGTGATGTGCTCGATCGACATTGGTGCGCCGACGTCACGAAATACAGCAGCAAGGGAATCCATTATTCACAGTATACTTATACGGCGCTGCCTGACCACGGCAGTAGTCAAAGGTGCGCTGAATGGACCGCTGCCCTCCGAAGCTGACAGAATCCTTAAGCTCCCGTGTGAGAACACCTTGTAAATCAGCATTTATCTTTACGTCCTCGTACATTGCCATAGCTGTCGGCACGACCGGGCCACATCGAATTGACGGGCGACTTGGGTCAGCCGTGAGGCCGTCCCTTCAAATGACCAAGGGAAAGTCGCTGGCTCGTTTCGGAGGTCCCCTGCTACCGACTAGCCACGATCGCAAAATACGGATTCCCTAGGCCCTATAATGAACCGGGGCTCCATCTGACCGCGCTAGGTGACTTGCACGAACCACAGCCTGCAGACGCTTCTGTGTTCATTTGGGGAAGGAACATTTTCCTTCCTCAACCGTTGTTTCTCCGAGCCCGGTATTGGAGTGCAGCGCATGTTTAAATTGAGCGCTATTGCTTTCATGCTCACGATCATGGTTCCGCTCCCCGCACTCGCCTATACGCAAGAGGACGCAAACGCTTGCACGCCGGATGCCATGCGATTTTGCCAAAACGCGATCCCTGATGCCGATCGTGTAGCCCGCTGCCTTGTCCAGAACAAACGGCAACTCAGCCCCGCCTGCACCATTGTGTTTAATCGCCCACGTAGCGCGAGTACTGACCGCGGGCGTCCGAGGAATATTCAAAAGACCAACTACTGATCTAACCCGATCGAGCTAATTTGGACTCTGTCGGGAGATTATCGTTCAACCAAAAAAGGAAATGGGCTATGAAAGTAAAAGTTCTCGTTGGCGTCGCGTGTCTCACAGCATTTGCTATGCCGGTAGCCCTACAGGCTCAAGGCGTTCCGGGAGGCGCTGCGCATGGATTCCATGAAGGTGATCGTATCGCAGGGCCAGTCGGTGCTGTTGTCGGCACAGCGGTCGGCGGCGCCATTGGTGGCGTGGAAGGTGTGTTAGGCGTCGATCAACGCTACTACGCGGAATATCCCGTCAATCCGCACTACCGTCATCATCCGCATCATGTGCGCCATCGTCATCACGACTAGAAGCGGAAATCCTCGCACTTAAGCGATTAGCTTCAAAGCTCAAGGCCAAGGTGCTGCCGCACGATCTCGACGCGGCGTAGCACTGGCTTACAGCTTACAGGGCGTAAAAAGGGCCGCCTCAATTGGCGGCCTTCATCCCGCTTGCGGAAAAGTTCGACCTCAGCGGTCAGCTCACTACTGCGGTCCTCAACCGCGCGATCAGTGCCGCCTCCGGTTGGTGCAAAAAGATGCCTGCCCTACGGGTCGCGGTCAATGTTCCGGCCGACGTCCTGCTCGATGTCGACTTCCCCGACGAGGTCATGGAGATCCTTGCCAAGTACAACATGCCGCCGGACAATCTCTTCATCGAGGTGACCGAAAGCACGGCGCTGTCCGACGTCATCGTGCATGCCGACGTCATGTGCCGGCTGCGCATCAAGCACATCAATCTATCGCTCGACGACTTCGGCACCGGCTACAGTTCGCTGGTCGCCCTCCGCCGCTTCCCGTTCAGCGAAGTCAAGATCGATCGCGAATTCGTCTCTAACGCCGACCGCGACCCCTATTCATGGGAGATCGTAAAGGGAACCGTCGCCATGGCCTCCGCCATGGGGTTTCGGACGGTAGCCGAAGGAGTCGAGACGCAGACCGTGGCCGACATGCTAATCAAGCAGGGTGTCGACGTTGCCCAAGGCTGGCTCTACGCCAGACCGGCTGTTTCGGACGAAATCCAGAAGGAGTTCGCCTGATCGTCTGCCGCGCCCGGGCGGCCGCCCAGTGCAGGGTCTGCCGCCGTCGTCCGCGCCACGCGCAAACCTCAGTGCTGCTCCGCGAGACAATTGGCGATCCGCCCGATCGGGAACCTCTCACCTGCTCCATGCCGCCCTACGAACTTGCCTTGCGCGCACAATTGACGGGTCTCTTCAGAAGCGCGATTTTTGCGCTGGAAAACAGCTAGGGAGGGAGCCGGCCCGAATTGACGGTGAGGTGGCCGAGCGAGTGGCGACGAACGCAGCCAAATCGTACGTATACCACGCAGCGTATTGCTCGGCTTGGCCTTGTGAACCTTCAATGAAACCAAGCATGTCAGCTGCTTACGAAAATTCGCCCTGCTTCCTGCCCGCGGTTGCGTCGACGATTTGGGCGTGCATTCGCGATAGGAAATTGATCAGCTGCTTGCGTTCGGCCGCCGAAAAATCCTTGAGTAGTTGCCGTTCGCGCGCCAGCGATATCTTGACGACGCGGTCGTGCAAGGCGAGACCATTGCGGGTGAGCGCGATCGCCTGCCGTACCTGGTCGTCGCCGCGGCGCTGCAGGTCGACGATGCCAGCCGCCTTCATGCCGCGCACGCTTCGGCTGACCGCCGCTTTGTCGAGGCCAATGACATCGCAAATCCGGCCGGCGGAAATCCACGGCTCGGTCGCCAGCAAGGCCATGATCCGCCAGTCGGTGATACCGATGCCAAACTGTGGGCGGTAGGTCGCCGACGCCGAGTTCGAAATTTTACCTGTCAGAAAAGTTAGATAGGCCGGGACATAATTATCGAGGTTGAGCGCATGCGCGGAAACGCGCGTGTCGTCGGGGGCGGTGGGGCCGGTGCGCCGCGCTTTGGAACGGAGGCTCATGGCTCGCTCAGTCCAGGGACGCCGGTGGGAGAATGCCCGCGCGGCCCGCGCCCTCTATCGAAAGGCAGCTAGCTTGACCGAAATCAAACAAGCGAACGGCCAAGTGCCATATTCTTGTTGACATGTCAACGAGAAGCCTGGGCACCATGGCATGAAGGTGTTGCGGCAGTGGAGCGTGCGGCACGCATCGGCTCTCAAGCACGTCTACGACGCCGGGGCGCGCATCGCGCTGCATTTGCGTCGTCCGTTGCAGTGGCTCGGCGCGCAGCGCATGGAACGTGTGCTGCGTCCGCTCGAACGTGCGACCAAACAATTGCTGGTCGATTGCAAAATGTGCGGCCAGTGCGTGCTGTCCTCGACCGGCATGGCCTGCCCGACCAATTGCGCCAAGCAAATGCGCAACGGACCGTGCGGCGGCGTACGCGCCGACGGCTCCTGCGAAGTCGATCCGGGCATGCGCTGCGTCTGGATCGAGGCAATCGAAGGAAAGAAGCGGATCAGCGGGCTGGGCGACAAGACGTTCCTTGAACCGATCGATCACCGTCTTTGGAAACGTTCATCATGGCTTCGGGTGATCGATGGCACGCATTCTGCTCCGACCGTCATCCGGCCGAACGCGGCGCCTACGCGCGAGAGCTTCGGCTTCGAACAGGCCTGCCAATCGGGGCGTTTCGTCGTCACTGTCGAGGTGTCCCCACCGGACTCCAGTGACCCCGGCGTACTGATCGCGCGCGCCTCCCGCTTCCGCGACCTGGCGGATGCCATCAACATCACCGACGGCGCCGGCGCGAATTGCCACATGTCGAGCGCCGCCGCCGCCGCCATCCTGGTCGCAAACGAACTAACGCCAGTGGCGCAGTTCTCCTGCCGCGACCGCAACCGCATTGCGCTGCAGGGCGACATTCTGGGCGCGGCCGCCTTAGGCGTGCGCAACATTCTTTGCCTAACCGGCGACGACGTCAGCCAGGGCGACCACCCTTACGCCAAGCCGGTGTTCGACCTCGATTCGATTTCGCTGCTGCGCATTACCGAGGCCATGCGCGACCGCGGCACCTTTGCCTCGGGCCGCAAGCTCGACGTCGCGCCGAACCTATTCCTCGGCGCCACCGCCAATCCCTTCGTGCCACCCTTCCGCGACCGCATCGGCAATCTGGAACGAAAGATCGATGCCGGCGCGCAGTTCATCCAGACCCAGTTCTGCTTCGACGTGCCGATGCTGGCCGATTTCATGGCCGAGGTGCGCGCACGTGGCTTGCACAAGCGCTGCACCATCATCGTCGGTGCCGGGACACTCAGCAGTGCCAAGTCGCTCCACCGCATGGCCCAGCACGTGCCCGGCGTCCACATTCCGGAATCCGTTCTGGCGCGCGTTGCCGGCGCAAATGATCAAAAGGCCGAGGCCAAAGCGGTTCTGGTCGAGACGATACGGGCGGTCAGCGATATCGCAGGCGTCGCCGGCGTTCATCTGATGGGATACCGCAACGACGACATATTGGCTGAAGCAATCGAGCAATCGGGAATTCGCCGCGGCATGAGCACGCGCGCGGCGTGAGACGAACATTTTATCCGGGAGGTTGAGATGGCTGAGATGACGGAACAAGAAAAAAATCTGGTGGCTTGGCTCTCCGACATGAACGAAGACGATGCCTTCGCGCTTGCCAAGAAGATGCTGCTCGAGGAAGGCGCCAATCCGCTGCGGGTGCTGGAACTGTGCCGCGAAGCAATGGATATCGTCGGCAAGCGCTTCGAGAAAGGCGAGTATTTCCTGCCCGAGCTCGTGCTGGCCGGCGAGATGCTCGAGAACATCGGGGCCATAGCCAAGCCGCTGATAAAGGAGACGCCCGGCGAAGAGCCCAAGAAACTCGCCAAAGTGCTGATCGGCACCGTGCACGGTGACCTGCACGATATCGGCAAGAATATTGTGACCTTCATGCTCGACATCAACGGCTTCGAGGTCAAGGACATCGGCATCGACGTGCCGGTCAAAGATTTCATCGATGCCATCAACGAATTCCGCCCCGACGTTGTCGGCCTGTCCGGTTTTCTCACGCTCGCCTTCGACTCTATGAAAGAAACGATCACGGCCATTCAAGACGCCGGCTTACGCGACAAGCTCAAGATCATGATCGGCGGCGGCCAGGTTGACGAAGCCGTGTGCAACTACACTGGGGCCGACGCCTTCGGCACCAACGCCATCGACGCCGTGTCGCTGTGCAAGAACTGGATGGGAGTCGCCGCATGAACGCGCCGCAGGCTTACGTGCAGACGCCCGAGGCCAAGACCGCCTACGGCGCGCGCTGGCAGCGCGTCATGGACTGCGTTAATTTGAAAACGCCCGATCGCATGCCGACCGCGATGTTCTGCACCTTCTGGCTCGCCAAGCTCGGCGGCATCAGCCATCGGCAATTGATGTACGACTACGACAAGGCAAAGGAACTGGGCGAGCGGGTGCTGCGCGAATTCGAACCCGACGTGCACAATCCGCTGCTGCTCAACGTGGCCGCCGGCCCGGCGCTCGACGCGGTCGACTACAAGCAGTTGATCTGGCCTGGCCATGGCGTGCGCGACGATCAGCCCTATCAATATCTCGACCGCGAATACATGAAGGCCGATGAATACGACGAGTTCATCGACGACCCCACCGGCTTCTATCTGCGCAAATATCTGCCGCGCGTCTGCGGCGTGTTCGAGGGCTTCGAGGAATTCCCCGACCTGCCCGGCCTGCATTATTTCCGTCTGGTCGGCGGGGTGCGCGGTTTCGGCCGGCCGAAGCTGCGCGCGGCGTTCGAACGGGTACTGAAAGCCGCCGAGGAAGTGGACCGTTTAGCCGAGCAGCATGCCGACTTCACCGAACACATGACGGCGCTCGGCTTCCCCACCTCGCATATCAGCACGTCGGTCGCGCCCTACGACCTGATAGCCGACTATTTCCGTGGCGCCACCGGAACCATGAAGGACCTCTACCGCAAGAAGGACAAGCTGCTGCAACTGTTGGACAAGGCCTGCACCTTCCTGACGCGGCAGACGATCAACTGGTCGAAAGCCTCCGGGCACCCGGTCGTGTTCTTCCCGATTCATTGGGGGCCGGACAATTTCATGTCGCAGGAGCAATTCAAGACCTTCTGGTGGCCGACGTTCCGCAAGCTGATGATGAACCTGATCGAGGCCGGCGTCATCCCGATGCCGCTGTGGGAAGCGGACTGCACCAAGCGGCTTGAGATTATCCGCGACATCCCGCCGGGCAAGTGCATCTACTGGTTCGAGCGCACCGACATGGTCAAGGCCTTCGAAGTGCTGGGCGACGTGGTGGCGCTACGCGGCAACATCTCGCCCTCGCTTCTGACCACCGGCAGACCGGAGGAGGTCGACGCCGCCGTGCGGCATTTAGCGGATAACGTTTTCCACAAGGGCGGCAAGCTTATTCTCGACGCCGCATTCGGCGTTCCAGATGAGACACCGGTCGAGAACGTGCGCGCCATGTACACGGCCGCACGCAAATACGCGAGTTGACGGAGAAGGCGCAGCGCCATGCCGACGGTCCGCAGCAGCGGTCTGCTTCGCGAAATCGCAATAAGCCCCTGTGCCAGCGGGCGGTTTCAACAGATCGGGCGTTTTCGTCGCGAAGCCATCGATTTGGTTGAGCACGAGAGCCTGCTCGACGCTGCCTATTGCTATCGCATCGTTCCATTGGACGAACCGTCAAACCATGTGCTGCGGGCCGGCGGCGAAACACTAGATGCGCTGCGGCTGGTGCCGGAGAGCGGGCAACTGACGGCGGTGGCCGTCGGCGTCTTGACGCTCGGGCCAGGGCTCGAACGGCGGGCAAGCGCGCTGTTCGCGGAACGACGCATGTCGCTGGCGCTGGCGCTCGACAAACTGGGCAATGAATTGCTGTTCGCGCTCTCGCGCCGCGTCGAGGATCTGATCGTCGCCGCGGCGCGCAAGCAACATTTGACGGCGGCCGGCGAATTGCGGGCGGGCGATCCGGGCCTGCCGCTCGAAGCGCAGGCCGCCATGCAGCGTCTGGCCGGCGCCGATCAAATCGGGGTCAGCGTTACGTCAGGCCAAGTTCTGCATCCGCTCAAATCGATGTCGATGATGCTAGGGATCGGCATTGATCTGCCCCCGGTCCGTTGGTCGCGCTGCGACGATTGCCCTTCGGCGCCGAAGTGCACAATGGCAGGTCGGATCGCGGCCCCGGCCATGCTTTGAGCTGCGCAATGACAACCAGCAAACCGGCGGCGCAGACCTTCACGCTTCACTTCCCGCAATTGGAGCGGGACGTAACAACTCATACCGGGGAGACGATTTATCAATCGGCCCGCCGCAGCGGCGTGCGCATCATCGGCGCCTGCGGCGGCCGCGGCACCTGCGGCACCTGCCGGGTGCAGATCGTCGCGGGAGAAATCGACGAGGCCAGCGACAAGCGGCTGGCGGCAGAGAAAAAAACGCCTTGGGTGCGCGCCTGCCAGGTCACGCCGAAATCTGATTGCACGATGGAGATCGCAGCGCGCTCGCTAGCGCCGGTGGTGCGGGCCGAATTCGACGCCGGCAAAGCCGTTGAGATTTTGCCGCTCGATGCGGCCGTGACCAGCCGGGACGTCAATGTTCCGGAGGCCACGCTCTCCGATAATCTGTCGGACCTCGACCGCGTGATCCGCGCGCTGGCGATACCGTTCGCCACCGTCGATCTGGCCGCAGCCCGCCAACTGCCCGCGGCTTTGCGAGGCGGCGATTGGTCGCTGCGCGCGCATATCCGCGCGGGCGAATTAATCGGATTTTCGCCGGCACGCGGAGCGACCCTTGGTCTCGCCGTCGACCTCGGCACCACCAATGTCGCCGGTTTCCTGATCGATCTGGAAAGCGGCACGCGCCTGGTCAGCCTCGGCATCGAGAACCCGCAGGTGGCCTGGGGCGCCGACGTCATTAGCCGCATGAACCACGCGATCCAGGGACCGCAGGGCGCCGCGGAGCTGCGTCAGGCGGCGTCTACCGCGATCAACGCGCTCGCCCATGACCTTTGTTTTTCCATCGGAGCCAGCACGGCCGACATCGCCGACGTGGCAATCTGCGGCAATACCGCTATGCATCACCTACTGCTCGGCCTGCCGGTGCGGCAGTTCGGCCGCGCGCCTTTCGTCGCCGCTGTGCGCGACGCCATGGACGTGAAGGCGCGCGACCTCAATCTGACCGCCTGCCCCGGCGCCTATGTTCATATGGCGCCGAATATCGGCGGCTTCGTCGGCAGCGATCACGTGACCGCGCTCATCGCCACGCAGGAGCTTTGGCAGAACAGCTCCACCACGTTGGTCATGGATATCGGGACCAATACCGAGATTTCCCTGATCCACCGCGGCGACATCCTATCGGCCTCCTGCCCGTCTGGTCCGGCGCTCGAGGGCGGGCATATTTCCTGCGGCATGCGAGCGGCGGAAGGAGCGATCGAACGCGTCACGGTCGCCGACGGCCGCATCAAGATCGGCGTGATCGGCAACCGCCAGCCGGTCGGCCTGTGCGGCTCGGGCGTGATCGACACCATGGCGGCCCTGCGCCAGACCGGCATTTTGGATGACGGCGGGCGCATCACCGGTGTGCAGCCGGACATCGCGGAGGTGGACGGCAAGCGCGTCGTGGTACTCGCGCCGGGTATTAGCTTCACCCAGCACGACGTGCGCGCTGTCCAGCTCGCCAAAGCGGCTATCCGCACCGGCCTCGAGCTCTTGCTGCGTGATCGCGGCCTCGCCGAAGACGACATCGAGCGCGTGGTCATCGCTGGCGCATTCGGAGCCTATATTGACGTCGCCAGCGCGATCGCTATCGGACTCTTGCCGGCGCTGCCGCTCGACCGCTTCAGCCAGGTCGGCAACGCGGCCGGCGTCGGCGTGCGCCAATTGCTCGCTTCGCGCAAAACCCGCGCGCAGGCGCGCGAACTCGCCTTGCAATGTCGCTATGTCGAGCTCAGCACGAGCGGCGATTTCCAGAAATCGTTTCTGCACAACATCGGATTCAAACCACGGAGAGCGCTGTGACGAGTTTGCCCGGCTTCGGTATTGCCATGATCGGCGATCGCATCAATCCCGGTTTCAAGAGCACCAAGCTGCTGCTGGACAACGAGGACATGGCTGGCGTGCAGGCGCTCGCGGTCAAGCAGGTCGAGGCCGGCGCCAGCGCGCTCGACGTCACCATCGGGCCGCGCGGCTCGACCGATTTCGAATACCTCGCGAAAGTGGTGCGCGCCATCCAGCAAGCGGTGCCGGCGGCGCTGTGCTTCGATTCGCCAAGCGCGCAAGTGCAGGAAGCCTGCTTCAAGGCGTACGACCGCGCCCGCGGCGGGCCGGCGCTGGTCAATTCGATCA
The DNA here is from genome assembly GCA_963779345.1 of uncultured Alphaproteobacteria bacterium. GTDB lineage: Bacteria > Pseudomonadota > Alphaproteobacteria > Rhizobiales > Xanthobacteraceae > Pseudolabrys. The sequence goes on along the minus strand of CAVZXY010000013.1, from coordinate 60,889 downwards.
CCGAACAGCGCTGGGACATCATGAACCTCTACAAGACCTACGGGCCGTTCAAGGTCATCATCATGGCGTCCGAACGCATGGAAGACGGCATCGCCAAGCAAAACAAGACGGCGGACGAGATCGCCGCAACCGCCAAGCGCGCCGCGCTGCGCTTGCAAAACGATTACGGCATGGCGCTGGACGACGTTTATATCGACATCTCGGTCAGCGCCGTGGTTGCCGACACCAACGGATTGCATCGCGCGACGCTGGACGCGATTTGCACGCTGCATGACGATCCGCAGCTCAAAGAACTGCACATTATGGGCGGGCTCACCAATATCGGCCAGCAACTGCCGCCGAAGGCCGCCGACGACTCCGATCTGAAACTTTCGCTTGAATGCGCGTTTCTAACTTTGGCGGTGCCGCTCGGCTTCGATACGATCTTGTGTACGCCATGGCGAAACTATCATCCGCTTGCGGACGACAATTACGTTCTTGCTGTTTACAAGAATATTCTCGAACAGACCGGCAGTAACGCGTTACGCGCCGCCCGCAAGCTTTATCGACGGTAACGCAGTTGCAATAACCGACACGTCATGTTCCATAAAGTGCCATTCTGCCAATCCGCTTCTCCTGCCCGCGCAACGCTTTGCAAATTTCAGTTTTATTTCGGTGTTTTCCACAAATATGCCCGGGTCCCGACGTCGGTGATTCATCGCGCTCATGATCGGCGACATCTTCACCCTGCCTGTCCCTTCCGAAAATCATATCCGAACGTATTGATGATGCAGCCCCGCCAAGATCCGCCTCGGTGATCTGCTGGGCCAGCCACTCCCCGTCGGATGCCGTGTCACCTCGAACCACAGCAGTTGGCGACGGCCGTGGCCCATAACTAAGAACGCAAACAAGAGATCAAAGGTTAGCGTCGGCACAACGGACATATCGATGGCAGCGATCGCCTCAGCGTGATTTTGCAGAAACGTCTTCCACCTTTGCGACGGCGGCCTCGAAACTCGCGCAATATATTTCGAGACCGTCGATTGGGCTACCTCAAAGCCAAGCATCAGAAGCTCGCCATGGATCCGGGACGCGCCCCACAGCCGGTTTTCCCTGCTCATCCGCTGGATGAGATCACGCAAACTACGATCAATCTTCGGCCGCCCTGCCCTATTTCTGGATTTCCAACGCAAGAACGCTTTAAACCCTGAGCGATGCCACCGCAGGATAGTTTCCGGCTGAACCATCTGGGCCAAATCGTGCAGATTGGGCCAAATCCGCGTGATCCAAACCAACAACGCCCGGTCACCACCGCGCAGCCGCAGACGAGCCGGCGCTCGCCTCAAGGCGATGTTGAGCTGATGACGGAGAAACAAATTCTCGGCTTCAAGCCGATACCGCGACTTGAACAGATCAGCGACGAACATTCCGAGTGCGTGCAGGATCGTAAACATCGTATTCAATGATGCTATGATTTTGCCTTACGATGCGACTCCAAGCCAGATTGAGTTTTCGGAAGGGACAGCGCGGCCTGATCGGGGTTCCGGTTCATTAATGACGTGCTCCCATCACGTTTGCGGCGCACAGGGAATTTTAACGCAGCGGTGGCATTGTCGAACGCATTCATCAGGAACGCGCCCTATGACCATGGCTTCCGCCGGAAAGACCCGCTGGGACGACCGCTCGTTCCACCTCGATCCGACCAAGCCGCGCTGGCCGCAGATCGCCAAGATCGCGGCGCAGATGGCTGCAATTTTCGGCGGCTTGCTACTCGGCCTCGCCTCGACAATCCTGTACCCGATGCTGCTGACCGGCCAGGGCTACGCCGTTGCTTATCTCGGGCCGATCATGTTCGCCTTTGCTGCCAGCTTTGTCGCCATCCGCCGCAATTGGTTGCCGCCCGACATGCCCTTGGGCGCGCGGCTCTGGTTTCGCTTCGGCATCGGCGTGTGCGCGGTGGGGTGGGTCATCGGCCTGTTCGGCATCGCCAACGGCTATCGCACCACGGTCGCCGTGCGCGATGTGCCGATGGCCTATAAGCGCACCTCGACACCGTCCGATCCGCACAAGCGCAGCTATTACGTGGGCGCCGAAGTCTGGCCGTCCTCGCACGCCGTCTTTGAAGTCCCGGTGCCGCGGGCGCTTTATGCGCGACTTGACGTTGCGGAGGCGCCGCCGCGGCTATCGCTGCATAACGCTTTTGCCTCCAAGCCGGGGGGCGACCTGCTACGTCTCGCCGTCGGTCGTGGTCGTTTCGGCATCGATTGGCTGCACGGCGTGATCGGCGTGGTGCCAACAGATCATTGAAGCTCGACCAGGCGGATGATCTCCAGCTTCTCGGAGGCGGGGTATCTCATTCCTCGTCTCCCCCATCCGCGATCATGCTTTTTTTAAGCAGGCGCAATTCGAGCGCCTGCTCAGCCACGACCGCCTTGAGCTCCTGCGCCTCACGTCGCAGGTCCTTGACCTCGCCATTGGTCGCCGCCCGTGCCGTGTCGCCGGCCAGCCGCTTCTTGCCGGCCTCCAGGAACTCCTTGGACCATGCGTAATAAAGGCTCTCGGCAATGCCCTCCCGGCGGCAAAGCTCGGCGATGCTGGACTCGCCGCGCAGGCCGTCCAGAACTATCCGGATCTTCTCTTCGGACGAATGGCGCTTGCGGGTGGCCCGGCGGATGTTCTTCACCAGCCGCTCGGACGGCAATTCAGGGTGCTCGGATTTCTGTCTCATCTCCACTCCTCGATGGTTACGATGAGCCAGAAATCCTCCGTTCCTCAAGCCGCTAAATCTGTCTCACAGGCGCTGATGTCGGACAAGCTCCAGAGAAAAATCAATTTCAGAGAACAACTCAGCCGGGGCGCCCCGACCGCGAAGTTCAGAGGTCTGCCGCCGCACCGCTGACAATTCAGCGCATTTTGGTCTGGCTACGGCAAGAAGAGAACTGCGTCCTTGGGAAGGTGGCGGAGCGAGCGAGATTCGAACTCACGTAACGGGAATATCGATCGATGCGAGATTTGACAAAAAACTAGTCAATCTGCAGGAGACAGAGGACGCACGAATAGGGCTTGCATCGAGAACAAATCAGCCAATTTGTCGGAATGAGAGCGATGGAACTTGTCGGAATGGAAACGACGATCTCAGTTAAGTGATTGAATTTACTGGTGGGCGCACCAGGGCTCGAACCTGGGACCCGCTGATTAAGAGTCAGCTGCTCTACCAACTGAGCTATGCGCCCGGATTGCATCGGCGGGAGACCCCGCTATGCGTGGTTCGCTTAGCAAAGGCGGGAGGGGGTGTCCAGCCGCGCAAGCCCCTCATCCACCTCGCAAAGAAAAAGCCGCCGGGCACCCGGCGGCTTGAGGATACAACGGCCTTGGCGTTTCGGGGAAGACGCAGCGGCCGCGGTACCCGCTTCTCGTCGCTGCGGCCTATTGCGGCCGCGGGCCGCCGTCGGGACCCATCGGGCCGCGCCCGAAGCCGCCCGGACCGCGATGCATCCAACCATGGCGCCCGTGCATGCCGCGCTCACGGCCGAAATGTCGTCCGCCGAGCCGCGCGAGCACGGTGAAGCGGTGCTTCTGCGTCTCGTCCAAACTCTTGTAGAGCGGACCGGCTGCGTCGGCGAGCTTCTTCAGCGCGGCGCCGCGTTGCGTCATCGCGTCAGCGCGAAGGGCCAGCCGTTCGATCATATCTTTGGGACGATCGGCGCTGGCGCGCGCGGCAAAGCGCTCGGAGCGTTGCTTGGCAAGATCGTGCAGCGCGCCTTCAACTGCCGGCCAGTTCTTCTCCTGCTCAGCCGTGAGTTTGAGTCCGGCATGCAAAGCCGCAATGCGCGCGTCGCCGAACGCGCTGATGTCTTCCGCACTCGGGTGCCAACGTTGCGCGCCGTCGCGTCCGCCGGGACCCTGTTGTGCGTAGGCAAGCGTAGCGCCGGCGATCGCAAGCGCGGTCGAACCGGCGAGAACAGTCTTCCACATGGCATTCCTCCAATGGCATTTCTGATGCCGCTGATAGTGGAGTGCCGCCTTGCCTTTTCAAGTTAAAGTTTGGACAGAGATTAATTCAACGCAATGTAGATGTACGCGCGTTCAGCATAAATGAGCGCAGGGAATCGCGACGTCGTTCGTTGCCGCGCCGCGCTCACATCATGCCGAGCGCGCGCGGCAGCCACAGCGACAAGCCTGGCCAGTACGTGACGACGACCAAGAATCCCAACATCGCCAGTAGCCACGGCCAGACGGCGACAGTGAGTTCGGTGATGCCCATCTTGGCGATGCCCGATGCGACGTACAAATTCAAGCCGACCGGCGGGTGACACAAGCCGACTTCCAAGTTCACAGTCATCAGAATGCCGAAGTGGATCGGATCGATGCCGAGCTTGGTCGCAACCGGAAACAGAATGGGCGCCATGATCAAGATGATCGACGATGCCTCCATCACGTTGCCGGCCAGCAGCAGCAGGACGTTGACCACCAGCAGGAACGAGACCCAGCCGAGGCCCTGGGCGGTCATCCACTCCGCCAGATGCTGCGGAATATTCTCGTATGTGAGCAGGAACGAGAACAGCACTGCGTTGGTGATGATGTAGAGCAGCATGGCGCTCAAATTGGCGGCCGACAGCAGCACCCGCGGCACGTCGCGCAATTTGAGATCCTTGTAGACGAACACGGCAACGATGAAGGCGTAGACCGCACTCATGGCGGCCGCCTCGGTCGGCGTGAATACGCCGGAATAGATGCCGCCGATCACGATGAAGATCAGGAGAAGTCCCCAGATCAACTCGCGGAAAGTCCGCAGGCGCTCGCCAAAGGATGCCTTCGGCATGCGCGGATAGTTGTTACGCCAGGCGCGATAGAATGTGACTGCGCCGAGCGTCGTTGCCAGCGCGATACCAGGAACGATGCCGGCGATGAAAAGCTTGCCGACCGAGGAATTGGTGGCGACGGCATAAAGCACCATCGGGATGGACGGCGGAATCAATATCCCCAACGAGCCGGAGGTGGTGATCACGCCGGCGCCGAAGCGCTTGGGAAAGCCCTGCGCCACCATCGCCGGCAGAATGACCGAGCCGATGGCGACCACGGTCGCGGGAGACGAACCGGATACCGCCGCGAACAGCGCACAGGCAAGAACGCCCGCGAGCGCCAAACCGCCATACCAATGCCCGACCATGGCGGTCGCGAAGCTGATCATGCGCCGCGCGACCCCGCCATGCGTGAGGAAGCCGCCGGCCAGGATGAAGAACGGGATCGCCATGATCTCGAAGCTTTCCAGGCCGGTGAACAGCTTGAGCGCCACCGATTCCGTGCGCACGTCGGTCAGCGTGAACATGAAGGTCAGCACGGTCAGGCCGAGCGAGATCGACACCGGCATCCCGGTCAGCATCAGGGAGAGCAGCAGGACAAACATGATGACCGCGCGCATGCCCTGCGGCAGCACAATGAAACCGGTGGCGTGCGCGACACAGATCGCCACGATCAAAAGCGGCGCCAGGATCAAAATGACGCCGAGCGGACTGCTTTCACTGTCGCGCTTCTCGCGCCGGGCAATGTCGGCGGGATGCAAGGCATCGGCTTCGATGCCGTCGACATGGGCCGCGTCGTGGTGCGGTAGTTGGCCGGTCCAGTAGAACCACCAGGCGACTTGCAGGAAGCGGAAGCACATCAACCCGGAGCCGAGCGGCAGCGTCAAGTAGATCATCCACATCGGCCATTCGAGATCGTTCGACTGCTGGCCGGTCTTGAACATTTCCCCCACGAACGAGCCGCCGAACACGGCGACGATGCCGGTGAACAACGCGCCACACAGCAGGCTGAAGACGACTACCCGCTTGCGTGACGCCGCGGGAAGCATATTGACGAAGACGTCGACGCCGACATGGATGCCCGTCCGCACGCCGTAAGCGGCGCCGAACTTGGCCATCCAGATGAACATGTAGATGCAGAGCTCCTGCGCCCAGGACAAATCCAGGGATGCGAGCCAGAGATAAATGTCCTTGAGGACCCAGGGCACGATGGGCACGCCATGCGCATCCGCCCATTTCGAAACGTTGATCGAGATGCCAGTGCTATAGCGATGTAGCACGGCAACGAAAATCAGCAACGTCGCCGCCGCAATCAGCGTGGCAATCAGCCACTCTTCCAAATGGTCGAGCGCTCGATTGAGCCTCTTGAACACGCGAATCCCCCCGGTCTGGAACCAATACGGCCGGGAGCGCAACACTCCCGGCCGATTATTATTGTTGGCCGTAGAAGGCTAGCCTCTGTTCACATCTTGATGTTGAGCTCTTTAGCGAGCAGATCGAGCACTTCTTGCCCAACGCGGCCCTTGGCCCACTTGTAGGTCGGCGCCATTGCGGTCTGCCAGGCCTTTTTCTGATCATCGGTGAGATAGTGCAGCGTGGTCTTGCCAGACTTCTTGATCTCGGCGAGCGCATCCTCATTTTCCTTGACCGCGATCGAGTTGGTGTAGTCGGTCGCCTCGTCCATCGCCTTGTCGAGCTCCTTGCGGATATCCGGCGGCAGACCGTTCCAGAACTTGGTGTTGACGATCACCGCATATTGCAGATGCGCATGATAGGAGACGGTGATGTGCTTCTGCACCTCGTGGAATTTTTGCGTCAGATAGTTCGATGGCGTATTTTCGCAGCCGTCGACCACGCCCGTTTGCAGCGCTTGGTAGACTTCAGAAAACGCCATGATCTGCGGGATTGCGCCGACATTGCGGAAATACTGATCGGCGATCTTGGAGCCCGAAATCCGCATCTTCAAGCCCTGGAAATCCGCCGGATTCAAGAGCGGCTTATTGGCCGACACCATATGGAACCCGTTGTCCCAATAAGCGAGGCCCGTAATGCCCTTCGGCTCAAGTTTCTTGAACAGATACTTGCCGACCGTACCCTTCATCGCCTTGGTGTAAGCCGCTTCATCTTTGAATAACCAGGGCAGGTCGAGCGCCTCAAATTCCTTGGCGCCGAGGGGCGCGAACTTCGCGGTCGACGGCGCCAGCATCTGTACCGAACCCAACTGCAAGGCTTCGATCTCTTCCTTGTCTTTGAACAGTTGCGAGTTCGGGTAGACTTCGACCTTCACCTTGCCGTTGGTGTATTTCTCGGCAAGCTCCTTGAACTTGAGCGCGCCCTTCCCCTTCGGCGTGTCGTTGGCCACGACATGGCTGAATTTGATGATAATCGGGGCTTGCGCCATCACGGCACCTGGCGCCGCGATAACGGCGACCGCAGCCGCCGCGAGTAACCATTTACGCATCGAATTTTCCTCCGCTACAGTTTGTTGGAACTGATATTTTGCTTGTTTTTCGATGTTTTACCCTGACATTTAACCGCCAAAACGGCAAGTAGGCGGCAGTATCCCCGCAGCACACAACTTGGCGGAGGTGTCGAGCTAGGGGGATCAGAGCCCCAAATAGGCTTGCCGGATTTCCGGTTTGGCCGCGACTTCCGCGCTCGGTCCCTCAAGGAAGGAGCGGCCTTCCGCGATCACATAGGCATAATCGCTGAGCGCCAGCGCCAGATGCAAATTCTGCTCGACCAGCAGGACAGTCACGCCCTCCGCCTTGAGCGCCTTCAGCGTTTCCGCCAGTTGCTGCACCACGACCGGGGCGAGACCGAGCGACAACTCGTCGATGATCAGGATTTCGGGCACCGCCATCAGGCCGCGCGCGATCGCCAGCATCTGCTGTTCGCCACCGGAGAAGGTCCCCGCCTTCTGGTCGCGCCGCTCCTTCAGCCGCGGAAACATGGCGTAGACCTGGTCGAGTTGGGTATTGAAGCACCGGCGGGCACGGTGCGAATAAGCACCCATTTCCAGGTTCTCTTCCACGGTCATGTTGCCGAATAACTGTCGTCCCTCGGGCACAAGCACCAGGCCGCGCGCAGCCTTGGCGTGGGCGGGCAGCCAGGTGACGTCCTCGTCTGCAAATAGGACCTTGCCGCCGCGCGGGCGCAAAGCGCCGGTGATCGCACGCAGGCTGGTGGTCTTACCGGCGCCGTTCGCACCGAGCAGTGTGGTCATGGTGCCGCGCTTGACCTTGAGCGAGATGCCCCAAAGCACCTGCACATCGCCGTAGCCGGCATCGAGACCATCGACCTGCAGCAGAATATCGGTCACGCTGGCGTCTCCGCTGCGGTCAGCAACTCAGCGTCACCGAAATAGGCGGTGATGACATCGGGATTCTCGGCAACCTGCCGCGGCGATCCTTCCGCGAGCTTGGCGCCGAGATTGAGCACGACAATGCGGTCCGATAGGCTCATGACCGCGCGCATGATATGCTCGATCATCAAGATGGCGATACCGCTGTCGCGAATCTTGCGCACGGTCTCGATCATGCCTTCGGTTTCGGTCGGATTGAGCCCGGCAAGCACCTCGTCGAGCAGCAGCAGGCGCGGACGCGCAGCCAGCGCGCGGGCCAGTTCGAGCCGTTTCTTGCCAGCGGTGGTCAGCGAGCCCGCCAACGTGTCAGCGCGGTCGCCGAGCCCGATCATCTCGACGACCTCGCGCGCTACCTTGCGCGCCGGCGCCAGCGGCAGAGCTTCCCGACCGAAGCAAGCGCCGACCGTGCAATTGTCGAGCACGCTCAGCCCGCCCAATGGCTGCACAATCTGGTGGGCGCGGGCAATGCCGTGACGGGCGACGCGATAAGGCGGCCCGCCGGTAATGTCTTTGCCGGCGAAAAAGACCTTGCCGCTGTCGGGCGGATAGACGCCGTTGATCAGGTTGAACACGGTTGATTTGCCGGCGCCGTTCGGCCCGATCAAGCCGAGGATCTCGCCCTCGTTGACGGTCAGGCTCAACCGGTCCACGGCCTGCAAGCCGCCGAACCGCTTGCTGACGCGGCTGACTTCGAGGAGCGTGCTCATTCCAGCCATCTCCTCGTCGTTGGCCAGCGCTGGTGCAGCCAGCCGAGCAAGCCGCCGGGAACGAATTGCACGATCAAGAGCAGCAGTGCGCCGGCGATCACCAACTGAAATTGCGAAAAGCTTTGTGCCGTCAACAGGAAGCCGCGCAATTCCTCGTACAGGAAAGCGCCGAGCGCCGGCCCCAGGACCGTGCCGGAACCGCCGAGCATGACCATCACGATCGCTTCGATCGAGGTCTGCAGGTTGAAGGCACTGCTCGGCTCGATGATGCCGCTCTTGAAGAAATAAAGTCCCCCCGCCATCGCCGGCAGAAAAGCGGAGGCGCTGTAGACCATCGCCTTGTACAGCGGCGTCGGCACGCCGAGGACCGAGGCGGCGTCTTCGTTCTGCCCGATGGCCAAGAGGCCGAGGCCGAATTTCGAATTCCTGATGGCGTAGCTGCCGAGCAGCGACGCTGCGGTCACAGCGACGATCAGCAGATAAGTCGTCCACAGCGCCTGCATCGGACCGCCGAGCGAGCCGTAGGAATCCATCGACAGATAGATGCCGGTCGCCCCGCCCCATGGCTCGAAATTGACCACCAATTGCTGGATCGCCTGGTTCACGCCGATGGTGGCGAGCGCAAAGAACGCGCCGCGCAGGCGCAGGATGCCGAGGCCGAACAGCAGCGCCAATGCGCTCACCGCGACGCCGCCCGCCAAGGCCGCCGGGATCACGTTCCAATGCAGCGCGGTAACGAGATAGAGACAGACATAGCCGCCGAGGCCGAAGAAGACGATGTTGCCGAAATTGACGTAGCCGGCGTAGCCGATCATCAGATTGAGATTGCTCGCCAGGATGATGTAGACGGCCGCCAGCAGCAGGCTTTCGCGCAAGCCCACGTCGTCGGTGAAATAAGGATAGAACGCGTAAAGCAGCGCCGCCGCGACGATGAACCAGGGGAATGGACGACGCCACACGGGATCAGCCCTTGGTGAAGGAGAAAATGCCGCGCGGGAACGCGATCAGGCAGAACACGAACAAGCCGAATTCGACGATCGGAATCCAGCTCACCGGCATGAACGGAGTCGCAAGGCCCTCGATCAGCCCGAGCGCGATGCCGCCCATCAGGGCGCCGGCCGGATTGCCGAGGCCGCCGAGCACGGTGACCACAAAGCTCTTGAGCTGGTAGGCCTCGCCAGACAGCACGGTGAACGGGAACATGGTCGCGATCAGCGTTCCGGAAACCCCGGCGAGCGCTACACCGAGGCCGAACGCCATGGCGAGCACCTGCGTCGTCGGTATGCCGCACAGTTCGGCGGCCTCGCGATTGGTGGCGACCGCGCGCACCGCCTTGCCGATGCGCGTGTGATAAAGCAGCAGGTACAAAAGGCCGGCGATCACCACCGCCAACACCGCAGCGGTGATATGCGTGCCGGTGAAGGTGTAGCCGCGCCAGCTCACGCTCGGCATGCTCACTTGCACATTATAGGGGCTGGTGGTCCACCATGCGGTGCCGAGGCCGATCAACACCATGTTGAGCGCGAAGGTCGAGAGCAGGCTCATCAGCTCCGGGCGCCCGATCATCCGGTGCACGCCAACCCAATAAAGCGCAATGCCGACGATGAATCCGAACACGATCATCAGCGGCACGGCGGCGTAAGGGTGCAGGCCGAGCGTGCTCGCCACCGCGTAAAGCACGAACATGCCGATGACGACGATTGCGCCATGCGCAAGGTTGATGACGTTCATGACGCCCCAAATGAGCGTCAGGCCCATGGCGGCAAGCCCGTAGACCGCGCCGATGAGGATGCCGTCGATAACGGAAGCGAGGATACCGATCATGCGGGATGCCGCACGGCAGCGGCGCTAACCGCCGCCGCCGTGGCCGGCTCAATCAATAGAGGGCGTCGGCGGTCTTCGCCGCCTTCGGCCAGATTACTTCCTTGACCAGTTTGCCGTTCTTCTTCTGCCACTGGGCGAGCACCATGTCGTGGCCAACCTGTAGGCCATGCTCCTTCGGATCGCTTGAAAACTTGGTGCGGCCGAAGAACGTGGTGACATCCATGGCGTTCAGCTGTGCGGCCACTTTGGCCGGATCGATCGAGTCCGCCTTCTCCATCGCGTGCTGCAGGATCAAGCCGGCTGCGTAGCCGCCGGCCGCATGATACGCAGGCGCGATCTTGTACTTGTCGGTAAACGCCTTGGTGAAGGCCGGAACGGTCGGGCCGAAGTCCGGCTTGAACGCCGCCTGCGGCTCCCATTGCGAGGGCACCGAGATGCCGACCGCCGCGTCGCCCAGTTCGGCGAATTTCGGACTGTCGGGCGCGACCAGCAGCGTGACCCACTTCACCCCGGCCTTCTGTTCATGCAGCTGACGGGCAAGCGTCGCGCCGTCGGCATAGTGGCCGCCGCCGAGCAGCGCATCCGCCTTGGCGGAGATCATTTTGTTGATGACGGGCGAAAAATCCGTGGTGCTGGCCGAATAGGATTTGTCGGCGGCGATCACGTCGCCCTGCTTCTTGGCGGTGTCGCGCACCGCCCCCACCACCGCCTTGCTGAAGGGATCGTCTTCGTAAACGAAGGCGACGTGCGGTTTCGCATTCTTCTCTTTCAGCGCTTGCAGCGCGCCGGCGAGATACTGGCTCGATCCGGTATAGAGCTGGAACAGGTTCTTGTTGCCGAGTTTGTAGGTCTTCTCCAGCGCGCCGCCGGTGGTGATCATCACCTTGCCGTACTGCTCGGAGATGATCGCCGCGGTCGCGACCAGCCCGGATGAATACGGGCTGATGAGGAATTGTGCCTTATCCTGGGTGATCAGGCGCGTGTAGAGTTGCTGTACGCGGGTGTTCTGCGATTTGTCGTCGTAGGTCACGAGTTTGACCGTGTAGCTCTTGCCGCCGACCTTGATACCGCCCTTGGCATTGACGTCGTCGCGCCACAGCTCGATGCCGCGCATCTGCGCGGTCGAGTTGTTGTTCAACGCACCGGTCTGCGAGGCGGTAAAACCGATCGTGATGGTGTTCTGAGCGAGCGCCGGACTAGCGGCGAAAAGCATTGATGCAGCGAGCAGATACAGGGTTTTTTTCATGGGCTCCTCCATAATTCGCCCCCGGCCGGGCATTTCATGCGCAGAATTGCGCCGACACTTTTCCAGTGTCAAACAGCCAATCGGGCAGAATGGTAAAATATTAAAGAGACCGCCGGGCTTTGGGTTGACCCAGGTCAAACCGCCGCAGCCTAGGAAGCGCGGCAAATCGTATCGCTGTGCTATGGCGCGGGTGGTAGCCCGATGCGTCAGGCCAAGTAGATGGACTGGATTGCGTTCTCTAAAGCGACGTCTGTACGCGCTTGTGGTGCAACAACGGCGGCAGGGCGCCGCGCCATCGCGTCAATTCAGCGCCGCCAATACTACCGGGCCTAAGCCCATTTCCTGTGCCAACTGGCCGGCCGCCTGCTTCTGCCGGTCGTCTAGTCGGGCAATCAAGGGCCGGGCAGCGACGGCCAACCGCTCGATGGTCGCGCTGTCGAGCACAATCTGTACGAGCCGCCGGCTGACGCGATGCAGGAGGCCATCATTCTCGGCCTGCTCCTGATGACGGGCGAGACTGCGTAAAGCGGCTTCGACCGGCCGCCAGTAGCGCTCTTGCTCCTGTGTCAACCTGAGCACGCTTCGTATGCGGTCGACATCGATCGCGGCGGGAGCCGGCTTTTGCGTCGCGTAGCTATTTCCCATCTCACCGGCGCTGGCGCCCGAAACAATCGACAACAAACAAACCGCCGCGAGCGCGAATGCACCCGCGCATACTGCCCTCTTCATCCGCTTGGTATCCCCGTCTGCGTGATTAAACGCGCGAGGTACCTGCGAATTCCGCCCCAAAAGCGAACGAAATGCGGGCGAAATGTGATTTTTCGATTCCATATGGAACCAATTCGCACCTTAAGTTTCAGTTCCCCTTAAGCAGCCGCTCAGACAAAGAAAAAATGCCGCCGTGGTGACGGCGGCATTTTCGTCATTTATCGAGACATTTTACCCGACGTCGGTCGAATGAATGCGGTTTTCGACGCCCGGCATCCGGTTACGCTTGCTGGTCAGCTTGTTGAGCGCGCCGAGATAGGCCTTGGCCGAAGCCACCAAGGTATCCGGATCGGCACCCTTGGAGGTATAGGAGCGGCCGTCTTCCGACAACCTCACCGAGACTTCAGCCTGCGCATCGGTGCCTTCGGTTACCGCATGCACCTGGTAAAGCTCAAGCTTGGCCTCGTGCGGGACAAGTTCGCGAATCGCCTTGAAGATGGCATCCACCGGGCCGTTGCCCGTCGATTGCACTGTGACGTGCTGGCCGTCGATGTCGAGGGTGAGCGTGGCCGATTGTGGGCCCATGGTGCCGGCAATCACGGTCAAGGAGATAATCTTGATGCGATCATGCGCGGTGGCAATTTCTTCGTCCACCAAGGCCTCGATGTCCTCGTCGTATACTTGCTTTTTCTTGTCGGCCAGGGCCTTGAAGCGCACGAAGGCGTCTTCGAGTTGATTGCTGGCCAACTGATAGCCGAGTTCCTCGAGTTTGTGCACGAAGGCGTGCCGGCCCGAATGCTTGCCCATGACCAACGAGGTTTGCTTCACGCCGACCGAGTCGGGCGTCATGATCTCGTAGGTCTGCGCGTTCTTGAGCATGCCATCCTGGTGGATGCCGCTTTCGTGCGCGAAGGCGTTACGGCCGACGATTGCCTTGTTGTACTGCACCGGAAATGAGGTCACCGCCGACACCAGTTTGGAAGCGCGCGTGAGCATGGTGGCGTCGATGCCGGTATTGAACGGCAACACGTCACTGCGTGTCTTGATCGCCATCACGATTTCTTCCAGCGCGGCATTGCCGGCGCGCTCGCCGATGCCATTGATGGTGCACTCGATCTGGCGCGCGCCCGCCTTCACGCCGGCAAGTGAATTCGCGACCGCCATGCCGAGATCGTTGTGGCAATGGGTAGAGAAGCGCGCCTTGTCGGAATTGGGTATGCGGCTACGCACCATTTCGAACAACGCAAAATATTCTTCCGGCACGGTGTAGCCGACGGTGTCAGGAATATTGATGGTAGTGGCGCCGGCATTGATGGCGGCCTCGACGCAGCGGCAAAGGAAGTCGTGCTCGGTGCGGGTGCCATCCTCGGCCGACCATTCGACGTCGTCGGTGTGGCCGCGCGCGCGGGTAACCTGCGCGATCACCATCTCGTAGACTTCGTGCGGCTCCTTCTGCAGCTTGTATTTCATGTGCACCGGCGAGGTGGACAGGAAGGTGTGGATACGTTTGCGCTTGGCCGGCCTGATCGCCTCGGCGCAGCGGTCGATGTCCTTGAAGGCAGCGCGCGAGAGGCCGCAGATGACAGCGTTCTTGGAGCGCTTGGCGATCTCGTTGACGGCGGCAAAATCGCCTTCCGAGGCGATGGGGAAGCCTGCCTCGATGATGTCCACGCCCATGGCATCGAGCAGTTCGGCGACCTCGAGCTTTTCTTCATGGGTCATGGTCGCGCCCGGGCACTGCTCGCCGTCGCGCAACGTCGTGTCGAAGATCACGACGCGGTCCTTGTCGGACTGGGTCTTGCTCGTCATGGTATTGATCCTTCTCGTCGAATGCGCCGCTTAAGGGCGCTCTATGGGGTGCTCATTCCGAAGATCCCCCGAGTGCCCAGGCGCGCATGGCCCAGCCGGCCCTCAGGGGCGGATAAGGAGAAGGAGCGTGCCCAGAATGAGGGAGGCCGCGGGGCCGGCTTGCGCCGCCCGCCCGATCGCGCAGATCTTCTGCCGCGTCGACATCGCCTAAACCCTCGTCTTCACCGGCTAACGTCGCGGAATTAGGTAAAGTCCGCGTTAATCGCCGCCGTTGCGCCACGCTTTTAGCGGACCTGCGTGTCTGAAATCAAGCGCCGCGGCTCAATAGGTCAGCATAGTTGCCCGATCACCTGAGAGAGGCACATGGCGACTGATATCGACGAACTCAAGCGCCGCGGTTGGCGGCAGACGGCGGTGTCGCTGCCCATTTTCGCGGCGCTGTTGTTCGTGCCGGCCGGCACGCTGCGTTAGTGGCAGGACTGGCTCTACGCATTTGTGTTCATAGCCGGGTGCGTGGCGATCAGCGTCTACTTCACTAGACACGATCCGGCACTGGTCGAGCGGCGCATGAAGGTCGGGCCGACCAAGGAACGCGAGCCGACGCAGAAGATCATTGTCACGCTGGTGCTGATCAGCTTCCCCCTGCTTTTCGTGGTGTCCGGACTCGATGTGCGCTGGCACTGGTCTTCCGTTCCAGTCTGGCTTGTGATCGTCGCCAATGGAATGGTCGGTGTGGCCTTCGCGGTCTTTTTCGTGGTGCTCAAGCAGAATAGTTATGCGGCCTCCACCGTCACGGTCGAGCCGGGGCAGCCGGTGATCTCCACCGCCGTTTACGGCATCGTTCGCCATCCGATGTACGCGGGCGCCCTGCTGCTGGTGGTCTTCACGCCGCCCGCACTCGGCTCCTACTTGGGCCTTGCTGGCCACCGTCGCGTTCCTGCCGGCGCTGGCGTGGCGGCTCCTGGACGAAGAGAAGGTGTTGCGCCGCGATTTGCTGGGTTACGCGAACTATTGCCGCGCGGTGCGGTATCGGCTCATTCCCGGCGTCTGGTGATACCCTATTCGCGCTTGAGCGCTTTTTCCGCTTTGCGCAACCCCTTGAGCACTGCGCCGGTGACCTTGGGATATTCGAGCTTTAGCCCGTCCATCGCCTCGACCACGGCCGCCGCCACAACCAGCCGGGTGAACCACTTATTGTCGGCCGGCACAACGAACCATGGCGCCTCTGGCGTGCTGGTGTGGCGGATCATGTCTTCGAACGCGGCCATGTAGTCGTCCCAGCGCTCGCGCTCGGCGACGTCGGACATGGAGAATTTCCAGCGCTTGGCCGGCTCATCGATGCGGTCGAGGAAGCGCTTGCGCTGCTCCTCCTTCGAGACGTTGAGGAAGAACTTGAGGATGCGCGTGCCGTTGCGCGCGAGATGGCGCTCGAAGGCGCGGATGTCCTCGAACCGCTGCTGCCAGATATCCTTGCTGACGAGCTCCTTCGGCAGCTTCTGCTGCGCCAGCAATTCCTTGTGCACCCGCACGGTCAGCACCTCTTCGTAATGCGAGCGGTTGAAGATGCCGATGCGCCCATTGGTCGGCAACCGCTGCGCCACGCGCCAAAGGAAATCATGCTGCAATTCTTCGGCGCTCGGCTGCTTGAACGAATGCACCTCGCAGCCTTGCGGATTGATGCCGCTCATCACGTGCTTGATGATGCTATCCTTGCCGGCGGCGTCCATCGCCTGCAGCACGATCAGCACCGACCAGCGGTCGTCTGCGTAAAGACGCTGCTGCAATTCGGCGAGGCGCTCGATGCCGTCGGCCAGCATCGTCTGTGCCTCCTTTTTGTCGATGGTCAGACCGCAGCATTCGGCGGGATCGTGCTTGGACAGGTGGAATTTGTCCGGTTTGTCGATTTGGAAGCGTTTTGCGATGTGGTCGAGCTTCATGGCCGAGAACCTATCGTATGGAGAACCGGTGCGCCAGAAAAGCGGTGACGAAGTCAGGCATCGCCGCATCGAAATTGGCGGGGCTGCGAACGATGCGGATGTCGGCAAGCTCCGGCTGCCGCTCTTCCGCCAGATAATTGATAGTGCGCGCACGCAGGGCCTCAGCGCTTTCCTTGCTGCGCAGCACCTTGATATGCGCAATCAATGAGCCATCGAGCACCGTGGTCCAGCCCGGCTCGGCGCTGAATTCGGCAACGTCGAGCCCGGTCTCCTCTTTTAGCTCGCGCCGTACGCTGAGATCGAGATCGACGCAGTCTCCCACGATTCATCGCTCGGGTCCGGCGTGCCGCAAGGAAAATAGACGCGGCCGGAATTGATCGTGTGCGGGCCCATCATCCCGAGCAGGAACGCGCCGTCTGCGGCACGGATCGCCGCCGCACCAAAACAATCGTAGACTGCCGCCGCCGGTCTGCCCCACGCGCGCCAAGCTGAAAAGCTCGCAAAATCGGTTTCAAGATAGCGACCGCTGAATGCGCCGTCCGCCACGGCGTGGTCGTGCAGCAGCAGCACGCGGCCGTTCCACAATGCCGGCTTCTCACGTCGCAACGCGGCAAACCATGCGTCGATCTCGGCGCGCCGCTCGGTCGCAAAGGCCCACGGCTTCGGCGCGAAATCGAGCCGCAGCCGGTCCACGTGGATGACCGAAACCGCTCCGCTCCTTGGCGACGTCGTCATAGTTGTTCCGCCTCAAAGACGCGGCTCGGCTTGACGATCTCGTCCTGCGCGGCGACCAACTGAATTTCCGGTGCGCCCGCCTCCACGGTCTTGGCCAGTACGCCGAAGATGGCAGAACCGGCGGCCGATAGCGCCAGGTCGATCTTTCCGTCGCGCAGATAGTGGGCGAAAAACAAAGCGGCGACGGCGTCGCCCGCCCCGTTCACCATCAACGGCAGCTTTGGCGTGCGCAGGCGGAAGCGGCCGTTCTCGTCGACCGCGAGCATGTCGATGGCATCGTCTGGCGTATCGTCAACATGCAGCGAAGTGACCAGGACGGCACGCGGGCCGAGCGCTTGCACGGCGGCAACCGCGCCGAGCGCATCTGCCAGCGTCTTGCTCGCGCGGCCGCTGAGATAGTCGAGCTCGAACTGGTTGGGCGTGACGATATCGGCGGCCGGCACCGCCTTGTCGCGCATGAATTCCGGGATCCCTTCGCGCACGAACACCTCGCGCCCGATATCGCCAATCACCGGATCGCAGCAATATTTAGCCGACGGGTTGGCGCGCCTGACCGTCGCTACCGCGTCGAGAATGGCGGCGCCGACGTCGGCTCCGCCCATGTAGCCGGACAGCACGCCGTCGCATTCGCCCAAGCACCCGTGCTGCTCGACGCCGCCGACCAGTTCGCGGATCAGACCGGCATCGAATACCCGGCCCTGCCATTTGCCATAGCCTGTGTGATTGGAGAACTGCACGGTGTGAATCGGCCACACTTCCACGCCTATGCGCTGGAGTGGAAACACCGCGGCGGAATTGCCGACATGGCCATAGACGACGTGGGACTGGATCGAAAGGATATTCATGGTATCGACAACAACAGACACGGCGGGGAAATTCCCCGCCGTGTCGCCGCCTTCAAAATCTTGCGTATAGCGGGAACTTACTTCATCCCCATCTTCTTGTTGGCCGCGTCGACGTACTTGTTGGTATAGGTCTGCGACAGGTCGATATGAGCCGCCTTCACCGCCGGCGAGGACTGGCTGAACACGGCAAGCACCGCTTCGGCCCCCTTGGGGTCCATGCGGCCGGTCTGCGAATACATCGGCAGCGTGTTCTTGAGCGCGGCAATGTAGGCCGCTTTATCCTTGCCGACATATTCCGCCGGCATCTTGTCGGTGATCTGCTCCGGCGTGTGCGAATGGATCCACTTCAGCGTGGCCACGATCGCATTGGTCATGCCCTGCACTTCCTTCTCGTGGCTGGCGATCCAGTCGGCCTTGGTGTAGAGCGCGCCGCCCGGATACTCGCCGCCGAACACCGCGAGCGTGTCCTTCTGCGAACGCGTGTCGCTGAGGATCTGCAGATCCTTGTACTTGTTGGCGAGGATGGTCACCGCCGGATCGAGCATCACGGCGGCATCGATCTGGCCCTGCTCCATGGCGGCGACGGCGCTGCCGCCGAGGCCGACGCCGATCACGCCGACCGAGTTCGGATCGACACCGTTCTTGCTGAGCAGATACTTGAGAAAGAAATCGGTCGAGGAGCCCGGCGCCGAGACGCCGACCTTCTTGTTGGCGAGGTCCTTCACTGATTTGATCTCGGCGTTGTGCTTCGGCGAAACGACGAGCACGAGGCCGGGGAAGCGGTCATAGACCACGAAGGACTGAAGGTGCTGGCCCTTGGCGGCGAGATTGACGCAGTGATCGAAATAGCCGGAGACCACGTCGGCCGAGCCGCCGATCACCGCCTTGAGCGACTCGGAGCCGCCCTTGAAGGTGACCATTTCGACGTCGACGCCAGCCTTCTTGTATTCGCCGAGCTGGTTGGCGAGCACGGTCGGCAGATAGCACAGGCACGACGCACCGCCGATGGCGAGTGTGACCTTGGACTGCGCGAGCGCGAAACCCGACGACAGCAGAAGTGCGGCGAGCGTTGTAACGAGCCGCCGGATGAATGCGGGCATGAGGATCCTCCCTATTTTCGGTGGCCTTTGACCAGGCCATTTCGGTCGGGACGATAGGCCAGCGCGGCGGGCCTGCCTAGGGCCTGCCATCGCCCACCAAGGGCCGCCAGATCAGCAGGCGCCTCTCGACCAGCGTGACGATGGTATCGATCACGATCACAAAGGCAGCGAGCACGAACATGCCCGCGAATACGCCGGCCACGTCGAAAACTCCTTCGGCCTGCTGGATCAGGTAGCCGAGGCCGGCGGCGGAGCCGAGATACTCGCCGACTACCGCGCCCACCACGGCAAAGCCGACCGAGGTGTGCAGCGAGGAAAACATCCAGGACAGCGCCGACGGCCAATAGACATGGCGCATCAATTGCCGCTCGCTCATGCCCAGCATGCGCGCGTTGGCGAGCACGGTCGGCGAGACTTCCTTGACGCCCTGGTAGACGTTGAAGAAGACAATGAAGAAGACGAGCGTGATGCCGAGCGCGACCTTCGACCAGATGCCCAAGCCCAGCCACAGCGTGAAGATCGGCGCCAGCACCACGCGCGGCAGCGCGTTGACCATCTTGACGTAAGGGTCGAACACCGCCGCCGTGCGAGGCTGGCGCGCGAACCAGAAGCCGACCACGACGCCGCCGAACGAGCCGAGCACAAAGGCGAGGATCGACTCTTCCAGCGTCACCCAGAGGTGCTTCCAGATCACGCCGGTCGCGAACCAGTCGACGACCTGGCTCGCCACGTCGAGCGGCGTGGAGAAGAAGAACGGCGGCAGCAGGATATGGCCGAACACCGGATAGGTCGATAGCGCGTACCACAAGGCAATCGCGACGACGGCGACCAGTGCTTGCAGAACGATGAGTTGCGTGCGCCGCATCACGCTCCCTCCGTCATGGCATAGCCCTTGATCACCTCGGCCTTGAGCATATGCCAGATGTCGCGGTGCAATTCGTGGAACGCGTGATCGAGCTTGATCTCGCCGATGTCGCGCGGACGCGCCAGCGGCACCCGCCAGTCGCCAATGACGCGTGCCGCGGGGCCTGCCGACATGATCACGACTCGGTCGGACAGCGCGATCGCCTCCTCCAGGTCGTGGGTGACGAACAGCACCGCCTTGCGGTCGGCGCTCCACAGGTCGAGCAGCAGATTGCCCATGATCTGCCGGGTCTGCGCGTCGAGCGGACCGAACGGCTCGTCCATCAGCAGGATTTTCGGATCGCGGATCAGCACCTGCGCCAGGCCGACGCGCTTGCGTTGGCCGCCCGAGAGCATATGCGGATAGCGATCGGCGAACGAGCCCAAGCCCACGCGCGCGAGCCAGGCCTGCGCCTGCGCGCGCGCCTCGCCCGACGGCGTGCCGGCGGTTTCCAGCCCGATAGCGACGTTCTGCAGCGCGGTCTTCCAGGGAAACAACGCGTCGGCCTGAAACAGGTAGCCGGCTTGGCGGTTGAGCGCGTTGAGCGGAGCGTCATAGATGTCGACCCGGCCGGCCGCCAGCGCCAGCAAGCCGGCGGCAACATTGAGCAGCGTCGACTTGCCACAGCCGGTCGGCCCGACGATGGAGACGAATTCGCCGTCCGCGACATGAAGGCTGGCGCCCGCGACCGCGATGTAGCTGCCGCCGCCGGCAAGGCGGAACGCAACCGACACGTCGCGGAGCGCGACCGCGGATGCCGCCGTGTCTTGCGCCGCTACGGTTGCGCCGCCTGCCATGCCCTGCCCTCGCGTTTTCTCCGCGGCAAAGCTATCCGGGCGACGCGCGGCTTGCAAAGCCCGTCCGCTCAAAGTCCCTTGATGAGACCGGCCTCGATCAATATGCGATTGAAACGCCGCGCCTCGGCGCCGTCGGCGCAGCCGTAGAACAGGCCGCTGCAGCGTTGCAGGATCCGCTTCTGCTCGGCAAAGGTCGGGCCGAGCGGCAGGCCGGCTGCCTCCTGGACAACCAGCGGCAGATAGGGCGCCTCCAGCGTATCGAGCGCCGACGACACATCGACCGGTTTGAAATTGACCGCGTCGATCGCATAGTAAGTCGTGAAATAACGCGGATCGTAAGCGTCCAGCCGCTCGGCGATCTCGTCGTCGTCGACCGTCGGATCGATGATGTGATCGGCGAATTCGGGCTGGTGATCGCCGAACCGCACCAGCAAGAACGATTCGTCGGGAAAGTCGTGGCGCAGCCGCGCGAGAAACGCGGCATAGTCGCGCGCGCTCATGCCCTGCCGCCGCACATATTCATCGACTTTGGGCGCGTTGCCGAGCGGGCGCCAGCCCGGCGTCAGGTCCGGGCGGTAGATGAAATCCCAGGGGAAATGATTGGCGGCAAGATAAGAGAAAATGAACAGCGGCCCGCGCTTGCCCTCGCGCGCGATCACCTGCGCCGCCTGGTCGTAGAAGAAGGAGTCCGGCTCGACGCCCTTGGCGCGCATGTCACTACTGTCGCGGAACTGCTGCACGCCGGTGGTCTTCTGGAAGCTGCGCGCGCTCATGAAGGCGCCGCGCGCCGGATAAAGCGTGAAGGTCCGATAACCGCAGCGTTGTAAGGTGTGCGGCAGGCCGCGTTCGACGCGCCCGGCGGCGATGCGGGTGACGAAATAGGCGAAACGTCCGAACGACCGCGCCGACAGTCCGGTGAGCACGCTGTATTCGGCAAACCAGGTCGGGCCGCCGGCACCTTCGACGATGAACGACCGCTCCTTGCCGTCGAAGGAATGGAAATGCCGGCCATAGCCCTGGGGCAGCTTGATACCGGGCACCTTGCGGATGTCGAAGCTCGATTCGTCGAGGATCATAATGATGTGCGGCGGCTTGGCGGCGGGCTTGCAGGCGCCCGCACTTGCCAGGCGGAATTCGCCCGCGACATGGGCGTCGGATTCCATGTAGCCGCGCGTCATATAGTCGACGATCGCGTCGACTCCCGAATTGACGAATTTCGAGACGTAGCCGTGGCCGGAGAAAGCCGCATACTGCTCCATCGGCGCCGCGATCGAAATGCCGACAGCCGCGGCGAGGCTGAGCATGCCGCCGGCGGAGGCGACGCGCAGCCGCACGCGATAGGGATCGAGCCACCAGAGCAGGCCGATCGTCGGAATCGCCACGAAGGCGGCAATGATCACGCGGCGCAGCAGATCGGGATAAATCGTCAGGAAGAACGAAACGGTGTCGGGATCGATGATCATCACGTCGACGAAATTCACCGTCATCATCAGCTTGTCGTACTTGAACTGCGACAGAAGAATAAGCGTGGCGATCATCGCCAGCGATATGAGCGCCGCGGCCGCCGGACGGCGCAGCAGCGCCAGCCAGAAAAAATTCAGCATCAACCAGGCCAGCAGGAAAGTGACCTTGCTTTCCAGGTCGCCCTCGGTCGCCACCATGATGGCGAGCGCGGCCGCGTGCAGCAGCGCGGTGATGACGAGCGACGCGCGATCGCGGCGCGGCAGCGCCGGATAGCCCGAGAAGCGTGCCAGCAGTGCGGATGCGGCAGGCGGCATAGCCCCACGACGGCCCGCTCTGTCGCGACCCCCACGCCGCGACCAGACGGCCCTGCTGTCATAAGACTGTAATCAAATCGTCATGGCAAGTTGTCTGCAAGCGCGCCGGCAAGATTTTCCTTTTCCGGTCAATGCGATTGCCGAAAGGTCCCGCCAATTCGCGGTTTCCTGTCAAGCGCCATGCATGCCATCATCGCGCATGGCTATCGACCCCCGCCTCGCCGACGCCTTTGCCCGGCTGCCCGATTACCTCGGCAGCCACGTGCTGGTCAGCGTCACGGCGCTCGCTTTGGGGCTCGGCGTCAGCTTGCCGCTGGCGATCATGTCGCGGCAGCGCCCGGTTTTGAGGGCCGGTCTGTTGGCGGTCGCCAGCGTGGTGCAGACGATCCCAGGGCTGGCGTTGCTCGCGTTGTTCTACCCGATGCTCCTGGCGCTGTCCGGCTTGTGCGAGCGGCTATTCGGCAAGGGCTTCTCGGCACTCGGCTTCCTGCCCTCGGTGCTGGCGCTGGCGCTCTATTCGATGCTGCCGGTGTTGCGCAACACGGTGACGGGGCTCGACGGTATCGGCGACGACATGCGCGACGCCGCGCGCGCGCTGGCGCTAAGGCCGCGACAAACTTTGTGGCTCATCGAGTTGCCGCTCGCCATGCCGGTGATCATGGCGGGCATCCGCACCGCGGCGGTCTGGGTAATCGGTACTGCCACGCTGTCGACACCAATCGGGCAGACCAGCCTCGGCAATTACATCTTCGCCGGTCTGCAAACGCAGAATTGGGTGTTCGTGCTGTTCGGCTGCGTCGCCGCCGCGGCGCTGGCGCTCGCCGTCGATCAGCTTCTCGTCTTGATGGAGCACGGCGTCAAAGCGCACAGCCGCAGCGCGATCGCCGCCGGCGGCGCCGGACTGGTCCTGATCGTGCTCGCCGCTGTGCTGCCCGGCACCGGTCGCGTGGAAGCAACTTACGTTATTGGCGCCAAGCCGTTCACCGAGCAATATGTGCTGGCCGCGCTGATCGAACAGCGCCTTAGCGCGCATGGCCTTTCGGCGACGCAGCACGCCGGGCTCGGCTCCGGCGTCGTCTTCAACGCGCTCGCCGCCGGCGACATTGATGCCTATGTCGACTACTCCGGCACGATCTGGGCCAACGAGATGCACCGCAGCGACGTCAAACCGCGCGCCGAAGTCCTGGCCGACGTGTCGCGCTGGCTTGAGATGACACATCACATCCGTCTGCTCGGCCCACTTGGCTTCGAGAACGCCTATGCGCTGGCGATGCCGCGCGCGCGGGCGGAAAAGCTCGGCATCCACTCCATTGCCGATCTGGCCGCGCACGCGGGCGAGTTGTCCATCGCCGGCGATTACGAATTCTTCGAGCGCCCGGAATGGAAGGCGATCCGCGACGTCTATGGCCTGCGTTTCCGCATGCAGCGCACCATGCAGTCCGATTTCATGTACCAAGCGGCCAAGGCCGACGATGTCGACGTCGTGTCGGCCTACACCAGCGACGGTCGCGTCGCGCAATACGATCTCACCGTACTCGACGACCCCAAGCACGCCATCCCGCCTTACGACGCGATCCTGCTGCTTTCTTCAAACCGCGCGAATGACCAGCAACTGATTGCGGCGCTTCAGCCGTTGATTGGCGCCATTCCGGTCGCGCTGATGCGCGAAGCGAACTTGCGCGCCGCGAATGGCGACACATCGCCGGCCGATGTCGCGAATTGGCTGTGGCGGAAAATCGACAACAAGTAACGGCTAGTCGCGGTCTTCTTTGCCCGGTCTGTCCGGCCCGGCGCCGCCGCCCGACAATTCTTTGGTTCGCGCTTCGGTCATGTCGCGCATGCACACCGCCGCATCAATGCGCGCGATGGTGCCCTCACCCGACGCGTAATAATCGCAATTGGCATCGCGATATTTGATCCAGGCGCGCTCGGCCTCACGCAGTTTTTCTTTTTGCGCCGGCACCGCGTCCTTCATCGCCTGTTGATAGGCGATGGTCAGTTGCTTGTCCCAATGCGCGTGCTGAGCCATCAGGCAATCGACCATTTCCGGGGTCGAGCCGGTGCATTCGCCCAGATTGCCTGCGTCGCCGGCGAAAGCAAACGCGGCCGCCCCGACGAGGGCGGCCGCTGTAACTATCGTCAATAGAACGCGCAAGGTTAGTTCTTGCTCTTGTCGACCAGTGCCCGCTGCTTGATCCACGGCATCATCTCACGCAGCTTGGCGCCGACCTGTTCGGCCTGATGCTCGGCAAGCTTGGCGCGCGTCGCCTTGAACGAAGTCTGGTTGACCTTGTTCTCCAACATCCAGTCGCGCGTGAAGCGGCCGGATTGGATGTCGGCGAGGATGCGCTTCATCTCGGCGCGCGTTTCCGGCGTGATGACGCGCGGGCCGGAGACGTATTCGCCGTACTCCGCGGTGTTCGACACCGAATAGTTCATGTTGGCGATGCCGCCTTCGTAGATGAGATCGACGATCAATTTCATCTCGTGGATGCATTCGAAATAGGCCATCTCCGGCGCGTAGCCGGCGTCGCACAACGTATCGAAGCCCGCCTTCATCAGTTCGACCACGCCGCCGCACAGCACGGCCTGCTCGCCGAACAGGTCGGTCTCGCATTCTTCCTTGAACGTGGTCTCGATGATGCCGGCGCGCCCGCCGCCGATCGCCGAGGCATAGGACAGGCCGAGGTCGTGAGCGTTGCCGGAGGCATCCTGGTGGATCGCCACAAGGCAGGGCACGCCGGCGCCGCGCTGGTATTCCGAGCGTACGGTGTGGCCTGGGCCCTTAGGCGCGATCATCAGCACATCGAGATCGCCGCGCGGCTCGATCAGATTGAAATGCACGTTGAGCCCATGCGCGAACATCAGCGCCGCGCCTTGCTTCATGTTGGCGGCGAGATGATCGCGATAGATGTCGCCCTGCAATTCGTCGGGGGTGAGCATCATCATGACGTCGGCCCATTTGGCGGCTTCCGCCACCTCCATGACCTTGAACTTTTCGCCCTCGGCCTTTTTGACGCCGCCGGAGGTCTTGCGCAGGCCCACCGCGACCTCCTTCACGCCGCTATCGCGCAGATTGAGCGCATGAGCGTGGCCCTGGCTGCCGTAGCCGATGATGGCGACCTTCTTGCCCTTGATCAGGTTCAGGTCGGCGTCGCGATCGTAGTAAACACGCATGATTTTAATACCCCTGCATCGGCCGCTCGGTAGGGCCTTTGGTTCTTTCCCGCGCTGCTTCTAGAGAGGTTGAGCCGCCGGGACAAGCCCGGCTTAGCGCGCGTGCATTCCCTCCGGTCCGCGCACGATGGCGGCGATGCCGGTGCGGGCGACTTCGACCAGCCCGAGCGGCAGCATCAGCGCCACGAATTGCTCGATCTTGTCGCTGGCACCGGTGATCTCGAACACAAAGCTCTCGGTGGTGGCGTCGATCACGCGGGCACGGAAGGCGTCGGCGAGGCGCAGCGCCTCGACCCGGTTATCGCCCTTTCCCTTGACCTTGACCATCGCCAATTCGCGCTCGATCGAGCGGCCGGTGAGCGTCATGTCGACGACCCGGTGCACCGGCACCATCCGGTCGAGTTGATTCTTGATCTGCTCGATCACCATCGGCGTGCCGGTGGTGACCACCGTGATCAACGAGAGATGAGCCTGGTGCTCGGTTTCCGACACGGTGAGCGACTTGATATTGTAGCCACGGCCGGAAAACAGGCCGATCACGCGCGCCAGCACGCCCGGTTCGTTGTCGACGAGAACCGAAAGAGTATGGGTTTCCTGCTTCTGCGCCGTCGGCGCTGCCGGATAGTGGCTTGTTGAGGGGGCGTTCATCAGACCATCACCTTGCCTTGCTCGGTGATCGCGCTGTCGAGACTTTCAGCCGCGTCGCCGAGAATCATTTCATTGTGTGCACGTCCCGACGGAATCATCGGGAAACAGTTTTCCTTGGGGTCCACCACGCAGTCGAACAAAACCGGCCGGTCGATGTCGATCATCTCCTTGATCGCAGGGTCGAGATCGCCCGGCTTCTCACAGCGAATACCGACTGCGTGATAGGCCTCGGCCAGCTTGACGAAATCCGGCAGCGCCTCGGAATAGCTTTCCGAATAGCGCCCGCCGTGCAGCAACTCCTGCCACTGCCGCACCATGCCCATGTAGCGGTTGTTGAGGATAAAGATCTTGATCGGCAGCCGGTACTGCACCGCAGTCGACAGTTCCTGCATGGTCATCAGCACGGAGGCCTCGCCGGCAATGTCGATGACCAGCGATTTCGGATGCGCAAGTTGCACGCCGACCGAAGACGGCAGCCCGTAACCCATTGTGCCGAGCCCGCCTGAGGTCATCCAGCGGTTGGGCTCCTGGAAGCCGTAAAACTGCGCCGCCCACATCTGATGCTGGCCAACTTCCGTGGTAATGTAGCAGTCACGGTCCTTGGTCGCCTCGTAGAGCCGCTGGATAGCATATTGGGGTTTGATCACATCGTTTGACGACCGATAGGCGAGCGACTTGCGGCCACGCCATTTGTCGATCTGCGTCCACCACATCTGCAGCGTCTTCTTGTCGGGATGCACCGCGCTGGCGCGCCACAGCCGCACCATGTCTTCCAGTACATGCGCGCAGTCGCCGACGATCGGCACATCGACGTGGACGTTCTTGTTGATCGAGGACGGATCGATATCGACGTGAATTTTCTTCGAGCCCGGTGAAAAGGCGTCGATGCGGCCGGTGATGCGATCGTCGAAGCGCGCGCCAATGCAGATCATCACGTCGCAGTCGTGCATCGCCATGTTGGCTTCAAGCGTGCCGTGCATGCCCAGCATACCCATCCACTGCGGATCGGCAGCCGGGAAGGCGCCGAGCCCCATCAGCGTCGATGTGATCGGGTAGCCGGTCAGCTTGACCAGCTCGCGCAGCAGATCGCACGCCGCTTTGCCCGAATTGACCACGCCGCCGCCGGTGTAGAACAGCGGCCGCTTGGCGTGTGCCATCAGGTCGACCGCCTGCTTGATCTTGTCCATGTCGCCCTTGAGCTTGGGTTTATAGCCGGTGTGCGGGAAATCCTTCGGCTTGGAATAGATGCCCTTGGCGAACTGGATATCTTTCGGCAGGTCGACGACGACCGGGCCGGGCCGCCCGCTTGAGGCAATATGAAACGCCTCGTGTAAGACGCGCGGTAGATCCTCGATGCGCTTCACCAGGTAATTGTATTTGGTGCAGGGCCGGGTGATGCCGACCGTATCCGCCTCCTGGAAGGCGTCGTTGCCGATCAGATGGGTCGGCACTTGGCCGGTGAAGCAGACGATTGGGATCGAGTCGCACAGCGCGTCGGCCAAGCCGGTCACCGCATTGGTGGCGCCGGGTCCGGAGGTGACCAGCACGCAACCCACTTTGCCGGTCGAGCGCGCATAGCCCTCCGCCGCGTGCACCGCGCCCTGTTCGTGCCGCACCAGGATGTGCTGCACCTTGTCCTGCGCGAAGAGGGCGTCATAGATCGGCAGCACCGCGCCGCCCGGATAGCCGAACAGGTGCTTCACGCCCTGATCGGCGAGCGCCGTCATCACCATTTCGGCGCCGGTCATTTCGCGTGTCATGGTCGTCATCCTTGTCTCTGCTTGGCCCCTCATCGCGCGCAATAAAAAAGGCCCGCAAAGGGCCATGTCCGGACGCTTCCCTGGAGAGCCCTGTCAGGGCGATCCCGGCTGCGTCCGAACCTTCACTACGGTAACAATATTGCGCGCCATTGGATCCACCCGAACTTTCATTGCGCGGCGTTATAATCCCACCCCATGCGCCGGTCAAGGGCATTTTGTCTCCCGGAGCCGCTTTGCGCAGTCGAAGCCAGCATTATCGGCCGGCCGTATGGCCGCCGTAGATTTTGTCCGACAGGACAAAAAATTGCCGACGCGACGAGGGTCGACTCATCGCGCCGGGAGATCGGGCACCTTTTACGGGTAATGGCTGGCGCCGGTCTTACTCCTGGTACACGCCTGCGCAAACGCGGGTCTGTCCCACGGCTTCGCAGTAGTTGTCCTTCACCTGGATCTTCTTGGTGACCGGATTCGCGAACTTGTATTCGTACCAGAATGAAGCCTGCTTCTTGGCGAGCTCGTTCATGTCTTTGGCGAAAAATTTCCCGTCGACGTCCTATACTTCCATCATGTTCTTACCGATCAACTTCTGATTGACCGGATGCGCGAGTGTCGTGCCGTCGGCGCCCAGCACGACAACGTAAACTTCACCGTTCTGATACGCGCTGCCTGGCGTGTTGATTGCAGCATAAGCTTTCTCCGTGCCGTCCGCTTTGATCGCCACAACGGTCTTCTTTACCATCGCTATAGCATCGTCTTTGGCGGCAGCGAACGCGAGCGTCGTTCCGACAAAAAGAGCCGTGGCAGTCGTGGTCAAAGTACGAAGTCTCATATTTCACATCCTTTGTGATTAATTCGAATGCACGGCGTCGCGCGCCGCAAATTGCAATCTGCGACGACGGTAAAATAAGGAGGCATGTACTAATTACAGATTCTTAATGTTGGTATTCTGGAATCTTGCTTTGCATTATCGTTTTACCATTTCGCTCTGCTTTAATATCAAAGCGCATGCGGCTTCTGGCTTCGATTCAATCCAGCCGGGCATCTGATTGCGAAACCAAGTGACCTGCCGCTTGGCATAACGGCGGGTATCCATGATGGCGCCCGCGCGAGCTCGGTCGAGCGATATCTCACCCTTAAGATGGCGGATTAGCCACGG
This sequence comes from uncultured Alphaproteobacteria bacterium, assembly GCA_963779345.1. GTDB lineage: Bacteria > Pseudomonadota > Alphaproteobacteria > Rhizobiales > Xanthobacteraceae > Pseudolabrys. Next base: position 31,613 of record CAVZXY010000013.1, on the reverse strand, counting down.
CACGCCATGCGCCTTCATGGCCGGCAGCAGTGGATCGAGTTGGCGCCGGCTAAGTTCCCTCACTTCGTCGAGCGCGCCAGCCGCCAGCATCGCAGCAAACCGCCTTTCGATCTGAGCGACCAGTGAATTGCGCTCGCAAGTAACAAACACTTTGGCTGCGCGATCGGGATCGACCAGTGCAGGTTGGCCGTCGCGGTGCCAGTCGGTGAGCGAACGCCCGGTAGCCAGAACCACTTCCAGCGCACGGGATATGCGCGAACGGTCGTTTGGCATTAAGCGCTGCGCAGTCAATGGATCAAGTTGCGCAAGTTCGGCATAAAGCGCCGCGACGCCCTCGCTCTGCATGCGCCCACGCACGTCGCTACGGATATCGGCCGGGATCGGTGGCACTGCGGCCAAGCCGCTGGTCAAAGCTTTGAAATAGAGTCCGGTGCCGCCGACCAGAACGGCTACGCGGCCTCTTGCCACGGTCTCCGCCAGCGCCTCGGCAACATCGCGGCACCAGCGTCCGACTGAATAATTCTCGGCCGCATCGACGTGCCCGTAAAGCCGGTGCGGCACGCGGGCTTCCTCCGTCGGTGAAGGCCGCGCGGTAATGACGCGCAAATCGCGATAGACCTGCATGGAATCGGCATTGACGATGGTGCCGCCGAGCTGTTCGGCGAGAGCCAGCGCCAGCGCCGATTTGCCGCTGGCGGTCGGTCCAGCGATCAGGACGACCGTGGGTTTGCTCATGGGCCTGCAACCGCCCGCGTTGCACTAGTTCAATCGCCGCGACGATGGCTGCGAAACGGCCTCTTCGACCAAGGCCGCAATCGGGCTGGCCTGATGGTGGATCATCCGCCACTCGCCATCGATGCGCTTGAACATGTTGGTTGCAGCCAACGCGGCGCCGGCGACGAATTCAACGCAAATCACGCGGGCTTCGTCGCCTGACGCCAGAACCATCTCATTGCGAGGGTCAATCCGCTCCTGGTCCGGGTTGCGCAAAATTTCTCGATATGAGTCCAGGATCGCCGGCCGGCCGACCAGCGCCGGCCATCCGGGATGAATGCAGGACACGTTGTCGTCCGCCCAGACGCGGCTCATCGCCGCAATATCGGCGGCCGCGAAAGCACCGTAGTAGGCCGCGTTGGCAGCCAGAATTGCAGTGTCGTCGCTCATGCCCTGTGAAGTGCAGGAAATGCGGAGCAAAATCAATCGGGAAATCACGCGACTCGCGTCACGCTTGCCGGTCGCGACGGGGCCTGCAATAAGCACCGCCTATTCGCGCGGCCTCTCAACATGACATACGTAGCTACGCTCATCGGCCCCAATGCGCTTGACGCGCTCAAACGCGCGCGTGCGGTGTTCGCTGAATCCGGCGAGCCAAAGGCTCTCGGGCCCGACGCCGCCGACCTTCTTTTTGAGCCGTTCGACGGCACGGATCACCGCAAGGCCGCCGAAGCGCTGCATATTGCCTTCGGCGACAGCTACGACATCGTCCTGCAGCCGGTCGCGCGTCGCCGCAAAAAGCTATTTCTCGCCGACATGGATTCCACCATGATCCAGCAGGAATGCATCGACGAACTCGCCGACTATGTGGGCCTCAAATCGCATGTCGCCGCCATCACCGAACGCGCCATGCGCGGCGAGATCGCCTTCGAGCCGGCCTTGCGCGAGCGGGTCGCGCTGCTCGAAGGCCTGCCGGTGGCGGTGATCGAGGAAGTATTGCGCGACCGGATCAGCCTTACGCCCGGGGCCCGTACGCTGGTTGCGACAATGCGCGCGAACGGCGCGCATACCTGTATGGTGTCCGGCGGCTTCACCTTATTCACGGACCGCGTCGCCGCCATGATCGGCTTCGACGAAAACCGTGCCAACATGCTGACGGTCGTCGACGGCCACAAGCTTGCCGGCACAGTAGCCGAGCCGATCTTCGGCCGCGACGGCAAACGCGCCGCGCTGATCGAACTGCGCCAGGAGTTTGGTCTCACCAAAGACGATACCATGGCGATCGGCGACGGCGCGAATGACATGGATATGATCGCCGAGGCTGGCCTGGGGGTTGCCTTTCATGCCAAACCGAAAGTAGCGGCGGCTGCACCGGCGCGTATCGATCGCGGCGATCTCAGCGCGCTCTTGTACGTCCAGGGATATCGGCAAGACCAGTTTGTGACGGCCTAGTCCTGCCGCCGGCATCTACAAAAGCGGACAAGCCAAAAATACTATCAGGGACAAACAGGGTTGAAACGGATGCCCCGCTTTCGCGGGGCACAACATTTCAGGCTACTGCAAACTCAGCGCCACGAAGCTCGGGTCGCCGTTGGGAGTGAGTACCAGCAACACCACGGCTTTCTTGCCGTCCTTTTTGAGCTTGTCGATACGCTGCTGCAAATCGGCCGCGGTCGACACTGGCTGCTGCTGCACTTCGGCGATCACCATGCCGGGCATCAGATGTTTTTCCGCCGCTGCAGAATTCGGCTCGACCGCGGTGATCAGGACACCTTTCACTTTGTCCTTGATGCTGTGCGTTTTGCGCAGATCATCGGTCAGGTTGGCAAGATCGAGGCCCAGCGCCTTTTTTACCACCGGCTTTTCGTCGGCGCTGTCCTTCTTGGTCGTCAGCGCCGCCTGTTTTTCATCTTCGAGCCGGCCGAGCTTGACGGTCTTCTTTTCCTCTTTGCCCTTGCGGATGATCGTGACTTCGACATCCTTGCCGACCGGGGTCTCGGCGACGATCTTCGGCAGGTCCCGCATCTCCTTGATGTCGCGACCGTCGAATTTGACGATGACGTCGCCCGGCTCGATGCCGGCGGGCTTGGCCGGCCCCTTATCGTCAATGCCGGCAATCAGCGCGCCACGCGGCGGCTTGATGCTGAGGCTGTCGGCAATCTCGTCGGTTACCTGCTGGATGCGCACGCCGAGCCAGCCGCGCCGGACTTCCTTGTATTGGCGCAACTGATCGATCACCGGCATCACAGTTTTTGACGGCACTGCGAATCCGATGCCGATCGACCCGCCGGAAGGCGAGATGATCGCGGTGTTGACGCCGATCACTTCGCCATTGAGGTTGAACAGCGGTCCGCCGGAATTACCGCGATTGATGGCGGCGTCGGTCTGGATGTAATTATCGTAAGGTCCGGAATTGATGTCGCGGTTGCGCGCCGAGACGATGCCGGCGGTGACCGTGCCCCCCAGGCTGAATGGATTGCCGATCGCGATCACCCATTCGCCCAGCCGCAGTTTGTCCGAGTCTCCGAACTTCACCGCCTTGAGCGGTTTGGTCGGCGTCACCTTCAGCAGCGCCAGATCAGTCTTGGTGTCGCGGCCGACAATCTCCGCCTTCAGCGTGGTGCCGTCATTCAGGATGACGCTGACCTCGTCGGCGTCGGCAATGACATGGTTATTAGTCACCACAAATCCGGCCGGATCGATGATAAAGCCGGAGCCGAGCGAGTTGACCCGGCGCGGCGTCTGGCCGCCCTGGCCGCGGCGGTTCTTGAAGAACTCATCGAAGAATTCCTCAAATGGCGAGCCGGGCGGCAATTGCGGCACGGCGTTGTTGCTCATGTCCACGGTCTGTTTGGTCGAGATATTGACCACCGCGTCGATCACGGCCTCCGCCACGTCGGCGATGCCATCGGGCCCGCGCGCGGCGGCTGGAGCGGTCATTACCGGCCAAGCGATTGCGGCGGCGAATAAGACCGCCACGGCGCTGCGGCCTGCCGTTGCCGTCATGCGGGGAAAGAGTGCGCCCATGGGCGTCGATTCTCCTGGGAAAGTGGTTGCAACAAGGTGGCCCTGTCTTCAAGGCGATTCAAGGGCAACAAATGTCAACCTCATGAGACGGATTCGCCCGCAGGAGCGTGCGCATGATCCCGAAAAGCCGATGCCGACTTGATCGGAGACGGATACGCTTTTCGGCCAAGCTCAAGCACTCAAAGCCTAACTGCGCACCAACCACACCACGACCAAGCCGACGATCGCCGAGCCGATGCCGATCGCACGCAAGGACGCCTCCGGCGTTTCCATGACGCTCGCCATCGCTCGCTTGGCCGGGCCGGGAAAGGCAGCAAAGACCAGGCCCTCGATGACGAAGACCAGCCCGACCGCGGCCAGAAAATCTTCCATGCCGGCGTTAGCGCGCCGGCGCCGCCGGTGGCGCCTCGGCGCCCTGTTTTCCGGACGGATTGTTGAAGTAGCGGAAGAAGTTTGTATCCGGTTTGAGCAGGAACCGCGTATCGCTGGGTTTGAGGCCGGCTTCGTAGGCCTGCATCGAGCGGTAGAAAGCGAAGAAATCCGGATCCTTGTTGAAGGCGTCGGCGAAAATCTGGTTGCGGGTGGCGTCGCCCTCGCCGCGGATCTGCTCGGACTTGGAGGTGGCCTCCGCCACCAGTACGGTGACTTCGCGGTCGGCTTTCGAGCGGATTTCCTGGGCCTGCTGCAGGCCCTGAGCGCGGTACTCCGCCGCCTCGCGCTGACGCGCGGTCTGCATGCGCTGATAGACCGCCTGGCTGTTCTGTTCCGGCAGGTCGGCGCGACGGATGCGCGCGTCCACCACCTCGATGCCATAGCTTTCCGCCTCGCTATTGATCAGATCGCGGATGCGCGCCATCAATTCAGCGCGCTCGTCGCGCACAACCTGGATGAAGGTCGCCTCACCGAGCACGCGGCGAAGCGCCGAATTGAGCAGGATATTGAGCTGCGAATCGGCCGCGGTTTTCGAGCCGAGCGTCTGGTAGAAGCGCAGCGGGTCCTTGATGCGATAGCGCGCGAAGGCATCCACCACGAGCCGCTTCTGGTCGGAAGCGATCACTTCCTGCGCCGGCGCCTCCAGGTCGAGGATGCGCTTGTCGATATCGAGCACGTTGTCGATGAACGGCACCTTGACGTGCAGGCCCGGCTCGCCGACCACGCGCACCACTTTGCCCAGTCGCACCACCAGCGCCTGCTGGGTCTGGTATACGGCGAACAGCGCGCTATAGACGACGATCAGCGCGGCGAAGATGAGAACGGCGACGACGCCACCGATGACATTGAGTTTCATCGCTGGACTCCAGTCGGGGACGCGGCTTTCGGCGTCGGCGCGGCGCCGAGTTCATTGAGCGGGAGATACGGCACCACGCCCGGGGAGCCTTGATTGGTATCCACGATGATCTTGTTGGAACCGCCGAGCACGCGCTCCATCGTTTCTAGATACATGCGCTCTCGAGTGACCGCGGGGGCCTTTTTGTACTGCTCATAAATCTTCAAGAAGCGCGACGTCTGGCCGGTGGCCTGCGCCACGGTCTGCGATTTGTAGGCTTCCGCAGCCTGGGTAATTTTGGCGACGTTGCCGCGCGCCTCCGGGACTACGCGGTTGGCGTAGGTCTGCGCTTCGTTGACCGAGCGATCGAGGTCGATGCGTGCGGCCTGCACGTCGCGGAAAGCGTCGATCACCTGCTTGGGCGGGTCGACTTTCTGCAGCTGCACTTGTGTGATGTCGATGCCGGCGCCGTAGTGATCGAGCGTCTTCTGCATCAAATCCTGCACGGCGGTCTCGGTGACCTGGCGAGCACCAGTCAGGATCGGCTGAATATCCGAGCGGCCGATGACCTCGCGCATGGCGCTTTCCGCCACCGCCTTCACCGTACCTTCTGGGTTTTGGATGTTGAACAGGTAGTCGCCGACGCCGGCCGGCTTGACCCGCCACAGCACCGCGAAATCGACATCGACGATGTTTTCATCGCCGGTCAACATCAAGCTTTCTTCCGGCACTTCGCGCGTGGCGGAACGCCGGCCGTCCTCGACCGAGCGCATGCCGATGTCGATCTTGTTGATGCGCAGCGCCTTGGGCGTGAGCACGGACTCGATCGGATAAGGCAGGTGATAATTCAATCCTGGCTGCACTTCGCGCACGTCCTGGCCGAAGCGCAGCACCACGCCGAGTTCGTCCGGTTCGACCCGGAAGAATCCGGACAAACCCCATAACGCGATGGCCGCGAGGACGAGCAACGCGAAACCCTTGCCGCCGAGGTTGCCGCCCGGCAGCACTCGCCGCAATTTGTCCTGGCCGCGGCGGAGGATTTCCTCCAGGTCCGGCGGCGTCGATCCTGACGGTTGCGGTCCGGAGCCCCACGGGCCCTTGCCGCCCGAGCCCCAAGGGCCGCCGCCCCCTCCACCACCCTGATTACTCCACGGCATGCAATTGTCTCCCGGCGCCGGAGGCTTTCCCGCCGGCTGGATTGTTGGGTGGGGTTATAGGGGACCAGACGGGCGGTTACAACGCGCCGGAAAGCCGCGTTTTACGGCGCTTTGCCCCTTCTACCGCCTTAAATAAGTCGCGAGCGCGAAACTAGCGCTGTCATCGGGGCCCGCAGGATATTCCCGGCGCGCGACCTCGCGCCAGACGTCGGGGTCGATCGGCGGGAAATAAGTGTCTCCCTCCGGAGCGTCATGGACGTGGGTAATTTCAAGCCGCTCCGCGATTGGCATTACAGCGGCAAAAACGTCGCTGCCACCGATCACCATGATCTGATCGATGCCGCGCTTTCTGCAATCCTCGCGGGCAAAGGCGAGTGCCGCGTCGAGGCTGGTCGCCAGCGCGCCGCCGGGAACTTTGACCCCAAACTTATGGGTCATCACGATATTGGTGCGCCCCTCAAGCGGCTTACCGATCGATTCGTACGTCTTGCGCCCCATGATCACCGGCTTGCCCATCGTCAGCGCACGGAAGTACTTCAAATCGGATTTCAGTCGCCACGGCAATTGGCCATCGCGGCCGATCACATTGTTTTCGCCGATGGCGGCGACAATGGTGATTTTCATCGGGGCGCCTCTGCGCGGGGGTCGTGTCTCATATCGCTTTCGTCGGATTTTCCGTTTGTCCGGTCTCTATCACTCTCGTCTAAGCATTTAATATGCCGGAAACGACAAAGGCACAGGGAAGTGGTAACCAGACATATACTCCAATTACAACGCGCGATTGGGTTTGCCGCGCCCACGACGTCGAAACGGTAGCCAGAGACATACATCTTTCTACAACAGATTGAGGACGCTCCCGCGCTCGCCCATTTGCACCCCCGCGGACGGCCTAAGACCCATCTTTGGCGCCGGCAAAATCTTGCAGCGCTTGCCCACTGAGCCTGCAGATTTTCCACTCGGACATAATCTCGGCGCCAAGCGCACGGTAAAAGCTGAGCGCCGGTTCATTCCAGTCGAGCACCGCCCATTCAAAGAGCGCATACCCCTCATCGACACAGCGCGCGGCAAGCCGCCTGAGCAACGCGCGGCCGATGCCTTGCTTGCGGAATTTCGGCCGTACGAAAACATCCTCGAGAAAAATCCCGTGTCGGCCGCGAAACGTCGAAAAATTGAGAAACCAGGTGGTGAACCCCACCGGCTCCCCGTTCCACTCCGCAATGTCGCAGAAAACGCGCGGCTCACGCGCAAACAGCGCAGCGGCAATCGCCGCTTCGGTGGCGACGACCTCGGCCGACAATTTCTCGTATTCGGCAAGCTCGCGCACCAGCGAAAAGATCAGCCCGCTGTCCGTTGGCTGCGCGGGACGGATGACAAGGCTCACACCGCGACCTCGGCCTTGATATGCGGGTGCGGGTCGTAATGCGTGAGCGTGAAGTCCTCGTAGCTGAAGCCGAAAATATCCTTCACCGCCGGATTGAGCGTCATCGTCGGCAACGGGCGTGGACTACGCGAGAGCTGCAGGTGCGCCTGCTCCAGATGATTGAGATAAAGATGCGTGTCGCCGCCGGTCCACACGAAATCACCCGGCTTGTAGCCGGTCACTTGCGCCACCATCAAAGTCAGCAACGCATAGGACGCGATGTTGAACGGCACGCCGAGAAAGACATCAGCCGAACGCTGGTAGAGTTGGCACGACAGCTTGCCGTTGGCGACATAGAACTGGAACAGGCAGTGGCAGGGAGGCAACGCCATCTTGTCGACGTCGGCCGGATTCCACGCGGTGACGATGAGCCGGCGCGAATCCGGATTGCGCTTGATCATGTCGATGACGTGGCTGATCTGGTCAATGGTCTTGCCGTCCTTGGCCGGCCACGAGCGCCACTGGTGGCCGTAGACCGGCCCAAGGTCGCCGCGCTCGTCGGCCCATTCGTCCCAGATGCGCACGCCGTGCTCGTTGAGATATTTGACGTTGGTATCGCCGGCCAGGAACCACAGCAGCTCGTAGACGATCGATTTCAGGTGCAGCTTCTTGGTGGTGAGCAGCGGGAAGCCGTCGGCGAGATCGAAACGCATCTGATAGCCGAACACCGACAGCGTGCCGGTCCCGGTGCGGTCGCGCTTTTCCGCGCCGCCGCTCAGGATATGTTCCATCAGATCGAGATATTGGCGCATCGCTTGCGGTAAACTCCCACGACTCAAAGATGGGCAAGTTTACCTCGCCCGGCAACCTCCGGGCAGGCGTTTATCAACGGCTGAAAATAGCAGAATTGGTTCCGGAGGTCGGACGCAGCTATGCAAGGCGCGGAGGTTTAGAATCGCTCCGCGCCCCCATTTTTCAACAGCAGCCTCTGAACCGTCCCTTACCGATCGCGTAGCGCGCTTCCTGGCGCTCCACGAAGAATTCTTCGTAGGTCATGATCGGCAGGTTCGGGTGGTTGGCCTGCCGGTGCTGGACGTAGGTGTCGTAATCGGGAACCCCGACCATGAGGCGGGCGGCTCGTACCGCCCACTCCTTGTGGCTCTCGAACAGCGCCAGGATATCAGGCATGTCCACTCCCCAATGCGGCGCCGAAGTCGGCTTCGGCGGCGGTCGATTTGGGCGAACCCAGCGCCTTGCGGGCGCTGACATAGCCAAACAGCACGGTGGCGAGCACAACAAGCACGAACAGTGCGGCGAGGGTGGCGTCGACATAATCGTTGAAGATCACGCGACTCATGGTCTCGGCCGATTTTGCCGGAGCCAGTACCTTGCCGGCCGCAAGCGCCTCGGAGAACTTGCTCGCGTGGCTTAGGAAACCAACCGCGGGATCGGCGCTGAACACCTTCTGATAGCCGGCGGTCACCGTAGTGATGACGAGCCAGGCAGACGGGATGATGGTGACCCAAGCATAACGTTGGCGTTTCATCTTGAAGAGCACCACTGTGCAGAATGTCAGCGCGATTGCGGCTAGCATCTGGTTGGCGGTGCCAAACAGCGGCCACAGCGTCCAAATGCCGCCGTAGGGATCGATGACGCCTTCGTAGAGGATGTAACCCCACAGTACGCAAGCCAGTCCCGAGCCGATGATGTTGTTGGCCCACGACTTGGTGTTGCGAAACGACGGCACGACGTTGCCGACGAGATCCTGGATCATGAAGCGCAGCACGCGGGTACCCGCGTCAACGGTCGTGAGAATGAACAGCGCCTCGAACAGGATGATGAAGTGGTACCAGATGCCCATCATCACCTTTCCGCCAAGGAAGCTCGACAGGATGCTGGCCATGCCGACGGCGAGCGTCGGGGCGCCGCCGGTACGCGACAGAATGCTAGTCTCGCCGACGTCATGTGCCATTTGGGTCAAGATGTCGGGCGTCACCACGAAGCCCCAGTTGGAGATCACCTGTGCCGCATGGTCTGCGGTCGAACCGATGAGGCCGGCCGAACTGTTCATGGCGAAGTAGACACCGGGATGCAGAACCGAAGCGCCGATCATGGCCATGACGGCGACCAACGATTCCATCAGCATGCTGCCATAGCCGATGAAGGCGATCTGCCTCTCGTTCTCGATCATCTTCGGGGTGGTGCCGGAGGCGATTAACGAATGCCAGCCGGACACCGCGCCGCAGGCGATGGTGATGAACAGGAAGGGGAACATCCCGCCGGCCCAGACCGGGCCGCTGCCGTCGATGAATTTGGTGACGGCCGGCATTTGCAAGTCGGGCCGAACGATCAGGATGCCGATAGCCAAGAGGACGATGGTGCCGATCTTGAGGAAGGTTGACAGATAGTCGCGCGGCGCCAGCAGCAGCCACACCGGCAACACGGAAGCGACAAAGCCGTAGCCGATGATCGTCAGCGCCAGCGTGGTGCCTGACAGATTGAAATAGGGCGCGAACGACGGCGTTTCGGAAACGGTCCGGCCATAGACCAGCGCCGCCAGCAGCAGGACGGCGCCGATGATCGACATTTCCGCGATACGGCCCGGCCTGATGAAGCGGGCATAGATGCCCATGATCAACGCGATCGGCACGGTGCAGAACACGGTGAAGGTGCCCCACGGGCTGCCAATCAGCGCCTTGACGACGACCAGCGCCAGCACAGCGAGCACGATGATGCAGATGAGCAAAATGCCGATGCCGGCAATCGTTCCGGCGATCGGCCCCATCTCCGAGCGCACCATGTCGCCGAGCGAGCGGCCATCGCGCCGCGTCGACATGAACAGCACGGTCATGTCCTGCACAGCGCCGGCGAAGACGACGCCGGCCAAAATCCACAATGTTCCCGGCAGATAGCCCATCTGCGCGGCGAGAACCGGCCCGACCAGGGGGCCTGCCCCGGCGATGGCTGCGAAGTGGTGGCCGTAAAGTACGTATTTGTTGGTTGGGACGTAGTCGAGCCCGTCATTATGACGATAGGCCGGCGTCTGCCGGGCTGCGTTTATGCCGAGCACTTTGTTGGCGATGAACAGGCCGTAGAAACGATAAGCAATGAAGTAAGTGCATACGGAAGCGATGACCAACCACGCGGCATTGACCGGCTCGCCGCGGGTCAGCGCCACAATAGCAAAAGATACTGCGCCAAGCGCGACCACCGCGGTCCAGAGCAGCTTCGACTGGATCCCGTTTCCCTTAGTTGCCTGCGTGTCCATCGTCACCTCCAAATGCTCAAGTGACCGCTGGCGCGGCCATTCAAGCCGTTCACATCTTGTGGACGCCGCAATTCGGATCGCCTTGATTCAAATCAACGGCACGCCTAGCGACAACGAACGATTTGAAAACATTCACTGCGCCAATTGTTTCCGCCCGATACATTATTTATGAGGCGCGACAACACAGATGACGGTCCCCGGACATTTGCTATAATCCGCTACCTACCAGAGGGGGTTTCCGTGAGTTTCGACCGCATTCTCCTCGCGCGCATTTTGTTCACCTTGATGACCGCCGGCTGGGCCGTCGCCACGGTATTCGCGGATTTCAATAAGACGCACGCGACCAATCCAAAATGGACGCCGCATGCGCGCTTCCACGTGGTCTGGCAGATCTCGAGTTATGTCGGCTTCGGCCTGCTCGCCTTTGCGTTGATCTGGTGGCCGGGACCGATGGTCGCCGAGCGGCTCTATCTGGTCGCACTCATGGGCACGATCGTTTACGCCGCCTTCTTCGCAGCCTTGATCGCCATGCCGGTCTATGGTGGCGCCGCTTATGACGACAACGGCTACCAACCGTTCAAGGCACCAATCCCGCTGATCGCGCCGAGATGGGACGCCAACATCGCCATCTTCTGCATCCAGTTGCTGATCCTGCTCGCCGGCATCGTGACCGTGACCGGCGCCTTCGCCGGCTAGAGCCAGCCAGACAAGCCGAGCACGCCGGCTATCAAAAACGCCCAAAGCGGATTGATCCGTGTAGAGAAGGCCACCGCCGCGGTCGCGCCGGTGATCAGGCCGGCATAGACATTATGATCGGCGGCGCGCGCCAGCACGAAGGCGCTCGCGGCGATCAGCCCCAAGGACAGCGGCACCATCCCGGCCTGGATTGCCATCCGCCAGCGCGCCTCTTTGAAACGGTCCCAGGTGCGCGCCACGAAAAACGCCAGCGTGCAGGTCGGACCGCACATCGCCGCGGTCGCTACCGCCGCCCCGGAAAAACCGGCGACGTGGTACCCGATCAGCGCAACGATGATGACATTCGGCCCGGGCGACATCTGCGCGATCGCATACATGTCCGAAAATTGCCGGTCGTTCATCCACTGCATCACGTCGACGGCGACGCGATGCATTTCCGGGATCGCCGCATTGGCGCCGCCGACCGCGAAAAGCGACAGCAGCGCGAAATAGCCGAACAGCGAAGTGAGCGGGTGTTGGTTCATCGCTTGAACCACGCGAAGGCGACGCTGAACGGCGCCAGCCCCAGGAACACGTAAGGCAGCGGCCAATGCATCAAGGCCACGCCGGTGAAGGCCATGAGCGCGAACACCGGCGCCGAATTCCATCGCTTGAGAAACATGGGCGCTGCCATCTTGGCGACGACCGCGATCAGAAGGCCGATGGCGGCGGCGGTGACGCCGGTCAGAATGCGGCTCAGGGCCTCAATGTCACCGTAGCGCTCATACAACACGGCCAGAACGGAGACGATTATTAGCGGCGGCCCAAGCAGTCCGGCGAGCGCCACCGCGGCCCCGGCCGCGCCGCCAAAGCGCGAGCCGAACACCACCGAGAAATTGATCACATTCGGCCCAGGCAGGAATTGCGAGAGTGCGAAAGTCTCGTTGAACTCCGCCGTCGTCATCCAGTGCTTCTGCTCGACGATGGTGCGCCGCGCCCAAGGCAACGCGCCACCGAAGCCGGAAACCGACACCAGAGCGAAGGCGAAAAACAATTCCGAAAGCGACGGGCAAAAGGCGGCAGGCGGCGGCGCGGCAGAGTCGGGCATAGAAAAAGGTGTATCCCGCCACGCCGCGCGCGACCAGCCGTCACGGCGCGGCCGCCCGATGCGTGGCGGGCATGGCTTCATTCGCCAGGGTCAAGGGATGGCGCGCAGGCGAAAATGCTGGTTTCATCGCGGGCCTACCAAGAAAAGAGACAAGGGAGGGGACCCGTGCGTTTTCACCAGGCAATCGTCGCGCTTTGCGTCGCGCTGGCCGCCATTGCGGCGACGAACGTCCGCGCCGAAGTGAGCGAAATCACCATCGCCCAGCAATATGGCGTGAGCTTCCTGCCGCTGATGGTGATGCAGAAGGAAAGCCTCGTCGAAAAGCATGCTGCAAAACTCGGGTTGCCCGGCGTCACCGTCAAATGGGCGAAGGTCGCCGGCCCCAGCGTTATGAACGACGGCTTGATCTCGGGCGCGTTGCATTTCGCCGCCCAGGGCGCGCCCTCGCTGATTACGCTGTGGTCGAAGACCGGCGGCCAGATCAAAGCCATGTCGGCGCTGACCACATATCCGCTCTACCTCGTCACCCGCAATCCGGATGTAAAGACGATCAAAGATTTCAGCAGCAAGGACAAAATCGCCGTTCCCTCGGTCAAGATATCGACCCAGGCAATCATGCTGCAGATGGCCGCCGCCAAGGCCTTCGGCGAGAAGGACTACGCCAAGCTCGATCCGCTGACAGTGTCGCTGTCGCATCCGGATGCAACGCTGGCATTTCTCGGCAACACCGCCGGGGTGAATACACACTTCTCGACCTCGCCGTTCTACGAACAGGAAATCAAGGTGCCGGGCGCGCACCTGATCACGACCAGCTACGAAATCCTCGGCGGCCCGGCGACCGCGCTGGTGCTGACCTCGAGCGTGAGATTCCGCGACGCCAATCCGAAGGCTTACAGGGCGGTTTTCGAAGCATTGAGCGAGGCGATCGATATCATCAACAAGGACAAGCGCGCCGCGTCAAAGCTCTACCTCGAAGTCGCACGCGACACGATGTCCGCGCTCGACGACGTCGTCGCCATGATCAGCGACAAGGATTACGCCTTCACGCTGGAGCCGCACAAAGTATTCGCCACCGCGCAGTTCATGGCAAAGATTGGCTCAATCAAGTTGGCCCCCGCGTCGATCAATGATCTGTTCTTCCCCGAGGGTGCCCGCAAAGGCGATTGAGCGTACAATTATATGGGCGAAGATTTTCGCATCGGCACCGGCGCGGGTTTTTCTTCCGACCGGCTGGAACCCGCCGTCGATTTGATCGAGCGCGGCGCACTCGATGCCATCGTGCTGGAGTGCCTGGGCGAGCGCACCGTTGCCTTCGCGCACCGCGACCGCATGGCCGACCCCAAGCGCGGCTATAATGCGCATCTTGAGCGGCGCATGCGTGCACTGCTGCCGGCCTGCCGCAAGGCCGGCACCGTTATGATCACTAATATGGGGGCGGCCAACCCGCGCGCTGCCGCCGAACGGACGCTGGCGGTCGCGCGCGAACTTGGCCTCAAGGGCCTGAAGGTCGCCTGCATCGAAGGCGACGACGTGTCGGCGCTGGTGCCGCCCGACCAGCCATTCATGGACGAGCCGGGCAGGCTCGCCGACGTCGACATGCCGGTGGTTGGCATGAACGCCTATCTCGGCGCCGACGCCATTATCCCGGCGCTCGACACCGGCGCCGACGTGATCATCGGCGGGCGACTAGCCGATCCGTCGATGTTCCTGGCGCCCCTCGCCCACCGCTTCGGTTGGCACACCATGGACGCAGCTCGCATAGGTGCCGGCACGCTGGTCGGCCACCTGATGGAATGCGGCATGCAGGTGACCGGGGGCTATTTTGCCGATCCCGGCGTGAAGGACGTGCCGAACTTGGCGCAATGCGGCTTCCCGATCGCCGAAGTCAGCGCTGACGGCAGCGCTGTGATCACCAAGCTCGCCAACACTGGCGGCTGCGTCACGCCAGCGACAGTGAAGGAACAATTGCTCTACGAAGTGCACGACCCGGCGCGCTACCTCACGCCCGACGTGACCGCTGATTTCAGCCGCGTCGAGGTCACCGCCGCCGGCCCCGACCGCGTCAAAGTGTCAAATGCCTCGGGCAACGCGCGGCCCGCGACGTTGAAAGTGACAGTCGGCTTCGACGGCGGCTTCCAGGGCGAGGCCGGCGTGAGTTATGCCGGCCTGGCGGCGCAGGAGCGCGGGCAATTGGCGGCCGATATCGTCAAGCAACGGATGGCGCGGCTCAGCGGCAAAGTGGATTTGCGCGTCGACCTGATCGGGGTCAGTTCATTGTTCGCCACCGCCGGCCTGCGATCCGCCGACGCCCAAGACGTGCGCCTTCACGCGACGCTTCGTTCGCGCGACAAGGAAGACGCCGAATTGATGCTGTGGGAAGTGGAATCGCTGCTGTGCTGCGGACCGGCGGGTGGCGGCGGCTACCGCGGCTCCATTGCACCCTGCGTGATGACAAAATCGGTCCTGATCCCGCGCGAGCGGATCAAGCCGACACTCGACGTATTCATCGCATGAACGCGCCCGGCCGAAACACTCCGCGTATTGTGCGCGATATCGCGCATGCGCGCGCCGGCGACAAAGGCAATACCTCGAACGTGAACGTATGGGCCTACGACCCCGCCGACTACGAATTGCTCAAACGCGTGCTGACGCCGGAGCGCATCAAGCAGGCCTTCCCCCACCTCATCCGCGGCGCTGTCACGCGCTACGAGCTGGCGCATCTATGCGGCCTCAACTTCGTCATGCAGGACGCGCTCGAAGGCGGCGTCAACGCCTCACTCAATCTCGATTCGCACGGCAAGTCCTGGAGTTACCTCATTCTGGGGCTCACGCTGGACGATGACGATGCACGGTAGCCGGCGGCTCAGACCGCCAATACTTCCCGGATGCGCGAGCGGATATTTGCCCGCTCCTCGGCCGAGGTGTCGCTGCCGAGCCTGGTCTCATAGGCGATCTTCGCCGGCCGTTTCAACACGACGATGCGGTCGCCGAGTTGCAATGCCTCGTCGATCGAATGGGTGATAAAGACAGCCGTCTTCCTGTTCTCGCGCACCAGATTGGTGAATTCTTCCCGTAACCGCTGCCCGGTCATTTCATCAAGCGCGGAAAACGGCTCGTCACAGAGCAGAAGGTTGGCGTCGGTGGCGAACGCCCTGGCGATACTCACTCGTTGGCGCATGCCGCCGGACAAAGCGTGCGGATAATCCTTTTCGTGCCCGTTCAATCCAAGCTTGGTGAGCCAATGCTGTGCGACGTCGCGACGCGTCTCCTTCGGCACATCGAGCATCTCGAGGCCCAACTCGACATTGCCGATTGCGGTACGCCACGGCAGCAGCCGGTCGTTCTGAAACACGACGGCAATTTTTCCGCGAAACCAATCGAACTCTCGAAACGGATCCCTGCCGGCAACTCAGGACATTTCCCTCGGACGGATCGAGAAGACCGGCGATCATATTGAACATCGTCGATTTTCCGCAGCCGGTCTTGCCCAGCAAGGCAACGATGTCGCCGCTGTGTATTTCCAGCGAAATATCGTCGACCGCGCGCAGCACATTCTCACGATCGCGGCTGTCGCGCAAAAACGCCTTGGTGACGTGGTCGAACTTGATTTCCACGTTTGAAACCGCGGACGGATCGACCGTCATATCGTCCGCTCCGAAATCGCGCGATAGCGGAAGACGTTTGTCTCGATCAGCGAGATAATCTGCTGCACGACGACGACAAAGAAAACGATTTGCAGTGTCCATGCGAGCGCGCCCGCCATGTCGAACAGTTGTTGCTGCTGCATCAATTGATAACCGATCCCGTCGGTCGCGCCGACGAGTTCGGCGACCACGACCACGCGCGAGGCGTTGCCGAGATTGACCTTCCAGGCGGTGAGTATTTCCGGAAGGATGGCCGGAACGATCATCGCGGTCAGTATTTTGCGCCGCGTCGGCCGGAACGACTGCACCATTTCGATCAAATCCTTCTGCATTCCGCGCAGCGCATCGAGAATTTGGAACGTGAAGGCCGGCAGCGTCGTCGCCACCATAATGAAAAAGATGCGGAATTCCGTGCCGCGAAACCAAATGATCGCGAAGACAACCCAGGACAGCGCCGGAATACCCTGAAAGAACGTCAGGATCGGCGAAATGAACTTATCGAGGAAGCGAAACCGCATCATGAATGACGCGAATACAGCCCCCAGAATGAATGCGCCCGCGAGCCCGCCAAGAATGCGGCTGACCGTCGCCAACACGTCGGAGAACTGCCGCCAGCTTTCCAGGATACTAAGCGTGCGGCTGAAGATGTTGCCGAGCGATGGAAATACGAACGCCGGCATCACCAGAGACACGGCCTGCCACACCACCGCGAGGAAAACGAACGGGACCGCGAGCATCGCCGCGCGGCGGACAAATGACTCGATCCCGTTCATTTTTGGCCCGATGATCCCAATGCGCAGCTACGTCTTCATTCGGAGCGAGTTACTGCCTGGGCCCGTCGTAGAAACGTTTTTGTGGTTGGCTCCTTGGGCAGGATGTCGACGTCGAGACCGATTTTGTAGATCAAATCGAGTTCCTTCTTGACGTCGGAGGCCCACGTAATGCTCATGCCGAGGCGATCATTCGCCTTGATCAAGGCGGCGATGGCCTTTTGTGATTCCGCGGTCCCCTTGGGCTCGATCAGCTTGCTCGCCTCATCGGGGTGCGCCAGCGTCCAATCGGCGGCCGCTTTGTATGCATTGTATAGCTTGGGCACCAGAGTGGGGTGTTCGTTCACCCATTTGGTATGCGCTGCGACGCCGAGATAGGGGATGCTTTTGCTGCCGGCGAACTTCTTCCACGTCTCGTTGATTTTCAGATCGAGCGTGCGCGTGCCGGGCTTTCTCGCCTCGAGCACGTCATAACCCGGGCTCCACATATAAATCGCGGCCGCGCGATCGGTCATCGCATAAGCCACCAGCCCTGGCGGAGCCGTGTTGACGACCGACACCTTCGACATGTCGACGCCTTGCTGCTTCGCAAACCAGGTGAAAATGCGGTAGCTCGAGGTGCTCTTGGCGGCGGCCATGTCCTTGCCTTCGATATCCTTCAGCGTCTTGACGTCAGGCCGCGAGGTCACGACGTAGGACCAGTAGTCGAACAGATTGAAGAGATACTGCACATCGATGCCGCGCGCGGCGGCCAGTCCGACCGTGAGCACGGCCGCGCTGCCGCCGACCTGAAACTCGCCGGTGTTGAATTGCACCGTGTAGGCGTCCGGCGGCCGCTCGGTAAACGTGATATCGAGGCCGTTCTTCTCGTCCAATTTGTTGGCTTTGATGATCGGCGGCAGGAACGCGCCCAGAGAAGGCGGACCGAAAATGACGATCGTCACCTTGTCCAACGCTTGCGCGCTCACCGGCGCCATGCACAAGGCTCCGGCCATGCACAGGACTGCGCCTATCGACCTCAGCGATTTCATGGCAATTCCTCCCTTGAATCTCTTTCGTCCCGACCGCTGGTCGGCGAACGCCCGGACTTTTTGAGCCGCAATGCATTGTCTGCGTGCGACGCGGTGTACCCCGCAAGCCGTTGGTGCAATTATGTCAGAGATGGCGGCGGTTTAGCGAGGGCTAAATTCGTGATAGCTGCCATCATATCTGGTTAATTGCCACACGCCGCCGTTCACGCGTAAGTTTAACCCGCCCATGTTCGTATCCAATCGAAACACCACGGTTCGCGTAAAGCCCCGCGCGGAAGTGCCAGGATGAGCGCGCCATTTCCAGCGGCCAGCACCGACTTCTTCATCGATCTGTATCATCGCTATTTGCGCGATCCCGGATCCGTCGATCCCGGCTGGAAACCTTTCTTCGAAGACATTTACGGCCCGCCCCCGGACACGAAATCCGCAGTTGCTCCCGGCGTCGAAGCGGCAGCCGCGCGATTGATCGAGGCCTATCGGCAGCGCGGGCACTTCGCCGCCAAGCTTGATCCGCTTTCGCTGTGGGCGCCGGCGGCACCGCCGGAGCTGCTGCCCGCCACTTACGGCATTGATGATGCCGCGCTCGACATCGAAGTCCACGCACCGGAAAGTTTCGGACTTGAACGCTGCACGTTGCGTGCGCTCGTTGCCCGCTTGCGCGCGGCCTACGCCGGCTCGATCGGCTTCGATTGCGCGCACGTCGAGGATCACAGCCGCGCGCAGCTGGCTGCAGCAAGTCGCCGAACACGGTTCGATGCAACCCGATGCTGACGCCCGCCGCACCGCCGGCGAACGCATCATCGAAGCCGATGAATTCGAGCAGTTCATGAACCGCCGTTTCCTCGGCAAGAAGCGTTTCGGCGCCGAGGGCTGCGAGGCCATGCTGCCATGGTTCGATGCGCTGCTGGCAAAGAGCGCGACATTCGGCGTCGAGAAGGTCGTCATCGGCGGCACCGCGCGCGGCCGCCTCAATGTGATGGCGAACATCGTCGGCAAACCGATCACCACCATCTTTTATGAAATGAAAGGGCACCGCCCCTTCCACGACGACATTCGCGTCTCTGGCGATGTGCCCTATCATTTCGGCTATTCGGCCGAGCGCAACTACGGCGGCAGCGACGCTGAACGATTCTCTATTGCCATAATCCGTCGCACCTTGAAGCCATCAATGGCGTGGCGCAGGGCCGCGTTCGCGCGCAACAAGCCGAATACGAAAACGAACAAGCCGGTTGGCGCGCGGTTCTCGGCGTCACGGTCCACACCGACGCCTCCTTTGCCGGCCAAGGCGCCGTAGCGGAAGTGCTGCAATTAAGCCGCGTGCCGGCCTATCGGACGGGCGGCACGATACGTGTCGTCATCAATAACCAGGTCGGCTTCACCACCGATCCAGGCAATGGCCGCAGTTCCACGTTTTGCACCGATGTGGCCAAGATCGTCGGCGCGCCGGTCTTGCACGTGAACGGCGACGATATCGACGCCGTCTGGCGTTGCGCCGAAATCGCGGCCGAATATCGCCACCGCTTCAACGCCGATATCATCGTCGACCTCGTCTGCTATCGCCGCCGCGGCCATAACGAAGTCGACGAGCCGGCTTTCACGCAGCCGCAAATGTACAAACGCATTGCCGGCCACCCGACCGTTCGCCAGAGCTACATCGCGCGGCTGATCGGCGACGGCGTTTTGACGGAAGAAGACGAAAGGCGGCTTTCGCGCGATTATATCGAGCGCCTCGAGGCTTCTTATGAAGCCATCGAGAGCTTCCGCCCGAATAGCGTCGAGATTTTCGGTCGCGGCGAATTCCGGCGCCAATGGCCGAACAGCCGTCGCGGTCAACGAACCGCCGACCGGCATCTCGCCGGAGCGGTTGCAGGCGATCGGCTTGTCGCTGTCGCGACCGCCTGAAGGCGTTGCGGTCAATCCCAAGATCGTGCGCCAGCTCGCCGAGCGCGAAGCCGCCATCCGCAGCGGCGAGAATATCTCATGGCCATTCGCCGAGGCGCTCGCCTACGGCTCCCTCGCCTGCGAGGGCATCGAAGTGCGCGTGAGCGGGCAGGACACGCCACGCGGCGCTTTTTCGCAGCGGCACTTTGTTTTGGTCGATCAGGAATCCGGTGCGCTCTACGAACCGTTGAATCAGATACAGTCCGGAGCAGGCGCGCTGCGCGATCATCGGCAGCCCGCTCATCGAGTATGCAGTGCTCGGCTTCGAGTACGGCTATTCGCTGGATGCACCGGAAAGCCTGATCGTTTGGGAGGCGCAGTTCGGCGACTTCGCCAACGTCACGCAAGTGATCATCGATCAGTTCATCGCGTCCGGCGAGGACAAATGGCTCGATGCGTCAGGTCTGACGCTGCTGTTGCCGCACGGTCTGGAGGGACAAGGCCCGGATCATTCGTCGGGACGCATCGAGCGCTTCCTGCAGCTTTGTGCGCGCGGCAACATGCGGGTCGCCAATTGCACCACGCCGGCGAATTTTTTCCATTTGCTGCGCTCGCAAGCCAAGGCGAGACCGCGGCGTCCGCTTGTCGTCTTCACGCCGAAATCTCTGTTGCGGCACAAACATGTCGTTTCGCGAGCGGAAGATTTCCTGTTGACCTCATCTTTCAGAAGCGTGATCGGCCCCGACAAAGTCGCAGGCGTCGTTCGCCGCGTGGTCATGTGCAGCGGCAAGATCTATTTCGACCTGCACGCAAAGATAGCCGAACTTGGAATCATCGACGTCGCCCTCATCCGCATCGAGCAGCTTTACCCCTTCCCGGAGGCCGTGCTGAAAGCCGAGTTGGCGCGGTTTCCGAATGCCGAATTCATCTGGTGCCAGGAAGAGCCGCTGAATATGGGCGCTTGGCATTATCTCGACCGCAAAATCGAGAAAGCTCTTCTTGACGTCGGCAATGGCACCAAATGGCCGCGCTGCATCAGCCGCCCGGAAAATCCATCGACCGCCATCGGCACGACCAGCGAGCACGAGGCCGACCAGCAACGGCTTGCCGAGTTGGCCGTGGCCGGTTACGAATGAAACACCATCTCAAACGCACGATGAACGCGAATGGTGGCTGCTGTCCGCGCACGTTCAAATGAACGCCCGCACGCAAGTACGCGTCCACGCCAAGAAAGCGATGCCATGATCATCGACATGCATTCTCATTTCGTGCCGCAGGCCTTGCTCGACGACTTGGCGAAGCAACGCGCTTTCCCTTCGGTGAAGACGACGATGGAGAAGGGCGGCCTATGCATGTCCTTCGCCGGCAACAAGCCGACGCGGCCGGTCATGCCGTTGATGAGCGACGTCGGAAAGCGCCGTGAATGGCTAACCGCTCAGCGCATCGACAAGCAGGTGGTCGGCGGCTGGCTCGACATGTTCGCCTATGAACTGCCTCCAGAGGAAGGAGCCGATTGGAGCCGTTATCTGAACGAACATCTGCTCAACGGCGTGGCGCAAATTCCCGACCTCATTCCGGTTGCGACCGTGCCGATGCAGAACGGCAAGCTCGCCGCCAAGGTTCTCAACGAGGCGCTCGATGCCGGATTCCACGGCGCCATGATCGGCACGCAGCCGAAGGGATTGGGCGGCGCGCTCGACAGCGCCGATCTCGACCCGTTCTGGGAGGCGGCGTCCGCGCGCAAGGCGACGCTCATTCTTCACCCGATGTTCGCGACCGGCGACGACCGTCTGGCGGATTACGGCCTCGTCAACGCCATCGGCCGGGTGACCGACACGACGCACGCTGTCGCGCGCCTGCTCTATTCTGGCCATCTCACGCGTTATCCCGGCGTAAAGCTGGTGCTGTCGCACGGCGGCGCCGCCATTCCTTTTGTGATGGGCCGCCTGCAGCGCAGCTACCTGGCCAATAAAACGCCGGGCGATCCGACGGAGGGCTTTCGGCAATTGTATTTCGACAGCATCGTGTTCGACCCACGCGCGCTGCGCTTCATCTGCGAGGCCGCCGGCGTCGATAAAATGATGATGGGCTCCGACTTTCCCTTCTCGGTCGGCGACCTGGAACCGCTCAAGATCGTGGAAGCGTCGGGGTTCAGCGACAAGGAACGCGACGCCATTGTCGGCGGCACCGCTGCCAAACTTTTCACATCGAAACCAATGTGGAGGCGCGCTGATGCCCGTCATTTCCATGATAGTGAACGGGAAACAAGTGAGCGCCAACGTCGAGCCGCGCACGCTGCTGGTCGAATTCCTGCGCACGCATTTGGGATTGACCGGAACGCATGTCGGCTGCGACACCAGTCAATGCGGCTGCTGCACGGTTGAAGTCGACGGCATCGCGCTCAAGTCCTGCACCGCACTGGCCATTTCGTTGAACGGCGCCGCCGTCACGACCATCGAGGGACTTGCAGTCGACGGGAAACTGCATCCCATGCAGGAAGCTTTCCATGAGCACCATGCGTTGCAGTGCGGGTTTTGCACCCCCGGAATGATCATGTCGGCCATCGACATGGTCCGCCGCAACGGCCACGATCTCGACGAGCGAACAGTGCGCAAGCAACTCGAGGGCAACATCTGCCGCTGCACGGGCTATCACAATATCGTCAAGGCCGTTCAGGCCGGCGCTGCCGCCATGAAGGGTCAATGACGGCAGTTCGCGGAGTAGGCGCAATGTACGAGTTTGACTATCACCAACCCAAGAGCGTCGACGAGGCGGCCGACCTGCTTGCCGCGAAAGACAATGCAAAGCTGCTCGCCGGCGGCATGAGCCTGCTGCCGACGCTCAAGCTGCGTCTGGCGCAATATTCGAACGTCGTCGATCTTGCCGCGCTGGAAGGCATCGCCGGCATCAAGCGCGACGGCGCCGCGCTCGTCATCGGCGCCATGACGCGCCATTACGACGTCGCGAGTTCCGACGTCGTCCGGCAAGCGACCCCTGCCCTCGCGGCACTGGCCGCCGGCATCGGCGATCCGCTGGTCCGCAATCGCGGCACCATCGCCGGCTCCATCGCCAATGCCGACCCCGCCGCCGACTATCCGGCCGCGGTGCTGGGCCTTGGCGCCACGGTCGTCACTACCAGGCGCAGTATTGCCGGCGACGATTTCTTCACGGGGCTGTTCGAGACTGCTTTGGAGCCTGCCGAGATCATCAAGGCGGTGCGCTTCCCCATCCCGCTCGCCGCCGGCTACGTCAAGTTCCCCAATCCAGCGTCGCGCTTTGCCCTCGTCGGCGTATTCGTGGCCAAGACCGCCGACGGCGTTCGCGTCGCGGTGACCGGCGCCGGTCCTTGTGTGTTTCGGCTCACAGCCGCCGAAGCGGCGCTGTCGAACAAATTTGACGCGAGCGCCGTCGACGATATCGAGGTCAACCCCGGCACGTTGAGCAGCGACCTGCATGCCACGGCCGAGTACCGGGCGCACGCGGTTGCCGTCATGCTCAAGCGCGCGGTCGAGGCTGCAGCGCAGACGGCCAATTCAAAATGACACCGTCATCCGGAGACATCGCATGAGCCAGAGCGCAACCGGCGCCGGAATCGGACAACCGGTCCGCCGCTTAGAGGACAAACGGCTCATCACCGGACAGGGCCGCTTCAGCGACGATATGAACCTGCCTGGGCAGGTCCATGCCGTGATGCTGCGTTCGCCGCATGCACACGCCCTCATCAAAGCGATCGATATCAAGAATGCGATGGCCGTGCCTGGCGTGTTGGCCGTGCTTACCGGCAAAGACCTGTTGGCCGATGGTTTGAAACCGATTCCTCATATTCCACTTCTGGCCCATCCAGCAGAGATCCAGCCGGTCAATAGCGACGGCACGCCGATGTTCACCGCGCCGCATTATCCGCTGGCGATCGACAAAGTTCGCTATGTCGGCGAGGCGGTCGCCGTCATTGTTGCCAGGTCAATCGCGGCGGCCAAGGATGGATCCGAACAGGTCGAGGTCGACTATGAGCCCCTCCCTGCCGTGACCGACACGGTGGCGGCGGCGGAACTGGATGCTCCGCGCCTGTTCGACGAGGCAAAGTCGAATGTCTGCCTCGACGCGCAGCTCGGCGACAAGGTCAAGACCGAGGCCGCCTTCGCGCGCGCAGCTCATGTCGCCAAATTCGAAACCTGGGTCCAGCGCATCACCGGCGCACCGATGGAGCCGCGCGCTGCGCTCAGCGAGTACAATCCCGAAACAAAACGCTTCACTCTATACGCTGGCAGCGGCGGCGCGGTGCGCCTGAAGAACGATCTCGCGACCGTGCTTGGCGTTCCCTCGGACTCCGTCCGGGTCATCATGCACGATGTCGGCGGCAATTTCGGCACGCGCGGCATGATCTATCCGGAATTCTGCCTCGCGGCCTGGGCCGCCCGACGCGTCGGCCGCCCGGTCAAGTGGCTGTGCGAGCGGAGCGAGGCCTTCCTCTGCGACTATCAGGGGCGCGATCTGGCGGTGACGGCCGAGCTCGCTCTCGACGCCGAAGGCAATTTTCTCGCCATGCGCGGGTCCAACATCGGCAATGCCGGCGCGCACACGACGAATTTCTCGCCGCTGCAAAAAGGCGTCGAGATCATGTCGAGCATCTACCGGATGCCGGCGGCGAATTTTCGCGCCCGCGCCGTGCTGAGCAACACCTCGCCGACGCGCCCCTACCGCAGCGCCGGCCGCCCGGAAGTCATGTACGTCATGGAGCGGCTGATCGATCTTGCCTGCCGCGACTTTGGCTTCGACCGCGTGGATATCCGCCGCCGCAATCTGCTCACGCCGGATGAGCTGCCCTACAAGAATCCGTTCGGCATGAACTACGACAGCGGCCACTACCAGGAGGTTATGGACTGGGCGCTCCGAGAGGGCGACTGGGACGGTTTCCCCGCGCGCCGCGCCGAAGCGCGCCAGCGCGGAAAATACCGCGGCATCGCCGTCGCCAATTACGTCGACACCGCCACCGGGCAGCCGCGCGAACGCACCGAAATCACCATTCAGCGCGACGGCTGGATCGACGTCGTCATCGGCACCGTATCGAACGGTCAAGGCCACGAGACGAGCTTCGCACAATTGATCAATGAATGGTTCGCCGTCCCGCTCGACAAAGTGCGGATCATCACCCACGACACCGACATCGTGAAGGTCGGCGGCGGCACCCATTCGGGACGCGGCATGCGGCTCGCAAGCTACATCATGAAGATCGCATCCGACGAAATCATCGATAAGGCCAAGCGCCTCGCCGGCCATCTGCTGGAAGCGGCGCCGGGCGACATCGCCTTCGGCGGCGGAAAGTTCTGGGTCAAGGGAACGGACCGCGCCATCGGCCTGTTCGCGCTCGCGGCCGCGTCGGTCGAACGCAACGATCTGCCCGACGATTTTCGCGGCCCCTTGGCCGCCACCTGCGACAAGGTCATCAAGGAAGCCGCCTTCCCCTACGGCGCCCATGTCTGCGAGGTCGAAGTCGACCCGTTGATGGGCAATGTCGAGATCGTGCGCTACACCACGGTCGACGACGTCGGCCGCGCCGTCAATCCGCTGATCATTCACGGGCAGACCCACGGCGGCATCGCCCAAGGTGTTGGCCAGGCGCTGCTCGAACATTGCGCCTACAATGCCGGCAGCGGGCAGCTGATGTCCGGCTCGTTCATGGACTACGCCATGCCGCGGGCCGACAATTTCCCGTTCTTCAACACGCTGATCAGCGAAGTGCCGACGCCCGAGCATCCGCTTGGCATCCGGCCGGCGGGCGAAGGCGGCACGGCGCCGGCGCTCGCCGTCACCATCAACGCGATCGTCGACGCGCTGGCCGACCTCGGCGTGCGCCATGTCGAAATGCCGGCGACGCCGGAACGGGTCTGGCGCGCCATTCACGGCAAGCCGGACCTGTCGCCGACACTGGCGGCCAATAGCTAGAAGCCGTAGAGGCGTGCTGGATTGCCGACGAGTTCGCGTTTCTTTCCGCTATGAGGACTCCATGCGCGAATTCTGTGCTTGGGCGCCGGCGCGATCGGCGGTTACGATAGCGGGCGGAATGCCAGAAATTGATTTCGGATGTGAATTCACTGCACACGACATCAATGGCGCGCGATATCGAGAACAAGCGGCCGATCGAGGCGGATCGCATTATCGGTTACATGCTGCGCCGCGCCGTGGCACACAAGGTCGATCCGATCCTGCACCGAATGGTCTTTGCGCACCTGCAATCCTTATGAACAGCGGCGCGCCGCCAATCGGCTTTGAACCGTCCGCGTTGGACTCCTAAGCCATTGATTTATTTGGCGCTCCCTAGGGGACTCGAACCCCTGTTTTCGCCGTGAGAGGGCGACGTCCTGGGCCGCTAGACGAAGGGAGCTTAGGCCAAGGTCTTCGAGATAGCCTCGATCCACCGGCCACGCAAGCGCGCCCGGTCAACGCGACCACCTTGCAGCCAGCGGCTCAAGATTCCACCCTGCGCAGGCAGTCCGGGAGTTCTCCGCATGATCGACAGCATTGCCAGCCTCGTGAACGCCGACGCCAAGCTGGTCCGGCGTGGCCGCTTCGTCGACACGACCTTTCTTATCGCCATCGACGAGGCCTATACGCTGATCCGCGTCGAGGGCGGCCGCATCGTCAAGGTGACGCCGGGCCCGTTCATCACGCCCGACTACAGCTTCGCGCTGCGCGCCTCGCACTGTGTCTGGGAGAAATTCTGGCAGCCGCTGCCGCCGCTCGGCTTCACCGACGTCCTCGCGCTAGTGAAGCAGAAGCTGATGCGGGTGGAAGGTGACATCCATCCCTTCATGGCCAACCTGCTCTATTTCAAGGACGTGATCGCCGCCCCGCGCAAGGGGACCGTGCTATGAAACCGAGCTTCGAGCCGATTACCGGCCGCTACCTGCATCTCGACCTGCTCGACAAGCCGCACCGGCTCTATATCGAGGAGGCGGGCCAGGGCATTCCCCTGCTCTGCCTGCACACCGCCGGCGCCGATGCGCGGCAATATCGCGGGCTGATGAACGACGCGCGCATCACCAAGAATTTTCGCGTCATCGCCTTCGACATGCCCTGGCATGGCAAATCGTCGCCGCCCGCGGGCTGGCAGGACACCGAATACCAACTCACCTCGCGCGACTATGTGCGCATGATCGTCGAAGTCGCCGACGCGCTCGGCCTCGACAAACCCGTCGCCATGGGCTGCTCGATCGGCGGACGCATCGTGCTGCATCTCGCGCACGAGCGCCCGGAGCGTTTCCGCGCGCTGATCGGCCTAGAGTTGGCCGCGCACACCGAGCCTTATTACGACCTGTCCTGGCTCAACCGTCCCGATGTGCACGGCGGCATGGTCTGCGCGGGCGTCGTTTCCGGCCTGGTGGCGCCGACCGCGCCGGACTACGGCCGCTGGGAAACGCTGTGGCACTACATGCAGAGCGGCCCCGGTGTCTTCAAGGGCGACCTGCACTTCTACATGATCGACGGCGACATCCGCAGCAAAGTCGGCGAGATCGACATCACACGCTGCCCGCTCTATCTGCTCACCGGCGAATACGACTATTCCTGCACGGCGGAAGGCACGCTGGCGGTCGCCGAACGCACCGGCGCGGAAGCCACCATCATGAAAGGTCTCGGGCATTTCCCGATGAGCGAAGATCCGGAGAAATTCAACGGCTACCTGCTGCCGGTGCTGGAGAAGATAAGGGCCTCGTGACTCTCCCTCGTCATGGCCGGGCTTGTGCTGGGCATGACGGCGATTGGCTTAAGGTTTCGTCTCCAGCCGCAGCCGCCCGAGCGGCTTCAGCGTATCCGGATCGAAAGTACGAATTTCAGTCACGCCACCGACTTCGATGGTCACCACGATGTGGTCGGCGCCGACCGCGGTCGAGACCACCTTGGCACCGGCCGGAAGCATCTCCGTGACGTCGGCAAACCGTGGGGCGCTTTCCTTCACATGGAAAAGGCGGTAGCCGATGATCATGAATACGACAGCAATGGCGAGGAAGGTCGCCGCCATGATGACGATCATCATTCGCCGCACCTTGGCGATCGCCGCGGCGGCTTCCGAATCGAGGGGCGTCTGGTCGTCGGGCATCGGCTACCATGGCTGAAGTGACGATCGAGACCATCAAGATCGCCGACGACGAGGAAGGCAAGCGGCTCGACCGTGTGCTCACGGCCCGCATCCCGGCGCTGTCGCGTTCGCGCCTCAAGGCGCTGATCCTCGATGGCCAAGTCACGATACAAGGCGCAATCGCGGCCCGCACGATCCGCGATCCCGCCAGCCACGTCAAATCCGGCGACACCGTCACCGTCACGCTGCCGGCGCCAGAGCGGGCCAAGCCCGTGGGCGAACCGATCCCGCTCAATATCGTCTACGAGGACGACGCGCTCATTGTCATTGATAAGCCGAAAGGCCTGGTGGTGCATCCGGCCGCCGGCCACGCCAAGGGCACGCTGGTCAACGCGCTGATCGCCCACTGCGGCGCGAGCCTGTCCGGCATCGGCGGCATCAAGCGGCCGGGCATCGTGCACCGGCTAGACAAGGACACCACCGGCCTGATGGTCGTCGCCAAGACCGACGCCGCCCACCGCGCGCTCAGCGACCAGTTCGCCAACAAGACGGAAAGTGGCATCGAGCGCGGCTATCTGGCCATCGTCTGGGGCGCCCCGGTGAAGCCGAAGGGCACCATCGACGCGCCGCTCGATCGCCACCCGCACTCTCGCGACAAGCGCGCCGTGCGCGAAGGCGGCCGGGAAGCGGTGACCCATTGGCAAGTGCTGGAGCGATTCGCAGGATCCGACGGCAAGCCGGTGGCGAGTCTCTTGGCCTGTACCTTGGAAACCGGCCGCACCCACCAGATCCGCGTGCATCTCGCCCATATCGGACACCCGATCCTGGGCGACGCCACCTACGGCACCGGCTTCAAGACCAAGGCCAGTCTGCTTTCGCCCGACGCCCGCACCGCGCTGGAGGGTCTTGGCAAGCAGGCTTTGCATGCTTATTTACTGGCGATCAAACACCCCGAAACCGAAAAAAGCCTGCGGTTCCAAGCGGAACTGCCGGGCGATTTGCGTCGTTTACGTGATGCCCTGGCTGCGGAAAGCCGCAGTCACGGGCGGCAACGGTCGAAATAGGCCAATCTAGACAAGGGCTTGGTCAATAACGCCGGGGTCACGGCGACGTGACGGGCAAATACTGGTTTTCGGTGTCCGGTTCCGCTATGCTGCACCTGCGATCAAGCTTTCGCAGTCGCAAAATCGGATGCGTGCCGTCGGCTCGGGGAGCGGCGGCGACAATCGCCCGCCGATTCATCGGGGGCAACTTAAGGAGGGCGCTATCATGGCCCGTTCAGCCGCTTTGCCGGCACTCAAGGCCGAATCCGGCCTTTCACACTATCTGGAAGAAATCCGCCGGTTCCCCATGCTGGAACCGCAGGAAGAATACATGCTGGCGCGCAGCTGGCGTGAGCACGGCGATCGTGACGCCGCGCACAAGCTCGTCACCAGCCATCTCCGCCTGGTCGCCAAGATCGCCATGGGCTATCGCGGCTACGGCCTGCCGATCTCGGAAGTCGTATCCGAGGGCAATGTCGGCCTGATGCAGGCGGTCAAGCGCTTCGAGCCGGAGAAGGGCTTCCGGCTTGCCACCTACGCCATGTGGTGGATCAAGGCGGCGATCCAGGAATACATCCTGCGCTCGTGGTCGCTGGTGAAAATGGGCACCACCGCCAACCAGAAGAAGCTGTTCTTCAACCTGCGCAAGGCCAAGAGCAAGATTTCCGCGCTTGATGAGGGCGACCTGCGGCCCGATCAGGTCAAGGTCATCGCCAAGCGGTTGGGCGTCAACGAGCAGGACGTGGTCGACATGAATCGCCGCCTCGGCGGCGACGCCTCGCTCAACGCGTCGATTCGCGACGACGGCGAAAGCGGCGAATGGATGGACTGGCTGGTCGATGATGCGCCCAGCCAGGAACACCTCCTGGCCGATCACGAGGAAAGCGATAACCGCCACCAGGCGCTCATCGGCGCGCTCGACGTGCTCAACGACCGCGAACGGCGCATCTTCGAGGCGCGCCGCCTCGCCGACGACCCGATCACGCTTGAGGACCTCGCAGCCGAATTCGGCGTCTCGCGGGAGCGCGTGCGCCAGATCGAAGTGCGCGCCTTCGAAAAGGTGCAGAAGGCGGTGAAGCACCGCATCGCCGCCATGGAACAGCCGAAGGAACCGCCGGCGATCTCCTCAGCGATGCACTAATCGCCGCAACATCCAAAGTTAGAAATGGCCGGGCATGTCCCGGCCATTTTCTTTTTTTCCGAAGAATCTAACGAAGATTACTCCCCCCATGCCCTGAACGCCTCCTCGAAGGCGCGCACGCCGGGAGTGCCTTTCTCCAGGGCGAGGATGGCACGCTTGCCGCTGGTGTAGACGATCGGGATGTCGAACCAGTCGCGCTCCTTGAGCAACTGGATATTGCGCTGGACGTCGACATCGACCGCCGACAGGCCGACCAGGAAATAGCCGTTGGTCACTTTCACGGCGATGCCGGCGAGCGGCACGCCGCGCGCCTGCTCATCCTGCTTCATCAGCACGCCGGGCACGTTCGCGATGCCGCCTTCGGAGAAATCCGCCGGCAGCGTGAACTGGATCTCGATGGTGTGGCTCGCCGGCAGCGCCTTGTCGGTGTTGCGGCGCAGCGACCACGTCATGCGCATGTGCCGCTCGGGGATTTCCACATCGGCGCGGATAGCGAGTTCCGGCGCGAGCCCCGGCCCCGGCGAGACCGTCTCGGTGCGCCACAGCGCCGAGCCGACATAGCGTTTGCCTTTCGGATCGGTCGGATCTTCGTCGTACAGCACGACCTTTTGCGCAACCGCCGCGGCCGGCGCGTTGGCGGGCGCCGTTGTGCCGCTCGCCGGTCCGATGCGGTCGGCGATCTTCGGCTTGGCCGCCGGCGCGGCCGCTTCGCGCGGCTTCGGTGCCGACGGCGCGGCGCGGTATTTCGCGACCATGGTCATGATCGTATGGCGCTGCCAGTAGGCGCCCCCAGCGAGGCCCGCCAGCACCAGCAGCAGCAGCAAGAACCGCATGACGCGGCCGTAAGAGCGCCGAGGGCGTGCGTAGACCTCCTCGTCCGCCTGATAGCGTGATGGCGAAGGCGGCGGAACGTCCGCGCGCTCCAACGGCGTTGCCTGCTCGTCGGCAGCCAGCGCCGCGCGCGGCTCGTACGCTTCCGCTGCGGGCGGCGCGAAATGCGGCTCGGCCGGCGGCGGCCCGATATCGCCGATCCGTGGCGGATGATCTCCGGGCACGGCGTCATAGACCTCGTGCGCCGACCGGTTGGCCGCCGCGGCCGCTCCACCCAGGCTCTCGGCATCGGCCACGGTCTCGCGGAAGCCGCGCAGGCCCTGATCCAATATGGATTTTTTCTGGTCGGGCGCCTCGACAGCGTCCGGCCGCATGTGCTTGACCGCATCCGCCTCAACCCTGCGGATCGCGTCCTCGAGCGCCAGCCGTTCGCGCGTGATGTCGGATTCATCGAGCGCCGGCTCGACGCTGCGCAGCTGATTGACCAACGCCGTGCGTGCGCGCTCATACAACGCCCGCCGGTTTTCGCCGGTGTTCTTGTCGAGGCCGTTAACGGCGCGTCCGATCAGAGGGTAATAGTCAGTCATTGGCTGTCATTTTACTTGAGCATGATCCCTTCTTA
>CAVZXY010000012.1:0-175284 GCA_963779345.1 uncultured Alphaproteobacteria bacterium | reverse complement strand
CTTGAGCATGATCCCTTCCGAAAACCGGTCCCACTTTTCGGAATCTAGCTCTTGTGACCTTGCATCTTGTCTTATTTCGGCAATCATAGCTCAAACGGGTTCTTCATCAGAATCGTGTCCTCGCGCTCCGGGCTGGTCGACAGCAGAGCCACCGGACATCCCACCAGTTCTTCGACCCGGCGCACATATTTTATGGCCTGCGCCGGCAATTGCGCCCAGGAACGCGCGCGCGCCGTCGGCTCATTCCATCCCGCGATGGTCTCGTACACCGGCTCGACGCGTGCCTGTGCGCGTTCGCCGGCCGGAAGATAATCGAGCTGGCGGCCGTCGAGCTGGTATCCTACGCAGACCTTGATCTCGTCGAAGCCGTCGAGAATGTCGAGCTTGGTGAGCGCAAGTCCGTCGATTCCGCAGTTTAGCACGGTCTGGCGCACCAACACCGCGTCGAACCATCCGCAGCGGCGGGCGCGGCCGGTGACGGTGCCGAATTCGCGGCCGCGTTCGCCCAGCGTCTTGCCGATCTCATTGTGCATCTGGTCGGTCGGGAACGGCCCCTCGCCCACCCGCGTGATGTAGGCCTTGCAGATGCCGAGCACGTAATCGATCGCGTTCGGCCCGACGCCGCTGCCGGTCGCCGCCTGCGCCGCCACCGTGTTGGACGAGGTGACGTAAGGATAGGTGCCGTGGTCGATGTCGAGCAGCGCACCCTGCGCGCCTTCGAACAAGATGCGCTTGCCCTCGCGCCGCTTGGCGTCGAGCAGCGACCACACCGAATCCATATAAGGGAGCACCTGCGGCGCGATCCCCGCGAGATAGTCGTAGATCGTCGCGCCATCGAGTTCGGCGAGACCGAGGCCGCGGCGCAGCGCGTTGTGATGGGCGAGCAGGCGTTCGATCTTGGGGGTCAGCGTGGGCAGATCGGCGAGATCCATGAAACGAATGGCGCGCCGGCCGACTTTGTCCTCATAAGCGGGTCCGATGCCGCGCTTGGTGGTGCCGATCCGGGTCGTCGAATTGTCGGCCTCGCGCACCGCCTCCAGCTCGCGGTGCAGCGGCAGGATCAGCGGCGCGTTTTCGGCGATGCGCAGATTATCCGGTGTCACCGTGACGCCCTGTTTCTTCAGCTGGGCAATCTCATCGATCAGCGCCTTGGGGTCGACCACCACACCGTTGCCGATAATCGACAGCTTGCCCCCGCGCACCACGCCGGACGGCAGCAGCGACAACTTGTAGGTGACGCCGTCGATCACCAAAGTGTGGCCGGCATTGTGGCCGCCCTGGAACCGCACGACGATATCGGCCTGCTCGGACAGCCAGTCGACGATCTTACCCTTGCCTTCGTCGCCCCACTGGGACCCGACAACCACCACGTTCGCCATTAGAACAGCTTTCCTGCGCCAGCGCTTTTAGGACACTGACGCCGGGCGATGCCGGCCAGGTCCACCTTCGGATAAAGGATCAACAGGGCCGAGGCAAGGCGCAGAACGCCGCCCGGAAGAACTCGGGTGGCGCCTGTTAAGAACTTGGCAGATCAACGCTATTTCTAGAAATGGAGCGGCTTGGCCTGTTGCACCTGGGGCAGCGCGCGCACTTTGGCGAGCACGGCCTCGGGCAGCTCCCCGTCGATCTCGATCAACGCGATGGCATTGCCGCCAGCCGCCTCGCGGCCGACGTGGAAGGTGGCGATATTGATGCCGGCCTCGCCCAGCGTGGAAGAGAACTTGCCGATGAAGCCCGGCTTGTCGAGATTGGTAATGTAGATCATCGATGGCCCAAACTCGGCGTCCATGCGGATGCCTTTAATGTTGACGATGCGCGGACGGCCGTCGGCAAACACGGTGCCGGAAACCCAGCGCGTCTGCTTTTCGGTCATCACGTTCACCGTGATCAGACTTTCGTAGTCGCCTTCCGCCTCGCGCGTGGTTTCTTCCACCGCCATGCCGCGCTCGCGCGCCACTAACGGCGCCGATACCACGTTGACGTCGCCGAGCATCGGCCGCAGCAGGCCCGCGAGCACCGCAGAGGTCAGCGCCTTTACGTTCATATGCGCGACCGCGCCCTCGTAGGTGATGTGGATTTCCTTGATCGGATTTTCGGTCAATTGGCCGGCGAAGGAGCCAAGCTTCTCGGCAAGCGCGACGAAGGGCTTGAGCTTGGGTGCTTCCTCGGCGCTGATCGAGGGGAAATTGACCGCGTTCGAAATCGCGCCGCGCAAGAGATAGTCCGACATCTGC
Organism: uncultured Alphaproteobacteria bacterium; assembly: GCA_963779345.1. Taxonomy (GTDB): domain Bacteria; phylum Pseudomonadota; class Alphaproteobacteria; order Rhizobiales; family Xanthobacteraceae; genus Pseudolabrys. The sequence continues at coordinate 173,050 of CAVZXY010000012.1, read as the reverse complement.
TCGGCCACCTGCAGCGCGACGTTTTCCTGCGCCTCGCTGGTGGAGGCGCCGAGATGCGGCGTGCACACGACGTTGGGCAGGCCGAATAGTGGGCTTTGCGTTGCCGGCTCCTCGACGAACACGTCGAAGGCGGCACCCGCCACCTGTCCCGTCTTGAGCGCCTCGGCGATCGCGGTCTCGTCGACCAGACCGCCGCGCGCGCAATTGATGATGCGCACGCCCTTTTTCATCTTCTTGATGGCGGCGGCGTCGATGATGTTCCTGGTCTTGTCGGTAAGCGGCGTGTGCAGCGTGATGAAATCGGCGCGCTTGAACAGCTCGTCGAGTTCGACCTTTTCCACGCCGAGATCGCGCGCGCGCTCCTCGGACAGGAACGGATCGTAGGCGATCACCTTCATCTTCAGCCCGATGCCGCGGTCGGCGACGATCGAGCCGATATTGCCGCAGCCGATGACGCCGAGCGTCTTGGAGAAGATCTCCACGCCCATGAACTTGTTCTTTTCCCATTTGCCGGCGCGCGTCGACGTATCCGCCTCCGGAATCTGACGCGCCAAGGCCAGCATCAGCGAGATGGCGTGTTCGGCGGTGGTAATGGAATTGCCGAAGGGCGTATTCATCACGATGATGCCCCGCGCGGTCGCCGCCGGAATGTCGACATTGTCGACGCCGATGCCGGCGCGGCCGATCACTTTCAAGTTCGCGGCCTTTTCCAGGATCTTCGCCGACACTTTGGTGGCGGAGCGGATGGCGAGGCCGTCGTAATTGCCGACCAATTCGGCGAGTTTCTCCTTATCCTTGCCCAGAGCGGGCTGGAAATCGACCTCGATGCCGCGATCCTTGAAGATCTGCACGGCGGCAGGCGACAGCGCATCGGAAATGAGAACTTTGGGCATGATTCCCTCATATGTCATTCCGGCCGAGCGCAACGCGCGAGAGCCGGAATCCAGATGGAAAACTGTAAATCTCGATGTTTGCTTGTGATGCTGGATTCCGGGTTCGCGGGCTTTACCCGCGGCCCGGAATGAACGGTTGCTAAGCTGCTTTCGGCAGTACGGCTTTCGCTTCGGCGAAGGCCCAGTCGAGCCAGGGCGTGAGCGCCTTGACGTCGCTCGTCTCCGCCGTCGCTCCGCACCAGATGCGCAGGCCGGGCGGCGCGTCGCGGTAATACGCGATGTCGTAGGCGACGCCTTCCTTCTCCAATAGGGCGGCGAGCGTTTTGGCGAATGCCGCTTGTTCGTCGGCCGACAATCGCGTCACCGCCGGATCGACCACCTTCAGGCACACCGAAGTGTTCGAGCGCTGCTCCGCATTGTTAGCGAGGTGGGCGACCCAGGGCGTCGCCGCCACCCAATCGGCGATCGCTTTGGCATTGGCGTCCGAGCGCGCAATGGTGGCTTTGAGTCCGCCGATCGATTTCGCCCAGGAGAGCGTGTCGAGATAATCTTCGACGCAGAGCATCGACGGCGTGTTGATGGTCTCGCCTTGGAAGATGCCTTCGTTGATCTTGCCGCCCTTGGTCAGACGGAAAATCTTCGGCAGCGGCCAAGCCGGCTTGTAGCTCTCGAGGCGAGCGACCGCGCGCGGCGAGAGAATCAACATGCCGTGAGCGCCCTCGCCACCGAGCGCCTTCTGCCAGGAGAAGGTGATGACGTCGAGCTTGGGCCAGTCGAGCCTCTGCGCGAAGGCCGCCGAGGTGGCGTCGCAAATGGTGAGGCCTTCGCGGTCGGCGGCGATCCAGTCGCCATTCGGCACCCGCACGCCGGAAGTGGTGCCGTTCCAGGTGAACACCACGTCGGTTGCGAAATCGATCTTCGACAGGTCGGGCAAGTCGCCATAAGGGGCCTTGAGCGTCGTCACATCCTTGAGCTTGAGCTCCTTGGTGACGTCGCTGACCCAGCCTTCGCCGAAGCTTTCCCAGGCGAGCATGGTGACGGGCCGCGCGCCCAAGAGCGACCACAGCGCCATTTCAACCGCGCCGGTGTCGGACGCCGGAACGATGCCGATGCGGTAATCGGCAGGCACTTCGAGCACTTCGCGGGTGAGGTCGATGGCGCGCTTGAGTTTCGCCTTGCCGATCTTGGCGCGGTGCGATCGTCCCAAAGCTGCGTCGGTGAGGGCTTGCAGACTCCAGCCTGGGCGTTTGGCGCAGGGGCCGGACGAAAAGTGCGGGATGGCCGGCCGCACGCCGGGCTTCGTCGCTGTCATGGTCTATCCTTCCAGATAGGTGCCCCTCGTTGGGGAGGGGTGTCCCACTGGCGGACATAAGCGAGTTGCGGCGTCCGGTCAATCCGCTCGATCACGGATTATTGCAGCGGCACGGTATCCGCGTGCAGCGATATTAAACTCGCGACGACTTTATCGGTTTGCAGCGGCAACTAGAATCTCATGCCGAGGCCGGCGCGGGCGGAATTGACAGTGGTCAGGATGCCGCCGACCTTCCAAAAATCAATCAATTCCCATTCGCCGCGCAGGAATAGATTCGGCAGTACTTGCACGTCCATGCCGAGACCCGCCACAAAGCCCACTTGGAAGGTGTTGTCCTTGGTGTCACTTGCCGAGTCGACAAACGTGCCGAGGAAAGTGCCAGGAGGCGTTGTCACATCCGTCTGCGCGTCAGTTAGGGCAACAGTATTGGAATAGTTGAACCGGCCGACTGCAAAGCCAAGCGTCGCATAGGGCAGGAATTGTCCAAAGGCATAGCCAGCGCGACCGCGCAGTGCGGCATAGTCGATGAGTTTGATTGATGATTGCGCCGTGATCGTAACGTCGTGCTGGATTTTGTCGGTCGTCGTGACAGTTCTACCGAGCGATTCGCTCGCCGAATTCGCCATTGACGACATGTGGCTGTAGCCGAAATCGAGACCGAGTACGAGCTGGTCCCATTGCCAGTTGTAACCGACGAAGCCGCCATATTGCATGCTGTTTGTTGACGACGACCCGAGGACTGTCCAATTCGATGGAGCGAATTGGTCCTCTAGCGTGGTGTTGCGCAAGATGAACGCGACCTCGTCGCTGGTCGCATTGCCGAAATTGTTCGACATGGTCGAGGCGCCGAAATGACCGCCGGCGTAGAACCCATCCCAGCGCGCGTAGGTCGGCGAGTAAGAGCCGCGTAGCAATTCAGGCATGTCAGCGGCAAAGACGCCCGTTGGCGCCATCGCGATTAGCGCGAACGCCGCTAGTCCGGCGCGGCGGACCAAGTCCCGGCGGCGATATCGCGACGCATCGGAATTCGCTGATGCCGCACCGGAATCGCCTGACGTCTTCGGGCAATCCATGACCACTCTTCCTTCGCTACCACTCGACAGACCGCAATTCGTTAGGCGGCACTTAACCAAGATTTTTCACCACGTTCAGCGCGCCGTTAACCGGTGGCGCGCTGAGATGTCGTGTGACTAGCCCCTGCTGTGCAGCGGCGGCGGCGGCGGCACGTCGCAGCAGTTGAAGCGCAGACCGAGCCTGACGTCGCTGGACGTCAGATGGTTAAACTCGAACGGCGCATACGTAAGGGCATTGTTAAAGGAGCGACCGCTTCCGGTCGTCGCATTGCCAAGGTCGAGGTAGCGATAGGACAGTTCCACGGCCACGTTGGGCGACACCTGATAGGCCAGACCGCCGTACAGCGCCCAGGCGAAACTCCATTTGCTGGCGGAATCGAAATAGGCGTTTGTGCCAGGATTACCGCAGACCCCGACGCAGTTGCTCACATCGGTGAAATTGCTGATCGTGTTGCGGCTTACGCCGATGCCGGCGCCAATGAAGGGCGTGATGCAATTCCAGGTGCCAAGATCGACATAACCGTTGGTCAGGAACGTCCATTCCGACTTGCTGCCCGAATAGTTATCCGGGAAATACGGGTTAGGGGCACTGGCGACATAACCAATATCCATGCCGTGGAAGTTCGCGCTGCCGCGATATTCGCCGGTCACGTCGAAGCGCAGCCAGTTGTTGAAGGTATAGCCGATACCGAGACCGTAAAACGGCGCCGCGTCGAAGCCCTTGTCGATGCTGGCGACAGAATCGTAGCCAGCGTAGTTCTGGCCGCCGAGACTCCCGACGCTTTGATTGCTGAAGCCTATGTCACCGCGCAGGTACCAGGCGCTGCAGCACGGCTCGGCCGGCGGAGGCGGCAGTGGCATATCGGCGGCGCGCGCCGCCGGGATCGCCATCAAAGCAGCGAGCACCGCCAGTGTGGGAATTGTGAAACGCGAGCCCATGATCGTCCCTCATCAAATCCGGCGCTCGCCCAGAGCGCGATGATGAGGGACCTTGCCAGCAAATCGTTAAGTGGGACTTAACCGTGTTTTTTAACGACGATTTTTAACCAAGACCGTGCGCCGCGTGCGCTCACGGGGCGCCTTTAACGATGCGTTTAGAATTGTGGCGCGGCGGGCGGCTGATATTCGCCGCGCTCAGCGCTCTTGCTGACGGCGCAGCCAGTCGTGGGTCACCAGGCTCTCGGCCAGCGCGATCAGCGCGGCGCGCGCCGAGGCATCCTCGATGGCGAGGAACACCCCGATCAGCTGCATGGCTTCTTTCGTACGCGGATCGTTATGGCCGCCGGCGCAAGCAGTCACCGCGGGGGCCGCTGGATCGTCAGCAAACTCGCGCGCCGCGTCGCGGCCGCAACGCGGCTTCGTGGGCAAGGGCACGACGTTGTTGCCGGGTTTGCGCGGGTGTTTGCTCATTGCCTGACGGTTGGTGCGACCGGGACGGACTCGCCGGTTATCCGCGCATCAAAAACGACCGGCGCGACAACCCAGCATTGAGAATCCTCCGCCCGCCCAGAATTGTCATTAGCCGCGGACCGCAATTTTATGAGATCGCATCGAATAATATTTGCGTAAAACCGCCGCAGACACCGGGGCGCCGCATCCGTCATGTGAAAGATTGACTGTGGGGCAGGGCAATTGCTGCAGCGGGCCGGCCTCAACTCAAGCCGCGACTTCGGTCAGCGCCTCGACCACATCATCCACCACCGCCTCGACCAGAACCTTGTCGTCGCCTTCGCCCATGACCCGGATCACCGGCTCCGTGCCGGACGGACGCACGATCAGCCGGCCGCCCAGTCCCAGTTTTTTCTCGGCGCTGACGATGGCCGAGCGCACGCCAGCGTTTTCCAACGGCTTGCCGTTCTTATAGCGGACGTTCTTGAGCACCTGCGGCAGCGGCTCGAAGCGGTGGCAGAGTTCCGACACCGGCTTGTTGCTGCGCTTGATCACGGCGAGCACCTGCAAGGCGGCGATGAAACCATCGCCAGTAGTGGTGTAGTCGGCTAGAATGATGTGACCGGACGGTTCGCCGCCAACGTTGTAACCGTGCGCGCGCATGTGCTCGAGCACGTAGCGGTCGCCGACCGGGGTGCGCACCAGTTCGATCCCGATCCCGGCGAGATGGCGCTCGAGCCCGAGATTGGACATGACGGTAGCGACCACGCCCGGGCGCTGCAGCCGGCCGTCTTCTTTCCAGCTTTCGGCGATGACCGCGAGCAACTGGTCGCCGTCCACCACATGGCCGCGCTCGTCCACGATCATCACGCGGTCGGCGTCGCCGTCGAGCGCGATGCCGATATCGGCACGCATCTCGCGCACCTTGTGACAGACGGCGGCGAGGTCGGTCGAACCGCATTCCTTGTTGATGTTGAAGCCATCGGGATCGACGCCGATCGGGACCACGTCGGCACCCAGTTCCCACAGCGCACCCGGGGCGACTTTGTAAGCGGCTCCATTGGCGCAATCGATAACAACGCGCAGACCGGACAGATCGATCGCGCGCGGCAGCGTCAATTTGGCGAATTCGATATAGCGGTCCTGCACGCCGTCGATGCGCCTGGCGCGGCCGAGGTCGTCGCTCTTGGCGAGCTGCTTGGACATATCGGAATCGATCAGCTTCTCGATCTGCAGTTCGACGTCGTCCGAGAGCTTGTAGCCGTCCGGCCCGAACAGCTTGATGCCGTTGTCGGCATAAGGGTTGTGCGAGGCCGAGATCATCACGCCAAGATCGGCGCGCATCGAGCGCGCCAGCATGCCGACGGCCGGCGTCGGGATCGGGCCGGTCAGCAAGACATCCATACCGACAGAAGTGAAGCCGGCGACCAGCGCGGTCTCGATCATGTAGCCGGACAGGCGGGTGTCCTTGCCGATCAGGACGCGATGGCGGTGTTCGCCGTTCTTGAACATCAACCCGGCGGCCTGCCCGACCTTGAGCGCCAATTCCGGGGTAATGACCCGGTTGGCCCGGCCGCGAATGCCGTCGGTGCCGAAATAGCGACGAACCATTTAGTACCCCTACGCCCGCGTGACGGTCTTGAGCCTGGAACGGCTGTCTGATTGGCGGGCGGCAAGGCGCCCGCGAGGCCGCAATATAGGGCCCACGCCGTGAATTTACTTCAAAAATTGTGAGGAATCATTACCGCTCGCCGTTAACAAACGGTGGCCGGGTCCTCCTTTCCAGGGAAAAACACCCCCGAAACCGCCGGTTTCGCGCACGGCTGGGCTGTGCTACCGGATTTTCCGCGCTGTCGCGCAGTCCGGGCACGCCCCATGAAAAACATCGCTTCGATCGAAGACCTGCGGCAACTGGCGCGCCGCAAGGTGCCGCGCGCGTTCTACGACTACGCCGCCAGCGGCTCCTACAACGAGGAGACGCTGCGCGCCAACCGCGCGGACCTCGAAGCCATCAAGCTGCGCCAGCGCATCCTGGTCGACGTCTCCGCGCGCAGCCTCGCCACCACCGTGGTCGGGCAGAAGCTCGCGTCGCCGTTCATTCTGGCGCCGGTCGGCCTGCTCGGCATGCAGCACGGCGACGGCGAGATCCTGGCGGCGCGCGCGGCGAACGAAGCGGGCATTCCGTTCACACTGTCCACCATGTCGATCTGCTCGATCGAGGACGTGGCGGAGGCGACGCGCAAGCCGTTCTGGTTCCAGCTCTACGTCATCAAGGACCGCGGCTTCTCCAAGGACATTCTCGGCCGTGCCAAGGCCGCGAACTGCAACGCGCTGGTGCTGACCGTCGACCTGCAGGTGCTCGGCCAGCGCCACCGCGACATCCACAACGGCATGACCGTGCCGCCGGAAATCCGCATCAAGAACATCATCGACATCGCCACCAAGCCGGCCTGGGCCTGGAGCGTGCTCAAGGGCAGGCGCAAGACCTTCGGCAACCTCGCCGGCCACGTGAAGGGCATGGAGAATGTCAATTCGCTTGCCGCATGGACCAACTCGCAGTTCGACCCGGCGCTGTCCTGGAAGGACGTCGAGTGGATCAAGAGCATCTGGCCGGGCAAGCTGATCCTCAAGGGCATCATGGCGGTCGACGACGCCAGGACCGCGGTCAAGTTAGGGGCCGACGCCATCGTGGTGTCGAACCACGGCGGCCGCCAGCTCGACGGCGCGGCGTCGTCGATCTCGGCGCTGCCGCCGATCGCCGACGCGGTCGGCTCCGATATCGAGGTGCTGTTCGACGGCGGCATCCGCACCGGCGCCGACGCCATGCGCGCGCTGGCGCTCGGCGCGCGCGCCTGCATGATCGGCCGCGCCTATGCCTTCGGGCTCGGCGCCGGCGGCCAGGCCGGCGTCGCCAAGGCGATCGATATCCTGTCGAAGGAACTCAGCGTCACCATGGCGCTCACCGGCATCAACAAGATGTCCGAGATCGACGGGCATGTGATTGTCGGCGGGGCGGCGAAGTAAAAGGCGGCGGGGAGGAAGAGGAGCTAATCCGCCTCATCCTGAGGAGCGGCCGAAGGCCGCGTCACCACAAGTCGGCCTTGGCCGACTTGTGCAATTAGATTCCAATCTCGGGTAAACCCGAGATTGGTGGATGGGGCGGCCCCATGGTTCGAGACGCGTCGCATCGCAGCCAAGTGTACGCAGGCTGCGCCTGTAATGGCGACGCTCCTCACCATGAGGCCGGTCTAGGCAGGCGCGCTCCTCAGGATGAGGCCGAACATCACCGCCAGCCGAGGCCCGGCGCGACGTGTTTTAAAATCATCTCGATGACGTGGGCGTTGTAGTCGACGCCGAGCTGGTTGGGCACGGTCAGCAATAGTGTGTCGGCCTCGGCGATGGCTTCGTCCTGCTTCAACTCATCGATCAGCACGTCCGGCTCGGCGGCGTAGCTGCGGCCGAAGATGGCGCGTTCGCTGCCGCCGAGGAAACCGATCTGGTCCTCGCTGCGGTCGCGCCCGAAATACATGCGGTCCTGATCGTTGACCAGCGCGAAGATGCTGCGCGACACCGACACCCGTGGGCTCCGCTTGTGCCCGGCCGCCGTCCATGCCGCCTTGTAGAGCCTGATCTGCTCGGCCTGCTGCACATGGAACGGCTTGCCGCTCTCGTCGATCTTGAGCGTCGACGACTGCAGGTTCATGGCCAACTTGGCCGCCCATTCCGCCGTGGCATTGGTGCCGGCGCCCCACCAGATGCGCTCGCGCAGGCCCGCCGAGTAAGGCTCGACGCGCAGCAGGCCGGGCGGGTTGGGGAACATCGGCGACGGGTTCGGCTTGGCGAAGCCCTCGCCGCGGATCACCTCGAGGAACACCTCGGCGTGGCGCCGCGCCATGTCGGCGTCGGTCTGCCCCTCCGCCGGCGCGTAGCCGAAGTAGTGGAAGCCGTCGAGCACCTGTTCCGGCGAGCCGCGGGAAATGCCGAGCTGCAGACGGCCGCCGGCGATGAGGTCGGCGGCGCCGGCGTCCTCCGCCATGTAGAGCGGGTTCTCGTAGCGCATGTCGATGACCGCGGTGCCGATCTCGATCGTCTTGGTGCGCGCGCCGCAGGCGGCGAGCAGCGGGAACGGCGAGCCGAGCTGGCGGGCGAAGTGATGCACCCGGAAATAGGCGCCGTCGGCGCCGAGCGCCTCGGCGGCCACCGCAAGCTCGATCGATTGCGTGAGCGCGTCGGCGGCGGTCCGCGTCTGCGACTGCGGCGACGGGGTCCAATGGCCGAAGGAGAGGAAGCCGATGTGTTTCATGGGGGACTATTTAGCGATGCGGCGTGCCGGGCGATAGACCCGGATTATTCCCGCGGAACGGGGAATTCAGCGCTATTGAGAGATGCGCCGTGGCGATGAAACGAGTAATTACGATTAAACGTGGCAACTTCCGTCGGATGGCCTACAAATAATGAATGGCGAAAAGCAAAAAGCGAATCGACCCTAAGGCGGATGTCCCTGCGCCACAGAAGATAAAGCCATCTCAATACATGAGAGAGTTGCGGCCGGAGTATTACTCCGACACACAAAGCCGCGACGCATATATCTTAGATCAATCGACGCTTGAGTACCATCTCGACACGCTGACCAGCCGAAATCAAACCCATGGTTTCGAAATTTTCGCTCGTAAACTTTGTGAGCGGGCTATCTGTCCAAATCTTCGCCCTCAGACTGGGCCGGAGGGTGGCGGAGATAGCAAAGTCGACTCTGAGACCCTTCCGGTCGCACCCGAAGTTTCCATCATTTATGTTGGTGAGGTCGCTGGCGGTAGCGAGCGGTGGGCGTTCGCGTTTAGCGCCAAAAAAAAGTGGAAAGAAAAAGTTCGGAATGACGTCAAAGGGATTGTCGAAACAGGGCGCAATTATACGAAGATCATTTGCGTAACTAGCCAGTTTGCGCGCGCCAAAGATCGCGCCAAGCTTGAAGACGAGCTTTCGAAAGAATTCGAGATTCCTGTAACGATTCACGACCGTGCTTGGATCGTGAAGGAAATCATCGAGAACCAACGTAAAGACCTCGCGTTCAATTATCTCGACATCGGTCAAGCCGTTACCGATTCACATCGCCTTGGGCCGACAGACTATTCCCGCGCGCGGCAATTGGCAGACATCGAGAAATCTCTCGAAGACCCGGAAGCGTTTCGCGGGATGGAGTCGCAACGCGTCACTGAGGCGCTAGTCGCAGCAAAACTTTCGCGCGGGCTGGAACAGGCCCGCGTTGAAATTGACGGTCGGTTTGCCCGTGCCATTCGGCTTGCGGACGCGGACGGCAATTATCGCCAGCGGCTTGAGGCTAAGTACGAACAAATCTGGACGGGATTCTGGTGGTTTGACGACTTCGACCAACTTAAAGCCGCGTACGGAGATTTCGAGACGGAGGCGCTCAAATCAGATCACAGCGCTAACGTCGCGTTCTTGTGCAACTTGCACCAACTGCTCATGAACTCTGTCGTGCATGGTCACATGACGCGCGGAGAATGCGACCTAGATGCACGAACGGCCACGTTAAGGACGGCGCTAGAAGAGATTGCCAGCAACAAGGAGCGGCCGAACAACGCTCTTGAGGCTGAAACGTCAATTCTCATTATCAGGATGAACGTCGCAGTCCTAGGTGGGAAGCCCGACGAGCTACAAGATGTCTGGCGCGGCTTTATGGATGTCTTAGACCGAGCGGCAGGCCTAGGAGAATTCAAAGCCGAGCGACTTGTGCAGATGATAGAAATTGGCGGGCAGCTTGCCGGCAATGATCCTGTCTATAACGAGCTAGTCGAGAAACTGGCAGATTTCGTTAGCAAGCGCTCAAGCGAAGCTGAAGGTGCGCTTGTACTTCTGAAGCGAGCGAAGCAACTCGATCCCTCCGAGCGTATCGACATCATCCGGCTTCTCGGAAAAGCCGTAATCGGCTTGAGTAAGAAGGAATACACGGAACAATTGGTCGAAGCGCTCCATATTTTGATGATCGCCTATAGAGGTGCGGGCCTGCTATGGGCCGCGAGGGCCACCTGTGCGATGGCGGCCGCGTCCATCATTATGGAGGGCGAGGAAGACAGCATAATACCGGTTAGCTTCGTGCCGACTATGAAGGTGTGGTGTTGGATCACACTCGGCTTGCGGCACATTCCAGATCTCTTGTTTGGTATCCAAATGCTGAATGGGGCGCTTGCAACATTGCCGCTTACTGAAGAATCGAAGGAAAGGGTTCAAAACGATATTCAGGAGCTAGAATATTCGCTTGGCAGTGTCTGCCTTAACTTGACCGATGATGAACTAGCGCAGCTCTCGCCCCTGCCTGACGCTATGGAGGGACTAGGGCTGTTTATGGCACGGGCGGCATTGCTCTATACCCTCGGTTACTCTGACGTATTGCGTAAGGATGGCAGGATCCCTGAGGCAGAAACTGATGAGGGCATGACCGAGCTCTTTACGATGCTCGCTAGCCAGCCCGTTGCGAAGCAAACGCAAGCCGCCCTGATTACTAACCAGCACGGTGAACAAAACCGCTTAGCTTCCGTCCTTGGCATGACTGTGGAGATTGCCTTCGAGGGAACCGATGAGCTGACAGTAGTGGCTGAAGTGGTGCTCGCATCAATTGAGGCTTTTCTCGCAACGGTGATTGATCAAGATGTCTTCCCGCACACCGAACGGTTTCAAATTGAACTTCGATCGGATGCCAGTGTCTCTAAGCCCGAGGTAGAGACGCGGCGGCTGGATATGTCGGCAACAATTCGTTGGCCCGCGGGGCTAAGACTCAACGATTATAGTAAAGCTCAAGCCATCGGCGGATTCTTTGCTGAAGTTTCCGGGCACGTACTCGCAATGACGTGCATGATCAAAGACATCAAAGGGCTTCTCGACAAACTATTCAGCGACGAAGCTGTCGGTGGGCGGATGGCAATGATTGCCGCGGCCGTGAACAGTTATCATCGGATAGCCTCGCGAGACCTTTCTCGAATAACAGATTGGCGGATAGCGGTGCGGACAGAGTTTCCGCCTCAATCGCCGCGGCCCCAATTGACGCTTTTGGACCTCAAGCCACCGCCAGAACTAGATAATGACGATGTAGAAATTTCCGATAAGCAGCGGCCGCGAATTCAAAGCCACCGCGCCGTTCGCGTAAGGTCCGTCATCGATGTTCACGCTTGGGACGAGGCTGTCTGGCGAGGAGTTTTATACATGGACTTCGGCCGCGGCGGACCTCCCGCGATGGCCTTTATGTTTGAGAATGAGGAAGCGGCGCGAAAAATATTCGAACGGTGGCGCGAGCGGTTCGGACAGCGCGACGCTAACGAAGAAATACATATTGCCATCATTGAAAATTTGCCGAAACAGCCTCCAAGCCATTACGCGGTCTTGGTCGCCTCAAGAGTGCCAGATAAAGAAGAGTTTGAACCCGGCAAGGCATTTTCAACGGCAACTCGGTCGATGACGATGACTCCGGACACTACAGAAAATTTGCAACGCTTTCTCGACGGCTACCGAAATTACGGTGGATACTACCTGCTGCCGGCCGTGATGAAAGATGGCCGACCTGCTCCGATATCGGAGCTTGCGATTGTCAAGCGTGCCCTTACGGTAAAGGCGGCTTCCGAGGTGCGGGAAAACGACATCGAGAATATCGCGCTCAGGATACGCGGTTATGAAAATCGTGCGCCGGGTGAGTGACTGATCACACACCCGGTTGCAAACCGAGAAGAAAGAACATTTCTTCCCCCTACTCCTCCTTCAACCCAACCGCCAAGGCATTCCCGGTCGCGCCGTAATACTTGTACGGCAGGAATTTGCCCGACATGGTGATCTTGACGCGGTCGCCCTTGGGGGCGGCTTGGCACTCGATCGTCAGCGCGTAGGGCGGGTTAGCCGAAGGCGTAACCCGCCATCTTGGTACAATGAAATTGGCGGATTACGCTGCGCTCATCCGCCCGACGCGGGCTATTCTCTCAAACGCGCTTGCCGCCGCTGCGGGGATGAACCGATGCGCTGGTGCCATAACGGAAACGGAACCTCGACGTGAGAACAACCCTTGTCGTCGTCCTTTCACTCTTCTCCGGCTCTGCGTTTGCGGCCTGCCGGGAGCCGGAGACAGGCACAAAACACATCCCGATATTCTCGCCGCCGCTCAGCGAAGTCGTTACCGGCGCGGGACGGCTGCAGTTCTATTCGGCGCCCGACCCGCACTGCGCGATGAAGGGCGTATTCGTCATCCCGAATGATGAATTGATTGCCTATGCCCAATCAAACGACGGATGGTCCTCCGTCATGTATGCGAACCCCAAGACCGGCAATACCGTTTCGGGCTGGGTGAAATCGGCACGCCTGAGACAGACGGGCACCGTTGGTCACTAGGGCATGGGCTCATCAACGCACAGCACGCAGGGCCAACCCGCACGACATTGCTGAGATTGGGTTGCCCGCCTCGCGCCCCCTACTCCTTCAGTCGATGTTGGTTAGTTGTGATTCTTAGTGGCCGAATTTGATTTGACTCAATGCGGGATGTTCTATTCTGTTTATATTGAAAATAGTCATTGGCGAAACGACCCGAAGAGAGGCTGTTCCGACAGTGATGGGGAGCCCGGACATTTAGAGGAGCTCGTCGGGGCTCTCTCATTTCAGCGAGCCCCTAGAGTTCCGATCAGTGGCCCGTTTTGTAGATACATTCACTGGCAATCAAGGGCGGCTCAAGCCCCCGAGATATCAACTCCCGACCGGCACCCAGAAAGGCGACCGTTGCCCCTAGAGTTCAAGGGAGCGCATCATGCCTATATCAGACCTGTCCTCCAAAACCGTACCGCCCATTTCCTCAGAAACCGTGCCGCCCATTTCCCCTGCTTGCCCGACCTGCGGTAAAAAAATGACGCTGACAGGCATCAATCCAAGTTGCGACGGCGCGACCTACGACTACGAGTGCAGCAACGATGGGGATCGCCTCAGTTGGCGGCCACATCATTTGAAAAGTCCGCTCGCCGCTTGATGTGGGGATAGTCAATCCGGGGCCGCCTCAGTTGGCGGCGGCTTCCTTCATTTCTACCAAGCGTGCGATGTCGCCTATGGCCCTTGGCGGACACGCGCGCCATACCAATGAATGTCCGCCGGATAATAGCGGGCATTGAACGGACGTGCCGATGGCGTTTTTGTGAGGCCACGCCTTCGCTCACTCCTCCTTCAGCCCATACGCCAGCGCGTTGCCCGTCGCGCCGTAATATTTGTACGGCAGGAATTTGCCGGTCATGCCGATGGCGACGCGGTCGCCCTTGGGGTCGGCCTTGCGGGTGATGTCCATGTCGAAGTCGATCGCCGACATGATGCCGTCGCCAAACTCCTCTTCAATGAGGGCTTTGAGAGCGGGGCCGTTGACCATGATCAGCTCGTAGAAGCGGTAGATCAGCGGGTCGGTCGGCGGCATCGGCGTGCCGGTGCCGCGGAACGGCACCTCGTTGAGCAGCGCCTGCTCGCTCTTGGACAGCCCGAACAGCTTGGCGGCGCTAGCTGCCTGCGGCTTGGTCAGCTTCATCTGGCCGAGGATGGCGCCGGTCACCAGGATCGGCGACATGCCGCCGATCTCGCCGCAGATGTATTTCCAGGTCCAGCCCTTCTCGCGCTTGATGTCGAGCAGCTTTTCGGTGAGGCCGTCGCGTGTCATGGCTAACTCCTTGGTCGTGCCGTGAATTTATTGACGGCGAAAGCCAAGCAAATCTTGCGCCAAAATTGGGCGTTGCTGCCGAAAAGCTAGGCCGCGCGCTGCGCCGCCAGCACCTGGTGGATCTGCGCCACCACCGCGGCGCCCTCGCCGATCGCCGCGCCGACGCGCTTGGTCGAGGCCGCGCGCACGTCGCCGATGGCGAAGACGCCGGGCATGCTGGTCTCCAGCGGATGCGAGGCGCGGCCGGCCGCCGACGCAAAGCCGTTGCCGGTGACGACGAACCCCTTGCCGTCGACCGCGACGCAGTCGGCCAGCCACTCGGCGTTGGGATCGGCGCCGATGAACAGGAACAGATGGCGCAGCGGGACACTGTGGGTCTGCCCGCTGGCGCGGTTACGGAACGTCGCGGCCGTCAGTCCGGAGGCGCGGTCGCCGTCGAGCGCCACCACTTCGCTGCCGGTGTGCAGCTCGACGTTCGGCAGCGCCTTGATGCGGTCGATCAGATAGCGCGACATGCTGGCCTCGAGGCTCTTGCCGCGCACGACCAGGTGCAGGCGCTTGACCTTGGGCGCCAGGAACACCACGGCCTGGCCTGCCGAATTGCCGCCGCCGATCAGCGCCACCTCTTCGCCCTCGCAGAGCTTGGCTTCGATGGGCGAGGCCCAATAGGACACGCCGGCGCCGTCGAAGTCCGACAGATTGGCGATCGCCGGGCGGCGATAGCGCGCACCCGAGGCGACGACGATCGCGCGCGCCTGCACGGCGTTGCCGCCGTCGATGTCGAGGCGGAACGGCTTCGACGGCGCGCCGCCGCAATCGAGCCGCGTCACTTCCAGAGGAATGGCGATCTCGGCGCCGAACTTCTGCGCCTGGGTGAAGGCGCGGCCGGCCAGCGCCTGGCCGGAAATGCCGGTGGGAAAGCCGAGATAGTTTTCGATGCGCGCCGAGGCGCCGGCCTGTCCGCCGATGGCGCGCTGGTCGAGCACGATCACCGACAGGCCTTCCGAGGCGCCGTAGACCGCGGCGGCAAGCCCGGCCGGTCCGGCGCCGACCACCGCGACGTCATAGACGGTCTTGGGATCGAGTTCCGGCGTGATGCCGAGGCACATGGCGGCTTCGGCGTCGCTCGGCCGCTTCAGAAACGAGCCGTTCGGGCAGATCATCAGCGGCAGTTCGTGCGGCTGCACGCCGAAACGCTCGACCGCCGCGCGCGCCTCCTCGTCGGTGGCGGCGTCGAGCACCGTGTAAGGATAGGCGTTGCGCGACAGAAAGCCTTGCAGCCGCACCAGGTCGGGCGAACCGGGACGGCCGACCAGCAGCGAGCCGACGCCGCCCTCCTGGATCAGCGCGACGCGGCGCAGGATGAAGGCGCGCATGACGATTTCGCCGAGCTCGGCCGAGCCGATCACCAGCGCGCGGATGTGCGCGGCATCGAACGGCAGCGCGGTGCAGCCGTCGGGCCCGGCTTGCGCCGCCGCCAGCGTGCCGCGGCCGGCGAGCTGGCTCACTTCGCCGGAAAACTGGCCCTCGGTGAGCAGGACCACCGAAGTCTGCCGGTGCAGGCCGTCGCGGCGCATGACCTCGAGCCCGCCGGCAAGCACCAGCCAGGCCGAGGCGTTGCGCATGCCGACATCGTAGGCGAGTTCGCCCGGGGCAAAGCGCCGGGCCTCGCCACTGGCGAAGCGCCGGGCCGTCTCGATCTGGACGGGGCCCAGCACCGGAAACATCTGGTCAAATCGGGTGTCGACAAAACTCATCGCGATCTCCTGCCCGCTGCGCCTCGGGAAACAGAAAACCTGGGCAAGCGAGGCGACTTTTGCAAGCCGGTCAAACGGCGATAACGTTTGCGTCATGGCCGCACTTGCCGCGCGCGCCGGCCCGCCGGCGCGTGTACATAGAGCCGCAACGCCGACCTGAAGGGGCTTGCCATGCGCAGCGAAAAGTTCACTTTCCCCAACGCCAAAGGCGAGCAGCTCGCCGCCACGCTCGATTGGCCGCTGGGCAAGCCGACGGCCTTCGCGCTGTTCGCGCATTGCTTCACCTGCGGCAAGGACAATCTGGCGGCGAAGCGCATATCGGAGCGGCTGACCATCCACGGCATCGCCGTGCTGCGCTTCGATTTCACCGGCCTGGGCGCCAGCGAAGGCGAATTCGCCAACACGCATTTTTCCTCCAACGTCGAGGACCTTGTCGCCGCCGCCGACCACCTGCGCAAGATGTACAGCGCACCGGCGATCCTGATCGGCCACAGCCTCGGCGGCTGCGCGGTGCTGGCCGCCTCGCACCGCATCGCCGAAGCGCGCGCCGTGGTCACCATCGCCGCGCCCTACGATCCATCCCACGTCGTCGGCCTGTTCAAGGAACATGTCGAGACGATCAAGGAAAAGGGCGAACTCGAAGTGCAGCTCGCCGGCCGGCCGTTCACCATCAAACGCGAATTCCTTGCCGACGTCGCCGAGAAGAAGCTCAACGAATGCCTCGCGACGCTGCATAAGGCGCTCTTGGTGTTTCATTCGCCGACCGACGATCTGGTCGGCATCGACAATGCCTCGCACATCTTCGTCGCCGCCAGGCACCCGAAGAGCTTCGTCTCGCTCGCCGGCGCCGACCACCTGCTGAGCAAGGCGAGCGACGCCGTCTACGTGGCCAACGTCATCGCCGCCTGGGCCGACCGCTATCTCGACCAACCGGAAATCATGACCGAGGCGGAGGTCGAGGAAGGCCTGGTGCTGGTGCGCGAGACGCATGGCGGCAAATTCCAGCAGGAGATCCTGACCGGGCCGCACCGCCTGCTCGCCGACGAGCCGGTCAAGCTCGGCGGGCTGAACTCGGGGCCGGGGCCTTACGATTTCCTGCTCGCGGGCCTTGGCGCCTGCACGTCGATGACGATCCGGCTCTATGCCGAGTTCAAGAAGATCCCACTCACCAACGTCTCGGTGCGGCTCAACCACGAGAAGAAGATCCACACCAAGGACTGCGAGGACTGCGCCGACAAGGTCACCAAGGTCGATCACATCGAGCGCGCCATCACGCTGGAAGGTCCGCTCGACGCCGCGCAGCGGGCGAAGCTGATGGAGATCGCCGACAAGTGCCCGGTGCACCAGACGCTGGAATCGAAGATCGACATCCACACCGTCGAGCGGCCGGCCTGACTTTTCTTGGCGGCCGAACAGGTGTAGTTACGCCCGCCATGTCGAACCTCGCCGCCGCGCACGCGTTGACGCAGCAGTTCCTCGCCTGGGTCGAGGAAGCGCCGCGCTCTTATGCCGACGCGGAGGCCTGGCGGCGCAGTTGCCCGCATCTGTCGATCTGGGAAGACGCGATTTCCGACGGGCTGGTCCGCTTCCAGAACGGAGCCAGCATGCAAGGGGCACGGCTGGTGCTGACGCCGCGCGGGCGCGCATTACTCGCGCAATCGTGAGTAAAGGCGGTAATGGGGTAATTTGTTTACCACCTCGCTTAGGCTCCCCTTAGGTTCCGACCGGTAGCGCTGAGGGCCTCTCAGAAGAGGATTTCAGTACATGAGCATCTCTGCAGTCGGATCGGCGCCGGTAACGCCGATCAGTTCTGAAAACACTGAAGCGCAAGGACCGGACCAGGATTCGGACAGCGACAACACGGGGGCGCAAGCCTCCGCTCAAGCTGCCCCTCCGGTTCAATCGACCCCGGCTCCGGGCACCGGCACGATCTACGATAAGTCGGCTTAAGACCGGCGCGATGAACAGGGAAGCCCGGCGCGAGCCGGGTTTTTCTTTTTGGAGTTGCGATGAATACGCGCGGCGGGTGCCGTCGGCGCGTAACGCTAGGCGTGGTGCCAGCCTCGTCTCTCCATCCCCATTCCTTTGTGACTTGACGGCGCCGAAGCCCGGAGTCACATTAGAACAAATAGTGAACATAGACGCGCAACTTGCCCCGATGTGGGCCGGGTTTCTTCGCGTCTCCAGAGGCTTAGGCCATGATCGAGCAGCTGCGCCAGCGCCTGCAGGCTTTTCAGAAACCCGCCGGGATCGAAGACGGCCCGGGCGTCCTGCCGCTCGGCATCGCGTCGATCGACGCAGCGCTCGGCGGCGGCCTGGCGCGCGGCGCGCTGCACGAGATCGCGGCGGTGAGCGAAGCCCATCTCGCTGCGGCGACGGGCTTCGCGCTGAGGCTGGCGGCGCAGGAGCAAGCTCGCGTCGTCTGGATCGCCGAGGACATGGCGCGCGCCGAAAGCGGCGCGCCCTACGGGCCCGGCCTCGACGCCTTCGGCCTTGCGCCCGAGCGGCTGCTGACGATTGCCGTGGCGCGGTCGCACGATCTGTTGTGGACGATGGAGGAAGCGCTGCATTGCCGCGCGGTGCGCGTCGTGATCGGCGAAGTGCGCGACAGCGCGGTCAGCGCGGTGGCGCTGCGCCGGCTCTCGCTCGCCGCGGCGAAAAGCGGCGTGCTCGCGTTGCTGTTGCGAGCATCGCCTACGGACGAGGCCTCCACCGCCGCCACACGCTGGATCATCGGCGCCGCGCCCAATGCCTGTTTTGCCGTTGAGCTTGTCCGCAACCGCCGCGGCCCGCTCGACGCATGGATTCTCAAATGGAGTGACAGCGATGAGCGCTTCCTGCTCGCAACGCCTGCTCAGCCTGTGGCTGCGCCGGCTCTCGACCGACCGCGTCGCCAAATTGCGCGACAAGTCGCGTGAGGCTTCCACGCCGCTCGTCATCTACGGCAAGCGCAGCAATGCCGAGTTGATCGTCGCCGTCGGCGAGGCGGCGGAACGACTCGGCCTGCATGCGGGTCTCGCGCTGGCGCAGGCGCGCGCCATGCATCCGGCGATCGAGGCCATCGCGGAAGACGCCGAGGCCGACGCTTCCTTGCTGGAAAAAATCGCCGACTGGTGCCTGCGCTATACGCCGCTGGTGGCGGTCGACGCGTCCGACGGCTTGCTGCTCGACATGACCGGCTGCGCGCATCTTTACGGCGGCGAGGAGGCGCTGGTCGCCGATCTTGCCGCCCGACTAGCGAAGGCCGGCTTCGCCTACACCATCGCCGTCGCCGGCAGCATCGGCGCCGCCTGGGCTGTTGCGCATTATGGCGAGCCGGCAAGCTACCCTTGCGGCGAGGAACGCGCATTGCTTGCGCCGCTGCCGCTGGCCGCGCTGCGGCTTCCGCCGCAAACCGTTTCGGCGCTGGCGCGCGTCGGCCTCAAACGCATCGGCGACATTATCGATCTGCCGCGCAGCCCCCTCACCGCTCGCTTCGGCACCGCCCTCCTCCGCCAGCTCGACCGCGCGCTTGGCAACGAGCACGAGCCGCTCAATCCGCGTTTGCCCGTCGCACCTTATGTCGCCGAGCAGCGTTTTGCCGAACCGATCGCGCGCGAGGAGGACGTACTGGCTATCCTCGTGCGGCTGGCGACGCGGCTGCAATTCGCGCTGGAGCGGCGCGGCGATGGCGCCCGCCGGCTCGAGCTCACTTTATTCCGCACCGACGGCGAAGTGCGCCGCATCGCTGCCGGCACATCACGCCCGTTGCGCGATCCGGCGCAGATCCGCGCACTGTTCGTCGAGCGGCTTGCCGCGCTTGCCGACGAGTTCGACCCCGGCTTCGGTTTCGACATGGCGCGGCTGTCGGTGCTGGTCGCCGAGCCGGCGCCGCCCGAGCAAGTCGGCATCGGCGGCAGCGAGGATACCGCCGAAGTCGACCGCCTGGTCGATCACCTGAGCGCGCGATTAGGCGCGCGCCGCGTACACCGGTTGATCGCGCAGGACAGCCATATTCCGGAGATCGCTGGCGCCGCCGTGCCGGCGCAGATGACCGGCACTGATCCGGGCTGGCCGGCCTTCCGCCAGTTCCGTGCCGAAGCGGCGCTCGCGCCGCGGCCATTGCGCCTGCTGACGCAGCCGGAGCCGATCGAGGCGCTTGCCGAAGTCCCCGACGGCCCGCCACTGAGATTCCGCTGGCGGCGCGCGTTGCACGAGGTGATTGCCGCCGAAGGCCCCGAGCGCATCGAAGGCGCCTGGTGGAGCGAGCACGGCGGGCCTGCACGCGATTATTTCCGTGTCGAGGACAAGTCGGGGCTTCGCTTCTGGCTGTTCCGCGCCGGGCTCTATCGCGACTTGATGCAGGGCGCCGCCGCACCGACCTGGTTTTTGCACGGGACGTTTGCGTGAATTCTTGAGTGAGTAAATGCGTTACCTCGAATTCGCCACCGCCTCGAATTTCTCCTTCCTGCGCGGCGCTTCGCACCCCGAAGAACTGATGGTGCAGGCCACCCATCTTGGGCTGGCCGGTATCGGCCTTTGCGACCGCAATTCTGTCGCCGGCGTGGTGCGTGCGCATCTCGCCAAGCGCGAGCAGAATCTTCCGCTGAAATATCACCCCGGCGCACGGCTGGTGTTCGCCGACGGCACGCCGGACATTCTGGCCTACCCACGCGACCGCGCCGGCTGGGGCCGGCTGACGCGGCTGCTCACCGCTGGCAATTTGCGCGCCGAGAAGGGTGAATGCATCCTGCATCTCTACGATCTTCTCGCGCATATTTTCGGACTGGAATTAGTCGTCATGGGCGGAGATGCACGTCTGCTTTCGACTCTCCGCAGCGCCGCTCCAGACCGCGTCCGCCTCGCCGGCTCGATGCTCTACCGCGGGCGCGATCGCGCGCGGCTCGTTCGCCTCAAAGAACTGGCGCGCGAAGCCGCCGTACCACTGATCGGGGTCAACGACGCGCTCTATCACCACCCCGACCGGCGGCCGCTCGCCGACGTGCTCACCTGCATCCGCGAGAAAGTCACCATCGATTGCGCCGGCCGCAGGCTCGCCGCCAATGCCGAGCGCTTCTTGAAGCCTCCGGAGGAAATGGCGCGGCTGTTCCGCGACGCGCCGGAGGCAATCGAGGAAACGCAGGCGCTCAGCGACCAACTCACCTTCTCGCTCGACGAACTGCGCTACGAATATCCTGACGAGACGCTTGAGGGCTTCGCCAACGCGCAAGAGGCGCTGACGCATTTAACCTACGACGGCGCGGCTAAGCGCTATCCGAATGGCCTGCCCGACAAGGTGCGCGCCGCGGTCGAGCACGAACTGGCGCTGATCGCGCAACTCGCCTACGCGCCCTACTTCCTCACCGTCTACGACATCGTGCGCTACGCGCGCTCGCAAAAAATCCTCTGCCAGGGCCGCGGCTCGGCGGCCAATTCCGCGGTGTGCTTCTGCCTCGGCGTCACCGAGGTCGATCCCGACCGTGCCGATCTGCTGTTCGAGCGCTTCATCTCGCCGGAACGGCGCGAGCCGCCCGACATCGACGTCGATTTCGAGCACGAACGGCGCGAAGAGGTCATTCAATATATCTACGGCAAATACGGCCGCGAGCGCGCCGGCATCGCCGCGACCGTGATCTCCTATCGCGGGCGTTCGGCCATCCGCGAGGTCGGCAAGGCGTTTGGCCTCTCCGAGGACACCATCGGCGCGCTGTCGTCCTCGATCTGGGGCGGCGGCGGCGACGGCCATGCCGACCTCGCGCGCGCCGGCCTCGATTCGGGCAGCCGGCGCGTCAAGCAGATCGCGGCGCTCACACGCGAGATCGCCGGCTTCCCGCGCCATCTGTCGCAGCACGTCGGCGGCTTCGTCATCACCCGCAGCCGGCTCGACGAGGTGATGCCGATCGGCAACGGCGCCATGCCGGAGCGCACCTTTGTCGAATGGGACAAGGACGATCTCGACGCACTGGGGATTTTGAAGATCGACGTGCTTGGGCTGGGCATGCTGTCGTGCCTGCGCAAGGCACTCGATCTGGTGGACCGGCATTACGGCGAGACGCTCACACTCAGCACCATTCCGGCGGAAGAAGACGCCATCTATCGCATGCTGAGCCGCGCCGACTCGCTCGGCGTGTTCCAGGTGGAAAGCCGCGCGCAGATGACCATGCTGCCGCGGCTCAAGCCGAAGAATTTCTACGATCTTGTCATCGAAGTCGCGATCGTGCGGCCGGGTCCGATCCAGGGCGACATGGTGCATCCATACTTACGCCGCCGGCAGGGGATCGAGCAGGTTTCCTACCCATCGAAGGAACTGGAAGCGGTGCTAGCGAAGACGCTGGGCGTGCCGCTGTTCCAGGAACAGGCGATGAAGATCGCCATCGTCGCCGCCGGTTTCACGCCGGCGGAAGCCGACAAGCTGCGCCGCGCCATGGCCACCTTCAAGCGCGTCGGCACTATCGGCACCTTCCAGCGCAAGATGATCGACGGCATGCTGGCGAACGGATATGCGCGCGACTTCGCCGAACGCTGCTTTCACCAGATCGAGGGCTTCGGCGAATACGGCTTCCCGGAAAGCCACGCAGCGAGCTTCGCGCTGTTGGTCTACGCTTCGGCCTGGCTGAAATGCCGCTATCCGGACGCCTTCGCGGCGGCGCTGCTCAACGCGCAGCCGATGGGCTTCTACGCGCCGGCGCAGATCGTACGCGACGTGCGCGAACATGGCGTCGAGGTGCGCAGCGTCGACGTCAATGATTCGCAATGGGATTCGACGCTTGAACCCGGCCCGCGCGCCGCCACCCAAGTCGGCTATAGCCGACTTGGGCAATTAACAATGCCGATCTCGGGTAAACCCGAGATCGGGCGTTTGCACGAGCTGCATCGCGAGATGCACGCGGATATTCGCGCGACCCACGCCATCCGCCTCGGCCTGCGCGAGATCAAGGGGCTGAGCGAGGAGGATGGAAGACTGATCGTCGAGCGGCGCGGCGTGAACTACGACTCCGTGCGCGATGTCTGGCTGCGCACCGGCTTGCCGCCGCGTGTGCTGGAGCGGCTGGCCGACGCCGATGCATTTTCCTCGCTCGGCCTCACCCGGCGCGAAGCGCTGTGGGCGGCGAAAGCGCTCGGCCGCGTCGGCGATCACGACGACGATTTGCCTCTTTTCTCCAGCGGCACCGGTGACGCGCCGGCGCGCATCGTGTCGCGCGAACCCGACGTGGCGCTGCCTCCCATGCCGCTCGGCGAAGAAGTCGTCAACGACTACCGCTTCCTGCGCCTGTCGCTGCGCGCGCATCCGGCACAATTCCTGCGCGCCGATCTCGGCCAACGCGGCATCGCCCGCAACGAGGCGCTGCGCGGCCTTGCCAACAACATGCGCGTGAAGATTTCCGGCCTGGTCACCTGCCGGCAGCGGCCGGGCTCGGCCAAGGGCGTGGTGTTCATGACCATCGAGGACGAAAGCGCGGTCGCCAATGTCATCGTCTGGCCGAAGGTGTTCGAGCGCGTGCGCCCCATCGTCCTCGGCGCGCGTTACGTCGCGGTCGACGGCCGCGTGCAGTCGGAATCAGGCGTCATCCACGTGGTCGCCGATGAACTGGAGGATCTCACGGTGTGGCTGGCGCGGCTGGCCGACCAGGGCACCGACATCGACGGTCTCGCGCGCGCCGACGAGGTGCGCCGCCCGGTCGAGGACCAGCGCGAGGCGCGCAGCGTTGGCGGCCGCAACCGGCTCGAGCGGCTGATGCGCGAGATGCCCGAACTTGCCGCCGATCTCGACGTCACCGCGCCCGGCTCGGCGCACGCGCCGACGCGGCGCGTCTGCCGTCTATCCGAAAACCGGTTCCCCTTTTCGGATCATGCGCTACTGCGGACGACGTCGCCGCGCCCGACATTGACGCGGTTGGCTTCCAGCGAGCCGTCCGGCTTTTTCAGCGCGCGGAGGACCGCGACATGCGCGCCCGGCTTGAGCTCGCTCATATCGGAGACCGAATAGGCGAGGATTTTGGCCTCGGGCGGCACTACGATCTTCTGCTCGCCGCCTTTGTATTTGACCATCAGCACCTCGCCGTCGACGCTGCCGACCGTCTTGTCGACGGCACCATTGGTCATGGTGCTGTTCGGCCGCGCATCCCACGGCCGGTGGCCCTCGCCCAGGCCGCGCTGCACCTCGGCGAACACCGTCACCTGGATGGCGCGCTGGCTGCCGTCCGCCTGCGGCATGGCGCCGACGCCGATGAAAGCCCCCGGTTTGATGTCGGCGATCGTTGCCTTGCTCACGCCGAACACCGCCGCGTTATCGGTGAGGTTGACCTTCACCTCGCCGAGCTTGGCGGATTTGATCGTCAACACATGACCGTCGAAGCTTTCCACCGTGCCGGCAACGCGCACGCTCGGCGGTTGTTGCGCGAATGCGACCGCGGCGAACGCGAGACATGCCGCCGCCAGCACGATCTGTTTGAACACGCGCATGGCCTCACATCGCGGGCGCGACGTTGCGGCCGAGATAAAGCGTCTTCGCCAGCACCGAGCCGTCCGCCTGCTTGTCGGCCGCCATGATAATGATATTGGTGCCGGCCTTGAGCTCTTCCTTCTTGCCCGGCGCCACCGCGGCGATCACCGTCGCTGGCGTGACGACGATTTTCTTCTCGCCGTCCTTGTATTTCACCATCAGCGTCTCGCCGTCCTTGCTGGCGACCGAGTTCTCGACATAGGCGTTGGTCATGGTGCTGCCCGGCCGCGCATCCCAGGGCCCGTGACGGTCGGGCACCACGCCACGCTGCGCCGGCAGAAAGATGTGGATCGAGAAGGCCTGAATGCTGCCGTCCGGCTGCGGCATGCCGGCGATGCCGATGAAGCTGTCGGTCTTGATGTCGGCGAGCGAGGCCTTGACCAGCGCCGCGACCCGCGCCTTGTCGTCGACCTTCACATTCATCATGGTGCCGTCGCGCGTCTTGAGCGACAGCATCGGACCGTCGACTTTCTCGATTTGGCCGCGGATGCGGCCGGGCTGCTGCGCGAAAGTGGCGGTCGCGGCCAGACTCAATACAATAACCGCGGCGCCCAGTACGCGCCGCGTCACAAGGATGTTCGGCATTGTCGTCCTCCCGAGCGGCTGGCGTCGTCGCGCCATACCGTCGAGCGGAAAACCCCTAGCCGCGTTCTTTATTCCCGCGGGCCCGCTTGGCCTGCGGTTTCGTTTTTTCTTGAGCAGCCGTGGGGATTGCCGGCTTGGTCGCGCCCAGGTCCGCTTCGACTAAGGCGCGAAGTTCCGGCGTCACTTCGGGCTTGATGCCGAACCAGCGCTCGAAGCCGCGCACCGCCTGATGCAGCAACATGCCGAGCCCGTCCGCGGTGCGCAGGCCCCGCTCGCGCGCGAGCTTCAAGAGGCCGGTTTGCAGGGGTGCATAGACCAGATCAGCCACCACCAGCGAGGCCGGGCAGCGCAGATTGATGTCCAAGGGCGGCTGCCCAACCATGCCCAAAGTGGTGGTGTTGACCAGAAGCCCGGCGCCACCCAGAAGGCCGGTGGTTTCTTCCCATTTGGCGACGTGCACACGCGCGCCGAACTTCTTCTTCAAGGCTTCCGCGCGCTCGACCGTGCGGTTGATGACGTAGATGCGTCCGACATTGCGCTGGATCAGCCCAAAGACCACGGCCCGCGCGCCGCCGCCGGCGCCGAGCACCGCCGCGGTCTCCAGGCCACGGTCCCACCCCGGCGTCGTCGCATCGAGATTAGAGAGAAAGCCTTCGACGTCGGTATTGGTCGAGCGCAACTTGTCGCCCTCGTACCACAGGCAATTGGCGGCGCCGACCGCCTTGGCGCGCTCATCCGGGTCGCTCAAAGCAAGCACCGCTTGCTTGTGCGGCACGGTGACGTTGCCGCCGATATAACCGCGCTCGCGGAAGTGCGCGATGAAATCCGTAAGTTGTTCCGGCGGCACCGCCTCGCGCCGATATTCGGCGTTGAGATTGTGCTGCTTGATCCAATAATTATGGATCAGCGGCGAGCGCGAATGCCCGGCCGGCCAGGCGATGATGCAGACGGCTTTACGTTCCTCACTCATGCTTCCGCCACCACGCTATTGCGCAACACGCCGATCTGCGGCACTTCGATTTCCACCACGTCACCCGGCTTGAGCCAGACCGGCTGCTCCCGGCGCGGACCCAACTTCACCGGCGTGCCGGTGGCGATGATATCGCCGGGCTTGAGCGTCATGAAGGTGCTGACATAGGCGATGATGTCGGTAAACGACCTGATCATGCTGCCGGTGGTATCGTCTTGGGTGAGTTCGCCGTTTACCTTGGCCGTGATGTGCAACGGCAGGCTGAGATCGATCTCATCGGACGTCACCAGCCAGGGGCCGATGCTGCCGCTGGCGTCCCAGTTCTTGCCTTGCGTCACGTTGAATTTTCCATGCCGCATCCAGTCGCGGACGCTGCCCTCGTTGCACAGCGTCGCGCCCGCCACATAATTGAGCGCGCGCTCGGGGGCGATGCGGCGGCCGGTGCGTCCGATCACCAGCGCGATCTCGCCTTCGTAATCGAGCTGCTCCGACTCGCGCGGCCGCACGATCGGCTGCCGGTTACCGACCAGCGAGCCGGGCGCGCGAAAGAAGATGCTGGGATATTTCGGCAGTTCGACCTCGCCGTAGTCGGTATTGCGATCGGCATAGTTGATGCCGATGCAAACGATCTTCTCCGGCGTCAGCACCGGCGGCAGAAACTCAAGCTCGCGCAACGGGAAATCGGCGCGCACGCCGTGCACAACCTCGCGCACGATGTCGAAGCCGCCTCCACGCAGCAGGTCGAGCACGCTTTCGAACTGCGGAGCGAGCCGGGTCTTGAGATCGACCACGCCCTCACCCACCACCGCGCCGAAACTGTCCCGCCCGCGCACCTTGTAGCTTGCCAATTTCATTGAGATTTCCAGTCGGCCGCACCCTTTTCCCCGGCGGCATGGAACCGTCGGCGGTTCGGCGTTATGCTGCGGGGCGGGCGGCGCGCGCTTGCATGTATTCTGTGCGCGCGGTGCCGTCAACGCCGGGATTCCATGAAAACCATCTTCCTCGACTGCAACGACCAGTTGGCGCCGGTGTGGGCGCGCGTGATTCGCCCCGACGATCCGCCGATCGATGTCAACCGCGCGGCCTTCGCGCGCGAGGATTTGCCGCGCGTGATCGGCGGCTACGCCATCGCCATCGACGACCATTCCTACATGCCGACGCCGCTGGTCGCGCAATGTCCTGAGCTCAAACACATCGTGTTTCTCGGCACCGGACCGGCGAGCTACATGAACGTCGGCGAACTGGAAGCGCGCGGCATCAAGGTGCACATCATCAAGGGCTATGGCGACACCGCGGTGGCCGAGCATTCGATCGCGCTGATGGTGACCGCCGCGCGCGACGTCGCCCGCATGGACCGCGAGATCCGCGCCGGCACCTGGACACCGCACGAGGGCGTGCAATTGCTCGGCAAGACGCTCGGCGTGATCGGGCTCGGCGGCATCGGCCGCGAAGTCGCGCGCATCGGCAAAGGCATGGGCATGGAGGTGATCGGCTGGAACCGCACCCGGCATGCCGAGAACAACGTGCCGCTGGTCGACATCGATACGCTGCTCGCGCGTAGCGACGTGGTGTCGATGAACCTGACGCTCGGCGACGAGACGCGCGGCTTTCTCTCGGCCGAGCGCATCGCGCGCATGAAGCCGGGCGTGATCTACGTCAACACCGCGCGCGGCGCGCTCGCCGACGAGGCGGCGCTGATCGACGCGCTCAGAAACGGCCACATCCGCCATGCCGGCCTCGACGTGTTCCACAACGAGCCGCTAAAAGCCGATCATCCGCTGGCGCAATTGCCCAACGTGACGCTGACCTCGCACGCCGCCTTCCGCACGCTGGAAGCGTCGATGACGCTGCTGCGAAGGGCGGTGGATATTGTGAAGAAGATCATCGGCTGATCCAATCTCCACTCATTCCCGCGCAAGCGGGAATCCAGGGTGGCATCCTAGAAGCTGGAGATTGTCGCCCCTGGGTCCCCGCTTGCGCGGGGACGAGCGGGTACTGCTTAATAATACCCCGGCGTGCCGCCGCCATCGACGGCGATCGCAGTGCCGTGGATGTGGCGCGCCCGCGCGCTGCATAGGAACAGCGCCAACTCGGCGACGTCCTCCGGCTGGCCGATGCGGCGCAGGCCGCTTTTCACCAACGACTCTTCGCGCACTTGCTCGACGGTCTTGTTCTGCGCCTTGGCGAATTGCGCGAACAACTGTTCGACGCGGTCGGTTTGCGTCTGCCCCGGATGGATGACGTTGATATTGATGTCGTCGCGGTTGCCCATCGCGGTGAGACCCTTGGCGAAATTGCCCATCGCGGCATTGACCGCGCCGCCGATCAGGAAGTCCGGCCCCGGCGTGCGCGCCGCGCCGCCGATGATATTGACGATATTGCCGTGCGCGGCCTTGAGCAGCGGCCAGAACAGCCGCGTCAGCCGCACCGCGCCGAAGAATTTCAGCGCGAAGCCGTCGCTCCAGGCGTCGTCCGGCTGCTCCAGAAACTTGCCGCCCTTGGTGGCGCCGGCATTGTTGACCAGCACGTCGCAGCAATGAAAACGTTTCTCGACCTCGGCGAAAACCTTCTCGCAACCGGCGAGCGTGCGTAGATCGGCGGCGATGGTCATCGGCTCCGGCCCCGCCGCGGTTACCAGTTTCGCGGCTTCGGCGAGATTGGCCGCGTTTGACGCCGCCAGCACCGTCTGCGCGCCCTCGCGCGCAAAGGCTATCGCGATGGCCCGGCCGATGCCGCGGCTGCCGCCGCTGATGACGACGACTTTTCCCTCGAATTCTTTCGCCATAGGTTCCCTCCGCTTTTGTGCGGCCTTTATACATTGACCTGCCCGTGATCCCAGTCACAATAAGAAAAACTGTCAGGGGGAAACGTGAAGCCGGCGCCATTCGCCTACACCAAGGCGCGCACGCTCAAGGAAGCGGTTGCGCTCTTGTCCAAGCATAAGGACGATGCGCGGCTCTTGGCCGGTGGGCAGAGCCTGATCGCCACACTCAACATGCGGCTGTCGGCGCCGGACCTGCTGATCGACATCAACGGCATCAAGGGCCTCGACGGCATCGCCAAAAGGGGCAAGTTCGTCGAGATCGGCGCCCTGACGCGCCATGCCCAGGTCGAGCGCTCCGAACTGATCGCCAAACACGCGCCGCTGATTGCGCTCGCCATGCCGCACATCGGACATCCCGCCATTCGCAACCGCGGCACTTTCGGCGGCTCGATCGCCTTCGCCGATCCGGCGGCTGAGTTGCCCGCCTGTCTGCTGGCACTCGGAGCAGAGGTCGACATCGCCGGTCCCAAAGGCAAGCGCAAGGTGAAGGCCGACGCCTTCTTCAAGGGACTGTTCGAGACCGCGTTGCGGCCGCAGGAGATACTCACCGCGGTACGCGTCCCCGCCGCCGACAAAGACACGCGCGCCGGCTTCGCCGAACTGGCGCGCCGCCACGGCGATTACGCCATCGTCGGCTTGGCCGCCAGCGCGCGCGGCGACGGCAAAGGCCTTGCCGATGTGCGGCTCGCTTATTTCGGCGTCGGCGCCACGCCGGTGCGCGCGATAAAGGCCGAAGCGGCGCTGGCGAAAGGCGATGTGGACGGCGCGGTCGCCGCGCTCGATCTCGATCCGCCCGACGATGTGCAGGCAACCGGGGCGGTGAAGAAACACCTCGCGGGCGTGCTGCTGCGGCGGGTGGCTAAGCAATTGCTGGAGGAGCGCTGATGGCCGACACCTCCTTGGACATCGCCCTCACCGTCAACGGCGAACGCGTCAGCGAACGCGTCGAGGCGCGCAAGACGCTGGTCGACTTCCTGCGCGACGATCTGGCGCTCACCGGCAGCCATGTCGGCTGCGAGCACGGCGTCTGCGGCGCCTGCACCGTGCGCGTGAACGGTGAGATCGTGCGCGGCTGCCTGATGCTGGCGGTGCAATGCGACGGCGCCACCGTCGAGACCATCGAAGGCCTGTCCGACTCGGGCGAGATTGCCGACCTGCAGGCCGCCTTCGAGCAGCGCAACGCGTTGCAATGCGGCTATTGCACGCCGGGCATGATCGCCGCGGCGCAGGAATTGTTGATGCGGGGTGGCGTACCGAGCCGCGACGCCATCCGCGAACATCTCTCCGGCAATTACTGCCGCTGTACCGGCTATCACGCCATTGTCGACGCGGTGGAGTTTGTTGCGCAAGAAAGAAACAAAGCGCGCGCGGGAGCGAAGCGATGAAAATCACCGCCGACTCCCGGCCCGTGCTTTCCGCCCTCGATCGGCCGAATTCCTATATCGGCCGCTCGGTGCCGCGGCCGAATCTGCAGCGGCTGACGCAAGGGCGCGGGCAATACGTCAGCGACGTCACGCTACCGCGCATGGCGCACGTCGCCTTCGTGCGCTCGCCGCATGCCCACGCGCGCATCGTCGGCATCAAAACCGACGCGGCGAAGAAGTTGCCCGGCGTCGTCGCCGTGGTCACCGGCGCCGAGTTGGCGAAGGTCATGACCCCGTGGGTCGGCGTGCTCACGCATCTGAAGGGCCTCAAATCGGCGCCGCAATCCCCCATCGCCGTCGACGTCGCCTGCTGGCAGGGCGAGGCGGTCTGCGCCGTGGTCGCGCGCACGCGCGCATTGGCAGAAGATGCCTGTGAACTGGTCGAAGTGACCTACAAGGAGCTGCCGGCGGTGGTCGATCCGGAAACCGCGCTCGACGGCAAGACTCCCATCATTCATTCCTCGCTCGGCGACAATCTCTGCTTCGAGCGCAAGCTCGATGTTGGCAAGGTCGACGAGGCCTTCGCCGGCTCGGACGCGGTGGTCGAGACCACCTTTCTGTTCGGCCGCCACACCGGCGTCACCAACGAGCCCCGCGCGATCGTGGCCGACTGGAATCCGAGCGAACAGCGCATGACGGTGTATCAAGGCACCCAGGCCCCGCACATGATGCAGGACCTGTTCGCCAAACACCTGGACCTCCGTCATGACCAGGTGCGCGTGCTGACGAAAGATGTCGGCGGCTCGTTTGGTATCAAGGTGCACACCTATGCCGACGAGATGGCGACGGTGGCACTCTCGAAGCTGCTCAAGCGGCCGGTGAAATTCGTCGCCGACCGCATCGAGAGCTTTGTCACCGACATCCATGCGCGCGACCACCGCGTGAAAGCCAAGATTGGCGTCAAGACAAGACGGCACCATCACCGCCTTCGAGATCGATGACCTCACCGGCATCGGCCCCTATTCGGTTTATCCGCGCACCTCGGGCATCGAGGCCAATCAGGTGGTCAACCTGGTGGGCGGGCCCTACACCTGCGCGAACTATCGCGCGCAGGCGCGCGTGGTGTTCACCAACAAGAATGTCATGTGCCAGTACCGCGCCGTCGGCCACCCGCTCGCGGTGGCGGTGACCGAGGGGCTGGTGGAACTGGCGGCGGCGAAAATCGGCATGGACCCGCTGGAATTGCGCCGCCGCAACCTTTTTCCGGACGACGGCTATCCGGCGCAGTCGGCCGCCGGGTTGAAATTCGAGAAGCTGTCGCACCACGAATTGCTCGCCCATCTCGACTCGATGATGAATTATGCCGGCCTGCGCGCCGAGCAGAAGAGGCTGCGCGCGCAAGGCATCTATCGCGGCATCGGTTTCGCCTCGTTCATCGAAGTCACCAATCCCTCCGCCGCCTTCTACGGCGTCGGTGGCGCCCGCATCACCTCGCAAGACGGCGCCACCGTGAAGCTCGATGCGCAGGGCAATATCAATGTCGCGACCGGCGTCACCGAACAGGGCCAGGGCGCGGAAAGCGTCATCGCGCAATGCGTCGCCACGGCGTTCGGCGTGTCGATCGACAAAGTACGCGTCATCACCGGCGATACCGACAACACGCCCTATGGCGGCGGCACCTGGGCTTCGCGCGCCGCCGGTATCGGCGGCGAAGCGGCCTGGCAAGCCGGCAAGGCGCTGCGCGGCAACGTGCTCGCGGTCGCCGGCGCCATGCTGCAGGCCAAACCCGAAGCGCTCGACATCCGCAATGGCATCGTCGTCGATGCGGCGAGCGGAACTGAACGGCTGCCGCTGGAGGAACTGGCGCGCGTCGCCTATTTTCGTCCTGACACCCTCCCCTCCGGCGTGCAGGCCGAGTTGGTGGCGACGCGACACTACGTGCCGCGCGGCTGGCCTTTCGCTTTTACCAACGGCGTGCAGGCGAGCTATCTCGAAGTCGACATCGACACCGGCTTCGTCAAGTTGCTAAAACACTGGTGCGTCGAGGATTGCGGCACCATTATCAATCCGCAGCTGGTCGACGAGCAGATCCGCGGCGGCATCGTGCAGGGCATCGGCGCAGCGCTGTTCGAGCAGTGCCTGTATGACGAGCGCGGGCAGATGCTCAACGGCAATATGGCCGACTATCTGGTGCCGATGGCGGCGGAAATGCCCGACATCGAATGCGGACATTGCGTGTCGCCGACCGCAGACAGCGAACTCGGCGCCAAGGGCGCCGGCGAAGCCGGCACCGCCGGCGCGCCGGCCTGCGTCATGAACGCCATCAACGACGCGCTGCGTCCGCTCAACGCGCAGCCGCTCACCGACATGCCGTTCACGCCGGGGAAGATTTTCAGGCGCTGGGCAAGGGATCTACCTCCGCTCCGGAAGGGTGGCGAGCGCAGCGAGCCGGGGGGTGTCGGCAATGCCGTTATCACCCTCCCCGCTTTGCGCGGCCTGCAGGCGGAGAAAGCAGACTCAAAACTTGATCATGTCGCTGCGTGTCAGTGTCGCTTCGGTCGATAGCCGCGGCGCGTTGGTGAAGGTGAACACCGTGCTCAAGTCGGCGTAAGCATCGGGCGCCGACATGCCGTCCACCGGCACAATCGCTTTCATGCCACGGAAAACCGCCTCGCTCACCGTATAGAGCACCGCGCCATTCGAAGACGTGCCGACCGCGATCACGGTCTTGATATTCTTGTCCTTTAGAATCTTCTCGAGATCGGTGTGCAGGAATTTGTCGGGGCCGGACAAGACGTGCGGCTCGCTCGCCAGCGGCGCCAGGTCCTTGACGACGTCGGCCGGCGTGGTTTTGGCGATCACAGAATAGACCACCATGACCTTGGCGGAGCGCGCCGCGGCCAGCAGCTTCTTCATCGCCGGCACCGTCGCCAGACAGCGCGGCCGCTTGCCGCAATTCTGGTTCATGAAGTCGAGCATCAGCAGCGCAGTGGTACTTGGGTCCACGGTCACCGGCTTGAGCGCGGGCGGCGGCGGCGCTTTGACGCTTGCCCACTCGTCGACGATGTCGGCGGCCTGCGCGCTAAGCGCGATTCCGAAAAAAGACACAGCGGCTACGAGTACCGCGATCGTATTTCGTTTCATGAAACCCTCCCCGATGTTCGCCGGCGCTCGGTGGCCGGCTTGTTGCTCGGATCATGCGCAAGCGGAGCGGACGCTGTCAAAGCGGTACACATATCCGCTTGCTGAAACACCGCGACCCGGCGCAATATTGCAAACGAAAATGGCCGGTTTTCCACGCTGCGGCCTTGTAAAAAACGTCAACAATGGGATGAACGCCATGGACATCAAGGTCGGCAAACAGGCGATCGCGGAAGCCTCGAAGAAACTGTCCAATTGGGGCCGCTGGGGCAAGGACGACCAGATCGGCACGCTCAACCACGTCAGGCCCGAGGATATCGTCAAGGCGGCGAGCCTGATCCGCACCGGCAAGGTGTTCGCGCTCGGCATTCCGCTCGACCGCGAAGGCCCTCAGAACGGACTGTTCGGCGGCCGCTTCAACCCGATCCACCAGATGCTCGCCACCGGCACCGACGCCATCGCCGGACAGCAGGACTGGAACAAGATCCGCTACGCCGACGACACGCTGATGCTGTGCGTGCAGGGCGCCACGCATTGGGACGCGCTCGGCCACATCTTCTACGAGGACAAGGGCTACAATGGCCACGACGCCAAGCTTGTCGACTCGCGTGGGCTCTCGGTGCTCGGCATCGAGAACTCCAAGAACAAGATGGTCGGCCGCGGCGTGCTGCTCGACATCGCGCGCTTCCGCGGCGTCAAATGGATGCAGGACGGTGAAAGCATTTCCAACGACGAACTCGACAAATGCGCCAAGGAACAGAACGTCTCGATCGGGCGCGGCGACTTCGTCATCGTCCGCACCGGACAGATGGAGCGCTGCCTCGCCGAGAAGGAATGGGGCGGCTATGCCGGCGGCGATGCGCCGGGCGTCAAATTCGAGAACTGCTACTGGTGCCAGGATAAGCAGGTCGCCGCCATCTGCACCGATACCTGGGGCGTCGAAGTGCGCCCGAACGAGACCCCCGACGCCAATCAACCCTGGCACTGGGTGGTGATCCCGGCCATGGGTCTGTGCATGGGCGAGATCTTCTATCTCAAGGAACTGGCCGAGGACTGCGACGAGGACGGCGTCTACGAATTCTTCTTCTGCGGGCCGCCGCTGATCATCACCGGGGGCACGGGATCGCCGATCAATCCGCAGGCGATAAAGTAGTGTAGACTGCCCCCGATCTCTCACCGTTACCCTGAGGTGCGAGGCGCGTAGCGCCGAGTCTCGAAGGGCGACGGCCCAAGTCCGTGGCCGTTCATCCTTCGAGGGCCGCCTTCGGCGGCCACCTCAGGATGACGGCGATAGTAAGGAGACCTCCCATGCCCCGTTACCTCAAGCGCGGAATGGACGCGAGCGCGATCGAGGCGGCGGACGCCAAAGTGCGTCAGACCGTCGAAACCATCCTCGACGACGTCAAGACGCGCGGCAATACAGCGATCCGCGAGTTGTCGAAGAAATTCGACAACTGGGAGCCTGCCGATTTCAAACTCACACCGGCCGAGGTCGAGGCGGCAATCTCGAAGGTCCGCAAGCGCGACCTCGAGGACATCAAATTCGCCCAGGCACAGGTGCGCAACTTCGCGCAGAAGCAGCGCGAAAGCATGCACGATCTCGAAGTGGAGACGCTGCCCGGCGTCGTGCTCGGCCATCGCCACATCCCGGTAAACTCGATCGGCTGCTATGTGCCGGGCGGACGCTACCCGATGGTCGCCTCCGCGCACATGTCGATCGTCACCGCCAAGGTCGCCGGCGTGAAGCGCATCATCGCCTGCGCGCCGCCGTTCAAAGGCGGCCCGCATCCCGCCATCGTCGCCGCCATGCATTTCGGCGGCGCCGACGACATCTACGTGCTCGGCGGCGTGCAGGCCGTCGCCGCCATGGCGCTCGGCACCGAAAGCATCGCGCCGGTCGACATGATCGTCGGCCCCGGCAATGCCTATGTGGCGGAAGCCAAGCGGCAGCTATTCGGCCGCGTCGGCATCGACTTGCTCGCCGGACCGACCGAGACGCTGGTTATCGCCGACGACAGCGTCGACGGCGAAATCTGCGCCACCGACTTGCTCGGCCAGGCCGAGCATGGGCCGAACTCGCCGGCGGTGATGATCACCAATTCAGAAAAGCTCGCGCGCGACACCATGAACGAGATCGAGCGGCTGTTGAAGATCCTGCCGAGCGCCGATCTGGCCGGCCAATCCTGGAAGGACTATGGCGAGGTCATCGTCTGCGACGACGTCGACGAGATGGTGCGCGAAGCCGATCGCATCGCCTCCGAGCACGTGCAGGTGATGACGCGCGATCCCGACTACTTCCTCAACAACATGAAAAACTACGGCTCGCTGTTCTTGGGTCCCCGCACCAACGTCGCCTTTGGCGACAAGGTGATCGGCACCAACCACACGCTGCCGACCAAGAAGAACGCGCGCTTCACCGGCGGGCTGTGGGTCGGCAAGTTCATCAAGACCTGCACCTATCAGAAGGTGTTGACCGACGAGGCGAGCGCCAAGATCGGCGAAGTCTGCTCGCGCCTGTGCATCCTCGAAGGCTTCACGGCCCACGCCGAGCAGGCCAATATCCGCGTGCGCCGCTACGGCGGCCGCAACGTGCCCTACGCGCAGGCGGCGGAGTAGTTTCTTGCTTCACCTCCCCCTGGAGGGGGGAGGTCGCCGCGCGAAGCGCGGCGGGTGGGGGTGAACTTAGACCCTCACGAATTCACCCCACCCCGGCGGCTTCGCCGCCGACCCTCCCCCTCCAGGGGGAGGATAAGAAGAGCTTCCGCGCGTAGAGCCAAAATGGTCGACCTCACCAAACCCGCCTCCTTCCGCCTCGACGGCCGGCGCGCGCTGGTGACCGGCGGCGGCCGCGGCATCGGGCTCACCGCCGCTTCCGCGCTGGCCGACGCCGGAGCGCATGTCACGCTCGCCGCGCGCACGCAAAGCGAAATCGAGGAGGCTGCCGAGGCGATCCGCACCCGCGGCCAATCGGCCGACGCGCTGCCGCTCGATGTCACCGACGTTGAGGCGGTG
Source organism: uncultured Alphaproteobacteria bacterium (assembly GCA_963779345.1). Classification (GTDB taxonomy): domain Bacteria; phylum Pseudomonadota; class Alphaproteobacteria; order Rhizobiales; family Xanthobacteraceae; genus Pseudolabrys. The sequence goes on along the minus strand of CAVZXY010000012.1, from coordinate 136,569 downwards.
CGCGGGGCGCTGACCGATCGCGCCCCCTATCAGGTGCTGGTCAACAATGCCGGCATGAACCGGCCGGCCTTTCTGCCGGATGTCACGGTCGCGGACTTCGACGCCATCATGAATCTCAACGTGCGCGCCGCTTTCTTCATGGCGCAGACGGTGGCGCTGCGGCTGCGCGCGGAGAAGCTGCCCGGTTCGATCATCAACATCTCCTCGCAGATGGGCCACGTCGGCGCCACGCGCCGCACCGTCTACTGCGCCGCCAAGCACGCCATGGAGGGCTTCACCAAGGCGATGGCGATCGAACTCGCGCCCGACAATATCCGCGTCAATTCGCTGGGGCCGACTTTCCTCGAAACGCCGATGACGCGGCCGTTCTTCGAGAACAAGGCGTTCCGCGACGAAGTGCTCGGGCAAGATCAAGCTCGGCCGCCTCGGGCAGCTCGAGGAGCTGACCGGAGCCATTGTTTTCCTCGCCTCGGACGCGTCGTCGCTGATGACCGGATCGGCGCTGGTGCTCGACGGCGGCTGGACGGCGGAATGATCACAGCAACAAAGTGCGAGAACACTCAATCGGCCTCATGGTGAGGAGCGCCCGAAGGGCGCGTCTCGAACCATGGGGCCGCCCCATCCTTCGAGACGCCGCGCTTCGCGCGGCTCCTCAGGATGAGGCGGAGTAACTACGTCAGCTTCGGCAAATCCGCGAAATACTCCGGGTGCTCTTTTTCGACCTGCTGCATGAACTCCGGCCGGAACAGTCTCGGCACGTTGAGCCGCGGCGCGCCGGGCAGCGTGTTCACCAAGCATCTCGTCCTCGGCGTTCTCGAAGGCCTGCAGCACTTTCGGCGACATGCGCGGATCGAAATGGATGTTGCGGATCGCCTTCTTGCCGATGGCGACGTCGGTGCCGGGCACCCACTTGGCGAAAATCTCCACCGCTTCGTCGGGATTATGCCGCGTGAAATACGAGGACTGCGCCAGCCCCGCGGCGATGCTCTTGATCACCGCGGGCTTCGACTCGACCGTCGGCCCGTGCGCCACCGCTACCATCACGTAGGACATGTGCTGGCCGCCGCGGATCACTTCGAACGAATCCGGAACCTGGGTAAGCGTCTGCGTAACGTAGGGCTCCCAAGTCACGATGGCGTCGACCTTGCCGTCCTTCAGCGCCGGCGCGAGGCCGAACTGCGACCAGATGTTCTCGATGGTGACGTCCGCGTATTTCACGCCGGCGCGGCGCACCACCATCTTGAAATATTCGTCCGAGGTTTGCCCCTTCGCGAGGCCGACCTTCTTGCCGACGAGATCGCCGATCTTGCCGGCGTTGACGCCCCTGCCCTTCTTGGTGACGATCGCAAGCGGCGTATCGCAGCGCTCGTCGTTGGCGTCGTTCATGATCAGTCCGATGACCTGGAACGGATTTCCCGCATGCACGGCCTTCAAGTAGGTCGTCGTGCTCATGTCGCCGACTTGGGCGAGGCCGTCGTGCAGCGCGTTGACCATGTCGGTGCCAGTGTCCACCACCTTGAAGCTGGCGTCGACGCCGTGTTGCTTGAAGTAGCCTTTCTCCGCGCCGATGAACATCGGCAGATGGCCGAAGTTGTTGGCAATTACCACGTCGAGCTTGGGCAAATCAGCCATAGTCACTCTCCCGGTTTTGCAGTTCCGCGCCGTCAGGACGGCTTCAATACCTGCGGCAAGACTTGCGGATTGACGCAATTCGGCGGCAAGCGGCCGTCGATCAGCGCCTGAATGTTGTCGACCACGGTATTCGCCATCTCTTCTCGCACTTCGACGGTGGCGCTGCCGAGATGCGGCGCGAGCACCACGTTTTTCATCTTCTTCAACTCGGCCGGCACGTTCGGCTCCTGCTCGAACACGTCGAGCCCGGCGCCGGCAATCTTGCGCGCCTTCAGCGCACGGATGAGGGCCTTCTCGTCGATTATGGGCCCGCGCGCCGTGTTGATGATGAACGCCGTCTTCTTCATCAGCCCGATCTCGCGCGCGCCGATCTGGTGGCGCGTCGCCGGATTAAGCGGCTGATGCAGCGAAACGAAATCGGATTCGCGCAATAGCTGTTCGAACGGAACGTATTCGAGGCCGGCCTCGCGCTCTTCCGCCTCCGGCTTGCGGCGCGGCGTCGAATAGAGCACGCGCATGCCGAAGCCGTGCGCGCGGCGGGCCACCGCCTTGCCGATAAGGCCGCCGCCGCCGACCAAGCCGACGGTCTTGCCGTGCACGATTGCGCCAAGCAGGTGCCGCGATTGGCCGCCGGGGAATTTGCCGGCGCGCACCATCTTGTCGCCCTCGACCAGGCGCCGTGCCACAGCGAGCATCAGCACGAAGGTCATGTCGGCCGTTGCCTCGGTGGTCAAAGGCGGCACAACCGTGACCGGGATGCCGCGCGCGGTCGCCTCGGCGACGTCGATGTTCGACGGCGAAATCGATTGCGCGGCGATATGGCGAAGCTTCGGATTCGCCGCGACCACCGCATGGTCGATCTTGTCGTGCAGCAGGCAGAAGAGAATGTCGGCCTTGCGTACGGCGGAGATCAGCGTCTTGTGCGGAATGATGCGGCTGTCGTCGGCGAAGACCTTGACGCTGCCCATGGCGCGCAGCCGCTTGATCGCGCTGTCGGCGACCGGCTGAGTGACAAAGATGCGGGGTTTGCCGCTCACCGCTGCCACCGCACGATACCGGCGACGCCGTCGACGGCGCATTGCACGCCATCGGGAATCTTGCGGGTGGCGTCGAGCACGCCGAGCACCATCGGAATGCCGCGCTCGCGCGCCAGCGACGCCATATGCGAGGTCGAGCCGCCGAGTTCGGCGACCACGCCGGCGACCCGCGGCAGGATGTGGCTGAGCGCGGGTCCGGCGACGCGCGTCACCAGGATGTCGCCATGGCCGACGCGCGCCAATTCGCATTCGCAATTCACCACCACCGCCTTGCCCTCGCCCCAGCCGATGCCGGCCGGATGGCCGTTGAGGCCGGGATGCTGCAGCCAGATTTCGTCGGGCACGATGGCGGCCTCCACATGCAGCGGACGCGACTGCAGCAGCTTGAAGCCGTTCTCGTCGAGCGCCCATTCGATCTCGACCGGCTGGCCGGCGAGATGTTCGCATTTGCGCAGCAGACGGCCGAGCGTGACCGCCTCGCCCGCCGTCAGGCATGGCTCGTTCACCTGATCCGCGGGCACCAGCTGCGGCGCAGCGACGCCGTGATCGCAGGTGTCGCGGTGGCCCTTGCGGCCGGCTTCCACCGTGCGCAGGAAACCGTTTTTGCTAAGCACGATGCGGTCGGGCACCACCTCGCCCTGCGCGATCGCCGAGCCCAGCCCCCAGGTGGCCGAGATCAGCATCTGGCCCTCCGCGGTCTCGCTCAAGCCGCCGCCCGAAGCGCGCGCGGCAATCAGCGGTTGGATCAAAACCCCCATCGCGGTATCGGCCGGCGACAGGCCATGATTTTCCATGTAGCGGCGCGCTTGCGACGTCCACAGCGCCGCCCAGCAGGCGCGCACCGCGGTCACGAATTCGGTTTCGTCGGCAAGCCCGAGGAAGCTTTCGAACTGGCCGGCGAAATTAGCGCCCTTACGGTCCTCAATCAGCGCCGAGGAACGCACCGCACCGAGCGAACCGTCGGCGCGCTGCGCACGCCAGGCTGCGAGGAGTGGCTCGAGAATCTCCGGCGCGATCGGCTGCTGATAAAGCGCGAGGCGAACCTGCACGGACAGCTTGCGCGAGACCTGTCGCTCGGCCGTGTTGTATTGCGCCGTCAGGTCGGCGACGCCGAGACAATTGAGTTGATGCCGATAGGCTTCTGCCGTCAATGCAAAGCCGCCCGGCGTCGGCAGGCCGGCCTGCGTCAGCGCCGCCAAATTGGCGGCCTTCGGTCCGACCCGTTCCGGATCGGTCGCCGCGGGGTCGGTGAGCGGAAGGATGAAAGCGGTCATGCGAGTTTCATTCTCAGCAGTGCCACGTTCTCAGTGCGCCCCTCTCCCCGTTTTTTCGGGGAGGGAGTTGGGGTGAGGGGCAAATTCAAGCGCCCAAATTGTCGAAACACCCCTCGCCCGATCACGCTTCGCGTGATCGACCTCCCCCCGCAAGCGGGGAGAGGTGAATATCATTTCACGTGATCGCCGTAACCCGGCAGCGGATCGACGACCGTGATCTGCTTGACCGGGAAGTTCGAAACGATCTCAATCTCGTTCTTCTTCACGATCAGCATTTCCTCGATCCGCACGCCATAGCGGAACTTCTTGCCGTGCTGCGTTTCCAGCGCGAAGGTCATGCCTTCCTTGATGTCGATCGGGTGATCGAGCGACCAGATGCGCGAGATCACCGGCTGGTCATATTGCGCGAGGCCGAGACCGTGGCCCCACAGATTGGCGGCCGCCTGATCTTCGTCCTCATAGCCCCAGGTTTCCATCGCCGACGGCCACTTGGAGGCGATGTCGCGCGTAGTGGCGCCGACTTTCACGGCGCCGATCGAATCGTAGAGCCAGCCGAGCGCGGTCTTGTAGGTGTCCTTCTGCTCCTGCGACGGCTCCTTGCCGACACAGTAGGTACGGTAATAGCAAGACTTGTAGCCGTTCCACGTGAGCGCGGCCAAATCCATGAACACTATGTCGCCCGGCTGGATGATGCGGTCGGAGAAGTTGCGCCAGTTCGGCCAGGTATTCGGACCGGAGGAGACGATCACGTCTTCGACGTCTTCGATGCCGGGGAAGTTATAGAGATATTCCATCAGATGCGCGGTCACCTGGTTCTCGGTGATGCCGGGGCGCAGGAACTTCATGCATTCCCAATGGGTGGCGTCGCCGATGGCACCGACGATGCGGAAGCATTCCTGCTCGTCCTCATTCTTGACCGCGCGCGCTTCCATCATCGGCGTCATGCCGTCGGCCCAATGAACGCCCTTCTCCTCGAAAATCTTGATCATGTTGATGTCGATGAAGTCGCAGCCGAGCTTCTGCCCGGCGACGCCGTGACGCTTCATCTCTTCGAGGATCGCGTTGGTGAACTTGGTCACTTGCGAGGTGGCGGCCGGACCGGCCGCGCCTTTGATCCAGGCGAAGGAGTGGCGGATGTTTTCCTTCGGCAGCCACGGCGAGTGGCGCTCGACCTGCATGCCGATGTCGCCCTGCTCGAACAGCACCGGACGGCCGTCGCCGCACAGCATCGCGTATTTCAGGCCGGGCTTGAGCTTGTTCCAGCCGGGGGTGAGCGAGCCGGTGATGTAGCGGCAATTCTCGTCGTACATGCACAGCAGCGCGCCGAGGCCGTGCTTCTTCATCATCTGCCGCGCGCGCTCGATGCGGTATTCGCGCAGCCGGTCCCAGTTGACCCGCTGCTGCCAATCCATCCCGATCATGCCGAAATTCGCGGTACCCATAGCTTCCTCCCCAGCGGCGCGCCGGCGGCGCCGTTTTTATAAATTCGGCCGCGATGTTATTCGGCTAGCGCCGCCAGAAGAAATAATATAATCGTGGTTTCGTCATTATATTTTCTAATACCGGTAGCGTCATGCGGAACATCCCCCTGCGCCAGGTTCGCGCCGTGATTGCGGTCTGCGAAGAAGGCTCCTTCACCCGCGCGGCCGAGCGCGAAAACGCCACCCAATCCGGCATTTCCCAGCACGTCGCCGCGGTCGAGCGCACGTTGGGGGTGAAGCTGTTCGAACGCTTAAGCGGCGCGGTGAAGCCGACGCCGGCGGGCCTGCGCTACTACAAGAGCTGCGTCGAGGCGGTCGGCGCCTTGGAAAACGCCGCCGAGGAGGCGCGCGCGCTCTCCGGCAAGGTCACCGGCGAGTTGCGCATCGGCCTGATGCCGACTTTCACCCGCGCGGTGCTGGCGCCGGTGCTCGACGATTTCGTGCCGCGCTGCCCCGAGGTGCGCCTGCATATCGTCGAAGGCTACAGCAACGCGCTCACCGAGATGGTGCTCGACGAGGAGCTCGATTTCGGCGTGGTGCCGGCCTTCGAGGGCACCATCGGCCTCAAGTCGCGACTTTTGGTACGTGATCGCGAAATGCTGGTGTCGGGGCCAAAGCGCGGCTTTGCGCCGCTCTCGCCGCTAAGGCTCGCCGAATGCAAACCGTTGAAGTTCGTGTTGCCGGGGCCGGATAATATCCGCAGGCGCAATCTGGAGACTTATTTCCAAAGCCATGGCGTCGAGGTCGAGGCGGTGCTGGAGATGGACGCCATGATCGCCACGCTCGAATTCGTCGCCCGCACCGACTGGGTGACCGTGCTGCCGAGCGTGATCTCGATCAACGACGTCGACCGCGGCGAATTAATCGTCAGTCCGATCGTCGATCCCGAGCTGCACGCCGAATTCGTGCTGATCCAGCCGACGCGGCGCACGCTGTCGACGCAGGCGCGGCTGTTCCTCGAGCGCTTCGAGCGGGAGGTCGTACACATCCACGCGGCGTGGGACCGCACACTCGCCGCGCCGAAGAAGCGCCGGTTGTCGGCCTAGGAAATTCCGATGTCCTCTCCGCTGGTCACCACCGCCTGGCTCGAAGACCGCCTCGCCGATGCGGACCTTCGCATTCTCGAGGTCTGCAATATCCGCGACGACAAGGCCTATCGCGAGGGTCATATCCCCGGCGCGCTGTGGTTCTACTGGAAGACGGCATGCTGGCACGACACCGATCGCGATTTCGTCTCACCGGCGGCGATGGCCAAGCTGTTCGGCAGCCTCGGCATCGGTCCGCAGACGACTGTAGTGCTCTACGGCGACCCGGTGCAGTTCGGCAGCTACGCCTATTGGGCCTACAATATGGCGGGGCACACCAATCTGAAATTGCTCGACGGTGGCCGGCGCAAATGGCTCCTGGAAAAGCGGCCCCTGTCGCGCGACGTGCCGCATTTTCCGCCGGTCGACTATCCGCCGCCCTCCAGCTCTGCGCCGATGCGGATCGGCCGCGACGACGTGCGCGCGCATCTGCGCGCACCGGGCCGGCTGCTCATCGATCTGCGTTCACCTGAAGAATATTCCGGCGAGCGTGTCTCCGACTATTCTTTTGCCGTCGACCACGGCGCCGAGCGCACCGGGCGCATCCCCGGCGCCGTCCACCTCTACTTCAAGGACCTGCTGAATGCCGACGATTCGTTCAAGTCGCCGGACGAAATCCGCCACGTGCTGGCGGCGCGCGCCATCGCGCCCGAAAAATTCGACAACATCGTCTGCTATTGCCGTCTAAGCCATCGCGCCACCATCGGCTGGATCGCGCTCGGCGACATCCTCGGCCTCGACAACGTCAAGATCTACGACGGCTCGTGGACCGAATGGGGCAGCATTGTCGGTTTCCCGATCGAGAAGTAGCTCAACCAAACCCAGTCTTGCGCTGGTAAGCTTCGATCTTGTCGCGCAGCGCGTCGGGCAAAGCCACCGGCTTGCGCGTCTCCAGCGACATCATGGCGGTGACCATGCGCGCGCGCAGCCGCTCCATCCCATCGTGATGGCAGACGATGGCGATGCCGAGCGAGGAGCGGCCGATGCGCTCGACCAGCAGCGTCAGTTCGATGATATCGCCCATCCGGCTCGGGATCTTGAAGTCGCAGTCGATGTGCACGAAAGGAAAGCCGAACTGGCTGCCCATGATCAGGTCGGCGTAACTGTAGCCGAGTTCTTCGCCGTACCAGTCCTCGATCAGCCCGTTGAAGATGTCGAAATAATGCGGGAAGTAGACGATGCCGGCGGGGTCGCAATGCGAAAAACGCACCGTAACGCTGCGGGTAAAGGCGCCGCTCGGCGGTACAAATCGATCCTGAAGCATGAGATCCCGTCCCGATGCGCGTGTTCCTACGCGGCCGAAATCCGCTGTAGCAAGGATTTAACCTGCCATCCACACACCCGTTTGCGCCGACCCGCTTGAAATCGCGTTCGGCGCCGTCAATAGTCCGCCGCGCGCGAACAAAAACACGACAATGCTTCGAGGAGGTACGGCATGAAGAAATGGCTGCTCGGCCTGGCTCTCGCGGCCGCTTGCATCGCCCCGGCCTCGGCCGACGACTATCCGTCGCGGCCGATCACCTTGGTGGTCCCGCTCAGCGTCGGCGGCTCGACCGACGTCATCGGGCGGCTGATGGCGGAAGGGATGCGCAAGGCGCTCCACCAGACCGTCGTCGTGGAAAATACCTCCGGCGCCGGTGGCACGATCGGCGTCAACCGCGTCGTTCGTGCGGCGCCCGATGGCTACACCATGCTGATCGGCCAATGGGGCACCAATGTCGCCACCGGCGCGATCTACGATCTCAAATTCGATCTGCTGAAGGACCTCGACCCGGTCGGGCTGATCGCGACGCAGCCGTTCCTGATCGTGTCGCGCGCCACCATGCCGGCCAACAACCTCAAGGAACTGATCGCCTGGATCAAGGCCAATCCGGACAAGGCGACCCAAGGCAATTCCGGCATCGGCTCGCCCAGCCATGTCAGCGGCATCCTGTTCCAGAAGGCGATCAACTCGCCGATCCAGATGATCCCTTATCGCGGCGCCGGCGATTCGACGCAGGCGATCGTGTCCGGACAGATCGACGTGCTGCTCAATACGCCGGCGGTCTCCATGGCCCAGCTCAAGGCCGGCAAGGTCAAGGTCTTCGCCGTCACCGACAAGCGGCGGCTGGCAACCGCGCCCGACATCCCGACGACGGACGAGGCCGGCCTGCCGGGATTCTACTTCACGTTCTGGCACGCCTTCTGGGTGCCGAAAGGCACGCCCAAAGACATCATCGCCAAGCTCAACGGCGCGTTGCGCGCGACGCTCGCCGACCCCGAGATCCGCAAGAAGCTGACCGCGCTCTCTCAGGACATCTTCCCACCCGACGAGCAAAGCCCGGAGGCTTTGGCCAAGTTCCAGCGCGCGGAAATCGACAAGTGGTGGCCGATCATCAAGGCGGCCGGCATCAAGGCGCAATGAACTGAGTCCCGCCTGGCGTTCCCGGCGCAAGGCGGTTCGCTCGGCAGCGGGGACGCGCCCCCTTCCGCGCCGGCCGACGGCCCAATCGAGACCCATAGTTAACATCGCAAAATCGCTGGTAACTCCGGGCGAGTTGCATTCGCATGCCCGTAAAGACGCCAATCGGAGGCCTATTCCAACATTGAAAATTCGGCTGTTTGGTTGTATTAAGGCATTATTAACCTTGTGGTTTGTGCCCACGGAGGGCGACCGTGTCCGTAGTAGCCGAGTACCACGAAGGTGCCGTTGCGCCGCGTGACGAAGTGCATCCCGATTTGCCGCGCGGCATCATCGTCGGCGGTCCGCTGGTCCGGGCCAAGCAGACCGAAAGCTTCATCCTGTTCGGCATCTTCATGACCGGCTCGATCGCCGGTCTGACCTGGGCATTCACCCAAGGACTGAGCTGGGTCGAGTGGTCGATGTTCGCGCTGATGTATTCGGTGACGACACTCGGCCTCGGCATCACCGTGCATCGCTATCTGGTGCATCGCAGCTTCAAGGCCGGCCCGGTGGTCAAGTTCATCCTCTGCGCCATGGGCCAGATGACGTGCCAAGGCTCGTTGTTGAAATGGGTCGGCAACCATCGCCGCCATCATCTCTACACCGACGAGGTCGGCGATCCGCACAGCCCCTATATCGACAGTCACGGTCGTCCGTTCACGTCCAAGCTCAAGAGCTGGGCCTACTCGAACAACGGCTGGCTGTTCGACGATACCATGACCGACAACAGCGTGTTCGCGAAGGACATGCTCGCCGATCCGATGGTGATGTTCTTCACCCGCACGCGCTGGTTCTGGTACTTCATGTCGATGGTCGCCATCCCTGCGGTCTGGGGCTACGCCTTCGGCGGCCTGCACGCGATGTATGGCTGCATCCTGTTTAGCGGCTTCCTGCGCACCTATCTTTCGGTGATGGCGACGGCGACGGTCAATTCGGTCTGCCACAAGATCGGCTACCGCCGCTTCAGGGACACCGAGGACTCCTCGACCAATCATCTGCTGATGACGGTGCTCACCTTCGGCGAAGGCCTGCACAACAATCATCATCGCTTCCCGCGCGACGCCTACCTGTCGCACGCCTGGTATGAGTTCGACCTCAACGGCCTCATCATCCTCGGCATGGAGAGGCTCGGCCTCGTCACCGACGTGGTGCACGCCTCCAAGGCCTATATCGAGCGCATGGAAGGCTCGAAGCTGACATAGGGCATGAGCGCCGCCAGCGCTCCATCCGAACCGCGCCAGCGGCTCAAGCGACCATCAGATTCGGCAGCAATTCCTGCACGACTTCATTGTCGGAAAGCACCGGCTCGGCGAGAGCGTCGACCGTCTGGAACTCGTTGCCACAGATCGGACACAACCAGATGTGGACCGTCTCCCGCTCGTTGATGGCTTCCGACCATTCCGGCGCGATCAGATGCATCTTGCACCGATCACAGCCTGTCGAAATTCGCGCCGCCCCTACGGAGGTTGACATGTGAGCCCTCCTTTTCATCGCGTCCAATGCCAATGCATGCACGGAATCGCCATCTTCGCATTGACTCAGGTCAAGTCGGCGGTCCCGGCAACCGGCGGCAAATCGCCACCGTCGCGTTAAAGCACGTCCGCCGCGTCGGTCACACCGTCATCCACGCGCCGTTTGCGTCGACCGACTTGAACACGGCTTCGAGCGCGGCGGCGGTCTGCAAAATACCGGCGGGCGGGATCGGGAAGGTCCCCTGTCCGAGCACGGCCTTGGCGAAATAGTCGAGGTTGCGGCCGAGGTGATTGTCGGCCGGCCGCTCGATGATTTCCGGCTCTTCCTTGCGGGCGCGGCGCACGATGGCGCGCGTCTCGCTCACGCTCTCGGCCCAGCAGTTCTCGCCGAAGATGGCGATGCGCCAGCGGAACGGCGTCTTGATGGTGGTGCCGAGCGTGCCGGTGGCACCGTTCTCGAACTCGATCAGCGCGGCGGTGGTGTCGCCGGTCGGCAGCTTGAGCGCGCGCGACTTCGACAGCGCGCTGATACGCTTCATCGGCCCGACCATATCGCGGAAACAGTCGAGCACATGGATTCCCATGCCGGTCATACCGCCGGCGCGGCTTTCCTCCGCGGACATGCGCCAGCTATCGGCCGGATAGTTGGCCAGCCAATCGTGGCTGTAATTGCCTTCGGCGTGCATGATGGTGCCGAAGGCGCCCTGCTCCTTCAACTCGGCGAGCACGCGCATCGACGGCATCAGGCGGAAATGATGGCCGACGCCGATGACGACGCCGGCGCGCTTGACCGCATCGAGCATGGCGGTGGCTTCCGCCTTGCTCAGCGCGAACGGCTTTTCGCAATAGATGTGTTTGCCGGCCGCCGCCAGCGCCTTCACCTGTTCCGGATGCTTGGTGTGCGGCGTGGCCAGCACCACGGCCTTGACGTTGGGGTCGGCGAGAACTTCGTCGAACGAGGTGCTGATGGCGATTTTATATTCGGCGGCAAAATCGCGCACGGTGTCAGGCTCGAGCGTGACGCCGCGCACGAACTTGATCGGCGCGCCGAAATCGCGCGCCGCCTTCACCAGGGTCTTGCCCCACCAGCCGAGGCCGACGATTGCGGTATCGAGCATGCGATCAGACCGAAGCCGGCGCGCCGGGCTGCTTCATTGGATGCGCGCGGGCGAAGGCGTCGTTCTGCATGCACAGATCGGCGATGCGCTTGACCGTCGGGAACGGCGTGATATCGACCTTGAAATAGGTCGACCCGGCCGCCTGTCCGGCCAAGCAGATGTCGGCGATGGTGATCTGGTCGCCCTGGCAGTAGCGCCCGGTGTGCGGCGAGCCGGCGAGATTGGCCTCCAGCGCCTTCAGCGCCTCCGTGTGCCAGTGGTGGCCCCATTTCACCACGCCCGGCTCGTCGACCTTGTACTCGTGCGCCAGATATTCGCGCACCCGCGGCACGATCAAAGGATGCGTGTCGCAGGCGATGATCTGCGCCAGGCCGCGCACCCGCGCGCGCGCCTTCGGCTCCTTCGGCAGCAGCGGCGGGTTGGGATGCGTCTCGTCGAGATATTCGAGGATGGCGAGCGACTCGAATAATACCGTGCCGTCGTCGAGGATCAGCGCCGGCAGCGCCTTCATCGGGTTGACCTTGGCGAAGGCCGCGTCGCGCTGCTTGCCTTGCATCAAGTTGACGTCGATCACCTCGTCGGGCGCGATGCCCTTGAGGTTGAGCGCGATGCGCACGCGAAACGTCGCCAGCGACCGCCAGAACGAAAACAGTTTCATGAATGGCCTCCCCGGCCGTGGTTATTTCTTGCGTCCCGACCAATAAACCGTCATGCGCGAGCCGTCGCCGCCGCCGAAACCGTGCGAGGTCGCGTCCTCGAAGCCGGCGAGCGCGGCCTTGGTGGCGATCATGTCGGCTCCCAGGGACTCGCCGGTGGCGATCATGGTGCGCAGGTCCTTCACGCCGTTGGCGATCGAGAAAGTGGTCGCTCCGGGATCCCGGTTTTCCAGCATGGCGACGATCATGTCGGCGCGCATCTTGAGCGCGTTGTTGGCGCCGTTACTCTCAACGAACAGGTCGAGCAGGCGCTTGGGCTGCCAGCCGACACTTCTGGCGATCGCGAAGGCTTCGCCATAGGCCTGCCAGGCCACCATCAGCGGCAGATTGATCGCGAGCTTCATCGCCGCGCCGGTGCCGACCGGCCCGCAATGCTCGACCTTGCGGCAGAGTTGATCGAGGATGGGCTTGGCCCGCGCGGCATCGGCCGGTTCTGCTCCCATAAGTCCGAGGAGTTGCCCCTTGCGCGCCGGCGCGGTCGAACCGCCCACCGGGCACTCCACGAGTGCCGCGCCCTTCACCCGCACCTTGGGCGCGAGATCGGTCTCGACCTTGGGCGCCACCGTGCTCATCTCGAGAAACAGCTTGCCCTTGACGTCGCCCGACAACAGCCCGTTCGGCCCGTTGTAGACGGCGTCGATTGCCGCGCCGTCGGTCAGCATTGTGATGACCGCTTCACTTGCGGCGGCAACGGCGGCCGGCGTGGCGGCGGCCTTGGCGCCGGCCTCCACCAGCGGCTTGGCTTTGTCCGGCGAACGATTCCAGACCGTGACCTGATGCCCGACTTCCATCAACCGCAGGGCGACGTTGCCGCCCATCGCGCCAAGACCCGCAACTCCGATCTGCATGACTCCTCCCTCGCTGCTTTTACCGGCGACGATAGGCGATTGCCGCGACGCTTGAAAGCCGCATCGTCGCATTTGACACTCGACAGCCCTGTTGCCGGCCACTATGAAACTCGCAATGCGGCGCGTCGGCCGCGTTTCGAATTCACGATGGGGAAGTGTGAATGGTCGCGGCTAAAAAGTACAAGGGCACCGTCGGCGTCATCGGCCTCGGCATCATGGGCGGCGCCTTCGCGAAGAACCTGGCCGCTGCCGGATGGCGCGTGATCGGCTACGACATCAGCGCGGCGCGCCGCCGCGAAGCCGCCCGCGCCGGCGTCGAGATCGCCCGCAATGGCGTCGACGTCGCTGCCGCGGCGCCGGTCGTCCTCACCAGCCTGCCGAAGCCGCAGGCGTTGATGGACACCGCGCGCGCCATCGCCGCCGCCAAGCTCAAACGCCTCGTGCTGGTGGAAATGGGGACCTTCGCGATCGCCGACAAGGAAAAGGCCGCGCGTGTGCTGGCCAAGGCCGGTCATGCGATGCTCGATTGCCCGGTCAGCGGCACCGGCTCGCAGGCCCGCGTCCGCGACCTGATATTTTATGCCAGCGGCAATTCCGGCCTGATCAAGCGGCTGCGTCCGATGTTCAAAGCCTTCGGCCGCGAGGTCTACGACGTCGGCGCCTTTGGCAACGGCAGCAAGATCAAATACGTGGCGAACCTCTTGGTCGCCATCAACAACGTCGCCTCAGCCGAAGCCATGGTGCTCGGCATGAAAGCCGGCCTGCCGCCGCAACTGATCTTCGATCTCATCACGCCGGGCGCCGGCAATTCGCGCGTGTTCGAATTGCGCGTGCCGATGATGGTGAAGGGCGACTACAAGGACGCCACCATGAAGATCGACGTCTGGGACAAGGACATGCAGGTGATCGGCGATTACGCCCGCAAGATCAAAGTGCCGACGCCGATGTTCGATGCGTCGAAGCCGGTCTACATCAAGGCGATGAAGAGCGGCCTCGGCGCGCTCGACACTGCCGCGGTTTGCGCCGTTTTGGAAAAGCAGGCCAAGCTCAAACGCAGAAAGCGGTAGCTATATTCCGCTCATTCCCGCGCAAGCGGGAATCCAGAGCGACAAATCCAGCGCCTGAGAATTCGGCCTTGGCGCCGGGACGAGCGGAAAGTCGGGCCTTGCCTCGCGCCTCTCCAAGTCTGTAGCCTCCGCCCAACAAAATAATGCGGCGGGAGGATGCGATGGCGTCGTTGCAGCAATTGTCGGAAATCCGCGACGGCATGCGGATCGACTGGAACGTAGCCATCACCATGGACGACGGCTTGGTGTTGCGCGCCGACGTTTTTCGCCCGGTGAAAGACGGACAATATCCGGTCCTGCTGACCTACGGCCCCTACGCCAAGAATCTCGCGTTCCAGGACGGCTATCCGAGTGCCTGGAACATCATGGCGGAGAAGCATCCGGACGTCACCGCCAACTCCTCCAACAAGTACCAGAACTGGGAAGTGGTCGATCCGGAGAAATGGGTGCCGCACGACTACGCCTGCGTGCGCGTCGATTCGCGCGGCGCCGGCTGCTCGCCCGGCATTATCGATCATTTCTCGCCGCGAGAGACCAAGGATTTCTACGACTGCATCGAATGGGCCGGCTTACAGCCCTGGTCGAACGGCAAAGTCGGGCTCAACGGCATTTCCTATTACGGCATGAACCAGTGGCACGTCGCCTCGCTACAGCCGCCGCATCTCGCCGCCATGTGCGTATGGGAGGGTTCGGCCGACTGGTACCGCGACATGACGCATCACGGCGGCATTCTCTCGACGTTCTGGGAGAACTGGTTCGACATGCAGGTGAAGACCGTGCAGCACGGCGTCGGCGAGAAAGGCGGGCGCAGCCGCGTGCACGGCGAACTGGTGTGCGGGCCGGAGACTCTCTCGGACGATGAGCTTGCCAAGAACCGCGCCGATTTCGGCGGCAGTATCCTTAAGCATCCGATGGACGACAAATATCACCGCGACCGCTCACCGATGTGGGAGAAGGTAACGGCGCCGCTATTCTCCGCCGCCAATTGGGGCGGTCAGGGCCTGCACCCGCGCGGCAATTTCGAGGGCTTCGTGCGCGCGGCCTCCAAGAACAAATGGCTGGAGGCGCACGGCATCGAGCACTGGACGCATTTCTACACCGATTACGGCCGCGAGCAGCAGCTGCGCTTCTTCGACTATTTCCTGCATGGCAAGAAGGAGGGCTGGACGAAGCAGCCGAAAGTGCTGCTGCAGGTCCGCCACCCGGGTGAGAAGTTCGTCGCGCGCGCCGAAAACGAATGGCCGATCGCCCGCACGCAGTGGACCAAATATTATCTCGACCCCAAGTCCATGTCGCTCACCACCAAGAAGCCTTCGGGCGGCGCCAAGCTTGCGTTCGAGGCCATGGGCGAAGGCCTTACCTTCCTCACCCCGGTGCTCGAGCACGAGACCGAAATCACCGGGCCGTCGGCTCTTAAGTTGGTTGCCTCCTCGTCCACCAAGGACGCCGACTTCTTCGTCGTGCTGCGCGTATTCACCGGCGACTTGAAGGAAGTCGTGTTCCAGGGCGCTATCGATCCGCATACGCCGATCGCCCAAGGCTGGCTGCGCGCCTCGCACCGCAAGCTCGACAAGAAAATGTCGCTGCCCTACCGGCCCTACCATACCCACGACAAGAAGCAGCCGCTGACCAAGGGCAAGCCGGTCGACCTCGATATCGAGATCTGGCCGACCTCGATCGCAGTGCCGGCCGGCTACCGCATCGGCCTGTCGATCCGCGGCAAGGATTACGAATACGGCGGCGCCAGCGGCGGCAAGCTATCGAACTTCAAGAACGAACTCACCGGCTGCGGGCCGTTCCTGCACAATCACCCGAAGGACCGCCCGCCCGCGATCTTCAACGGCACCACAACCCTGCATTTCAGCGGCGGCAAAGCGCCTTATCTGCTGCTGCCCATCATCCCGCCGAAAAAACAGGCAGCTAAGAAAAAGCGCAGGCGGAAATAATTTGACCTGGGGAAAATTCGCAAGTGGTAGCCACCGCGCGTCCCGCAAATGCTGCGTGACTCCCTCTCCCCTGTGGGGAGAGGGTTGGGGTGAGGGGCCCAGAACTCTCGATAGACCATAACCCCTCAGCCGCCCGCCTTCGCTAAAGCATCGGCGGGCGACCTCTCCCTACGGGAGAGGTGAAAAGGAATTCACCGCTCACGTTTCAAATTCACGCCGCGTCGAATTAGGTGTTCCTTCCCGGCAAAGCTCAGGTAAGCTGGCGGCAACCTTCGACTTAACAGAAGGGTCCAGAGGGAGAGTATGAATACACAGTTTTGGGTCATCCAGGCCTTCAATGGAATATCGTATGGCGCGCTGCTCTTTCTCGTGGGCAGCGGGCTGTCGTTGATCTTCGGCGTCATGCGGATCGTCAATCTTTCCCATGGCGCCTATTTTCTGTGGGGCGGCTACATCGCCCTCTCGGTCATCGCCGCGACTGGATCGTGGGCGCTGTCGCTGCCGGTCGCCGCGCTTGCCGTCGCTGCGATCGGCCTCGTCATGGAGCGCCTGTTCCTGCGCACGGAAGGCCTAACGCACGTTCGCAATGCGACAATCGCAATCGGCATCGCCATCCTCGTCGCCTTGGCGGCGGCAAGTGCGTTCCCGGCTGTCGCCGCGAGCTGGCCGCAGTTCATTGCGGTCGCGGCGATCGCGGGCATCGTGTTGTTTTTCGTATTGAGCCGCATCTCCATTTTGCCGATCGACAACGACGTGCTGCGCCAGGTGCTGCTCACGGTCGGCTTCGCCTTCCTGTTCCAGCAGGGCGCGCTCGATATCTGGGGCGGCAACAACATGGACATCAACCCGCCGAAGGAACTGACCACGAGCGTCGTACTGGGTGGCATGTATTTTCCGGCCTATCGCATCTTCATGATCGCCACGGCGCTGGTGATCGGCATCGTGCTGTGGCTGGTGATGGAAAAGACGCGCATGGGCGCCGCGGTGCGCGCCACCGTCGATGACGCACAGATGGCGCGCGGCGTCGGCATCGACACCAACCGTGTCTCCATGTTCATCTTCGCGCTCGGCGCCTTCCTCGCCGCGCTCGGCGGCGTGACCGGCGGCGCCTTCCTCGGCATCTACCCCGGCCTCGACTTCGAAATGCTGCCGCTCGCCTTCGCCGTCGTCATCATCGGCGGCATGGGCTCGCTCGGTGGCGCCGCGATCGGCGCGCTGCTGGTCGGCCTCGCCGACAATTTCGGCAAGGCGCTGTTCCCGGAAGTCTCCTACTTTACGCTCTACGCCCCGATGGTTCTCATCCTGGCGATCAAGCCGACCGGCCTGTTTGGACGCGATTGAGCGACGACCGATGACCCAGAACATGAAAATCCTGATCGTCGCGCTGGCGCTGGTGGCGATCGCCTATGTCGTCCCGCACACCGGCTCGTTCGTCGTCCTCTTGACCACGCGGGCGATGTGCTTCGCCATCCTGGCCATGAGCGTCGACCTTCTGCTCGGCTTCACCGGCCTCTCCTCGATGGGACAAGCGGCCTATTTCGGCGTCGGCGCCTATCTCACCGCAATTCTCGCCGCGCGCTATCACGTGGGCCTCGGCTGGGATTTCTGGCTGGTGGTGATCTTAGGCATGCTGATCGGCGCGGCGCTCGCCGCCCTGTTCGGGCTGTTCGCGATGCGCGCCAGCGGCGTCTATTTCCTGATGATCACGCTCGCGCTCGGCCAATGCGTCTGGGGCCTCGCCTACCGCTGGAATTCGCTCACCGGCGGCGACAACGGCATCAACGTCACCAGCCGCCCTGATTTCGGACTCGACCTCAGCAATGAGCGGACGTTCTTTTTTCTTGTCTTTGCTTTCTTTGTCGTGAGCCTGATCGTGTTATACGTCCTGGTGCGCTCGCCGTTCGGCCGCAGCCTGGAGGGCATCCGCGAGCGCGAACTGCGCATGCAGATCCTCGGCTACAATACCTGGCTGCACAAATACATCGCCTTCATCATCGCCGGCGCCTTCGGCGGGCTCGCCGGCGTCTTGTGGGCGCACACCAATGGCCTGATCAGCCCGGAGACCGTGGTGCTGACGACGTCGGTCGATTCGCTGCTGATGGTCGTACTCGGCGGCGCCGGCACGCTGATCGGCGGCGCCATCGGCTCGGCGATCGTCTTCGCGCTGCGCGAATATTTGTCGACGTTGGTGCCGTGGTGGCAATACGTGCTGGGCGGCGTCTACGTGCTCACCATCCTCTATCTGCCGATGGGACTGATGGGCCTTCCGGCACGCATCCGGCAGGGGCGCAAGGCTTCCAACAAGACACCGAGCAAATCGGGAGAGACCAAAACATTGGCATCGGCGCCGTCCTGACCGGACGGTGAAAATAAAAAACCAGGGAGAACGACCATGACGCGGAAACTATCGCCTAGACTGACGCTGTTGCTGGGAAGCTTGCTCACGATCGGGCTCAGCCTCGCAACACAGGCGCAAGCGGACGAATTGCGCATCGGTTACATCGCGCCGGTCACCGGCATCTTCGCCCAGGTCGGCAAGGACATGGTGAACGGGTTCCAGCTCTATCTCGACGAACACGGCGGCAAGCTCGGCGGCGCCGACGTGAAGTTCATCGTCGAGGACGACCAGGGCAAGCCGGACACCGGCGTCACCAAGGCCAAGAAGCTCATCCTGCAAGATCACGTACACATGTTCATCGGCGGCCTGCTGGCGTCGAGCGGCTACGCGCTGGCGCCGGTGAGCACCGCCGAGAAGACGCTCTATATCTCGTCGATCTCCTCGGCCGACGATCTGACGCAACGGCAGCTCAGCAAGTATCCTTATTTCCTGCGCACCAGTTGGACTTCGTCATTGCCGCATCAGCCGCTCGGCCAGTGGGCCTGCGATCAAGGCTACAAGACCGCGGTCGCCATCGCCGCCGACTATGCCTTCGGCTACGAGACGGTCGGCGGCTTCCAGAAAGTCTTCGAGGACTGCGGCGGCAAGGTGATCCAGAAAATCTGGCCGCCGCTCGGCACCAAGGACTTCGGGCCTTACATCCCGACCATGAAGAAGGCCGACATCATCTTCACGACGATGGTCGGCCCCATGGCGCTGCAGTTCCCCAAGCAACTGCGCGCCGCCGGCAACAAGACGCAGATCGTCGCCAGCGGCGTCAGCTATGACGAATTCGTGTTGCCGTTCATGGGCGACGAAGTGATCGGCGACGTCTCCGCGCTGCACTACAGCGCCGCGCTGCAGACGCCTGAGAACGAGAAGTTCGTCAAAGCCTATCGCGCCAAATACGGCAAGGTGCCGTCGTACTATTCGGAAAACAACTACACCACCGCGATGTGGATCGACGAGGCGATGAAGAAGGCCGGCGGCAAATATCCGGGGCCGGAGCAGTTCATCAAACTCGTCGAGGGCATCAAGCTCAACGCGCCGCGCGGACCGGTAGAATTGGACGACATGCGCAATCCAATCGAGAACGTCTACATCAAGAAAGTCGAGAAGAAGAAGATGTTCGGCTATCCGAAGGACGAGCTCTGGAACGTCGTGATCAAGACCTACCCGCATGTCAGCCAGTTCTGGACCTACGGGAAAGAAAAGTTCCTCAAGCAACCGGTCTATAGCCGCGACTTCCCGCCCTGCAAGTTCTGCGAATAACATCGATGGCGCCGGGGCTTGGACGAAAGCCCCGGCGCAGACTTCAGCTTAAGGATTGCGCGTGAGCACTGACACTTCATCCAACGACGGCCAAAAGACCGGCGAAGTCGCGGCCCTCGAGCTCAGGAATTTGTGCAAGAGTTTCGGTGGCTTGCAGGCCACACGCGACGTCACGCTGCGCGTCATGCCCGGCGACCGCAAGGCCATCATCGGCCCGAACGGCGCCGGCAAGACGACGCTGTTCAATCTGATTACCGGTATTTTTCCGGTGACGTCGGGCCAAGTTCTTTTGTTCGGGCAGAACGTGACCAACTGGCCGAGCCACCAGCGCACCGCGCTCGGCATGGCGCGCACTTTCCAGGTCACCAGCCTGTTCCCGAAATTGACCGTGCTTGACAATGTTCTTCTGGCGATCAAAGGGCTACGGCGCTCGAAATTCGTGATGTGGCGGTTTTTGTCGTCGTACAAGGACGTCTACGAAAAGGCCTATCGTCTGCTCGAGAACGCGGGGTTCCTCGACCGCAAGGATGTCGAAGTTCGCAATCTTTCGCATGGCGAGCAGCGCCAACTCGAGATCGTCCTTGGCCTTGCCAGCGATCCAAAGATTCTTCTGCTCGACGAGCCCGCCGCCGGCCTGTCCTCGGGCGAATCCACCGAGATGGCCAAGTTCCTGATGAAGCTCGACCCGAAACTCGCGATCCTCTTGATCGAGCACGACATGGACGTGGTGTTCGACGTCGCCTCGCAGATTTCCGTGCTGCACTTCGGCGAAATTCTGGAGACCGGCACGCCGCAGCAAAT
The DNA here is from genome assembly GCA_963779345.1 of uncultured Alphaproteobacteria bacterium. Classification (GTDB taxonomy): domain Bacteria; phylum Pseudomonadota; class Alphaproteobacteria; order Rhizobiales; family Xanthobacteraceae; genus Pseudolabrys. The sequence goes on along the minus strand of CAVZXY010000012.1, from coordinate 116,000 downwards.
CCACTCCAGCGCCAAGGTGCAGGAAATTTATTTGGGAACAGACTGAATCATGGCGATTCTCGAAGTCCAGGACATCCACACCTATTATGGGGACGCCTACGTCCTCCAAGGTCTGTCTTTGCAACTAGAACAAGGACGAATTCTTGGTCTTCTTGGCCGCAACGGCGTCGGCAAGACCACGCTGGTGAATTCGATCGTTGGCTTCAATCCGCCGCGCCGCGGCAAGATCGTGTTCAAGGGCGACGACATCACCGGGAAATCCTCGTTCGAGACCGTGCGCAGCGGCATGGGCCTGGTGCCGCAGGGCCGTCGCGTGTTTCCCACGCTCGGCGTCGAAGAAAACCTGCTGGTCGCCGAGCGCAGCCCCGATCGTCACGGCTGGACGCTCGAGCGCGTCTACAATCTGTTCCCGCGTCTGCGCGAACGCCGCCATCAGCGCGCCAAGACGCTGTCCGGCGGCGAACAGCAGATGTTGGCGATCGGCCGCGCGCTGATGACCAACCCCGACTGCCTGATCATGGACGAGCCGTCGGAGGGGCTGGCGCCGATCATCATCCAGGGCCTGTGGGAGGCGATCGGAAAGCTGAAGGAAGAAGGCCTGTCGATCCTTTTGGTCGAGCAGAGCGCGCACCTTGCGCTCAAGCTGGTCGACTACGTGCACGTGATGAGCAAGGGCCAGGTGGTCTATTCGGGCAAGCCGCAAGCGCTCAAGGCCAACGACCAGATCAAGTCGAGCTATCTCGGCATCTAGTCACCTCGGCTTGTCCCCGGCGAGCGTCACCCGGCGCATGACGCGGCGAGATCGATGCCCAATATTTCCGCGCCGACCGAGCCGGACAGCGGCCTGATTGCAAATCCGTTGGTGGCCATCGCCGCCGCTCCTCGTCGAAGATCGTCAACAGCACATTTGCCGGTTGCAAGCCTAGCGCGGCCGGCCAAGCCATGCCCACTACCGCAATAGAGCCGAGGCGGCATGTCGCGGCGCAACGTCGCAACCGGGCTTTACAGACCGGAATACATTGGCCGATGATGGCTTTGGTTCGGTCCATCGCCCTTGCATCGACGGCCCGAAATGACGCTTTATGATATTCGAGCTGAATTCGGCTGTGCGGGCTGTTCAAAGATGCTCGCACGAAGCCGCTTAAAAAGTGCAACCCCGCCGTGGGGCGACAGAGGGAGGATACAATGTCTCGCAAAGTTACTCGCCGTAAATTTATGGCCGCAACGGCTGCCGGCGCCGCGCTGGCGACGTTCAAATTTCCGGCGCCGGCTATCGCCCAAGCAGCGCCCTTCAAGCTCGGCCTGCTCACCATCAAGACCGGACCGCTGGCGCAAGGCGGTATCCAGATGGAACAGGGCGTCGTCGCTTTCCTGAAGGAGAAGAATTACACCTTCGCCGGCCGTAAGGTCGATTTCATCTCCGCCGATACCGGCGGCAACCCGGCTGGCACCAAGACCAAGGCGCAGGAACTGATCGAGCGCGACAAGGTCGACGCCATCCTCGGCCCGCTCGCGGCATTCGAGTTGCTCGCGATCAGCGACTATGTCGCCCAGCACAAGACACCCATGCTCAGCCTCGCCGGCGCCGATGACATGACGCAGCGCAAGCCGAACCCCTACTTTCTGCGGCCGTCGGCCTGCTCCTCGCAGGCGATGCACCCGATGGCCGACTTCGCCGCCAAGGAGCTCAAGCTCAAGAAGGTGGTCACCATCTCGGAAGACTTCGCCTTCGGCTACGAACAGATGGGCGGTTTCCAGCAGACCTTCGAGGACGACGGCGGCAAGATCGTCAACAAGATCTGGCCGCCACTGGTCACCCCGGACTACACGCCCTTCGTCGCGCAGATCGCCGGTTGCGACGGCGTGTGCCAGGGCTTCGCAGGTTCCAATCCGCTGCGCTTCATGAAGACCTACGCCGCGGCCGGGCTCAAGTATCCGGTGGTAACTGGCGAAACCGGCGGCGACGACGCGCTGCTGCGCGCAATGGGTGACGAATTCCTCGGTATGTACAGTTGCTGCCCCTACACGCTCGATCTGCCGACCGACAGTAACAAGCGCTTCGTCGCGGCGATGCAGAAGGACTTCGGCGTCGATCCCGGCTTCTACGCTGCCGGCCTCTATGTCGCCGCCGCGGTGGTGGCCGCCGGCTTGGAAAAGGCCAACGGCAAATCCGACGACAAGGAGGCCTTCGTCAAAGCGCTGCGCTCCGTCGATCTGAAAGATACGCCGCGCGGTCCGATCAAATTTGATCACTTCGGCAACGTCATCGGCGATTTTTATATTCGCCGCGTCGAGAAAGCGAACGGCAAGTACATCAATAAGACGATCAAGACGTACCACAACGTGAGCCAGTTCTGGACCTACGACGAAAAGAAGTTCCTTGCGCAGCCGGTCTATTCCCGAAACTACCCGCCGCTCAAATCATGATGTGAACCTTGCCGCGGGCGCCACGCCGGCGCCCGCGGATTTTTAGCGCATGATCCCGGATCGTGGGGTCCGGTTCTAAAACCCGATCGTGCGCGCACAAAAAAAGTAATCAGCGCGGGAACACTGCGGCTATGACTTTTTGGTTGGTGCTGACGGTCAACAGTATCACCTTCGGTGGGCTGCTGTTCCTGCTGTCGGCGGGATTCTCCCTGATCTTCGGGCTGATGCGCATTCCGAATTTGACGCACGGCTCGCTGTTCATGCTCGGCGCCTATGTCGGCGCCACTTTTGTCATCGGCCTGCTCGGCTTCAAATTGAATTTCTGGTTGGCGGCGGTCCTTGCTATGCTGACGGTGGCCGCGCTCGGCGCTCTCGCGGAACGGCTGCTGCTGCGCCGTCTGCCGGGCGACCAGTTGGCCCAGGTGCTGGTGACGCTCGGCCTGTCCTTCATGGCCGCCGATTTCTGCTTGCAGGTGTGGGGCGGCGACCCGCTCAACATCACCACGCCCGCCGGACTTGGCGGCTTCGTTCGCTTCGGCGCCGCGGTGTTTCCCGCCTACCGGTTGGCAATTATCGTCATCGCCGCGCTGGTTGCCGTTGCATTGTGGCTGTTGCTCGACCGCACGCGGCTCGGCGCCATGATCCGCGCCGGCGTCGACGATCCCGACATGGCACGCGTGGTGGGCATCCGCGTCTCGCAGCTTTTCACCATCGTGTTCGCGCTCGGCGCCGGCCTCGCCGCCTTCGCCGGCATCATCGGCGGGCCGATCCTGTCGGTCTATCCCGGACTCGACCAGGATATGCTGCCGCTGGCGCTGGTGGTGGTCATTCTCGGCGGCTCGGGAAGCCTGCTTGGCTCGTTCGTCGGCAGCATTATCGTCGGCTTCATCTACAATTTCGGCCAAGCGCTGCTGCCTGAGCTCGCCTATTTTGTCCTGTTCATGCCGATGCTGCTGGTGTTGTTGTTGCGGCCGCAAGGCCTGTTCGGCAGGCACGTCCCATGAGCGTGCGCCTCATCGCCCTCGCAATCGCCTTCGTCACGCTGGTCACCGTGCCCCATTGGATGCCCGGCGATTATTACATCAATGTCGCCAGTCAGATCCTATTCTACGCCATCTTCGCGCTCGGTTTAAACGTGCTAGTCGGCTATGCCGGGCTGGTATCGCTTGGCCATGCCGGGCTGTTCGGCATCGCCGCCTACACTACCGCCTATATGCTGCAACTCGGCTATGGCCACACCGCGGCGATCGCCGTCGCGCTCATTGTCGGCGTTGCGTCGATGGCGGTCTACGCCGTGCTGTCGCTACGCTCGACCGGCATCGGCTTCATCATGATCACGCTGGCCCTGGGCGAAATCCTGTGGGGCCTGGCCTATCGCTGGATCAGCCTGACCGGCGGGGACAACGGCATCAGCGTGCGCACCCGTCCCGAGCCGTTCGGTTATTCGCTCGCCTCGCCAAACACCTTCTATTACACGACGCTGATCGTTTTCGCGCTGTCGGTCGCGGCCATGGCGGTCTTCGTACGCTCGCCGTTCGGCGCCTCGCTGATGGGCACGCGCGACCAGCCGCGCCGCATGAACGCGCTCGGCTATCACGTTTGGCTGATTTGTTTTTATGCCTGCCTGATGTCCGGATTATTGACCGCCGTGTCCGGCATCCTGTTCGTCTATTATACGCAGTTCATCAGTCCGCAGACGCTGGCGCTCACCTCCTCTGCCGAAGTGTTGCTGATGGTGATCTCAGGGGGCGCCGGCACGCTGCTCGGCCCGATGGTTGGCGCCGCGCTGGTGGTGGTGGTGAAGACCGTGGTCAGCGGCTTCATCGAACGCTGGAATTTTCTGCTCGGCGCGATCTTCGTCGCCATCGTGATCCTGATGCCGGAAGGCCTGGTGCCGGGTAGCGCACGATTGTGGCGGCTGGCGTGGCGCAAGCTGGGCGCGGACGCCAAGCCGGCAGCGACGGAGAGCAAGCCATGAGCGCGCTTACCATCGCCGGCCTTTGCAAGGCATTCGGCGGCCTGCACGTCACCAACGAAGTCGACCTCAATGTCGAGCCGGGCGAGCGGCGGCTGATCATCGGCCCCAACGGCGCCGGCAAGACCACGCTGTTCAACCTGATCACTGGCGAGATCAGCCCCGATAAAGGCTCGATCCGTCTGTTCGGCCAGGACATCACCCGGGTGCCGAGTCGGCGTCGCGCGCATCTCGGCATGGCGCGCACCTACCAGATCATCACTTTGTTCCCGCGCGACACCATCATCCACAACGTCGCTCTGGCGCTGCTTGGCCTGTCGCCGGCGCGCTGGAACCCGCTGATCGACATCAAACATCAAGGCCATCTGATCGAGGACGGACTCGCGGCGCTGCGGCGGGTCGGCCTCGACCATATCGCCGAGCGGCCGTTGACGCAGACCTCCTACGGCGAGCGCCGCCGCGTCGAGATCGCCATGGCGCTGGCGCAGAACCCGAAAGTGCTGCTGCTCGACGAGCCGTTCGCAGGGCTGTCGATCGACGAGCGGCGCGACGTGCACCGGTGCCTGATGGCGATCCCGCGCGACGTGACGATCGTGATGATCGAACACAACATGGACGTGGCGCTGGAATTCGCCGAGCGCATCACGCTGCTGCATTTCGGCGAAGTGATCGTCGAAGGCACCCGCGCCGAAGTGGTGGCCGACCCGCGCACCCGGGAGGTCTATCTTGGCCACTAGCGCGCTCAGCCTCAGCCATATCGACGCCTACTACGGCGACAGCCACGTGCTGGTCGACGTGTCGTTCGAACTCGGCGAAGCGCGCATGCTCGGCCTGCTTGGGCGCAACGGCGCCGGCAAATCGACCTGCATGAACGTCACCATGGGCCTGCTGACGCCGCGCCGCGGCGACGTCGTCGTGTTCGGCGGCAAGGTGACCGGCCTGTCGCCCGAGATGGTCGCGGCGCAAGGCGTGGCGCTGGTGCCGCAGGGCCGGCGCATCTTCAAGAGCCTGACGGTGCGCGAAAACCTGATGGTCGCCGCGCGCAAGCCGGACGCCGGCAGCAAGCACGCGCCGTGGACCGCCGAAACCGTGTTCGCGATGTTCCCGCGCCTCGCCGAGCGGCACAAGCAGATCGCCGCCCACCTGTCGGGCGGCGAGCAGCAGATGCTGGCGATCGGCCGCGCGCTGATGGGCAATCCGCGCGTGCTGCTGATGGACGAGCCGTCGGAGGGGCTGGCGCCGCAGATCGTCGCCGAGGTGATGGCCACCATCCGCAAACTGAAGGAAAGCGGGCTGTCGATCGTGCTGGTCGAGCAGAACCCCCGGCTGGTGTTCGACGTCGCCGACGACATCGTCATCCTCAACACCGGCCACGTCGCGGTCGTCTCGACCCCGGCGCAACTCGACAAAGACGGCATCGATCTGCAACAGCATCTTGGCGTTTTCTGACGCGAAAAATACGGAAAGGTTCACGCGATGACGATCTGGAATAAATACGCGAACACCGCGGCACGCGAGCACGGCAAGCTCGGGCGCGAGGTGCGGCCGAAAAGCCTCACCCTCGACATGCACGCCCATGTCGCGGTGCCGCGCGTCGCCGAGATTGTCACACCACATCTCAAGCAATCGACCGATCCGCTGGTTCAGCACTCGACACCGGAAACGCAGGCGCTGATGGCGAAGCAGGGGGCCGACATCCGCACGCGCATGAGCACAACGGATGAACGTTTCGCCGTGATGGATGAGATGGGCGTCGACATGCAGCTCATCTGCCCCGCCCCGCCGCAGATTTATTACAACCTTGCGCTCGATGTCGGCGTACCGGCGGCGCGCGCGCTCAACGACGGCATCGCCGAATATGTCGGCAAGCACAAAGACCGGCTGGTCGCGCTCGGTGGCGTGCCGATGCAGGACGGCAACGAGGCGGCCAAGGAGCTTGAGCGCGGCATGAAGCAGCTCGGCTTCAAGGGCGTCGAAATTCTCACCAACGTCAATGGCAAGGAGCTGTCCGATCCGGCCTTCGCGCCGTTTTGGAAAAAGGCGGAGGAACTCGACGCACTGGTGTTCATCCATCCGACAGGCTTCACCCAGCCGCAGCGTTTCGCGCGCTTCTACTTCAACAACGTCATCGGCAATCCGCTCGACACCACAATGGCGCTGCACTACCTCATCTTCGACGGCGTCTTCGAACGGCATCCTAAGCTGCGCGTACTCGCCGCGCACGGCGGCGGTTTCCTCGGCGCTTATTCCGGCCGCATCGATCATGCCTGGGGTGCGCGGTCGGATGCGCACGGCAACCTGCCGAAGCCGCCGACGACCTATCTGCGGCGGAATGTCTATTTCGACACGGTCGTTTTTACGCCGCACCAGCTTGAAGCGCTGGTGAAGACCTATGGTGCCGACCGCATCGTCATCGGCACGGACTATCCGTTCGACATGCTGGAGTACGATCCAGTCGGCCATGTCGCGTCGGTCGAGAGCTTCGACGACGCGACGCGCGCCGCGATCTGCGGCGGCAACGCAAAGAAAATGTTGCGCCTCTAGCCGCGCAGAAAATCCAGCACCGCCGTCTCTTCGATCACCGCGCTGTCGGTGCTGTGCCGGCCGGCGCGCTCACGTTCTTCGGTCGTCTGCGTCGCCTGCAGGTAGGCGCCGAGATGGCGCGCGCGCTCGATGATGCGACGGTTCTCTGGCAGGCGTGCCGCTTCGAAGCGTTTGAGCGCCGCCGGCACGTCGGGCTCGGCCTGTAGCGCCTGCACCAGCGCCGCCGCGTCATCCGCCGCCTTGGAGACTCCGGCGGCCACATGCGGGCGCGCCACGAAGGCGGCATCGCCAAGGATCGCCACGCGGCCGAACGCCATGCGCGGCGACTCGAGATCGTAGATCGGCTGCAGGATCGGCTCATCGATCAACCGCACGATCTGGCGAAGCTGCGGCCCTGCCAGCCGTTCGGCGTCCGCCCGCATCTCGGCAATCGCCTCATGGCGGATCAGCGGCGGCGGGATCGAGATCGCATGTCGCGTGCCGCGCTCGTCGGTGAGCAGCCACGGCAGCTTGGTCTGCTCGTCGGCCGGCCGGTACCACACCACGTTGTAGCGGCGGTGGCCGGGGCGCAGATCATTGTCCGATCCCGCGACCGGATAGCCGAGCAGTTGCTCACCCGGCGGCAGCGTGAAGGTCATGTACTCGAACAATTCGTCATGGACGTCGGCCGGAAAATCGCTCTCGGCGATCAGCGCGCGCCAGGCGCAATAGCCGGCGTAGAGCGGCACGGCTTCGGGCAGCGCCTGCTGGCGCACGGTCGAGCGCGTACCGTCGGCGCCGACCAGCAGGTCGGCTTCGATCGTCTCACCGTCGGCAAACCGCGCCAGCACCGAATGGGTGCCTACCTCGAATCCGGCAAGCCCGCGGCCCCGGTGATAGCGCTCGGGCGGGAAAGCGTCGCGCAGCAACCGGTACACGCGCTCCCAGGCGGTGAGCACTTGCGGGCAATGGAATCTTTCGGTCAGGCGGCCCTCGCGGTCGAGGATTTTACGGGTGGTGATAGCGACGCCCAGCGCGTCGGTGGCAAGCCCCAGCGCCCGCAACCGCTCAATCAGTTCGTATTGGGCGACGATGCCGGCGCCACGGCCGGACAATTCGCTTTCCACCCGCTCGTAAATATCAACGTTCCACCCGACGCGGCGCAGCATCAGCCCACTGAGCAGGCCGCTCATTGAGCCGCCGATGATAACCGCTTTAGGCCCCGGCAATGGATCGTCCCCAATCTTTCCGTTTACCGGAATATGCTATATATGACGGCAGATAGCACCGGAGGAATTCCCATGGCTCTGACCATGCTCGACAAGGCCGCCGAGAAGAAAGACAAATCGCGGTGGCCGGCTGAGCTCACCGCCGAATTCGAGCGCGAAGCCAAGAATCCGAACCCCTGCGTCGGCTCGACGCTTTTGTCGGAGACAGAACGCATGCGGGTATGGATCATTCGTCTCGCCCCCGGCGAGCGCATCGGCTTCCACCGCCACGTGCTCGATTATTTCTGGACGTCGGTCAATGGTGGCCGCGGCCGCCAGCACGTGCACGACGGCACCACGGTCGAATACACTTATGCGCCAGGTGAGACGCGGCACGAGACCTACGGCAGCGGCGAGTTCAAGGTGCACGATCTGGAGAATCTCGGCGACCAGGACATGGTGTTCATGACCGTCGAATTCAAAGACAGCGCCAACAAGCCGATGCCGCTGCCCGCAGGCGTGCGTCCGCAAGCCGCCGCCTGAATGCGATTCCCGTCAACGCCCGCCGTCCTGGCCCACGGACCAGCGGCGGGCGTTTCAATTTGTCTCAGGTGGGCGGGTTCGGCTGATCGATCAACGGGCTAGCCAAGCCGCCGGGGTTCCTGCAAACTGCCGCGCCAAGGCCCTGACGCCAGTTTGGGCAAAGAAAAAACGTAAGTTCAGAGGGGAAATAAAGCCGGCTTATTCGACACACGGATCGCGACCGCGCGACATAGCGCCGGTATCCATTCCTACGACGCGACCCGCCTGAATGAAGCGCCTGGTAAATCGTGGCATGGACATTTCCTGGGATCTCCTGATCAACGCCATCGCCGCGGGGCTCTTGCTCGGCGGCTTCTACGCCGCCGTCACGGCCGGCGTATCGATCTCGTTCGGCATGCTCGACATCGTCAACATCGCGCATCCCGCCTTCATCATCCTCGGCTCCTACATCGCCTATTTCATCAACATCAATTTCCATATCGACCCGATCGTGGTGAGTATCCTTGCGCTGCCGGTGTTCTATGCGCTCGGCGCGGCGGTCTATCAGGTCTATTACGTCTCATTTGAAAAACGCGGCCAGGAATCCCTGCGCGGACTGGCCTTTTTCTTCGGACTGCTGTTCGTCACCGAAGTGTCACTGATCCTGGTGTTCGGCGTCGACTATCGTTACGTCGAAGCCGCCTATATCGGACCCAGCATCCATATCGGCTTGATCGAGCTGCCGCTGCGCATGCTGGTGCCCTGCGTCACGGCGTTGGCGCTGTTCGGCGTGATCGAACTTTTCATCACGCGCAGCTTCCTCGGCCGCGCCATCATGGCGGTGTCGCAGGATCAGACCGCACTGCAGCTGATGGGCGTCAATCCGATCCGCATCAAGCGCATCGCCTTCGGTATCTCGATCGCAATTGCGGCGGTGGCCGGCGCGCTGCTGATTATCATCCAGCCGGTCGAACCTTCGGTCGGGCGCGACTATATCGGCCGAATATTCGCAATCTGCGTCCTCGGCGGACTCGGCAGCATGCCCGGTACATTGATCGCCGCCATGCTGCTCGGCGTGGTCGAAAGCCTGACCGCGACGTTCTACGGCCCATCATGGGCGCCGGCCGTTGCCTTCGGCCTTCTCCTGCTCACGCTCGCTTTCCGGCCGGCGGGAATATTGGGACGGTAGCCACGTGAACACGGCAAAATTCTCACTCATTACGATCGCAGTCGGCGCCATGGTCATGGCCTTCGCGCATTGGGTCCACGTCGATTACCTGTACTTCGCCAGCTACACGATCTTGCAGTTCATCGTGCTGGCCACCGCCTGGAATATTCTCGGCGGCTACTGCGGCTACGTGAACTTCGGCTCTGCGGCCTTCTTCGCCATGGGCGCCTATAGCTCGGTGTTCATGTACAAGCTGCACCCGCTGCCGGTCCCGGTTCTGATTGTAATCGGCGGCGTGGTGTCCGGTATCGTCGGCTTCGGCATGGGCTACCTGACTTTGCGGCTGCGCGGCTCGTTCTTCGCTATCGCGACGCTGGCGCTGTCGGTCGTGTTGCAGACCCTGGTGGTGAACTGGGACTTTGTCGGCGGTTCGCGCGGCGCCTACATCCTCCGACCGGAAGAAATCGAATTCGCCGGCATCACCATCAACTACATCGAATATCTATTCGGGCTGATGCTGCTGCTGGCGATGATCGCGCTGGTGACGGCGCGCACCATCGAGCGCTCTCAGCTCGGCTTCGGCTTCGCCACCATTCGCGACGACGAAATGGCGGCCGAGGCCTCCGGCGTGCCGACATTGCGGGTGAAACTGATCGCCACAACTTTGTCCGGCGCCTTCATGGGCATGGCCGGCGCGCCGTTCCCCTATTACATCGGCTATCTGCAGCCGTCGTCGGCCTTTGGCCTTGAATACGCAGTCAACTCCATCGCCATGCCGATGATCGGCGGCACTACAAGCTGGGTTGGGCCGTTGATCGGCGCCATCCTGCTCGGCTCCGCGCAGCAATATGCCACCGTGACAATTTCCTCGGCGGTCAACTTGCTCATTGTCGGCCTGATGCTGGTGGCCTTCGTCATTATCGCCCCGAACGGTCTGGTCGGGCTGGTGCAGGAACGCCTGCGCGCATGGAGACGGCCATGAGCGCGCTTCTGCACGTCGACAATATCAGCAAGCGCTTCTACGGATTCGTCGCGCTCGACGGCATCGACCTCGAGGTTCAACCAGGCGAACGGCTGGGGCTTATCGGCCCGAACGGATCGGGCAAGAGCACGCTGGTCAACTGCATCTGCGGCACGCTGCAGAACGACAGCGGCAGCGTGCAGTTCGACGGCAAACCAATCAACGGACTGGCCGCGCATCAGCGCACCCATCGCGGCATTGCCCGCAGCTTCCAATTGCCGCGGCCGTTCCACAGCATGACACTCGCCGACAATCTGCGTATTCCGCTACTCTATACGGTGCGCGCCCGCGAAGGCATGCTGCATGCACACAGCGACCTTGGTGCACGCTGCCACGAGTTGCTCGACATGGTGGGGCTCGCCGCCAAGGCGCAGCAGATGCCGCGCGATCTGACTCAGGTCGAGATGCGCAAGCTTGAGCTGGCGCGCGCCGTGGCGGCCGAGCCGAAGCTGCTGATCGCCGACGAAGCGATGGCCGGTCTGTCGCATTCCGAGATCGAGGATATCCTGGCGCTGCTGCTGAAGCTGAACGAGCGCGGCATCACCGTCATCCTCATCGAGCACATCATGAGCGCGGTGATGAGCTTCTCGCAAAGGCTGGCGGTGCTGGTGTCCGGCCGCAAGGTCGCCGACGGCAACCCGGAAGAAGTCGTACGCGATCCCGAAGTGGTGAGGGCTTATCTTGGCCAGTAGCCTCACCATCGAGAACGTACATGCGGCCTATGGAGCGGTCCGCGTCATCCATGACGTCTCAATCGACGTCAAGGCCGGCGAGACCGTGGCTCTGCTCGGCACCAACGGCAACGGCAAAAGTACGCTGATGAAATGCATTATGGGCATTGTGCGCCCAGCCGAAGGCCGCATCATTGCCGAAATAGACGGCGAAAAGCATAACCTCGTTGGAATGCCGACTGAACAGATCGTCGATCTCGGCATCGCACTGGTGCCGGAAGGCCGAAGGCTGTTCCCGAAATTGACGGTGGAGGAAAATCTGCTGCTTGGCGCATTCCGGCCCAAGGCGCGGGCGCAGATCAAGGACAATATGGACTTTTGTTGCGAGGCATTCCCGCGGTTGGCCGAGCGGCGGCATCAACTGGCCGGCAGCATGAGCGGCGGCGAGCAGCAGATGCTGGCGCTCGCGCGCGCGCTGATGCAGGCGCCACGCATTTTGCTGGTGGACGAACCGTCGGTCGGTCTCGCGCCGCTCCTGGTCGCCCGCACCATCGATGCCATCAAACAGCTCAAGGAACATTACCATCTCACCGTACTGATGGCCGAACAGAATTTCACCCAAGCCATTCGCATCGCCGACCGCGGTTATGTGATCGTACACGGCAAGATCGCGTTCGAGGGCCGCTCGGCCGACGAGCTCAACAACAACGACCTGATCCGCCAGTTCTATCTCGGCATGTGAATTATTCCCGTCGTTCCGGAGCGCAGGCGTTAGCCTGCGAACCTGGAATCCAGGGGCGGACAAAATGGCAGCGGTCGTGTCGCTGAATTCCGGGCCCGCTCGCTTCGCATGCGTCCTGGAATGACGAATAAAAAACGCGGCGCGGGATTGCTCCCGCGCCGCTTTTGGATAGCAGACGAAGGCTCGGTCTATTTGAGCGCCTTCTCGTAAGGATAGATCACGTTGCCGCTCTTATACTGCGGCGGATAGATGATCACCTCAGTCTTCTGCGGATCGCGAAAGTCGTCGACGCTGCTGCCCTTGATGTTCTGGAACTGGGCCGCCAGCGTACGCTCCTGCGTCCATTCGCCGTCCTTGTTGAACTTGACCTCGCCGACCACGGTCTTGAACGTAGCCTTGTGCATGTATTCGGCGAGCTTGTCGTCGTTGAGGCTCTTGGTGGCGGCGATGGCATCGCCGAGCACCTGCAGATCGGCATAGGCCCAAACCGGCATGTAATAGCCGAGCGGATCGGTGCCGGCGGCTTTGGCGCGCTCCTGATATTTCTTCAGCAGCTCCATCGAGCCGGGGAACTCCATCGACTTGACCGGCAGCCAGGTCTCGTAGTTGACGACGCCGTTGAGCAGCGGACCGAGCTTGGTCTTGAACACGGTCGCCTGCAGGCCGACCATGGCGCCGCCCCACATCTTCGGCTTGAAGCCGACTTCGTGCATGGCGTTGATCATGCCGACGGTGTCGAGCGGATAGGAGCAGATCACGAACAGGTCGGGATTGGCCGCCTGCACCGCGCGCACGATCGGCGAGAAGTCGGTCGTGGACGGTGGATAGCTCCTTTCGTAGACGATCTTGAAGCCCGACTTCATGGCGTTCTCGTGCGCACCCTCGCAGGCATTGCGGCCGAATTCGGCGTCCGCCATTGCGATCGCGATCGTCTGCGGCTTCGGTTTCTGCACTTCGGCCACCTTGAAGAAGCCGCGCGTAAAGGCCGGCTTCGGCGTCGGGCCGTTCGGGATCATCGAGAAATATCTTGAATATTTGAAGGTCTCATTGATGCCGGTGCCGAACAGGCTGACGAATAGCTTCTTCTTCTGGATCGCGATCGGCATCGCAGGCGCGATCTGGCCGGACGCATAGCCGCTGACGATCAGATCGACTTTGTCGATATCGAGCAGCTTGGTGTAGATGCCGGGAACGGTCGAAGGATTGGATTGGTCGTCGTAATAGACCAACTTGACCGGACGGCCGAGCAGCCCGCCCTTGGCATTGATGTCGGATTCCCAAACCTGCATGGCCACCAGCGACATCTTGCCGTTGGCGGAGAGCGGGCCGGTGAGCGCCATGCCGAAGCCGATCTTGATCGGCTCCTTGGTCTGCGCCTGGCCGGCGACGACGAATGCAACGGTACCTGCAAGGGCCACCGTTGCCCCCACGATCCAAGCCGATGCCCGGGATTGAAGATGATGCGCCATTCCTTGTGCTCCCTATGAAATTAATTTTGTCGGATGATTAAACGGATAATTCCCGGCGAATTGATCCATCGCAAAGACGGGCCAAAATAAAAGCGGCGCGGGATTGCTCCCGCGCCGTATTCAATTTGCCGTAACGCGTGAGTTTTAGCTCACTTCGCTTTTTCGTATGGATAGACCACTTTGCCGGTCGCCAGCGAGGCCGGCGTCAGCACGGTCTGGTAGCTCATGCCTTTCCAGACATCGAGGCCGGCGCCTTCCTTGATGCCGTGATATTGCACCTGCATCATGCCGGACTTGGTCCACTCGCCGCCCGGACCGTAGCTCCAGTCGCCCATGATGGTCTTGTGCGGGGTCTTGCGCAGCCAATCGGCGATCTTGTCGTCGTTGACGCTCTTGGTCGCGGCAATCGCCTCGCCCAACATGTTGATGTAGGCGTAACCCCAGCCACCGAGATAGTAGCCGAGCGGATCGACCTTCGCCGCCGGAGCCAGCGCCTGGTACTTCTTGAAGAAGGCCGCGGCCGGGGCCATCATTTTTTCGGTTGGCACCCAGGTCTCGTAGTTCACAATGCCATTGAGCTTTGGCCCGAGCTTGTTCTTGAACACGGTGGCCTGCAGGCCGACCATCGCGCCGCCGATCATCTTCGGATTGTAGTTTGCTTCTTTTACCGCCTGGACCATGTTGACCGAACTGAGCGGATAGGAGCACACCACCACGATGTCGGCATTTGAGGCCTGCAGCGCGCGCACCACGGGCGAAAGATCGGGCGAGTTGAACGGGAAGCTCTTGTCGTAGACGATCTTGACGCCGAAGGTCTTGGCGTTCTCGCGCGCGCCCTCGCAGGCGTTTTGCGAGAATTCCGCGTCCTCGTAGGTCAGTGCCACCGTCTTGGGCTTCGGATTCTGCTGCATCGCGACCTGGTAGAAGCCTTCGGTGAACGAAGACTTGGTCTTCGGTCCGGTCGGCAGCACCGAGAAGTATTTCGGATACTTGAACTGAGCGTTCACGTCGAGCGCGAACAAGCTGATGAAGGTCTTCTTTCTCTGGATCACGATCGGCATGGCCGGCGCGACCATATTGGTCGCGTAGCCGCTGACCACGAGGTCGACTTTGTCGACATCGAGCAGCTTGGTGTAGATGCCCGGCACGGTCGACGGATTGGACTGATCGTCGTAGTAGACCAGCTTCACGGGGCGCCCGAGCAGGCCGCCCTTGGCGTTGGTCTCTTCTTCCCAGATCTTCATGCCGAGCAGCGCTTGCTGCCCGTTCGGTCCGAGCGGGCCGGTCTGCGCCATGCTGAAGCCGATCTTGATCGGCTCCTTGCTTTGCGCGTGGCCGGAGACTGTGAACATCGCGCTGGCCGCGGCGACGGCCGCCGCTCCCGCGATCCACGCGAATGCCTTGGATTTTACGTCTTTCATCATGTCGTCCTCCCGATAGCCTTCATTTTTTTAGGTAGCCCAATAATGACAGCGCTCGCCGCAATGGTCCAGCCACACTAACTCACCGTAAAAATGCGGCGCGGCTTACCGGCCGCGCCGCATCGAATTCCCCGCTTTATATGGCTATTCGTTGGTGGGCAGCCTGTTGGGACGGCCGGTCATCGCGCCATTTCGTAGGGGTAGACCACGGTGCCGGACTTGTATTGGGCCGGCGTGATGCCTCGGTGGCCGGATTTTTGAACTCGGCGGCATCGTGCCCCTTGATGCCGCGGAATTGCGCCTGCAGCACCCGCCCCTTGGCGTTGGTCTCCTCGACCCAGATGTCCATTGCCAGCATGGCCGACTTGCCATTCGGTCCGAGCGGACCGGTCTGTGCCATGCCGAAGCCGATCTTGATCGGCTTTTTGTCTTGCGCATTTGCCGACATCGCAAACGTCACGAATACGGCCAGCGCCGCCGCGGCTCCCACGAGGCCGGCGAACGCCTTCGATTTTAGATAGCGCACTATGGTCTCCCTCCCTGATTTTATTCTCGTTTTGCGGGAGTTTAGGCCAGGTTGGGCGGCCCACGCTAGTAGGCGGTGCGCGTGTGGGCGCGCGTTAGACCCCTTCCACCATGATGGTTTCGACCTCGCCGGCGCCGCCGCGCCGAAAGGCCGCGGCTTTATCGTATTCCGGCGACGTGAAACAGGCGACGCCCTGTTCGAGCGTCGGAAATTCGATCACGATGAAGCGGTGAAATTTGTCCGGTCCTTCCATGATTTGAAACTTGCCGCCGCGCGCCAGCACCTTGCCGCCGAATTTGGCGATAATGGCCGGCACCAGATCGGTGTATTTCTTGTACTCGACCGGATCGTTGATTTTCGAACGGGCAACCCAATAAGCCGGCATCCTTGCCTCCTGGACAGTGTCGTTGTCGTGATTGAGACTGGCATAAGTCTGTCTCCTGAACATCGGTCATCGCAACATGCCGCGCAAGATTATCGACATATCGGTTCCGCTCGAAAACGACGTGGCCGCCGACCCGCCCGGTTACGGCCCCAAGATCGACTACCTCGATCATCAGGCGACGGCCGCCGACGTCCTCAAGTTCTTTCCCGGCCTGAAAAAGGAGGACCTGCCGGACGGCGAAGGCTGGGGCTTTGAATGGGTGCGCCTGTCGACGCATTGCACCACCCATTTGGACGCGCCTTACCACTTCGCCTCAACCATGGATCACGGCAAGCGCGCCCACACCATCGACGAGATACCGCTGGACTGGTGTCTGCAGCCCGGCGTGAAGCTCGACTTCCGCAAGTTTCCCGACGGCTACGTGGCGACTGCTGCGGATGTCGAGGCCGAACTCAAGCGCATCGGCCACTCCCTGTCGCCGCTTGAAATCGTGATCGTGAACACCAGCGCGGGCGAGGCTTATGGCCACCCCGACTACGTCGCCAAGGGTTGCGGCATGGGCCGCGAGGCCACGCTTTATCTACTTGAGCGCGGCGTGCGTGTCACCGGCACCGATGGCTGGAGCTGGGACGCGCCCTTCGTCTACACCATGAAAAAATATGCGGAGACCCACGATCCCAAGCTGATCTGGGAAGGCCACCGCGCCGGGCGCGAAATAGGCTACTGCCATATCGAAAAGCTGCACAATCTCGAAGGCCTGCCGCCGACCGGCTTCCTGGTGAGCTGCTTTCCGGTCAAAGTACGCGGCGGTTCCGCCGGCTGGACGCGCGCGGTGGCGATCGTCGATGGTTGATCGCCAGATCAAAAACCTAAGCATCGACCCTGAGCGGCTGTGGGACGACCTGATGCTGACCGCCAAGATCGGCGCGACGGCGAAAGGCGGCATTTGCCGGCTGACGCTGACCGAGATCGACCGCGAGGTGCGCGACTGGTTCAAGGCGCAAGCGCAGGCGCTCGGCTGCGCGCTCACCGTCGACGACATGGGCAACATGTCCGCGCGGCGCGAAGGCCAGCGTGCCGATATTCCGCCGATTGCCATGGGGAGCCATCTCGACACGCAGCCGACCGGCGGCAGGTTCGATGGTGCGCTCGGCGTGCTCGCCGCGCTTGAGGCTTTGCGCACGTTGCATCGCGCCGGTTACGAAACTTTCGCCCCCGTCGAAGTCATCAATTGGACCAATGAGGAAGGCGCCCGCTTCGCACCGCCGATGATCGCCTCCGGCGTGTTCGCCGGGGTCTACAGCCGCGACTGGGCTTGCGCCCGCGCCGACCGCAGCGGCGAGACCTTCGGCAACGCGCTCGACAAGATCGGCTATCGCGGCCCGCAGCGTTGCGGCGACCGCAAGCTGTCGGCTTTTTTCGAACTGCACATCGAGCAAGGTCCCTATCTCGAGGCCGAGGGCAAGGACATCGGCATCGTCACCGGCGTGCAGGCGATGCGCTGGTACGAAATGACGATCGTCGGCCAGGAAACCCATGCCGGCACGACGCCGATGCCGCGCCGGCATGATGCGCTCTTAGGCGCTGCGCGCGTGGTCGAGGCGGTCAACCGCACCGCGCAGCAGTTTCCCTCCGCGGTCGGCACAGTCGGCGTTCTTGAAGTAAAGCCCGGATCGCCCAACGTGGTGCCTGGCGAGATCTTTCTCACCATGGACCTGCGCGATCCCGACGCCGCGGTGATCGAGCGCATGGAACAGGAGATTGCCGCGCAGGCCCGCGGCATCGCGGCGAGCTCGGACTTGAAATTGCGATCAAAACGATTTCCGCCGAGCCGGCGGTGCAATTCGATCGCCGGCTGCGTCGCCGCCGTTCGCGCCGCGGCGGCGATTTCCGGCTACACCGCGCGCGACATGATCTCGCGCGCCGGCCACGACGCCGCCTTCGTGTCGCGCGTCGCGCCGGCGGCGATGATCTTCGTGCCGTGCAAGGACGGCATCAGCCACAACGAGGCGGAATATTCATCCAAGGAGCAATGCGCGGCCGGCGCGCAAGTGCTGCTGCAAGCCGTGCTCGACTACGACCGGCGGCTCGCGGAGCGTCTAGGCAGCGAGTAAACCTTGCGCTTCGCCCCTTGCATGCAGCGCCATCGCGATCAGCGCAAGGCCGCCGAACACCATATTGACGCCAACCAGAAGCCCGAGCGCCCAGACCGCCGTGCTCGGCAGCCCGGTGGCAATCATCACGCACAGCACCAGATCGACCAGGCCGCTCAACAGCATGAACTCCCATTGGCCCGACAGCTCGCGCCTGTGGTCGAAGGCGAACAAGATGGAAGAAATGCCCTCGATCAGAAAGAATAGGATAAGGACGGCGGTCAGCGTCAGTGGGCCGGCGATCGGCTTGGCCAAGAGCCAAATGGCGGCCAGAATGGCGAGGACCGCCGAGGCCAATGACCACCTGAAGCCGGGCACACCATGCATCCAGAATGTCGTGAACAGCCCGATGACGCCGCTGACCATGAACAGCCAGCCGAACAAAATCGACTCGGCCAGCGTCGTCAGCGGCGGCACGGCAACGGCGATCAGCCCGAGGATCAGCAAGCCGGCGCCTTCGCCCAGATAAAGCCGCCAGTGCTCGTGCATCGCCTTGACGATCTTGCTCTCGACCTCCTCGATATCAGCATTGTCGATATCGGCTTGATCGGTCGGGATAAACGGCGGCATATCTCGCTCCAATTTCCGACCCCGGCAGCAATTTTCTGATGCTCGCTAAGAACTGGATTCCCGCTTGCGCGGGAATGAGCGGGTGGATTACGACGCCGCCTTGCGCGCGTGCAACGCCATGGCAATCAGCGCCGAGCCGCCGAACACCATATTGATGCCGACCAAGAGCCCGATCGCCCATGCCGCCGTGCTCGGCAGCCCGACGAAGACGAGCGTGGCCAGCACCAGGTCGACGATGCCGCTGACCAGCATCCAGCCCCATTGACCGGACAGTTCGCGCCGGTGATCGAGCGCGAACATGATCGAGGCGACGCCCTCCATCACGAAGAAGACGACCAGCACGAGGGTGAGCGAGAACGCGCCTGAGATCGGCCGCGCCAGCAACAGCAGGCCGACCACGATGCCGAGCACCGCAGAGATCAGCGACCACCAGAAGCCGGGCGCGTGACGCATCATGAAGGTCGTGAACAGCCCGAAGACGCCGCTAAGCAAGAATAACCAGCCCAACACGATGGTCACCGCCAGCGTGGCGATCGGCGGCACCAGGATGGCGACAAAACCGAGGATGACCAGCGCGATGCCTTCGGCGAGATAAAGTTTCCAATGTTGATGCAGCGCATTGGCGACCGCGCGTTGAATTCCCGCGATATTGGGTTGATTGACGGACATGACAATCTCCTTTTGCCCCGTACCATCATACCCCTTTTTGATGACGTCGGATCGAACCCGACGGATTATTTTTCCACCCAGTCCGCGCATTTTGGCACGGCGGCGTCGCTGCCCCAGGGCTGAATCGGCACGGTGGACGTGGAATTCTTCGGTGAGCCTTCGATCAGTTTGTCGCTATAGACCACGTAGACCAACACGTTGCGCTTGGTATCGCAGCCGCGCACGATCTGCATCTTCTTGAATAACAACGAGCGGCGCTTGCGGAAAACATCATCACCCTGCTCGAATTTGGCCTTGAAATGGATCGGCCCGATCTGCCGGCAGGCGAGCGAGATGTCGGACACCTCCTCGGCGACGCCGATCCAGCCCTTGAGGCCGCCGCGCTCGGGCACGGTGAAATGACAGGCGACGCCATCGACTTCCGGGTCGTCCAGCCCATAGGTGGCAAGCTTGTCGTTCGGCGTCAGCCACTTGAACACCGTCGAGCGTTTGAAGATGAGGTCCGGCTGTTCGGCCGCGGCGGCCGGCAGCGCATTCAGCGCCGTGAAACCGGCGACGAGCAACACAACAAATGCGCGCAAGAAACCCTCCCTGGTGTTTCCTGCGAGATAGGAATTATCCGGACACGGCGGAAGGGGCGCTACGCGGGCCCCTTCCCTCATCGCTAGTGGATCCAGGGGAAAAGATTGGCCGGGAAATCGACCGCGGAGTGCCGTGGCGGCTCGCTGCGGAAGTCCGGCCGTGGACTGGCCTCCGGCTCGACCACCTTGCGGTAGAGATGCCAAGTCGCATGGCCGAGCACCGGCAGCACCACCGTCAACCCGAGGAAAAACGGCAGCGAACCAAGCGTCAGCAGCACCGCGACGATCAGGCCCCACGTCGCCATGATCAGCGGATTTTCCGCAACCGCCCGGATCGACGTCAGCAGCGCAACCGCGGCGCCGACGTCGCGGTCAAGCAGCAGCGGGAACGACACCACGCTGATCGTCAGCACGACAACGGCAAAGCAGAAGCCGACGCCATTGCCGACGATAATCAGATTCCAGCCGGGACGCGTGGTCAGGACGTCATGGATAAATTGGGCGAGCGACGTCGGTGGCGCGTATCCGAAGTCGGCGATGTAGATCGCGTTGGCGATCGCCAGCCAGACGCCGACAATCAGCAGCAGCAAAATGCCGAGCGCGGCAATGGCCCCGATCGACGACGACCGCAACACGTCGAAGGCGTGCGTCGCCTCTCCCGGCAATCCGGCTTCGCGGCGACGACTCAGCTCGTAGAGCCCGAGCGCCGCCAACGGCCCGATCAGAGCGAAGCTGGTCGCCAGAGGATAGAGCAGCGGCAAGATCGAGTAGCCGAACGCCAGCCGGGCCAGCAGCAAGCCGATGATCGGATAGATCGCGCACAGGAACATGGCGTGAGTCGGCATCGCCATGAAATCGTCGACGCCTTTGGCCAGTGCGTCTTTGAGATCGGCAAAGCCGATACGCCGAATGGACGGTCGCGCCGGACTGACGCCAGCGCCGAGCAGGATATGCGAATGCGCCATGATGGCCTCCTGAAACCCGGGGTTCAGGTGGACGCGGCACGCGCTAAGATGACAAAGAAGCCTTCGCCGGCTCCGGTCGTCCCAACGAGCCACGAATGAGCTAGCTTAACTCAATCCGGCAGGAACCGTTCCTCAAAATCGCGTGTCCGAACCGCGATACCATTCACGCCCACAGCCGCTCCTTTTCCAGGCCTTTGTAGAGGCCGGCGACGTACTCGCCATAGCCGTTGAACAGCAGCGTCGGCCGCCGCTCGCCGGTGCCGATCACTTCCTCGCTCGCCTGGCTCCAGCGCGGATGCGGCACGGCCGGATTGACGTTGGCCCAGAAGCCGTATTCGGACGCCTGCAGCGCCTCCCAATAACCTTTCGGCCGGTCTTCGACGAAGGAAAAGCGCACGATCGACTTGATCGACTTGAAACCGTACTTCCATGGCACCGCCAGCCGCAGCGGCGCGCCGTGCTGCTTGCTCATCGGATGGCCGTAGGCGCCGGTGGCGATGAAGGCGAGATCGTTGGTCGCCTCCGCCATCGTCAGGCCTTCGATGTATGGCCAGGGGAACCAGGTCATCCGCTCGCCCGGCGCCACCTTCGGGTTCATGAAGGTCTCCATGCGCACATATTTCGCCGAGCCGAGCGGCTTGGCGAGCGCGACCAGCTTGGCCAGCGGGAACCCGGTCCAGGCGATCGCCATGCTCCAGGCCTCGACGCAGCGGTGGCGGTAGGTGCGCTCCTCCAGCGTCATCTTGCGGATCAGATCGTCGATGCCGATCTCGAAGGGCTTTTCCACCAGGCCGTCAATCTTGACCGTCCACGGCCGGATCGGCAGCAACTGCGCCTGTTCGGAGACTTCCTTCGACGAGTTGAATTCGTAGAAATTATTGTAGTGGTCGTTGATCTTCTCGTCGGTGATCGGGCGGTCGAGCACATATTTCTCGTTGCGCTTGGCCGGATAAAGGTCGGCGGTCGGGTCAGGCAACGTGGCGAGATCGGTGACTCGCTGTGCGGCGGCGATGCGGGGCGCCAGCGCCAGGGCGCTCGCCCCGCCCGCCAGAAACGCCCGGCGGTTGAAGAACAAATGCTCAGGTGTCGCCTCGCGATCGGGCATATCCCACCCGCGGCGATGAATGATGTTCATGCGGCCTTTCCCTCCGGAATCGTCGGCGTCCAGAGGTACGGCAGCCCCAGCCTCACAGGCAAATCACGCCTGCGGGAGCCGTTCTACTCCGCCGCCCTTCTCGCCGCGATGATCTGGTCGGCGGTGCGTCCCGTCAGCTCGGCCATGTGGTCGAACTTGAAGGCGAACGAGCCGACGCCGGCGGTGGCCGAGCGCACCTCGATGATGAGATCGCCGATCTCGGCTTCCGCCATCTGCGCGCGCACCGTGTCCCAGCCCGGCCAGCCCTCGCGCGTATCGAAGCCGAGAATGTGGCCGCGCCGTCCCGCCAGGATGGCGTTCATCTTGGCGGTGGCGTCGGTCGGGCAGACAATCTCGACCAGATAGATCGGCTCCAACAGCACCGGCTGACATTGCGGCAGGCCTTCGGCCATGCCGACGCGGCCGGCAATGCGGAACGCCATGTCGGAGGAATCCACCGTGTGGTAGGAGCCGTCGATCAGCGCCACTTGGATATCGACCACCGGGAAGCCGAGCGGACCGTGCTTGAGTCCGTCCAGCACGCCCTCCTCCACCGCCGGGATGTAATTGCGCGGCACCACGCCGCCTGTGATGCGGTCCTCGAACTTGAAGCCGGAGCCGCGCGGCAGCGGCTTGATCTCCAGCATGGTGTCGCCGAACTGGCCATGGCCGCCGGACTGTTTCTTGTGCCGCCCGCGCACGGTGACCGGCTTACGGATGGTCTCTTTGTAGCCGACCGTCGGCGGCCGCGTCGAAACCGGCACCGCGTAACGGTCGCCGAGCCGCTCGGCGGCGACGCGCAGATGCATTTCCCCCTGGCCCCAGATCACCACCTCGTGGTTCTCGGCGTTATGCACGACGCTGAGCGAAGGGTCTTCTTCGGTCAGCTTTGTGAAGGCGGCGCCGAGCTTGACGTCGTCCTTGCGCTCCTTGGCCTGCACCGCCAACGCCAGCACCGGCGCATAGGGTTTGACGTCGACCAGCGCCGCGTGCACCTGCTTGCCGGCGGACAGCGTGTCGCCGGTCTTGGCGTGATCGAGCTTGCCGAAGGCGACGGTGTCGCCGGCGATGGCCTGTCCGCGCTTTTCGAAGTGCTGGCCCATGACCTTGAACACGCCGGAGACGCGGCCAGCCTCGCCGTCCGGCGTATTGAACGTGGTGCCGTCGCCGGCTTGCCCCGCCAGCAGGCGCGCGACAGACATCTTGCCGCCGTGGGTCGTGTGGTAGGTCTTGAGCACCAGTGCCAGTGGGTCGTCGCCGACCTCGGCGCCAAGGCGCGCGACAGTCTCGGCAACGCCGGGCGCTTCATGCCGCAACGCCTTGAGCAGGCGCAGCACGCCGTTACTGCGGGTCGCAACGCCAAGCAGAACCGGAACCACGAGGCGATCGCGCAGTTCCTTGGCGAGATCGTCGAACACCTTGTCGCGCGGCGGCTGGATATCCTCGAGCAATTGCTCCATTAACTCGTCATCGTGGTCGGCCAGCGTCTCCAGCATGGTGAAGCGCGCTTCCTTCTCGCGCTCGGCGTCCTCGCCTTTCAGTTCGATCACCTCGGACGGCGCGTGCTCCTTGTAGACATGGGCGCGCTCGAGCGCGAGATCGACAAAACCGGCGATGAGATCGCCGTTCCAGATCGGGATCTGGCGCAACAGCAGCGGCACGCGCGAGGCCGGCTGCAGCAGCTTGAGCGTCTCGCGCACGCGCTTGTCCGCCTTGTCGATCTTGTTGAGGAACAGGAAGTGCGGAATGTTCTGGTCTTCAAGTTCGCGCAGGATCAATTGCAGCTGCGGGACTTTCTTTTCGTCGGCCTCGCAGACCACGACCGCGGCGTCGACTGCCGGCAGAACGCTGCGCATGTCGTGAATGAATTCGACCGAACCAGGGCAATCGATGAATGTGTAGCTGTCGCCCATGAACGTGGTGGTGGCGACCGAAGCCTCGACGCTCATCTTGTGACTGCGGGCTTCCTTGCTGGCGTCGCCGACGGTGGTACCCGCGTCCACCGAGCCTTGCCGCTGCACCGCTCCGGTGCGCGCGAGAATCGCTTCCAACAGGGTCGTCTTGCCGCTTTGGAACGGGCCCACCAGTGCGATGCACCGTGGACCCTTATTTTTTATGACATTGGGACCCGTGGCATCCTGTCCCATAAATACCTCCCTTACCGGCCGGGAGGTCGGACCAATATCCCGGCCCTGTCACAGCATCGTCGCAGTAGTGTGCGCGGCTGGCAAGAGCGATGGCGCATGAATCGAAACGGCCGCCCGCAGGCGGCCGTCGAAACCGTCGCGATGATTTCGCTCAGTGCACCGCGTGCAATTCGAGCGAGGCGACGCCCGCCGCGAGGTTGAGACCGGTCTGGCCGGTCACCGACAGAGGCTGCAGCGCGACCGTGCGGTTGGAGCCGCCGACCAGGGCGTTGCCGCCAAGACCCACCGCAATTGTCGCTTCAGCCGTCGCACCAGTGTAGACGCCGGCGAGCGCGCCGGGGCCGTAAGACGACGGCGCGTAGACCGCCCACACCATCTGACCCGCCGTCGTTGCGCCGATATCGAGGCCCAACTTTGTGATGTTGCCGATATAAGCCTCGGCCGGGGCGGCCAGAGTCGGATTGAACAGGCACTGTACGCCCTTCTTCGAGCCGATGATCATGCCGAGGCCGCCGGACACATCGCACACCAGCGTGCCGGCTTTAATTCGATCTTGCGCGTTGGCACCGCCGATCATCATAACGAAGCCAAATGCCAAAATGCCTAAGCTTAAGAAAATGCGATGCATGCATCCCCCCTCTGTGATTGTGCCCTGCTGGCGCAATTGTGAGCGGAACCGAAGGCGAAGTCAAAAGCGCGGCTGGCTCATGCGGTAGGCCCGTCACACCTTTGTCGCGGCGACCTGCAGCTATTTCAAATTCCCGCAGAAGCGCTGAATGCGCCGGCCGGCTTCTTCCAAATCCTCGGTTTTGGTCGCATAGGAAATGCGGAACGCAGGACCAACCCCGAAGGCCGTGCCCTGCACCACCGCGACGCCTTCGGCTTCCAGCAATTCGGTGACGAAGTCCTCGTCGCTTGCGAGCTTCTTGCCGTTCGGCGCGGTCTTACCCATGGTGCCGGCACAGGACGGATAGACGTAAAACGCGCCTTCCGGCGTCGGGCATTTGAGGCCATTGGCCTGGTTGAGCATCGACACGATGAGGTCGCGCCGCTCCTTGAAGATCTTGTTGTGCTTGGCGATGAAATCCTGCGGCCCGGTCAGCGCTTCCACCGCCGCCCATTGCGACACCGCCGCCGGGTTCGAGGTCGATTGCGACTGCACCATCGCCATCGCCTTGATCAACGGCTCCGGCCCGCCGGCATAGCCGATGCGCCAGCCGGTCATGCAATAGGCCTTGGAGCAGCCGTTAATGGTGAGCGTGCGCGGATAAAGCGCCGGCTCGATCTGCGCCGGCGTAGTGAACTTGAAGTCGTCGTAGACGAGATGCTCGTACATGTCGTCGGTCATGACGTGCACGTCCGGGTGCTTCACCAGCACGTCGGTGAGCGCCTTCAGTTCGGCGCGCGTATAGGCGGCGCCCGACGGGTTCGACGGCGAGTTGAGCAGCACCCATTTGGTCTTCGGCGTGATGGCGCGCTCGAGCTGCGCCGCCGTCAGCTTGAAGCCGCTCGCCATCGAGGTCTCGACCGCCACCGGCTCGCCGCCAGCGAGCAGCACCATGTCGAAATAGCTCACCCAATAGGGCGCGGCGAAGATCACCTCGTCGCCCGGATTGAGCGTCGCGATGAACGCGTTGTACAGCACCTGCTTGCCGCCGGTGCCGACCGTGATCTGCGAGGCCTTGTAGTCGAGGCCGTTCTCGCGCTTGAACTTCTTGACGATGGCGTCCTTCAGCTCGGCGATGCCGTCCACATTGGTGTACTTGGCCGCCCTGCCGTCGCGGATCGCCTTAATCGCCGCTTCCTTGATGTTGTCGGGGGTGTCGAAGTCGGGTTCGCCGGCGCCCAGACCGATGACGTTGCGGCCCGCCGCTTTGAGCGCGCGCGCCTTGTCGGTGACGGCGATGGTCGCCGACGGTTTGACGCGCTTGAGCTGGTCCGCGAGGAAGGCCATCGAAAGTCTCCAAATCATGCCATGCCGGTCGCTGCGGCACCTGTCGTAATGCCGGGGGGCGAGTCCAGCAAGAGGCCCTTTGTTGAAGAAAATCGATAGCAGCCATCACCTTCCGCTATTGATCGCTAACGCTTGGGACCCCTGGGGGATACCGGCATTTTCGGTACCGGGTTAACCCGCGAGCAACCCGGGGGATGCTAACGGTTGCCCATGAATTCCCAACCGGCGGGATTGAATCAACTGGACGGCATCATCTGGGCGATGATCGCGGCGGTCGCCATCGCCGTGCTCGCCGCCACCGCGCTGTCCGATTTCCACCTGCTGTGGCGTTCGTTCTGGATGCCGGCTACGGCCACCGGCGTCTTCGCAGCCGGCCAAACATTCTACCAGGCGCGGCGTCCGGACCAGCGGCTCGCCTCAGCGCTCGGCGCGACGGCGCAGATCGTTGCCTTCTCCGCGGTCGGCGCGCCGTTGTCTTATCTCGCCGCCAGCTTCAATTTTCCGCTCTATGACCATTGGTTCGAGACCGCCGATAAAGCGCTCGGGCTCGACTGGTTCGGACTGCTGGACTGGCTCAAAGTCCACGCCTCCGCCTCATTCGTGCTACGTCATGTCTACTTGAGCCTGATGCCACAGGTCTTGGTGGTCGTACTCGCCCTGGCAATGGCCGAACGTTTCGACGGCCTGCGTGTGTTCGTGCTCGCCTTCATCTTCGCCGCGCTGATGACGATTGCAATCTCGGCGCTATGGCCGGCGGAAGGCGTCTGGCTGCTGCACGGGCTGAAGGGCTCCGCGTCCGCGCAACTCCCACCGAGCGCATCGAGTTGGCCCGTCTTCCTCGGCCTGCGGGACGGCAGCTTCCGCCTGCTGATGGCTACCGGCGCCGAGGGCATCATTACCTTCCCGAGCTTGCATGCCGCAATGGCTCTCATTCTCGTTGCCGCGATGTGGTCGTTGCCGGTGCTGCGCTGGATCGGTCTAGGATTGAACGCGCTGATGATGCTGTCGATCCCGGTCGACGGCTCCCACTATTTTACCGACATGTTCGCCGGCATCGTGATCGCTTTCTTCGCGCTAGTCGCCGCCCGCGCTATGGTCAGCCGGCTGAGCGTGCAGCCGCGCACCGCGCTGGACATGGTTCCCGACCTCGCGACCTCCCGTTAGCGTTCCGCGCTGGCTTCGGGAAAATGCGCGATGATAGAATCGGAAGATAGAATCAAATGTCGGACAACGGCAGCCACTGATTTTCGACGCGGCAATCGCTTACCTCTCGGCCGATCATATTGCCCGCGGTTCCGGTACTTGCGAGAAATCAAATCTTGCGGTGCTGTGGATAGTTCCGCTCGCCGCCCGCTCGATTCCACAAGCAACGCTTATTCCGCTAGCAGTTCCAATGATGTTGCTGGCGATGATTTTTATGCTGCGCCGCGCCAAAAATGAATGTCACGCTCCGCGACTCTGGAATTTGGCGGCGCGTGCCCTAAAATAGAGCGCAAGAGCCGACTCAAACGGCCGCCACCGTACCAGGGAGCGCCGCTCATGCAGCTCAACGCCGAACAGCTTCGCGCCTTCGACGAGCAGGGCTACGTCTTTTTCCCCAATTGCTTCGCCGAGGAAGAGATCGCGCTCTTGCGCATCGAAGCCGAGAACATCCTCAAGCTCGACCGCCCGGAAGTCTGGCGCGAGAAGACCGGCGCGGCGCGCACCGCGTTCGCCGCGCACACCTTCAGCGAGGTGTTCGGGCTCCTGGCCCGGCACCCTCGCCTGGTCGAACCGCTGCGGCAATTGTTCGGCGAGGACGTCTACGTCCATCAGTTCAAGCTCAATGCCAAGGCCGCCTTCGAAGGCGACGTCTGGCAGTGGCACCAGGACTACGGCACCTGGCAACGCGACGACGGCATGCCGGATGCGCGCGCCATGAACATCGCCGTGTTCCTCGACGAAGTGATGCCGATCAACGGTCCACTGCTGCTGATTCCAAAAAGCCACAAGCAGGGCGTCTTCGCCGCCGGCCACGACAAACTCACCACGTCCTATCCGTTGTGGACGCTCGACAAGGAGACCGTGACACGGCTCGCCGCCGATGCGGAAACCGCCGACGGCGCCGGCATCGTGGCGCCCACCGGCAAGGCCGGCTCGGTGCTGATGTTTCACGGCAACCTGGTGCACGCCTCGCCGCCCAACATCACGCCCTACCCGCGCAAGATCGTCTACCTGACGCTGTGCGCCTGCTCGAACCACATCACCAAATTCACGCGACCGGAATTCATCGCGCATCGCGATTTCACCCCGATCGCGCCGGTCGACGACGATGCTTTGCTGGAATATGCCCGCGCTCACCGGGTGGCGGCGGAATAAAATTTTAGTAATCGCGTGCGCCGCAAACAATACATGCCGCGCTGCGTCATAAATTTGTAACGGCGCGCACGTCGACGTTGCGTCAGCGTCATTGAATTGCCGGACTTCGCTTGCTCTATGGTTGCGGGGCGCGCGGAGCGCTTCGGGGCAGCTAAAGATGTACATGCTCTATTCGGATCAGCGTTCCGGCAACAGCTATAAGGTCCGCCTGGCGCTGGCCCGGCTCGGCATTCCGTTCGATCTCGTCGAAATTGACATCCTGCAGGGCGCCAGCCACACGCCCGAATTCCTCGCCAAGAATCCGAACGGGCAAATTCCGCTCTTGGAAGTCGCGCCCAACCGCTATCTCGCCGAATCGAACGCCATTCTCTGGTACGTCGCCGGCGGCACCACGCTGGCGCCAGAAGACCGCATCGAACGCGCCGAAGCGCTGCAATGGATGTTCTTCGAGCAACACAGCCTGGAGCCGAATATCGGCGCCGCCTATTTCTGGCTGGCGCTGATCAAGGGCGGGCGCGAATTGCAGCGGCACGCGCTCGAGGACTGGATGGAAAACGGCTATCGCGCGCTCGGCGTCATGGAGATGCATCTGGCCAAGCACGAGTTTTTCGCTGCCGGCCGTTTCACCATCGCCGACATCGCGCTCTACGCCTACACCCACGTCGCCAACCAGTGCGACTACGATCTCGCGCGTTTCCCGGCCACCCGCCGATGGCTCGACCGCGTAGCGGCGGAGCCCGGCCATGTCACCATGGAGTGGCAACCGCAAAAGCTCAGCGCGGCCGAGTGAGCGCGAATTTACCTTTTGTTCACTATAATCATGAAAACACCACAGTTCCTAACGGCCTTTGCCGCAATGGGGCCGAACGGCCGCCGGCATCCCGATCCATAGATGGAACAATTGGACGAGTGATTCGTTACAGGTCGACGATGCCTACGCCCATCAAAAGCACCGGTTTCAAGGCTCCGTCCGATCGCCCGCTCGGCGCCGAACGCCGCACCGCCGCGTTCGCCGAACTGGTCGCGATCATCGGACTGGCGTTATCCACCATTGTCGCCGCCACCGTGGTGTCGGTGGGCATCGCGCGCGCCGATGTCACCACCGATGTCGTCGGCAATGAAGGCAGCCTGTTCGGTGTCGCGCTGGTGCTCGGCCTGGTGTTCCTCGCCATGGGCGGCCTGACCGTGTTCACGCTGCCGACCCACAAGCCGAAAAAGCACTAATCCACCAAGGGCTGTCGGAACCCTCAGCAATCCCGCATAGTTGGTGCGGGACCGAGGGAAACGGGCATGCGCTTTCTTCTGCTGTTGGCGGCCTTGATGCTATCCGCACCGCCGCAAGCGGTGGCCCAAGTTTTTCCCTCTTCCGCCGGCGACCTCAAAGCCGAAACCGTGGCCGGCGGACTGATGCATCCCTGGTCGCTCGCCTTCCTTCCCGACGGCCGCATGCTGGTGACCGAGCGGCCCGGCCGCATGCGCATCGTTACCCGAAGCGGTGAGTTGTCGCCGCCGCTTGCCGGCGTGCCGGAAGTCTTCGCACAAAGTCAGGCCGGATTGATGGATGTGATCCTCGGCCGCGATTTCGAAAAAACTCGCACCATTTATTTCTGCTACGCCGAGCGCGCCGATGGCGGCGGCGGCCGCATCGCGGTCGCGCATGGGCAGTTGCAGGAGAATGGCAGAAGCCCCCGCCTGGTGGCGGTGCAGGTGATCTTCCACCAGCAAGGCCCCGCCTCGAGCGGCCTCAACATCGGCTGCCGCATGGTGCAAGCGGACGACGGCAATCTGTTCGTCACCCTCGGCGATCATTTTTCGGCCGCCGCAATGGCGCAGACGCTCGACAACCACATCGGCAAGATCGTGCGCATCCGCCCGGACGGCAGCGTGCCGCCCGACAATCCTTTCGTCGGTAAACAAGGCGCGCTGCCGGAAATCTGGGCCTATGGCCTGCGCAATGCGGAAGGCCTCGCCTTCAATCCGGTCGACGGCAAGCTGTGGGAGCAGGAACACGGTCCAAAAGGCGGCGACGAGATCAACATCATCGAGAAGGGCAAGAATTACGGCTGGCCGGTGGTCAGCTACGGCGTCAATTACGACGGCTCGCCGGTCGGCACCGGCAAGCAGCGCGCGCCCGGCATCACCGATCCGATCTGGCATTGGACGCCGTCGATCGCGCCGTCCGGCATGGCGTTCTACACCGGCGACCTATTGCCGCCCTGGAAAGGCAGCCTGATCAACGGCGCGCTCAAATTCGAGCTGCTGTCGCGGCTCGAACTCAAGGGCGACAAAGCGGTGAAGGAAGAGCGCCTGCTGCAAGGCCTGCATGAGCGCATCCGCGACGTGTGGCAGGGACCGGACGGCGCGCTCTATCTGCTCACCGACAATTCCGCCGGCCGTATTCTGCGCGTGGCGCCGGCGAGATAGAATTTGTCGTCATGGCCGGGCTTGTCCCGGCCATCCACGCCTTGCTTTGCTGAATGAAAGACGTGGATGCCCGGCACAAGGCCGGGCATGACGAAGCTACCACTTGTGAAATACGAAAAACGCGCCGGCCGCGATCAGTGCGAAGCCGAAGCCCTGGCTCCAGGTCAACGGATCCTTGAGGTAGACTATGGAAAAGACCGCGAACACCAGGAGCGTGATGACCTCCTGCATGGTTTTGAGCTGCGCCGGATTATAAACCGCGCTGCCGTAGCGATTGGCCGGTACCGCTAGGCAATATTCGACAAAGGCCAGCCCCCAGCTGATGAGGATGACGCTGAACAGCGGCACCTCCTTGAAGCGCAGGTGCCAGTACCAGGCGGTGGTCATGAACACATTGGAGCCGATCAGCATCAGAACCGGCAGCAGGTAGGGCGAGAGTGCGGGCATGGAGTCCTCAGGAATGGAAACAAAATAACAGTGCGCCGCGGCCATGCAGGCGTCATGGCCGCGTCACAGGCTTGGGCTAATCTTACAATGCTTCTGTCGCTTGTTGAGTTCGAGTAAATCCCCTTTTTCGCGGTCCCGAGCGGCTGACCCTGCTCTCCCGGGACCGCATTTTTTCGTCCGCCGCTATGGTAACGTCGGCGGGCCATGCGTTCCCCTGCGTTCATCGCGGCCATCGCCGCAGTGCTGACGATCGCGGCCGCGGCGCAGACCCGCGCGCCGCCGCCTGCCCCCTACAAGCCGGTCGCGATCGCGCTGCCGCAGCCGGTCGCCGATAACGGTTTCGACGCCATGCGCAAGCAGGTTGGCGAGGCCGCCCAGCGCAAGGACCGCGCCGCCCTGACGAAGCTGGTGGTGGCGCGCGGTTTCTTCTGGCAGCGCGACAACCGCGTCATCGCCAACAAGCGCAAGGCCGGCTTCGACGTGCTGGCGGCAGCCCTTGGCCTCAACAACAAAGAAGGCGCCGGCTGGGAACTGCTGGCGAGCACCACCGAGGATCCGACCGCTTCGCCGCCGCCGGGCATCGCCGGCGCCCTCTGCGCTCCGGCCGAGCCGGCCTACGACCGCAAGGCGTTCGCCGATCTGCTCGTCACAACCGGCAGTGACCTGACGGAATGGGGCTATCCGGTGTCGACCGAGATCGTCGCACATGCGGCGCCGCAGTCGAGCGCGCCGGTGATCGAGAAGCTCGGGCTTTATTTCGTGCGCATGATGCCGGAGACCGCGTCGACCCCGCCGTCCTGGCTGCGCATCGCCACGTCGAACGGCAAAATCGGCTACGTCTCGGTCGATTCCATCGCGCCGATCGGCAACGACCAGATCTGCTACGTCAAGGACGACGGCGGCTGGAAGATCGGCGGCTATGTCGGCGGCGGCGAGCCGCAGTAAGTTAGCTTTCGAGAGTGCACCCTCATCGATCGGCGCTTTTGTGGATATTCACGCCTGTCACCGTCAACTTCTGACATCGGTTTCCCCCATGAAAATAAAAGCCAACGGATCTGTGTTCAATTGCCGGACCGACGGGGATCGCGGTCCCTGGGTCACGCTGAGCCATGGTCTGGCGACGGACATGTCGATGTGGGACGAACTCACCGAAGCGCTCAGCGACCGTTATCGCGTCCTGCGATACGACGCGCGCGGCCACGGAGAATTGGCGGCGCCGGCAGGCGACTACACGCTTGATATGCTCGTTGCCGACGCCGTCGGCATTTTGGATGCGGTCGGCGTCGATCAGACCCACTTCGCCGGCCTGTCGATGGGCGGCATGATCACGCTCGGGATGCTCATTGACCACCCGGCCCGCGTGAAAAGCGCAGTCATTGCCGATTCCCGGCACACCACCACACCGGAGTTCACCGAGGCCTGGCTTCAGCGCGCCGATGCCGTTCGCAAGGGCGGTGTCGAGGCCATCGTCGAGTCGACCGTGTCTCGCTGGTCGAGTGCAGGACTGACCGAGCGTAATCCAGCCGCGGTCGCCCGGATGAAAGCCATGGTCCGCCGCACGTCGGCCAATGGCTATTGCGGCTGCGCCGCCGCATTGGCGCGGCTGAACTACGGCCCCAGGCTGGATGAAATCAATGCTCCGGCGCTTGTCGTTTGCGGCAGCGAAGACCATGGCGCCCCGCCGGACAACAGCCGCCAGATGCAAGCGATGATCAGGAACGCACGTTTCCTCGAGATCGAGCAGGCCGGTCACATCTCGAATATCGAACAGCCCAATATCTTCAACGACGCCGTCCACGGCTTCTTCGACGACGTCGAGTCGAGATAAAGCCATCGGGCGCGGCGCTATCCGTAGCGCAACTTGGTCGCCAGGATCGGCAGCATCAGCGCCAGCGTCACCGCATCGGAGCCGATCAGTGGCCAGTCGCCGATGGCAAGGCCGTAGACCAGCCAGCAGCCCGACGCCGGCGTGAACGCCGCCGTCGCCATCAGCGACAGCGCGCGGGTGTCCTTGTCGCGGATGACTTTCATCGCCTGCGGCAGCCAGCACAGCGTGGTCAGCGCGGCGCCGGTGACGCCGATGGCATCGATGAGCGGGACGGTCGGCATGGGGCTTGCCATAGCGCCGATTCGGTTCTGCAATGTGACAAATGACAGACACCGCGCCCTCGCCGCCGTCCCGCCGCCTCGCCTGCGCGCGCTGCGGCAAGGCGTTCGAATGCGGCCGCGCCGGCGATTGCTGGTGCGCCGCCGAGCCCTACCGGCTGCCGCTGACGAGCGCCGGCGAGATCGAGGATTGCCTGTGCCCGGACTGCCTGCGTAAGGCGGCGCAAGCCGCCGACATCCAAAGCGGAGCCGGCCAATAGCGGCGCGCGGATGCGCACGAGCCGCCGCTGTCATCGTCCTGTCACGTGTGGCACACCCACTCGCTCGCAGACCGAACGCGAGCGAGAGGATGCGTGCCATGACCACAAGCCGCGCCGACACCGCCGACGCCACGCCGGAATCCGGCATTATCTGGGCCTATCACTTCCAGCCCGACGGCAGCGCCGCACCCGTCCCGGCTGATGCGGTCGAGCGGGCGCTCGCCGACCCTGTCGGCTGGACCTGGGTGCATCTGTCGCTCGCCGACACGCGCTGCCGCGCCTGGATCGCGCAGAACGCGCACCTGTCGGAGCTTGCGCGCGAAACCTTGCTCGGGGCCGAGGAGCATTTGCGCCTGGACGTGCTCGGTCACGAGATCGTCGGCGTGGTGCCGGATCTGCAGCAGGAGATTTCGCAGCACACCGACGCCATCGTGCGCCTGCGTTTCGTGATGAGCGAGCGCATGGCTGATCAGCGTGCGCCGCACGCCGGTGCATTCGGTCGAGATCAACCGCCGCGCCATCGAAGCCGGCAAGCGCTTCCCGAGCGCGGTATCGCTGCTCGACGCGGTCATCGATCAGTTCGCCGATGCCGTCAGCCGCATGGCCGAGCGGCTCGGCAACGAGCTCGACGGCATCGAGGACTTTGTCATGGGCGACGAACCGTCCGACCACCGCCCGCGTATCGGCCGCATCCGCTTGCAGGCGGTACGCGTGCACCGGCAATTGGCGCAACTGCGCGGCATGTTCCACCGCATCGAGCCGCGCTTAACGGCCGATCACGGCGCCGTCGCGCAGGCGATGCGCGCGCTGGCGCAGAAGCTCGACGCCATCGATAGCGAGGTTGCCTCGCTGCAGGAGCGCGCGCGGCTGTTGCTGGACGAGATGGCGGCCAAGATGACGGAAGTCACCAACCGCCGCCTGTTCACGCTGTCGATCCTCACCGCCTGCCTGCTGCCGCCGACGCTGGTCACCGGATTCTTCGGCATGAACACCAAGGACCTGCCCTGGCAGAACACCGACGGCGGTACCTGGATGGCGTTCGGCGTGGCGGCGATCGCCAGCGCCGCGAGCTACTGGGCGCTGCGCCGCATGCGGGCATTTTGAACGCGGCCGCAATCGTTGGGTGTCCGAACATGCCAGCGTTGTCCGGATTGCTATTGCCGCCCGCTTCGCTAACCCCATAATGTTGGCCACCGCATCGCGTGAATCGCGCGGGCGATAGCCGCCGCGAGCCGCGAGTTGAATGTTCTCCTTTCTTGCCGATCGAGTTCCCGGAATCCTGCTCTGCTGCGCGATCACGGTCGTCGCCTGGCTGCTCCAGGTTGTTGAAGTTTATTGGGTCAGCGAGGCCTATCTCGAGGCGCTCGTGCTCGCGATCGTGCTCGGCGTGGCGATACGCACCGTCTGGACCCCCGGGCCTCTGTGGGAAAAGGGCATTCAGTTCAGCGCCAAACTCCTGCTCGAGATCGCGGTCGTGTTGCTCGGCGCCTCGCTCAGCGCCACGGCTGTGCTGGCGCTCGGCGCGGCGTTGTTGATCGGCATTGCCGCGACGGTCGTCGTCGCGATCGGCACCAGTTACGCGATCTGCCGCGCTTTGCGTCTACCGAAGCGTCTGTCGGTCCTGGTGGCCTGCGGCAATTCGATTTGCGGCAACTCGGCGATCGCCGCCGTCGCCCCGGTGATTGGCGCGACCAGTAGCGAGATCGCCTCCTCCATCGCTTTCACCGCCGTGCTCGGCGTGATTGTCGTGCTGACCTTGCCGCTTTTGGTTCCCGTTCTCCGACTTTCGCTGTCGCAATACGGCGTGCTGGCCGGCCTTACCGTCTATGCCGTGCCACAGGTGCTGGCGGCGACGCTGCCGATCGGCGCGCTGAGCAATCAGATCGGCACCATCGTCAAGCTCGTGCGGGTGCTGATGCTGGGACCGGTCGTGTTCGGCCTGTCGCTGGTGGGGGCTCGCCTGCGCCCCGCCGGCGCGGCAAGCGGAGAGCGCAGCGCGAAATACAAAGCCGGGCTCCGTGAATTCGTGCCCTGGTTTATCGTCGGCTTCCTCATCGTCGCCGTGGCCCGCTCGACCGGCTTGATCCCCAATGTCGCGGTCAAGCCGGTCGCCACGGTTGCCGGAATCCTGACGACGATTTCCATGGCCGCACTCGGCATTGGCGTCGACGTCCGCGTCGTGGCTCAAGCGGGCCTGCGCGTGACCATAGCGGTGACCCTGTCGCTCGTCGTGCTGACGATCATAAGCCTGTCCCTGATCCATGCCATCGGCGTACGATAGGCCGCAAAACAGGCAACGATCGCGATCCCCAAAATCCATAGCGCTGCCCATCGCGCCCACCCTTTTCACGCCCGAAGCCGGGGCTCATAATGCGGCGTCTCCTTTCCCTTCAGCGTGAAAGTCCCTCTTCATGATCCTCGAAATCGCACAGATCGACGTCAAGCCGGGCATGGAAAACGACTTCGAGGCCGGCGTGAAAAGCGCCGGGCCGCTGTTTAAGCGAGCCAGAGGC
Source organism: uncultured Alphaproteobacteria bacterium (assembly GCA_963779345.1). Lineage (GTDB taxonomy): Bacteria > Pseudomonadota > Alphaproteobacteria > Rhizobiales > Xanthobacteraceae > Pseudolabrys. The sequence continues at coordinate 79,660 of CAVZXY010000012.1, read as the reverse complement.
TGCAGCGGCATGACCTTGCAACGTTCGCATGAAAACCCGCAGCGCTACCGGCTGTTCGTGCAATGGGAGACGCTGGAGAATCACACCGTCGACTTCCGAGGCTCGGCCGATTTCCAGGAATGGCGCAAGCTTGTCGGCCATTGCTTCGCCTCGCCGCCGAACGTCGAGCATGTGAAAGAAGTGGTCAAAGGGTTCTAGACACCGTCCGCTCCTTCCCGCGCCCGTGGGAATTCAGGGCGGCCGTCATGAAGCTATAGCTTTTTGCTCTGGATCCCCGCTTGCGCGGGGATGAGCGAGGAAACCCATGAAACGCTCGACCTCTCGCATTCTCACCACCCATACCGGCAGCCTGCCGCGCACCGCGAAAGTCGTCGAGCTGCTGCTGGCCGAACAGAAGAGGCCGGGCGCCCGCCGCGCCGAACTGCAAGCGGCCGTGCGCGAAGCCGTCGGCTATGTCGTCGGCAAGCAAATCGAGTGCGGACTCGACATCATCAACGACGGCGAACAGGGCCGCACCGACTACACCGTACACGTGCTCGACCGGCTGACCGGCTACGAGGGCGAGAGCGCGCCGCCGATGGGCACCGGCGACGAGGAGTTTCCCGAGCTGGCGTTGCTGCTCAAGCAATTCGCCTCGCCGTTCCAGCATCGCCCCGCCTGCTCCGGCCCGGTCGACTGGAAGGACTGGCCGGCTGCGCAAGCCGACATCGACACCGCCAAGACCGCGCTCGCCGGCGCCAAAGCCGAGGACATCTTCATGACCTCGCCATCGCCCGGGCAGATCGCGCGCTATCTCAAGAACCGTTATTACAAGAGCGATGAGGAATACATTTACGCGCTCGCCGACGTGATGCGGCGCGAGTACAAGGCGATCGTCGACGCCGGCCTTATCCTGCAACTCGACTGCCCCGACCTCGCCATGCTCCGCCACATAGTCTATCTCAACCTGCCGCTCGCCGACTATCGCAAGATCATCACCGTCAACGTCGCCGCGCTTAACCACGCGGTGCGCGACCTGCCGGCCGAGCGCATGCGCATGCACGTGTGCTGGGGCTCGACCATGGCGCCGCGCCACACCGACGTGGAGCTCAAGGACATCGTCGACATCATCCTCGCCGCCAAGCCGCAGGCGGTGTCGTTCCCCGCCGCCAACGGCCGCCACGAGCACGAATGGAAAATCTGGCGCGACGTCAGGCTGCCGGACGGCAAGGTCATCATTCCCGGCGTGATCGATTCCACCGTCAACACGGTGGAACATCCGGAAGTGGTCGCCGACCGCATCATGAATTTCGCTTCCGTGGTCGGGCGCGAGAATATGATCGCCGGCGTCGACTGCGGCTTCGGCACCTTTGCCGGCCGCGTGCAGGTCGACACCAAGATCGTGTGGATGAAGCTCGCGTCTCTCGCCGAAGGCGCGCAAAGGGCGTCGAAGCAGTTGTGGACGAAGGCGGCGTAGCCGCCTCGCGCGTTGCCGATAAACCGCCACTCATTAAACTTAGCGGTCCTCGATTGATCCTTTGGTTACCAAGCCGGTACGCGCTCGCGCTTGGTTAAGCCTTTCGAAAACAGCTTCCAATCTAGTGAAGCGGCGATCATGGAGGGCGACCATGAGCTTCTTCTCGCGAGGATTGTTCGTCGTCGTCGGAATCATCGCCGGCACCACGGCACTCAACTATTTCGTGTTCGGCAATGCCGCCGATTACGGGCTGCCGAACTCACGGCTCGGCGCTTGGCGCGAAGCGCTGGTACGGCCGGCCTGCTACGGCGCGCTGGAAAACCCGGAAAAGGATTGGGCGCGGCCGAAAATGCCGGCGGGTCAAAATCGCATCGCCCCACAGGATTACGCCCGCACCGTCGAAATGACAGCTGCGCTCAACTGCTACCTGGTGACACAAGGCAACGCGGTCTGCGAGAAGAACAATCGCGCGTATATCGTCGACTACATTGGAAAATACTATGACAAGATGAACGGCATGCTCGAGACCGCCGCGCGCTACGGCGAAAATGAGGTCCGCAACGTCAAGTATCTTTGGGACGGCGAAAATAACCGCGCGATTGCAAACGCGCTGGAAAAACATATCCGCGACGGCCGTCTGACCAAATCCGATTTTGGCTGGTCGGCCCCGGCGGCCATCAAGGCAAAGCTCCAGCAATATGCCGACGTTCCGGACCCTTGCCCGAATGAGCGAGCCTGGGTCGCCGTCAAGTCCTACGTCCAGCGATGAGCGAATTCGGAAAGATCCGCGCCCGGATAGTTGAGCGCCCTGCCGAACGGCGAAGCGTACTGCCAACTCTTGCCGGCGCCGCCGCCGCTTTCGCTGTCGGCGCAGCCGTCATCCTGGCGTGGAACAATCTCCCGTCGCCAACACAATGGGCGTCGCTGCTGCCCGGATTGAGCGATTCAAAATCCCGCCCGTCGTTCTCCGACGACCGTATCGGGCGCGCGACGACGGCGCCGTTTCTGAAAATCTGCCTTACCAAGGATATGCTCGGCATCGACCGCGACGCCGAGATCAACTCCGGATTGCTCCTGCAATTTCTCGAGGCAGGCAGCACGCAGGGGCGCGTGACGAGAATTCTCGGCGCGCCCAGGGAACATGCGGTCGTGAACCTCGCCGCAACATGGGGCGCGGTGGCGGACTGCGTTTATCGCCAGAACACTTGGAATTTGTGCGACATCGACAACCGCGCGCTGGCCGTGGACGCCGCCAATACATTCTTGCGCCAAGCCGATGAGGTCATCGCCGAGCCGGCGGCCTACGCAGCCAAGCCGGGCGAAATCGGCGCGCTATCGGCAACCAAGGAACGAGTTCTGGAATCCCTGCGCGACCGGGTGCATGACGGTCTGCTGATTGCCGCCGACTTCGGCTTTTTCCCGCCCGCCGCGGTGAAGCATGTCCTCAAGGAGACCGAGCCTGTCCAAAACGGCTGTGTGAAACAGTAGAGCGATGACCTTCCTGCGCAGCTACGTCATGCCCGCTTTCGTTTTGATCGCCATTCTGGTGGCCTGGGATTTCACCAAGCCGCGCTATCCGACCCATTTTGCCGAGCTTCCGTTGGAGGCACCCGAACGGCCGAATGGCGGCGTCCCGCCGTGGAACGCCAACGAACCGATCTTCCACCGCGGCCGCGACATGGCGCGCAAGGCAGCGCTGCGCGGTCTCGACCAGGCGTGGAGCACATTCTGCGAGCGCGACGGCCGCAAGAAGCTGGTGGACGCGCTCAGCTATTATTTCGAGCAGCGAAGTCAACAAGAAAAGAGCTATGCTAAACGATGGGGCGACGCCGGCCGCGACTATATCGCCAAGGAATGGACGACCGCCGATGACCGGCGTATCGAACGGCTGGTACAAGAAACCTACGGGCGTGGGTATCTCGATCTCCACGACCTCAAGTCTTACATTGCGGAAACGATTTCACCGCTGCTGAAGGACACGCGCGTTACCGGGCAGCCCTGCAAGACTTAAGCTGCACGCCGGCCTTACGCCCCGAACAGCCTCTGCGGCGTCTCCACCAAAATCTTGCGCCGCGTCGCCTCGTCCGGCGTCCAGTCGAACAGCAAATCCAGCAGGTGCCCGTCGTCCGGCATCACGTCGGCGGGGATCGACGGATGCGGCCAGTCGGTGCCCCACGTCAGCCTTTCCGGATTGGCGCCGACCAGCGCCTCGTGCAGCGGCCGCGCGTCGGGATAATCGGGATAAAGCTTGGAAATGCGGTACGGCGCCGACACCTTTACATAAGCGTGGCCGTCGCCGACCAGCTTGAGCAGCGCCTGGAAGTTCGGCTCATCGACGCCGCGCGCGGCGTCCATCATGCCGTAATGATCGACGATCACCGGCAGGTCGCGCGCGATCTCGCGCAAGCGCGGCGCGTGCTCCGCCAGCACGCGGCCGTCGCAGAAAATCTGCATCGCCCAGCCGAGCTCGATCATGGTGTTGCGGAATACCTCGAACACGTCATAGCCGACGCCGCGGATGTAGGTCTGCTTCTCGGCGAACAGGTGAAAGCGCAGCCCGCGCATGCCGACTTTGTGCCAGTCGCGCAGCGTCTCCGGCTTGATGCGCAAGTCGGTGATGGCGACGCCGCGCAGCCGCTGCGGAAAGCGCGAGAGCGCATCGAGCACGACGCGGTTGTCGTAGCCGTGCGCGTTGCCCTGAACGATGAGGCCGCGGTCGCAGCCGTTGTGATCGAGCAGCGCGATGTATTTCTCGACCGGCGCGTCGGGCGGCGTGTAGCCGCGCCCCTCGGCGTAGGGGAATTTGTCGGCCGGGCCGAACACGTGGCAATGCGCATCCCAGGCGCCCGGCGGCGGCGGCGTGCGCGGTTTCTTCGGCCGCGCCACCGGGCCGGCGATGGCGACGGGTTCGTGGGTCAAGGATTCAGCCCAAGTGAATATTGGCGTCCTTCACCACCTTGCTCCACAACTTCATCTGCCCCTCGACGAAGTCGTGAAACTCTTCCGGCGTGGTCTGCCGCGTGACGATGTTGAGCTGCTTGAAGCGCGCGCTGACCTCCGGCGACACCAGCGCCTGGTTGATGCTGGCGTTGAGCTTTGTCACGACCGGCTTCGGCGTGCCATGTGGCGCGAACACGCCGTTCCATTCGTAGGCCTCGAAGCCGGGGATCGTGTCCGACGCCGGCGGAATATCCGGCAGGCTGTCGAGCCGGCCTTTGCCGGTGTGCGCGATCGCTTTGAGCTTGCCGCCCTTGATCAGGCCGACCACCGACGAGCCGTTGGCGAAGAAGAATTTCACCTGGCCCGACATCACATCGGTGAGCGCCGGCCCGCCGCCGCGATAGGGCACGTGGTTGATCTTGAGGCCGGTGTCATGGCGGAACATTTCGAGGCAGAGATGCTGCAGCGTGCCGTTGCCGGACGAGGCCATGCTGACGCCGTTCGGCTGTGCTTTGATATAGGCGATGACGTCGGCCATCGTCGTCACCGGCAGCGACGGAGTGACGACGAGAATGTTCGGCACCAGCGACACCAGCGCCACCGCATCGAAGTCCTTCTCGTAGTCGAACGGCAGCTTGGGATAGAGCGAGGAGTTCACCGAGAAGGCGGTGGCGTCGTGGATAAGCGTGTAACCGTCGGGGTCGGCCTTGGCGACGACCGCCTCGCCGATGGTGCCGCCAGCGCCGCCGCGGTTCTCGATGACGAATTGCTGGCCGAGCATGTTGCCGACCTTGGCGTAGAGGATGCGCGCCGTGGTGTCGGCGCCGCCGGCCGGCGGATAAGGCACGATCACGCGCACGTTGCGGTTCGGCCAGTCGGTCTGCGCACGAGCGACGCCGGCGAGCGGCGCGGCGGCGAGCCCCGCCAGCAATGTGCGGCGGGTGAGTTTGGTTGTCGTCATCGGCGTCCTCCCTGCAGTCTTTTGCGGCAGCTTAGCATCCGGATGGCGCGGCGTAAGGCGGGCCTTTCCCCGCCCGCGGACTCGCCCCATATTCGGAAGCGATGGCCAAGAATCCGAATAAGCCCCCGAAAAAACCGAAAGACCCCGCGCGCCCGACACGCGCCAAGGCGGCGCGGCCGATCGAGCCGCCGACGCCAGACGCGCTCGCCGATCTGCTCAACCCGGCGATCAACAAAGGCACCGCGGGCATGGGTTCCGGCACGGGACTTCAGCCGCCGCCGGACAATTCGTTCGACCGCCGCGCCGATTTCTCCGCCGCCCACAAGGCGCGCAAGTCCTCCCAAAACAAGGTTTCGAAGAGGCGCCGCAGCGCGACTATGCCGCCTCGCCGATCACCGGGCTCGATCCGGCCTTGGCGCAGGAACTGGGCCTGGGCGGCGACGCCCCGCCCGACCCGCACGCGCAGTCCGCCCGCGAAGCCGAGCGCATCGCGCGCGGCGGCGATCCGAAATACCGGCTGCCGAAGGCCGACCTGCCGCAGCCGGGCAGCGGGCTCAGTTCGATGGGCGTCGCCGCCACCGCCGAATCGCTTGAACGCCTGCTGCGCGAGGGCCGGCCGGAAATTTCCGCCGTGCCGTGGACGCCGCACCGCCCGCCGCGGCCGGAGAAATCCGAAGGCGGCAAGCGCCTCGTCATCAAATCCGAGTTCGAGCCGAAGGGCGACCAGCCCGAGGCGATCCGCGAACTGGTCGAGGGCGTCAAGCGCAACGACCGCACGCAGGTGCTGCTTGGCGTCACCGGCTCGGGCAAGACCTTCACCATGGCCAAGGTGATCGAGGCGACGCAGCGCCCGGCCCTCATCCTGGCGCCGAACAAGACGCTGGCGGCGCAGCTCTATGGCGAGTTCAAGTCGTTCTTCCCCGACAACGCGGTGGAATATTTCGTCTCCTATTACGACTACTACCAGCCGGAAGCCTACGTCCCGCGCACCGACACCTATATCGAGAAGGAATCTTCGATCAACGAGCAGATCGACCGCATGCGCCATTCAGTGCGACGCGCGCGCTGCTGGAGCGCGACGACGTCGTCATCGTCGCCTCGGTGTCCTGCATCTACGGTATCGGCTCGGTGGAAACCTATTCGGCGATGACCTTCACGCTCAAGCAGGGCGGCAAGATCGACCAGCGCCAGCTGCTCGCCGACCTGGTGGCGCTGCAATACAAGCGCACGCAGGCCGATTTCTACCGCGGCTCGTTCCGCGTGCGCGGCGACACCGTCGACATTTTCCCGGCGCACTACGAGGACCGCGCCTGGCGCGTGCATCTGTTCGGCGACGAGATCGAGAAGATCGAGGAGATGGACCCGCTGACCGGCGCCAAGACCGACGAACTGGAATTCGTCAAGATCTACGCCAATTCGCATTACGTCACGCCGCGGCCGACGCTGATCCAGGCGATGAATTCGATCAAGGCCGAGCTGCGGGCGCGCCTCGACCAGCTCAACGCCGCCGGCCGCCTGCTCGAAGCGCAGCGCCTCGAACAGCGCACCACCTTCGATCTGGAAATGATGGAAGCGACCGGCTCCTGCGCCGGCATCGAGAACTATTCGCGCTATCTCACCGGCCGCCGCCCGGGCGAGCCGCCGCCGACGCTGTTCGAATACGTGCCGGACAACGCGCTGGTCTTCGCCGACGAAAGCCACGTCACCATCCCGCAGCTCGGCGGCATGTTCCGCGGCGACTTCCGCCGCAAGGCGACGCTGGCCGAATACGGCTTCCGCCTGCCCTCCTGCATGGACAACCGGCCGCTGCGCTTCGAGGAATGGGACGCCATGCGGCCGCAGACGCTCGCCGTCTCGGCGACGCCGAGCCACTGGGAAATGAACGAGGCGCGCGGCGTCTTCGTCGAGCAGGTGATCCGCCCGACCGGGCTTGATCGACCCGCCGGTCGAAATCCGCCCGGCGCGCACGCAGGTCGACGATCTGGTCGGCGAAGTGCGGCAGGTGGCGCAGAAAGGCTATCGCGCGCTGATCACCGTTTTGACCAAGCGCATGGCCGAGGACCTCACCGAATACCTGCACGAACAGGGCATCCGCGTGCGCTACATGCATTCCGACATCGACACGCTGGAGCGCATCGAGATCATCCGCGACCTGCGGCTGGGCGCCTTCGACGCGCTGGTCGGCATCAACCTCCTGCGCGAAGGCCTCGACATTCCGGAATGCGCGCTGGTCGCCATTCTCGACGCCGACAAAGAAGGCTTCCTGCGCAGCGAGACGAGCCTCATCCAGACCATCGGCCGCGCCGCGCGCAACGTCGACTCCAACGTCATCCTCTATGCCGACCAGGTCACCGGCTCGATGCAGCGCGCCATCGAAGAGACAAATCGCAGACGGGAAAAGCAGGTCGAGTACAACACCGCCAACAACATCACGCCGGAGAGCATCAAGCGCTCGATCCACGACATCATGGATTCGGTGTACGAGCGCGACCACGTGCTGATCTCGACCGGCCAAGGGGGACTTGGCAGCGAAGGCGAATTCGCCGACGCCGCCACCATCGGCCACAATTTCGAAGCGGTGATCGGCGACCTGGAAAAACGCATGCGCGAGGCCGCCGCCGATCTCGACTTCGAACAAGCCGCGCGCCTGCGCGACGAGATCAAGCGCCTGCGCCAGACCGAGCTGGCGGTGGTCGACAATCCGACCGCGCGCGACATCATGGTCACGCAGGACCCGAAATTGCGTCGCGCTGTCAGCCGCCCTCATAAGCCCGGCCTCGACGAAATGGGCATCGCCCTCGGCCACGAAGTGAAGCCCGCACGGAGCGACGCAAAAGCGCGAAGCGCGTCTTCACAAATAAGCCCGCGCAGCAAGCTCGGCCGCCCCGGCATGCGTGGCGGCTTCAGGAAAAGGTAACCGGGTAACTGCCGCCGGTTTGACTCCCCGCGCCGCTTGGCCCTCACTGCAGCTATTGCTGCACGGTCGTGCGGGGGCGCGATTGATCGATCCGTTGCGGAAACGTCTTTACGACATCTATGCCGCCTTTGCCGGGGGGCGGATCGACGACGCGTTGCGCGATTTCGACGACGGCGTGGTGATGACCAGCTACGCGCCGGTCGAAGTGTTTCCCACGCTCGGCCGCCGCCAGGGCAAGGCCGCGGTCGCCGCCACCATGCACGCGATGCACGCCGATTTCGAGCATCTCAGCTATACGCCGGTGTTCATGGTGGTCGAAAACGACAATGCCGCCGTCATTGTGCTGGCGCGGCTGCGCCAGCGCACGACCGGCCGCATCATTCAGCTGTTCGTCGCCCATTTCCTGCGCCTGGAAAACGGCCGCGTCGTCGAGTTGCGCGAATTCATGGATTCCTTCGACGCCGTGCAGCAGGTGCTCGGCCGCGAGATTTTCGGCCCGGGGCCGCAGGGTTAGAGCGGCACAAGGCCGCGCCGTCTTGACCGCGCGCCGGCGATCGGTTGAGTCTGGCCGTTGGGCGGATGGCGCGAATCGCGGCCCTCCGCGAGGCTCGGGGCTTCCCTATGGTCACTGCCAGGCAGGTGCTGCGCTGGGCCGGCGCCGTGGTAGCCGGCGTCGCCGCCTATGTCGCCGCCTTCGCCGTCGGCTTTTTCATGTGGCAGGCGTACGGCGGCGGTCTTGCCGGCGCGTCGCGATGGATCCTGGCGGTGGCGACGTTTTGCGCCGTGCTGGCCGGCGCTTTCTCCGTGCCGCGCGAAAACGGCAAGGCGGCCGCGCTGGCGCTATGGGCGCTCGCCCTGCTGTTTCCCATCGTCTTGATGATCAAGAACGTTTTCGAAGATCATTTCACGACCATGAGTCTGTTCGAAATCGCCGGCACGCTGATCGGCGGCCTGCCCGCCTATTACGCGGTGCGCATCGCGCCGCTGGGCGCGGCGAGGACGGAAGACTAGGCGCAAACCTGCCGCAATGTGCGCCGGGACCCCGGCTGTCACGCCTTCAGTGCCGTCTCCGCCGGCGTGTACTTCAGCTTCAGCGCATCGGCGACGGCGCGATTGGTGATCATGCCGTCGTGCACATTGAGGCCGTTGCGCAGATGGAGGTCGTCGCCGAGCGCGCCGCGCAGGCCGTGATCGGCGAGCGCCAGGATGAACGACAGCGTGCAGTTGCTCAGCGCGAAGGTCGAGGTGCGGGCCACCGCGCCGGGAATGTTGGCGACGCAATAGTGCACCACGCCGTCGACAATATAGGTCGGATTCGAATGCGTGGTCGGCCGCGACGTCTCCGCACAGCCGCCCTGGTCGATGGCGACGTCGACGATCACCGACCCGGGCTTCATCGCCTTCACCGTCGCCGCCGAGATCAGTTTTGGCGCCGCCGCGCCGGGGATGAGCACGGTGCCGATGACAAGATCGGCGCGCTTGCACAGCGTCTCGACAGCGTCCCGGGTCGAGAACACGGTGCGGACGCGCGCGCCGAGCTGATTCGATATGCGCCGCAGCGCCTCGGGATTGCGGTCGACGACGGTGACGGTGGCGCCCATGCCGACGCTGATGATCGCCGCATGCGTTCCGGCGACGCCGCCGCCGAGGATCACCACGTCGGCCGGCGGCACGCCTGGCACGCCGCCGAGCAGCACGCCGCGCCCGCCGTTCTCCTTTTCGAGGCAGCGCGCGCCGGCCTGCGGCGCCATGCGGCCGGCGACCTCCGACATCGGCGTCAGCAGCGGCAGCGTGCCCTGCGGGCTGGTCACGGTTTCATAGGCAATGGCCGTGACGCCGGAAGCGATCAAATCCTCGGTCTGCGCGCGATCCGCCGCCAGATGGAGATAGGTGAACAGGACCTGCCCGCGGCGAAGCTTCTTGCGCTCCGCCGCCAGCGGCTCCTTGACCTTGACGACCATCTCGGCGCGGGAGAACACGGCGTCGGCATCGGCGACGATGTCCGCGCCGGCCGCTTCATAGTCTGCATTCGACAGGCCGGTGCCGACGCCGGCGCCGGTCTCGATGATGACCTGGTGCCCCTTGGCGGTCAGTTCGCGCACCGTCGACGGCACGAGGCCGACGCGATATTCGTTGTCCTTGGTTTCCTTGGGTGAGCCGACAAGCATGACTGTTCGCCTCATCGATCGCGGGGCCGGAGACAGCATAGCAGCGGCGGCCGGCTCATCATACGGCGGTCACGGCGATATGATGGCCCCCTCGGACCAAGGCATGCGCCCGCGCCGCCAAGATTTTTTGGCAGCAAGATATGTCGGCGCCTTGACCGACGGCCCGCCTGCCTATTACGCGATGCGCATCGCGCCGCTGAGCGCGCTGAAGGCGGAAGACTAGGCGCAAACCTGACTCATGTCCGACATCGGCATCCTCAACGATCCCTGGAGCATCGCCTTCGTGCTGCTGATCCTCGGCGCGCCCGGCCTGCCGCTCGGCGCGGTGATCGGCGCGCTGGTGTGGCGCCGCCACCGCATCGTCGGGGCGTCGCTCGGCGCCCTCCTCGGCTTCGCGCTGTGGGTCGGCGGGTGGATGTTGTGGAACGATGTGATTTGAAAAGGCATCCCGCTCAGCCACGAGGTGAGCCCTCGCGCGCGGAAGCGCCGTATCGTATATTGATACATATCACGTTGCTATTTGTATCATTTACTGATACAAACAATTATGATCAAAGGCTTCAAGGATCGCGTCACCGAAGCCGTCTCCCAAGGCGAGAGCCCGAAGGGCTTTCCACCCGATCTGGTCAAGGTCGCGCGCCGCAAGCTGGGCTATCTCGATGCCGCCGTCGATCTGCGCGACCTCCGGCTCCCGCAAAGCAACCGGCTCGAAGCGCTCAGCGGTGACCGCAAGGGACAGCATTCGATCCGGGTCAACGACCAGTTCCGGATTTGCTTTCGCTGGACGCCGGAAGGACCGACCGACGTCGAAGTGACCGATTATCATTAGGAGCTTGCCATGGCTAAAAAACTTCCCCCGCTCCATCCCGGCGAAATCCTGCGCGAGGAATTCCTCGTGCCGCTCGGCCTCTCGCCCGGCGCGCTGGCGAAGGCGATGGGCGTGCCGCGCACGCGGGTCGAGCGCATCGCGGCCGAGTTCGACCGGCATCACCGCCGACACCGCGTTGCGCCTGAGCAAGGCGCTCGGGACCTCGGCGCAGCTCTGGCTCAATTTGCAGAACCGCTACGACGTCAAAACGGCGGAGCGCGCGATCGGCAAGCAACTCGCCAAGATCGCGCGTGTGACCGGCGACGCCGCGGCCTGACCGGCGTCAAAAAGATTCTTGACTCTATTCCTATAGGACTATATACACATCCTGTCCCACCCTCTCGGGGGCGTTGTCATGAGACGTCATTGCAGTGGGGTGGGATGCGGCGCCCGCGCGGGGGAAAACGTGTTCCCCGCACCCGGGCGGCGCCGGGGCACCGCCCGGGGGCACTACGGCCCCCCGCGAGGAGCTCGCTGACGGCGGTCGGCTCGGCCGGCCGAGTAGGTGTGGCGGCGCGACAAGCCGTTGAGGCGAACTGGCGCCAAGACACCGAAAGGCACGCCAAGAGCTTGAGCCGAAAGCGCGGCCCGGCGCCGCAAGGAGAACGCCGCCGTGGAGCGCCGAGAGGCGCCCGCGTCTCGCAAGAGGCGCGCCACGAACGGATACCGGCAGCGCTTCGCGGCGCTCCACCCCCTCTTTTTCGAGGGGCACGACACGACAGGCGACCCCGGCGCCTCGACAAAGAATTCGGGCGATGACGCGCGCGTGACCCCGAAAAGTGGGAACCGGATCTCGGACAAGGTCACGCGCAAACAAAAATGGCTGTTTGACAATTGCATCGGGAAACCTCGCCGCGCCGGCGGCCGCATGAAAACTGTTGCCGAAGCCGGAAAAGTGCCGATATAGAGCGTTCCCAAATTCATTCGCGCCGGGGGCGGCTGAATCAGCTCTTGGAAACGTTGCCATGACGCCGTCCGTCCGCGCTTACCTCCGCAGCCTCGCGCTCGCCGTCGCCGCCCTGGCGCTGGCGGCTTGCGAGACCACCGGCTCCGGCACGGGCGTCAAGCCGGAAGCGGCCAAGCCGCCCGAGCCGCCGATGACGCATACGCGCGCCGCCGAGCAATGCTGGATGGCGACCGAAAAGGGCGCCGCCAGCATGTCGCTCGATAAGCGCGCCGACCTGGTCGACAAATGCATCGAGGACAAGATGAAGGGGGGCTCCGGCGCGGCGGAGCTTGCGCCGGCGCCCGAGGCCAAAAAGAAGAAACCGGCCGCCTCCGCCGACGGTCAGAAAAAGAAGCCCGCGGCCGCGGCCGATCAAAAAGACGGCAAGGACAAGAAGGCCGACAAAGACAAAAAGGACGATAAGGACAAAAAGCCGGCCGGCGCCGAGGCGCCCGACAAAAAGCCCTGAGCGCCGGGGACAAGCAGCCCGTCTCCCCTTGCGGCCCGCCTGCGGCCGTATCACCATCCCGCTCCGCAGCCGATCAGGAGGTCGTCATGGCGAAGGGTCAGATGCGCGTTCCCAAGGAAAAGAAGAAGCCGAAGGCCGACAAGGACAAGCCGAAACAGTTGTCCGCCTACAAGCTGTCGCAGATGCAGGGTTCTGCGGGCAGCACCTACGGCAATCCGCCGGGCAAGAAGTAGCGTCTATTTCGGCACGCCGCCGGTTATCTTGTCGGCCGCGGGGAGCTTCTTGGCGTCGGCGGCCATTTCCAGGCAGGTGAGCAGTTCGACATAGCTTGGAAAGCCGCCGAGCTTCGACAGCGACATGCAGCGCGTCTGCTGGGCCGGCGTGAAATGCGCCCACTGCTGCTCCAGCTTGGCGCGCGCGTCGTGTTCGTCCTTTTTGCAGGCGTCCTCGCTGCGGTTGACGACGGTCGCCGCGGCGATGGCGGCGCGGCAGCCGCCGTCGGTGTCAAGTTTGGGGATCTGGTTTGCCGCCAGCACGACATAAGACCCGGCCAGGATAACCGGCAGAAACGCGGGCATGGTGATTCTCCCGTTTCGTCGCCCCAATCCAACGCGCCGCCCAAGATCGAGTTGCATTTTAGCCCATCCGCGCCCCGGATTCATGACCGTTGGCATGAACCTTTTGCCCGCCCCGCCCGACCTAAGGGGGACAACGGAAGGGGGTTGCCGTGGCCAAACGCTTTCTGTTCGCCGCTATCGCGTTCATAGGGCTGATTTTTCCGGCCGCCTTCGTGCTCGCGCTGCTGGTCGCGCCGGCACAGCCCGCTCCGCTGGAGCAATCGGGCTGCGACCGCGGTCTGGCCGACGCCTATTCCAATGTGAGCGTCCTGCAGACGCGCATGAAAACGGCGCACGGTGCCGACGCCTGCGCCGCCACCCGACTTTATTTCCTGGAAGTCGTCAAAACGCGGGCCATCGCCGCGCAATGCAAGAACGGGCCGGAGCGCGAGCGGGAACTCGGCCGGCTCGATGCCGATGTCGAAGCCATCAACAGTACCATCGCGGCGCGTTGCAGCTGAATTAGGCGGCCGCGTCACATTTTATCGTCAGCCGATTTCACACCTTCGCCAAAGTTCCATGCGATAGCGCAACCAATGCTTAACCGGTTTGCGCCGACCATCGTCCGGCGAAATCCATCAAGCAGATCGGGGGAGATATTCGGAATGCGTGCAGGCGCGATCATTTGCGCTGGGTGGGTAGCCGTCGCGTGCGGGTTCGCTGCGACGCCGGCCGCCGCGCAGGAAGCACCCGCCGCAGCGTTCGATACGCTCGCGCCGCCGGAAAATCCTGCCGGCGCTCCCGATCCGCAGGCCGCAACGCCGCTCACGCCCGAAGAAGCCGACGCGCTCGGCAATGCGCTGGCATTCGATCCCAGGACTCTGGCGGATGCCAAGCCGGCGAAAGCGCCGCGGCTGCCCAGCCTGACCAACCCGGACAAATTTGACGTCACCCGCAACGACAAGCCGGACGGCTCCAGCACGCTGGTGGTCAAGCAGCCGCTGACGGCGAGCGTATGGGACGCCAGGGTCGGCGCCGATCTCAACCTCGCGCCGGCGCCATCGGACGGCTATCGGCCGGACAAGCCATTGGCGGCGACCTCCACCGCCCAGGATTCCGGCGTGGCCTGGGCCTCCGTCGGCGTGCCCAATCTCGCCACCGTCGACGCGCGCGTCGACCCCAATAATGACCAGGGCAAATTCGGCACCACGTTCAAGCACTCGGTCCCGGTCGCCGGCAGATTTTCGCTGACTCTGCAGGACAGCTATTCGGTCACCCAAAGCGTCGGCGCGCCGACGGCCGCGCCGTTCCCCGTGCCGCTGATGACGGCACCGGGCGGTGCGATGACGCCCGCGCTGACGCCGCAGATATGGGGCAATCAGTCGACCGTCAAATTCGACGTTCTGACCACCGGCACCACGTTCGGCGCCGACATCGTCACCGCCAGCAACGATCCGGTCACCCACAACACGCTGAGCGCCGACCAGAAGCTGTACGGCCCGCTGCACGTGACCACGGCGCTGACTGATGTCGGCCAGCCGACCGTCAACAAACGCATTACCGCCGGTCTCAAGCTGAACTGGTAAACGGTTCGGGCTGCCTGTGCGGCGCCCCGAAGCCGCCCCCGCCCCGCCCAACGGCCGCCCCAGTTCCATGCGGCAATCCACTTCGACGGGGGGCGTCAGCGCAACGATTTGCGCCTGAGCAGGAGTGAAGCATGACGGCCATCAGACCTGAGCGGCTTGGCGCAGACCAGACTGGTTCCGAGAAAAGCGGCCCGGAGAAATACGCTCCGAACCGCGGCGTCACGGAAAAACTTGGCGAGATCGATCAGGCGACGGCGGCAACGTTCGAAGGCGAGATCCGCGAGTTCGTCCGGCGCGATGTTGCCACCTTGCGCCGGCAGCGCGGCGAGGTGGAGTCAGGCGCCGACCCCGCCGCCGAACATCTGAACGCGCTGATCCGGCGCGTCGCCGGCGCGTCGATGGAGGAAATCGACCGCGTCATTCTCGAACTGCAGGGCGTGCGCGACATGCTGCGCAGCGAGGGCGAGCGCGTCAGCCGCGAACTCTCCAGCTACGCCAGCTTGAGCCATGCCTCGATGACCGCGATGAAGGTCATCGCCGACAGCCTCAAGCAGTGGAAGGACGCACCCATCAGCCCGCCTCGGCGCAGCGCAAGCTGATCCGCTGAAGGAGCCATCGCCCGGCGACCGCGCTTTGGGGGCACACCGACGCGAAAATCCGGTGGGGTAACCGGCCTATCTGCCGTTCCAGCCTGTGGATTGCCGGGACAGCGGAGCTGGGCACCGCCGCGCGTCGATGCGTACGCCTAAAGTGCGGGTGTTCGAAAGCGGCCCATGTCGCATGCGGCCGCTGCAAGTCGAGACCGCTGCGACAGGCAACACAAGCGGCCTCGTCTTCGGGCATTCCTCCCACAAACTCGGCCCCGCCCATTGCGGGGTCTTTTTGCAAGACGGGCGGGCGGCTTATGAATCAGTTGGCGGGGGCTTTGCGCGGCAGCGGATAGTCCTCGCTCTCGTACAGCCGGCGAATGCCGTTGCCGTCGAAACGCTTTTCCTCGACCTCAAGATAGGCCCCGAGCAACAATTCCGGCGGCAATTCCTCGATCGCGAAACGGATGGCCTCTGCGGCGGTCGGAAAACGCTTGTATCCGATCGGGCGGCGCGACTTGCGGCTACGGCTTGGAAATAGCTCGGACGGGGCCCGATAGTTGATCATCGACATCAGTACTAACTCCTCAGGCTCTAATATGGCCCCGAAAACGCTAAAAATCCAGCGTCCGCGGTCCCACAAGCCGCAGGCTGACCAGCTAAGGTAAATCGATTTCACGCAATGAAACGGCCCGGCGTTCAAGCGCCGGGCCGCTATTTAATTTTGTTCATTCCAAGTGGATGAAATTTTAGTCGTTGAAGTCGGCCACAACCTCGCTGGTGGCCGGGTCGACCAGCACGACGTGATTGTTCACATGCATGTACCGGTAGCGTCGGACCGCCGGAACCTCCACTGCGACATCCTGCGGCACCTCATAGAGCCGCACACCTTCCGGCACCCGGGTACCGACGCGATATTCGACCGTCGGCGGCGCCGCTTGCACCGGCTCACGCACGATGGTGCGATAGATGGTTTGCCGTTGCACCGGCGTGAGCGCGAGCGGCTGCGTGGTTACGACTGTCCTCGTCTCCACCGGCTCGCGGGTAATGACTGTGGTCTGCGCGCTCGCGCTGCCGACGCCCAGCAACGCGGCCGCGATCGCGGCGTGGCGAAAATGTGTCATCGGTTCCTCCTGGCTGTTTCGGCTACGAGCCAAGGAAACGCTTTCCGGCGAAATGCGTTCCGCGCATAAGTTCCAGCTCACAAAGTGTGTGGCGGTTCGTCGAGCAATTTAAGTTTTGCGCTGAGCGCGGCGATGCGCCGCTCTGCTTCGGCTTGCGTGAGATCCGGCTTGAACGCATCCGGCTCGTAGGCGTCGATTGAAAGCTGCTTGAGACGCGCAGCCTGTTCGGCGGTCATTGGCGGCACGGTAGCGGCGGACGATTGTCGGGGCCATGGCAAACGGCAACGGACACAGCCCCATGCCGGTTCCATCGCGAATGCGTTCGGGCTACGAAGCTCTCACGCTCACCAAAGCGGGCCGCAGCGCCAGCGTAATCGGCAGCGTCAGCAGCACCACCGCGGCCACCACCATCAGCGCCGACGGCACGCCGACCGCGTCGCCGAGCAAGCCGTAGAGCGCCGGTGATACCGCGCCGGCGCCGATGGTGCCAGTGTAGAAAATGCCGAAGGCGCGCTGGCGCTGCGCGGGTTCGACCAGGTCCGGCACCGAGCCATAGAGCACCGACGAGGTGCCGTTGAGCGCGATGCCGACCAGCGGCAGCAACATCAAGGCCGCGTCGAGCGACAGCGGCAGCAGCGCAACAATGCCAACCGCGGTCACCGCCTCGGTCAGCCACACCGTCGCCACCGCGCCGATGCGCGCGCCGATGAACGCGCAAACGAGCTTGCCGGCCGCACCGCCGGCGAACACCAGTGTAAGCGCAAAGCCTACGGTCGGCAGGCTGGCGCCCTTGGCGGCGAGCACGAACGGCAGGAACGTAAGGAAGGCCATGCGGGTGGCACTGTCGATGACGCCGACCGAGAGCAGCAGCGGAAAGCCGTATTGGGTGAGCCGCGAGCCGCCATTGGCGCCGCCTTCGGTTTTGCGCGGCGCCGGCGCCTCGGCAGCGAAACGCGGGATCAGCACGAAGATGACGACGGCCGCCAGCAAACCGATGCCGCCCAGCAGAACCAGCGCGTGGCGCCACGGCAGCACGACAAACAGCAGAGACGCCGCCGCCGGCAATGTCATTTTGCCGATGTCGCCGGCGAAATTGTAGGTGCCGAGCATCTTCAGCGAACGCGCCCCGGCGAAGGCGCGCGCGATCAGCGAGGACGCCAGCGGGTGCTGCGTGCTGGCGCCAAGCCCGGCGACGAACAGCGCGGCCACCAGCGGGACGACGCCGCTGCTGAAGCCGGCGAGACAATAGCCGATGCCGGCAAGCGCGGTGCCGAGCGCCAGCACGACGGCTGAGCCAAACCGCTCGGCCAGCAAGCCAGAGGGAATCTGAAAGCCAGCCAGCGTACCGGAGAACACCGTCTTCATCAGCCCGAGCGCGGCAAAACCGAGGCCGAATTCGTGCTGCCAGATCGGCAGCATCACGTAGATCAGGTCGGTGTAGCCGTCGTGCAGCGCATGCGCACCGCAGGCCACGCCGAGCGCCCGCCGCTCGTCAGTGTGCGCGCTGCCGGACGCAGCGGTCATGGCGACTTCTCGCGCCGCTCGACGAAGGTGGTGCTGACGAGCGAGAGCACCGGCTCGCCGTGCTGGTTGACGCCGGTCGAGCGGAACGTCATCAGCCCGGCGTGCGGCCGGCTGCCTGACAGGCGCAACTCAATCACCTCGCTTTTGTAGTCGACGGTGTCGCCAGGATAGACCGGCTTCGGCCATTTGAGCTCGCGAAAGCCGAGCGCCGGGCCGATGCCGGCGACCGGCTCGCCACGCGCTAGCATCGCCTCGTCCATGCGGCGGCGATGGTCGACCATCAGCCGCATCCAGGCCAGCGCGGTGTGCCAACCTGAGGCGACCAGCGCGCCGAAATGCGAGCGTTCCGCCGCCGCCTCGTCGACATGGAACGGCTGCGGGTCGTAACGGATGGCGAAGGCCTTGATGTTCTCGGCGGTAAAGGTGTAACGGCCGTACTCGAACACGTCGCCGACCTGAATGTCCTCGAAGAACTTCACGGCCGCGCCTCCGGCTTGCGGCGGCCCAGCATCGCGGTCGACACCATGGTGGTCAGGCAGTTGCCGGCGTCGTCGATCACCTCGTAGCGGAATTTCGTCAGACCCATCTCGGGCCGGCTCTTCGAGGGACGGCTTTCCAACACGGTCGAGCGCACGCGGATCTGGGTGCCCGGACGCAGCGGCTTGTGCCAGCGCACCTCGTCGATGCCGGGCGAGCCCATCGAACTCGAATCGAGCACGAAGCCGTCGGCGATGATACGCATCAGCAGACAGCAGATGTGCCAGCCCGAGGCGCCCAGCCCGCCCAGGATGGTGGCGCTCGCCGCCGTCTCGTCGAGATGCATCGGCTGCGGATCGAACTCGGCGGCGAAGGCGACGATCTCCTCGCGCGTGACCAGCCGCGGGCCGTAAACGGCGACCGCACCGGTTTGGAAGTCTTCCCAGTGACGTTTCGGCATGGCGGATTTCTAGCCCGACCTGGGCGGGCTTGTCACACCACATTCGCCGCTTTAAGTGGCAAACCTGAAATGCATCACGTCGCCGTCGGCGACCACGTAATCCTTGCCCTCGAGCCGCATCTTGCCGGCCTCTTTGGCGCCAGTCTCGCCGCCTTGGGCGATGAAATCGTCGCAGCCGATGGTCTCGGAACGGATGAAACCACGCTCGAAATCCGAATGGATCACGCCGGCCGCCTGCGGCGCTTTGGTGCCTTTGGTGATGGTCCAGGCCCTGGTTTCCTTCGGCCCGACGGTGAAATAGGTCACCAGATGCAAGAGCGCGTAGCCGGCGTTGACCAGCCGGTCGAGCCCAGTCTCCTTCAGGCCCACCGCCTCGAGAAATTCCGCGCGCTCGGCCGGCGGCAGGGTCGCGATTTCCAATTCGATCTTGGCCGAGATCACCACCGCGACCGCGCCCTCTTCCTTGGCGCGCGCCTCGACGCGCTTGGAGAAATCGTTGCCGGTCGCGGCCGCGCCTTCGTCCACGTTGCAGGCATAGAGCACAGGCGCCGAGGTCAGCAGGCCGAGCGAGTGGAACAGCTTCTCCTCTTCGGGCTTGCGCTCGACCATCCGCGCCGGCTTGCCCTCGCGCAGCAGCGCCAGCGAGCGGTTGACCAGATCGAGCATTTCCTTGGCCAGCTTGGCGTCCTCGCCGCTGCCCTTGGCTTTTTTCTCCAAATTGTCGACGCGCTTTTCCAGGCTGTCGAGGTCGGCCAGCATCAGCTCGGTCTCGATGGTCTCGATGTCGGCGATCGGGTCGATCTTGCCCTCGACGTGGGTGACGTCGGTGTCCTCGAAGCATCGTACCACATGCACGATGGCGTCGACCTCGCGGATGGTGGCGAGGAACTGGTTGCCGAGTCCCTCGCCCTTCGAGGCGCCGCGCACCAGGCCGGCGATGTCGACGAAGGTGATGCGGGTCGGGATAATCTGCTCCGACTTGCCCAATACCGCGAGCTTGTCGAGGCGCGGATCCGGCACCGCGATCTCGCCGACATTCGGCTCGATGGTGCAGAACGGATAATTGGCCGCCTGCGCCGCCGCGGTCTGCGTCAGCGCATTGAAGAGCGTCGACTTGCCGACATTCGGCAGGCCGACGATGCCGCATTTGAATCCCATGAATTGGTCCGCGCCGTTAGATTGTTATTCGGGGCCTTCCGGCTCCTCGCCCCCGCCAAAGCCTTTGGCGTCCATGGCGAGATGCACCTTGTTCTGAAACGTCGAATCCTTGCCTTCCGCGAGCAGCCCGGCATTGTCGGCCGTGACCTCGCACAAGGCCTCGACCCAGGGGCGCTCGCTCTTGGCAAAATCCTGCAGCACGAAGTGCTCCACCATGTTCTTGTCGCCCGGATGGCCGATGCCGAATCGCACGCGGCGATAGTCGTTGCCGATATGCGCGGAGATCGAGCGCAGGCCGTTATGGCCGGCATTACCGCCGCCGGTCTTGACCCTGAGCTTGCCCGGCGGCAGATCGAGTTCGTCGTGGAACACCACGATATCGGCAAGACCGAGCTTGAAGAAATGCACGGCCTCGCCGACCGCGCGCCCGGATTCGTTCATGTAAGTGCCGGGCAGCAGCAGCAGAACTTTCTCAGGCCCGAGCGCGCCTTCAACCGCGACACCCTGGAAGCGCCGACGCCACGGCGCGATGCCGTGGCGCTTGGCGATCGCCTGCACCGCCATGAAACCTATATTGTGCCGGTTGCCGACGTAGCGTTCGCCAGGATTGCCGAGGCCGACGAAAAGCAGCATGGCTCAACGGCATCCTGGACCGATCGCGCGAGAGCGAGCGAGGAGGCTTACGAGCCTCCTCACTTCTTGTCGGACTTCGCCGGCGCGGCGGCAGCGGGCGCGCCCGCGGCCGGAGCGGCACCAGACGCGGCACCGGGTGCGCCGGGCGCTGCACCGGGAGCGGCACCTTCGGCGCCGGGCGCCACGCCTGCAGCGGCGGCGGCGGCAGCAGCAGCGACAGCAGCAGCGGCAGCTTCGGCGGCGGCCTTCATTTCTTCGGCGTAGCCGGACGGCGGCACCACCGTGACCAGCGTGATGTCGCCGTGGGCGATCACGCGCACGTTCGGCGGCAGCGTCACATCGCTGAGATGCTTGGAATGGTTAATATCGAGGCTGGAAATGTCGACGTCGATCGATTCCGGAATGGTCTCGACCGGGCACATGACTTCGATCGTATGGGTGACGATGTTGACCGCGCCGCCGCGCTTGACGCCGGGCGACTGGTCGGAATTGAGCACCTTGACCGCGACGTTGACGCGGATGACGGCGCCTTCGGCCACGCGGAGGAAATCCACGTGCATCGGCAGGTCCTTGATCGCGTCGAGCTGGAAGTCGCGCGGGATCACGCGGTGCTTGGTGCCGTCGATGTCGAGGTGAAACAGCGTGGTGAGGAAGCGGCCGGCATAGATGCGCTTGCGCAGCTCATCGTGCTCGATCAGAACCATCTGCGGGGGTTTGTTCTCGCCATAGATGACGCCCGGCACTTTGCCGGAATAACGTGCTGCCCGCGCGGCCCCCTTGCCGGCTTTCGGGCGCACCGTCGCCTTCAGTTCTTGCACGGTGGCCATATCGTAATCCTCATCTAAGCCAATGGAAAAAGGCGGCTTTTTCGGCCGCCCACGAACGCGGCAAGCCTCCAGGGGTGCCGGGGGCCGCGTGTCGCGCTGGCTTATAGCGGCGCAGGCCTAAAAGGGCAAGAAAGCCGGGATATCACTCGGCTGGCGGCGGCGTGACCGCCTTCTTCGACGGTTTATCGGCCGACTTGGCTTCCAGCGCGTCGATCCGCTTCTTCAGCGCCTCGTTTTCCTCGCGCGCCAGGCGGGCCATTTCCTTGACCGCCTCGAATTCCTCGCGCTGGACCACGTCGAGGTCGCGCAGCATGCGTTCGGCCTGGTTGCGGAACAGGGTGTCGAATTCCTTGCGCACGCCTTGCGCAACCCCGGCGGCATCGTTCATCAGACGCGCCATTTCGTCGAACATGCGATTGCTGGTCTGGGTCATGCTTCGCCTCCGGAATAATCGTTGCGCGTGATCTTGGTCGATAACCGGCACCCGCTTTTTCGGGATCGCGCGTGTAACAATGGCGATCAGGTCATCCCGCTGCAAGAGGCGGCATGCTACCACTTATGGCGGGCACGCCTGAAACCCGGAATCCGCAATGCCGCTTTTCGTCATTCCCTTCCCCGCCTTCGATCCGGTGCTGGTGCATCTCGGTCCGTTCGCCATCCGCTGGTATGCGCTGGCCTATATCGTCGGCATCCTGCTCGGCTGGGTTTATGCCCGCGTCCTGCTCCGCTCCGAAAGGCTCTGGGGCGGGGCAGCGCCGATGACGCTCGTCGACTTCGACGATTTCGTGCTCTGGGTGACGCTCGGCATCATTCTCGGCGGCCGCACCGGCTACGTGCTGTTCTACAACCTGCCGCATTTTGCCGCCCATCCGGTGGAAATTTTCGAACTCTGGCACGGCGGCATGTCATTCCACGGCGGCTTCACCGGCTGCGTGGTCGCGGTGTTCCTGTTCGCCCGCAAGCGCGGCATTCCGGTGCTCTCGCTCGGTGACATCACCTGCGCGGTCGGCCCCATCGGGCTGTTCCTCGGCCGCATCGCCAATTTCATCAACGGCGAATTGTGGGGCCGCCCGACCGATGTGCCCTGGGCCATGGTGTTTCCCGGCGCCGGCCCGCTGCCACGCCATCCGAGCCAGCTCTACGAGGCGGGGCTCGAAGGCCTGGTGCTGCTGGCGGTGCTGGCGCTGCTGATGCGCGCGGGCGCGCTCAAGCGGCCGGGCCTGATCGTTGGTTGCTTTGCCTGCTTCTACGCCATCGCGCGCTCAACGTGCGAATTCTTCCGCGAGCCGGACGCCCAGCTCGGCTTCTTGTGGGGCGGCGCCACCATGGGGCAATTATTGTCGATCCCGCTGTTCCTCGCCGGCGTCGCCTTCATCGTCTATGCACTGAAGCACGCGCCGCTGCCGAATAAACCATGATCGATTTTCCGCCGCTCGAAACCGAAATCCGCCGCCGCATCGCGATCGCCGGCCCGATGCCGGTTCACGAATACATGACGCTGTGCCTCACCGACGGCAAATACGGCTACTACACGACCCGCGACCCGTTCGGCGCCGGCGGCGATTTCATCACCGCGCCGGAAATCAGCCAGATGTTCGGCGAGATGATCGGGCTGTGGATGGTGGCGGTGTGGAAACAGATGGGCACACCGAAAAACGTGAACGTCGTCGAACTCGGGCCTGGCCGCGGCACCATGATGAAGGACGCGTTACGCGCGGCCAAGGTGATACCGGCATTCCTCGACACCGCGGCCATCCATCTGGTCGAGATCAGCCCGGCGCTCGTGGCGTACCAGAAGCGCACGCTGGAGCCTGTGTCGATGCCGGTCTCCTGGCATTCCGCTCTGGCCGGCGTCCCGGCCGGCCCCGTCATTGTCCTCGCCAACGAATTCTTCGACGCGCTGCCGATCAGCCAGGCGGTGAAGAGCGAACGCGGCTGGCACGAGCGCCAGGTCGAAATCGATTCCGCCGGCTATCTCGCGTTCACCGTCGCACCCGACCCGATCCCGCATTTCGACAGCGTGCTGGCGCCGGCGCTGCGCAACGCGCCAGAGGACTCGATTTTCGAATGGCGCACCGACGGCCTTGCGATGGAGTTGGGCTCGCGTCTGGCGCGCGACGGCGGCGCCGCGCTGGTGATCGACTACGGTCACGGCGAAAGCGCGGTCGGCGAAACGCTGCAGGCGGTCGGCCGGCACGCTTTTGCCAATCCGCTCAGCGCGCCTGGCAGTATCGATCTCACCGCGCATGTCGACTTCCAGGCGCTCGGCAACGCGGTAGAAGCCATGGGCACCAACGGTTTCGGGCCGATCACGCAGTCGCAGTTCCTGCGCCGCCTCGGCATCGTCACCCGCGCCGCCTCGCTCAAGGCCAACGCCGCCGACGCGGCCGCCGCGAACATCGACTCCGCACTGCGCCGCCTGATCAGCGAGGGCGAGGCCGGCATGGGTGCGCTGTTCAAGGCCGCCGCCTACGCACATCCTTCACTCGGCGTGCCACCCGGATTTGAGACCTGACCATGCTGCAGGCCCCATCACTTGGCAAACTCGCCCGCATCCGCCACGCCTTCTTCACGCGCGAAGGCGGCGTCTCGCGCGGCGTCTACACGTCGCTCAACGGCGGCGTCGGCTCGAGCGACGCACCCGAGTGTGTCGCCGAGAACCGCGCGCGCATGGCGGCGGCCTTGGGCGTTGCGCCGGAGTGCCTTCTCACCGCCTACCAGATCCATTCGCCGGACGTCGTCGTGGCCCATGCGCCCTGGACGCCGGAAGCGCGCCCGCGCGCAGACGCCATCGTCACGCGCACGCCGCGACTCGCCATCGGCGTATCCACCGCCGACTGCGGGCCGTTGCTGTTCGCGGACAGCCAGGCGGGCGTGATCGGCGCGGCCCATGCCGGCTGGCGCGGCGCGTTTACGGGAGTGATCGAAGCCACGGTCGGCGCCATGGAGAAGCTCGGCGCCGAGCGCGAGCGCATTGTGGCCGCGCTCGGCCCCGCAATACGGCAGCCGAATTACGAAGTCGGTCCCGAATTCGTCGGGCGCTTTATGGCAGCCAACGCGGACAATGCGCGCTTCTTCACGCCATCGGAACGCGCCGACCACGCCATGTTCGATCTCGCCGGTTATATCGCGGACCGCGTACAACGCGCAGGGATTGTGGAATTCGAGGACCTTGCGTTGTGCAACTACGCCGAGCCGGAGCGCTTCTTCAGCTATCGCCGCACCACTCAGCGAGGCGAGCCAGATTACGGCCGGCATGTCAACGCCATCGCCCTAGCCGACTAGCTCCCGCGACCGCTCGTCTGGACTCTTGGGCGCTGCAACAGGTACGCTTTGGGAAGGCCGAGGGGCGCGAAGAAAAAACGGCCGGCGACAGGGGTGTCGATGTTGCAGAGTTTGTGTGGGCGCGCGTGGTGCGCCGCGAGGTGTTTGTCTCGGTCCGGGGTGCTGCTGGCCGCCGCCTGCGCGTCGATGCTCGCCGCTTGCAACCTCGCCGACCATCCGGGCGCGTTGAGCGGCCAGACGCGCGGCGCCACGGTCGCATTCGAATCCATCGACGGTCTGCCCTCCGGGCAATTCCGCGAATTGGTACAGGCGCTCAACAACGAGGCGCAGACGCACCAGGTGGCGGTGATGTCGCGCGAAAGCCCGTCGGCCTATCGCGTCCGCGGCTATCTCTCCGCCAAAGTGGCGAAACGGGAGACCACAATTTCCTGGGTCTGGGATGTGTTCGACGGCGACGATCGGCGCGCCTTGCGCATCACCGGCGAGGAAATCGCCAAGTCGGGATCATCGGGCCGGCACCGCGACGCCTGGTCCGCCGCCGACGACGCCATGCTGCAGCGGATCGCCCACAGCAGCATGGACCAGCTTGCCGCCTTCCTGACGTCGGCCGAGGTCGCGCCGGGCCTGCCCGACGCCGCGCCCCAGACAGTGGCATTCGGGCCGGGTAACGCCTCACCCGAGGCGGCCGGCATCTACCGCATTTTCCAGCCCAATGCCGACCCTGTGCCAAACGAGGACGCCGAGCCTACCGACGGCGCCTACCCGGTCCCGCTGCCGCCGCGCCGGCCGCCCGTGGCAACCGTCGTTTCGGCCCGGGAAACGCCGATGCTGACGGCGGCAAACCCCTGAAGCGGCGACTCGTTCACCCTGTCGAAAAGCTTCGGGACAATGGTTTGGACTCGTATTGCGAGCCTGTTCCCGCCTTGTTATGACCTGCGCGCCTGCGCGCATGATCCCGAACATTGGGCACCGGTTTTCGGCAAAGATCGTGCGCCACAGGATGCCGGGTAGAAGAGGATTGAGGGATGTCGGGCAAGAACGGAGCGATCAAGCTCGTCGCCGGCAACTCGAATCCTGCCTTGGCGCTTTCGATCGCCGAATATCTCAAGACCCCGCTGACCAAGGCTGTGGTGCGGCGCTTCGCCGACATGGAGGTGTTCGTCGAAATCCAGGAAAACGTGCGCGGCGCGGACTGCTTCGTGATCCAGTCCACATCCTATCCCGCCAACGACCATTTGATGGAATTGCTCATCATCATGGACGCGCTGCGCCGTTCCTCTGCGCGCCGGATCACCGCGGTGATCCCCTATTTCGGCTATGCCCGGCAGGACCGCAAACCGGGGCCGCGCACGCCGATCTCGGCCAAGCTCGTCGCCAACCTGATCACCCGCGCCGGCGCCGACCGCGTGATGACGCTCGACCTGCACGCCGGCCAGATCCAGGGCTTCTTCGACATCCCGACCGACAATCTCTACGCCTCGCCGGTGATGGTGCGCGACATCCGCGAGCGCTTCCAGCTCGACAATGTGATGGTGGTGTCGCCCGATGTCGGCGGCGTGGTGCGCGCGCGCGGCCTCGCCAAACGCATCAACGCACCGCTCGCCATCATCGACAAACGGCGCGAACGGGCCGGCGAATCCGAAGTGATGAATGTGATCGGCGAGGTTGCCGGCTACACCTGCGTGCTGGTCGACGACATCGTCGATTCAGGCGGCACGCTGGTGAACGCCGCCGATGCCCTGCTTGGGCAAGGCGCCAAGGCGGTCTATGCCTATATCAGCCATGGCGTGCTGTCGGGTGGCGCGGTGGCACGCGTCGCCAAGTCGCGGCTCAAGGAATTGGTCATCACCGACTCGATTCAGCCGACCAAGGACCTGCTCGCCTCCGGCAATATCCGCGTGCTGCCGATCGCCACGCTGATCGGCGAAGCGATCGGCCGCACCGCGACCGAGGAGTCGGTGTCGAGTTTTTTCGACTGAACGGCGCCGAGAACAAAACGGAATTGGCCGGCGAACGGATTCCGAACGGTAAAGTTATCCACGGAAAGATTCACGAGAGCGGCGCATTCGCTGTGGAGAGTCATCTCCGCGCGATTGCCTATGACGGGCAAATCACGGCCCATTGTGCATCGATGATGCCTCTGGCGGGCTGAATCGCGCGGGTTATAGTCAGTTGGCCTAGTGATTCGCTCCTGCCGTCAAGGCGTCCCGTATCCTGCGTCACAATCCGGTCGGCTGATGCCGTGCGCGTGCGGTGGCGTGCGTTCCCTTTTCGATTCGGCAATGCGGAGACGTCATGCCCCAGATCGCCTACGCGGACGAACCAGGAATCAACCCGCTCGACGTGATCGAACGTCTGGCGTCGGGCAACGACTGGTCGTTCGAGCGCGCCAGCGACGACGAGATCACCATTCTGGTCACCGGCAAGTGGACTGACTACCAAGTCTCCTACACGTGGATGGGCGGCATCGAGGCGCTGCATCTGGCCTGCGCCTTCGATCTGCGGGTGCCCGAACGCCGCCGCGCCGAGGTGCAGTCGCTGATCGCGCTGATCAACGAACGGCTGTGGGTCGGTCATTTCGACCTGTGGGTCACCGAAGGCATGCTGATGTATCGCCATGCGCTGGTGCTGCCCGGCGGCACGGAAGCCTCCGGCAAGCAATGCGAGGCGCTGCTCGGCACCGCGCTCGACGCCTGCGAGCGCTATTTCACCGCCTTCCAATTCGTGGTCTGGGCGGGAAAAAGCGCGCGCGAGGCGCTCGACGCCGCCGTGTTCGAAACCTCCGGCGAAGCATAGTCCATGTGTCATGGCCGGGCTTGTCCCGGCCATCCACGTCTTACTTTGCTGATCGGAGATTAAGGCGTGGATGCCCCGCACAAGGCCGGGCATGACACAGAGAATGCCGTTATCATGTCGCCATGAAGCGACGCGCCCCAGACAATAAAACACTCGCCAAGCTGTCCGGCTCCCTCATTCTGGTCGGCGCCGGCAAGATGGGCTCGGCTATGCTCGACGGCTGGCTCGCGCGCGGGCTGGCGCCGAAGCGGATCGTCGTGATCGAGCCGCAGCCGGCCAAGTCCGTGAAGGCGCTGACGCGGCGCGGACTGACGCTCAATCCCAAGCCCGGCCCCCAGGCCAAGGCTGAAGCCGCAGCCGCCATCGTCATTGCGATCAAGCCGCAAACGGCGCCCGAGGCGGTGCCGGCGCTCGGTCTGCACGTCGGCAAATCGACGCTGGTGCTGTCGATCATGGCCGGCCGCACCATCGCCTTTCTGGAAAAAACCCTGCCGGGCGATACCGCGATCGTGCGCGCCATGCCGAACACGCCGGCCGCGATCGGCCGCGGCATCAGCGTCGCGGTAGCCAATGCGAAGGCCTCGGCGCGCCAGCGCAAGCTCGCCTCCGAACTGCTCGCCGCCATCGGCAAGGTCGAATGGGCAAACGATGAACGGTTGATGGACGCGGTGACCGCGCTGTCCGGCTCCGGTCCCGCCTACGTTTTCCTGCTGGCCGAAGCGATGACCCAAGCCGGCATCGCCGCCGGGCTGCCGGCCGAATTGGCCGCTCGGCTCGCGCGCGAGACCGTCGCCGGCTCGGGCGAGCTGCTGCATCGCTCGCCGCTCGATGCCGCCACGCTGCGCCAGAACGTCACCTCGCCCGGCGGCACCACCGCCGCGGCGCTGGCGGTGCTGATGGGGCCAGGCGGTTTCGACGAACTGCTGACCAAGGCCATCGCCGCCGCCACGCGGCGCGGACGCGAACTCGCCGGCTAAATCTCCGGGAACCCGCCCTAGAACCGGCGTCTTTGCGGACTTACATTAAGTCGACCAAACAGCCCGCAGGAGGCCGCCATGGCCCGCAAATCGAAAAAGCGTCGCGCACAAGTCCAGGCCGCCGCGCCGCGCGGCAATTCAGACCGCGACAAGGCAGTCGACGCAATGATGGCGCTGCTCGCCGAACATGCCTTCGAAGAAATCGGCCTGGCCGAGGTCGCCGGCCGCGCCGGCCTGAAGCTCTCCGAGCTGCGCGCCGAATTCGGCTCGACGCTCGCCATCGTCGCTGCCCACATCAAGGACATTGACCGCGCGGTGCTCGCCGGCGGATCGGCCGATATGGCGGAGGAGCCGGCGCGCGAGCGCCTGTTCGACGTGCTGATGCGCCGGCTCGAAGCGCTCGCGCCGTACAAAGAGGCGGTGCACTCGTTGCTGCGTTCGGCGCGGCGCAATCCGGGCGTGGCGCTGGCGCTCAATGCCATGGCGGTACGCTCGCAGCAGTGGATGCTGGAAGCTGCCGGCATCGGCGCGCATGGCCCGCGCGGTGCGCTGCGCGCGCAAGGCGCGGCGCTGATGTTTGCCCGCGTGCTGCGCGTCTGGTTCGACGACGAGCCGGACCTCGACCGCACCATGGCCGCGCTCGGCCGCGGTCTCGCCGGCGCCGAACGCTGGGACGGCTTCGTCGGCGACCTTTGCGCCATTCCCTGCGCCATCCGGGGCCGGCGATGGCGCCGCCGTCATCGCGACGATGAGGAAGAAGCCGAAGCGGCTTGATGCATTGCCCGCGATCTGGTCCGAAAACCAGTACCAATTTTTCGGGATCGCGCGCTAAACCGGCACCCGCACGGTCGCCCGCAAGCCGCCCATGGGGCTATCGCCGAGCGCGATGTCGCCGCCGTGCGAGCGCGCGATGTCGCGCGCGATCGCAAGCCCCAAGCCCGTGCCACCCTCATCCTGGTTGCGCGCGTCGTCGAGGCGTAGGAACGGCTTGAACACCTCCTCGCGCATGTCGGGCGCGATGCCCGGACCATCGTCGTCCACCGTGACGCTGAGGTAGCGGTGATCGCGATGGCCGGTGATGGAGATGGAACGCGCGAAGCGCGCGGCGTTCGACACCAGATTGCCGAGGCAGCGCTTGAACGCCGCCGGCCGCACCGTGACGATCGGCGGCCCGTGAAACACCACGGTCGCTTTGTGGCCGTTGCGCTCGGCGTCGTCCTTGAGCTCTTCGAGAAAGGCTGCCATGTCGGTCGGCGCCGCGCTCTCGCCGAGATCGCCGCGCGCGAAGGCGAGATAGGCCTCCAGCATGCGCGCCATCTCGTCGATGTCCTTCTTCATCGCCTCGGTTTCCGGCGTTTTCTTCTTGATCAGCGCCAGTTCGAGCTTGAAGCGGGTGAGCACCGTGCGCAGGTCGTGCGAAACGCCGGCGAGCATCGCCGTGCGCTGCTCGATCGCGCGTTCGATGCGTGTCTTCATCTCGATGAAAGCGGCCGCCGCGCGCCGCACCTCGCGCGCGCCGCGCGGACGGAAATTCGGCACGTCGCGCCCTTTGCCGAAGCTTTCGGCGGCGTCGGCCAGCTTCAGGATCGGCTTGATCTGGTTGCGCAGGAAGATGATGGCGACGCCGATCAGCACTAGCGAGGTGCCGACCATCCAGAGCAGGAAGATTTCCGAATTCGACGCGTAGGCGGCGCTGCGCCGCGCGAACACCCGCATCACCGTGTCGTCGAGTTGCACACGGATCTCGACCAGCGCCGAGCGGCCGACGGTGTCGATCCAATACGGGCGGCCGATCTGTTTACGCAGTTCCTCCGACAAAGTCTGATCGAGCAGCGAAAAGAACGGCTTCGGCCCCGGCGGCGGCATGTCGCTGATGGGGAGAAAATCGACCACCAGGCCGAGCCGCTCCTGCGCGATCCGGCGGATCTGGGCGTGGTCGGCGTCCTGCGGATAGCCCTTGTAGACGTCGACCAGCGCGGCGATATCGGCCACCACGCCGGCCGACAGCCGTTGCGTGACGACGTTCCAGTGCCGCTCCATGAACACGAAGGCGATCACCGACTGCAGAATCACCATTGGCAGAATGATGATCAGTAACGCGCGCGCGTAGAGGCCCTTCGGCATCACGCTGTTGAGCCAGCGGCTCATCCGCCGCCAGGCATCGGGCACCCGCGCGAGCACGGCGTGGATGCGCCGGATCGGCGGGATCGAATTGTACCAGCGCCAAACCTCCGCCAGCCGCTCGAAAGCGGTGCGGATGGTGCGAATGCCGGTATCGATGCTGGTCATGTGCCGGCCACCAGCCGGTAACCGATGCCGCGAACGGTCTGCACGAACAACGGATTGGCGGGATTGCTCTCGATCTTGCGGCGCAGCCGGTTGACTTGCACATCGACGGCACGTTCCGAAACCGAGCCGCCATTGCCGGCGAGCGCCAGCCGCGTCACGGTCTCTCCGGGTGTCGCCGTCAGGATGCGCAGCATCTCGCGCTCGCGGTCGGTCAGCCGGATGACCTCCTCGCCTTTGCGCAATTCTCCGCGCGCCAGATGATAGACAAACGGCCCGAAGCGCACCGACTCCACCGGCGGCGCGGCGACTGGCTGCGCGCGCCTGAGGATATTGGCGATGCGCAGCGAAAGCTCTCTTGGTTCAAATGGTTTCGACAGATAATCGTCGGCGCCCATTTCGAGGCCCTTGATGCGGCTCTCGGCGGCGTCGCGCGCGGTCAGCATCAGGATCGGCACGCTCGACGTGCCGCGCAGCGCCTTGGCGAAATCGAAGCCGTTTTCGCCCGGCATCATCACGTCGAGAATGAGCAGATCGAAGCTCAGGCCGTTGAGCTTGGCGCGCGCATCGGCCGCGGTCTCGGCCGTGGTCACGCGGTAGCCTTCGCCGGACAGAAAGCGCGACAGCAGATCGCGGATGCGGCGGTCGTCATCGACCACCAGCAAATGCGGCGCATCGTCTGAGACCATGGCGGGCAGCATCATCGCGGCTCGCTCCGCGGTTTGGCGGCGCGCTCGGCCCGCTCGATCAACTTCAGCACGTCGTCACGATTGTCGGTATCGATCATGGCGGTGAGAAAGCGGCGCGCCGCGTCATGCGCGCCGGGGCCGAGTTCGCCGAAGGCGCGGGTAATGCGTTGCGTCTGCAAGCCGGCGAGCTTGAGCGCCAACGCTTCGCCCTTCGGCGTCACGAACAGCAGCCGCTGCCGGCGGTCCTGCGCGCCCTCCTTCTGCACCACGTAGCCCTGGTCGATCATTTGCTTGAGCACGCGGCCGAGCGACTGCTTGGTGATGTTGAGGATATCCAACAGATCGGCGACCTTGATGCCCGGATTGCGGTTGACGAAATGCAGCACCCGGTGATGGGCGCGGCCGAAGCCGAGCTTGGACAGCACCACGTCCGGATCGCCGACGAAATCGCGATAGGCGAAGAACAACAGCTCGATGATGTCCCAGGTCGGCTCGCCCGGCGCGGCCATCGCGCCCGGGCGCTCGCCAAAGCCATCGGCTGGAGCGATTTTGGCGTTCACATTTATGTCAGCCATGTTGACATATTTTAGTTTTATGTTACAAAACGACCATTGCAGACGAAAGGATCGTGCCGAAACGGCTCTTTCCTCTGGCTAAACGGCGACAGCCGACCGATAGGTCCGGTCCGGACCTATTCATACCGGGTGTTGCCCGCCGACGCAAAGTATTGGAAGAGGCGCGAAAAATGCGCCATGACCGGGGCACGAAGCGGCGAATGAGACCGCCCGTGCGACAACGAGTTGAAGGAGGAAGCGATGGCTGCGCAGTCCTATGACCGGCTAGAAGGGGTCATCTGGTACGACGGCAAACTGGTGCCCTGGCAGGACGCCAATCTGCACGTGCTCAGCCATGGTCTGCACTACGCAAGCTGTGTGTTCGAGGGCGAGCGCGCCTACGGCGGCAAGATCTTCAAGACGCGCGAGCACGCCGAGCGGCTGAAACGCTCCGCCCAGGTGCTCGATTTCGAAGTCCCCTTTTCGGTCGACGACATCGTCGCCGCCAAGCAGCTTGTTGTCGACAAGAACGGCAAGAAGGAAGCCTATGTGCGCCCGGTCGCCTGGCGCGGCTCGGAGATGATGGGCGTCTCGGCGCAGAACAACACCATCCACCTCGCCATCGCCTCCTGGGAATGGCCGAGCTATTTCGATCCCGAGCAGCGGCTTAAGGGAATCAAGCTCGATCTCGCCGAGTATCGCCGGCCCGATCCGAAGACCGCGCCGTGCCTGGCCAAGGCCGCCGGCCTCTACATGATCTGCACCATCTCCAAGCACCGCGCCGAGCGCCGCGGCTACGCCGACGCCATGATGCTCGACTGGCAGGGCCGCGTTGCCGAGTGCACCGGTGCCAACATCTTCTTCGTCAAGGACGGCAAGATTCACACGCCGATCGCCGACTGCTTCCTCGACGGTATCACCCGGCAGACCGTGATCGCGCTGGCGCGCAAGCGCGGCTTCGAGGTGATCGAGCGGCGCATCATGCCGGATGAGCTGAGCGGATTCTCCGAATGCTTCATCACCGGCTCGGCAGCCGAAGTCACCGCGGTGGCGGAGATCGGCGGCCAATGGAATTTCAATCCCGGCGGCATGACCAAGCAGTTGATGGACGACTACACCGCCGCGGTGAACCCGGCAGGCAAGGCCGCCGCGGCCTGATCAAATCTCTTTCTTGGTCGCGAGGACGGCGGCCGGCTCTTCCGGCCGCAGCACCGTGACGTAGCGCACGCTATAGCGCGCGAGAAAGCGGTCCATGCGTTCGTCCAGCACGCGGTGCCGACTTTCGGCGGCGTGCCGCAGCAGCAACGGGCCCTTGGGCGCAGCGACGACAAAACCGCAGTGGAAATAATCGAGGCCGGTCCGCCGGCTGACGAAACCGACAATGTTGCCGGTGGCAAGCTTGCCGACGTTGGCGAGGAACACCGCGTGCGGGATGACGCGCATGGCGAAGCGCCGCTTGCTCAGGCCTTTCTGCGAGTCGACGGTCTTGCTGATGTCCACCGCGCCGGCCATGTCGAGCCAATGGCAGATCTTGTTCTCGACATTGCGCTCGCACCATTCGAAGAAATAGTGGTTGCGCTCGTACCAGTTCACCAAACCATGACGATAGCGGATGTCCTGCAGCGCGTCCTCGAACGAGCTGACGTCCTGCGCGCGTGCTGCAGCCAGCACGGTTTCGCAGTAGGTGACGCAATCGAAGGCATCGTCGCGCAGCACGAATTTCTCCGGCCGCCGCGGCCCGCCGATCAGCGTGTCGCTTTGGTAGCGCGTGCCACGCAGCGCCGCGGAAATGAAATCGATCCGCTGCGATACGGTCGCAAGGCCGCGCGATTCCCGGATCAATCGCTCAATGCGCTTTTCGCCGGCAAGCGCAGGCTCCGCGACAAATGCCCATGCCGCGCCGCCGGTAAGCCATTGCAGCGCCTCCCTGCGGCTGGCGTGTGTCACTCGCGCACCACCACCAAGCGGTCGGTGCCGGATTCAGCACCCCAGACTTCGCCCGGCCGGCCGAGCAGCTGGCGCACCGAGGCGCCGCGCTTGTTGCTGGGGAAGCTGTCGAATTTTCCGGTCGCCGGATCGAAGCGCACAATCGCATTGGCGAGCCAGTCGGAGAGCCAGACCTTGTCCTTGTCGTCGACATAGACCGCGTAGCATCCGGCGCCACTTTTCGGCAGCGCCCACACTTTCCAGGTCTTGGCGATCGGATCGAAGCGGCCGACCTCGCCGGTGTGCCAGAAACTCACCCACAGCAGGCCCTTGGAATCCGACCAGATGCGCCGCGGACCGACACCGGCCTTGGGCGGTGGCGCCACCATGGCGTCGCCGCTCACGGTATCGATCTTGGCAATATGGTCGCCGGCAAGCGAGGCGTACCAGACGTCGCCGTTCGGCGTGGTGGTGATGCCGTAGGGCCCGGGCCCTTTCGGCGCCTTCCAGGCCTCGACCTTGCCGGTCGCCGGATCGACGCGGCCGTAGACACCGTTCTGCCCGGTGAACCAGAGGATGCCCTTGCGGTCGAAGGTCGCGGTGTTGAGATTGGCGTCGGGGAAATTCGCCGGCAGCGGGAACAGCTTTACTGCCTTCGTCACCGGATCGACGCGCGCAATGGCGTTCTGCCCGCCCTCGGTGATCCAGGCGGCGCGGTCGGGGCCGACGATCACGCCATGCGGCGCCGAACCTGACCCGAGCGAAATCTGCGTCACCTTGCCTGTCTTCGGATTAAGGATGCCGATCGCGCCCTGGCTTTGCGCGGTGTACCAGACGGTGCCGTCGGGCGCCGGCGCCACGTCGTGCGGATGCGCGCCGTGCGGCACGTCGTAGTACGACACGTCAGCCGCCAACGCCGGTTTGAGACCGAGCGCAAGCATCGCCATCGCGGCGACAATCACACGAACCATGTCAGCCCCACTTCACGACTTGGCGCATGATCTTATCCGAAAATCGGTAGCCACTTTTCGGCATCATGCGCTTGCGCGTCTTACTCAGCCGCTTGCCGTTTATTCCAGCGCCCAGCCGCCGCATCGTCGGTTGTCTTGGCTTCGACCCAGGTTTTCGCGCCGGCCTTTTCGACCTGCTTCCAGAACGGCGCGCGGGTTTTCAGATAATCCATCAGAAACTCAGCTGCCGCGAACGCCGCCGCGCGATGCGACGACGCGGTCGCCACCATCATGATATCCTCGCCCGGTGCGATGCGCCCGAAACGATGGATGACCGTGACGCCCATCAGCGGCCAGCGCTGCGTTGCCTCTTGCACATGCCGTTCGATCTCGGCCTCGGCCATGCCAGGATAATGTTCGAGCGTGAGCGCGGCGATCGGCTCGCCCGCCTCGTCGCCGCGGCAAATCCCGGTGAAGGTGACCAGCGCGCCAACGTCGGTGCGCCCGCGCGTCAGCGTTTTCGCTTCGGCGGCGGCGTCGAACGGCTCGCGCTGCAGGCGCACGGTGGACAAGGCGGTCATGGAGACAATGTAGCGCGCCCGCGCCCGCGACGCTAACCCCCCGTCATCGGCGGGAAAAACGCGATTTCGCCGGCGCCTTTGATCGGCGCCTGCGGCTTCACATGGGCGCGGTCGATGGCGGCGCGGATGATTTTGGGGTTCTCGAAGGCATGCGCGTATTCCTCGCCGCGCGCGGAGAGCCACGTCATCAATTCGGTCACCGTAGCGATATCGGCGGGAACCTCGACATCCTCTTCCGGTTTGCCGACGCGCTCGCGCACCCAGGCGAAATAACGCAGTTTCATACGAACTCCGCTCATTCCCGCGTAAGCGGGAATCCAGTTCTTCCTTGAATTCAGCAAACGCCCGCTCTGGATCCCCGCTTTCGCGGGGATGACCGGCTGGTTTCAGTCGATCATATAACGCAGGCCGGCGCGCATGTAATCCCAGCCGGTATAGAGCGTGAGCAGCGCCGACAGCCACAGCAGCGTAATGCCGATCAGCGTCGTCTGCGGCAAAACCACGTCGCCGGCATCGCCGGCGATCAGGAATCCGATCGCCACCATCTGCCCCAGCGTCTTCCATTTGGCGAGCCGCGTCACCGGCACGCTGACGCGCAGCTCGGCGAGATATTCGCGCAGACCCGAGACCAGGATCTCGCGGCACAAGATGATCACCGCGGCGAACAGCGACCAGCCGCGGATGGTCTCTTCCGCCGCCAGCATCAGCAGGCACGACGACACCAGCAGCTTGTCCGCGATCGGATCGAGCATACGGCCGAGCGAGGATTGCTGGCCCCATATGCGGGCGAAATAGCCGTCGAGAATGTCGCTGATGCCGGCGGCGATGAAGACCGCCAGCGCCAGCCAGCGCAGCCAAAGCCCGCCGCCCAGGATGCTCTGCCAATACATCAGCCCCACCACCACCGGCACGGCGGCGATGCGCCCATAGGTCAACAAATTCGGCAGCGAGAGCGGACGCGCCGGCAACGGTCGGGAACTGACGGTATTCATCGGAGCACAAGGAACACCCGCGCCGCCGCGAGGTCAACGCCCGTGTATCGTGTTCCCCCGCCGATTACCGGATGGGCGGCTTGGGCAGGCGGCTTTTGCCGGGCTCCATCACGAAAGTCTGATCGAGCGAATACCACGCGCCGGTGACGTCCGGGGCGGGCGCCGGCCCGTCGTGACGGACGTAATCGCCGACCAGCGCCCGGGTGACGCCGAATTGCACGTCGGTTTCCAGTTTGTCGTCGTCGTTCACGTAGATCTGCGAGATCAGCGTCTTGAAGCCGGGCTTGAAGATCAGGAAGTGCAGATGCGCCGGGCGGTAATGATGCCGCCCGGTGGCGCGCACCAGATCGCCGACCGGCCCGTCGATCGGGATCGGATAGCCCGCCGGCTTGACGCTGCGGAAGCCGAAATGCCCTTGCGCGTCGGTCATGAACTTGCCGCGCAGGTTCATGTCGGCCTGATTGGGATCCTGTTGATCGTAGAACCCGTCGGGCGAGGAATGCCAGACGTCGACCTCGGCGCCTTCGATCGGCTTGCCGCTCTGGTCGCGCAGCGTGCAATTGACGAACAGCGCCGGCCCCGGCGTCGGCGAACGCACGATCGAGCCGCCGTTGTCCGTACGCGGCGAATTCAGGCGCCAGAACGGCCCCAGCAGATTGGCGGTGGTCTCGGTCTGTCCGTTGTTGCCGTTGTTGAGCAGGCAGATCAGCGTCGAGAAGCCGAGCGAGCCGGACATCAGCACCGTTTCATTGTGCGTGTCGGTGGTTTTCTGGCCGAGCGCGGTGACGAAGCCGACCGCCTTCTCGAACTCCTCCTCGGTCAGATGCACGTCGCGGGCAAAGGCGTGCAAATGTTTAACCAGTGCCGTGAGTATTTCGCGCACGCGCGCGTCGGGCGCGTTCTTGAACGCATCCAGCACGACCGGCGTGACGTCTTCTTGCCGCTTGATGAGCATGTCGTATCCCGCCTATTGCGCCAAATTTTGCTTGCGCGTGATTTTATCCGAAAACCGCTTCTCACTTTTCGGGATCACGCGTGCTCGTGAAAGAACTCATATATCTTCCGCGCCGTCTCCGCATTAATTCCCGGCACCTGGGCAAGATCGGGCAGGCTCGCCCGCTCGATCGCTTTCAGGGTGCCGAAATGGCGCAGCAGCGCGCGCTTGCGCGTCGGCCCGATGCCCGGGATTTCCTGCAAGCCGGCCTCGCGGATGTCCTTCTTACGCCGCGTGCGGTGCGAACCGATGGCGAAGCGGTGCGCCTCGTCGCGCAGCCGCTCGATGAAATACAAGAGCGGATCGCGCGGCGGCAGCTTGAACGGCGCGCGGCCGGGCATGAAGAAGGTTTCGCGCCCGGCATCGCGGTCCGGCCCCTTGGCGATGGCAACCAGCGGCACGTCGGTCACGCCCATGGCGGCGAGCGTCTCGGCCGCGGCGCTGAGCTGCCCCTGCCCGCCGTCGATCAGCACCAGATCGGGCCAGGGCTGCTTGTCGCCCTCGTCCGGCTCGCCGGTGAGCACGGCGGCGAGCGCTGCATCGGCCGTTAGCCGCGGATTCTCTGCCAGCAATCGCTTGAACCGCCGCTGCAGCACCTCGCGCAGCATCCCGTAGTCGTCGCCGGGCGTGAGCTCGGTCGAGCGGATGTTGAACTTGCGGTACTGGTTCTTGCGGAAGCCTTCCGGCCCCGCCACCACCATAGCGCCGACAGCGTTGCTG
Organism: uncultured Alphaproteobacteria bacterium; assembly: GCA_963779345.1. Classification (GTDB taxonomy): domain Bacteria; phylum Pseudomonadota; class Alphaproteobacteria; order Rhizobiales; family Xanthobacteraceae; genus Pseudolabrys. The sequence continues at coordinate 41,252 of CAVZXY010000012.1, read as the reverse complement.
CCGCCGATGTGGCTGTTGTCGTAGACCTCGATGCGGCGAGGGCTGTGCGGCAGCGCAAAGGTCTCGGTCAGCGCCGTCAGCAGCTTCTGCTGCGACGAGGTATCGGCGAGCTTGCGCGCCAGCGCCTCGCGCGCATTAGCCATCGCATGCTGCACCAATTCCTTGCGCTCGCCGCGCTGCGGCACGGCGACCTCGACCTTGCGCCCGCTTTTGCTGCTGAGCGCCGCGGCCAGCAGCGCGCGTTCCTCGAAGTCGTGCGACACCAGCACCAGTTTCGGCGGCGGCTTGTCGTCGTAAAATTGCGCCAGAAACGCGCTCAACACTTCGCCCGCACCAAGCGCGCGATCCGCTTTCGGGAAATAAGCGCGGTTGCCCCAGTTCTGCCCGGTGCGGAAGAAGAACACCTCGACGCAGGTATAGCCGCCGGCCTGATGCACCGCGAACACGTCGGCTTCTTCCAGCGTGCGCGGATTGATGCCCTGATGCGAGGTAATGGCCGACAGCGCCGCCAGCCGGTCGCGGTAGACAGCGGCGCGCTCGAAATCGAGCGCGCTCGACGCCGTGTCCATCTCCGCCGCCATCTCCTTCTGCACCGCCTGGCTGCGGCCGGAGAGAAAGTCGTTCGCCTCGCGCACCAGTTCGCCATAGCCGGCGAAATCGATCTCCTGCGTGCAAGGCGCCGAGCAGCGCTTGATCTGATAGAGCAGACAGGGCCGCGTGCGCGCCTCGAAAAACGAATCCGAGCAGGAGCGCAGCAGGAACGCGCGCTGCAGGGCGTTGATGGTGCGGTTGACGGCGCCGGCATTGGCGAAGGGGCCGTAATAGTGCCCTGCCCGCGTGCGCGCGCCGCGATGCTTGAGGATTTGCGGCGCCCAGTGATCGGATGTGATCAGAATGAAGGGGAACGACTTGTCGTCGCGCAAAAGCACGTTGAAGCGCGGGCGCAGCCGCTTGATCAGATTGGCTTCGAGCAGCAGCGCTTCGGTCTCGGTCTTGGTGGTGACGAATTCCATTGTCGCCGTGCCGGCGATCATGCGCACGATGCGGTTGTCGTGGCCGGTCGGGCGCGTGTAGGCGGTAACCCGCTTCTTGATGTTCTTGGCTTTGCCGACATAGAGCACGTCGCCTTTGGCGTCGACCATGCGGTAGACGCCGGGCGCGGACGGCGCGTGCTTGACCGCGCGCGCGATCGAGGCGCGGCCGGCGGCCAGCGTGCCGGGAGGCTGCTCGGCCGTCTCCAGCTCGGGTAGCGCCTGCTCGTCGTCGTCTTCGCGCAGGTCGCTTGCCGGATCGATGTCTTTGGGCGTGCCGTTCATGGGAATTTGAGCTTAGACATATAATGCGACATTGGCGGCCAACAATTAGCCCCGACGGTTAGCGGATATCCGCTTTAGCCCCAAAAACCGGCAGGGGACAACGTGGCGGAATCGCGCCGAAATATTCACCGCGGCTCGATCAGCTCGATCCTATTGCCGAAGGGATCTTCGACATGGCGCCGGTCGCAGCCTTCGATCGGCTCGTCCTCGGTCACCTTGTAGCCGGCCTGCTTCAGCTTGGTCTCGAGATCCGCGAGGCCGTCGACGATGAAAGCGGGGTGCGCCTTGCGCGCGGCGATGAAATTCTTGTCGACCCCGAGATGCACCGTCACCGCGCCGTTCTCGAACCAGCAGCCGCCGCGCACGGCAAGCTGCGGCGGTTTGGTTTTTTCGGCGAAACCCAGCATTCCGCCGTAAAATGCGCGCGCCTCTTCTTCCCGGCCGGCCGGCATGGCAATCAATATATGATCGATCCGACGAACCGGCATGACACACCTCGTCTGGTTCAGTTCATCATCCCACGATCGAATATCCAGCGTCGATAGGGATTGCCGCGCCTGTCACAGCCCCGATAAGCTTGAGGCCGCATGTCCGTCTCGACCCAAGACGCGCCCAAAGAAGCGCCCAAGCAAACGCCCCCGAACGCTAGCGGACCGCAAGGATTCAGCGGCGGCATCGCGTCGCTCGCGGACGGCCAGCTTTACGCGTTGCAGAATTCACTGATTCTCGATGGCCGGGTCAGTTCGTATCCGGCAAGCGCCCGCGGCTATTCGGTGGCGAACAGCTACCTGCTCATCCAGCCCGACGCCGCCATGCTGATCGACACCGGCTTCGGCAAGGACGAGCCGGTCATTCGCGCGCAGATCGAACGCCTGATAGCGCCGGGGCTGCCGCTGTCGATGTTCCCGCTGCGGCTCAACGAATTCATGTCGATCAACAACGTCGAGAGCTTCGCCGGCGCATTTCAACATCGACCAATGTTACACCAGCAATCCCGACGCGGCGTTGTGGTTCGATTTCGGCGCCAAGGCGGACGGCCGCAGCGTTCTCGACGCCATGAAAGTCACCGCCGTCACGCGCGCCGACACGATTGAACTCGGCAAAGGCGGCCGCGCCATCGACGTCATGCAGGCGCCGATCCGGCTGATCGCCACGCGCTGGCTCTATGACCGCGCGACCCGCACATTGTTCTCGTCCGATATGTTCACCCACGTCTGGCGCGACAGCGCGACGGGGCCTTGGATCGTCACCGAAGCCGATGACGACCGAACGGCGCTATCCGACGTTCGGTCGTTCATGCTCAACACGCGCTATTGGTGGCTGGAAGGCGTTTCGACCGACACGATGCGGCGGGGCATCGGCGACATCTTCGACAAATACGACATCGAGACCATCGCACCCGGCTACGGCTGCATCCTGCGCGGCCGCAAGGTCGTGGCGCGGCACTACCGGATGCTCGATGAGTTTCTTAAAAGCTGCGACAAGAGCGTCGCCGTGTCGCGCTATGTCGGCCGCGACGAGGAGCGCTGAGGCATGCTCGACAAGACGGACATCCTCGCCATGACGCCCGCCGACCGGATGCCGCGCGAGATCGCGCCGGGCGTGTTCTGGATCGGCGACTGCCTGGTGCAGCGCCACAAGGGCAAGGTCTATCACGGTTACAACGCCGCCTTCCTGGTCGCCGGCGAGACCGCATCGTGCCTGGTCGAGACCGGCCATCCGAAGGATTTTCCAGTCATCGAGCGGCACCTGAACGAGCTGTTCGCCCGCGGCGTGCCGCCGATCAAATATCTGTTCGTCACGCACCAGGAGACGCCGCATTGCGGCGGCCTCGGCCGCGTTCTCAAAACCTATCCCGAAGCCATCCTGTGCGGCGACGTCAGCGACTATCACCTCGCCTTCCCGCAGTACGAACACCGCATGCAATGGATGAAAGAAGGCGACGAGATCGACCTCGGCGGGCGCACGCTGCGGGTCGTCGAGCCGGTGATCCGCGACCTGCGCACAACCTGGTGGGCCTTCGACACCAAGGAGAAGGTGCTGTTTCCGGGCGACGGCTTCGCCTACAGCCACTATCACGAAGACGGCCACTGCGGCCTGGTCGCCGAAGAGGCGGTTTCGCTCGACCTGCCAGACGTGTCGTCGACTTTCGCGGACCTGGCGCTGTTCTGGACCAAGTTCGCCGACATGAACGCCTACTGCGACCGGCTCGATCAGCTCATCGAGCGGCTCGGCGTCAGAACAATCGCGCCGACGCACGGCCTGCCGATCACCGACGTCAAAGCCACGGTGCCGAAAGTGCAGCAGGGCCTGAAGCAGGCCGCGCTGATGCCGGAGTCGGGAACGAACGAGAAAGTGCCGCGGCCGGCGCCGCCTGCAGCGACGCCGGCCTAAGCGGACTTTGTTCGCCTTCGGCGACGACGGCGCGGCCTTTACTTGGCCGCCGCGATTTTGTTGGCGCGGATCACGTCGCCCCAGAGCTTGATCTCGCTCTTGAGCAAGGCGGCCGCGGCCTCCGGCGTCTGTTCTGCTGCAGCGAATTCATCCATGCCGCCCTCGGCAAAGCTCTTCTTCACCTTGGGGTCCGCGAGCGCCACACGCAGCGCGGCGTTCAGCTTGTCGATGATCGGGCGCGGCGTGCCGGCCGGCGCCAGCAACATGTGCCAGAAATCGATATTGAGCTTCTTGTAGCCAAGCTCGCCCAACGTCGGCAGGTCCGGCAAGCCGGCGAACCGCTTCCTGCCGATGATGGCATAGGCTTTGAGCTTGCCGGATTTGATCAAAGGCCCCGAAACGATGGCCGATTGCGACTCCAGGTCTACCTGGCCCGACAACAGATCGACGAGCGCCGGACCGGCGCCGCGATAAGGAACCTGTGTGGCTTTTACGCCGAGTTCCTGGGCGACCAGCACGCCGGCCAAATGACCGTACGAGCCGACACCGGGATGCCCGATCCTGACGGTGTGCCCGGGGGTTTTCATCCAGGCCAGCAGTTCCTTGAAATTCTTCGGCGGCAGGCTCGCCGGCGCGGCCAGCGTCGAAGCCGCGGTGTTGATCAAGCCGATGGGGGCGAAATCTTTCACCGCATCGAACTTGAGGTCCGGATAAAGCGACATGCCCGCCGCCAGCGCCACCTGATGGATCATGAACGTATAGCCGTCGGGCTCGGCACGGGCGCCGCGCGCCGCGCAGATCATGCCGCCGGCGCCGCCGACGTTTTCGATCACGATGGTCTGCCCCAGCGCTTTTTGCATGGGGTCCTGGAGAATGCGCGCGATCGTATCGGTCGCGCCGCCAGGCGGAAACGGCACCAAAAGAGTGATGGGCCGGCTGGGATAGGTCTGCGCCGAAGCGGCGCCGGATGCCAAAAGACAGGCGGCAAGAATTGCCGCCGCGAGCGCGCGTGCGAAGTTCATGATTCCTCCCTGTAAGCCGCCTGTCGTTTTTTGTTGTCGGCGGTCGTTGACATATTCGCCCGTTTTTCAGTCTTTCCGCAAGATGGGCGCGTGCTGGATTTCGGGAGATTCTTGTCGTCCGTCGGCTCAGTTCAGCTGGAGCTCCGTAATGTGGCGTGGATCGGGCTTCAGTTCGCCGCGCTCGACGCGCTTGACGATATCGGTCAGCGCCGCGTTGGCGCGGCAGGCGAGCCCGACCTTCTCGCCCTCGCGCACAATCAGGCCGTTGAGGAATTCGATCTCGGTGCGCCGGCCCTTCTCCATGTCCTGGCCCATCGAGGGTCGTTGCGTCGACGCGGTGCGGCCGGCGTCCTTGAAACGCTGCTCATCGCAGGCGCGCGCGGCATCCGCATCGCCTTCGCCGGCGCGCGCGATTGTCTCCGGAGGAAGATGCAGGATGTCCTCAAGTTGATAGCCGTGCGCCTGGCCGACGCGGATCGCTTCGCTGCCGAGACGCGTCGCAAAGCGGCGGATCGGATCGCTCGTCAGCATGTCGCCGCCGCCGAGACCCGTGCAGGCCGACAGCCCGTTTTGCATGGCGTTGGCGACCAGTTTCGACCAGCGCTCGCCCCACAGATTGTCGGTCACCTTGGCGCTGTCGGCATGGGCGACCAGCCGGCAAACCTCCTCGGCGCGCTGCGTGATGCGGCCGTGCACTTCGCCGGTGCGGAAGACGGTGTGTGCCGCGCCGTGCTTGGCGGCGCCGCGGTGAATGTGGCCGGGCTCCGGCAGATTGACGGTGATGCTCGAGGCGATGCAGCCGAGCGTCTTGCCCCAGCCGACGATGCCGGCGATCGTTTCTTCATTCATGCAATTCTGCAGCGAGACCACATAGGCGTCGGACGCCAGATATTGCCGGATCAGCATCGTCGCCCAAGCCGTGTCGTACGACTTCATGCAGACGAAGGCGATGTCGACCGGCTTCTCCTTGGCGAGTTGCTGCGCGTCCGTGACGTGCAGCGCCCGCACCCGCACGGTGAATTCCGGTTCCTTCATGGCGTGCGTCACGCGCAGGCCGTGCTGACGCATATGCTCGACATGCGCGGGCCACGGATCGATGAACGTCACATCCTCGCCGGCCTGCACCATATGGGCGCCGGCATATCCGCCCACGGCACCCGCACCGACGATGGCAATCTTGCGGCCCATTCCCTCCCTCCCGATGTGCTTTTTATTTTGCAGCGGCCGCTCGCATCATCGGCTTTTTCGTAAGTCCTCGGCAAGGCGGGCGGGGGGCGCGCTACTCCGCGCCGTCGCTATCGAGCGTGCGCCAGGCGATGTGCTGGCCGCCATCGACCGCGATCACCGTGCCGGTAACGCTCGTCGCACCGGCGAGATAGACGACCGCCGCGGCGATATCCTCCGGCGAAGGTCCACGCCCGAGCGGCACGGACGCCGCCTGCGCGGCGAATTGGGCCGGCGATTGGCGCGGGCTCGGCAGCGTCGGGCCGGGCGCGACGGCATTGACGCGCAATCGCGGTGCCAGCGCCTGGGCCAGCGTCACGGTCGCGGCATGCAGCGCGCTCTTGCTCAGCGTGTAGGAGAAGAAGCGCGGCGTCGGCTTGAGCACGCGCTGGTCGACGATGTTGACGATCGAGGCGTCGGCGCGCTCGGGCGCCTGCGCGGCGAAGGCCTGCGCCAGGAACACTGGAGCGGTCAGGTTGACGGCCAGCGTGCGCTCGAATGCGCCGCGATCGAGCGTGGCGATCTCGTCTTCGTCGAATTGGCTTGCGTTATTGACCAGGAGCGCGAGCGGTCCGAACGCGGCCGCCGCCGGGATCAATCCGCGCAAAGCCTCGGCATCGGCGAGATCGGCGAGCACCACGCGCGCTTTGCCGCCGGCGCCCACGATCTCGCCGGCAAGTTTCTCCGCCTCAGCGCGCGACGCGTTGGCATGCAGCACCACCGCGTAGCCGGCGCGCGACAGCGCAAGCGCAATGGCCCGGCCGATGCGGCGCCCCGCCCCGGTGATCAGCGCCGCGCCCAGCTGTGTCTGGTCGTCCGCCATCCCGCCTCACTATGCCGCCCGTCATACGCCAGAGCATCCGCCGCTGCCACGGCGCACGCGGCGGCGCTCTGGTCCACGCTCCCCGAGTACTTGGAAGATATAGTAAATGTTCGCTGAGCGAACATGGTAAATCTGAACGAGGAACAGCGCGTCTCTAACAGTTCTTTAGGGATAACGACTGCTGTTTACTAAACGATTCATGACCGCTTAACTTAAAAGGCCCGATAAATCCTTCACGATAATCGCGAGTTCCGCCCAAAAATTCGGCGGCTTCGCACGCGCTGAAAGCGCGAAGGTGAGTGGAGGGTAAGATGAAAAAAACGCTGTTCGCGGGAACAGTTGCGGCCGTGGCCATTGCTGCCGGCGCGGCCGTCGCAGCCGATCTGCCACGTGGTCCGGCCCCCTATTACAATCCGGTGCCGGCCAGCGTTTACAACTGGAGCGGCGTCTACGCCGGTCTCAACCTCGGCTATGGCTGGGGCAAGGTGACCAACACCGGTGCCAACCCGAGCGGGATACTCGGCGGCGGCCAGCTTGGCTACAATTGGCAGAGCGGCCAGTTCGTATTCGGCGCCGAAACCGATCTGCAAGGGACCGGCGCCGACGACACGTTCGCGGGGTACAAGTTCTCCAATCCCTGGTTCGGAACAGTGCGCGGACGCGCCGGCTACGCCTTCAACAATATCCTTCTCTACGGCACGCTCGGCCTTGCCTATGGCGACCTGCGGGGTGACTTGGGCGGCGCCGTCGAGACCCACACCATGGCGGGATGGACCGGCGGCATCGGCGCGGAAGTCGGCCTGGCGCCGGCCTGGTCGGTGAAAGGCGAGTACCTGTACATGGATTTGGCCGATCGCGGCTTCGGCATCACCGGCATGGACAATGGCTACCGCGCGAACATGTTTCGCTTTGGATTCAACTATCACTTCTGAGTGGCGCATCGCCGCTCGCGTGGCGGAAAGCCCCGGATCTCACGGTCCGGGGTTTTTCTTTGCGCAACCACGCCGTTGGGCATTGGAACCGCAACTTAAGTCTTAAGTAATCCTTTACAAAGTTCCATCTGTTAAGCAGTCTTGATCGAGGCAACAGCGTGGCATTTCATTGGCTTAATTGAGATTATACATTCAATAACTTGGTTCTGTAGTGTGTCTTTTACACACTAGACGTACCATGAATTTCGAATACTGATGCGGCCTCGATTGTGGGGGGTCCACAAGGTGCGGAGGTTTGGTGATGATGAAGCGTTTGGTTTTGGCGAGTCTCGGTGCGCTCGCCGTCGTGACAATGATGGGGGCGGCGAACGCGGCGGACCTACCGCGCCGGCACGCGATGCCGACCAAGGCACCGATGTACGAAGCCCCCTATAATTGGAGCGGCTTCTACGTCGGTATCAACGGTGGCGGCGGCTGGGGCCATTCGAATTGGGATGCCTACGGCACGGGTGTAAATACATCGGGCGGCCTCGTCGGCGGCACGGTTGGTTACAACTATCAAATGGGCCAGACCGTGTTCGGCCTCGAAGGCGACATCGATTGGGCCGACCTGCGCGGCAGCGGCACTTGCGGCGGCTTTTCGTGCGAGACGCGCAATGATTGGCTCGCGACGGCGCGTGGCCGCCTCGGCTACTCGTTCGGGCGCGTGCTGCCCTATGTCACCGGCGGCGGCGCGTTCGGCGACATCAAGTCGTCGCTCGCCGGCTTCGGCAGCCAGACCACCACCCGCGCCGGCTGGACGCTCGGCGGCGGCGCCGAGGTCGCTCTCGCCGGTCCGTGGAGCGCCAAGATCGAATATCTTTATGTCGATCTCGGCAAGGCAAGCTGCGGTATCGCGGCATGCGGCGCCACGACCGATGTAAGCTTCACCAGCAACGTCGTACGTGCAGGCGTCAATTATCGCTTCTAATCGGGCGAAAATCACGGACTGCAAAAGCCCCGGACAGAGTTCCGGGGCTTTTTCGTATCGCCGGCAGTGTCCGGGGCACCGGCGTCCCGTGATCGTGGTTCCAATCGTGGCTGACGACCGTTGCCGTGCGGCCACAGACGACGGCAAACCCAGCGCCGTCTACGGAACCGTTATCTGCGACGGCGCGTTGAATGCGCAATCGGGGGACGGCGCATCCGCGACCGTCCGCACATTTGCAGTGAGGTGCGTCATGAAAAAGTTTCTGCTTGCGAGCGCGGGCATCCTTGCGCTTGGCGTGGTATCGGCCTCGGCCGCGGACCTGCCGCGTCACCGGGCAATGCCGGAGAAGGCGCCGGTCTATATGCCGCCAGCCTGGAGCTGGACCGGCCCCTATATCGGCATCAACGGCGGCTGGGGCTTCGGCCGGTCGGATTTCTCCGGGGGCTTTCCCACCGGCTCGTTCGATACGTCCGGCGGGCTAGTCGGCGGCACGCTCGGCTACAACTATCAGCTCGACAATAACGTGGTGTTCGGCCTCGAAGGCGATATCGACTGGAGCGATATCCACGGCAGCGCGCCCTGCGGCGTCACGACGTGCGAAACGCGCAACAACTGGCTGGGCACGGCGCGCGGACGTCTCGGCTATTCGCTCGGCAGTTTCATGCCCTATGTCACCGGCGGTCTCGCCGTCGGCGACATCAAGTCCTCGATCGCCGGGGTTGGCGACGCGCACGACACCAACGCCGGGTGGACGGTAGGCGGCGGCGTCGAAGCCCATATCAGCGGACCGTGGTCGGCCAAACTCGAATATCTTTACGTCGATCTCGGCCGCGGCGGCTCGGTGCTCGGATCGGATTCCAAGTTCCAGACCAACATCGTGCGGGCCGGCCTGAACTATAAGTTCTGAGCGAAACGGCACGCGGCAAACGACGAAGCCCCGGACCTCGTCCGGGGCTTTCGTTTGCGCGCTGTGTATTACGCCGCGACCTTGGTCGCCGCGAAGGCCGGCACCTGGGCGGCGAATTTGTCGTGCCAGGCCACCAGGCGCGGATGATCCTTTCGCCAGTTGCCGCCGAAACGCAGATCGCCATAACCGAGCGCGCAAGCGAGCGTGATCTGCCCGACGTCGGGAACCGGTGTCAGCGCCGGCGGTACTCCGCTTCCAGCGCCGCCAGGCCGCGCGCGACCTTGCCGGCCTGGCGATCGACCCAGGCTTGCACTTTTTTGTCGGCGGGCCGGTAGCGGCCCTCGTAGACCAGAAGCACACCGGCATCGAGGATGCCGTCGCACAGCGCCTGCAGCCGCATCACCGCAAAACGCGCCGTCGGCTCGCGCGGAATGATACGGCCGCCGCCGGCGAGATGATCGAGCACTTCCAGGATCACGCGCGAGTCGTAGTAGACGGTGCCGTCGTCGAGCACCAGCGCCGGAATTTTGCCGAGCGGATTCTGCACGCGGATCGAGTCGCCGGGATCGTTGAGGTCGGTTTCAAGCACCTCGATCTTGTCGGCAAGGCCAAGCACGCTCATTGCGATAAGCACCTTGCGCGCGAACGGCGAGGCCGGAGTGGAGCGCAGGATCATTGAAAAAAATTCCTCCGCGACAGGCGCGGGGAACCCGCTACTGGTGAAGATCGAGAATAATTCGGCGGGGCGGCCGTTGCCGGCGCGCCCCGATACGCGGTCAACCGGTCACGACCAGGTTCACGGCCTTGGGGCCTTTGCCCTTCTTGTCCGGTTCGACGTCGAAGCTGATTTTTTGTCCTTCGTTCAGACCTTTCAGTCCGGCCGCCTCCACGGCGGTGATGTGCACGAACACATCGCGCCCGCCGTCGTCCGGTTTCACGAAACCGTAGCCACGCTCGCTGTTGAAGAACTTCACCACTCCGGTCTGCGCCATCGGGAATGCTCCTCTCCCCGCACTGCTCCGCCGCCGGCCCCACGCACGGCGGCTCGGCCGGACATTCGCATTCGGGGATAGCGTCGGCCGCGAACGGCCTCTGTCACTCCGCCGGCCCCCCAACCAGGAGGCGGAACGTACCTGCCAATGACGGAACTACACACCAACTGGGCGCGTGTGGAAAGGGCCCACCATGTCACCGGGTGGCCGGCACCCCCTCGCCGCTGAGCCAATCGAGCCGGAACCCGCCCTTGCCATCGCGGCCCAGAATGCCCGCCAGCGCCGGCAGCAGCACGGAAAGCTCGCTTTCCAGCGTCCAGGGCGGGTTGACCAGGATCATGCCGCAGCCGTTGAGACGGGTGGGATCGCTGAGCGGCGCGACGGTCAGTTCTGCCCGCAGTATTTTTCCGATGCCCTGCCGGCGCAGGTTCTTGGCGAGCGCATCCCGTTCGCTGCTGCCCTTGATCGGATACCACAGCGCATAGATGCCGGTCGCCCATTTGCGGTGGGCGGCGGCGAGCCCGTGCACGAGGCGGCCAAAGTCGCCGTCCTGCTCGAACGGCGGGTCAACCAGCACCAGGCCGCGGCGTTCAACCGGCGGCACATAGGCGCCGAGCGCGGTCCAGCCGTCGATTTCCAGCGTTTTGATGCGGACATCGCCGCGCAGATTTTGCCGCAGCGCAGTGGCGGCCCGCGGCTCCATCTCGCAGGCGATCAGGCGGTCCTGCGGGCGCAGCCAGGCGCGCGCCAACGCCGGCGAGCCGGGATATGTCTTGAGCCGGCCGCGCTCGTTGAGCGCGTTCACCACCTCGAGAAAAGGCGCGAGCAGCGCGGCAACCGGCGCCGCGAGTTGCGCAGCCAACAGCCGTTCAATGCCGTCGTGCCATTCGCTGCCGCGGCTCGCTTCCGCAGCCCGCCAAGTCGTAGAGGCCGGCACCGGCATGGGTATCGATCACGCGGAACGCGGCCGGCTTTGCGCGCAAATAGTCCAGGATGCGGCAAAGCACCGCATGCTTGAACACATCGGCGAAATTTCCGGCATGAAAAGCGTGGCGGTAGTTCACGAACTTGCTCGAATGACCGGCTTATAGCCGGCATTTACCGCCGGCACCGCCGAGCTTATGCCACAACTCGTCTCAATGCGGCACGCCGCGCAGGCCGAAATGGCTGCGCGGCTTGACGGCGCGAACCGGATAGGTTGCCTTGCGCCGCGGCGGCCGCAGAACCAAGGCGGGCTGGCGCGGGATGGCCGGCGGAGCGCGACGCCGTTTGACGATCCGCAAAAACAATCGGACCGGAACAAGCACCGCCGCAGCCATGCCAATCGCGTGCAGGGACGGCGGCAGCGTCGAATGATCGGGCGAACCGAGCAGCCACATCACAATGTAGCCAAGCCCGGCAAACCAGATCGCAAAAGAAATATAATCCCACACCCGAGTCATTGCCGCGCGCTCCCCGGCGTCTATCGCGTGCGGAACCTTGCGGGTTTCTGTTACGAGAATCTTGCGCCAATTCTCGATGCGCCGGAGTTATCCCCACAACGCCCGCGCCCATCGTTAGTGGCGGCTTAACGCCGTTGCAGACTCGCGCGTGGCATTTAGCCGATCGTGTTTAGACGCAGTTCATTCGCCGCGCATTGCCGGCATGGCAATACTGTCGCGTTTGCAGGCGCGGCGCGTCACTTCAGCGCAGTCGTGAAAAGAAAAATCCTTGTTCAAACAAATGCGCACTTCGCTCAAGCGCTTGCTGTCGCAGGCGACCGCAATGGCCTCGCGCGGCAATCCTGCATTGGCTTTGATGAAGGCTTCCGCCACATCGGCGGGCTTGACCACGACCGGCTTGTCCAGCGCGACGAATTCGGCGGGAATTTTGATCGCCGCGCGCGCCTTGCGCACCGCTTCGAAATAGGCGCGCGGCGAAAGCCCGGAGCAGGTTCCGTGACGATCCCACTCATGGAAGATCAGCCGTGGGCTCGGCATCAGGTCGAGCATGCTGCCGACCATCGCGTAATCGAGACGCGGCGCCGGCTGCTGGCAGAACCCCGGAAAGCCTTGCTCGTATTGCGGCCAAAGCCCGTGCACCACGAAGGAAAACGGCCGCCCCGAGCATTGCGGGTCGAGTGCCCGCCCGGGCGCGCGTTCCTGCGAGGCCTCGCAATAAGACGGCGACCAGGACAGCGCCAGCACATAGAAATCGAATTGGTCGGGCGCATTCTGCCGGCGGTCCTGTGCCAAGGCGACGATGGCAAAGAAAAGCAGGAAGCTTAGAGCGACAGCTGCGGCATGCGCCGCCTTGCTCAGGCGATGATGAAGCAACACGGAAAACATCGGACCCCCATCACATGGGAACCGGAACAAACCGGAAATTGATATTTCGCAACGGTTCCAGAAAACCGTAGCGCAAGTTTAAGAACATTTCAAGAACAAATTGAAACAAAACAGGGCCAGATAAAACGCCCGGTTTTAAGGCCGCGCCATCTTGCAGCGAGGGTTGTAGGCCCAATTGCGGTCGAGACCAACCACGCACCATTCGACGCCCCAAGTCATGCCAATCATGCCGGTGTCCTCGCCGATCCAATAGTTTACCCGGCGCTTGTGCCCGTCGCTGACCAAGGCGACCGCGCTGCAAAAGCGGCGCGGAATGGTCCCGGCGACCCAGGGATGGCCTGCGATCTCGCGCACCCGCTCGAAGTCGAGAATTTGCAGGTCGGAGTTCCAGAACCGGCTCTCCTTCTCGGAGAAGCGCGCGGCGATTTTGCCAAGCGCTGCCTCGCAGGGCGGCAGCACGCCGTCGTAGTTCTGCCCGCTTAAATAGAAGTTCTTTTCCAGCCAACCTGCCGCCTGCGCCGGCGCCATGATGCCGAGCCCGATCAAGCCCGCGGCCGCCAGAAGCCGCAAGAATCGAAAGCAACGAAATGCGTCAGCCATGACCGAACTCCCGCTCGACTCGCGCTACCTTATTCCAGACTAATTGCCGCGCCAATCGCCCAGTACCGCCTGCACCAGGGCGAGCGCCGCCACCGCCGCGGTATCGGCCCGCAATATGCGCGGTCCGAGCGCGATCCGGACCACGTTCGGCCGCTTCAGCAGCGTCTCCCGCTCCTCCCCGGCGAACCCGCCCTCGGGGCCAATCAGCACGGCGAGCGGCCGCCCCGCGCGCGCGGCCGCAGTCAACGCCGCCACCGGGTCTTTTACCTCTGCATCCTCGTCGCAGAACACCAGCAAACGGCCGTCCGCGGCCGACTCGAATGCCGCCTTGAACTGCACCGGTTCGCCAACCTCCGGCAAGCTCAAGACCCCGCACTGCTGCGCCGCCTCAATCACATTGGCACGCATGCGCTCGAGATTGACGCGCGCGACTTGCGTGTGCCGGGTAATCACCGGCTGCAGACGCGCGGCCCCCATTTCCACCGCTTTCTGCACCAGATAATCAAGCCGGGCATGCTTGAGCGGGGCAAACAGGAAATGCAGGGCGGACGGCGGCGGCTGCTCCCGCAGACGCTCACCGATAACGGCCGTCAGCGCCCGCTTGTCAGCGGCGGCGATTTGCGCCTGCCATTCGCCGTCGCGGCCATTGAACAGCAGCAGTTCGTCCCCGTGCTTGAGCCGCAGCACGTTGAGCAGGTAATTCGCCTGGCCGCGGTCGAACGAGGCCGTAAGCCCGGCCGCCAGCGGGGCATCGAGATAGACGCGCGGGGTGCGGAAATCGTAGTGAGGCATGACGTTAATTATAATGGCTGCGGCGCAGCCGGGCTCCGGCCCGGTTTACGCCAGACCGCCGGGGCTTGGCGAGGGGCGCGGATTGCGTCTGGATTGCCGTGATCCCGACGCATTCAGCCGCTTGGTATATGCGGTCAGTGGCACGCCAAGCTGCTATACTGCGTCCGGGATCGGGAGAGGACCGAGCTATGAATTTGCGCCAGGCATTATCGATCGCGGCTTGCCTGATGCCGTTCGGCGTCGCACCGGCTGCCGCGCAGTTCCCGCCGGCACCGCAGCAGGCACCGCCCTGCGTGCAGGAGTTCGGCAAACTGCGCGACGATGCCGGCAAGAAGGCCGCGGAGATTCGGGCGGCGAGCGCGCGCAAGGTGGCGGCGCCCGAGGCCTGTAAATTGTTCAACGCCTTCTCCGCCGCGGAAGAGAAGATGGTGAAGTACGCCGAGGCCAATTCGGTCTGGTGCGGCATTCCCCCGCAAATCATTACGCAGATCAAGCAGCAGCACGTCAAGACGACGGAAATCCGCACGCGCGTTTGCCAAGCCGCCGCAGCGCCGCCACGGCCGGCAGGCCCCACCTTAAGCGATACACTTGGCGCGCCTATCACCGACTCCAAGAACATCAAGACCGGCCGCGGCACCTTCGACACCCTGACCGGTACTCCGCTCGGCAACCGATGAGCGAGCACGCCGGACGCGTCGCCGATGCGACCGGAAACTGGGTCGATGGTCTCGCCCCGCCGTTCACACGTCCTTATTTGCGGCTCGCCCGCCTTGACCGGCCAATCGGATCCTGGCTGCTGTTGATCCCGTGCTGGTGGTCGCTGGGCCTCGCCGGTATGCGCGCCGAGCAATTCCCCAGCCTCTGGCACATCGTGCTGTTTTTCATTGGCGCCTTCGCCATGCGCGGCGCCGGCTGCACCTGGAACGACCTGGTCGACCGTAATCTCGACGGACAGGTCGAGCGCACCCGCCTGCGCCCGATCCCGTCCGGCCAGGTGACAATCGTCGAGGCCGCCGTGTTCATGGCGCTGCAGGGGCTCGTCGGTTTGCTGGTGCTGCTCCAGTTCAACCGCTACACGGTGATCACCGGTCTCGCCTCGTTCTCGGTGATCGTCATCTATCCGTTCATGAAGCGCATCACTTATTGGCCGCAGATCGTGCTCGGGCTGGCGTTCTCCTGGGGCGCGCTGATGGGCTGGCCGGCCGCGTTCGGGCGGCTCGATTGGCCGGCGCTCGTGCTCTATGCCGGATCGATTTTCTGGGTGATCGGCTACGACACCATCTACGCGCACCAGGACCGCGAGGACGATATGATGATCGGGATCAAATCGACCGCGCTGCTGTTTCGCGAGAAGACGCGGCCGATGCTGGCGGGATTCTACGCCGGCGCCGTAGTGCTGATCGGCATCGCCGGGCTAATGGCCGGCGGCCAGCTCATCTTCGTGCTGGGCCTGATCGCCTTCGCCGCGCAACTTACCTGGCAAGTGCTGCGCCTCGACATCAACGATCCCGCGCATTGCCTGAAGCTGTTTCGGTCGAACCGCGACGCCGGGCTGATCCTGTTTGCGGCGATGCTGCTGGAGGCGGTGTTCTAGGCGCGCGGGCTCGGCCGAGCGCTAGTAGGCCCTGGAGCGACGCTCCTCGGCGCGGATCGCCGCATCGCCTGCCGCGGCGGCGGCCGATTTCCGCGCCGGCGCGATGGGCGCTTGCTCGACATCGAACGCGTGGTCGATCTCCGAGCCTGTACGGCGGATCGCGCCGATCGAGCCGGTCATATCGTCGTCGTCACCCGCGACATAGCCGTCCTGGCCGGGCACCGCGACCGGCAGCTTGGCTGCCTTGCCGATCGAGCCGGTATAGGCCGGCGCACGATGTTGGCTGGCGTAGACCGCGCGCGCTCTGGCCGCGACCACTTCACCCGGGATCGCCTCCGGCCGGCATGGACGATAGCCGGCGCGGCGATGCATCAGGTCCACGTGGATGTGGTCGTAATGATAGACGTTGTAGCCGGGCGCCAGCACCGTGGTGAAAGTCTGGCAGGCGTAAAGCTGCACGTCGTGCAGGAAGCCTTGCTCTTCCGGCGTGCCGTGCCAGCCGTCCTTGACGGTAATCTTGCGCCCGTCGACGAGCGTGAAGCCGGCGATGTCGAGTGCGTCGCCGAAGGCGTGCTCGGACATGCTCGACGTGCCCGAACCGACCATCTCTCGGCACGAATAGGATCCGATCTGCCGGATTTCGGCGACCTGCGTCCCGAACCAGTGCAAGGCCGCCGGCTGCACGCCCTCGCTGACCCATCGGTCGAGCGCGGAAACCATCGGACAAGCGAGCGTCGCGGGCGGCATCACCGCCGCCGGCGCGATTGCGGCCGTCATGTTCGGTCCGAGCGCCGGCAGCGCGCGTTGCGGCGTTGGCTGATAGAGCGGCGCGTTATAGGCAGGCTGTTGGCGCTGATACACCGGTGCTTGTTGTTGATAGGCCGGCTGCATGCGTTCGCGGCCGGGGGGCAGCACGGCATCGTCGGGAATGTCGTCAGGTTGGCGCACGCCAGGCGCATAGATCGACATCGGCTGGCCGGCCGGCGGCGCCGGCGCGCGCTGCTCGGTCGCCGGTGCATAAGGTGCGGGCGTGTAAGGCGCGGGCTCGGCGGCCGGCCGCGTCGCCGGCGGCGGTCCCGGCACCCAGCGCATCTGCTCGCCTTGCACCGGCGCCGGCGGCGCATAGCGCTGCTCGAGCGGCGGCCAGTGCGGCTGGTTTACGCCAGCATTGGGAATGGCGCCGGGCGGCCGCAGGTCGTCGCCGTAGCTCATGGCCGAACTCTCGCCCAAGAGCGCGACCTTGAGCGGAAAATCCGCCCCGCACATGCCCGGACCTTCGATCGGCTTGATCTGCTCGACGCCGGCGCCGATCTTGACCGCGCCCGATTTGAGACAGGCGACCTCTTCGTCATGGCGCCAGGCCGGGCGTTCGCCAAAGTTCAGGAAACCGCGCCCGCAGCCGGCGAGCGTCAGCAGCAGCACCGTGCCGGCGAGATAGAGACGGGTCCGGCCCTTCATGCCTGCGAAAATGCGGGCAGTTTCTTTAACGATGCATCAATACTGATAGCGCCTAAATCTGTTAAGGATAAGAATTCGTTGCCGGCGCTCGATCGGGGCACCATTTAATCAGCAGCAGCAAGATCGCGATGCTCAATGACCAAAGTCCGTTGTCGGGGCAAAGCAGGCATCGCGCGGACTTGCGGCAATTTCCGCTCAAGATCTACAGCCGACCTCATCCGCGTCAACAATATTGCTAACGCCAAATTTGCGTCCAACTCGACACAATTGAAATAACCGCCAGTGCCGGCAGCGGTGACCCGCTTCCGATCCCTTTCAAATCTGCGAGCGGTCTCTTCGGAGTCAATGATCAATCGCGCGCAGAATTAATAATCTAGCAATCACCCTTCAGAACGTTGGTTTAATACCCTTGGCTTAGTATCGCACGCGTCGATCAACGTGGGAGAAACCGATGCCTGGACGTTATTTGGCTTTGTTGTTTGCGGCGGCCATCTCTGGTCTTGCCATGCAGTATGGCGCAACCATGAATGGCGGAACGCTTTCTGTGGCCACGGCGAATGTTGAGGCCAGCAATCCTTTCTGAAAGCGGGGTTGTATTACGACTCATTGAATCGCCTTTCAGAATTTTGACTATTCGAATGAGGCCGCCTCAGTTGGCGGTCTCATAATTTATTTTGAAAATAATGCGCGACGTCCGCCTCTGGCGCTTTGCGAACACTGGCTGACCGATGCTCGCCAGTCCCTTGTCTATAAGGGCGCGCTCTAATTCGCCGGCTTGATCCCCAGCGTCTTGCCGATCGCCATCACGGCCGCGGTTTGATCGGCGAGCGCCTTGGCGAATTCGGCCGGCGTTCCCGGATTGACGACCTGCCCGGTGGCGCTGAGCCGCGAGACGACGTCCGGCTCGGCGGCGATGGTGCGAATATCCGCCGCAATGCGCTCGCGCACCGCCAGTGGCATGTCGCTCGGCCCCAGCAGACCGACCAGGCCGTCGAACTCCAGCGACTTGTATCCAGCCTCCTTGCCGGTCGGAATGTCCGGCAGCGCCGCCGCGTGTTGCAAATTGGTCAAGGCGATCGCTTTCACTTTTCCGGCCAAGATGCGCGGCCGCATGATGGCGTAGGCGCCGACAAAGGCGTGGATGCGCCCCTCGGACAGATCGTTGATGGCCGCGACCGGATTCTTGTACGGCACCTTCGCCATTTCGAGCTTTTCGGTTTTCAGGAAGGCCTCGAACATCAGATCGTTGGCACCCGTCACCGAAGCATAATTCAGCTTGCCCGGCGCCGCTTTGATCTTCGCCACCAATTCCTTGACGTTTGAAACGCCGAGTTCCGTCGGTACCGCGAGCACGATCAAAGTATTGGTCACCCGGGCGATCGGCGCCAGGTCCTTGATATTGTATGGCAGCTTGTCGTGCAGCAGCGGATGCGCGGTGAAGGTCGAGGCCGGCGCAAACAGCAGCACATGGTCGTCGTGTGCGCCGATGACCGCCGTGATGGCGATGATCGCGTCGCCGCCTGGCTTGTTCTCGACCACGACCGGCTGGCCCCATTTGGCCGACAGCTTGTCGGCAAAGACGCGCGCCGTGATGTCGACGCCGGAGCCGGGCCCGAGCGGGACGATGAAGCGGACGGGGCGCGTCGGCCAGTTCTGCGCCGACGACGGCGCATTGGCCGCGACCAGCGCGGCGAACACGAAAAAAACGAAGCCGGCTAACCGAAACAGCGGACGGCGCATTGGCGTTTCCCCAGTGTTTTTTAATGGCGATGAATTTGTGAATGGATGCGGGCGGTTTGTCCAGCGCAGTGGTTATTGTGCCAAGGCGTTTGCATGGGCCCTCGCCCAAGCATGCATTAGTGCGGTGGCGGCGCAACCTCCACGCCTGACATCGATAATTGGCAGCGGGCTATCGTGGATTTGCTACCGACTTGCACTTGCCACGAATTATTGCACTGCCGCATTTGTCGTCACGGCGAACTTTTTGGCGCGCAATCAATCGCTTGCCGCCGCCATTCCTGCCGCGCATGACATGAAATGCAATTTTTGCATAATCGGCGCGCGATTACCTTCAGAGCACGGACGTTTTCTGCTAGCCTTACCTCACATCAATAAGGAGGCACTGCCGTGGAGCTTACCTTGAAGTGGGATGTGCTCGCTGTATGCGCCGTGTTCGCTTTCGTCGGCGCGATCTTGCTGGGGGCATTCTGAGTTCAAGAGGCCAGCGACGAAGGCAAACCAATCATTGCCGGTGTGAAACCGGCCGAAAGTTTGGACACCGGAGAGCAATCCTCTCCGGTGTTTTGTTTTTGCGCAAATCCCGGCCTATGCCGCGACGTTGCTCGGTGTCGTCGGCCGATCGTAGTTGAGGATCGGCGCCAGCCACTTCTGGGCCTCGGCCACGCTCCAGCCCTTGCGCTTGGCGTAATCCTCGACCTGGTCGCGCTCGATCTTGCCGACGCCGAAATAATGGCTCTGCGGGTGGCTGAAATAGAGCCCGCTCACCGCCGCGCCCGGCCACATGGCGAAGCTCTCGGTCAATTTCACTCCGATACGTTCGGCTTGCAGCAGGCGGAACAGCGTGCCCTTCTCGGTGTGGTCGGGCTGCGCCGGATAGCCGGGCGCTGGGCGGATGCCGCGATATTTTTCGGCGATCAGTTCGTCGCTGGACAATTTTTCATCCGCCGCATAGCCCCAGAATTCTCGGCGCACGCGCTGGTGCAAGCGTTCGGCAAAGGCTTCGGCCAGACGGTCGGCCAGCGCTTTCACCAGGATGGCGGAATAGTCGTCGTTCGCCCGCTTGAAGCGCTCGGCGATGTCGTCCTCGCCGATGCCCGCGGTGACGGCGAAGGCGCCGATGTAATCCTTGAGACCGCTGTCGTGCGGCGCGACGAAATCGGCGAGCGCCTCATTGAAGCGGCCCTCGCGCTTGGACAGTTGCTGCCGCAGCGAATGCAGCACCGCGAGCGGCTGGTCGCGCGCCTCGTCGGCAAACACCGCGATATCGTCGCCGCGCGCCTCGGCTGGCCAGAAACCCACGACCGCGCTCGCCGTGAACCAGCGCTCGGCGACGATCTTGTCGAGCATGGCGCGCGCATCCTCGAACAGCGAACGCGCCACTGGTCCGAATTTCGCATCGTTCAGAATGGCGGGATATTTGCCTTGCAGCTCCCAGGTCTGGAAGAACGGCGTCCAGTCGATGAAGTCGATCAGCTCGGCGATTGGATAGTCGATCAATGTCTTCGTACCAATCAAGGTTGGCTTCGGCGGTACGTAAGCGCCCGACCAATCGAGCTTGGGCGCATTGCCGCGCGCCTGGCTAAGCGGCAGCCGCACCTTGTCGGCTTGCGCGCGCGCATGCGCGGTGGCGAGCTTGGTATATTCGCCACGCAGATCGGCGACGTAGCCGCCCTTCTGCTCCGCCGACATCAGCGCCTGCGCAACGCCGACCGCGCGGCTGGCATCGTTCACATAGACGGCCTGGCCGCGTTTGTAGTTCGGATGGATCTTCACCGCCGTGTGCACGCGGCTGGTGGTAGCGCCGCCGATCAGCAGCGGCAGATCGAAGCCCTGCCGCTCCATTTCCGCCGCGACGTGGCACATCTCGTCGAGCGATGGCGTGATCAGCCCGGATAGGCCGATAATGTCGGCCCCTTCGGCACGCGCGGTTTCCAGGATCTTCGCCGCCGGCACCATGACGCCGAGATCGATGACCTCGTAGTTGTTGCACGCCAGCACCACGCCGACGATGTTCTTGCCGATATCGTGCACGTCGCCCTTGACCGTCGCCATGACGATCTTGCCGTTCGACGAATTGTGCGAGCGGCCGTCCTTGTCCTGCTCCATGTAGGGCATCAGATAAGCGACCGCTTGCTTCATCACCCGCGCCGATTTCACCACCTGCGGCAGGAACATCTTGCCGGAGCCGAACAGGTCGCCGACGATGTTCATGCCGTCCATCAGCGGGCCTTCGATCACGTCGAGCGGCCGCTTGGCCTCGCGCCGCGCCTCCTCGACGTCGGCCTCGACGAATTCGGTGATGCCGTGCACCAGCGCGTGCGCCAGCCGCTTGTCGACCGGCCTCTCGCGCCAGGCCAGATCGACCTCGCGCGCCGCCTGCCCGGCGCCGCGGAACTTGTCCGCCAGCGCCAGCAGCCGCTCGGACGCGTCGGGCCGGCGGTTGAGCACCACGTCCTCGCAGGCCTCGCGCAATTCCGGGTCGAGGGCGTCATAAACCGCGATCTGCCCGGCGTTGACGATTCCTATAGTCCATGCCGGCCTTGATGGCGTGATAGAGGAATACCGAATGCATGGCCTCGCGCACGCGCTCGTTGCCCCTGAACGCAAATGACAAATTGGAAACACCGCCCGACACATGCACGAAGCGGCAAGTTCGCCTTGATCCAGCGCGTCGCCTCGATGAAGTCGACGCCGTAATTATTGTGCTCCTCGAGGCCCGTGGCGACAGCGAAGATATTCGGATCGAAGATGATGTCTTCCGACGGGAAACCGACTTGCGTCGTCAGAATGTCGTAGGCGCGCTTGCAGATCGACGTCTTTCGCTCGAGCGTGTCGGCCTGACCCTTCTCGTCGAAGGCCATCACCACCACCGCGGCGCCGTAGCGGCGCACGATCCTGGCGTGCTCGATGAAGGCCGCCTCGCCTTCCTTCATGGAGATCGAATTGACCACCGCCTTGCCTTGCAGGCATTTCAGACCGGCCTCGATCACCGAGAATTTCGACGAGTCGACCATCACCGGCACGCGCGCAATATCGGGCTCGGCGGCGATCAGATTGAGGAAGGTCTTCATCGCCTCTTCCGAGTCGAGCAAGCCCTCGTCCATGTTGACGTCGATCACCTGTGCGCCGTTCTCCACCTGCTCGCGCGCGATCGACAAGGCGCTGGCATAGTCGCCAGCGGTGATCAGCTTACGGAACTTGGCCGAGCCGGTGACGTTGGTGCGCTCGCCGATGTTGACGAAGGGAATTTCCGGCGTGAGCGTGAAGGCTTCCAGCCCCGACAGCCGCAATTGCCGCGGGATTTCCGGAATCGGACGCGGCGCCTTGCCAGCGATGGCTTTGGCGATGGCAGCGATGTGATCGGGCGTGGTGCCGCAGCAGCCGCCAACTATATTGACCAGGCCCGCCGACGCGAACTCGCCCAACAGTTCGGCCATGAACTCCGGGCTCTCGTCATAGTAACCGAATTCGTTCGGCAGCCCGGCATTCGGATAGGCGCAGACGAACGTGTCGGCGAGGCGGCCAAGCTCGGCGATATGGGCGCGCATTTCGCGCGCGCCGAGCGCGCAGTTGAGGCCGATGGTAACCGGATTGGCGTGCCGCACCGCGTTCCAGAACGCGCCGGGCGTCTGGCCGGAGAGCAGTCGGCCCGACATGTCGGTGATGGTGCCGGAGATCATCACCGGAATATCGATGCCGCGTTCGGCGCCCGCCTCGGCAATGGCGTAGATCGCCGCCTTGGCATTGAGCGTGTCGAAGATGGTCTCGATCAGCAGGAGATCGGCGCCGCCGTCGATGAGACCTTTGATCTGCTCGCCATAGGCGATGCGCAGTTGGTCGAAGGTGATGGCGCGGAAACCGGGGTTGGAAACGTCCGGCGAAATCGAGGCGGTGCGATTGGTCGGGCCGAGCGCGCCGGCGACAAAGCGGCGCTTGCCGTCGTCTTTCTCCGCCAGCACCGCCGCTTCGCGCGCCAGCGTGGCGCCGGCTTTGTTGAGCTCGTAGGCGATCGCCTCCATGCCGTAGTCGGCCTGCGCGACGGCGGTCGAGGAGAACGTGTTGGTCGAAACGATGTCGGCGCCGGCGCGAAAGTAAGCGAGGTGGATATCGCGCACGGCGTCCGGCCGGCTCAGATTGAGCAGATCGTTGTTGCCGCGCACTTCGCGGTTCCAGGCGTCAAAGCGCGCGCCGCGATAGCCTTCTTCGTCCAGCTTGAGCGCCTGGATCATGGTGCCCATAGCGCCGTCGAGCACCAGGATGCGCTGGCGCAGCAGGTCGGCAAATTCTTTACGCACCTCGCGCATCACGCCACCTCCTGCGTAACGGACCGCAAGCCCAGCAGATGGCAGATCGCGTAGACCAGGTCGGCGCGGTTCATGGTGTAGAAATGAAAGTTGGTCACGCTGCGGTCGACCAGATCGATCACTTGCTCCGCCGCGACCGCGGCGGCGATCAGCTTACGCGTCGCCGGATCGTGATCGAGGCCGTGAAAACGCTCGGCGAGCCATGCCGGCACCGAGGCGCCGGCGCGGGCGGCGAAATTGGTTGCCGCCTTGAAGTTCTGCACCGGCAGGATGCCCGGCACGATCGGGATATCGATGCCGCGCGCGCGCGCGCGATCGAGATAGCGAAAATAGAGATCGTTCTCGAAAAAGAACTGAGTGATAGCGCGCGAGGCGCCGGCATCGACCTTGGCCTTGAGCATGTCGATATCGGCGTCGACCGTCGGCGAGTCAGGATGCTTCTCCGGATAGGCCGACACCGAGACTTCGAAGTCGGCGCATGCTCGCGCTTGATGCCGGCGACCAGATCGGCGGCATTGCGATAGCCGCCGGGATGTGGCGCATATTGGGTACCTGCCCCGCGGGCCGGATCGCCGCGCAGCGCCACGATGTGGCGTACGCCGGCGTCGTGATAATTGCGCACGATGGCGTCGACGTCCTCGCGCGTCGCTGCGACGCAGGTCAGATGCGCGGCAGGCGTCAGCGGCGTCTCCGCCAAAATGCGCTTGACCGTCGCGTGCGTGCGCTCGCGCGTCGAGCCGCCGGCGCCATAGGTGACCGACACGAAATTCGGCGCCAGCGGCGCCGAGCCGCTCGATCGACTCCCATAGAATGTTTTCCATCTCCGCCGTCTGCGGCGGGAAGAATTCGAACGAGACGTCGATGCGGCGGCCCTCGCCGCGGGCGAAACGGCTGGCGCGGACGTTCATCACGCCACCTCCCGCACAGACGGCACCGCTTGCAAAGCGCGAACATCGCGCGCCAGCCACAGCGACACCGCGATCTTGCCCTCGGAACCGGGCTCAGGTGAAAGGCTCTTGTACAGCACCGGCTCGAGCCCGGACGCCGTCATCCATTGCGCGACGGTCTCGGCCGCAAAACCCAACCGCCGATGCGCGAACTGCTCGCGCAGGAATTCCTGCTCATGCGGCGCGAAGTCCACCACCAGGAGCCGCCCGCCCGGGCGCAGCACCCTCGCCGCTTCTTTGATGGCGCGCGCGCCGTCGTCGAGGAAGTGCAGCACCTGATGCAAAATGACGACGTCGAAGGAGTCGTTGCCGAGCGGCAGATCGTAGATGTCGCCCTGCCGCACGCTGCAATGTTTCAGTCCCGCGCGTTCCAGCCGGTCGCGCGCCAGGAGAAGCATATCGAGCGACAGGTCGAGGCCGAGCCCGCGCTCGATCTCAGGGCCGTACAATTCGAGCATGCGGCCGGTGCCGGTGCCGAGATCGAGCAGCGAACGGAACGGCTTGCCCGAAAGCGCTGAGCGGATTGCGTCTTCGACCGCGTCATCGGCGACGTGCAGCTTGCGGATGCGGTCCCACTCTGCGGCATGGGCGCGGAAATAAGCCTGCGCCGCGGCGGCGCGGGCCTGCCGCACCGAGGCGAGCCGGGCGCGGTCGCGCGCGATGGTCTGATCGGCCGCATCGAGCCGCTCGAGCAATGCGCGCGCCAGTTCGGCGCCGCCGCCATGCTCGGCCAGCCGGAAGAAGGCCCAGGTGCCCTCGCGGAACCGTTCGATCAAGCCGGCGTCTGCCAGGAGCTTGAGATGGCGCGAGATGCGCGGCTGCGACTGGCGCAGGATGTCGGTCAGATCGGAGACGGTCAGTTCGGCCTCGGCCAAGAGCGCCAGCACGCGCAGGCGCGTCTCCTCGCCCGCGGCCTTGAGCGCCGCATTAAGTGCGTCGAAACGTAGCCTGCCGCCGGAGCTCATTGTAGCCTAACGATGGAAGGTATGGGCGTGTTCCCACTATATAAAGATATCTTTATACGTTGAAACGACTGGCGGCAAGCCCGTCAGATCAGGCATTTACCGGAGTGGTTAGGAAATCCTGCCGGTGGCAGCGTTATACCGTGGGGAATCAAAGAGGAACGGTTATGCCCGCCAGTCATCCCGGCATCCGCGACGGCGAAGTGGCGACCGAACTGCCGGAGCATTTCGACGCCAGTCTCTATTACATCGGCCGCATCCACACGCCCTGGCAGCACCGCAAGGACTGCCCGAAAAATGCCCGCGAGTCCGACGCGGTCTGCACGGTGGAGGTCGATCCGCGCTGGCAGCGCGGCCTCAAGGACGCCGAGACCTGCAGCCATCTGGTGCTGCTCTACTGGATGAACCACGCGTCACGCGACCTGTTGCTGCAGGTGCCCAGACACTACGGCACGCAGCACGGCACCTTTGCGCTGCGTTCGCCGGCGCGGCCAAACCCGATCGCCATGAGCGTGGTCAAGCTTCTGGGCATCGAGGGCAACAAGCTTTCGGTGATCGGGCTCGACTGCCTGGACGGCACGCCGCTCATCGATATCAAGCCCTATTACGCCTCCACCGACAGCGTGCCCGAGGCGGTGGTGGGCTGGCGCAGGCGCAAGGACTGACTGTGAGCCCCGCGATCACTTCATGCCGCGCGTCCTGATCTCGATAAATCCACCCGACATCTGCAAGTCGAAACGCGACAGGAAGCTCATGCCGAGCAGCCCGTCGACGCCGGCGCCATAGGACGTGTCATCGACGTTCTGCACGACCACCGGCACGTTGGCCGCGCGCAATTTGCCCAGCGCTACAGCGTCGGCATGCGTCAGTTTTCCTTTGGCGTGCCCGTTGGCGGTCGACAGCGTGATCTCGCTCGCGGCGGCGGTGGAGATTTTGGCGCGTTCGGCGAAGGTCGCTTTCACCGAAACGTAGCTTGCGCCGGTATCGATGATGAAGACGCCTCTGATGCCGTTGATCTCGCCGTTGACCAAAACCACACGGCTGCTCCCGCGCAGTGCATACCGTTGCTTCTGGTTTCCGCTCGGGGTCGCGCAATGTCCCTGCTGTTCGTAGTCGGCGATGACTTTCTGCGTCTGGGGATTGTCGCGACGAACCGGGTCCAACGCCATCCAGGTCAGTATCGGGCTGACAGCCTCGCAATGCCGCCCGAGTTTTGCGTAGACGCCGACCATGCGCAAGAATACGCGGCTTGAGATTTCCGATTTGTTCTTGAAGAGCTCGATGGCGTCGGCAAAGTCGACCAGGGCCCGGCGATAATCGCCGCCCGTCGAACGCCACGGCGCGAAGATAGTGCGCGTTGCCATTGGTCGGCGCGCGCCGGACGAATTCGTCCGCAACCTCGAGTGCCATCGGAAAATCCGACAGCTTGAGCAGCGTGTCGATCGATTTGTGGAGCGCCAGCAGCGGTGCGCCGCAATGTTTGACGAAATTGTACTGCCCAAGCAACGCCTCGCGGCGATAGCCGAGCCGGTCGAGCAGTGCGGCAAGGTCGCCGATGCTCTTTTGATCGCAGGATTCGCGCTTCAACTGGTCGAGAGTCACCCAGACCTGCGGGTCGCGCGCCACCGGAACCGGCAATTTGACGCCGAGCTGGGCATAAACGGCGGCGAAAACCTCATCGGGATTTTCATCCAAATAAGAGGCGCCCTGGCTCGCGATCGACCCGGCAAAAACTCGCCCAAAAACAAACCAGCAAAAAACCGCAACACGCCCCGCCCCCGAGGATGCCTGACCTCACGCCTGCAAAGCCTAGCAACTTCTTGCCAGAGTTGCAGCCACGACCCCGTCTGAACCCAAGGAGCAAAGAAACACACGGTATCTCAATAAGTTCCGTCTGGTGACGCGGATTTGAACAGGCATATTTCCGGAACTTTTGAACCTCCCCGGCGCTTGCTCCGACGAATGATGGATCACGGGATTCATCGGGGAGGCCCACATGTCCGCCAAGTTCTTCGCCGCCGGTTCGCTGACCGCGCTGATCGCCGCCGCCGCTCTGTCGTGCGGGACCGCGCAGGCGCAACCGAAGTTCGCCTTCAACTCGCCGGCCGCGCCGCAATACGCGCCGCTCGAAGACAACGATCAGGCCGCCGACGCGCAGCTCGACCCGCGCCTGCAGCGGCAGGTCGTCAACTACGCCAGCAACGAAGCGCCGGGCACCGTCATCATCGATACCCCGCACACTTTCCTCTATTACGTGCTCGGCAACGGCAAGGCGATCCGCTACGGCATCGGCGTCGGCCGCCAGGGCTTCACCTGGTCGGGCGTCAAGCAGGTTGCGCGTAAGGCCGAGTGGCCGGATTGGTATCCGCCGTCCGAGATGATCGCGCGCCAGCCTTATCTGCCGCGGATGGTCGCCGGCGGCCCCGGCAATCCGCTCGGCGCGCGCGCCATGTATCTCGGCGGCACCGAATACCGCATCCACGGCACCAACGACCCGACCACCATCGGCAAGCGCGTGTCGTCGGGCTGCATCCGCCTCACCAATGAGGACGTGGAAGACCTCTACAGCCGCGTGCAGGTCGGCGCCAAGGTGATCGTGCTGCCGCAGTCGCAGCCGGCGCAGACCGCACAGCGCACGCCAGCCCGGGCGCGCACCGAACGGATGTCGTTGAACATCGACCGCCCGTCCAGCCTCTATTGATTTCCCGCAACCTCCAATGACTTGGCCCGGCCATCGTGCCGGGCCATTTTTTTGCGCCGGTACGCAACGCACCGGTTATTGATTTGAATCATCGCCGCGCCATCGCAACCGCTCTATCGAGGTACAGCGATACTCTTGCGGCCGCGCCGCGATCGACGGCGGGCGGTCAGTGCATACGATGCCAATTCACCGGGAGCCATCCAGATGCAACTGCCAAAGGCGCGGCCCAGCATGGGCCGCTGGTACATCCTCATTTTAATCAGCTTGATGTACCTGATTACGTATCTCGACCGCGTCAACATCTCGACCGCGGCGCCCGCGATTAGCAAGGAATTCGGCTTCGACAAAATCACCATGGGCGTGATTTTCAGCGCCTTCGTCTGGGCCTATGCGCTATTCCAGGTTCCCGGCGGGTGGATCGGCGACCGCTTCGGGCCGCGCAAGGTGCTCACCGTCATCGTCGCCTACTGGTCGGTGATGACCGCGGCGACGGCGTGGGCCACCGGCGCGAGCTCGTTCATCGCGTTACGCTTCATGTTCGGCGTTGGCGAGGGTGGCGCATTTCCCGGCGCGACGCGCGCCATGCAGCTTTGGTTTCCCAAGCACGAGCGCGGCTTCGTGCAGGGCATTACGCATAGCGCGAGCCGGCTTGGCGCTGCCATCGCCCCACCGCTCGTCGTGCTGATAATGACCACGCTCGGCTGGCGTTCGGTGTTCTATATCTGCGGCGCGGTCGGCTTCGTCTGGTCGGTGTTGTGGTACTTCGTCTATCGCGATCTTCCCGAAGACCACGGCTCAGTCAATGCAGACGAACTCAAATACATTCGTGGTAGCGACGCGCAAGGCAATGCGCTCAAGCCCAATATCAGCAAGAAGCCGACCGTGCCGTGGGGCACGATGCTACGATCTCCCAATATGTGGGCGATCATGTGCGCCTACTTTACTTACGTGTATTGCCTCTGGATTTTCCTCAGCTGGCTGCCGTCTTATCTCATAGAGTTCCGGCATTTCACGCTGATCAAGGTCGGCATCTTTGCCTCGCTGCCGCTATGGGCGGGCGTTGTCGGCGACACCGTCGGCGGCCTGGCGACCGACTGGCTTTTGGCCAAGACCGGCAGCATCAAGCTCGCCCGCCGTTCGGTGGCGATCACCGGCATGCTCGGCTGCGCGCTGTTCATCGTGCCGGCCGCCATGACCGAGAGCGCCTATACCGCGGTCTATTGCCTGACCGCCTCGATGTTCTTCCTCGAATGCACCATCGGCCCGTCCTGGGCGGTGCCGATGGACATCGGCGGCGAGCATTCCGGTACGGTGTCGGGCATGATGAACATGGCCGGCAATATCGGCGGCGCGCTGTCGCCGCTGGTGTTCGGCGTACTGGTCCAGTTCGGCTCGTGGCAGGCGCCGTTCATCGTCGCCGCCAGCCTGCTGGTGCTCGGCGCGGCGGTCTGGGCGTTCTGGCTCGATCCCGGTGAATCGGCAGTCGAAAAGAAAGCCGCGCCGTTGCCCACGGCAAAGTCGCGGCCACCTGACGGAGAGGCGCGCGGCCGCGCTCACCGCAGCGTGGCCGCGACCTCCGGAATGTCGCGCAGCGGCGCGCCGATCGCCTGCATCAGCGTAAACGGATCGGCTTTAAGCCCCGCGCGCGGCGGATCTTCGAGATAGGCGCCGAGATAGCGTGCGCGCCCGACCAGCGCCGAGCCGAGGGCGCGCGCCTGCGCGTCATAAATGGCGAGCGCAGCGTCGACATCGACTGTCGCCTTCAGCGCATCGGTCAGCCAGGCGGCGTTCAGCGCCGCCTTGGTGACGCCGGCGCCGACATGCGGCCGGGCGACGAAAGCCGCGTCGCCCAACAGCACGACGCGCCCGGCGACCATACGCGGCGACTCCAAATCGAAGATCGGCTGGAAGAACGGCGCCGGCGTCGCTTCGGTCAGCGCGATGAATTGCGGCGGCAGCAGCGCACCCGCATCGGCGCGCAGGGCGGCAATCACCTCCGGGCGGATCAGCGGCGGCGGGATGGCGACGTGATGCCGGCCCTCCCCATCGGTGCACATGTCGCGCAGCGCCGCCGCGTTCGCCGGATGATACCAGAGCCAGTTCATCCGCCGCCGTCCGGGCGTCAGGTCGTCGTCGGCGCCCGGCTGCAGATAGGCCAGGAACATTTCGCGCGGCGGCAGATAGAAAGCGTAGGACTCGAACAGTTCGCCGCGCGCTTCTTGCGGCACGGCATTTTCGTCGATGACGCCGCGCCAGCCGACGTAACCGGCATAGACCGGCGCCGGCGCCGCCGGGAAGACGCGTGTCCTTACGGTCGAATACAGGCCATCGGCGCCGATCAGCAGGTCGCCGTCGACGCGCATACCACCGGCGAAGACCGCGGTGATGCCGCCCGGGTACGATGCAATTTCCTCAAGCTGCATGCCCGCCCGGTAGCATGCATCGGGCAACTGCCGCCGCAGCGCGCGGTAGAGCAGCGTCCACGACGTCAGAACCTTTTCGAACGGCAGTTCGGCGATCACCGTCCCATCGTGGGCAAGGCAAGAGCGCGACGAAAACGACCGGCCGATCGATTGGTCGACGACGATGCCGAGCCGGCGCATGATGTCGAACATCTCGACATGCGTGCCGATGCCGACGCCGCGGCTGGCGAGATCGCCGGTGCTCTTTTCGAACACCGTCACTTGCCAGCCGGCCTGGCGCAGCAGCAGGCCGGCGAAAAGCCCGCCAAGCGAACCGCCGATGATCAATGCGCGAGCCATGGACTGCTTCGCCAGTTTCAGCCGGCGCGCAACCTAACCTCGGCAATCGCGCCCGGCAATTTTTTGCTATAAAGCGCGCCGGATCGAACGAGGAGCGGCTTCATGCGGATAGCAGCCATGGCGGCGGGCGCCGTCGGCGGATATTTCGGCGCGCGCATGGCGGCGGCCGGGCACGACGTCTTCTTCATCGCGCGCGGCGCCAATCTCGCGGCGATGAAGGCGAACGGTCTCAAACTCGAGAGCGTGCACGGCGACCTGCATCTGCCGAAACCGAACGTCACCGACGATCCGAAAAGCGTCGGCCCGGTCGATATCGTGCTGTTTGCCGTGAAATTATGGGACACTGAGACCGCCGCCGAGCGGGCGCGGCCGCTGGTCGGCACGAATACGCGCGTCATCACGCTGCAGAACGGCGTCGATAGCGTCGAACGTATCGCGCCGATCCTGGGCGCCGAGCAGACCGCTGGCGGCGCCGCTTATATCGCCACCGTGATCGCCGTGCCCGGCGTCATCAAACAGACCAGTCATTTCGCCAAGATGCGCTTCGGCCGCGCCGGCAAGAAGGCGGACCCCTTGCTGCAAGCCTTCGCCGATGCCGGCAAGGCGGCCAAGATCGATATCGACATTTCGGCCGACATCGACGTCGAACTATGGGAGAAATTCATTTTCCTCACCGCCATGTCGGGCTCGACCGCGAGCATGCGCGAGCCAATCGGCGTGATCCGCGCCGATCCGGAAACGCGCGGTTTCTTCCGCGCGCTGATGGAAGAGACCTATGCGGTCGGCAAGGCCAAGGGCGTCGCGCTGGCGCCCGATTTCATCGAAGGACGGATGAAATTTTTGGACACGATCGAGCCCGGCATGAAGGCCTCGATGGCGCACGACCTCGATCGCGGCAACCGCATCGAGCTCGACTGGCTGGCCGGCAAAGTACGTTCACTCGGCCGCGCACTTAATATCCCGACGCCGGCGAGCGACGCCGTCTACACCGTGCTCAAGCTGCATCGCTTGGGCAAGCAGCCTTGATGCCGTCACCGGCCTCCATACCAGCACACCTTGATGGCGCGACGGGCGGCCGGTAGGTTGCAACCGGGCGGAATGAGCGGCCGCCTTATCGCAACCGGACTCTGCAATCCTGCGTGGCAACCGGGCAACACGGACCGATGATGGCTGAGCCCCAGCCTAAAAATTCCCCGGCGGGACGAAGAAAATGCCCGGCAACATGCGGCGCCCGCCCGCCGGCATCGCTAAATGCGGCAGAGGAACCGATCGGGAACGGGCCCGTTGACGCCATAGTCGGCAATTGGCAGGCAGTGCACTTCGTGCGACAAGTTGATCCGGAATATTGCCGCATGGCGAGCTGTTATCCCGTGCACCACTGAGGGCATATAGAAAAACAAACCGCACTAGACTAAAGATAGAGGATGGCAGCCGGTTTACGGAAATAACCGAGAAGAAAATTGCCCTGGAGGATACGCCTTTGTTCGGTACGCTTCTGAAAAAGCGGGACTTCTACGCCGGCGGTCTGATGACCCTGCTCGGCGCCGCGGTCACGCTCGACTCCCTCACTTATACCCTCGGCACCCTGACCCATATGGGGCCGGGCATGTTCCCATTGATGCTCGGCATCACGCTCACCTTGGTCGGCGTGCTGATCCTGGGCGCCGCGGTGGTCACGCCGCTCAGCGACAATGAACGCATCCTGCCGGAAAAGCCCGAATGGTTCGCCTGGGCCTGCATCCTGTCCGGGCCGATCGCGTTCATCATCCTCGGCGAATTCTTCGGCCTGGTGCCGGCGACCTTCGCCTGCGTGTTCATCCCTGCGCTCGGTGACCGCACCGCGACGATCAAAGGCTCGGCGATTCTGGCGGCCGGCGTCACCGTCTTCGGCGTGGCGCTGTTCTCCTACGTGCTGAAGATTCCGTTTCCGTTACTCCGGTGGGGCTTCTGATGTTCGAAACCGCGCTTACCGATCTCTGGTACGGCTTCGGCGTTGCGCTAGAGCCGCATAACGTCATGTGGTGCTTCCTCGGCGTGTTCGTCGGCAACATGGTCGGCGTGCTGCCCGGCATGGGCCCGCTGGCGACCATCTCGATCCTGTTACCGCTGACCTTCGGCATCAAGCCGGTCGGCGCCATCCTGATGCTGGCGGGCGTCTTCTATGGCTCGCAATATGGCGGCGCGATCTGTTCAATCCTGCTCAATCTTCCGTGCCATCCACCGCACGCGGTGACATGTCTCGACGGATTCCCGCTGACCAAGAAGGGCCGCGGCGGCGCCGCGCTGGGCATCACGGTCATCTCGTCCTTCGTCGGCGCCTCGTGGGGCATCACCGAGATGATCTTCCTGTCGCCGATCCTGGTGGTGGTGGCGCTCAAATTCGGCCCGGCGGAAATATGTTCGCTGATGCTGCTCGGCCTATTGGCCGGTTCGACGCTGGCGCGCGGTTCGCCGCTCAAGGGCGTCGCCATGACCGTTTGCGGGCTGCTGATCGGTATTGTCGGCAGCGACATCGAAACCGGCACGCCGCGTTTCACCTTCGGCATTCCCAATTTGTTCGACGGCGTGGAAATCGTAGCGCTGGCGCTTGGCCTGTTCGGCATCGCCGAGTTCATGAAGAGCGTCAATCAGCTCTCCGAGATCGACACCAAATATACCAACGTCAAGTTCAAGGATCTGCGTCCGACGCGCGACGAATTCCGCCGCGCTGTCCCGGCCATGTTCCGCGGCACCATCATCGGCAGCCTGTGCGCGCTGATCCCCGGCACCGGCCCGACCATCGCCTCGTTCATTTCCTACGCCACCGAAAAGAAGATTTCCAAGACACCGGAGAAGTTCGGCACCGGCATGATCGAAGGCGTCGCCTGCCCCGAAGCCTCGACGCATTCCTCGGTGCAGGGCGATTTCATCCCGACCATGAGCCTCGGCATTCCGGGTGACGCGGTGATGGCGCTGATCCTCGGCGCCTTGATGATCCAGGGCATCGTGCCCGGCCCGCAGTTGATCAGCGAGCATCCGGATATCTTCTGGGGCCTGATCGCGAGCTTCTGGATCGGCAACATCATCCTGGTGATCCTCAACGTGCCGATGATCGGCCTGTGGGTGAAGCTGCTGACCATCCCCTACAAATATCTCTACCCGTCCGCGATGTTCTTCGTGGCGATCGGCGTCTACTCGACCAACAACGACATGTTCCAGGTCGGCGAAGTCGTGCTCATCGGCTTGGTCGGCTATATCCTGCTGCTGCTCGACTTCCACCCGGCGCCGATCCTGCTCGGCTTCGTGCTCGGGCCGCGCTTCGAGGAGAACTTCCGCCGCGCCATGCTGATTTCGCGCGGCGACATTTTGGTGTTCGTCAAACATCCGATCAGTGCCGTGTTCGTTGGGCTGTCGGTGGCGCTGATCGTCATGCAGATCGTCGTGCGGCTGCGCTCGCCGAAAGCGCTGCCGACCGAGATGGCGCTGCCCGGCGACCACAAGGTGCCGGCCGAGTAATGCGTCAGCGGAAAACGACCGGGCCGAGATAGGCGTAGGCGAACAGCGCGATCAAGGCCGCGATGAAAATCGCGGACACGCGCTGCCGAAGCGGTCGGCCCAGTCCTTTTCATTCGATTCCCGCGGGTTGTGGTCCGCCGTCATGGCCGCGATACCGGAGTCGTTCAAGGTCACCTGCCCAGCCGAAAAGGGCCGCCCGCAAGCGGTGCGGCCTTGAGTTTCAGCTTGGGTCAATGTCGCCCGCTCCAGAGGGGAGAAGGCGGCAGGGTCAAGTCTGCCGCGGCGGGATGGGCGCGCGCTTTCAGCGAGATTATTGATTCAAATTAATGAACGGGGTTACGCTAGCTGCTGGTTTTGACCCATGGGCGCGCACGCCTCACGCAACGCGTTGGATCAGCATCCGTTCGTCGCGCGGCTGACGCAGCTTGTCGATTTGAAAGCCGCCGGTCTCAAGGCCTTCGACGATATCATCGATGGCGAACTGGTGATCCGCAAGCGGCGCGACCTGATCTCCGACGGCTACGAATATCGCAAGCTGTGCTTCGTCAAGGACGGATACGCCGTGCGTTATAAGCTGTTGCGCAACGGCAAGCGGCAGATCCTCAACGTCATCCTGCCCGGCGACATCGTCGGCCTGCCCGGCAGCTTCTATGAGCGGGCGGTCTACTCGGTCATTGCCATCACCGACTTGCGCATGAACGTCTGTTCGCTCGATGCCTACGTCCAGCTTTGTTACCGGCACCCGCAATACGGCCTGGCGTTGAGCTGGATCGCGGTGCAGGAGGCGACCACCTATGCCGAGCACGTCATCGACATCGGCCGCCGCACGCCGATCGAACGGCTGTCGCACTTCCTGATCGAGTTGCATGCCCGCCTCAAAGCGGTCGGCCGCGCCGAGAAGGCGCGCTTCACGCTGCCGTTCTCGCAGGAGGTGATCGCCGACGTGCTGGGCCTGAGCGTCCCTCATCTCAACCGCACAATGCAGCAGCTGCGCGCGGAAAAGATGATCGCCAACACCGAACGCGTGGTCGAATTCCTCGACGCCGAGGCGCTGCAGTCGCTCGCCCATTATCAGCCGCGGGCGCTGGCGCCGATCCCGCTGCCGGCGCGCACGGCCTAGACGAACCGCGGAATCGGCCCGCGCTGCGGCGTGCTGTTGGGCAGATCGACAAAAGTTTCGTCCACGTAGCACCAGCCCCAGCCTTCCGGCGGATCGTAGCCTTCCATGATCGGATGGCCGGTTAAGTGAAAGTGCTTGGTGGCGTGCTTGTTGGGCGATGAATCGCAACAGCCGACATGCCCGCAGGTGCGGCACAGACGCAAGTGCACCCAAGGCGAGCCGATCTTCAGGCATTCCTCGCAGCCGAGCGCGCTTGGCGTCACCTTGTGGATATCGTGCATGTGCGGACAGTTCCGCTGACTCATCGCATCCTCCCTCGCTTTCCGGCGCGGCGCGGCATCGTCGCCGCCATGACGCCCGCGCCGCCGGCCGCCAACGCCGCGGCGCCGATCATGCTCGCCGCAAAACCCGAGGCATAAGACGCCAGGCCGGCGGCGAGCGCAACGCCGGCCAATTGCGCGACGCGGCTCATGGCGTTGTTGATGCCGGAGGCGAGACCCTCGTCGGCGTCGGCGACGCTCGACAGCACGGCGGCGGTAAGCGGCGCGACCAGAATTGCAAAGGCAAGACCGAGCAGGCCCAATGGCGCCAGCACGCCCGCCGTGAGCCCGGCGTTGCGGCCGAGCGCCAGCCATACAAACGAGGTCGCCGCAGCGAGCGGCCCGGCAATCAACATGGCGCGCGCGCCGATTTTGTCGGCGACGGCGCCGAACGGACGCGACAGCAGGCCGACGCCCAGCGTGAACGGCAAAAAGACGAGCCCAGCTTGCGTTGGTTCCAAATGGCGGCGGTCGATCAGATCGAACGACAGCACGAAGAACATGATGGCGAGGCCGGCATATATCAGCAGCGTCGCCGCGTTGAGCCCGACGAACGGACGGTTGGCGAGCAAGCGCGGCGGCGTCATCGGCTGCGCGCTGGCGCGTTCCCAAAAGGCGTAGCCGGCGAGCGCCGCGAGCCCGAGCGCGCCGGCGCCCAGCGCCGCAATGTCCGCGCCGCCCATTTTGCCGGGTCCGATCTGGCTCAGCGCCCAGGCGATCAGCGCCAGCGCCAGCGCCAGGATCGCCGCGCCGCCGAGATCGAAGCGGCGCGGCTCGCGCACGTCGCTTGCCGCATGCAACACGAGCAGCACGATCGCAGCCGATGCCAAAGGCGGATTGATCGCGAACACATAGCGCCAGCCGAAACTTTCGGTCAGCCAGCCGCCGAGCACCGGCCCGCCGGCCGTGGTCAGCGCCGAGGCCGCCGCCCAGATGCCGATGGCGGCGGCGCGCTCGGGCTTGGGATAGGTCGCGCCGATCAGCGCCAGGCTCGCCGGGGTGACGATCGCCGCCGACGCCCCCTGTACCACCCTGAGCGCGATCAGCCAGTCGATCGATGGCGCAAAGACGCAGGCCGCCGAGGCGAGCCCGAACCCGGCGCAACCGATGCCGAGCATGCGTGCCTTGCCATAGACATCGGCGAGCACGCCGCCGATCAGAGTCAGCGCGGCCAGCGCCAGCACGTAGCCATTGACCACCCATTGCACCGAAGCGAGATCGGCGCCGAATGAAGCGCGCAGCTTGGGCAGCGCCACCGTCAGCGCCGAGCCGTCGATGAAGGCCATGGACGAGGCGAGCACGCAAGCCGCCAGCACCATGCGCCGGCGTTGCGGCGCAATCTCGCGCCCAAGCGCACGCGGACAGGGTTGCGCGGCGATCACGCCGCTGTCGCAGGGCTCCACGAATGGCTGCGCCATGGCGATCCATGCTTCGCACTTTTCGCCGCCGCGCGCTAGGATTTCGCCGCACGCGAATCATCGGGGCCGGCCATGCGGCGCATGCTCGAGGAGGCGATCTACTACCTGACGGCGCCGGTCCGCCTGTTCGGGCGCTCGCGTTGGTTCCGGCTAACGCTTGGCGCGGTGTGTGTCGCCGGCGTCTTCTTTGCCGCCACGCTGTGGGCGCTAAACCGCTTCGCCCCCGCCGACACCGGCGTCGAGACGGCGCTCGCCATCATGAACCCGCCGCCGCCGCTGCAGGCCATCACTCGCTCCTCTTACGTGATCGCGCCGGTCGCAATCGCGCTCGGCGCCATCCGGCGCAACATGGACGCCGCCGCGCCGCGCGAGCTCGCCGGCAAGAACGACAACCCGGTGAGCAGCCTGCTGTCGAAAGCCGATATCGGCATCACCGTCGCGCGCGGCGCGTTCGCCGTGAGCGGCCAGCCCAACGAGCTGGCGATCACGACGCCGATCAACGGCACCTTGCGCGTCACCGGACAGATTGCGACCCAGGCCGGCAACATCACCGGCTCGATCACCGGCCTGCTCGACCGCTCGCTCGGCACCGACGTCGGCAAGCTCACCAACCGCGTGCTCGACCAGCGCGCCGATCTGCGCGGCAATGTGATGGTGCATTCGCGGCCCGCGATCACCGCCAATTGGCGGCTGGAGCCCAACCTGACCTCGCAGGTCGCGCTCGCCGACAGCGCCGTCACCCTCGCCGGGCTCAAGATTACCGTGGCGAGCGAGGCGAAGCCCTTGATCGACCGCGAGGTCAACGCGCAGATCGCCAGCCTGCAGACGCGGCTGCGCAACGATCCGTTCATCGAGCGCGCCGCGCGCGCGCAATGGGCCAAGATGTGCCGCTCGATCCCGCTCGGCGGCGACAAGACCGGCCTGCCGCGGCTGTGGCTGGAAATGCGCCCGGTGCGCGCCGCCGCTGCGCAGCCGCAGATCGACGGCCGCAATGTCACGCTCACCATCGGCGTGCAGGCCGAGACCCGCATCACGCCGGCGCAGAGCAAGCCGGATTGCCCGTTCCCGGCGCAGCTCGAGCTGGTGCCGCCGATGCAGAACGGCCGCGTCTCGGTCGGCGTGCCGATCGACGTGCCGTTCGCGGAACTCGACAAGCTCCTCGTAGCCCAGCTCAAGGGCCATCATTATCCCGAGGACGCCGCTGCGCCGGTCGACGTCGAGGTGCGCGGCGCGCACATCGCCGCCGCCGGCGACCGGCTGCTGATTTCGCTGCGCGTCAAGGCGCACGAGAAGAAAAGCTGGTTCGGCTTCGGCGCGGAAGCGACCGTGAACATCTGGGGCAAGCCGGCGCTCGATGCCAAGAACCAGGTGCTGCGCTTCACCGATCTGTCGGTGGCCGTGGAATCGGAAGCGGCCTACGGCCTGCTCGGCGCCGCCGCGCGCGCCGGCATTCCCTATCTGCAAAGCGCGCTCGCCGACAACGCGGTCATCGACCTCAAGCCGTTCGCCGCCGACGCCAAAAAGAAGATCGGCCTGGCGCTGGCGGATTTCGAGAAAAGCAGCGAAGGCGTGCGCGTCACCACCGCGATCGACGACCTGCGCCTCACCGGCATCGCCTTCGATTCGGCCACCCTGCGCGTGATCGCCGAAGCCGACGGCACCGCCGCGGTAGCGATCAGCGATCTGCCGCGGATGTGAGCTTCTTCTTCCCTCTCCCAAAGGGAGAGGGTAAAGAGTACCGCCGCGCAGCCATGCGCCCCGCGCATTGACACCCCCGGCTTCAAGCCTACATTAGCCCTATTCCGAGGGGTGCCCGGTTAGGGCTGAGAAAAACCCTTAGAACCTGATCCGGGTCATGCCGGCGAAGGGACAGGACACTTCGATGGAACCAGCGCTGACCATCGCAAGGCTGATCGGCCCGGTGCTCGCCATCATCGGCATCGGCATGCTGACGAACGGGGGCGTCTACCGCCAGATGGCCGGCCAGTTCCTGACCCTCTATCCCATGATCTACTTGTCCGGCGTCCTGGTCCTGCTCGCCGGCCTCACCATCCTCAACAGGCACCACGTCTGGACGCGCGACTGGCGCAGCCTGATCACCGCCGTCGGCTGGATCGCCACCTGTGCCGGCATCTTCCGCATCCTCGCGCCGCAATTTGTCACCTTCGTCGGCGGCAGATCCTCGCGCATCGGCACTTTCTTCGTCGGCGCCGGCATCGTGCTGCTCGCGCTCGGCGGCTTCATCACGTTCAAAGGCTATGCGGCGTAAGCGCCGCGGCGTCCAATCGGAGACAAGACAATGAACAAGCCCGTCACCACTGCCGATCTGGTCACCCCGAAAGTGACGACCGGTTCGCTGCCCGCCTCGCGCAAGGTCTATGCGCGGCCCGACGCCGCGCCCGAGCTTGCGCGTGCCGGTGCGCGAGATCATCCTCGAAGCGAGCGCCAATGAGCCGAACCTGCCGGTCTATGACACCACCGGCCCTTACACCGATCCGGACGTGGCCATCGACGTCGAGAAGGGCCTCGCCCGCACCCGCATCGAATGGGTCAAGGAACGCGGCGGCGTCGAGCAATACGACGGCCGGCCGATCCAGCCCGTCGACAACGGCAACGTCACCGGCAAGCACCTGGCGCGCAATTTCCCCAACACGCCGAAGCCGTATCATGCGCTCGATGGCAAGCCGGTCACGCAATACGAATTCGCCAAGGCCGGCGTCATCACCAAGGAAATGATTTACGTCGCCGAGCGCGAAAATCTCGGCCGCAAGAAAATGCTGGACCGCGCCGAAGCCGCGCTCGCCGACGGCGAACAATTCGGCGGCGCCCTGCCCGCCTTCGTCACGCCGGAATTCGTGCGCGACGAGATCGCGCGCGGCCGCGCCATCATCCCGTCCAACATCAACCACGCCGAACTCGAGCCGATGATCATCGGCCGCAATTTCCTGGTGAAGATCAACGCCAATATCGGCAACTGCGCGGTCACCTCCTCGGTCGAGGAAGAAGTCGAGAAGATGGTGTGGGCGATCCGCTGGGGCGCCGACACGGTGATGGACCTGTCCACCGGCCGCAACATCCACAACACGCGCGAATGGATCCTGCGCAACTCGCCGGTGCCGATCGGCACCGTTCCCATTTATCAGGCGCTGGAGAAGGTCGACGGCGATCCGGTCAAGCTCGACTGGGAATGCTACAAGGACACGCTCATCGAGCAGTGCGAGCAGGGCGTCGACTATTTCACCATCCACGCCGGCGTGCGGCTCGCCTATGTCCCGCTAACGGCAAACAGCGTCACCGGCATTGTCTCGCGCGGCGGCTCGATCATGGCCAAGTGGTGCCTGTCGCGGCACAAGGAATCGTTCCTCTACGAGCGCTTCGACGAGATCTGCGACATCATGCGCAAATACGACGTGTCGTTCTCGCTCGGCGACGGCCTGCGCCCCGGCTCGCAGGCCGACGCCAACGACCGCGCGCAATTCGCCGAGCTGGAGACGCTGGGCGAGCTGACGCAGATCGCCTGGAAGAAAGGCTGCCAGGTCATGATCGAAGGCCCCGGCCACGTGCCGATGCACAAGATCAAGATCAACATGGACAAGCAGCTCAAGGAATGCGGCGAGGCGCCGTTCTACACGCTCGGCCCGCTGACCACCGACATCGCGCCGGGCTACGACCACATCACGTCGGGCATCGGCGCCGCCATGATCGGCTGGTTCGGCTGCGCCATGCTCTGCTACGT
Source organism: uncultured Alphaproteobacteria bacterium (assembly GCA_963779345.1). Classification (GTDB taxonomy): domain Bacteria; phylum Pseudomonadota; class Alphaproteobacteria; order Rhizobiales; family Xanthobacteraceae; genus Pseudolabrys. The sequence continues at coordinate 396 of CAVZXY010000012.1, read as the reverse complement.
GACGCCGAAGGAGCATCTCGGCCTGCCCGACCGCGACGACGTCAAGGAAGGCGTCATCACCTACAAGATCGCGGCGCACGCCGCCGACCTCGCCAAGGGCCACCCGGCGGCGCAACTGCGCGACGACGCGCTCTCCCGCGCGCGCTTCGACTTCCGCTGGCAGGACCAGTTCAACCTGGGGCTCGATCCGGAGACCGCGCGCGAATACCACGACGAGACGCTGCCCAAGGAGGCGCACAAGGTGGCGCACTTCTGCTCGATGTGCGGCCCGAAGTTCTGCTCGATGAAGATCACGCAGGACGTGCGCGACTATGCGGCGGGGTTGAATGAGAAGCAGGCGGGCATGGCGCAGATGAGCGAGAAGTTCAACGCCATGGGCCAGCAGGTTTATGTCGA
>CAVZXY010000011.1:0-79827 GCA_963779345.1 uncultured Alphaproteobacteria bacterium | reverse complement strand
CGCCAAGCCGCTGAGATCGACATTGACCTGCAGGCCGATCTGTTTGCCGGACAGCGTCAGCTGCGCGCCCTTCTGGTTTTGCAGCACGATGACCTGCCCGCCGGCGAGAAGCGCGGCGCCGCCGCCGACGGCGACATAGACGCCGGAGACGTCGTAGGGACTGCGGATGTGGGTGACGGTGCCGTGGAAGCTGGTGCGCGAGGCGCCGAACACCAGGCCGGCGCTCAGGCCGCCGACCGTGACCGGATAGACCTTGTCGTGAAAAAACAGCGCGCCGTCGCCGCCCGAGGCGCCGACGAACCAGCCGCCTTTCAACACCGCGAAGCGGATGGTGCCGCTGTCGGCGCGCGCCGCGCATGCGGCGCCAAGGCCGGCGAGCAGCGCGAGCGCGATCGCGGCGGCGCGGAGTCCGCGTGGCAGGCGCATGGCGTTTCTCCCGCCTATTTCAGCGACAGCGCGAGACCGCTGAGGTCGGCGCTGACGATGAGGCCTGCCTGCTCGCCGACCAGCGTGAGCACTGCGCCGCTCTGGTTGGTCAGCACCACCCCCTGCGCGCCGCGGCCGACGGCCGCGCCGGCGCCGGCCTGGCCATAGACGCCCGCGACGTCGGAGGGCCGGCGGATATTGCTGACCCGGCCATGGAAACGGGTCTCCGACGCGCCGAAGGTGAAGCCGTAGCTTAAGCCCCCGATCGACAGCGGATAGGTGCGGCCGTGGAAATGCAGCACGCCTGAGCCGGCCGAGCCGCCGATGACGAAGCCCGCCTTGAAGATGCGGATGCTGATGGTGCCTTCGTCGGCGCGCGCCGCGCTTGAGGCGATGAGGCCGGCGAGCATGGCGGCCGCGATGGCAACCGCGCGAAACCGGTGTGAAAGGCGCATGGTGGAGTCTCCCTTTATAGATGCAGGTGTGTCGCCCCTGCCCGTCCCAGCGCAGCGATCATGGAACGGCCCGGCGCATCCGGCAACCGTGCGCGCGTTATTATCCCTCCCCGCGGGCGCCGCGTGCGTGCTTTCCCTCTCCCCTTGTGGGAGAGGGCGGATCGCGCGAAGCGCGAGCCGGGTGAGGGGGTCACTCTCTTGAGGTTGTTCCCCCTCACCCGCCTCGCTCACTGAGGTTCGCTCGGCACCCTCTCCCACAGAGGGGAGAGGGAAGAAAGAAGCGCTCTTGACATTTATTCCTATAGGAATATTATCCACAACGTCTCCTCCGCTTCAGAGGGCGCTCTCATGAGGCGTCGTGCGGGCGGGAGGAGATGCGGCGCCCGCGCGGAGGAGACGAACGCTCCTCCCCTCCCGGGCGGCGCCGGGGCCCCGCCCGGGACCACTACGAGTCCCCGCGAGGAGCTCGCTGACGGCTGGCCGCAAGGCTTGCCCGAGGCTCGAAAAGCAAAGGCCACCCAGAAGGGGTCTGCGCTTGCGAGCCGGAGGCAAGACCAAACGGACTGCCGAAAGCGCGGTCCCGGCGCCGCAATGAGAACGCCGCGATGGAGCGCCGAGAGGCGCCCGCGTTCCTGGCGACGGGAACGCGGCAAGACGGAAAGACTGGTGCGCCGCTCGGTGCTCCATCCCCTCGCTTTGTGCGGGGAGAGAAACAAAGCGACGGCCTACCCGGGGCCGCAAAGAACACGGGCGATGAGGCGCGGCTGCTGTTTGAAAATTGAATCGGCGCAACACAGCCGTCGGTGATGCTTTCGACCACCGGCTCGGCTTGCGCGCGGCGGGCTGGCCGCCGCCACGCACGATCCGCAGATGCCCGGGCGCGTCCCGGGCGTTTCATAAGCGGAGAGTTCGGAGAGTTATTTGCCCGCCGCCTTGCGCAGCGCCGCGTTGATGCGGTCCTGCCAGCCGGGCCCTTCTTCCTGGAAAAAATCGAGCACGTCGCGGTCGATGCGCAGCGACACCGTTTCCTTGACGCCGGGAATCGACGGCGTCGCCGGCGGCAGATCGGCCGGCTTGGTGGTCACCGCCTTGAAGGCCTTCTCGGCCTCGGAGCGGCTGTCGCGGATGGGTCCCCGTGCCATGGCGGCTTTATAACACGACGCTGGAGAATTCGCTCCCCCGGGTCATCGCTTGAAAAACCCCATGATCTCAGCCTTGGCGAGCGTGGCGAAGTGCAGATTGAAGCCGACCACGGCCGGCGAGGTATCGGCGGCGACGTCGAGCTTGTCCTTGCTCACCGCGAACACCGTAAACAGATAGCGGTGCGGATGGTCGCCTTCCGGCGGGCACGGACCGAGATAGCCGGTGGCGCCCAATTCGGTTCGCGTCTGCAGCGCGCCCGCCGGCAGCTTGCCGCCCGGATTGCCGGCGCCGGCGCTCAGTTCGTTCACGTCAGCGGGGATGTTCACCATCACCCAGTGCCAGAAGCCCGAGCCGGTCGGCGCGTCCGGATCGAAACAGGTCAGCGCAAAGCTTCTGGTGCCCGCCGGCGCCCCCGACCATTTCAGATGCGGCGAAATATTGCCGCCGGCGCAGCCGAAGCCGAAATTCGCCGACAGGATGTGATCCTTGCCGAGATAATCGCCGTCCTTGAAGCTGTTGCTGGTCACCGTGAACGCCATGTTAACGTCTCCTCCACATCTGTGATTGCGCAAAGCGTAACCCGCTCGGGACAAATCGCAATGCCCTCCTCGCCGATCAACCTGTTCGACGCTGCGATCTATCTCGCCCTGTTCGTGGCCGTCGTCATGGGCTTCATGTCCGGGCTGCTGCGCAGCCTCGCGACGATCTTCGGCTATCTGGCGGCGGCGCCGGTCGCGGTCATGCTGACGCCCTTGGTGTCGCAATCTTTCACCACGCTGCTGCATCTGCCGCCGACGCAGCCCTGGGTCGAATTTGTCGCCATCTTTGTGGCCGCTGGTCTGGCGCTCAGCGCAATGTGCCGGGCCGCGGTCAACGAATTGGTCGGCACGCAGGTGAGCATCCCCGATCGTGTCGCCGGCGCCCTGCTGGGCGCGGTCCGCGTCGGCCTCCTGGCCATCGTGCTGGTGCTGGTGTTCGACCGCATCATACCGCCCGGCCGCGAGCCGGCCTTCCTCCGGGGCTCGCAATGGCGGCCGGCGCTGTCGAGGCTGGGCCGGCAAGGCTTGCAGTCGTTGCCGCCCGACGTCGAGGCTTACATCGATCGCATGAAAAGACAGCGCGGCCTGTGAAACGTGGCGGTAAAGAGCATCGCAACTTCCCGTGCCATCGTTCATTATTGCGGGTACATTGATGCCGTGAACCCTTAAACCGCTATAGGTGCGCCATGTCCGAAGTCACTTACGAGATCGTCGAGCATGACGGCGGCTGGGCCTACAAGGTCGGCGGCGTCTTCTCCGAACCGTTTCCGACGCACGCCGCAGCCCTCAAGGCGGCGCAGGCCGCCGCCGCAGAGCAAAAAACCCCCGGGCAAACCGAGGAGATCGAATACGAGGACGAAAAGGGCAAGTGGCACACGGAAACCGCGCGCGGCAGCGACCGCCCGGGCACCCACATCAAGGATAAAGAGTGAGGCGCTTGTTCGTGCTCAGGTGTATTTCGGGTCGCGGTCCAGGAGCTCGATCGAAATGCCCTGCGGCCCGCGGATAAAGCAGATCTTGATGCCTGGCCGCGGTGAATGCGGCTCCTTGGTGAACTCGACGCCTTTCTTCTTGAGATCGGCCGCGACGGCGTCGATGCCGCTGACGGTCAGGCCGAAATGATCGAGCCCCTGGTAGGGGGTCGTCGGCGAGGCGTTGACGCCGTCGCCCGGCTTGACCTCAGCAAGAAAGATATTGGCGCCGCCAAGCTTCAGATCGATGCGCGGCTTGCCCTGTTGCGTGCTGCGCAGCACCTGCGCGCCGAGCGTGTGTTCGAACCATTGCGCCATCGCCTCGGGGTCCGGCGTGCGCAGGTGGACGTGATCCCAAGTGTAGTTCGCCATGGCGTATCTCCCGTTGCGATGTTTTGCGGTAATTTAGCGCATAGGCGGAGGCTCAGCGCAACGGGGGCGTCCTCGCCTTGCTTAAACACCGGCCAAGCTCCAAAGTGGAGCGGATAACTGTAAGCCACCTTCAGGGAGACACTTGATGAAACCCGTCGTTTTCGCCTTGGCGCTCGCCGCCGTTTGCTGCAGCGCCAATGCCGCCTTGGCTGCGACCACCGATGACGTCAAATGGATCAATCGTTGCGTCAACGACAACAAAGGCGGCGCAGCGGCTGAGGTCGTGCTGAAATATTGCACCTGCATGAACAATAAGATGAGCGACAACGAGACCCAGTCGATCACGCAATGGGAAAAGACCCACGTCGCCGAGCGCAAGGCCTGCGACCGGGAAGCCGGCTGGAAATAGCGCGCGGCCTATTCTGGCTCTGCCCGCAAAAACGGCCCTCTCTCAAAGGGAGAAGGATTTAAAGCAGGCGTCGTCCCCGCCTCCGTTTCTCTCATGACCAAATTGTGACAGCCCCGGATCGCCGCTGCGTTGTGCACAACTGCACAGATGCCGCACGCATTTTGCTTCATGCATCGCGTATTTTTGCTTACATGAGATGCATCTGGTTTGGGCTAAGCAAAGATGGCGCGTGAGACCATTCATGCGGCAGGAGGCATCGTGGTGCGCGGCGGCAGCGCGCGGCCGCGTATTGCCGTCGTCCAGCGCAGCAAGGACGATGCTTGGGTGCTGCCGCGCGGCAAGCTCGAGCGCGACGAAAATCCGGCGGCCGGCGCACGCCGCGAGGCGGTGGAAGAGACCGGCCATCGCGTCAAGGTTTACGAATTTCTCGGCGCCATTACCTACCGCGCGCGCGGGCGGCCGAAGGTCGTGCAGTTCTGGCGCATGAAGGCGGACAAACGGCCGAGCCGCGACATCATGAAGGACATCGTGGCGGTCGAGTGGCTGCCGCTTGCCGCCGCGGTGCGGCGTCTGAGCTATCCCCTGGAGAAATTGTTCCTGCGCCATGTCGGCCGACGCATCCTTAAGCGGCGACGCCACAAAGCAGCGCGGCGCGGCGAGGCCCGCAAATCAGCCAAGGCGCGAAAGCATCGCCGGTCTTCGACGAAGAAGCGCTCGACTCGGCGGAAAGCCAAAAAACGCCATGAAAGGACTACGCCAACGCGGCGGCACATAAAAAGGCAAATAGGGACGACGCCGGCGCATGAGACCATCAAACGACACGAAGTGACGAGAGCAGCGCATCGGACGATACTGCAACGCATGTTGGGACGGATTGTGCACTAAGGCGACGTTTGACTTGTGACGCGGCATACCTGCGTTAGATTTGCCGCAATCCCGCCGTAAGCTTTGCCAATATTTAATGGAATCCGCGGGCCCAATGGGAATTTCCAAACGCGCCATTCAGCGCGCGTTCACCCGAAACATGGAACCCTGCGCTCAAGACGAACGTTGTCGTCGTTAGCGAGTATCGCAGGAAAGTCCTGTACCGGCCGTTCAATCGAAACAACCAGCGAAATCGAAGGGAAGGAGTGCGCCATGACCCAGATGTCAAAGACCCTGACAGCACTCGCGGCCGCCGCGACTATCGCCGTCGCGGCCGTGGCCGCGCCGCAACCGGCGCAAGCCCACTATCACGGCGGCGGAATTGCCGCCGGCGTCATCGGCGGTCTCGCCGCCGGCGCTATCCTCGGGGCGGCCGTCAACGGCCCGCATTACGGCTATGGCCCCGGCAATTACTACGGCCCCGGCCCGGTCTATTATCGCGGGCCCGGCTGCTACTGGACGCACCGGCGATTCTGGGACGGTTGGGGCTGGCATGTCCGGCGCGTGCGGGTTTGCGACTGACCCGGCGGCCGAAAGGGCGTAAAATACGAATTGGAAAGCCCGGGAATCGTTAAAATTTCCGGGCTTTTTCGAAAAAGGGGTGAACCTAAACCACCAAAATTCCGACATATTTTCAGCCTGCCTCTTTCACAGGAGCCGCGACAGGCTTTAAGTTTACCGTTGGCGGTCGGCCCCGGCCGGCCCCGACCCTTGGAGGGAGAACGCTATGAAGAAGACCATCTTCGCTCTTGCTGCGGTCGCGGCACTCGCCGTCGGCAGCCTGGGCAACCCGACACCGGCCGAAGCCCGCTGCCACGGCTGCGGTATCGGCCTCGGCATTCTTGGCGGCGTTGCCGCCGGCGCCATCATCGGCTCGGCGATCGCCAGCCATCCTGGCTACTACGGCTACGAATACGATGGCCCAAGGCCGGTCGAATGCGACGGCTACTGGGCTCGCCGGCGCATGTACGACGGCTACGGCAACTTCGTCGGCTGGAGTCGCCCGCACTGGTTCTGCCGTTAATCGCGCCACGTTAACGTGTAACGTTATATGATCCGGGCTGACACGTTTCAGCCGGCGAGCACGCTGACGCAAACGTTCACTTCATTCGCCGCGGCCGCTCCGGTGGCCGCGGCGATAACGTTTGTGTCGTTGATTTCTGACGCTTCCGTCGATTATTTCTGTAAGCGGCTAGCGCCGCATGTGGTCGAGCACCGCCGCGGTCGGCCAGCAATCGACCTTCAGGGCGTTCTTCTTCTGATAGGCGCCGAGAGCGGCGCGGGTGAGCATGCCGGCCTTGCCGTCGAGCTTGTCGCTGTAAAGTCCGAGCGCGGTGAGACGCTGCTGCATCGATTCGACTTCCTTGGTGTGGAGCTGCGCGTTCTTGCTCCACGGATGCTCGAACGGCTTGCCGCCGCCGATCAAGTCGGCGAGATGGCCGACGAACAGCACGTAGAGATCCGAATAATTGTATTCCTTGATGACGTAATAGTTCTTCGGCGTCAGAAAGGCGGGGCCATAGGTGCCCTCGGGTAGCAGCAAGGACGCCTCGGCCGCGAGTTCCGTCTTGGTCAGCGCGCGCCCGTAGGCCGGCACATAGCCGCGCCTGAGCCATTCGGCGACCGGCAACACATGACTAGGCTCGGCAATAGTACAGTCGACGCTTGCCGGCACGCGCACCTCGATCGCCCAGGGCTTGCCCGCCTGCCAGCCTTTGTCCTTGAGCTGCTTGGCCGCCGAGGCGAGCGCGTCCGGCACCGAATGCCAGATGTCGGCGCGGCCGTCGCCGTCGAAATCGACGGCGTATTTGTAGTATTCCGACGGCAGGAACTGGGTGAGGCCCATGGCGCCGCCCCAGGACGAACGCAAATTGGCGCGCGGCACGCCGTCCTGCAGCATCTTCAGCGCGTGCAGGAATTCGTTGCGGAAGAAATCCTTGCGCTGGCCGGCAAAGCCTTGCGTCGCCAGCACTTGCAGCGCGTCGTGCGGCTGACGCTCGGAACCGTAGTCGGTCTCGCGCGCCCAGATCGCCAGCACGACGTCGCCTGGAACGCCGAATTCTTTCTCGATGCGCGCTGAGCGTGTCGCGATATTGCGTCGCATATTTTTTGCCTTGCGCGGCCAGCCGCTGGAACGTCGGCTCGCGCAGATATTGCGCCGGCGTCTGCACGAATTCCGGCTGCTGCGGCTGCTTTTCCGGACGGCCCGGCAGCGCCAGATCGGGCAGCGCGTAATTGGGCTCGAGCCCGCGGATGCCGGCGTCGAAGACGCCACGCGAAACGCCGAGCTCATGCGCCTGCGGCCACAGACCTTGCAGCCATTGCTGGAAGGCAGCATCGGCGGCGTGCGCGCTCGGCATCGCAAGCGCCAATATCGCAAACAATAGGATGGCAACACAGCGCAATTGCGGGCTCCGCTTTTGAAACGCTTATAGTCGATTCTTTGCGGCTAAACCTTGCCCGAGCCGCTCGGCGATGACGCGCCCGGCCGATGCCAGCAGCGCGCCCGCGCGCGCCAGCACGACAAAGCGCGGCTCGGTCGCCGTAAGGCGGATGCGCAACAGCGGCGCGTAGGCGTCGGAAAAATAGAACGCCACCACGTCGTCGGCGCTGGGGAATTCCATCAGCACCAGCCGCTCCGGCGTGAACGCGCCGGCGAGCGGCGTGACCGCGCCGCCGCGCGCGATATAGCGGCAGCCGTAAGGCGCGATGACGTCGGGCACGCGCGCGATGTAGGGCTTGAAGGCTTCCGCATCGCGCATCTTGTGCGCGCCGATGGCGAAAGCCTTGCCCTCGCCCGGCGGCAATTGGCCTTCGACCGTAAACGCGGTAACGCCGGGCTTCGATTTGATCGCATTAAGATCGGCGCCGTCATCGACCTGCGCGATCAACGGCGCGCCGAAGCTCCACGGCTGTTCCAACGACACCGCCTCGCCGTCGGCGACGACGCGGCAGCCCGGCGGCAGATCGGCGGCGCGCAGGCCGGAGGCGACGAGATATTGCATACGTCACCTTAGCCTAAAGCCGAGCGTCCAATAGCGATCAAGCATTGAATTGCAGGCATGCGTTCTCCGTCTCGCGGCGCGGTTTTCGTCCGTGGTGGAAAATGCCCCTCGCGGGCCTCGGGTGCCCCGGCTTTTTGCTGGCGCGAATTGGGCAGGCCCAAAGCGCGCTCGCGGGGCTGGCTTCCACAATCCACCCTCGCGAGAAGCGAGGGGACGGAGCGCCGCAAGGCGCATTCCGTCATGTCCGCCCGAATCCGCCTTCGCCTTATCGGCTACAGCGGACTAGGGCGGCGGCGCGTTTCGCAACGCGCCCGCCTTCCGGCGCTCCGTTTTGTGGCGATTTCTGTCCCCGGGGTCGTGCTTCCGGGCGCGGACCCGGGCGGCTTTTGGCTCAACCCGATCCGGCGGGCTTTCGCCCGCCTTCGTCCGTGCCGCGTCCAGCCATCGAAGGCAGTCCCCCGTAGTGGGGACGGACGGCGACCCGAGGCCTCCCGAGTGCGAGGTTACGAGACACTTTCCGTGCAATCTCCCGCCACCAGCTGCGACAAGCTGCAACGGTTAACCCATTAACCGAGCTGCGAAAAATGCCGCTTTCGAGGTGCAGTGAATCGCGCATCGATGCACCTAAGCGCGGTATTCTGCACCTAGCTAGGTACGATTGGGAGTTACCGATGGCCGAGCTGTATGGGCTGACCGACCGCTTCGTCGCCGGCGTGCAATCCACGAACGGCGCCGTGCAATCCGACTTCTTTGAGCCGAAGCCGAAGTGGCGGGGCCTCGCCATCCGAGTGTCGAGAACGAACCTGAAGACCTGGTGCTTCTTTTTCACCTGGCAGGGCAAGCGGGTTCGCATGTCACTCGGCAACTACCCCGCTGTGAGCGTAGCGGAGGCACATACGCGCGCAATCGAGGCGCGGAGTTATCTCGAGGTATCGCCCTAAGTGGACCCGCGCGTTGCGATGAAAAAGAAGAATGAGAATGTGGGGCCCATATAGAAACCACCGCCGCCGAAAAGGAGAACCAGAACAACCAATAATAGGATCAATCCCATTGTCTTTCTCCTATGGAAAACTCAATTCGTGTCGGGTTTGTTTCAGGGATGAGCCTGATCACCCACCCGATTGCGCCAGCTCCTGGCCGATGCGGTTGAAGCGTGCCTTCTGCTCACTGCTGAGCGAGGCATAGAAGCTGTCGAGTGACGGCTTCACCGTGTTTGCTGCATCGATCATCGCCTGCAGCCGCGTCTGCATGGCCTCCAAGCGGCCGGTCGGCGTCAATGGCGTTTCGTCGGGACAGGCCGCCTGCATGATCGATACCGCCTTGGCGGTGGCGTCCTGCAGAGCGTTCAGATCGGCCTCCTGCGCGTCGGTCGGCTTGACCACATCTTCGATCTTCTCGATCGGCAGATTGGCGAGGCCTTCTTTCGGCTGCTTGCAGCTGCCGGCTTCATCCGCTGACGCCTGACCGGTAGTGGCCTGGGCGGTGGTGATCTTCACCGTCTTCGGTCCGAGCTCGTTGAAGCGTTCTTTCTGCTCGTCGCTGAGCGAATTGTAGAACGCCTCCAGCGCAGGGCGCACAGTCTGCGTGGCTTCGAGCGTTGCCTGCAGCCGAATAATCATCGCCTGCAACCGACCCGGAGGTGTTAGCGGGAAGGCGTTCTGCGCTGGGCACGAGGTCTTGAATACGGCGCTGGCTTTCGTGGCGGCGCCGCGCACCTCGTCAAGCAGGGACTTCTGCTCGGCACTCAAGCCAACTTTCTGCTGGATCTGCGCGAACGGCCATGCGGTAATGCCGCTCCCGGGTTCAGTGCACAATTCCTGCACGCCGGCATTGGTCGCACGCGGGCCGACCTGCGGCTCGGCCTCGGCATACGCTTGCGGCGCGCCTCGCTCGCCCCAGAATACGCCGTCGAAGAAGTCATCGTAAGCATAGGCCCAGAAGCCGTCGTCATAGCCGTTGGGCCAGAACGCGTAGTCAAAAACGTCAGAATAGGCGTAGGGCCAGAATACCGGCCCATACCACGACACGAAGCCTGCGCGCTGTCCGCGGCTCCAGGCTCTATGCGCGGCGACACGCAAGCCGCGCTGATGGACTTGCCCATTGGCGCTAGGCTCGCGGTTGGCGAAGGCCGCCGCGAAACGGCCCTGCCGCGCTACCTGCGGCGTCACGCGTGCGGTACCATTACGGCGCGTGGCGCGCTGCGCTTGCGCATTGGATTGCACGGTGGCATTCGGCTGAACAAGAGCGTTAGAATTTTGTACGTTAGGATTTTGCCGCTGCTGGGCGCGCAGCTGGCGCTGTCGATTGATCTCTTGCTGCTTTTGCGCGCGCTGTGAAGCCGGTAGCGCCCGCAATTGCCGGCTCTCCTGTTGCCGTAGCTTGCGCTCCTGGGCTTGCTGACTGCGTAGTTGCGCGCGCGTTTGCGCGGCGGATGCAGCGGGGGCCGCCGCGGATGGCGTCACGTTACGAACTGCCGGTGTTGCTGTCCGGGCGGGCGCATTGGCAGGTCGGTTGACGACGCGGGGCGCAGCCTGCTGCGGTGTCGCGGCTCTTTGCGGAGTGCGTTGCGGCACGGCGGCCCGTTGCGGAGCTTGACGTTGCGGAGTGGCCGCTCTTTGCGGGGCGCGTTGCGGCGCGGCGGCCCGCTGCGGGGCTTGACGTTGCGGTGCGGCGCGCGCCGCTGGGGCCGGACGCGCTGTCGGAGCAGCGCGAGCCGCCGGCGCTGCCTTTGCCGGTTGTTCCTTCTTCTGTTCCTGCGCATTGCCGTTTAGCGGCATTAGTGCCGCGGCCAGCACGAAGATTGCGCTCAGGCGCAAAAATTTTGTCATGATGGAATATCCTTTGCAGCGATCGTTCCGCTCGCAGTTCATCAACATAAGCGCGCTATAAGAACTTTTGTTCCAGTGCATTGATTGAGATCAATCATGTCCGATATCGGACATTGCCCTAAAGGGCAGGTTTTCCGCTCTGGATAAATGCTACGGCGGCCGTAATTCATCCCCATATAAAACTGGTCACTGTCGTTATTTTTAACCTTCGTCTGCCGATGCGCGAACCGCGCGTAAAGCTACAAACAAATAGGAGGACGCGATCATGCGTACCGCAATTCTCAAGTATATATTAGGCGCAGGCGTCTCGTGCGCACTCGCGTTCTCTTTCGCAAATCCGTCAAATGCATTCCCAGCGCTCACAAGCACCGCAACGGTTAAGTCATCAATGCCGAGTCTGGTCACCGATGTGCAATACTATCGTCGTGGCTATGGCGGACGCTACTATGGCCATGGCTATGGATATGGTGGCGCTGCAGCCGGTGCGATTGTCGGCGGTGCGATTCTTGGCGGGTTGCTCGCAGCGCCTTACTATTATGGGGGCGGCCCCTATTACTATCCTGGCCCCGGCTACTACGCATACGGATCGGCCCCAGGGGGTGCTGTGGCTTACTGCATGAGGCGTTTCAAATCGTATGATCCTGGTAGCGGCACATATTTAGGCTACGACGGATATCGGCATGCCTGTCCCTAAGCGGGGTCGAGAACTGACATCGCGGCGGCCTGATCGTTATCGTTACGATCGCTAAACCAAGCAAAGAGAGAACAACATGGACAAGGATCGAATCCAAGGCTCCGTTGAGCAGGCCAAAGGTAAGATCAAGGAAGTCGCGGGCAAAGTAACCGGCGACGCCAAGCTCGAAGCCGAAGGCAAGACGCAGCAGACCGCTGGCAAGATTCAGAATGCGGTCGGCGGCTTCAAGGACGCGCTGAAGGAAGCCGTCAACGATTAACGGTGACTACCTTCACAATGTGAGGCCGCCTCAGTTGGCGGCCTCTCTCATTTCAAATCGAGCGTGCAATGTCGCCTTTTGGCACATTGCTGCGTTCGCTGCGTGGCTATAGTTTGTCAGCTATTGGGGCCACAACCGACTTCGCCGCGAGAACCGGTACACCCTGTCAGTTCAAAAGCGGAGGATCAAATGGACCGAAGACTTTTCATTGCCACTGCCGCCACAACTACTTTCGCGCTTGCTGTGCCCGCAGTCGCCCAAGAAAGTGGAGCAAAATCGCTACCGGAACACTTTGCCTCGACGTTGAGCGCACATGACATTTCTTCCTTCGCGGCGCTCTTTGCGGATGATTACGTCAATCATCAGGTGAGTGCTGCCGCGCCTCCTCCACCTCCGAACAAGTCACCCAAACAAGCAACCGTTGGCTTTTTCGCAGCAAGGCTCGCGGGCATTCCAGACCTTCAGGTTGCGGTAGAAGCGACGGTGGCCTCCAACGACATGGTAGCTGCGAGCTTTGTCTACACAGGCACACATACGGGCACCCTATTCGGAGTCGCCCCGACAGGTCGCCCCCTTCGCTTCACCTCCTGCGATATTTTTCTGGTGAAAAACGGACAGTGCGCTGAACATTGGGGCATGGGTGACATCGCCGGCGTCCTAGCGCAGCTGCGAGGAAGCCACCCCTAGCGTTCAATTAGCCAAACACAGTCCCGCCAACGCTGCTTGCCTGCGCCGACGAGGTGATCGAATAGAGACACAGTTTGCTCGGTGCGTTGGCCGCGAATGGCACATCGCTGCATTCGCCGTGACGCACCATTTCTCGTCGCTATTGAGTGTACACCGGACAAACGAAGCCGTTAGCCTTGATCAGCTCGGTCGCAAATGACCGATACTGTTGAAAAAGGGCTCGCACTCATCGACGAACAGTGATTCCGTCAGCATGTGATTTTTGATGGCGGAGGTTTGCCATGATGGGTCGGCAGACGGGCGATCAGAGCCAGCTGTTTTATTTATTCAACCTTGAACAGCGCATTCCGGCGAGCCATTTGCTACGCCGGATCAATCCGATATTCACGCAGGTTTTGGCAGGGCTTCGTGAGAAGCTGGCGCCGTTTTATAGCGAGATCGGGCGTCCCTCGGTTGACCCTGAGCTGATGCTGCGGATGATGATTGTTGGGTATTGCTATGGCATCCGCTTCGAGCGGCGGCTGTGCGAGGAGGTCACGCTGCATCTGGCCTATCGCTGGTTCTGCCGTCTCGATCTTAACGATGAGGTTCCCGACCACTCGACATTCTCAGTCAATCGCCATGGCCGTTTTCGCCACAGCGACATATTCCGTCAGATATTCGAGGCGGTGGTGTTTGCGTGCATGAACGCGGGTCTTGTTAAGGGCGAAGGCTTTGCCGTTGATGCCAGCGTCATTGAAGCCAACGCCAGCCGCTTTCATGGCAAGCCGCCCGATGAGATCGATTGGTCGTTGCCGGAACGACAGACGCGTGCTGCTGCCGAGTTCCTTGCCGGGCTTGATGACGAGGATCCCGATGCCAACCGTAATCCCCCTAAGGTAATCTCGCCGGTGGACCCTTGTTCGGCTTGGACAGCGAAGGCCAACAAGCGCGTGCAGTTCGGCTACGGGCTCAATTACCTGATCGATATAGGGCCTGCCGCTGTCATCGTTGGGGTTGAGGCAACCCCGGCTCGCACCTACGACAAAGTCGCGGCAACCAAGCCGATGCTTGAGCGCACCGAGAAGATATCCGGCTTAAAGCCTAAGCGCCTCGTTGCCGACACGGCCTATGGCACGGGCAAGCTCCTTGGTTGGCTGATCGGAGCTGGCGTTACGCCGCACATCCCGGTCTGGGACAAGAGCGCCCGCGAGGACGGCACCTTCTCACGCGGCGACTTTAAGTTCGACAAGGATTGCAACATGTACGTCTGTCCGACGGGTAAGCTCCTGAAGACGACGGGCCGTATTCTCTCTGGCTACATGCTGCGCTACACGGCAAGCACCCGCGATTGCGGCCCATGCCCCCTTAAATCCAAGTGCTGCCCGAAATCTCCACAACGCATCGTCCCACGCGACGTCAACGAAGATGCCCGCGATATCGCTCGCACCCTGATGGGTACGCTCGAATACGAGAAGTCACGAGATGAGCGTAAAAAGGTCGAGATGAAGTTCGCACACGCCAAGTCTCATCACGGTTTTGAACGGCTTCGCCTGCGAGGAATATCCGGTGCACGCGACGAGTGTCATCTCGTCGCTATCGCGCAAAACCTCAAAACGCTCGCAAAATATATCTGGCGGCCGCCTGATGCCACGGTCGCTTGCGCTACGTGATTGTCAGTTGCCGCAGGAGTAGAACCATAGTGTCAGTGGTGAACCCCTCGAAGGGGAGACACCAATAAATAAGACGGGGGTCCTGTATGAAGCTCAAATAAAGAGCTGCAAACCTTCAGGGCCCGACTTTTTCAACACCATCGACCCGAAGCGAACATTTGGATGCAACTGCCCCATTGATATGCGACCATGCTCAAGCTCTATTTAGCGGTGCCGGCAAAACCTGGATACAGGAGTGGGGTATGTCAGAAAAACAGGCTACAACAGCGCCGGCAAGACGTATTCCTAGTTCACGCGATATGGACGAATTGCAGCGACTCGCGCATCGCGAAGTCGCGGGGTTTGACATCTATCACCACGTTATGGCGGCCAACTGGCCCGCTTTCTTCGCCATGCTGGCGGCGGCCTATGTGGCCTTCAATGTTGTTTTTGGGTTTCTATATTTTATCGTGCCGGGAAGCCTCGCTAACGCTCGCCCTGGCTCATTTGCCGATGTGTTTTTTTTCAGCGTCCATGCGATGGCTGCGCAAGGTTACCGCGACGTACATGCGGCGAGTTTCTACGCGGATATCCTCGGGACAGCCGAGGTGATGTGCGGCATGGTGATGATTGCCTTTGTCACCAGCCTTGTATTCGCGCGTTTTTCACGTCCGAAGGCTGGCATCGTATTCAGCCAGAAAGCGGTCATCAGCGCTGCCGGCGAAGAAGCAACTTTGATGATGCGCGTCGCCAATCAGCGCAAAAATTTCGTTATCGATGCGGAAGCGACGGTAATGCTGGCGCATGACGTCCATGATGCCTCTGGTTCGGTCACGCGACGATTTGAAGATATTAAGCTTGTGCGGCACCAAACTCCATACTGGACGCTGACCTGGACGCTAATGCACCGGATCGACAAATCGAGTCCGTTATGGGGGCTGACTCACGAGGACCTCATCCTACAAAACGCGGAGATATGCATCGCGATCACCGGTATCGATGAAACATTGGCGGTGCCGGTTTGTGGTCGCTACGACTATCCGGCAAAAGAAATTATGTGGAACTGTCGTTTCGCCGATGTCTTTAGCTGGTCTGATACCGGTCGTTGCCAAATCACGTTCAGCCAATTGCATAAGACGGTCACAACATCCAAGTAACGCGTTTTTGCTTAGGTCAATTCTAAGACGCTGATGCGTAGGACGGGGGCTCAATGTCGCTTATGGCACTTCTTGTCCGATCTACGATGTCCGCTTAACGGTAGCTGTCGGGGGGAAAGCCGACATAATGCGGACATTGGAAAACCGACGCGGATGACCCAAAGACATCGCAAGGCCGACTTAGGTTCCCTTCTGTCCATTCAAACTATCGTTTTGGCGCAATGTCAGCGAGGAAATCCATCACGGCACGAACGCGCGCGGTGCGGAGCAGGTCCCGATGCGCGACCAGCCACAGCGGCACCGAGCGCACGCGCTCGGGCGGCAGCAGTCGCACGAGATCCGGATCGCGGTCCGCCGTCTGGCAGGGCAGGATGGCTGCGCCCAAGCCCGCCTTGCAGGCCGCGTATTGGATATGACGCGAATTGGCGGCGAACACCACGGTAGCGATTTGCAGGTGCTTGTCGAACCAATCGCCGCCGCGGAACCGGTGTTCCTCGGTCCATGAGATCGCGTCGATGCCGGGCACCTCGTTCATGTCGGCAGCGAGCTTGTGCGCTTGGGCGTAAGACTTCGACACGTACAATGCGCAATTCCACACACCGATTTTGCGGATCACGTAGTCGCCTTGCTTCGGACGCACCGTGCGGATGGCGACGTCGGCCTCGCGTCGCGTTAAATTGACGACATCCCAACTCGACACCATCTCCAGCATGATGCCCGGATGCGAGCGCCGAAACTCGATAAGCTTTGGCGCGACGATTACGCTAGCGATGTCTTCCGCGGTCGCCACTCGCACCTTGCCGGTCGCCCGCAGGTCGCGCCCGAACGCCTCGCGTTCGAGCGACAGCACTGCTTCCTCGACCTCTTCCGCCTTCAGCCGGATGGCTTCGCCGCTTTCGGTCAGCGCGTAGCCGGTCTGCCCACGATCGAACAAGCGCGCGCCGAGCCGGCTTTCGAGAGTCATGATGCGGCGGCCGACGGTCGCCGCGCTGGTCTTGAGCGCGCGCGCGGCACCGGTCAGGCTGCCGCTGCGCGCTACGGCTAGGAAATATTTGAAATCATCCCATTCCATGGCTTTTCAAATTTGAAAAACAACTCTCTAATCTTCAGTCTATGTCATCCAAATCTCAAGGGGGTAACCTGCGATTGTTGGAGCCGATGCAAGCACGCATCGCACCTCGCCTCGGAGGAGCGTCATGATCAAGATCACGCGCCGCGCCGTCCTAACTGGCCTGTCAGCCTGTGCCGCCATGCCCGCCCTCGCCAAAGGCGCCTGGCCGGAGCGTCCGATTACGCTGATCCACGGCTTCCCGCCGGGCGGACCGGTCGATGTGCTGTCCAGAATTCTCGCCGAGCCGCTTGGCAAGCAGCTCGGACAGCCCGTCATCGTGGAACCGAAGCCAGGTGCGACCGGCACCACGGCAGGCGGATTGGTCGCGCGCGCTGCGCCGGACGGCTACACATTGATGGCGGTGCCGGCCACGTTCACCGGTACAGCCGCCATGTTCCGCACGCTGCCCTATGACCCCACCGACGATTTCACCTTCATCAGCTCGACCGCCGAATATCCTCTGTTGCTGATCACGCATGCCGACAGCGAATTCCGAACGCTGGCGGACGTCGTCCGGATCGCGCGCTCGCGCGCCACGCCAGTGCGGTTCGGCACTGCTGGCATCGGCTCGGTCATGCACCTGTCGATGGAGCTGTTTGCGCAGAAAGCCAATATCCGGCTGCAACACATCCCCTATAAAGGCGGCATGCCGGCGATCACAGACCTGCTCGGCAAGCGGCTCGATCTTGTGATCGATCCGCCGACCGCGCTCATTCAGTTCTTGAAAGACGGCAGGTTGCGCGCGCTGGCGGTGACCGGCGCGCAGCGCCTCTTCAGCCTTCCGGATGTTCCGACCATGGCCGAATCCGGTTTCCCCGGAATGGTGGTCAGCATCTATCAGGGCATAGCCGGTCCGGCGCGGCTGCCTGCCGACATCACAGCGCAGGTCAACAGTGCCGTCGCGGCAGTTTTGGCTGAGCCAGCGGTGATCGAAAAATTGAACAAAATTGGCAATAGTCCGAAACCGTCAAGCCCCGAAGAGTACAAGGCCCGGCTTGTTGCCGATATCGCGCTATGGAAAGGGGTTGTCGAAGCCGCGCATCTCACGCGCATTTAGGTGCCCGCTCCTGGCGGGAATGCGACGATGCTCAAGGTCTGGGGCCGCAAGAATTCATCGAACGTCCAGAAGACGATGTGGGCCGTGGGCGAGCTCGGTATTTCTTACGAGCGCGTCGACATCGGCATGGAATTTGGCGGGAACGACGAGCCCACCTACCGCGCCTTGAATCCGAACGGACTGGTTCCGGCCATCCA
Organism: uncultured Alphaproteobacteria bacterium; assembly: GCA_963779345.1. Classification (GTDB taxonomy): domain Bacteria; phylum Pseudomonadota; class Alphaproteobacteria; order Rhizobiales; family Xanthobacteraceae; genus Pseudolabrys. The sequence goes on along the minus strand of CAVZXY010000011.1, from coordinate 61,962 downwards.
GGACGGCGATTTCGTCCTGTGGGAATCTAATTCAATCATTCGCTATTTGGCCGCGCGCTATGGCCCCGGCAAGCTTGAGCCGGCCGATCTGCGTAGCCGTGCCATCGCTAGCCAATGGATGGATTGGCAAATCTCGTTTTTCCAGCCGGTTTTCACCAAAGTTTTTTGGGGCCTTGTCCGCACGCCGCCTGACAAACGCGATCCGGCGGCGATCGAGACGGCGAAGAGCAACAGCATTGATGCAGCAAAAATTCTCGATGCTGCGCTGGCGCGGAACGCCTACCTCGCCGGCAATTCCTTCTCCATGGGCGACATCCCCATGGGCGTTTTCATCTTCCGCTTCCGCGCGCTGCTGCCGGACCGTCCATCACTACCAAATCTGGAGCGCTGGTACGCGGCGATCGAAGAACGCCCAGCTTTTCAGAAACACGTAAGGAGTGTTCCGCTGACGTGAAAATTTATCACCAATGTCTGCTTCTCTAATCGGCCGATCTGGGTAAAGCACTTTCAGGCCATCCACCACTGCAGTGTCGATGTCACTCGCGGGCTCGTGCTTCTCTTCGGAATCGGCACCAAGGCCCTTCCATCATGGGATCCGAGGACGAGGTGGAACAATCTTTTGGACGGCCTTGCCGTCAGTTGAACGGCAGGTCCAAGCAGACATGCGAACTCACCTCATCCGTCGTCCCGCGAGGGACATCTTTCCACCGCTGGGTGGAACTCTGGTTTTCTCCTATCGTATTTGATCCTGAACCGATTTCATGCCGCTGCTGTTCCTTCCCGGGTCCAGCGGAACTCGGTGCCGTCAACCCATATGCGGTGCATGATCACGGCCAACCGGCGCGCCAGCGCCACAATCGCCTTCTTCATTCCCCGGCGCCTGGCGATCTGCATCGCCCAGGCCTTGAGCCATGACCATTTCTTCGAGCGCAGCATGGCCTGAGCTGCTTCGTAGAGCATCACCCGCATCATCTCGTCTCCGCAGCGTGATATTCTGCCGCTCCAATCCACCTCGCCCGATTGATACTTGGCACACGTCAGACCAAACACCGCCCCGACGGACTTGGATTTGCGAAAGCGCGCCGGCACGTCGACAGTGGCGCGATAGGTCAGCGACACCACGGGGCCAACACCGGGGGTCGTCATCAGGCGCCGGCACACCCCGTCGTCCCGCACGATAGCGAGCAGGCGGCGGTGCAGGATGCAGAACTGCTCGCGAAGTGTGCGCCGGACAATGAGTAACGGTTCGACCAGCGCAGCCAGGTCGGGCAGGTTTTCGACCAACTCCCTGATGCGGGCTTCGAACTTTACCGTCCTAACCACACCCACTTTGAGGCCGAAGTTGCGCAAGGTGCCGCGCAGGTCGTTGTCGATGGCAATGGCCTTGGACTGCAGTAGTTTGCGATGGGTCAGCAGCATGCGCAGTTTCTGACTGCGCAACGTCTTCACATGCACGGGACGATAAAGTCCAACCCGCATCATCTGCGCCATCCCGCGCGCATCGTTGCGGTCGGTCTTGTTGATCTGCGCCTTCAACACCGCCCGCATGTGCCGCGTCTCGACACAGATCACCGGCAAGCCGGCCTCGGCGAGCCCACTGAACAGCCATTGCGACAACGGCCCGGCTTCCAGACCAATCCGCTTGAACCGGTAGGCGGACTTTGCGAGTTCCTGCAGCAGAGCCTCCGGCTCGCTCGCTACCTTCACCTCCCGAACGATCCTGCCCGCGTCATCCACAATGCAGACGCTCGTCTCCTTGACCGAAACGTCCAATCCAGCAAAATGGTCCATGCTGCGCTTCTCCTTCTGATGCTTGAGGCCGTACATACGGACCTCGTTTCACCATCAGCCTGAAGCGCAGCACCCAAAATCTTCAGCTATCCACAAGCTGCCGGCCGATTACCCCATCTTTTGGCAAAGCGGACATTCGCAGCACCGCAATATTTGTCTGCTATTGGGGGATAAAGCGGACATTGGCCGATCGTTGTTCGCCGGCGGCAATGTATGAGGACACGCCGTAAAACGCCGGCGCCGAAATTTGACCGTGAGGACACTGTCTGGTAGATCCCCGCTTTCGCGGGGATGACTGGTTGTGGGTGTTCGTGCCCGTCCTACCGCGAAAACTTCTTATACTTCAGCCGGTGCGGAATGATGGAGTCCTGCCCCAGCCGCCGCATCTTGTCGGCCTCGTAGTCCTGAAAGTTGCCCTCGAACCACTCGACGTGGCTGTCGCCCTCGAAGGCCAGCATGTGGGTGGCGATGCGGTCGAGGAACCAGCGGTCGTGGCTGATGATCACGGCGCAGCCGGCGAAATCCTCCAGCGCCTCTTCCAGCGCGCGCAAGGTATCGACGTCGAGATCGTTGGTCGGCTCGTCGAGCAGCAGCAGGTTGGCGCCAGTGCGCAGCATCTTGGCGAGGTGCACGCGGTTGCGCTCGCCGCCCGACAGCGTGCCGACCTTCTTCTGCTGATCGGCGCCCTTGAAATTGAACAATGAGACATAGGCGCGCGAGTTCACTTCCTTCTTGCCGACCAGAATGATGTCCTGGCCGTTGGAGATTTCCTCCCAGACGTTTTTCTTGCCGTCGAGCGTGTCGCGCGATTGATCCACGTAGCCGAGCTGCACCGAGGAGCCGATCTTGATGGTGCCCTTGTCGGGTTTCTCCTGGCCGGTGATCATGCGGAACAGCGTGGTCTTGCCGGCGCCGTTCGGGCCGATGACGCCGACAATGCCGCCGGGCGGCAGCTTGAATGTCAGATTGTCGATCAAGAGATTGTCGCCGTAGCCTTTGCTCAGCCCCTCGAAGTCGACGACGTTCTGGCCGAGCCGTTCGGCGACGGGAATGGTGATCTGCGCCACGGTGTTGGTCTTGGCATTGGCGATCTTGAGCAACTCGTCGTAACGCTCGTAGCGCGCCTTCGACTTGGCCTGGCGCGCTTTGGGCGAGGAGGAAATCCACTCGCTTTCACGCACCAGCGTGCGTTGCCGCGACTCGTCTTCGCGCGCCTCCTGCTCCAGCCGCTTCTGCTTCTGGTGCAGCCAAGAGGTGTAGTTGCCCTCGTAGGGGATGCCGCGGCCGTGGTCGAGCTCGAGGATCCAGCCGGTGACGTTGTCGAGAAAGTAACGGTCGTGGGTAACGATCAGGATGGCGCCCGGATAATTGCGCAGGTGGCCTTCCAGCCAATTGACGCTCTCGGCGTCGAGATGGTTGGTCGGCTCGTCGAGCAGCAGCAGGTCCGGCTGGTCGAGCAGCAGCTTGCACAGCGCGACGCGGCGCCGCTCGCCGCCGGACAGCTTGGTGACGTCGGCGTCGTCGGCCGGGCAGCGCAGCGCGTCCATGGCCAGATCGACCTGGCTGTCGAGGTCCCACAGGTTCTTGCTGTCGATCTGGTCCTGAAGCTTTGCCATCTCGTCGGCGGTCTCGTCGGAATAGTTGGAGGCGATCTCGTTGTAGCGGTCGAGCAGCGCCTTCTTGGCGGCGACGCCCTCCATGACGTTCTCGCGTACGGTCTTCTTGGGGTCGAGTTGCGGCTCCTGCTCGAGGTAGCCGACGCGGGCGCCCTCGGCGACCCAGCCTTCGCCGCTGTATTCGGTATCGAGGCCGGCCATGATGCGCAGCAGCGTCGACTTGCCCGAGCCGTTGACGCCGAGCACGCCGATCTTGGCGTCCGGGTAGAACGACAGATGGATGTTGTCCAAGACCTTCTTGGAAGGCGGATAGGTCTTGGTTAAGCCCTGCATGTGGTAGATGAATTGACGGGCCATTGCCCTGCCTCTCGCGGAAAACGCGCACGCAGCGCCAAATGTCGGGAAGTTGCCGCTGATGTAGCCAGCGGCGGCTTAAAGGGCAAGTGTCGCGAACCTCCGGACAAGACCCCCCTCGGAGCGCTGCGCAGGACCCGCAGACTGGATGCGCGGCTTGGCGCGAGCCACCGATGGTGCCGCACCGACTCCCACGGGTAAAACGGTAACGAAATGCGCCGCCGCTCCGGATAAATCCTGGTCCGGGAAACCCCGAGTTTTTGATCTGACTCAAACGACCACGGGCCGGCTCGGTAAAAATTTAGAAAGGTTGATCGGAAATTCCGCTCAAAAGAGCCGCAAGCCTACCCGTTCTTAACCCTTAGCGCGCCATCTTAACTCTCGTGAACCTGGCGGTGAGAGCAGGCGACACAGGGATATGCGGGCGAATGGACGCCCCGATGCGGCGGAGAAATAAGTCATGGGACGCGCGATTGCAGCCATTTCCGGTTCGGCCGTTGCCCTGCTGCCGCGTCCGTTCGTCCTGTTCAAATCCGCCCTCCTCGGCTTCTGGCATGAAATGACCCGTGACATGGGCGGCCCCTACCGGCCCGAGCGTCATTATATGCGCGGCCCCGGCCCGAAATACCGGGCCAAGCACGGCCTGCCCCCGCTCTAAGCCATGCCCATGATCTTGTCCGAAAACCGGTTCCCACTTTTCGGGATCATGCGCTAACCCCTATCTTTTCGGTCGACCGGCTCTAAATTGGCGCCCCGGTAAAGTTCCGGGTGAGCCAAGGAACAGGTGCGTATGGTTAAGGCCGCCATCCTCGACGACTATCAGAAGGTCGCGTTGAAATTGGCCGATTGGTCGCCGGTCGCAAAAGACGTCGACATCACCGTCTTCGACAAGCCGTTTGCCGGCCCGGATGAGGCGATCAAGGCGCTGCAGGGCTATGCCATCATCGTCGGCATGCGCGAGCGCACCCCCTTCCCGCGCAAGGTGATCGAGGCGCTGCCCGACCTGAAGCTCTTGATCACCACCGGCGCCCGTAACAACTCCTTCGACGTCAAGGCGGCGGCCGAGCGCGGCATTCCCGTCTGCGGCACCGGCGGCTTCGGCAACCCGACCGCCAGTATTGCCATCGGCCTGATGCTGGAATTGACCCGCCACATCGGCTTCGAAAACGCCCGCATGAAGGCCGGCGCGCCCTGGCAGATCACTATCGGCCAGGATGTGGAAGGCATGAAGCTCGGCACCCTCGGGCTGGGCAAGCTCGGCCAGCGCGTCGCCACCATCGCCAAGGCGCTCGGCATGAAGGTGATCGCCTGGAGCCCGAACCTGACGCCGGACAAGGCCAAGGAGGCGGGCGTCGACTACGTTGCCAAGGACGATCTGTTCCGCAATGCCGATGTCCTCACCATTCATGTGGTGCTCGGCGACCGCTCGCGCGGTCTGGTCGGCGCGCGCGAGCTCGGCCTGATGAAAAAGACCGCCTATCTGGTCAACACCTCGCGCGGGCCGATCGTCGACGAGAAGGCGCTGATCGCGGCGCTCAATTCGAAATCGATCGCCGGCGCCGGCCTCGACGTCTTCGACATCGAGCCGTTGCCGCTCGACCACCCGTTCCGCAAGATGGACAACGTCGTACTCACGCCGCATCTCGGCTATGTCACCGAACAAAATTACCGCAAGCAGTATCCCGACGTCGTCCAAGACATCCGCGCCTGGCTCGACGGCAAGCCGATCAGGGTGATCGAGGCGAAGTAACGCCGAAGAGGTCGTGGCCGGCTTAACCGGCCGACGCGCCACAAAAGCCACCGGTGACCGTAATCGAGGGCAGAAGGGCTGAATAAAAAAAAGGCCGCGCATTATTTCTGCGCGGCCTTTAGGCGCTTCTCAGGCCGGGGACATCGGGGGGATGGGTGAGCCCGAGAGCGGTTGCTTCACCAACACAGTTCGGTGTCTTAAGTTCCCGACCGGTGTGCGAATTAGGACAGCTCGAGAGCCCGGTACTGGGTTACAATTTGTAATGTCGGTCACCCGACATATCGGTCGACTTCATTCCGATAAAGGCGCATCCTTTCAGTTATTAAACGCTCAGCCGAAGCGTCTCGGCGTTCGTGCCAACTTGACGAAAATTCGCGCTGTATTGTCCTCGTTCGAAAGGGAGGCGGGATAGTTCATATGGTCACTTCGACAAAGTCGAAGGTCGCGCCATTTGCCGTCATTCCAGACGCAGCCGCGCTTGCGTCCGCCATCGTCGATACCGTCCGCGATCCACTTCTGGTGCTCGACAGCGACCTGCGCATCGTCGCCGCGAGCCGGGCCTTCTATCAGATCTTCCATTTCACCGATGAAGAGGTCCGCGATCGTCTGATTTACGAGATTGACGATGGTCAATGGAATATCCCGGAGCTCCGCACAATTCTGGAAACAATCGCTAAAGATCACGCGACGGTCGAGGGATACGAAGTCGATCGCGATTTCCCCCGGGTCGGGCGTCGCATCATGCTGCTGAACGCGCGCAAAGTGTTCTATAAGGAAGGCGCTCATACCACCACGTTGGTGACCTTCGAGGACATCACGGACCGGCGTGCCGTTGAGGAACAGGTGCAGGAACTGCTACGGGAAAAGGATATGCTGCTGCAAGAGATGCAGCACCGCGTCGCCAACAGCCTCCAGATCATCGCCAGTATCCTTCTCATGAAGGCGCGGACCGTCCAGTCGGAGGAGACCCGATTGCAATTGGAAGATGCGCATCAGCGCGTCATGTCGGTTGCAGCCGTGCAACAGCATCTGCAAGTTTCTGGTCGCGGGGCGACTATCGAGATCGGCAACTATCTTACGAAACTATGCGAAACATTGGCGCAATCGATGATCGGCAATAGCCGGCCGATCTCGCTTAAAGTCGAAGCCGATGTCGCCGCCGTCGTATCGCATCAGGCCGTCAGCATCGGGCTGATCGTTACCGAGCTGGTCATGAATGCCTTGAAGCACGCATTCCCCAGCGAGAAGAAGGATGCGGCTATCGTCGTTTCATACAAAATGTCAGATACGGACTGGAAGTTGACGATTTTTGATAATGGTGGCGGCAAGCCTGACCTGAGCGCAGGTGAGAAAAAAGGCGGATTAGGCACCAGCCTTGTCAAATCGTTGGCGAAGCAGATTGATGCCGGCGTGGAGACCGTCAGCGATTCGCACGGCACAGCGGTCACGATTACGCACGCAACATTCAAAACCCAGCCGCTGAAGGCGGCCTAAACCATCCGCGTCACAGGCTAGATGTCGCCTATTGGCGCTTAGCACCGTTCGTCTAGGCGCACCATTTTGGGTTCGTTTGAGACAAGGCGGACATTGCCAGATTTTGGCGCGAGATGGGTCGGCCGCGATTGCCCCAAAGCAGCCAATATATTGGAACCTTTTTGGCTCCGCGCGTGTTGAGTTGTGTATTCAGCCAAACGATTAGGGTCTGAAGCGGCGCCGGTCATCGCGGACGCTGTTTGTAACACATCGCCGCGACGCCTCACGCTAAAGGAGGCTTTCAATGGATTTGCTATTGGTTATCGTTGTGCTCTTTCTGCTCTTCGGAGGCGGAGGATACTTTGGTCGCCGTCGCGGCTACTGGTGAAACAATTCTTTGCCGTCCGCAATGAAACTGATCGGATCGACTTTCGATGATCCTACTCGGACCTCTTTTCTCGTAGGATCTTCAAAACTAGAGGCCGTCTCAATTGGGCGGTCTCTTTCATTTCAACACAAGCATGAGATGCCGCCTACTGATCCAAAGCGAACAAACGGGCCGGTTCAGGTGCGCTGCCCAGAGCGCGGCCATTCGATAGTCCTCGCACCCGACTGTTCGCTAATCCGGATGGAAACATTGCATCGGTGAGGCGTTACACCCTATGAGGGACACACGGGTCCTGTCAGCAGGAAACATGCATCCCCTGTCGCCGCTTTGCCCAAGTTGCTCTCGACCGATGATTCTAACCCGAACAATACCGGGCGTGCTCGACGAGCCGGAGGTCAACGTATTCGGATGTCGTAGTTGCAGGGTCGACTTCATAACGGAAGACCATTTAACAATATCAGGAACCGCCGTGCCATAGCCGTAGTCGATGGGATGAGCTTGGCGTGAAGCAGTATCGTCCCAGAGATCGAAACCCAGCCGCGGCTTCTTGTTTTGGCCGCCTCAGCTGGACGACTTCCTCTGCCATTTCGAACCAGCGGCCGCGGCTTCCCCGATGGACCCATCAAAGGATTAAGCAATGATCGTATTTGAAATTATCGGTGGCGTATTCGTTCTGCTGTTTTTGGCAGCGGCAATGACGGGGATTGAGGGCGCCGAGGATCGCTGACAAACTGAGTTGCACATTGCCATCAAATATCGGCAAACGGACATAGGCCACCGGCGCCTGGACGCAGACGCCCCACGGCGCCGCGCTTCGACGTGCCGCTTCGCTACGGACAGCCATAGGGAACCGCAACGCCCTTCGCGCGTTCCCATCGATGATTAACCGAATTCAATTACAAGAGGAATAAGCTCATGCGTCTTTTACTCGGTATCATTCTCGGAGTTTTTTTGACGATTGGATTTGCTTATGTTTATGACGCATCGACAGGCTATCCTTCCGAATCAACGGCTCAGAGCAGCGTCCAACAGCGCCCGATGGTGAACTGGGATGTTGTTAGTCTGGACTGGCATGGATGGTCCTCAAGCGTGCGCAACACTTGGAATAAGCTGGCAGCACGGTAAGCTTATGTGAGACTCATGAAATTGAATTTGTGAAACTCGAATAGGCCGCCTTTATTGGTGGCCTCTTGCATACAGGTTGAGGAATTCCGATTGATAAAAGACAAACTGCACGACGGCCTTCGTCGGACATATTGCTATCAAGATCGCCAAGGCCCGCCAATTCACTCTGCCTATCAATGTGCAGGAGCCTGACCTGCCGTGGTAGGCGCAGTCGACGAGACAGTGGGAGCGGTAGTCAGCTGATGGATGTCCGCCGGTGGCGGGTTTGTCACGTTGCCGGTTTCAAATTTGCCGGAAGAAAAGGTGACCCACCCTGCTATTACCAGAGCGGCCATGAGCCCGCCCGCCAACATCAATCCACTGCTGCGCGGGCGATTGGCCGTCCAGCCATGCACACGCGGCTGGTCATCGAAAGCTGATGCAGGGTCATGACGAGGAAGCGACCGCTCGGCATGGCCAATTTCCGGACGATTGGGGTCGATGAAAGCCATTATCGTCTCCATTGCTTCTCCCTCCGCTAACGTCCGGGTCCTCCAAAAGGTCCAATATGCCAAGCGCATCGGTGCGTCGGTCGCGGTTGACACATATCGGACAATCCAACCGATCAGCCGCATGCCCGCTATCGGCGGGAGTAAAGCGGACATTGGCGATCATTGCTCACCGCCGCCAACTTATGAGTCGCGGCCTAGAGATTGAGCAGCTTCGCCGCGTTGTTGTAGGCGATATCCGCGCGCAGGGGTTCCTCGATCGGCACCGTGTCGAGGAATTCGCAGCCCGGCCAGTCGAACGGATAGTCGGCCGAGAACATGACGCGGTCGCGCCCCAGCGCATCGAGCGAGCAGCGCACCGGCGGCAGGTCGTACATGCCCGAGGTCGTCACCCAGACATTCTCTTTGAGATATTGCGACGGCGGCTTGGGCAAGTTCCAGCCATACGGCGCCGAGCGGCTGTCGAAGCGCCAGAGCTGGAACGGCAGCGTCTCGCCGAGGTGCCCCAGCACCAGCTTGGCCTTCGGATAGCGATGGAACACGCCGCCGCAGATGATGCGAAGCGCGTGTGAGCCGGTCTCGATGCCCCAGCCCCACATCGGCCGCGCCAGCACATTGTAGCCGGCGAGCGCCGGCGGCTGCGTCACCGGATCGGCCGGGTGCAGATATATCGGCGCACCGAGCGCGGCCGCGCGCTCCCAAAACGGATCGTAGGAGCGGTCGTCGAGATATTTGCCGTTGGTGTGGCCGTTGATCATGGCGCCGCAGAATTTGAGTTCGCGCACGCAGCGTTCCAGTTCGTCGGCGGCGGCTTTCGGGTCCTGCATGGCGAGATGGGCAAAGCCGGAATAACGGTCGGGCTTCTTCTGCACTTCCTTGGCGAGGAAATCGTTCGAGGCGCGGGCGTTGCGGATGGCGGTCGCGGTGTCGCGCTCGACCTGCACACCCGGCCCGGCAATCGCCAGCACGGCCCGCCCGATGCCGGTCTTGTCCATCATGGCCAGCCGCAGTTCGCCGAAATTCGTCAGCGCGACGTAAAGCTGCGCGGTCTTGGCCGGCGCGACGTCGACCATGGTCGGCCGCCAATAAGGCTCGGTGGCGGGATCGAGAAAGTGCTCTTCGAGCGCGATCTTCTTGACCATTGGCGTCTCCTCACCCGCTGTGAAATTTTTTATTGAAGGACCTGTACCGCATATTGGGCTATCGTGTACCATGATGCAAGGCGGCTTGACGGCCGCCCCAGTCGCGTAGTCCGGGTTGCCGATGAACCGTCACGTCACCAACGACAAAAGCCAAGTGCAAGTGATCGCGCGCGCCGCCACCATCCTGCGCGCGCTGGAAGACGAGAATGCGGGCTTAAGTCTCGGCCAGATCGCCCAGCGCGTGAATCTGGCGCGCTCGACCGTGCAGCGCATCGTCTCGGCGCTGGAAACCGAAAAGCTGGTGATCGCCGCCACGCCGAACGGCCGCGTGCGGCTGGGACCGACCATTCTGCGGCTGGCGGCGTCCGTGCGCAGCGACTTCATCGCGCTGGCGCGGCCGTTCCTGGAGCGGTTGAGCGAGGAATTGCACGAGACCGTCGACCTCTCGACCGTGGGCAAGGACCATCTGGTGTTCATCGACCAGGTGATCGGCCCGCAGCGCCTGCGCACGGTGTCCGCGGTCGGCGAGACCTTTCCGCTCTATTGCACCGCCAACGGCAAGGCTTATCTGGCGCAACTCAGCGACGCTGCGATCGAGACCCTGATCGGCCGCGTCTACGAGCCGCGCACGCCAAGGACGCACACGCGTCTCGATGCGCTGCTGGCGGAACTCAAATCCGCGCGCCGCAAAGGCGTGGCCTTCGATCGCGAGGAACACACGCTCGGCATCTGCGCCGCCGGCGTCGCCATGCAGGACCCGCTCGGCAATTCCGTTGCCATCTCGGTGCCGGTGCCGACCCAGCGCTTCGAGAATCGGCAGGCGCTGATCGCCGAAAGGCTGCTCGCCACCAAACGCGCCATGGAGATGCATATGAATTCCGCCGCGGCCTGATCGCAGCCGCGGCTAAAATCGACGTGACATGAGTTCCGACACCTCGCGCAAACACGCGACACAAAAAGGGAGGATGCCGTGGCCAAAAAAATTCGCGGCGTGATGTTCGAAGAAAACCTCAAGAACAGCATGGGGCTGGAGTTCTACAACCTGTCCCACCGCTTCGGCTATCAGTCGCCGAACTGGCCCTATTTCGAGGACGTCAAGATCGAGCGCATCCACTACATGGCGAAGTCGGGCGTGCTGTCGCAGCGCATCACCACCTCGATGCACAACACCACGCATATCGACGCGCCGGCGCACGTCATCCAGGGCACGCCGTTCATCGACGAAGTGCCGCTGCCGCATTTCTTCGGCTCCGGCATCGTGGTGTCGATCCCCAAGGAGAAATGGGAGCCGATCACCGGCGACGATCTGGAGAAGGCCTGCGGCAAGATCGTGCGGCCGCGCGACGTCGTCATCGTCAACACCGGCTGGCACAAGTTCTACGAAGACTCGGAAGACTATTTCTGCCGCGCGCCCGGTTTCGTGCCGTCGGCCGGCGAATGGTTCGTCAAGAAAAAGGTCAAGGTGGTCGGCCACGACACCCAAGCCAACGATCATCCGCTCGCCACCGCCATCGGCCCGCACCGCAACGGGCCGCTGCATCCGCACCTCGCCGAGGAATACAAGGAGTGGTCGGGCGGCCGCGACTGGAAGGACGATCACCCGGAATGGGAGCCGGTGCATCGCATCCTGTTCAAGAACGGCATCATGGGCATCGAGAACGTCGGGGGCGACATCGACAAGGTCACCGGCAAGCGCGTCACCTTCGCCTATTTCCCCTGGAACTGGGACCGCGGCGACGGCTGCATCGTGCGGCTGGTTGCGATCCTCGATCCGAAGCAGAAATTCCGCATCGAGAAGGGGAGCAAATTCTAATGCACGTGAAACGCTTCAATGACGCCAAGGCCTATGACGCGCCCAATCATCGCGCTTCCACCTCGCTACGCCTGTTCGGCGCCGAGGCCGGCGGCACCAAGGGTCTCGTGTTCGGCTATTCGCATTTCCTGCCCGGCGGCGGCGCCGGGCCGGACGCCTCGCCGCCGGAGAAGGTCTATTTCGTGCTGCGCGGCGAACTGACCGTCATCGTCAACGGCAAGGAGACCGTGCTGAAGGCGAACGACAGCTGCGTGATCGAGCCGAACGAGACGCGGGAGATTATCAACCGCGGCAACGAGGTGTGCTCGATCGTCGTCGCCGTGGCGATGCCGCCGAAGTGACGGGCTGCTTGGCCCGTCATCACCGGGCTCGACCCGGTGATCTCGATCAGGAGGGCAATGCCTTCCTAAGCGAGATGGCCGGGACAAGCCCGGCCATGACGAAAGAAAAAATGAGGAGCGTCCCATGGCCGAAGCCTTTCTGAAAAACCCGCTTGCCTTGTTCGACGTCAAGGGCAAGACGGCCGTCATCACCGGCGCGTCGGGCGCCTTCGGCGCACTGGCGGCCAAGACCTTGGCCGGCGCCGGCGCCAATGTGGTGCTGGCGGCGAGCAAGCAGGACGAACTGAAAAAGGTCGCGGCCGAATGCGCCGAGTTCGGCGGCAAGACCGAGATTGTCGCACTGCGGCCGAACTCCGAGGACAACTGCGAGAAAATCGTCAAAGCCGCGGTCGATAAATTCGGCCGTCTCGACATCCTGGTGGTCGCGTCCGGCCTCAACAAGGTGGCCAAGATCGGCGATCTGAAGCCGCAGGATTTTCTCGACGTGATGGACGCCAATGTCACCCAATCCTGGCTGATGGCGCGCGCGGCCGGCAAGCAGATGCTCAAGCAAGGCGGCGGCAAAGTGATCTTGACGTCCTCGGCGCGCGGGCTGCTCGGCCATCCGGCCGGATACACCGCTTATTGCGCGTCGAAGTCAGCGGTCGACGGCATCACCAAGGCACTTGGGTGCGAATGGGGCGAAAGCGGCATCACCGTCAACGCACTCGGCCCGACCGTTTTCCGCTCGCCGCTCACCGCCTGGATGTACGAAGACACCGAGCGCGCGCAGACGGTGCGTAAGGGCTTCCTCGCGCGCGTGCCCAAGGGCCGCTTGGGCGAACCGGAAGATCTCGCCGGCCCGCTGCTGTTCCTCGCCTCGAAGGCATCGGACTTTTATACCGGACATATCCTTTACGCCGACGGCGGCTACACGGCGGGCTGAGCCATGGCCAAAGCCCGCATCGCGGTGATCGGCGCCGGCCTGATGGGCCACGGCATCGCCCAGGTGTTCGCGCTCGCCGGCCATGAGGTGACGATCACCGATACGGTGATGGCGAGCCTGGGAAGCGTTTTGGAGCGCATCGCCGCCAATCTGAAAGACCTTGGCGAAAATCCGAAAATGGTCGAACGCGTGACGCCGGTGCCCCATCTGGCGGCCGCCGTGCGGGAAGCCGACTACGTGGTCGAGGCCGTGCTGGAGGACCTGCCGCTCAAGCAGAAACTTTTCGCCGAGATCGAAAAGCACGTGCGGCCGGACGCCATTCTCGCCAGCAACACCTCGGTCATTCCGATCACCAAGATCATGAAAGGCCTCAAGCGGCGCGACCGCGCGCTCGGCACCCATTGGTGGAACCCGCCGTTTCTGGTGCCGCTGGTCGAGGTGATCGAGACGCAGTGGACTTCGCCGCAGGCGGTCGACTTCACGATGAGGCTGCATGCCGCCGCCGGCAAAAAACCGGCGCATGTGAAAAAGGACGTGCCGGGCTTCATCGGCAACCGACTCCAACATGCGCTTTGGCGCGAGGCGATCGCGCTGGTCGAGCACGGCATCTGCGATGCCGAGACCGTCGACAACGTGATCAAGGCGTCATTCGGCCGCCGGCTGGCGGCGCTCGGCCCGTTGGAAAATGCCGATATGGTCGGCACCGATCTGACGCTGGCCATCCACAAGTTCGTGCTGCGCGACATCGACAGCCGGCCGGGGCCGTCGCCTTATCTCAAAAAACTGGTGAAGGCCGGCAAGCTCGGCTTCAAGTCGGGCGAGGGCTTTCGCAAGTGGAGCCCGGCGCAGCAGCAGGCGCTCCGTTTGAAAGTGTTGCAGCACCTTAAAAAAGCGCGCGCCCAAGACGTTTAAAGGCCGCGCACAGGAGGAGACGATGACCGACAACAAGACGATCTCACGTCGCACTCTGGTCATGACCGGCCTCGGTGCATTGGCGGCACCGGCGGTTCTCCGCGCTATCCCGGCCAACGCGCAATCGCAGGTGATCAAGATCGGCCATGTCAGCCCGAAGACCGGCCCGCTCGCCGGGTTCGGCGAGGCCGACGGCTACATTCTCGAACAGGTGCGCGGCATCTTGAGCAAAGGCCTCGTCAGCGGCGGCAAGACCTACAAGGTCGAGATCATCTCCAAGGACAGCCAGTCGAACGCCAGCCGCGCCTCGGAAGTGGCATCCGAACTGATCCTCGGCGACAAGGTCAACCTGATCGTCGCCTCGGCGACGCCCGACACCACCAATCCGGTCGCCGACCAGGCCGAAGTCAACGAGGTGCCCTGCATCACCACCAACTGTCCATGGCAGCCTTATTTCTTCGGCCGCAAGGGCGACCCGAAGAAGGGTTTCACCTGGACCTATCACTTCTTCTGGGGCCTCGAAGACGTGATCGGCGCGTTCCTGGCGCTGTGGGATGAACTGCCGACCAACAAGGTGGTCGGCGGCCTGTTCCCCAACGACGCCGACGGCAATGCGTGGGGCGATCCCAAGCTCGGCCTGCCGCCGGCGCTCGCCGCGGCCGGCTACAAGCTGCTCGATCCCGGCCGCTATCAGCTGATGAACAACGACTTCACCTCGCAGATTTCCGCTTTCAAGGCGGCGGGCGCCGAGATCGTCACCGGCAACATGATCCCACCCGACTTCGCCACCTTCTGGTCGCAGGCCGCGCAACAGGGCTTCAGGCCGAAGATCGTCACCATCGGCAAGGCGTTGCTGTTCCCCTCCGTCATCGACTCGTTGGGCGAGCGCGGCAATGGACTCACCAGCGAAATCTGGTGGACGCCGCATCATCCGTTCAAGTCCGGCCTTACCGGCCAGAGCGCGCAGCAATTGACGGACGGCTACACCAAGGTGACCAACAGGCCGTGGACGCAGCCGATCGGCTTCCAACACGCGCTGTTCGAAGTGGCGATCGACGTGCTCAAGCGCGCCAAGAACCCGCACGATCCGAAGGCGGTGTTGGATTCGATCGTCGCCACCAATTATCGCTCGATCGTCGGGCCGGTGCATTGGACCGGACAGCCGGTGAAGAACGTCACCAAGACGCCGCTGGTCGCCGGCCAATGGCAGCGCAAGAACGGCAAGTTCGATCTCGTCATCGCCGAGAACAAGACCGCGCCGGAGATTCCGCTTGGTGGCAAGTTGGTGCCGATCTCGTAGACTTAAATTTAGTGTCATGACCGGGCTTGTTCCGGCCATCCACGCCTTAGTGACGTAACGAAGCAGTAAGACTTGGATGCCCGGCACAAGGCCGGGCATGACGAGTGGGGTAGACTTTGCCCATGGCTCCGATCCTCGCGCTGGAAAACATCTCGAAGCGCTTCGGCGCCGTGGTGGTGGCCGACGGCATCGACTTCTCGCTCGCCGAAGGCGAGGCGCTCGGCATCATCGGGCCGAACGGGGCCGGCAAGACCACGCTGTTCGGTATCGCCACCGGCACCGTCGCGCCCGACGCCGGCCGCGTACTGTTCGCGGGCGAAGACATCACCCGCCTGCCGCCGGAGCGGCGCTGCCGCTTGGGGCTCGCGCGCTCGTTCCAGGTGCCGCAGCCGTTCTCCGGCATGACCGTGTTCGAGAACGTGGTCGTGGCGGCGGCGTTCGGCGGCGGCGCCAGCGAAGCTTCGGTCTATGACGCGTGCGCGGAACTGCTCACGCACTGCGGGCTCGCCGACAAGGCCAACCGGCGGGCCGGGAGCCTCACTTTGCTCGACCGCAAGCGGCTCGAACTGGCGCGCGCGCTGGCGACCAAGCCGCGCGTGCTGCTGCTCGACGAAGTCGCCGGCGGTTTGACCGAGCACGAATGCGCGACGCTGGTGGGGTTGATCAAGCAGGTGCGCGCGGGCGGCGTGTCGATCGTCTGGATCGAGCATGTGGTGCACACGCTGCTCGCCACCGTCGACCGACTCGCGGTGCTGCACGGCGGCAAGTTCATCGCCGAAGGCGAGCCGCACGCGGTGATCAAGAGCCAGCAGGTGGCGGAGATCTACATGGGGATCGAGGCCGATGCCTGACCCCTTGCTCGAGGTGAGCGCCATCGACGCTTTTTACGGCGACTTCCAGGCGCTGTTCGGCGTCTCGCTCAAGGTCAGCGCCGGCGAAGTGGTCGCGGTGATCGGCGCCAACGGCGCCGGCAAGAGCACGCTGCTCAAAACCATCGCCGGCATGATGGCGCCGCGCCGCGGCGACATTGTTTTCGACGGCGCAGCCATCGGCGGCGCGCCGGCCTTCGACGTGCTCAAGCGCGGCATCGCGCTGGTGCCGGAAGGACGGCGGCTGTTTCCCTCGCTGACAGTCGAGGAAAATCTCTTGATCGGCGGCCAGTCGCGCCGCCCCGGGCCGTGGACGCTGGAGCGCGTGTACCGGCTCTTTCCGGTGCTGGCCGAACGGCGGCGGCTGCCCGCGCCCGCGCTGTCCGGCGGGCAGCAGCAGATGGCGGCAATCGCCCGCGCGCTGATGTCGAACCCGCGCCTGCTGCTGTGCGACGAGATCAGCCTCGGCCTCGCGCCCATCGTGGTGCGCGACATCTACGCGCAGCTGCCGGCGATCGTGGCGGAAGGTCTGTCGCTGATCGTGGTCGAGCAGGACATCGCGCAAGCGCTCAAAGCCGCGCGCCAAGTCTACTGCCTGCAGGAAGGCCGCATCGCGCTGCAGGGCGCGACGCGCGAGTTGACGCGCGAGTCGATCTCCGCGGCCTATTTCGGAGTCTAACGATGACGCCGAAGCAGACACGCGCTGTCGTCCCGGCCGAGCGAAGCGAGAGCCGAGACCCATACTCCGCAGCCCATCGAGAGGGCACGGCATATGGGTCCCCGCCTTCGCGGGGACGACAGCTATGACCGAATGGCTCAACGTCATCCTGCAGGGCGTGCTGATCGGCGGGCTTTACGCCATGTTCGCCGCCGGCCTGTCGCTGATCTTCGGCGTGATGCGGCTCGTCAACATCGCGCATGGCGATCTGATCGTACTCGCCGCCTACGTCGCGCTCATGGTGACGCAAACATTTGGCATCGATCCACTCACCTCGCTGCTGCTGGTGGTGCCGATCATGGCCATCATCGGCTACGTACTGCAACGCGGGCTGCTCAATTACACCTTGGGCGACGATCTGCTACCGCCGTTGCTGGTGACTTTCGGCCTGTCGATCATCATCCAGAACGGACTATTGGAGTGGTTCACTGCCGACAGCCGCAAGCTGCAAGCCGGCGCCATCGAGATTCAAACATTCCAGGCGCTGCACAGCGTCTGGATCGGGGTCCTGCCGCTCATCCAGTTCGCGGTCGCGGTCGCAGTGATCGCGGGCTTGCAGGCGCTTTTCTATTACACCGCGCTCGGCCGCGCCTTCCGCGCCACCTCGGACGACCAAGCCGTGGCGCAACTGATGGGCCTCGACACCCGCCACGTCTTCGCCATGGCGATGGCGCTGTCGCTCGCCGTCGTCGCCATCGCCGGCGTGTTCCTGGCGGTGCGCGCCAATTTCGATCCGTCGATCGGACCGGCGCGGCTCATTTTCGGCTTCGAGGCGGTGATCATCGGCGGGCTCGGCAACATGTGGGGCACGCTGATCGGCGGCATCATTCTCGGCGTGTCACAGGCGATTGGCGCCCAGATCGATCCGGGCTGGCAATTGCTCGCCGGACACATTGTTTTCCTCATTATTCTGGCCGTACGGCCACAGGGTCTGTTCCCGAAGGTGTCGGGATGAGCCAAGGAAAATACTGTGTCGAGCACGCCACGCGTTCGAGCCGCATCGGCGTCGCGCTGATTGCCGTGGCGCTGATCGTGCTGGCGCTGGCGCCGTTGTGGGGCGACCGGCAGACGCTGCGCCTGCTCGCCGAGATTTTCACCTTCGTGGCGCTGGCGAGCTTGTGGAACCTGCTCGCCGGTTACGCCGGCCTGGTCTCGGTCGGGCAGCAGGCCTTTGTCGGCCTCGGCGGCTATCTGTTGTTCGCGCTGGTGATCCTTGCCGGCGTGCATCCGATCGCGGCGATTTTCATCGCTGGCCCCATAGGCGCCCTGGTCGCAATCCCCGTGGCGGCGCTGATCTTCCGCCTGCGCGGTGCTTATTTCGCCATCGGCACCTGGGTGGTGGCGGAGGTGTTCCGCCTGCTCGCCTCGCAGATTTCGGTGCTCGGCGGCGGCTCCGGCATCAGCCTGCCGGCGTCGGTCGTAATCGCCATGGCGCCGAGCCGGCAGATACGCGAATTCGAAATCTATTGGCTGGCGCTCGCCCTCACCGTCGCCGTCCTTGGCGTCATCGTAATGCTGCTGCGCTCGCGCCATGGCCTGGCGCTGACCGCCATCCGCGACAACGAACTGGCGGCGCAAAGCAACGGTATCGATGTCACGCGCATCAAGCTCATCGTCTACGTGCTGACCGGCTTCGGCACGGCGATGATCGGCGCGCTGATTTTCCTCATGAAGCTGCGCATCTCGCCGGATACCGCCTTCAGCGTCAACGACTGGACTGCCTTCGTCATCTTCATCACGGTGATCGGCGGCATCGGCCGCATCGAGGGGCCGATCATCGGCACCATCGTGTTCTTCGCGCTGCGTCAGACGCTGGCCGATCTCGGCAGCCTCTACTTGCTGATGATGGGCGCGGTCGCCATCGTGGTCATGCTATGGGCGCCGAAGGGGCTTTGGGGCCTGATCGCCGAACGGTTCGGCTGGCAGGCGTTGCCGCTGCAGCGGCGCCTGGTGTTGAGAGAAGAAACGGGAGCAAAGACGTGAGCACGATCATCGACATCTATACCCATATCTATCCGGAGCGCTTCTTCAAGGAGATGATGAAAGCGGCGCCGAAGCTCGGCAATATCGGTCCGCGGCTGCGCAGCATCACCAAACTGTTCGACCTCGATATGCGCTTCAAGGAAATGGACGAGTTCGGCGACTACCGGCAGATCATCTCCCTGCCCAATCCGCCGATCGAGGACATCGCCAAGCCGGACGGCGGCCTGCAGCTCGCGCGCATGGCCAACGACGATATGGCGGAGCTGTGCCGCAAGCATCCGGAGCGGTTTCCGACCTTCGCGGCCGCGCTCTGCCTGACCGACATCGACGGCTCCATCGAAGAAGCGCGACGCGCGGTGAAGAAACTCGGCGCGGCCGGCGTGCTGATCTATACCAGCGTCGCCGGCGAGCCACTGGACCTGCCTAAGTTCGAGCCATTTTTCGCGGCCATTGCCGAGCTCGATACGACGATCTGGCTACATCCGGAACGCACCGCAGCGCTGCCGGATTATCTCGGCGAGAAGAAATCGCGCTACGAGATGTGGTGGTGCCTCGGCTGGCCGTATGATACCTCGGTGGCGATGATCCGAATGGTGTTCTGTGGCCTGTTCGACCGCCATCCGAGCTTGCGCATCATCACGCATCATCTCGGCGGCATGATCCCCTTCTACGACGGCCGCGTGGGCCCCGGCCTGAAGGTGCTGGGCGCGCGCACGTCGGACGAGGACTATTCAAAAATCATCCCGTCGCTCAAACGACCGCACATGGATTACCTGCGCGAATACTATGCCGACACCGCAATGTTCGGCGGCGGCGTGCACGCGCTGCGTTGCGGGCTGGAATTCTTCGGATCGGAGCGCGTGGTGTTCGCGACCGACGCGCCGCTCGGGCCCATTGCGCCGACGATCGAAACCATCAAAGGCCTAGGCCTTTCGAGCGCCGACGAGCGCAGGCTGCTCTGCGGCAACGCCGAGACGCTGCTCAAAATGAGCTTCTAAGTTCCTCTTCTTCTCGATTTTCTCGGCGCGGTTATTCGGCGTTCGCCGGCTTCTTCTTGATCTTCTTCACCTCGCTCGAACCGACGCCATGCACGGGCGTCCAGCTCGGCGGGTCGCTGGCCGGAAAGCTCTCGTCGGAATTGATCGCGACCTCGTCCTCGTCGGACTCGATCCGCCCGCGCTCGACATCGATCTGCTGTTTCGGTCGTTCCATTTTTGGATGCTCCATATGGCCAAACGGCCGCCGTAAGGCGACCGATTCCATTCGGAGTGGTAACGGCCGCGGCGGGCAAAAGTTCCGCCCGGCGGGCCGGCGTGGAGCCCGCGTCCGGAAGATTGAACCTCAGTTCGCGGCCATCTGGGCGCCGCCCGCTTGCGCGCCCGGACCGCCGAACTCGGCCGACAGCGCGCGCGTCGCGGCGTTGACCTCGTCGCGGATGCGGGCGACGTGCTCCTCGCTCGCTCGCATGGTCGGCGTCGACGCGCTGATCGCGCCGATCACGGCGCCGGCCTGATCGCGGATGGCGGCGCCGACGCAAATCACGCCGGGCAGATATTCCTCGCGATCGATGGCGTAGCCGTTGCGGCGCACCGCGCGCAGCGATTCGACCAGAGCCGGAAAATTCGTGATGGTATTGTCGGTAAAACGCTTCATGCCGCCGGTGAGGATGCGTTGGATCTCGTCTTCCGGCAGCCAGGCCATGATAGCCTTGCCGACCGAGGTGGCGTGCGGCGCTTCCACGCGACCGAGCCGGCCGGTATCGACCCGCACGGCGTGGCGAGCCTCGCGCACGGCGACGGTGACCACCGCGTTGCCCTGCAGCGCCGCGAGATGCACCGTTTCGCCGGTGGCCTGGTTGATGTCTTCCAAATAAGGCTGGGCGCGGCGCGGCAGATCGACCTGCAGACAGGCGTGGCCCAGGTACAGGATGCGGGCGCCCAACGCATAAAGCCGGCGGCCTGGCACTTTGGCGGCAAAGCCGCGCTGGATCAGCGTCGCCAGCAGATGATGGCAGGTCGAAATATTGAGGCCGGTCCGGTTGGAGAGATCGGTGAGCGACGCCTCGCCGCCCGCTTCCGCGATGGTTTCCAGCAAAAACAGCGCGCGATCGACCGATTGGATGTTGTGGCGATCGCCGACAGCACGCGGGCGCGGCGAACGGGCTTTGCCCCGCGGCGACTGTAAAACGGTGGCGTCCATGATTTTGTTCTCCCTGACCGCTAAGGGAATAGGAGGTCCTCTTTGAGTCAAGGACATTTTCAGAATGGCCAACGCCATTTTCGTAACATGAAAAGAGCAAGTTTGCCGTGGGATTTCCGATTGATCCCTTGTCACGGCGCTTAACGATCGGGTTTGGTCAGTCCCAGCTCGATTTCCAGCGCCCCGCAGAGCATTTGCCCGAGGGCGATATGCATTTCCTGGATGCGCGCTGTGGTAGCGGAAGGGACCACCAGCAAGTGATCGGCGAGTCCCACCATGTCGCCGCCCCCTTTGCCGCCGAGCGCGGCGGTCGCCAGATTCATCGCCCTGGCCTGGCGCAGAGCGGCGATGATGTTGGGGCTCTTGCCCGAGGTCGAGATCGCGATAGCGAAGTCGCCGGGCCGCCCGAGCGCCTCGATCTGCCGCGCGAAGATTTTGTCGAAGCCGAGATCGTTGCCGGCGGCGGTGAGCGCCGACGTATCGGTGGTCAAGGCGATTGCCGCAATGGCGGCGCGGTCGGCCTTGTAGCGGATGGTCAGTTCGGTCGCGAGATGCTGGGCATCCCCGGCGCTGCCGCCGTTGCCGAAGAACATCAGCTTGCCGCCGCCGCGGACCGACTTGACGCAGGCGCCGACCAGGCCGGCGAAGGCGTCCGCCAACGCCGCTTCGGTGCGCCGCGCGACGTCATGGTGCTCGGCAAATTCGCTCTTGAAAAATTCTGTGAGGTTCAATGTTGCCCCTTCATGCGGCTTCGCCGCGGAATTCCGGCACCGCGTCACGCAGCACGTTGTAGATCACCGCTCGCTCGTTGCGCGACAGGCCCTGCTCCAGCGTCGCCACCCAGCTCCGGATCGCCTCCAGCGATGGCTGTACCGGTTTGGTGGCGACGATGCCGGGAATGCCGATCTCGTTGGTCTCCTCGTCGCGCGCGAACAGAATCTCGTGCAACCGCTCGCCCGGGCGGACGCCGGTGAACGCGATCTGGATGTCGCGCCCCGGCTCCAGGCCGCTCAGCCGGATGATGCGCTCGGCGAGGTCGACGATTTTCACCGGCTGGCCCATATTGAGCAGATAGACCGACACATCGCCGCTGTCGGGTCCGAGCGCGTGGGTCGCGGCGGTGATGACCAGATCGCAGGCTTCGCGGATGGTCATGAAATAACGCACCATGTCGGGATGCGTGACGGTAACCGGGCCGCCGGCCTCGATCTGCGCCTTGAACTTCGGCACCACCGAGCCGTTCGAGGCCAGCACGTTGCCAAAGCGCACCGCGATCATGCGCGTGGCGTTCTTGCCTGCAGCACGGCGTGCCAAATCGTTGTCGAGCGCCTCACAATACATTTCCGCCAGCCGCTTGGTAGCGCCGAGCACGGAAACCGGCTCGATCGCCTTGTCGGTCGAGATCATCACCATGGCCGCGGCGCCGGCCGCCGCCGCCGCGTCGGCGACGTTGATCGAGCCGAACACGTTGGTCTTGATACCCTCGTCCCAGTCGGTTTCGAGCAGCGGCACGTGCTTGAGCGCGGCGGCGTGAAACACCATGTCGGGCTTGAACTGGGCGATGAGGCCCATGATTCGCGCGCGGTCGCGGATATCGGCGATGCGGCCGGAAATCGCGGTGCTAGATTGCTTGGATTTAAGCAGTTCGACGACCGCATGCAGCGCCGGTTCGGAATTCTCGATCACCAGCAAACGGGCGGCGCCGAAAGCGACCATGCGCTCGCAGATTTCCGAGCCGATCGAGCCGCCGCCGCCGGTGACGACGATCGCCTTGCCGGCAACGAAGGCCTCCAGCCGGCGGTAGTCGATACTGACGCTCGGCCGCAGCAGCAGGTCCTCGACCGCAACCGGCGCAAGCTGCATCGCCTGCCCGCCGGCGTCGAGCGATGGCAACTGACGCATGGTCAGGCCGAGCTTGCGCGCCCGGATCAGCAGCGCTTCCGGCCGAGCTTCCGGCGACAACGCCGACGGCGTCAGGATGACGCGCGTCACGACGGTGCCGCGGCCGGCGAAATCGGCGACCACGCGCTCAAGGTCGTCGATATCACCCAGCACCGGAACGCCGCGGATCGATTGGCCGCGGTCGGCCGCGGATGGCGACAATACGCCGGCCGGCCAGATTTTCTTCACCGCGCCGCTTTCGATCGCGCGCAACAGGACTTCGGCGTCGGCGGCGCGCCCAAGCACCAAGGTCGGCGTCGCATCGGCGACCTTGGCGCGCTGCAGCGTGCGGGCGTAGTGGAAATAGCGATAGGCGACGCGCGTGCCGCCGAGGAAAAACATCTGCAGGAACCAGTACAGCAGGATGGTGATCTTGCCGAAGAAGAACGTGCCGTAGACGTTGGGCGCGACCAGCACGTAGTCGAGCGCGAGGAGCGACACCGCCAGAACGCCGGCGGCGCGGAAGATGTCGTAGAGATCGGGGACGGACGTGAACCGCCACTTGTTGCGATACAGACCGAAGATCAAATAGATCGCGGCGGCATAGACGAGAAAGACCGGCAGATACTTGAGTTCGGCGAGGCGGGTGTCGAGCGCATTGCCCTCGAAGCGCACGTAAAACGTCAGCACGATCGCTGCCGCGGTGGCGACGAGATCGTGCAGCACGATCAGAATCTGGCGCGGGGTCAACTTCGGCAATGGCGACCTTTCCCTGTGGCGGGGAATTATACAGGGATTTTGCCGTTTACAGTGTTTTCCGGCGGCGGGAAAGCCGCATATTCAAGCGGATTTCCAGGAGGTTAATAAGCGCAGCCCGGCAGCGACGGCGCCCGCCTGGAGAGCCTTAGCCGGTGCGGCACCGCCCGGTTTAGCCCGACCGCTCCGCCGTCAACAGGTCGCGCATTTTCCCATCGCTCAGCAGCTTCTCGAAGTAAGCGATGGTTTGAATGAGGCCCTCCTTGAGCGGCGTGCGCGGCGCCCACGACAATAATTCCTGCGCACGCGAAATATCCGGCCGCCGCTGCTTCGGATCGTCCTCCGGCAGCGGCCGGTGCACGATCTTCGAACGTGTGCCGATCTGCCCGATCACCAGAGTGGCAAGTTCAAGGATGGAAAATTCGGTCGGGTTGCCGATGTTGACCGGGCCGGTCACTGAATTGGCGGTGGCCATCAGGCGGCCGAAGCCGTCGATCATGTCGTCGACGTAGCAGAACGAGCGCGTCTGCGAGCCGTCGCCGTATATCGTGATGTCTTTGCCCAAGAGACTTTGTACGATGAAATTCGAAACGACGCGTCCGTCGTTGGGATGCATGCGCGGCCCATAAGTGTTGAAAATGCGCGCCACCTTGATGCGCAACTTGTGTTGCCGCCAATAGTCGAAGAACAAGGTTTCGGCGCAGCGCTTGCCTTCGTCATAGCAGGAGCGCGCGCCGATCGGATTGACGTTGCCCCAATAGTCCTCGGTCTGCGGGTGAACGCTGGGATCGCCGTACACTTCCGACGTCGAGGCCTGGAAGATTTTCGCCTTCACGCGCTTGGCAAGGCCGAGCATGTTGATCGCACCGTGCACGCTGGTCTTGGTCGTCTGCACCGGATCGTGCTGGTAATGGATCGGCGACGCCGGACAGGCAAGATTGTAGATCTGGTCGACCTCGAGATAGATCGGAAACGTGACGTCGTGCCGGATGAGCTCGAAATGTTTGTTATCGAGCAGGTGCTCGATGTTCGAGCGGCTGCCGGTAAAGAAATTGTCAAGACAAATGACATTTGCGCCACTGGCCAGCAGGCTCTCGCACAAATGCGAACCGAGAAATCCGGAACCGCCGGTGACAAGGATGCGGTGCTGCAGATGCATTTTTTTGCCCAACTCACCTAAGCCATGCTGGATTCTGGCCGGCCCACGGCCGGGTATGCACGGCGCTGCGGACTATGTTATCCCGCAAGCCGCCAGATCAACACGTTAGCATCCCACCCGCAATGCCGGCCCCTATAATGCAAAATCCCGGCGAGTCACAGCCGCAGGCCCGCCTTGTCGGCACGCTGCTACAGCTGTGGCTCGCAGGCGTCGCCCTGCGGCTCACCATCCTGGCGGTGCCGCCGGTCATTCCGCTGATCCACGACGGGCTCAGGCTCAATGCCACCCAGGTCGGCATCCTCACCGGCCTGCCCTCGATGCTGTTCGCCATCGCCGCCGTGCCCGGCTCGCTGCTGATCGCCCGCCTCGGCGTGCGCACGGCGCTGGTGGTCGGGCTCGCCGTCACCGCGATCGGCGGCGCGCTGCGCGGCGCCATCCCCGACGTGATGTGGCTTTACGCGACGACTGTCGCCATGGGCGCCGGCGTCGCCGTCATGCAGGTGACCATGCCGCCGGCGGTGCGCAGCTGGATCCCGCAGCGCATCGGCTTTGCCACCGCCGTCTACACCAACGGCCTCTTGGTCGGTGAAATCTTCCCCGTGGCGTTGATGCTGCCGCTGGTGCTGCCTCTGGTCGGCGGCAGCTGGCAATGGGGTTTCGTATTCTGGAGCGCGCCGGTCGTCGTCATCGCGGCGCTGATTTTGACCCTGGCGCCGGCCAGCGGTTCGACGTCGAACACAAGCCGCCGCTGGTGGCCGGACTGGAACAGTCACCTGATCTGGCGGCTCGGCATCATGCTCGGCACCACCAACGCCACCTATTTCGCGACCAACGCCTTCCTGCCCGACTATCTCAGGGGTCACGGACAAGGCGACTGGATCAGTGCCGCACTCACCGGGCTTAACATCGGCCAGGTGCCGGCGTCGTTGCTGCTGCTCGCCTTCGCGCACCGGCTCGAGCGCAAGGCCTGGCCTTATGTCTGCTGCGGGCTGCTCTGCGTGCTCTCGACCGGCGGCGTCGTGTTTGGCTCCGGCGCCTGGGTGGTGGCTGCTGCGACGGTGCAGGGCTTTGCCAATGCGATGATCCTCATTCTCATTTTGGCGCTACCGCCGCTATTGAGCGCGCCGGACGATGTGCACCGCGTCACCGCCGCCATGTTCACCATCAGCTATAGCTGCGCGGTGATCGTGCCGGTGATCAGTGGCCTGGTCTGGGATCTGAGCGGTATCGCCGCCATGGCCTTTGCGCCGATCGCAATCTGCGGCATCGTACTGGTGGTGCTGGCGCCGGCGATCAACCACGTGAAGCCGGCCAGCGCATGATCCCGAAAAGTGAGAACCGGTTTTCGGATAAGATCATGCGCAACTTAAGGAGTTGACCCGATGCGTCCGATTCCGGTGGGAGCGAAGGGCACCTACACGCTGCGGGTGATGCCCGCCCATCTCGCCAATCAGTTCAAGGATATAAGCCTGCCGCAGGTGTTCGCCACGCCGATGATGGTAACCGCCATGGAGAATGCGGCACTCAATGCAGTGCGCGATTATCTCGACCCCGGCGAAAGCGTGGTCGGCACGCTGGTCAACATCCGCCATCTGGCGGCAACGCCGGTCGGCCGTCAGGTGACCGCCGAGGCCGAAGTCACTAAGGTCGACGGCCGGCGCATCGAATTCAAGGTGAGCGCGCACGACGAAACCGAGGAAATCGGCAACGGCACACATGAGCGCATGGTGGTGGACATGGCGCGCCTCGATAAGCGGTTGGCGGCGAAAAAGCGGCCTTAAATCACAGGCCTGCACAAAGCCCTTGAAACCAGATTTTGTCCGCAGTATGCATCAATAGATACATCGAATGTATCTATACTGATGTCTTAAACATGATAACGGGCTCTCAGATGCGGGCGGCCAGGGCGTTGCTCGGCCTTGATCAGCGCCAATTGGCGCAGGCCGCGGGCTTGTCGTTGCCGACCATCCAGCGCATGGAAGCCAGCGACGGCGTGGTTCGCGGCAATGTCGATTCGCTGATGAAGCTGGTCGACGCGCTCGCCGCCAACGGCATCGAATTGATCGGCGAAGGCGCGGCGAGCAGCGGCGGTGGCCGCGGGGTCCGGCTCAAATGATGGTCGTCTACGCGCTCTACGGCGTGGCGGCGCTGATCGTTTTGGCGCCCGTCGCGATCGCACTCGGCGGTTCGCCGCGCGCGACGGCCGTGGTCTATGGCGCCAGCCTGATGATCACGTTGACGCTCGGCATGATCGCGCTGCTGTGCCTGTTCGGATATTCCAGCCCGACATCCACCGTGACCCTGCCGCTCGGCCTGCCCTGGCTGGGCGCGCATTTCCGCATCGATTCGCTCGCCGCCTTCTTTCTGGTCGTGGTCAATCTCGGCGGCGCCTCGGCGAGCCTGTTCGCGCTCGGCTATGGCCGCCACGAAGACGCGCCGCAACGCGTGCTGCCGTTCTATCCCGTCTACATCGCCGCCATGAACCTGGTGGTCATGGCGGACGACGCGTTCAGCTTCTTGGTTTCGTGGGAATTCATGTCGCTGACGTCGTGGGCGCTGGTGATCTCGCACCATCGCATCGCTGAGAACGTGCGCGCCGGCTACGTCTATCTGTTGATGGCGAGCTTCGGCACGCTGTCGCTGCTGCTCGCCTTCGGCCTGCTCGCCGGCGCCAACGGTAATTACGCCTTCGATGCCATGCGTGCCGCGCACCCGACAGCGGCGCTGGCCGCTTTGGTGCTCGTGCTCGCCATCGTCGGCGCCGGCTCCAAGGCCGGCGTGGTGCCGCTGCACGCCTGGCTGCCGCTGGCGCATCCGGCGGCGCCGAGCCACGTCTCGGCACTGATGAGCGGCGTGATGACCAAGGTCGCGGTCTACGGCCTCATCCGTATCGTGTTCGATCTGCTCGGACCGCCGGACTGGTGGTGGAGCATGGTTGTGCTCGGCGTCGGCGGCATCACCGCGGTGATGGGCGTGCTCTACGCGCTGATGCAGCACGATCTCAAGCGGCTGCTCGCCTATCACACGGTAGAAAATATCGGCATCATCTATATCGGGCTTGGCCTGGCACTGGCCTTCAAGGCCGCCAACATGCCGCTCGCCGCCGCGCTGGCGCTCACCGCCGGCCTGTTTCACGTCTTCAATCATTCCGTTTTCAAGAGCCTGCTATTCTTCGGCGCCGGCGCCGTGCTCAATTCAACCGGCGAACGCGACATGGAGCACCTCGGCGGGCTGATCCACCGCATGCCGCAGACCGCTTTCGTGTTCCTGGTCGGCTGCGTGGCGATTTCGGCGCTGCCGCCGCTCAACGGCTTCGTCTCCGAGTGGCTCACCTTCCAGGCCATTCTGCTCAGCCCGCAACTGCCGGCCTGGGGCCTGAAATTCATGGTGCCGGCGGTCGGCGCGCTGCTGGCGCTGTCGGCGGCGCTTGCCGCCGCCTGCTTCGTCAAGGCTTTCGGCGTGACCTTTCTCGGCCGTGCCCGCACGCTCGCCGCCGCGCAGGCGCAGGAGACCGACAGCAATTCGCTCGCCGCCATGTATTTTCTGGCCGCGCTTTGTCTCGTCGCTGGAATTCTCCCCGGCTTCTTCATCGATGCGCTCAACCCGGTGACCAGCAGCCTGATCGGCGTCGGCATGCCGCATCAGGCCGGCGTCGAGTGGCTGTCGATCGTGCCGATCGCCGAAAGCCGCAGCTCCTATAACGGGCTCTTGGTGTTCGTTTTTGTCGTGATGTCCGGCTCGCTCGCCGCCTTTGCCATCCACCGGCTAGCGTCCGACAAATTGCGGCGCGCTCCGGCCTGGGACTGCGGTTATCCGGACTCGAGTCCGGCGACGCAGTATACCGCGTCGAGCTTTGCTCAGCCGATCCGCCGCGTCTATGGCGCGACCGTGTTTCGCGCGCGCGAGATCGGCGAGATGCCGCCGCCGGGTTCGATGGCGCCGGCGCGGCTCACGGTCACCCTGCACGACCTGATCTGGGACGCCGCCTATGCGCCGATCGCGAGCTTCATCGGCTACGCCGCCGACCGCCTTAACGTTCTGCAGTTCCTGACCATCCGCCGCTACCTCACGCTGGTGTTCACGGCTTTGGTGCTCCTCTTGCTGGTGCTCGCCATATGGCCCTGATCCGCGATTTCATCTCGCAAGGCGCGGAGATGCTGCTGGTGCTGCTGCTCGCACCGCTGCTCACTGGCTTTGTGCGCAAGGTGAAAGCGCGGCTGTTGCGCCGACGCGGCCCGCCGCTGCTGCAGCCTTATCGCGACCTGATCCGGCTGATGCGCAAGGACGTGGTGCTGGCGGAAAGCGCGTCCTGGCTGTTCCGCGTCATCCCCTACATCATCTTCGCCGGCACCTGGGTGGCCGCCGCACTGGTGCCGACCTTCCGCAATGGCCTGTTGTTCTCCTGGTCGGCGGATCTCATCGCCATCATCGCCTTGCTCGGCAGCGCGCGATTCTTTCTGGCGCTGGCCGGCCTCGACGTCGGCACCAGCTTCGGCGGCATCGGCTCGAGCCGCGAGGTGATGATCGCGTCGCTCGCCGAGCCGGCGATGTTGATGATGGTCTTCACCGTGGCGTTGATCGCCGGCTCGACGCAGCTCTCGACCATCGCCGCCTACATGGCGACCGGCGCAGAGGGCTTGCGCGTTTCGCTGGGCTTGGCGCTGCTGGCACTGATCATGGTGGCGATCGCCGAGAACGCGCGCATCCCGATCGACAATCCGGCCACCCATCTCGAGCTCACCATGGTGCACGAGGCAATGGTGCTGGAATATTCCGGCCGCCACCTCGCGCTGATCGATCTGACGTCCGAACTCAAACTGCTGCTCTATGTCTCGGTCATCGGCTGCCTGTTCGTGCCCTGGGGCATCGCGCCACCCGACGCAAGCCCACGCGCCATCGCCATCGGCCTTGCCGCCTATCTGGTGAAGCTCGCCGCCGGCGGCTTGCTATTGGCCGTGTTCGAGACCGCCATCGCCAAGATGCGCGTGTTCCGCGTGCC
The DNA here is from genome assembly GCA_963779345.1 of uncultured Alphaproteobacteria bacterium. Lineage (GTDB taxonomy): Bacteria > Pseudomonadota > Alphaproteobacteria > Rhizobiales > Xanthobacteraceae > Pseudolabrys. Next base: position 31,980 of record CAVZXY010000011.1, on the reverse strand, counting down.
TGCCTTCCTCGGTGCGGCGCTGATGCTCGGCCTGCTCGGCACCTTGCTGCTGTTCGTTTCGAGGAGCCTCTAGCGATGGGCACCCTCGCCTTCGACATCGCCCACATGCTGGCCGGCTCGCTGGTGCTGGTGAGCTTCATGATGCTCTACCAGGACCGGCTCTACGCGCTGCTCAATACCTTTGCGCTGCACGCCTTCATCCTGGCGGCCTCGGTCGCCTGGCAGGCCTTCGTGCAGGACGCGCCGCATCTTTATCTGACCGCGATGATCGCGCTGGTGTTCAAGGCCATTGTCATCCCGGTGGCCCTGCACCGGATCATCGTCAAGCTCGGCATCCACCGCGAGATCGAGACCGTGGTCGGTGTCGGCCCCGCCATGCTGCTCGGCATGGGGCTGGTGGCGCTGTCCATGGTGGTGATGCTGCGGGTGACCGCGGAAGCCGACCCGCTGGCGCGCGAGGATCTGGCGTTCGCATTGTCGGTGGTGCTGCTCGGCCTGTTGATGATGGTGACGCGGCGCAACGCGGTGAGCCAAGTGATCGGCTTCATGTCGCTGGAAAACGGCCTGGTGCTCGCGGCGACCGGCGCCAAGGGCATGCCGCTGGTGGTCGAGATTTCCGTCGCCTTCTCGGTGCTGATCGCCTTCATCGTCATCGGCATCTTCCTGTTCCGCATCCGCGAGCGCTTCGACACCGTCGATGTGCAGGCGCTCGATAAATTCCGGGGAGAGCGGCGATGATCGACGCGCTCACCGGCGTTTTGCTGATTCCTGCCGCGGCAGCCTGCCTGCTCGCCGTGCTGCCCGGCTATCGGCTGACCGCGATCCTCAACGTGCTGGCGGCGCTGGCGAGTTTCCTCACGGCGGCATCGCTGTTCGTGGTCGAGCCGGCGTCCGGGCGCTATTTGCTGGTGGACGACCTCAACAAGGTCTTCATCGTGCTCACCACCTTCGTCGGCTTCACCACCAGCGTGTTCAGCGCGAGCTATATCGGCCACGAGATCGAGATCGGCCGCCTGACGCCGATTTCCGTTCGCTTCTATCACGCCATGTACCAGGTGCTGATGTTCGCCATGAACCTGGCGCTGGTGGCCAACAATATCGGCTTGATGTGGGTGGCGATCGAGATGGCGACGCTGACCACCGTGCTCATGGTCGGCATCTACCGCACCCACGAGGCGCTGGAAGCGGCGTGGAAATATTTCATCCTTGGCAGCGTCGGCATCGCGCTGGCGCTGTTCGGCACCATTCTCGTCTACATGGCGGCAAAGCCGGTGATCGGCGAAGGCCTCTACGCCATGGTGTGGACGGTGCTCGTGACCAAGGCCTCGCAATTCGATCCGGCGCTGCTCAACGTCGCCTTCGTCTTCCTGTTGCTCGGCTACGGCACCAAAGTGGGCCTCGCGCCGCTGCATGCCTGGCTGCCCGACGCGCACGCCGAAGGTCCGACGCCGATCTCGGCGGTGCTGTCCGGCTTGCTGCTCAACGTCGCGCTCTATGCGCTGCTGCGCTTCAAGATGCTGCTCGCGCTCAACCCGCTCGCGCTCGCGCCTGGCCCGCTGATGGTGACCATGGGGCTGATCTCCTGCGTCTTCGCCGCCTTCATGCTGTACAGGCGGCGCGACATCAAACGCATGTTCGCCTATTCCTCGATCGAGCACATGGGCATCATCGTGTTCGCCTTCGGCATGGGCGGTCCGCTGGCCAATTTCGCCGCACTGCTGCACATGACCATGCACTCGCTGACCAAATCGGCGATTTTCTTCTCAGTCGGCCACATCGCGCAGGTCAAGGGCACGCAGAAGATCGCCGACATCGGCGGGCTCACGGTGACCAACCCGGTGCTCGGCTGGGGCCTAGTGCTCGGCGTCGTCGCCATCGCCGGGCTGCCGCCGCTCGGCATCTTCATGAGCGAGTTTCTGGTGGTGTCGTCGACCTTCGCGCGCGCGCCGTGGCTGGCGACCATTCTTGTCTTCGCCATATTGGTCGCGCTCGGCGGCCTGTTCCTGCGGCTCAACACGATTGCCTTCGGCGAGCCGCGCGGCCCGACCGCGCCGGCGCAAGCGTCCTACGTGCCGATGTTCGCCCATCTCGCCATTGTGTTCATGGCGGGCATCTATATGCCGCCGGCGCTGGTCAGCGGCTTCCAGAACGTCGCCAGGCTATTGGGATAGCGCCATGCAACGCGCCACCGTGACCAAGCAAGGCTGGAACGAGGCGATCGCCCAATTGGTGGCAGGCGAGTGCACCTTGCTCGGGCTGTGGGGTGATCCGCCGAACGTGCACATAGCGACGATCGAGGAGGCGACAGGCAATATCGCCATCGTCACTTACGCCTGCGCCGATGGACGCTACCCGAGCGTCGGGGCTCAGCATCCGCCGGCGATCCGGCTGGAACGCGCCATCAGTTCTCTCTTCGGGCTGGAGGCGACCGGCGCACCGGACACGCGGCCTTGGCTCGATCTCGGCTTTTGGGATGTGCGGCATCCGCTCGGAAAAAAGCAGCCTGCGCAAAAACCGAGTCCATACGAGTTTCTGCCGGTCGAAGGCGAGAGCCTGCACCAGATTCCGGTCGGGCCGGTGCATGCCGGCATCATCGAGCCCGGCCATTTCCGATTCACCGCCAATGGCGAGCACGTGGTGCGGCTGGAGCAGCGACTCGGCTACGTGCATAAGGGCATCGAGTCGTTAATGGCGGGCGCCACGCTCGACGACGCGGCGAAGCTCGCCGGCCGCACCTCCGGCGACAGCACGGTCGCCTATTCTTATGCCTTCGCGCTGGCCGCCGAAGCTGCGTTGCAAGTGACGCCGCCGCCGCGCGCGGTCTACCTGCGCGCGCTGATGGCCGAGCTTGAGCGTCTGGCCAATCATTTCGGCGATATCGGCGCGATCTGCAACGATGCGTCGTTCGCGATGATGCATGCGCAGACCGGCATCCTGCGCGAGCGCGTGCTGCGGGCCGCCGACGCCGCCTTCGGCCACCGGCTGATGATGGATGCGATCGTGCCGGGCGGCGTCGCGCGCGACATCGCGGCGGACGGCCTCGCCGAGGTACGCGATTTGCTCGCCGAAATTCGGCGCGCCTTCCCGCGCCTGATCGAACTCTACGACAACACCGCCTCGCTGCAGGACCGCACCGTCACCACCGGCATCGTCAAGCCCGACTACGTGCGCCAGTGGGGCGCCGGCGGCTATGTGGGGCGCGCGTCCGGCCGTGGCTTCGATGCGCGGCGCAACGTCGGCTATGCGCCCTACGACAAGCTCGCCTTCGATGTGCCGGTGCTCACGGCCGGCGACGTCAGTGCGCGGGTGTGGATCCGCATTCGCGAAGTCGAACAGAGCCTGGCGCTCATCGACCAGATCCTCGGCGCGTTGCCGGATGGAAAAATTCAAGCCATGGTCAAACCGAACGGCAAGACGTGCGAGGGTCTCGGTCTCGTCGAGGCTTTCCGCGGTGACGTCTTGATCTGGCTGCGGCTTGACGGCATGGGACAGGTCGAACGCTGCCATATGCGCGATGCGTCCTGGTTCCAGTGGCCGCTGCTGGAGACCGCCACCGAAGGCAACATCGTCGCTGACTTCCCGATCTGCAACAAATCGTTCAACTGCTCGTATTCGGGGCATGATCTCTGATGCGCAGGACGCTGTTCGAAAGCTTTACCCATGGCCCGCTTACAGAAGCGGCCCCGAAGCCCGACGAGGCCGCTCTCGCCGAACTGGCGAAGGAGGTAAACCGCGCCGCGCGCGCCAAGCTCGGGCGCTCGCTGTCGATCCGCCAGGTCGACGCCGGCTCATGCAACGGTTGCGAGCTGGAAATCCACGCGCTGAACAATGCGTTCTACGATCTCGAACGTTTCGGCCTGCATTTTGTCGCCTCGCCGCGCCACGCCGACGTGCTGATGGTGACGGGGCCGGTGACCAAGAACATGCGCGAAGCCTTGCTGCGCACTTACAACGCCACGCCCGATCCGAAATGGGTGATTGCGGTAGGCGGCTGCGCGGCCGATGGCGGCCTGTTCGCAGGAAGCTATGCAGTTGCCGGTGGCGTTAATGACGTGGTGCCGGTCGATCTGCATATTCCCGGTTGTCCGCCTAAGCCGGAGGCGCTGCTGGCCGGACTGTTGGCGCTGCTGCAGACGGTGTCCTAGACCGCCACTTTGATGAGGAAGCCTTCGACTTCGCTGCGCAGATTGGCGGCCACCTCTTCCACCAATTTCGACGCGGCGAGCACGGTCTGCGCCGACTCCTGGCTTTCGGTGGTCGCGCCCGCCACTTCGTTCAAAACCGAGACGATCAGCTTGGCGCCGTCGGCAGCGCCAGTCACGTTTTGCGAGATCTCGGCGGTCGCGGAGTTCTGCTGTTCCACCGATATGGCGACGGCCGATGTGTACTCGTTGATCTCGCGCATGCGGTGGACGATGCGGCCGATCGCTTCCACGGCTTTATCGGTCGAGTTCTGCACTTCCAGAATCTGACTGGAAATATCCTCGGTCGCCTTGGCGGTCTGTACCGCGAGCGACTTCACCTCGGAGGCGACCACCGCGAAGCCGCGGCCCGCCTCGCCGGCGCGCGCCGCTTCGATGGTGGCGTTGAGCGCCAGCAGATTGGTTTGCCCGGCGATATTACGGATGAGTTTGGTGACGTCGCCGATCTTGCGGGCACCCTGCGCCAGCGCGCCGATATCCTGATTGGTGATCTGCGCCTCCTCGACCGCGACCCGCACCACGTCGGTGGTCTGGTTCAGCCGGCGGCCGATTTCGGCGATCGAACTCGACAATTCGTCGGCGGCGATCGCCGCGGTTTCGACGTTGGTCGACGCTTCGTTCGACGATTGCACCGCGCTTTCGGCGCGTTTCGACGTATGGCCGGAGGCATTGAACAGACCCGCCGCTGTCGTCCGCATCTCGCCCGTGCTGTCCGTCACCGTCCGCAGGAGATTTTCGACACGTTCGCGGAACGACGAGATCGCGTTCTCGATGATGGCGCGTCGCTCTTCCTGGTGCAGGAAGGTCGCGCGTTGCTGCTCGGCCTGCCGCCGCTCGGTGATGTTCTCGTGCGTACCGATCCAGCCGCCGCCTTTCATCGGGTGGTTGGTCACCAGCAACAGGTGGCCGTCTTTCGACTTGACCTCGTGCACGATGGTGCGCCCTTCCGCCACCGCGGCGAGAAATTCCTTCCGGTATTCTTCCGGATCGCGCGAAAAGGTGCCCTTGGCGACCCGTTTCTTCAGCACCTCGGTCAGCGTAGCCCCCGGCTTTGCGTCGTCCGGCGTCAGCTCGTACATTTGGTAATATTGCGCGTTGCAGACGACCAGCCGCTCCGCCGCGTCGAACATGCACAAGCCTTGCGCCATGCTGTTGATGGCGGTGCGGACCTGCTCGACTTCCCGGCTTTGATGCCGCGTCAGGACGGCGCCCGCCAGACTCATCGCGAGTTGCGAAACGATGGCAGCGGCGACGGCGGTGAGCAGCGTTGCCGACAAGGACGACATGAGATCGGCGGCCCAACTTGGCGCAAAGGCAGTCAGCGTGGCGAAGGTCAGGGCAAAAGACGTGAGCCAGACGAGCACGACCAGCGACGAGACCCGTTTGAAATTCAGCGAGAAAAGCATTTTGCGGATCAATCCTTTGCGCCGATCGCCAGCCGGCATTATTCCCTTGCCTGCTTTTTTTGCAGTTAATTGATGGTAAAGAGATCGTTAACGAAAAGCCGCCCTCGGGAGGATCGCCGCGTGAAGCTTGTGCTGTTTCAGACCGCGCCGGGCGCGGAAATATTGCCGGGCGTGCTGACCGAACGCGGCGTTGTCGACATTTCGCCGATTGTAGAGAAAAGCTACACGCCGCAGTTGACGATGCAGGGCATTATCGACGGGTTCGAGCGCCTGCGCCCTGCCTTGGATAAACTCGCCAAAGAAAGCGAGGCGGTGCCGCTCGAGCGCGTGCGGCTGCGGCCGCCATTGCCGCGGCCGGGCAAAATCCTCGCCTGCATCGCCAATTACTGGGAACACGCACAGCGCGATGCCCGCCCGCTCAACATGTTCATGAAGAACCCCGATGCCGTGGTCGGGCCGGGCGATATGATCGTGCTGCCCGAGTTCACGGTGCCGTGGATTTTCATGCACGAGGCCGAACTGGCGTTGGTGATCAAGGGTCCGGCCAAGATGGTGAAGGCCAAGGATTGGCGGAACGCCGTGTTCGGCTATACGGCGATGATCGACGTCTCGGCGCGCGAGCAGGGCCGCAAGACCTGGCCGGCCTCGCCGCTGACCAGTTGGCTCGGCAAATCGTTCGATACGTTCGCGCCGATCGGCCCCTGCATCGCCACGGCGGACGAGATCGAGGACCCCAACGATCTGGTCGTGCGCTTTTGGAATGACGGCCAGCTTCGCCACAATTACAACACCGACGACATGGAGCACCGCGTTCCCGAACTGATCGAGTTCGCCACCACCGTGATGACCCTGAACTCGGGCGATCTCATCGCCTGCGGCACCAATCACGAGGGCCTGGGCGCGCTGCAGGACGGCGAGACGGTGGAGATCGAAATCCAGAACATCGGCAAGATGAGCCTGACGGTTTCCGACCCGCTCAGACGAAAATGGGAACGCGGCGTCTATATGGGCGCCGATTCCACCAACCCCGATGCCGTCAAACGACACCGCCCGCAGGGCGGTCCACTGCCGCCGTAAAGGGACGTGACGATGGACCAAGCCAAGAGCGAAATCCGCGACAATATGCAGATCGATTGGGACGCGCCCATCCGCATGGACGACGGCGTCGTGCTGCGCGCCGATGTCTACCGGCCGGTCGGCGGTGGAAAATATCCGGTCATTCTGAGCTACGGCCCCTACGCCAAGGGGCTGTCGTTCCAGGAGGGCTATCCGAGCCAGTGGGGCCGCGTGATCAAATCGGCGCCCAATGTTCTGCAAGGATCGAGCAACAAATATCAGAATTGGGAACTGGTCGATCCGGAGAAATGGGTGCCGGACGGCTATGCCTGCGTGCGCGTCGACTCGCGCGGCGCCGGGCGCTCGCCGGGCGAACTCGACGTGTGGTCGGCGCGCGAGGCGCAGGACATCTATGAGTGCGTCGAATGGGCCGGCACGCAAGGCTGGAGCAACGGCAAGGTCGGCATCAACGGCATCTCCTACTATGCGATGAACCAATGGAATGCCGGCGCTCTCAATCCGCCGCACCTCGCCGCGCTGTGCATGTGGGAGGGCTCGTCGGATTATTACCGCGAGCTCGCCCGCCACGGCGGCATCCTGTGCGACTTCCTCTCGAGCTGGCATTCGCGTCAGGTGGCGAGCGTGCAGCATGGCGTCGGCGACCGTGGCGCCAAAAGCAAAGTCACCGGCGAGCCGGTCGCCGGACCGGAGACGCTGCCGAAGGAAGAACTGGCGAAGCTTTGCGCCGATACGCCCGGCGAGGCCAAGCGTCACCGCTTTCGCGACGATTACTACGCCGCGCGTACCGCCGTGTACGAAAACATCCAGGCGCCCATGCTGTCCGCCGCCAACTGGGGCGGCGTCGGTCTGCACACGCGCGGCAATTTCGAGGGCTGGCTCGCCGCCGGCTCCAAGCAGAAATGGCTGGAGGTACACGGCGACACCCACTTCACGCATTTCTACTCAAGCTACGGCGAAGATCTGCAGAAGCGTTTCTTCGCTCATTTCCTCAAGGGCGAAGACACCTGGAGCCAGCAGCCGCGCGTCGCACTCAACATCCGCCACCCTGGCGAAACATTCGTGCTGCGCGCCGAGAACGAATGGCCGCTCGCGAGGACGCGATGGACCAAATATTTTCTGCAGCCGGACGGTCTCGGCCTTGCAACGAATGCGCCCAAGAACGCAACCGCGTTGCGCTACGAGACCACCGGCGATGGCCTCACCTTCCGCACCGCGCCCGCCAACAAGGCTTTCGAGGTCACCGGCCCGGCCGCGGCCAAACTGTGGGTGTCGTCTGAAACGACCGATGCCGACCTCTTCCTGGTGCTGCGGCTGTTCGACCCGGCCGGCAAAGAGGTGACTTTCATAGGGTCAAATGACCCGCGCACGCCGGTCGGCCTCGGCTGGCTGCGCGCCTCGCATCGCAAGCTCGATCCGAAGAAGTCGCTGCCATATCGGCCCTGGCATCCGCACGACGAGGAATGGCCGCTCAAGCCAAGCGAACCGGTCGAACTCGACATTGAAATCTGGCCGACTTCGATCGTAGTTCCGCCTGGCTATAGTCTCGCTCTGACCGTGCGCGGCAAGGACTATGAAGTCGACGGCAAGGACGCGGCGTTGCCGCACGCGCCCTACCCGATGAAAGGCGTCGGGCCGTTCCTGCATATCGACCCGGACGACCGGCCGGCGGCGATTTTTGCCACCCGCAACACGTTGCATTTCGCACCCGGCAAGGAGCCTTACCTCTTGTTGCCGATCATTCCCGAGGGGTAGGCTCTTGCGGAAGGCAACAACAAGGAGATGACAATGAAACCGATCCTTGTCGCCGCGCTCGCAGCGGGGGTTTTGGCTTTGGCGGCGCCGGCCCACGCGCAAACTTATCCGAACCGCACCATCACCATCATCGTTCCCTACCCGGCGGGCGGGCCGACCGATGAGACCGCGCGCGTGGTCGCGCATTCGCTGTCGGAAAGGCTCAAGCAAAATGTGATCGTCGAGAACGTCACCGGCGGCGGGACCATCATCGCCACCAATAAGGTCGCCAAGGCGACGCCCGACGGTTACACGCTGCTGCTGCACAATCTGCAGATCTCGGCCAACGTCACGCTCTACAAGAACCTTCCTTTCGATACCGAAAAAGACCTCATCCCGGTGATGCTGATCAACGAAAATCCGTTGATCCTGGTCGGCAGCAAAACGCTTGCGCCAGACAACTTAACCGAACTGCTCGCGCTGATGAAAAAACAGACCCTGAAGGCGGCAATTCCGGGATACGGCGCGACCGGTCACCTGACGACCACGCTGCTCGCACAGGCCGCCAAAGTATCCATCAACCAAATTCCGTATCGTGGAGCGGCGCCGGCATTGACCGATCTCTTGGGCGGCCATGTCGATCTCTATTTTGCCACGCCGCAGCAGATCGAGCCGCAGGTCAAGGCCGGAAAGGTGAAGGCTTACGGCATCACCGCCAAAGAAAAATCTGCCGAGATGCCGACCGCCGAGAGTCTGGTGACGGCCCTCGGGCCAAAGTTCGACATCGTCTACTGGCAGGCCCTGTTCGCGCCGGCTGGCACGCCGCAACCGGTCATCGACACGCTCAACGAGGCGCTGCAAGCGACGGTATCCGACGCGGCAATTGTCAAGCGCTGGCACGACGAAGGCATGTCGACTTTCCCCAAGGACCGGCGCTCGGTTGCGGCTGCCCGGGCGATGATGAAGAGCGAGATCGCCCGCTGGGGCGAGACGATCCGCGACAACAATATCCACGTCAGCCAGTAGCCTCTTGTTGCCGGTCGCTCCCGAGGGGTAAGCTTCCTCCCAAAACGATAAACCAGGGAGGGATATCATGAGGCGCATTGCTGCCATTGTCTTAAGCGTGCTCGGCGTCTTGGCGTTCGCCGGACCGGCCGCCGCGGCCTATCCGGATCGCAACGTCACCATCGTCGTGCCTTACCCGGCCGGCGGACCGACCGACCAGCTGGCGCGGGTGATCGCGGAAAAGCTGCAGAAGAAGTTCGGACAGAACTTCATCGTCGAAAACGTCACCGGCGGCAGCACGATCATTGCGTCCAACAAGGTCGCCAAGGCCGAACCGGACGGCTACACGCTGCTGCTGCACAATCTGCAGATTTCCGCCAACCCGACGCTGTTCAAGACCTTGCCGTTCGACACCGTCAAGGACTTCAAGACGGTGATCATGATCAACCGCAATCCACTGGTTGTGGTCGGACGCCCGAATCTCCCGGCGAACTCGTTCAAGGACCTGATGGCGCTGATGAAGAAGCAGCATCTGAAAGAAGCGCTGCCCGGTTTCGGCACCACCGGGCACCTGACGTCGCGGCTGTTTGCGCAGGAAACCGGGCTCAAATTCGACGAGATTCCGTACCGCGGCGGTGCGCCCGCCGTGACGGACGTGCTCGGCGACCACGTCGATTTCATGATCGGTACGCCGCAGCAAATGTTGCCGTTGGTGAAAGCCGGCAAGCTCAAGGCCTATGCGGTCACGCAGAAGGGCAAGATGCCGGAATTCCCCACCGCAGACAGCATGGCCGATGTGCTTGGACCGAAGTTCGCGATTTATTATTGGCAGGGCCTGTTTGCCCCGTCGAAAACACCCGATGCGGTGATCAAGACACTGAACGCCGCGGTCAACGACGTCGCCAACGACCCGGAAGTGCTCAAGCTGTGGCACGATACCGGCGTGGAGGCATTTCCGAAGGACATCCGCACGCAAGCCGCCAGCGAAAAGTACCTCAAGAGCGAGATCGCGCGCTGGGGTAAGGTGATCAAGGACAACAATATCCACGCCAATCAGTGACGGGAATCACGCCGGCCGAACGTGGCGAGTATCTGAGTGGAGACTTCGGCCTCTGCCAGCTCTGGCGCAAGCTGGGCGGCAAAGCTTGGCTCGACGTCGAAAGCGCGCTGGCGCACACCGGTTCGCATGACTTCGTCGGCGACCCGGCGCTCCGACAAGGTTCGAGCGACGTCATGACGCTGAAAGCGGCGTAACGCCGCGTGGCGACGCACCTTTTGAGCCGCGTCACCCAAATATAACGAGAGGCCGCCATGGAGGCGGCCTCTTAGATATTTGTCGGCTGGCGCGCCCGGGCCACTGCACGGCCATCGTCACCAATGGCGCATGTGGGCGTTGTTGTAATGCGCCCGATGGTGACCGCGATATGCGCCGTAGCGATGATAAACGCGGTAACGATAAAGATTGTGGCGCACGTAAGGGCGATAGTAGTGGCGGTAGTAACGCCCGATGTAAGGATGCATATAGTAGCCCGGCTGATAACCGGGGTAGCTGTACGCGGGATTGTGCCACGCCCCGCATCCGCAGCCGCCGAAAAAGCCGCTCGTGAACAATCCGCGCGCCGAGTTGTTGCAGCAATCGCCGCCACCGTAATATGCGCCGTAGCAGTGCGACGCCGCCGACCACTCGTGAGCCGACGCAGGGGTCGAATGCGTGAATGCAGCCGCGCTGATTGCCACCGCGGCGCCGAGGGTCACCCAGATCTTCGCCATGTCTCGCTCCCAAAGACGCGAATGAATTTTCAAAATGAACACTAAAGGTTGCAGCGGCCGCCACAACGGCTACCGGCTATTATGTTGAAGCGTTAATCTTAATTCGCGTATCGCGCACAACGCGATCCCTAACGCGCGGGCTGCAACACCTGTTCGAGCCAGTCCCACATATAGGCCGAGCAGATGCTCTGGTTGTCGATCTGACAGTGGTGGTAACCGCCTTCCTCGCGCGTGAACAGCTTGAACGTCTTCTGTTTGGAGCCGACGGCATCGAAGCATTTGCGTGCCTCAGGCAGCGGGATCTGCTCGTCGCCCTCGCCGTGCAGCATCAGGAACGGACAGGTGATCTTCTGCACCGCGCCGTCGAGCTTGAAGGGCTCGAGCGCCTTGAGCACTTCGTCCTGCGTCTTGACATTGAGCACCCAGGAAATGTGCTGGGCTGCGACCGATAATGACGGCGTGTCGGCCTTGGCGAGGCGCTCGAAACGGTCGGCCCATATTTTCCGGTAGTCCCACTGCGCGCCCCAGGCGATGCAGCAGGCAAAGCGCTGCTCGAACGCCGCCGCGCGCGGGGCATAATAGCCGCCCAGACTGATCGCCATGACGCCAATGCGCTTGGCATCGACCTCGGGCCGCGCCGACAGATAATCGAATACCGGCGTCGCGTAGTGTTCGGTATCGTGCCGCAGATAAAAATTGCGGAAGCGGATGCTTTCGCCGTTGCCCGGGCCGTCGACGATCAGGCAGGCGATGCCGCGCGCGGCGAGGTCGGCGACGCCTTTGAAATATTGAATCTCCTTGGTGACATCGAGGCCGTCGAAGAACACCATCGCCGGCACCTTGCCGCTTTTATTGGCCGGCTCGGCGTGCACGTAGACCGCCGGCAGACTCGAGCCCGCATAGGGAATTTCGACGTGCTCCATGCGCGGCCGTTTGACGTATTGGGCGGCATCGCGAAAGCAATCGACGCCGCGTTTGTAAGCGTCGTTGCCCTCTTTGCTCTTCGGCTGCAGGAAGCGCTCGCCGACATGATAATAGGCGCTGGCACGCTGCAGATATTGCGCGCCGCTTACCGCGTGGCCCGCGGCAATGCGCTCGCGCCCGCGATCCTCGACGGTGCGCGCCTCGCGCGCCCATTCGCGGAACCAGGCATCGTCGTCGCCGACGCAGCCTTTAAGCCGCAGTCCGATGCGATTGACCTCGCCGATTTCGGCGCCGCCCCACGGCGCCATGTTCAGCCCGATCAGCAGGCCGTGCGACCAGCGATAATTGTCAGGAAAATAAGTGAACGACAGTTCCTCGGCGGCCATCGGTTTGTCTACTCCCATTCAAGCCCTGCTTGTCGGGAGTGAGCTTAACGGCTTCGATGGCCGGAGGACAATGCCGGGCACGAGTGCGGATATAAAGACGCGGCGGCCTGTGGCAGCCGGCGCGTTTCTTTTGTCAATATGTCAGGTCAGATCGCTTCCGGCACCATCTTGATGGCGCCGCAGGGACATTCGGTCGCGCACAGCGAGCAGCCCTTGCAGTAGTCGTAATTGAACTTGAAGCGGTTGCCGGGGCCGAGCTTGATCACGGCGTTGTCGGGGCAGACGCCGTAACAGTTGTCGCACTCGAAGCAATTGCCGCAGGAGAGACAACGCCGCGCCTCGTAGAGCGCGTTGGTCTCGTCGAGCCCGCCTTGCACCTCCTCGAACGTGTTTTGCCGGCGCGGCCCTTCGATCATCGGCCGCACGGTCTTCGGCGCGTCGGCGTAGTACCAGGCGTTGAGCTTGTCGAAGCTGGCCAGCTCGTGTTTTTCCGCCGGCTCACAGGCCGCGCCGCGCAGCCAGGCGTCGATGTGGCGTGCAGCCTTCTTGCCGTGACCGACCGCAACCGTGACGGTGCGCTCGGACGGCACCATGTCGCCGCCGGCGAAGATGCCTTCATGACCGGTCATCATGTTCTGCGCGACCTGCACCGTGCCGTCCTTGATCTCCAGGCCGGGCACGCCGTCGAGCAGCGACAGATCGACGTCCTGGCCGAGCGCCAGCACCAGCGAGTCGGCCTCCAGCGTCTCGAATTCGCCGGTCGGCTGCGGGAAGCCCTTGTCGTCGAGCTTCATTTTCTCGACCGTGAGCTTGCCCTCGTCCACGCGTTTGATGGTCGAGAGCCATTTCATCATGATGCCTTCTTCGAGCGCCTCTTCGACCTCGAAGTCATGCGCCGGCATGCGCTCGCGGGTGCGCCGATAGACAATGATCGCTTCGGTCGCGCCCATGCGTCTGGCGGTGCGCGCGGCATCGATCGCGGTGTTACCGCCGCCGTAGACGACGACGCGACGGCCGAGCAGCGGCTTGTCCTCACCTTCCATGGAGCGCAGCATCGTGACGGCGTCGAGCACCTTCGACGCCGAGCCGGCCGGGATAAAGGCGCGCTTGCCGATATGGGCGCCGACGGCCAAGAACGCCGCGTCGAATTTGCCGGCTTTCATCGTCTCGAGAATATTGTCGACCTTGGCGTTGAGCTTGAGCTCGACGCCGATATCGAGAATGCGTTTCACCTCCGCGTCGAGCACGTCACGCGGCAAACGGTATTTCGGGATGCCGAAGCGCATCATGCCGCCGGCGGCGGGCCCGGCGTCATAGATCGCGACCGCATGTCCCATTCGGCGCAGATGATAGGCCGCCGAAAGTCCGGACGGACCCGCGCCAACCACCAGCACGCGCTTGCCGGTTTCTTGCTCCGGCGGCGCAAAGCGCCAGCTACGCTTGATCGCCTCGTCGCCGAGAAACCGTTCGACCGAATTGATGCCGACCGCTTCGTCGACCTGCGCGCGGTTGCACGCGCTCTCGCAAGGGTGATAGCAGACCCGTCCCATCACGGCCGGCAGCGGATTGTCTTGCGTGAGCACGCGCCAGGCTTTTTCATAATCGCCCGCTTCGGCGTGATAGAGCCAGTCCTGGATATTTTCGCCGGCGGGGCAGGCATGATTGCACGGCGGCAAACGATCGACATAGACCGGGCGCACGGTGCGCCAGGAGCCGGTGAGATTGGCGAGGCTGCTGCCGCTATCGAGCGTGATAGCGAAAGGGTGTTTCATCACGCGTCCTCTTCTTGCTCGAGCAGCTTGTATTCGACGATGTTGTGGTTGGCGATGGCTTGCAAATGCGCCAGGCGCTTCGCACCGGCGGCATCCTTGAACAAATGCGCGAAGCGGCGCTGCGGCTTGAGATATTCGTCCACCGGAACCGGACGGCGAATTTTGCGGCTGTTGGTGACGGCGCCGTGCTCGGCTTCAAATACGGGAAACAGCCCGCATTCGACCGCCAACCGCGCTAGGCGGATGGTGTCGTGCGACGCCGCGCCCCAGCCGAGCGGGCATGGCACGTGAATGTGGATATAGCGCGCGCCGTGAATTCCCATCGCCTTCGCCACCTTGCGCTCAAGGTCATGTAGGTCCGCGACGGTCGCGGTGGCGACGTAGGGAATGCCATGGGCAACGGCAATCCGAGGCAGGCTCTTGCCAGTGCCGAAAACGTTGCCAGGCTCCGGGCCCATGGCCGGCGTGGTTGCCGTGCGCGCAGTCGGCGGCGTCGCCGAGGAGCGTTGCACACCGGTATTCATATAGCCTTCGTTATCGTAGCAGATGTAGAGCACGTCGTCGTTGCGCTCGAACATCCCGGACAGGCAGCCGAAACCGATATCGGTGGTGCCACCGTCGCCGCCCTGCGCGATCGCACGCACTTCCGGGCGACCCTTCACCCGCATGGCCGCGGCCACGCCGGTGGCGACCGCCGCGGCATTGCCGAACAGCGAATGCAGCCAGGGCATTTGCCACGAGGTTTCCGGATAGGGCGTGGTAAAAACTTCGAGGCATCCGGTCGCGTTGACCGCGATCAGGTTGCCGCCGGTGGCGCGCATCGCCACGTCCATGGCGTAACGCGCGCCGAGCGCCTCGCCGCATCCTTGGCAGGCGCGATGCCCGCAGGTCAGGGCGTTCGTGCGGTCGATCGAAGCCTGCACCGATCGTTCGGCGTCCGGCACCAGGCGGTTGCCGACGGTGAAGGTTCCCTTCTGGTAGAAGTGGAGTTTCTGAATGGGAGTTGGTGTCGGAGCGTTCATCGGGCCTGCCTTTACTCTGCGGCCGTGGCCTGCGCAGCCTGGTCGAGCCGGCGCAGCAGATTCTCGGCGGTCGGCCCGGAGCGGCGCACTTTGCGCACGTGGTGAAGCTCCTTGCCGATGATCTCTTCATTGAGGTCGAGGAAATGCGCACCCTCCCAGGGTTGCGCCATGGCGCGGCGGAAGACGCGATGCAAGGACGCGCGCGTGATGGAGCGTCCGCCCAATCCGGCCACCACCGAATGGACCTGCGGCGCGGCCGGCGTATTGCGCAACG
The DNA here is from genome assembly GCA_963779345.1 of uncultured Alphaproteobacteria bacterium. Lineage (GTDB taxonomy): Bacteria > Pseudomonadota > Alphaproteobacteria > Rhizobiales > Xanthobacteraceae > Pseudolabrys. The sequence goes on along the minus strand of CAVZXY010000011.1, from coordinate 16,411 downwards.
CAAGATCGACGTTGTTGGCGAGCTGGCCCCCCATGCCGACGGCGAAGCTCTTTTCGACCACCACGACGTGCTTGCGGCCGGCCATCAGACGGCGCAAAGCCTCGGTCGGGAACGGCCGGAACGACACGATGTTGACCAGCCCGATGCTGAATCCGTCGGCGCGCATCTCGTCGATGGCGTCCTTGATGGTGCCGTTGATCGAACCCATGGCGACCACCAGCATTTCCGCGTCCTCGGCCTGATAGGTGCGCAGCAGGCCGCCGGTGTCGCGGCCGAAGCGCGTCTTGAACTCTGCGGCCAATTCAGGGATCAGCCGCAGGGCCAGCGTCTGCTTGTAGTGCTGCAGGAAGCGCACTTCGGTGAAAGCATCCGGTCCCACCATGGCGCCGATCGAAATCGGGTCCTTGGGATCGAGCACCTGCACCGGCTCATAGGGCGGCAGGTAGGCGTCGACATCGGCCTGCGTCGGCATGTCGACGCGCTCGACCGCGTGGGTGAGGATAAAGCCGTCGACGCAGACCATGACCGGCATCGACAGTTCCTCCGCCAGCCGGAAGGCCTGGATGTGCAGGTCGATCGAATCCTGATTGGATTCCGCAAACAGCTGCAACCAGCCGGCGTCGCGCATCGACATCGCGTCGGAATGATCGTTCCAGATGTTGATCGGCGCGCCGATCGCCCGGTTGCCGAGCGTCATCACGATCGGCAGGCCCAGGCCCGAGGCGTTGTAGACCGCTTCGGCCATGTACAGCAGGCCCTGGCTCGCGGTCGCGGTATAGGCGCGCGCGCCGGCCGCCGAGGCGCCGATCGCGACCGAGAGCGCGGCGAATTCGGATTCCACGTTGATGAATTCGCAATTCTTCAGGTCGCCGGTTTTCACCATCTCGCCGAGCCCTTCGACGATATGGGTCTGCGGCGTGATCGGATAGGCGCAGATGACCTCGGGGCGGCACAAGGCGATCGCCTCGGCGGTGGAGTGGGAGCCTTCGACTTGCTTCAGCATCCGATTTTCCTCACGCCTTCGCCATGACCCGGGCGGCAGCGGCATCGTGCGCCTCGGTGGCGGCGGCAACATTGGCGTCGCCGACCTTGCCGGGGAATTCCTCGCGGATCGCCTTGGCGACCGATTCGAGACGGACCACGCCGGTCAGCGCCGCGAAGGCGCCGAGCAGTGCGGCGTTCGGCACAGGGCGGCCGACATGTTTAAGCGCGAGTTCGGTCGCCGGCACCGTGACAGCGTGACCACACGGCAGTTTGGCGGCGATCGCGTCGAGGTGGAGATCGGCAAAGCTCCGGTTGGTATTGACCAGGAGATAGCCGCCGTCCTTGAGACCTTGCAAAACGTCGATCGCCTTGAACAGCGTCACGTCCTGGACGATCAAGGCATCCGGCGCGGCGATCGGCTCGCGCAGGCGGATTTCCTTGTCGTCGATACGGCAGAACGAGACGACAGGAGCGCCCATGCGCTCCGAGCCGAAGCTCGGAAAGGCTTGGGCGTGCTTTCCTTCGAGGAATGCCGCGACCGAGAGAACAGCCGCCGCCGTGACGACGCCTTGGCCCCCACGTCCGTGAATACGAATTTGGAACATTGGCAAAAATCCCGAACGAGCCGCAGCAAGCTAGAGCCGCACGCATGAGGCCGTATTGATTTGCCGCAATTCGAACCTTGGCGTTGCGGGCCAGCCGGCAGCACCGTCAAACAACTCGTTGATATTACGTAATGTTAGAGTTTAACGATTTAGCTACGCTGTCCGTCATCAACTCCGCGCTCGATCAGGTCGCGCACCGAGGCAAAAAGCTCGCGGTTGGGGCAAAATCCCGGCGCCTTTTCGAGGGTTTCCGGCGCCCGGGCCAGCCAGTCCGAACAGACTTGATCGGCGCCGCAGTGCTGGCAGTTGGATACCGCCGAGCGCAGATCACTGGCGAGGCGGCCGTGGGCAAGTTCCGACGCGTCCAAACCGAGCCGATCGAGCATGGCGCACATGTTCTGCCAGCGGTGGTCGGCGTCATACGTGTTGGACATGACATCCCCCTACGTAAGATGGAGCGTCCATACGGAGCGCATGCGCGGCAGGCTAATCGAATGGCGGGGATTTGGTCTTGATCTAGCGCAAAGCGGCCGGGGCGCAGCTGCCTCGGCCCGAGCCTTCGGTCTGCACCGCGAATATTCAATCCGATGGCGCGAAGTACACGACGATGGCGATGTGCGATCCGACCATTCCGCGAGCCGGCGAGCGCCGACCATTCGCGCTTCATCATAGCTCGCCCTCACCCGTTGCGAGTTCTCCTTTTTGTGAAAATTCGACAGTGCATGGAGTGGAGCCCTTCGTCGGACGTGGAGCACGTCGCGCCCACAGCGCCATGTTCACATGGCGGACACGTTGCGCGCGTCGCCGCGTTATCGATATAGTGACGGCATCATTTTCAAATTCGTGCGAGCAAGGAAACGTCCATGGCAAAGCCGCTCGCCGGCATCAAAGTGATCGAGCTCGCCAATTTCATCGCCGGGCCGTTGTGCGGAACGCTGCTCGCCGACATGGGCGCCGACGTCATCAAGGTCGAGCCGCCGAAAGGCGATATGGCGCGAGCGACGCCGCCGATCCGCAACGGCGAAAGCGTCAGCTTTGTCGCGCTCAATCGCAACAAGCGCAGTCTGGTGCTCGATCTCAAGCGGCCGGAATCCGCCGAAATTCTCTTGAAGCTCGTGGCACAGTCCGACGCCTTCATCGAAGCCTATCGTCCGGGCGCGCTGGACAAGCTCGGGCTCGGCGGCGCGCAGGTCAAAGCGGTCAATCCGCGCATCATCTACACGTCCGTTTCCGGCTTCGGGCAGAGCGGGCCTTACCGCAGACGCGCCGGCGTCAACCTGATCATCGAAGCGTTCTCCGGCATGCTGTCGGTGACCGGCGAGCCGGGCAAAATGCCGATGCGGCCGGGCGTGCAAACCGCCGACGTGTTCGGTGCGCTGTTCGCCACTTACGCGACGCTCGCCGGACTGGTCGGCGCCGGCCGCACCGGCGAAGGCTTCGTCGCCGACGTGTCGCTGGTCGAGACCGCGATTGCCGCCTCGGCTTGGGAGGCGGCGGATTATCTTGAGTCCGGCAAGGTGCCGCAGCCGCTCGGTAACAAGCACCGGCTCAACGCGCCGTACCAGTTGTTCGAATGCAAGGACGGCCGCTACCTCGCCATCGGCACGCCCAACGACCAATTGTTCAAGAATCTGATGACAGTGCTCGGCCTTGAGGCGCATATCGACGATCCGCGCTATGCTTCCTACGCGAGCCGCAAAGCCAATGAAGACGCGCTGATGGCGGTGGTCGAGCCGGCGGTTTGCGCGCGGAACTCGCAGGAGATCGAGGCAGCCTTGATGGAAGCGGGCGTGCCCTGCGCCTGCGTCAACAATTTCAAACAGGTGTTCGACGACCCGCACATTGTCGCGCGCGGCGTGGTGAAAGACGTCGAGCATCCGCGTCTTGGATCGATGCGCGCGGTGCGCAATCCGATCCTGCTCGACCACGACGGCCCGACTATGGAGCGCCCAGCGCCGATGCTGGGCGAACATTCGGAAGAGATATTGCGCCAACTCGGTTATTCGGCGGAGACGATCGGACAGTTCCTCGCCAACGGCGTCGCGTGCAACGCACGGCCGAAAGCAGCAGCGCAGGCGGCGGAATAGCTACGGTTGCTTGGCGGCACCGAACGGCGCTGTGCCCTCTTCGAACAACGTGATGACCGTGCCCGGCCCCGACTTGTCGCGCAGGCCGACTGTCATGCGCGGGCCGTTCACCGCGCGCACATTGGCGAGACGGTGCGGCTGCCAATCGGCTTGCCCGAGTACGTGGTGGATGACGGTGATCTCCTCGACCACGCCCTCGGTGACGCGGTCCGTCGCGAAGTCGTGGCCGTGACAGCGCGCGCACAGCAGCCGCTCAGGGAAATAGGCCGCGCCGCAGGCGTTGCAGCGCCAGATGCCGACGCCCTCGCTCATTCCACGCGCTCCAGGATGGCCGCCGCGGCGGTGCCGCCGTAACGATAGAGCGTCATGCCGTAGCCGGTGGTCACCGCGCGGCGCGCGCCCTTCACCTGCCGCTCGCCGGCGCGATGCTGCAGTTGCAGCACCGCTTCGGAAATGCCGTTGAGGCCGCCGGCCGGCCCGCCCGGCTGGCCGGCCGACATCATGCCGCCCCAGGTGTTGATCGGTTTTCGCTTTTCGCCGATGTCGCGGCGGGCAAATGTCGCGAGGTCATGATCGGAAATCATGCCGAGATCGTTGAGCTGTGCCAGCACCATAGCCGGATAGTCGTCATAGATGCTGGCGACATCGATGTCATCTGGGCGCGCACCAGCCGCCTTCCAAAGTTCGTCGGCAAAAGTGCTGATGCCGGTCTGCAACCCGTCGCCTTCCTGGTTGTCGTAATTGAAGCTGTTGCGGATGGCGCGCACGCGCACCGGCGCGCGGCCCTTGGGGCAGCGGTCGGGATGCGCGAGGACGATGGCCTGCGCGCCGGCCACGACCGGCACACAGTCGTAGCGCGTCAGCGGATCGGCCACCATCGGCGTCGCGAGATATTCCTCCATCGTCAGCGGCTCGCGGTAGACCGCGAATGGATTCTTCGCCGCCCAGGCGCGCTGCGCGATGGCCATGTGGCCGTAGTCGGATTTCTTGAGCCCGTATTTGTTCATCTGCCGCGTCGTCACCAGCGAATAGACGCCGTTCGGCCCGCCATGGCCGAGCGGCGCCAGATGTTCGCGCGTGGCAATATTGTAATTCGCGGCGATTTTGGCGTAACCGCCAAGCCCGGTCGCGTCGCCGGCAACGACGAGGATCGGCGAGGCCGCGCCGGTCTCGACCCCGCGCAGCGCGTGGCCGAGCATGTTCATCGACGACGAGCCGCCGTTGGTGTCCTGCAGCAGCCAGCGCAGCGACAGGCCGAGCCTCCAGGCGAGATCGACCGCGGTATCGGGCGCGATCGAGAACGACGTCACCGCCATGCCCTGGATGTCGCCGGCGTCGATTTCGGCGTCCTGCAACGCCGCGACGATGGCGTCGCGGATGAAGGTGTGCGTCGTCTGTCCGGATTGCGGACGCCGCGTATAGGCTGACTGGCCGACGCCGATGATCGCCGCGTTGTTGAACATCGTCATTCCGGGTGGCTGAGCGTCGTTTTAAAAAGTTGTAGCGGGCGCGGCATCACGTTAGCATTTCCGCACCGTGACGCCAGCCCTGCACAAAGCAACGACATGATTCGCGCCGCCATCATCGGATTGGGCCGTTGGGGACGTTCGCTGGTGAATTCGGTGCACGGCGCGACTGACGACATTCGTTTTGTGGCTGCTCATACGCGCACGCGCGCCAAGACAGAGGATTTTTGCCGCGACAAAAACGTGCGCCTGGTCGACGATTTCGCGGCGATTTTGTCTGATCCGTCGATCGACGCCGTGGTGCTGGCGACGCCGCACAGCCAGCACGCCGGGCAGATCGCGCAAGCCGCGGCGGCGGGCAAGCACATCCTTGTTGAAAAACCGATCACGCTCGACCATGCGAGTGCGGCGGTCGCGGTCGAGGCCGCGCGCAAGGCCGGGGTGACGCTCGCGGTCGGTTACTGCCGGCGCTTTCACCCCTCGTTCGGAGAAATACGCGAGCGGCTGCGCGACGGCCGACTGGGCAAGATCGTCGGCATGGTCGCCCAGCACACCACCAGCACGCAGAGCTTCATTGCGCCGGAAAACTGGCGCGCCGATCCCGACGAAGCGCCGGCCGGCGCCATGACCGCGGTCGGCCTGCACGCGCTCGACCTGATGATCGAGTTTGCCGGCCGCGTGCGCGACTTACAATGCGTGACCGGGCTGCACGGCGATGGCTCGGCCGACGACACCACCACCGTCTTGATGCGGTTTGCGAACGGCGCCACCGGCACGATCTTCTGCTCGGTCGCGACCGCCACTAATTTCAGCTTCGCCGCTTACGGCTCGGGCGGGCTGGCGGAGGTGCGCGGTGCCGCGCTGCAGCAGTTCCGTTTCGTGCCGATGTCGCAACAGGCGCCGACCGGCCCGGTGCTGGCGCCGCCCGACCATCTCGTCGACCACAGCGGCTTCAACATGTTGCGCGCCGAGCTCGTCGAGTTCGCGCGCTCGATCCGCGACAAGCGCCCCTACCCGGTCGGCATCGACGACGTCTTGCACGGCATGGCGGTGTTCGACGCCTGCGTGCAATCGGCCAAGACCGGCCGCATCGTCGAGATCGCACAGCGTTAAACCGCCCGCGGATTACTTGTTCTTGATCTGCAGGCCGCCCTTGTCGATGACTTCCTTATACATCGGCACCTCGCGCTTGATGCGGGCGGCGAACACTTCAGGACCTTCGGCCAGCACCGGCAGGCCGAGCTTGACGTATTTCGCCTTCATCTCGGGCTCGGCGAGGATCTTGCCGACTTCTTTGGCCAGCCGGTCGACGATCGGCTTCGGCGTTCCCGCCGGCGCGAACAGGCCCTGGAAAGTGTCGGATTCGGCGTCCTTGATGCCGAGTTCGTCGAGGGTCGGCACATCCTTTAGATCGGGCCAGCGCGTCTTCGACGTCACCGCAATCGGGCGCACCTTGCCGCTGCTCAACAGACCGGTGAGCGAGCCGTAATTGGCCACGTAAAAGTCGACCAGGCCGCCCAGCGCGGCGGTATTGGCAGGGCCGGCGCCGGCATAGGGAATATGCTGCATGTCGAGGCCGGCCTTGATCTTCAGCAATTCGCCGGCGAGTTGCGGCGTGGTGCCGACGCCGGGGCTGGTCCAGTTCATCTTGCCCGGATTGGCCTTGGCCTGCGCGATCAACTCCTTCATCGACTGGATCTTGGATTGCGCCGGCACGACGAACACGTTCGGCGACGCGCCAATCACCATGATCGGGGCGAAATCCTTGAATGGGTCGTAGGGCACCTTCTGGTAGAGGCTCGGGTTGACCACGAAGGCGCTTGAGCAGACGAGCAGCGTGTAGCCGTCCGGCGTTGCGCGGGCGACGACACCGGTGCCGATCGAGCCGCCGGCGCCGCCGCGGTTCTCGATGATCACCGGCTGGCCGAGCGCCTTGCCTAGTTCCACATGGATCATGCGCGCGGCAAGATCGGTGCCGCCGCCGGCCGGGAAACAAGCGATGATGGTCACGGGATGATCGGGATATTCGGCGCGCGCGCTGCCAAGCGGAATCGTGGCGAGTGCCGCGACGGCAAAGAGTGCTGTTACGGCGCGACTAGTTCGGAAGACGTTGAGCGCCGAAGAGACAATGGACATGGGTTTCTTCCTGCAAGGTTTTGCCTGTTTGTTATGCCGCCTTACGGCGATCTTGATCTGCTTTACCGCTTGTGTGCTTCTCTATGCCGCCTTCTGCTTGACCGAGAGACGGTTCACTTCCGCCATTTCGGCGTCGCTGAGCTGCCAGCCAATCGCCGCCGCGTTCTGATACACTTGCTCCGGCGCGCTCGCCCCCGCAATCACACAGCCGACTACGGGTTTTGATAACAACCAGCCGAAGGCCAACTCAACCAGCGTGCGGTTGCGCGCGGTGCAGAACGTACGCAGCGCCTCGACAATGTGGAAATTCTCGTCGTTACAGAACCGGTCCGCGTATCGCTTGTGGCTCATGCGCGAATCCGGTGGGACCGGAGCGCCGGCGGCGTATTTTCCGGTCAACATGCCGCTGGCCAGCGGGAAGTAAGGGATCAGCGCCAACTGCTGCGCCTGCAGCGCGGGAATGAGGTCGGCCTCGATCTGCCGCGACAGTAAGTTGTAGTGATCCTGGGCGACGATGAAGCGGTGCAGGCCGTTGTCGCGGGCGATGCGCTGCGATTCGGCGAGTTGCGCCGGCGTCATGTTGGAACAACCGATGTAGCGCACTTTGCCTTGGGCGATCAGCGCCTCGAGCGCGCGCAGCGTCTCCTCGAGCGGCGTCGCCGGGTCGGGACGATGATAATAATAAAGGTCGATCCAATCGGTCTTCAGCCGCTTGAGGCTTGCCTCGATCGCGCTCGCCACGTAGCGGGCCGAGCCGCCCTTGAGCTTGCCCTCGTCGTCCATGGCGACGCCGAACTTGCTGACCAGAAAGATGTTCCTGCGGCGCGCACCCAGCACCTCGCCGAGAATGGTCTCGGAGCCGCCGCGCAGGCCGTAGACGTCGGCGGTGTCGAAAAACGTGATGCCGACATCGAGCGCCGCGGCGACGATGTTGCGCGCCTGCGGCAGATCGGTGCGGATGCCGAAATTGTTGCAGCCGAGCCCAAGCGCGGACACGCGGACATCCGTCGTGCCGAGCCGGCGCTCAAGCATGTGCGCCCTCGCCGAGCAATGACTTTGCGTAGCCGCCGAGGATCAAATCGCGCGCCGCCGGATCGAGCGCCGTCGCGCGCACACGCGCGACGCAATCGAGGTTGCCCATGTCGAACGGATAGTCGCTGCCGAGCAGGGCGCGATCGGCGCCCGCCTCGCTGACAAGGAATTCGAGCGCGGATTTCGCATGCAGGATGGTGTCGTAGTGGAGCCGGCGAGCGATGCCGCCGGACCATTCGGCAGGTTCACCTTGGCTTCCGGGCGCACGTCATAGGCATGCTGGAAACGTCCGGCCTGGTAGGGCACGAAGCCGCCGCCATGCGCCAGGCAGATTTTCAACTTCGGATACCGCTCCAAGACGCCGCCGAACACGAGGCTGGCGGCGGCGATCGTGGTGTCGAACGGCAGCCAGACGAAGTTTTTCATATAGTACGAAGACAGCCGCTCGCCAGCGATGCCGCCATGCGGATGGATGAAGATGAAGGCGCCAAGGTCCTCCGCCGCGGCCCAGAATGTTTCGAGCGCTGGGTCGTCGAGATTGCGGCCGTTGACGTTGGTGCCGATCATGGCGCCGCGCAGACCGAGCTTGGTCATGGCGCGGCGCAGTTCCGCGGCGGCGAGTTCCGGCGCCTGCAGCGGCACGCAGCCGAGGCCGATGAAACGGTCGGGCTGGCGCTTGACGACGTTGGTGATCTTCTCGTTCTGGATCGCCGCACAAGCGAGCGCTAGCTTCGGCTCCTGATGGTAGAAGAAGGTGAACACCGTCGGCGACAACACCTGCACGTCAACGCCGTTGGCGTCCATGTCGCGCAGGCGCAGGCCGACGTCCCAGATTTCGCTCGGCATCGGATCCTGTATCACCTTGCCGTCGATTTCGAGGACCGCCTTCGGCGTACCGCGGTCTTTGACCACCGGCGCGACTCTCGGCGACTCCTCGGCGATGAGCCGCATCGCCTCCTCGGTGAGGATATGCGTGTGCGAATCGACGGTACGGACTTTGGACATCGGCGCTCCGGGTCACATCGCCATAGCCGAGGCGATCTTTTCGGCCAGCATGATGGTGGGGATATTGGTGTTGCCGCGCGTGATCGCCGGCATGATCGAGGCATCGACGACGCGCAGCCCGCCGATGCCGCGAACGCGGCCCTGATTGTCAACTACGGCTTCGGCATCGTCGGCGTGGCCCATGCGGCAGGTGCCGCAGACGTGAAACGTCCCCGCTACGTTGTTGCGCACGTGCTCGGCTAGTGCGGTGTCGTCATTGACAAGGGTGGCGAGATCGATGCGGCGATCAGTCAACTGCCCGAACACGATATCGGCCAGCGCCGGCACGGCGTCGAGCGCGCCGGCGACGAGCGCGGCCTTGATCGCGTTGGCGCGATTGAGCTGGTTGAGCTTGCGGATTTTGTCGATAAAGCGCACCGGGAACATCGTGGTGCAAAGCGGGCGCACGGAATCGCTTGACGCCAGCGCGATCATGCGGCGGAAACCGTCCATCAGCCTCTTGAGGTCAATCTCTTCGCCGGTGAAATTGAACTCGATGCGCGGTTCGCTGGCCACGGCCGACTTCAGCGTGATGCGGCCGCGCGAGGCCGGCTTGAAGATTGCGGCATAGAAATTGGCGATCTGCGCGCCGAGCGCGCTCCACGACGACTTGCTGTGGCCGGCGATGAACATGTCGCTCGGCACCTCGGCCGCAAGGCCGGAGGAATAGCGCAGGCAGGTAATCGGGTGCGGCCGCAACGATGCCGGCTGGCGCGCGCCGCGGCGCAGATGCGCGCCGACGAAGACGATCGGATGGTTCTGCAGGTTGCGGCCGACGCCGGGCAGATCGGCGACGACATCGATGCCGAGTGCGCGCAACTCCGCCGCCGGGCCGATGCCGGCGCACAGCAGAATGGCCGGCGAGTGAATAGCGCCGGCGCAGATGATGATCTCGCCGGCCTTAATATCTTGGCGGACGTCATCGACGGTCACCGTCACGCCGACAACCCGCTTACCGTCGAAGGTCAGCGCATCGACCGTCGCGCCGGTCATGATCGAGAGGTTCTTGCGGGCGCGCACGGGTGCATCGAGGTAGCTCATCGCCGTCGACGCGCGCCGCTGCGGCGTGCTGCTCATCGGCAGCGAGCCGTGGCCGTCGCGGAAATCGGTGTTCATGTCGGCGATGTGCGGCATCTGCCGTTCGCGTGCGTAACGATCGATGGCGCGCGTCAGTGGCGGCCATTGCTCGCTCAGCGTACGGCGGATGGGAACGGGACCGCTGTCGCCGTGCAGCTCGCCGCGGAAATCGGTGTCGGTCTCGAGCTTGCGGAAGAAAGGCAAGACCTCGTTCCAGCCCCAGCCCGTGGCGCCTTGCTCCGCCCAGCCGTCGTAATCGGCCGGCGTACCGCGCAGCGCGACCATGCCCATGACGCTGGAGCCGCCCCCCATGATGCGGCCCTGGTCGAAGATGGTTTCCGGCGAGTTGTCGCGCGTGCGCCAATGGGCTTTGAGGCTCGGCCACATGTAGGACTTGTTGTAATAAGACGAGGCGAAAGTATCGAGAACATCGGCCGGCTCCTGCCCCGGCGCGGTGTCGCGGCCGGCCTCGATCAGCAGCACCGATCGCGCCGATTGCGCCGACAGCCGGTTGGCCAGCACGCAACCGGCCGAGCCGGCGCCGACGATGATCGTGTCATACCCAGTCACGCAAAACGCTTTCCGAGGCTGCACCAGCAGGCGCCCCCGTGTTCGTCGTTCACTGCTTGGCGAGGCCGAGGATTTTGCGCGCCTCCTTCGGCGTCGCGATATCGCGGCCGAGCCCCTGCGCGATCTTCACCATGCGCTCGACCAGCACCGCATTGTTCTTGGCGAGTTCGCCAGGCGCGATATACGGGTTGTCCTCGTAGCCGACGCGCACGTGGCCGCCGAGCGACACAGCGAGCGCCAGCAGGTCCCATTGCTTCTGCGGGTTCATGACGCTGACGTTCCAGATGCAGTTCTGCGGCAGGTGGTCGACCATATAAATGAGCGCCTTCTCGGTCGCCGGCGTCCAGGTGCCGCCCGGCCAGCCGAGGAACAACGTGGTGTAGGCCTTCTCCTTCAGATAGCCGCCGTGCTTGCGAACGAATTCGAGATTCCAGAACGCGCCGGTGGTGAAACATTCGACTTCGAGCTTCACCTTGTGCTCATCGGCGGCCTTGGCGTAAGCGAGCAATTCCTCGACCGGATGGATCGCCATCATGCGCTTGGGCGGGAATTGCGGATCGGGATTGAAATATTCGTCGTGCGCGTTGAAGGCGACCGCCATCATGTCGGGGCCGAGCCCCATCAGCTTCACCTTCTCCTCGATGCGCGCACTGGCGACGCCGAACTGCATCACCGGCTCGCTGCGCGACAGGATCGCATCGTTGAGCCGTTTCCAGCCTTCCTGATTCATGCGCGAGACCTGCCGGCCGTCGGGCTGCATGGTTTCTTCGAGCGTGCGGATACCGTGGATGTGGGCGATCGCCGCGCCGGCTTTGATGCCATCGAGATACTGTTGCGCGACGCCCTCGATATCCTCCTGCGGCGGGCAATAATGATTGATCGGGTAAGACGTCCTCGAATCGCAGGCAACAGTAATGATCAGCTTGTCCATGGCGTGTCCGGCCTTCGGTTTCGTTTGAGATTAAGACGACTACAGCAGGTGGTGGGAGATGACTTCGGCGGTGTGCCGCACCAGATCCTGATGCTTGATGAGCGGATCGAGATCGCGGCCGCTGACGCCAATGGCGCCGATCGGCCGGTTGTTGGCATCGAAGATCGGCGCGGCGACGCAGCTTGAGCCAGGCGCGTGCTCGGCCCGGTCGATCGCATAGCCGCGCTCGCGCGTCTCCTCAAGCTCTTTGGCGAAGGCGGCGGGATTGGTGATGGTGGTCGGCGTGAGGGCGACGAGCGGCTTGCGCGCAAGCAGCGCGCGCAGCTCCGCTTCGGAAAGGTAGGCGAGGATCGCCTTGCCGAGCGATGAGCAATGCGCCGGCGCGCTCTTGCCGAAGCGGGAATAGATCGTCGGCAGCGCCGGCTTTTCGACGCCGGCGACATACATCACGCGATCGCGGTAGAGCACGCCGAGATTGGCGCGCTCGCCGGTTTGCTGCGCGAGGCTCTGCAGGTGCGGGAGCGCCGCGACCCGCATCCTGTTGCGGTCGAGCAGGCTCGACGCCAGCGGCAGGACGGCAAAGCCCACCGACAATCGTCCGTCGGACGAACTTTGCGTGAGGTAGCCGGCCGCAACCAGTGTTTGCACAAAGCGATAAGCGGTCGGTCGCGCGATGCCTGCATTGATCGCCACCTCCGCGACCGTCAGCGGCCGGTCGGCGCTTGCAACCGTGTTCAGCACGGTCAGCGCCTTGCGCAGACTTTTGACAGCCGATCGCTCCGGATCGTCGGAAATAGCGGATTTAACAACGGTTGAATGGGCCACGGCGGTTTGTCCTCATTGTGGACAGTTTGTTTAATTATTGTTCTCTAGTTCTGCTGATCGGTCAAGCTGGCCGACTTTTGGTGAACGTGTTTGGATACGGACCATCACGCCGCACCGCGCTAGGGGGCGCCTCGCGACACTCGCGTCGCGGCAAGACAAAATCAGAGCCAGGGGGATACAGTCGAAATACGCCGCCACGCCTTATAAAACAGGCTGGCATCCAGAAAATGTAAAACCTGCACCAGACGCGAAAGCGACGCCCCGCACGGAGGCGTCGCGGCGCCCGCTAGCCGTCGATCAGCGCATTGGGCTTGGCGAAGCGTTCCAACGCCGATGAATCCTCGATGAGGATATCGCGGCCGGCGGTCTTCACGCCATATTTCGCCAGCATTGCCAGGTTGCGCGACAGGTTTTCCGGAGTCATCCCCAGGCGCGAGGCCAACGTGCGCTTGTCGAATGCCAATTCGACGCTGTGCCGGTGGCCCTGCTGGGCATCGGCCTGCAGAATCCAGTTCGCCAGCCGTTCGGCGCTGGTGCGCAGCTTTTCGTTCTTCAGCGAACGCACCACCGCGCGGTAGCGTTCGGCCAATTCATTGACGATGGCGCGCGCGAAAGCGGCATCGCGCCCGAACACGTCGCGCACGGTTTGCGCCGGAATCATCAGGATCTGCGCCGGCGAGAGGGTGCGTGCCGACTTAAGATAAGGCTCGTCGCGGATCACCGCCGCCAGGATGAACGTGGTCACCGGCCGCATGATGTCGATCGTAGTTTCGTGCCCGTTATGGGCGCTAAACATCTCGACCGACCCTTCGACCACGATATGCAGAAAGTCCGGCAGATCGCCTTCGTTGATCAGCGTGGTGTGCGAAGGAAAGCGCTGCAGAAACGCGGCGCCCACCAGTTTCTCGAAATTCGCTTCGCTCATGTCGCAAAACAGCGGCAACGCGCGGATGAGCTTCCAATCGGATTGACGCACGGTGATCTCCGAATTTCGGATGTTGTCACGAACGCTGGTACCCTAAGACGAGGCCACTATATCAAACTTGATAAAGATCAAGTTGCGATTACATCTAAGTCAATCCAATAAGCGATTTAAGTAAAGCCAAATTGCCGCATGGGAATTCGAAGTATTGTTGATCATCGTCAAGCGATTCCCTAAAGCCAGCATGTAAGCGGTTAAGTGTAACGGCAATAAAGTGCCCATGCCTGATTTCGCCAGCCTAAGCCGCTTTCTCTCGCTCACCACCCGCCTGCTGCCGTGGCTAGTCGGGGTGACAGCGTTCGCGTTTTTGATCGGCCTGGTCCAGATGTTCAAGGCGCCGGACGATTTCCAGCAGGGCGCCACCGTGCAGCTCATGTTCCTGCACGTCCCCTCCGCGTGGTTGATCACCTTGATCTGGGGCGTGATGAGCGTTGCCGCCATCGTCACGCTGATCTGGCGGCATCCGCTGGCCGATGCTGCAGCCAAAGCCGCCGCGCCGATCGGAGCCGCTTTCACGTTTCTGTGCCTGGTCACCGGCTCGCTGTGGGAACGGCCGATGCTGGGAACATATTGGGTGTGGGATGGGCGACAGACATCGGTGCTGGTGCTGTTTCTGATGTATCTCGGCCTGATCGCGCTGTACTGGACCGAAGAGCACCTCGCCCGCGTGGCGCGGCTCGCAGCGGTTTTGATCCTCGCCGGCGCGGCGATGCTGCCGGTGATCAGGTATTCGGTTTTGTGGTGGAACACCTTGCATCAGCGGGCCACGCTGGGTGGCATTGCTGTGCCAATGTTTCACGCGTCGATCCGGACGCCACTGTTGCTGATGGCGCTGGCGTTTGTCCTTCTGTTCATCACGCTGCACGTGGCGGCGATGCGCAACGAGATTCTACGCCAGCGCGTGCAGGCATTGCGGCTGACGAAAGCCATGCGCGGCGAGACCCTGGAGCTCGAAACGCAATGATGTATTCAAATCGCGTTTGCCAGAAGCTGCATGATGAGCACATGGCGACGCTCGCGCTGCTGGAAAAACTGGAGCGCTTCGTTGCCAACGGCAAGCCGCCCGAAGCGACCGATAGCGCGGCGCGGGCGCTGTTGATCGACCTCGCCGTGGCGTTCGAGAACGAGATCTGGCGCCACTTCGGCTTCGAAGAAAAATATCTGTTCGATTATTTTGCCCAATCCGGCGACTCGGAAATGGGGCAGCTTCTGACGGCCGAACACGCGCAAATCAAGAGTCTCGGTGCGCGCATCATCGCAATGGCGCGCGCTGCGGCGGCCTCCGGATTTACGCCGCCTGCCTGGAACGAGTTCCGCCCGCTGGCCCGCCAACTCGCCGAGCAACTGGCGACCCACGCCCAAAAAGAAGAAGGCGTCCTTATTCCGCTCCTGCAGGACAGCATGGAGAGCGACACCGAAGAGCAACTCTACACGGCTTATGTGATGAATGAAGAGGCGTTTTAGCCACCGCGGATCGCCGCGAATTGATCGCTGAGTTTGAGTGCCGGGAACGGTTGGTTTGGTTTGCCCCTTTCCAGCCGTTGCCACACGGGGAGCCCCGGCCTAACGCCGGGGCTTCTTCGTTTAGAGCAGAGAATGGCGCGGGCGACTGGACCAATGGTCATAAAATTTATCACCGACTTTTTCGCTGCGGAGGTTCGGGCATGGCGCGGCGAAGAACCGCTCTGGAAAGTATTCTGGGTTTACGGGGTTGCCACCAGCGTTACGATTGTCGCCCTCTATGTCGTCGCGTTTTATGATGGTCGCATCGCGCTGCGGCAGGTTCTCCTGCCTTGCTTCGCCGCCTACACGGCCTGGATCCTCGTCTCGGTATGGCGATGCGCAAGCAATACCAACGAAAAACTTTGGAGTACGCTCGCACGCTTCCTCACCGTGGCCTGGGCCGGAAACACGATTCTTGTTCTGACCTTCCTGCAACTCAACCTCTTGAGAATATATTTGCGACAATAAGCATATGGCCACCACAATCTGCGGTATGAGAGAATCGACGGGATATCATCGGCATGATTGGGCTGTTGACGGGTTGGACTGAATTTTTCATTGCATTCGTTCTGTTCTTCCTGAACCATATCATTCCGGTCCGTCTTACCATTCGCGAATGGCTTATCCGCCATATCGGGAAAACAATCTATTTGGCGGTTTATTCGGTACCCTCGATTGTCCTTTTCAGTTGGCTCATCGTAGCGGCTGACCGCGCTCCTTACGTGGCGGTGTGGAAATTCTCTCCGTGACAAATCTGGCTTCCGAATATCGTAATGCCGATTGCTTGCTTTTCGCATTCGGTATAGCTGCGCCTAATCCGCTATCCATCGCATCTAACAACGATGAAGCCTTCGAACCGGATCATCCAGGCATCGCGGGCGTCACGCGGGCACCCAATGCTGTGGGCCCCAGCACTTTGGGCGATTGCCCATGGAGTGCCCAACGGCGATCTCGCCCATATCCTGCTCTTTGGCTTTTTTGGCGTGTTCAGCCTCTTGGGCATGCTGGCGATCGATGCCCGGAATCGGCGCATCCACGGTATCGCCGAGTGGCATCATTTGTCGCATAGCACATCGTTAGTGCCGCTCGCCGCCCTTGCAAGCGGCAGGTGGCGGCCGTCGTTCGGGGAAATCAATTGGCCCCGCCTTGTCGCTGCAGCCAGTCTTTAT